>NZ_BAAGTS010000011.1:0-31460 GCF_054781795.1 Rufibacter soli | reverse complement strand
TATCGGTTACATTCTTTCCAGACCCCCTCATCAGGAAGTCCCTGGCCACGCAGAACCTTTCCAGGTGAATACCCCGGTTGTTGTTGTCTACCTTCAGGACACTCCTGCGCCCCGCACCGATAATCCGCTGATACTGTTGCAGCGGGATTCCGAAGTCAAGGTTGTTGCTGATCAGGAACTCATAGCCGGGGGTAACATACACATCCTTGCCGGTTGCGATCGCGTTTATGAGCCCTTGGGCATCATTTGTTACACCGTCGCCGACACAGTAATCCTTTAAATTTACCATCGAAGAAATCATTAAATCATATAAACTTAGACCACTATCCCCTCCAGAGACAGGAGGCAAAGGACTCGGGGCGGCCTGAGCCCCCCCTCTTGCCATCAAGACTATAATCGTCTTAAGCGACCCCATATTTAGCCTTTAACTCGTCTACAATTGCGGCTTCCTTTTGGGCCGTTGGCAAACCTGCCATCTCCATACCTTCCGCTATCAGATAATTTGAGCCGTAGGCTTGACTACCCCAAACCACGCCGGACAATGCCGTGTTAGCCCCCGCGTTCCCTTTTACATCCGAAACGCCGTTGACCTTGATTTCATCATTGGCCGCATCCCCGGCAAACTTCAAGGCCAGCACATAAGGCTTGTTGGCTTCAATAACCGTGTTGCCCGATAGCACCGCGTTACCGTCCCCTGTGATGAAGAACTTACCGCTTACCAAGTGCCCTAAGTCTGCTATTCCAGCCCCGCCGAAGGAAAGGATATATTTAAATTCCGTAGGTACGGTCGGGAATTGAACCACTAAAAAGCGGGTAAAAGGGCGCGGCAACGTTTCAAACCCTTCCGGGAAATTACCCCCGGTGCCTATGAATTTGCCGGGGCCGAACTGCAAGGCGGGTTTCCCATTTATACCCGCCGCCACAAAGGTTGGAGCGGCGGCTAAGTCAGCCTGCTGCAGGTCATGCGGCCCCGCCGCTGAATAGGCTAAATTATCTACCCTTATAGCCGAAGAACCGTCTAAGGTTACCCCTTGCCCCACGTCAAACCGGCTCCACCATGTGGTATTTTCTATTTCACCCGTTGGCGGTTCCTCTTCCCCTGTAAAGGTGAACGGCTGACTATTTAACAGCCACGCGGAGGCATTGCGCCCGGTTGCGGCCTTCACCCGCACACCCACCTGTCCCGCTGCCTTCGCCACGTTGCCCACCACAATCGGTTTGGTGGTCAATGCCGTGACCGTAGTTCCCCCGTCCAGTGTCTGCTCATAGTCAGAGTTAGCCGTAAAGGATGGGTTATAGGTAAAATCAAAGGTGTCAAAGGCATCATCCTGCACTGGGGCAGTTGGCGCGGCCGGCGTGGTGTTGCCCGTTGGCGGCTCGGTGGTAGTAGATGCCGCTTTATAACTTGAATTCAGGAAAAGCGTGGTGCCGTCCCAGGTCAGGCCCACCAGCGTCGGCTTGCCCGCACCGGGGTCCACCTCTGCGGTTTTTGGGCCGGAAGGGCCTGTCACGGTAAGGGTCAGGGCCGCTGACTGGGGGTAGAAGGCAAGCAGGCAGTGGGTGGGCACCGTGTCAGGAGAGAAGGCCAGGTTGATGTTACCCGTGGCGTTTATTGTGGCCGTGTGGCCGTCTTGGCTGTCCCAAGCCGGATTTAGGCCGGTTAAAGCGACCTGCTCCTTTTCTGGGTGCTTTATCTTCAGGTGGTTGTCGGTGGTACCCTCAAACCAGTGCCATTCCACCGGTTTTCCGGATGCGTTCTTGATGCGCACCGTAAGCCCTTCCGCCCGGTAGGCTAAAGGCACGGCGGCGATGGCCTCGGCCACATTCGCGAAGGCCTGCCATGCCCCGCCGGCGAACTTTCCAGTGCGGTCATCTGCCGCCTTGGGGGTGTTGAATTTTAAGTTGTCGTTTACGGTCTTAGACATGGCTTAGGCTTTTCTGAATTGGATGGTCGTTTCTGTATTCTGGGTCTGGTACTCGGTGATGTAGAAGCGCCATTCCCCCACAATTATAGGTGCGCCGAACAGGTCCTGGTCGGTACCGATGTTGCCATTGTTGTCGTCTGAGCCGTACCATTTTGTCTTTACCGGCTCTGAGGCCTTCTCAGCGAACCAAAGGAATTGCGGCTGCGTGTTGGCTTTATAGTCAGCGGTGATGTCTGCGCCGGTGGCGTGGGCTACTCCGGTGCCAGCCTGTATCTCAGCAGCAGTTAGGGTTGTCTTGGTGGCTTTCCAGCCGTAGTAAGCATTCAGGGTGGGAGTTGGCTGGGATGGCTGACCAATGGTCACAGAGGCATTTGCCGTAGCATTCGCGGCGTCTTTTATACCTACTTCATAGGGCCCTATCGCCAACCCACTGAAAATGTTAGATGCCTGATAAGGCCCTCCATTCAGGTTATAAGTGTACGGGGCAGTTCCCCCAGACCCATTAGCTGTGATGGAGCCGTCTGTCCCTCCTGTTGCGCTCACATCACTATGTGCCAAGCTCACAGAGAGAGGAATCACCACCGTACCAGCACCTTTTCCGCTGATCCAGGTTAGAAACTCGCTAACCGTCATCTGGGCCATCTTACCGGTAGCCTTATCCCAGAAAATGAATAAATCATCATTGCCTGGCTCCGTCTTATGCACAAACTGCGGCGCACTTCTTTGTTTTGCCATCTAGTAGTTATGTTAAAATCATGGCTTCATCCCCATCTGATACAATCGCGCCGTCATAGTCCACCCAGCCCCCCTCTTCTTGTATCTCAACACCCATCATCACCCCGTTATGCCGCAGCTGCCTCATCTCCAAATTCGCCAGCTGCAGACCGTCATTGGTCAGGGAGCAGCGGAGTAAAGTGGGTAAGAACGTGGTGTTTTTAATTCTCAGCTTCACCCTGGGGTCAAAGCCCTGCAGAAAGGAAAGCGGTAACAGAGCCGCTACCTTATCAATTTCTGAGGTGCCCATCACTTCCAATGCCTCCTCCCAGAAATAAGAGACCAACCCGTCATCTCCGTTGAAGCGCAGGGAGAAAGGGCTTACCTTATTCCCCAGGCTGTCATAGTTGGAGGAACTGGCCATCTTGGTGCTGCCCTTCTGGTTGGTTCTGGGCGTATAGCCATGGTAGAGGGCCATGCGCGCCTTAAAGTCATTGTTGCGGACGGCAAAGAAATTGGAGCTTCCCCCTTCCTCCAGTACCGGCACGTAGAAAGGGAATTTCTTGCGCACGGTGACCCGGATATTCACTGGTTCCCCGGGGGCCAGCACCAACACCCCGTCTTTTTTGGCGTTCAGCACCACCATGCTATTGTTTCGGCTGTACACAAAAGGTGAATAATCACTCTCAAAGGCCCCGGGCCAGATGATTTTCCCCTCATCATACCCGACTGACATGAAGTTGCTGTCCTGAAAGAGCGGGTCTAGAATCCAGCCGTTGCTCAACTCATCCCATACCCCGGTGGTGTCAAAGGTGACTTCCGCCACATTGTCCATATCGGCCGGCGTGATCTTTGACTCTAGGCCGGTTCCCCCATCCAACCCGTCAAAGTAGCGCTGCTCGGTTGGTTTCCATGCCCAGGTGTTTTCCTCAAAAACCGGGGCATAGTACCGGTTTTCCGTAAGCACAAGCCGGTACTGGTCTTTCAGGTCAACGCCTGGGATGGGCAGATTCTCCAGAAAAAGCACCGGTTGGCCTTCCACCATACGCGCCAGCTCTTGTGCAGACTCCTGCGAGGCTGCCTCCTTCTGGGCGAAAGAGAACCGAAGGTCTGCCTTGTACTCCTGCCGCTTCCAGCCTGGGACCACATATTTGGTGATGTCCAGGTATTTTCGGGATTTCACCAGGTCACGGATCAGGTCCACCTCACATACCCCATTGGGGCGGTAGGTGAACTTCATGCCGAAATTGATGCGCAGGCTCCGGAAGAAATCAGAGACAGTGATATGGGGCAGGGTCTCCGAAAAGAAGATATCCTGGTAGAACCTGTCATCTGCGGCAGGTTCCGCATACACCTTAAAGGGGTTGTCTGCCGCCCCATGGCAGAGCAGCAGCACCTGGTACAGGTCTTTTATCCTGAAATTGAACTGGGGCTCAAACCCCACGGCCCGAAGAACCTCCTCCAGCACGAACAAAAGGCGGGGCGTAGGAAGCACGTTCCGGCCGTAATACTTGGCCGGCAGGTACTGGAAATAATTGAAGAACCCCACATCGTCCATGGGCTCTTCGAAATTCGGGATCGGCTCGGTGTCTTCGCCTGACCCTTTCTTTCCGTAGAAATTAGGGAAAAGCAACGTGGGGAACACCACCGGACCGCGCTCATCATGCCGGTCCAGGTATTTCTCCCGGTAGAACACCCTGATCATCACCCCTGGCAGTAAATCCCCCAGTAGACTATCCTTTACTTTGGATAGGGCACTCTCGGGTCCTTTCAGGAAGCCTTGATATACCTCTGAGGGATCACTCAGCTTGAAATAGCCTTTCTTCAGCACGTTAGGCCCATACCCTAAGATGGCCTCGTACTCCTGGAAGAAATACTCGGACCGGCTCAGGGAAGAGATGGGACCGAAAAACACCTCGTTTGCGGGGGAGGCCGGAAGCTCAAAAGGGTAGGTACGCTCCACTTCCTGAAACTCCAGCGACAGCAGGTCACAGGGAATCTCATAGGGGATGGAAACATCCTCACTGAGATCCAGGGTGTGATACAAACCGTTTTTCTTAAGCTGAAGCCAGAGCATACCTATAAATTACTCCCGAAGCTACCGCCCTGCCCTCTGACGGGTTAGGACAAAAAAATCAACTCGTGACGGTCACGGAACCCGGCCCGTAATAATGGGTACTGTCAAAACTGCTGAGCAGAAGGTTATGCTGGCCTGTTTTAAGGTTCCGGTTGGATGGGATCACGTACTGCGTCTGCTGCACCCCAGACAGCTGGCCGGCCGGCAAGGAGAAGGATTTGTTGATGGAGATCGTGCCGCTGGTGGTCCCTCCCTTTTCATCTTCCGTGAACTGGATAAAGGCCAGGCGCACGATGTAACTCAGCGTGAAGTCAAACCCAACCTTGTTATTGAGCGTGAAAGTGGCCGTGACGGTGCAGGTGCGGGAACCGTCCGCCGCGGTGGTGATTACTTCCGTGGCCGTGACGGTGACGGTGGGCCTTGGGTAACCGGCAAAGTGCTGGTACTGCGTGGGCTCCATTCCGCGAATTACGCCAGGCTCCGCCTCATCCAGCATCTGCCAGTTGGCCTGCTGCACCAGGGAAGCGAAATCCAGGATAGAGGCCGGCGTAGAGGCCACGGTTCCTTTTACCGCCGCCTCCACGCTTTCCAGGTCCGGCAATTGGGTCACCACCTGATTGATCAGGGAACTGAAGGGCTGCCCATTATGGCCTTTGAAGGCCTTTCCCCTAGGAACCCTGCCCATGCGCCTGCTCCAGTTTGGCCACGCGTTCCGCCAGTTCCTGCAGGCCGCGGCCCATCAGCACGGAAAGCGCATGGTAGTTGACAGCTTTCATTCCCTCCGCATCCGTTTCCACCAGATGTGGCAGGGTCTCTTCCAATTCCTGGGCCAGCACCCCATAGTCCTGTTTGGGGCTGTTTTTCAGAAAATAAGAGTAAAAAGACACCTGCTCCAGCAGTCCCAGGGCCTCGGCCAGAGGGGAAACCCGTTCCTTCATCCGCGCATCTGAGCTTTTGATGAAGTTGGTGGCGGTGACGGTACCCAGTACCACAATATCGCCTTTGAAGGTACCGCCCGTGTCAGGCACCCACGCGCCGGTCCCGCTACTGGCCGCGGCCCCACTGCCGGCTGCCAGCCATTGGCCTACGGGTGCTGCCACCACGGTCTCCCCGTTGGGGGTAGCGGCGCTTTCCCGGTCCAGGTAATAGGTACCTTTGCCCTGCACCACGATGAGCCATTTATCCGGCCATTTGGTTACATCCGTAGTATCAATGGCGGCAAGGGCCGCTAGGTTCTCCACAGGCGGGAATATGTAGGCCGCAGCAGCGCTGGCTGGGCCAGTTCCTGCGCCCCCGGTTCCTGGGTTAGCGGCTGTTTCCTGCAGCAGGGCTTTGAGCGTTTCCAGGGTAGCCCCGAAATCGCGGTCATGCTGCGGGGAGTACACTAAAATGACCTCGTTCCCCTGAAGGGAAGAGAGCCGGTCCAGTAATTTAAGCGGTTGGTTCATATCTTGATTTTTAGGAAACTGTCATTCACCACCAAAAGGCTATCCCCGGTGATCACTGCGGCAGGATTGTCAACCGGGTGCAACGCCTGCTCTTCATAGGCATAGCGGTAGTCAAACTCAAAGCCCACCATATGCTCCCCATCCATCTGGTAGGTGATGCTTTTGGTGTCTATGATAACCGGTATGGCCAATTGCCCTACCCTCAGCTTCACGTCCTTCGCCAGAAACAGGCCCAGGTGCGCCTCCCGTTCCAGTTTGGAAAGGAACCCGGTGGCTGCGGTACCCTTGGTTTTGCCACTGATGGAAGACACAAAGGAAGTACCCTCCTCAGGGCGGTAATCGCTGGGCAGGTAGCGGGTAGCCTGGTCCCGACCGGCCTCCAGGGCGTTCTCCCCTTTGCCGGTGCAGATCAGCACCTCATAGCCTCCCAGGCCGTTGGAATAATAGAACTCACGCAGCACCGGGGCATTAGAGACTTCCCGGAAAAGCGTGCGGTAAAGCACCCCGTTCAGTGACAATTCAATGGTCTGGTACTCCTTTCCTGGAGCATACCCCGGCAGGCCGGAAGGCTCTACCGAAAACGGCAGGAGCACGGGCTGGTAGCGGAACACGTTGCCTTTGGCCACGTCTGAGTGATAGATGGCACCGCCTTTATAGTAAACCTTAACCCGCATCGTAAGAGCCTCATTCTGGAAGGGCATGTAGTAGATCGGTACCCATTGTCCATCATACACGCGCTGCGCCGGGGGCGTGACATGCAGCACCTTCCGCCCAGCGGGTAAGGGCGTGGTTCGGTTGGGGAACTGGGTATGGTGCCAGCCGCCCAACAGGGCGTAGCGCACCGGGCTTTCCTCCAGCATGGCCAGGTTGGTGAAAATCTCCACCTGCACGTTGTTGGGTACCCGAATCTGCTGGAAGGCAAACTGCTGCGCGGCAGGCGGCGTGAAAACCGCATAGACCATGTCTTTGTATGACGTGCAGGAAAGCAGTCCGGCGTCCACGTCACCCCCGCCCGGTAGGTTGTAGCGCAATGCCACGCCTTGGGCCAGTGCCAGGTTTGCCGTATGGATCAGCAGGTGGTAGGTCTTTCGCTCCCGTAGAGGCCGCGCCAGGTTCTCATAGGTGTAACCGCCTATGGTCCCGCTCACCATCACGTCTTCCACCAAAGCCTCCGGTCCAGTCCGGAAACCGTATTCCACGTAGAACCGCTTGCAGGTATGCAGGCACCGCTGCAGGGCAGAGGAAGCCAGGGAGTTAAAATGCGGCTGCAGGTGGGCCCTCAGGTCATGGGAGATGTCAAAGGTGGCCCGGTCCAGGGAGTCACGTTCCGCCTCAAACTCAGAGACGAACCCGTATTCCTCTGAACCGGCCTCGGTCTCCAGGTAGAGGCGCAGCACCATATAGGCGGCGCCTTCCCCAGGTGAGTTGTTCTCTATGGTGTACTCCACCGGGTTAAGCACCAGGCTTAACTCATCCGGTTGGGAAAGAAGGGTAGTCAGCATATTAGGTTTTAGTGATGTGAAAGCCTAGCCTGTGCAGCTCCTGGACAAGCTCGACTATCAAACTTGTTTTAGGTGTTTCATCTAAATACTGATAGATGTGGTCTTCACCCTCTGCTGCATTTATGAGGGCTGTCATAAGAGCATTTTCTTGCTCTCCATTTTTACCGCCGAATAGATTTACCATTAGATTCTTGACTCGTCCTGTATTTGTTTTACCGTCTCCTCTTTTTCCTTGAAGTCAAAATACCCTACCTCTGCTTTCAGGCGGGTCTTCCAGTTGCGCATTTCTTCTCTGCTTGAGCGCTGCTCTTGGATTAAAACACCCATAAGCTGGGCAACTTCTTTCATAGATCCAGAACTACCACCAGTCTGCTCTGCCTGGCTCTGGGCCACGCTACCTGGTCTGCTGCCGGTGCGCTTGGCCTCAATCAGACCTTCATAGTTGGCTACCTGCGGGTCACGCCGGATCATGGAAGGGATCACATACTCGTCTTTGTGCACGAAGCCGGCAAAGGAGCCGTATTTATCACCAGCACCTATGCTGCCGTTCCCGGTGGCGCCCCCATAAAAGAAGGAAGGGGCCTGCGGGGCCTGCGCTCCGGATAGAAGCTGTTTGGCCTGGGCAATATTGGCGGTGATCCGGGCAAAACCGGCCGCGAACTGGGCAACCCCCGCAAGCCCGAAAGAAACGGAGTTGGCAGGGTTGGCCTCAGAGTTGGCGGTAAGGGAGCTGATGGCAGAAGCGGTGTCAATCAGAATCTGGGCAAAGGTCAGGGCCTTGTTAAACCCGGCCATTTCCGCGCCGCTGGCACCCAACACGCCCATGATATTCAGGACCGCAGCCCCGTAGCTTTGTACCGTCTGTGCAGCTGCCTCATAATTCTGGGCCCGAATCTGCTGCTCGGTCTGCATCCTGACCCGCTCATAATAGAGCGCGGCGTCTTTCTTCTGGATAGCAAGCTGCTCCAGCTGCGCATTTAGAAGCGCCTCCTCCTGCAGGGAAAGGGCCTTGTTCTGCTGGCCCAGTAACAGTTGGTCTTCCAGACCTTTGCGCTTGATCTCCAGCAGCTGCTCCTCATGCCAGCGTGCGGCATCCAGTTCTGCCAGGGCGTCATTCTGAAGGCGCGCCTCATACTCCTGTTGCATAAGCTGGGTATCTGCAGCCATGGTGGCCGCTTCTACGTTTTCGCCTATGCCTGAAACGTCATCACTGTATTTCTTGGACCGCTCGTCTTTGCCGGTGGCGGCATTCTCCTGGTCACGCCTAGCCTTAAGGGCTTTTTCAATTTCCGCCGTCAGTTTCCCCTGCTTGATCAGGTCATCAATTTCCCGCTGGTAATTTAGCTGGGTCTGGGCCCGGCGCTTCTCAAACTCATCCTGTATGATGGAGGTCTCCAGATCTTCTAAATGGCGCTTTGCCTCAAGTCGCTGCTTAGAGATTTCTTCCTCTATTTTTTTCAGGTCCATTCCTGATTTTAGGATGATCTGCCGGCGTTTCTCTGCAGCCTCTATCTCAATTTTGGCCCGTTCTTCCTTTAAAAGATTGTCATTGGATAGCAGGAAATCCTTCTCCAGCCTTACCAGCTGCAGGCGGGTGGTAACCCCTTGCTCCATGGCGCCATTGCGTTGAGATTGGGTAAGGCTCTCATCATTAGCCTGGTCTTCAAATTTGGCGGCCCTTACCTCCAAAATAGCCTTCTTCAGTTCGTATTGTGCCTTTATCTGTTCAGACGTCAGCGCTAGTCCCGCAGTACCGACATTATTGCTGTCCTTTGTGGCGTTGGTTGAGTCTTCCACGGCACCAGCGAATAACTTCTCCACATCAGCGGCCTTGAACCCTAATTCCGCTAGTTGGTTTAAAAGCGTGGCCCTCTTTTCCTCCAGGGCAGCCGCTTTCTCAAGCTCCTGTCTGGCCTTAAAATCAATTTTACTTTTCTCGTTTGTGCGGGCGCGGTACTCTTCGTCCAGCTTTTTATCATAAGCGGCACCTGTACCTACCTGTAAACGCGCATCTTCCGCAATGTCAGCCCTGACCTTTGCCTCATCCTGCAAGGCTTTTGCCCTCTGCTTCGCCTGCCCGATTTCACGGTTGGTTTGATCTACCTGCAATGCCAGGGTGCTGGCGGTTTGGTTTGAGAGAAGTAGCTTTTGTTTTATAGCTTCCCGTACCGCGTCTTTGTTTAAAACCAAAGCGCCGGTCTCTTTATCAATGGCCACGACACTTTCCCCGAAACTGTCCCGTAGCTTCAGGGTGATGATATCTAGTTTCTTCTTCTCCTCAATCGTTGGTTTTGATCCATCTCTGGTTAACCGCTCATATTCGGCCAGAAGGCCCTTTGCGGTTGAGGCTAACATTTGGTTTGCCTTGGCAGACTCAACTGCTTTTCTGGCGGTTCCCGCTAATCCCTTGTCAGCACCATTGAGCGCCTGCACCATTCCCAAAACCGAGTCAATGCCCTCTTTGAAGAACTTTGTGACCGCCCCGCTCACATAGGAATTGGCGATGGTCTTCAGAAGTTTATCCCAGCTGGCGGCAAGCGTGTTGTTCTTCACGGCAAATTCCCCAGACAGGCTGGTTCCTTCCTTCATGGCCTTGGAGGCCAACTCTTGCTTTCCCCGGACAAAATCTGTCTTATCGGCCAAAAGGGTCATTACCTTGGTGGACTCCTGGCTGGTGATTTTAAGCCTGGCTAGGTTTTTATTGACTTCATCCACTCCCATCCCTTTGAAGGAATCGGCCAGCTTGAGAAGTACCTCATTGGGGTTATTGTTGATGAGTTTGATGAACTCCTTTTCTGTCATACCAAGCTGCTTGGCGAAGGCGGCTGTTTCCTTGGTGGCAGTCAAAAGGATATTGGTCAGGCCACCGGAGGAAATTTCTGCGCTAAGGCCCAATTCCTCAAAAGCAGCGCCTAAACCGAGGGTTTGGTTTATTTCGGGCGCCAGGTTACCCAAGGCCCCAATCCGCTTGGTGAATTCTGCCACAGAGGGCGCGGTAGCAGAACCCGAGGCCCCCAATTCATTGAGGGCAGAGCCTATTTCCTGAATTGCCTCTCCTGGCTTTAGCTTGCTGGTTTCCTTGAATAACTTCTGAAGCGAACCAATTTCTTTGGCAACTTCCTCGGCCCCTCCCTTGAACTCGTCCCCCAAGGCTACCACTGCCTGGTCCGTGGCTTCCACAAACCCCAGCATCTCTTCTTTGGCGACACCCAACTGACCACCCACTACGGCAATCTGGGCCAACCCTTCCATGGAGGTTCTGGAGTCCAATTCCGTAAGGTTCCCATAGAAATCTTCTACCTCCTCTTGAGCCATGCCGGCCGCTTTTCGGATATCGGCAAAGGTGTCAGAGAGTTTGGCATTCACCGTAAAAAGCTTGGTGACCTGATCCTTTGCAAATTCCACCGCCATAAAAATGGCACCGGCTATACCAACCGCTTTAATAGTGTTCTTGAGGCCATCCCAGGCAGAATCTACGTTTCGGATCTCATTACGCTGCTGGGCAATAGCGGAGTTCACTTCCTGTACCTTGGCCTTTACCTGGTTATAGGCGGCAGTGCCACGGGTAAGGTTGTCCATTTCTCGGTTAAGCTCGCGCTGGTAATTGCGGAGTTGGCGCATGGTCATACCCGTAAGGCCCATCTCCTGCCGCTGCTTCTGGATATTGGTGTTTACCTCCTTCAGCTTTTTGTTGGCAGCTATGTATTCCTCGGTACCCTTGGTCATGTTCTTCAGCTCCTGTTTTATCTCAGTCGCCTGCATTTCCAGCTTGCCCAGTTCATTGATACCCTGCTTGCCGTCTACCATGACGGTAACCTGTACCTTATCTTCTTTAATTGCCATTTGGGGTGATGTTTGAGATGACAGCGGCAATAGCCTGCTCTGATATTTTAAAGCCTATGGCGCCCTGAAGCGCATTCAGCCGACCGTAGAAAGGCCGGGCATAGATGGGTACCGGCTTGCGGGTCTTGAGCATCTTGCGGTTGGTTTCCATGCTCTCCACCTTTCTGGGCCGGCCGGCTCCCATGTCACGGAAGCGCCCCCGCATGAGAAAGGAAAGGTCATACTCAATCATTTCCCCGGCTTTTCTGTACACTTTGGCCTTGATAGAGTCAAGAAGCTCTTTGGTGATGCCTACCTTATGGATGGCAAGCTGACGTTCCAGAATGGAGTCTGTCTTTTCTGCCCAGCTGCTTACCAGGCCATACACCCCGTCAAAATTTGAATCTGCCATGTTCCGAAATTACCGGGGCGAAAGGGCACGGCTTAGGACAAAAAAAGCCCTGCCAATTGGAGTGGCAGGGCTTTAGTTTTCCTTGTGGATTGTTTCTTTGTATTTAAAGCTTAATCACACTTTTCTTGTGGGAGCCTGTGGATTCATCCTTCACTTATCCTTGCCTTGAGACTTGGATAAATTGTCAAGGATGAAATCATTTGATTAAAATGGAGAGCAGTGAGGCTGGAATAAACGATTGGTTATCTACCTTTGATAAATAATACTCATAATATATTATACTGAAAATTCATATTCATTAATAAATATCTATAGACTAAGATGAACAAAAGGGTAAGCATTAGATTAATCCTCATTTTTTCATTGTTACTGAACCTCACCGCCTTATGGGGTATGCGCAGTAGGATACAAGGCTACTTCGCTCCACCAGCCTCTGACGGAGAGGAGGTAATGGAGCTTTTCAGGTCAGACCGGGCCGCTCTTTTCCAGACGATCCCTGTGCAAAGTGGTGACATTGTTTTCATCGGCAACAGCCTAACTGAGGCATTCCCCCTCAGCGAAATGTTCAAGAGTCCAAGGATAAAAAACAGGGGCATCAGCGGGGACGCGACAAAAGAGATTATGTTGCGCACTAAAGACGTGGCCAATGGAAAACCAGCCAAAGTCTTCTTTGAGTGCGGGATTAACGACATCAAGAGGAACGTCCCGCTGGACACAATGGCGGAGAATTTTTCCAAGGCCATCTCCTATATCAAGGCCATAAGCCCCTCCACCAAGATATATATCCAGACTACCCTGCCCATAAGGCCAGGTGTATTCGGGGATGGGGAATTACTAATTACCAGGAACAGGCAGGTAGTGTCCTGGAATAGGTGGCTCAAGGATTTTTCGGGTAAGAACAATATTGCTTTCATCGACTTATATGCTGCGTTTCAGGACCAGGGAGTGTTAAAGAGTAATCTCACCTATGATGGGGTTCATTTGATGAAAGAAGGCTACTACCTGTGGGCAGATATGGTGAAGGACCATATTAGGGAACAATAATGGTTTTCGTTTTAGGCCTGTTTTACAAAAACGGGCCTAAAACGTATTAAGCCCCATGAAGAGAATCCTGCATGAATTGGCCAGTGACTGGGCCTCATTGTTTCTAGGTCTGGAAGAGCATGAGAAGCCCACTACAAAGGAGGTAGCCACCGTGTGGGTGCTGACTGTGGGTGGAGCGTTGGCCTTCTGGGCATTCAGTTAAAAGAAAAGCCCCGGCTTTGGCCAGGGCTTTTCTTTTACGCTACCGCGGTTTTATTTTCAGTATCTGGAATCACTTCCATAGTGGGCTCCAATTGTGTCTTATACCATTCAATCTCTTTTTCCCGGCTAGGCTCCATCTGTTCCAGAAGCGTGGTAAGGTAAAAGATAGCGCTCCCGTCTTTCCTGGGGTCATAATCCGGGGCCTCGGCAATACGGGCAATACTGGTCCGGATGGAAGACCTTAGGGGGGCGAGGAACTCTGGATCAAATCCGGTGATAATAATCTTTACCGCGCCGGTGTTTCTGTTGGTTGTTATCATAAGTACTGCAGTTACAGCTTTAATAGGGGGTTGCCTCTATCTAATTGCTAATTAAATTAGTTATTCAATACCCTAAGTACGTTGAAATTCGCACTTAATGCTAATATATTTAGCGTATTTAGTTTTCAACAGCCCTGTTAACAACTCTTACAGCCTACACATCAACCACTTACGATTTCTCATTCATTATCTCACGGACATCCCTGTTTATCTCATAGGTAAGCAGGTAATAGTAGAAGGCCGCTTTATGGAATTTGGTCAGGTTCTTTCTCCCGGAGAACATCTCAGAGAGGGTGGCTTTGTCTATGCCCATCTGTTTCATCACATCCTTTCGCTTCAGCCCCAGTTCCAGCATACGGCCCTCTATCCAACCGCTGGTTACGCTGTCCAGATCCGGAGCATAGGTCACCGGCACGAAGTACAGCCGGTATCTTTTCCCCAGTGGACTGAAGATGGCGCCGGCCCGGCTCACCAACTGGCTTTGGTTCAGCAGGAAATTATTCTTCAGCTCTGCCTGCTCCACCCGTACCCGGATGGTCTTCCCGTCAATCTCCAGCACATCCACTTGGATACCGGCGAAGGCGCGCAGTTTGTCTCTGGACTGGGTAATGGTGGCAATGGTTTCTGGCTCTATAGGTAACTGTTCTAATGCTTTCATGGCTATATATGGTAAAAGGTCGGGCCCGTAGGCCCTTCCCGGTTTATAACTTGATTTCTTCTAGGTTGGTGAGATCGAAGATCGCGATTTGCTTTTGCTCCCTTCCGAACTCAATGGCTGCTTTTCTGAAATTGAATACTTTGCAGCTGTCAAAGTAGAATTGGCCGTTCTCTGAGTTAAGCCAACCGCCTACTACCTGGTCATGGCTTACGGCGTGGGAGATCGCTTTTTTAAGGCCTTCGACACCAAAGCAATTCTGTGTCTCTTGGTAGGCCACCACCACACCGAATTTCACCAGGCGGGAGGTTTGGAGGTTGAACGTGAATCCGAAGGTGTTCTCTTCTGCGATTCTTAGGATGGTTTCAAACATGGGTTAGATTTTTAATGCCTCTCGGCGTTGTTGATGATGTAAAGTTAATTAATAGTTCGTTACTTACAAACTTTTTTAACTATTTATATCTAAATTTCACAACAAAAAAAGCCATCCGCATTGCTGCAGATGGCTCACATTCAGGAGTGTCTAGCTCCTCGGCCCTTTCAGGCCTTACGGGACCTAAAGGTACACAATACATGTCAAAGAACGTAAGCCGGTACTAAATTCCAGGATTCAGTATTTGGCGGGCAAGCCGTCAAACAGTCTCATCCCAATCACTGGCTTCCAGGATCAGGTTCTCGTTTTCCGTGAAGCTCACCTCAAAGCGGTACCCGAAGGCATTCTCAAACACCGGGCCCACCTTCTGGTAAGGCACAGATGAGGCGTTGAAGCCGCGAAGTTCCCGGGGCAATCCCCCTTGCACCGCCAGGCGTTTGTCCCGGATCAGGCGGGCTATGATCTTCTTTCCGATCACCAGGCTCTCAGAGAGAGTAAGCCGCTCCTGCCCGAAATCACCCAGATCACATTTACGGATCACCATGAAGGCGCCCGTCATGCCGTCTGCCACGGCCTCGTCTCCCCTTGAGCTGAGGTTCCCCTCATAGTTCTCCAGCAGCAAGCACCAGTGGTTCAGATCCACCTCATGCACCAGACTGCCCAACACCTCCTCAATGTCAAAGCGGGTAAAGCGCCTGGCCCCCTCCGTATGGCTTATCTCTTTCAGTTGCCGGGCAACCTTCTCAAAGTACTCCTCAAACTGGGCTGGTGTCATGCTACGCTTATTTTCCTGATACTCAACTTACCGCCCACCATGAAGACCGCGGCAAAGGACTTGCCGTCTTTCAATACCCTGACATGGCGGCCTAGCCAGCGGGAATGCGCCCTGCGCTCTGTCCGGTTCATAGGGAAACGGGCGGCAGTGGGCCGACTTGCCCTAGCTTTAGCCACGGCAGGTTTCATAAATAGGAAAGCAAGCGCCACGAAGGCGCACAGGCAGAGCATCAGTATCATTTGGGTTTCTGTTTGTTTTTGCGTTTGAATTCCTCGGCCTCCTCCAGCTTATTGCTCATGAACAGGAAAAGCACGTGCAGGTCCGTGTAAAACACCTCTTCCACATTGGTCACGTTCTCTGCCAGCGAGGTGGCCACGTCTATCCAGCCTTTCGGCCGGGCCAACGGGTTGAACTCCTGTTTCTGCGCTGTTTTCGGGAAAACAAGCGGGAAAGTCTGCACCAGCTGCTGCCGGCAGCTGTCAAACCAGAGGTAAAGGCTCATTTTCTGGGCCAATGGCCAGGAGGCTATCACCTTCAGGCGGTGCGGCAATGTGTCATCGGTGTACCTGGCACGCAGGTCACCGGCTTTCTTTTTGGGGTCTGCCTCGCGCCAAAGCACGGCCACCATCCTGTCCAGCTGCTCAGGGTCTGCGGTCTTGCTGAATTGCAGGTAGTGCTTCTCTGCGCGGATAAACTCAATGAAAACCGTCCCGGAAAGCGCGTCCTTTGGCCCGTGCAGCTCCCCGATCCTGGGAAACTTCTGGGTAAGGATGCGCGGCGCCTCAAACAGGAAATCCGTGAGCAGCAGCATATCCAGCAACCCCTCAGCCGAGACGCCCCGGAAAGTGCGCTGCAGGTGCAGGCGGCTCTTTAGCTTCAACAGGATGAGCAACACCCGCAGCCGGGTCTCACTGGCAGGCTTACGGGCTTGCAACAGCGGAACCAGCGCGAGCATCTGGGAGGGCTCTAGCTCCTCCCATGTACCCGGAACCATTATTTTCTCTACTCGTCCGGTAGCCTTTTTTTCCAGGTACAGCGTGTTCATCTAAAGAATCGGTAAAGGCCAAATAGGACCGCAAGCAGGAACACCAGCCAGATTAGGTTGGCTACCTTGGAGAGAAAGGCCGTGATGCCGCCCCCTCCCGTGTTCATCTGCTGCCTAAGGTCCTGTTTGTTTTTAGTGACTTCCCTTGGTTTGTTTTTGACGGAGGGCTTTTCCTTGCTCTGGTCTTTCACCTTGCTTTGGTCCTTTACCTTGGAATTGCCTTCCTTCTGGGTAGCGTTCATCTGTCCGCATCCGATGCAGATATTGCTTTTCTTCACCTTCTTAGGCAGGGAGAGCAACACGGTGGCTATCTGCTGGGACTGTTCCAGGTGGTGCAGGCTGTCTTCCTTCAATGCGCGGACGCTGTCCGAAAGGGCCGGGTCTTTCAGCTCGCTTTTCAGGCGGGAAATGTCCGGTTCCATCAGAGAGGTAGATTGCTTGGTTCCGCTGCAGGAACTCATCAGCCAGGCCACGGTGATGACCACGAAAAGGATGTAAAGCAAATTGCAGGCGTTGGCCCAGCGTTCTTGGTTTCTATTGTTCAGGTTTCCCATTAGTCTATCCAGTTAGAGACTCTGTAAATACTTCTTTTCAGGCGGCGCTTCCGGTACACGCCATCACCTTCCCGGCTTCCCGCCTCATTGGTATTGCCTTCCACGGTGATCACGCTAGAGTCTCCCCATTCATGCACGTAGCCCACATGTCCGATGCGCTTCAGGTTGGCGAACCAAATCCCGAACACGTCACCCGTTGAGGGGCCTTTGCCTATTGGTTTCCCCCAGGCATAGACCAACCGCTTGGCCGGGAACCACGAAGGCGCCCATGCGGGGCCGGAAGGCGTGGGGCACCCATTCTGCCTGAGGCACCAATTCACAAAGGCGCCGCACCAGGCATAGCCTTTGCCTAGGCCGGCAGAGCGCAGATACTTTTCCACCTCCCTGCCGTCATTGCGGCCCGTGGCCTCACGTACCCCCAGTTGGCTCAGGTAAGTGGCGGCTACGCCATCCCGGCTACCGCCATGAAGGTCAGCACCACCGAAAACAAGTAGAGTGCAAAGACCGATAAGCAGAAATACACTTTTTGGCATGGGGTCATATGGTTAAAGTAGGCCAGGAACTGATCCTGGAAGAAGTGCCAGACGGCCTGAAAATTCAGCTTGATTCCTATCCACACGAAAGCATGGAGGGCACCGAACACAAGCATGGTGACATAGATCGGGTGCAGCACCCCCGCGTCAAAAGGAGCGGCCGTAGGGTCCAGAAATCGGAGCAGGTAGGGCACCAGCGGCCAAAGCAGAAGCGCCCCGATTACGAGCCAGAGTTCATTCCATCTTTTAAGGAAGGAGAGTATAGGGTTCATATTTAATAATTAAGGGTTATCGGTATTCTCAGTAGGTATCTTCAGTTTGCGCTCAGCCCAACTGGTTATTTTCTTGAAGGTGTAGGTAACAATGTACCCTACCCCGGCACCGATGGCGGCGCAGATGGCGGTCTGGAAAAGCGTGTGTACCTCAATGGCACCTATCAGCATGGCACCGACAGTACTAAGGCTCCCCAAAATGCTCCCACTGGTGTTGTCTGTGTGCAAGTGCATATTCTATAGGTGGTAAAATCCTGATTCGGCCGTATTGTCATACAGCGCCGTTATATCCTCATCCGCTGTCTGCGCGTTGATCAATTCCCTGATGTGCATCTCGTATTGGGCGGCGGTTTCCAGATACTGGACCCTCAGGGAAAGCAGGGCGGTGTCTTTGGCCGGCAGGGCACCGGTCTCCTGGTTGCGGATGTTGAGCTGTAGGGCCCCTCCCTCTGACAGGACTATGCCGGCCCGGAGAATTCCCTCACCGAGTGATCGGTTGGCTACTGACCCTTTCACCAGGGGCAGGAGCTGCGAAAGGAATTCCTCTTCGGTCTCTTCCGCTGTGCCGGATCTATTGAAGGCGCGCAGCTTGGCCGTGAGCTCAGGGCCCACCAGCTTGCTGGTCTGTAGCAGCTCTACCTGGAACATGCAGGCGGCAAGCGCCCGGAACAGCAGCCGTGACCCGTTCAGGGGCTGGTACTGCTCAAACTCCTCCGTGGAGCGGATAAACAGGCGGTCATAGTTCTTTGCCGCCTCAGAGGCAGCCCAGGCGGTGAACACCGTGCGGTTGGAATCCAGCAGGCGCAGCATTTCCTCCAAGGCCTCATAACCACCTGAAAGGCTGCTCTTCTCCAGTTTTTCCACCTGCCACTGGAAGGCTGTTTTCTTCTGCTCCGTGCTGGTGACCTGGATGCCCAAGTCAGAGATGCTCACCTGACCGAAAGGCAGGTAGTACATGAACCCGATCTGGGCCACTACCAGCTCTGCCATGTGGCGCAGGTCCATCTGTAGGGCGTAGGCGTCTTTGGCATCCTGGGTAGCATCTGATGCCGGCTCAGTGGCCGTAGCCTGCACCATGGCCTCATACTGAGGAACAGTCAGGTTCTTCAGCAGGATATTCCGGAAGGCACGCTCCAGGTGCGGCTTCAGGTTCTCAAACTTGTAGGAGACGTTGGCCGGCAGATATTTCTTGATCTGCTCGGTGCTACTGAATATCCGCTGCATCAGAAGGGGTGGTTTCGCGTTGGGAAGGGGTTACCTGGTTCAGCGTCTGCATGTAGGGCTTGATGAAGCTCCACACGATCTGCCCGTATTTTTTATTCCAGCCATTGTACTCGCTCACAAAATCATAGGGCTGCAGAAGCAGGTCCTCATGCATCTGGCAGAAAGACAGGTAGATGTTCAGGGCCTCGCGCTTGTCTGACCCATTGCGGTTGGTACCGCTCTTGCCCGGGGTAATACCGGCCAAAGAGGGGTCCACGCCCACGGCGGAGAAAATCTTAATGGTGGCCTCCAGGGAGTCTTCCAGGTAGGCGCCGTCCTTCAGTTTGTCGTCAATGGCCGTGATGCTCCACCCAGGGTAGGCCTTCATGTTGGGGTCAGTCCGGAACACAGAGGTAAGGGACTTACCCGCGTTTTTGCTACCTACCAGGAAGTCGTCGAATTTCTGCAGCTCAGCGGTGGTCAATGCCTTCTGCTTATCGGGTTTCAGACCTTTGAAGCCGGGGTACTTCCATTCCATCCAGTAGTCTGGCATCTGGATATGGTACTTGATGGTGAGTTGGTTCTTCATCAGCGCAATCTTGAACTGCGGGATGGAGTTGGCCAGCTCAAACCACTTGCTTTGCCGGATGCTGTCCCAGTGGGCCAGCTGGTAATAGTCATTCCCGGTGGGGTAAGAGATCGGGAAAATATAGTTCAGCCCATCCGTGCGCATCTTCACCATTTCCGGGGTCCAGAGCGTGGGGTCAATGACCGGAAGCGGCTTCACGTTTGCTTTATCGGCAGGCGTGGCGCCGGCTGCCCAGCGGGAAGAGATGTAAACCTTGTCAATCAACAGGGTCTTAGGGTTCTGGATACCGAACCGGCATTTCTTAGGGTCCTGGGCCTTCAGGAAAAGCACCTGCGAGCGGTCCAGCGAAAGCACCATCTCCGTGAAGGTGTTGTAGAATTTATAGAAATGATGCGGGGCCGTGATGCGGTACTGTAGGTTACGCTTCTGCCAGGCCTCAATCTCAGGAATCACGGAGTCCACATAGGTCGCGTTCCCGTCTGCGTCGGCTTTCATTACCTTATAGGTAAGGCCACCGGCGTACAGGGCCCGCGCCTTCCAGTCCAGCGCCGCGGCCAGATCTGGGTTCTTCATTATCTCGCGTTCAATGATCTGCGGGAAGTCATTGCTGGCACCCCAGGCAGCCACCTGCTCCGTGCTGGTTTCCTCATCGGTGGAGGCAGTGGGCTGCGGCTCGGCTTTCTGTTGCGCGAAGGAAACAATGCTTTCCGTGCGCGTGGAGTAGCCGATGTGCGCCTCATGGTTTACTATGATTTCTGTCTGCTCTACCATACCACTGGGGTTCCGTTGAATTGGTCAATCAGGCGGATGTGCACCTGGTATTTTCTGTCTGTGTTCAAATCCAGGATGAGGCGGGAAGGGTAGCCGGTGCCCAGGTTCGGGGCCTTGCTTCCTTTCTTGCGCAGAAGCACCGCCTTGGGTAGCTCAATGACCTCGCCCCCGGTTTTCTTTTCCCGGTTGCAGGTGCAGAATATCAGGGAAAACGGCACGGGATTCCCATGCTCATCCGTCCGTTCCATCTGCTTACAGGCCTCATCCAAAAAGATCATGGACCAAAGATGTGGCACCTTCCAGGGAGGGATTAGGACAAAAAAAGAGAGGCCTGACTTTGACCTCTCTTTTCTACCCGCGATGGGCAATTATCCTAGGAACCAGACTTTCTATGATTTCTGATGGTCTGAGCAACATTGTATTGTATTTCACGTCTGCTTGGACACCTTTCTGTTCATAATTAAAATAGGAGATGCACTCTCTTATATCTGTTTTATCTTTTCCATAGGCAAAAGGTGCCTGAAAGTGGCCCGACGCCTTCCTTTCTGAGTATCTGTCATAGCATTCAGATGGCTTACATTCCAGCCAAACAAAGAAAAGCTTATAACCTTGGGCCCTAAGATGCTTTCTGGCCTTGTCAAAGAAGCGGGTGACAGCCGTTGTCTCATAAATAAGGTTCTTCCCCTCCATTTCTAGCAGACAGAGTTCTTGGGCCTTCAAGTCTTGCTGTATAGGACCAATTCCCAAGTCCTGCCCAAATACCTTCACGCGGCACTCATCAAGGTTGACTGTCTTGTACTCCTCACCAAGTGACGCTTTCAATAATTTTGACAGAGTAGACTTTCCGGATGCAATGTTCCCATAGATTATAATAGCCTGTTTCATGCTGGTTGATTATCATTAATTCTATTACAAGTAAGGAAACCCAGATACTCCGTTTTGGGACAAAATGAGAGGGCTTTTTGAGACAAGAATTGCATTTTCTCATTTAATTTTTCATTATTCACTGACTAACAACGGGTTATAGCCTTTTCGTCTCAAAAAAAGAGGCATGGTCTCAGCTTGAGGCACGACGCACGCTGTCGCGTCAAGGCAATTGCCCTGGGTCCAAAAAGGCGGTATGTGATCGGCCTGAGGGTCAAAATCCCTGTTTCTAGCGCCCTGAGGCGGTTTTTACACTTAACCTATAGGTTGATTGCCCTAGGGCTTGATGGGAAGTCCATTGCCTGGCATTGGTCAGCCATGGGCACGAAAAAGCCCTGCCTTTGCGGGGCAGGGCTAGGCCTTTGCGAAGGCTGTCTGCTTAGAACGTTTCCACAAAGCCAGACATGTACTTGAACTCTGAGTGGAAGATACCAGTAATCATCATGTCCCATGCCTCGGTAAGGTGTGTCTTCTGCCAGGCCTTCAGGTTCTTGTCCTTCTCAGAGGATTTATCCTTCTGAAAGACCTCACCCTTTTGCACAGTTCCGGTCTCCTTCATCACGTCGCGCAGCTTCTCAGTGTTGGACCTGTTGAAACTCAGTTTGGAGATATCCGGATTCTCGCGCCTGAACAAACGGGCGAACAGATAGTAACGGCTTCTGTGGGTCATGGCCTGGCCAAAGTAGTTACGGTTCACCTGCCAGCCCTCTTCTTCCAGATACTTCACTACCTCATCGCAATACCTGGTGTCGTTCGTGGCATTGCGCCCTTGCAGGGCAGTATGGTCATAGTGGTAATTCACCACCTTGCACGGGTGGTGCCTATAGTAGTGGGCAAACTTCTTCACCAGGTCTTTCAACTGGAGAGGGTGCTCCACATACAGGATATTCTGGGTTTGGAAGTTCTCGGGCTTATCCTGGCCCACGGCCATGCTGCTCACCTCAAAGTTATAGTCAAGGCCGATCTCCATAGCCATGGTAGGATTCACGTCAGAATCCCAGCGGCAATCTTTCTCAATAGTATCCCGCAGGTAGTCTGGATGGTAATCATCCAAAAAGCTTTCATTGGGCGCGTCATAGCAATGGGTGTCTTCATCCAATAAGGCATAGAAGCCTTTCTCAGCGGCTTTGATCCGTTTACTCAGAACCGATACCTGCCACTCCAGATCAGTGAGCTCCCGCTTTATACGCTTCAGCACATCCAGACCCAGGGCGTGGATATTATCAATGGTGGTGGCAAAACTGACATACACCAGGCTTTTGCGGATCTCATTCACAGAGGCCTCAATCTCGGCAATCTTACGGTCTGCCAGCTTCTGGTCTTTCCTGGAAAGCCTAGGGTAGGCTTCCTCAATGAACATAATGTCTTTCTGGAGATCAAGTAGTTTCTCCACCTCCTTCTTATCCATCTCCTCAATGAAATCCAGAAGCCACCCGCCCTTGCTATCTTGGGGCATATCAGAGGTGATCAGGATGGAGCCGTGGTTGCTCAGATGGGCGAAGTGGGCGGCATTGCCCCTCACGGACAACGTAGAGGCACCTACCCGGTCACGCTTCATGAAGCGTCCTTCGTCAAAGTACATCCAGTCCAGGGAGTTGGCTACCATGGTGGCCGGCCTATCCAGGGAGATCAGGGCCGCACCGGCACCATTCCACCAAGGGATGTAATGGTCTGACTTCTTCGGTTCATTGAAGGGCCGTGACTTGTAAAAGTTAGCAGGAGGGTACTTGCGTACGAAGTAATGGACATTCTCCAGATAGCCGAATTTCTCCCAGCCCTTCACCATGGCGGGGATAATGGACTGAAGCAGCTTGTCATAGGTAACCGACACGATACCGCCCAAAGAGCGGGGCATGGCATTCATATTGTCCATGCAGAACATGGAGCCGGGGCCCTCGGTTTTCCCGGTTCCCCTACCCCATAAAAGCACCGAGATACGGGCCCTTACCATCCAATAGAAAAGCTGAGGCGGGTTCAGGTGAACCATCACCTCCCCTTGTTCATTAGTTTCCATTATCGTTCACTACTTCAGCGTCCGGAAAGTGCTCGGTCTTTCTTTTGGGCTTGATCAGCTGCTGCACCTGCGCATCCAGGTCATCGGGAAGGGTAACCCCGGTAAGCTGCGGGAAGAACCCAATTTTTACCTTCGGCGGCTGAATCTGGTCAAATGGCAGGGTGTCTTTGTCTCCGGCCAGCTCTTTCACCGCATCTTTCATGTTCTTCTCAATCCGGGCCACTGCGTTCCAGTCACCGGCTTTGGTGGCCCTTTTATGGGATTTCATGTAGATACCCATCAGCACGTCCAGCCAGAATTCCTTGGAACTGCTCTGCGTGGTCCCCAACACTGACTGGGAATCCTCAAATAAGCGGTAGGCGGTGGCCCGGCTTATCTCAAATTCCTTCATCAGCATAGGGCACACCTGCAGACGCGACCCGAACTTCTTGATCAAGTCAGCACACCGGTAAATCCGCTCCAGCTTCTGCTGAAGCTTGGGGCTAAGCACTGGGCTGTCTTCCTCATCACCGCGGAACTGCAGGTAGGAAATCAGCTCATCGGTCTCGCTGCGGGTGTTCAAAAGTTTCATCTTGCCTTCTCCAGTTTACTACCTACTTCTTGGTATAGAGTAATACCTACTTTCAGGTATCATCTACCTGCTTCTAGGTATACAGTATTGCCTGGTCCATTACATAGCTGGCCAGGGCGTTGTTCTCAAAATCATACAGCTCCAATTCCATCTTGGCGGCGTTGTCAGACTGCACGTTGAGGGAATAGAGGTAAAGGGCCAGGTTGGCCGTCAGGTTCTTCTTAAAGGCCTCGTCTTTGGTTTCCCAGATATTGGCCGGGAAATAGGCCTCTTTCTGTTCTGGCAATACCTTCAGCACCCCGGCGTCAATTAGTTGCTGGGCCATATGCGCCACTTTGGTCACATGCGCCAGCTTGCGGCGAAACTCCAGTTGCTTGTTTGTAGGTTTTTTCTTCGGGATGAATTTGCTGGACATGGTTGTATAGATTTGGTTGGTTGACTCTGTTTTAGGCCTGTTTTCCGGAAAACTGCGGGTAAACTATGATTTAAGCCTTCTTTCAATCTCAGCGGCCTCAGCCTGCATCTGCTCCACGGTAAGCCGGTATTTCTTTGTGCCCTTAGTAGCCTTGGTGATGTAGGTCCTGAGATTCAGCATGCGTTTCTGCATGCTTTCCCGGTCCATTTCCACCACTTCAGCCTTTTGGAAGGCGGGAGGGATATGGCCATGCTGCCGGAAATAGTCCACCGCGCCCCATAGCCGCTCAATCTCATCAAAGCGGTCACGTACCTGGTGCGCCAGCTCTCCCCGCTCCTTCTCCGCATGCTGGAAGGCACCGTCAGTGCCTCGGCGGAAGATCTCCGTGCGCAGGTGGTTGGCCTCTTTGAAAAGGCGCTTCCATTGCTGCTCCAGATCCAGCACGTTATCCGGCAATTGTTCCTCTACCCGTTGGCGCCTCTGCACGGTGAAAGGGTAGTCCGGTTCCAATGCTGTGAGCTCCTGGCGAAGCTTCTCAGTGTTGAAGGAGTTTTCCCCCAGCGCGAACGTCATCTTCCAGACACTGCTTTTTCCTATGCCTTCATACAGGGCCACGGCTTTGGCGTAGTCCCAGCGCAGGTGCAGCAGTTCATGGAGATCGGAGGCAATGTTCATAAACCAAAGGTAGAAGAGGGCAATTGCCCACGGTAGGACATAAAAAAAGCCCCCGCAACGCAGGGGCTTTTCACACACTATTCAACCAATCTAAAACCTATCTCTCGTCTCGGACCTTGGTGCCGGTGCTTTTTTTTTTCGGTGGCTGCACCTTCCTCAGGTAGCGGAAGCCCTGGGTATGCAGGCGTTCCGCCTGTTCCAGCGTGATGTCCCGAAGGTCCACCTCACCGACACCGTGCACGTTCACTATCCCGGGAATAACACCCACCACCTTGAATTTTCCTTCAAGGTGGTGGGATGCCTTATGTTGTGCGGCTACCATGCTATGTTATACCGCTGGGGTCAACGGGATGAGGCCGGTGTAGTACTTGCCGATGCGGCCCACTGACTTCACGTTGATCTGCACGTATTTCTCAGAGGAAACGGCATCACCGCCGATTACTTCCCAATCCGGCAGGATCTGGGCAGGCAGGCCCTCAGAGCCGATCACCCGTCTGTTGCCTTGAAGGTCTTCCACGATGAAGATCATGTCATCGTTTTTATACTCCTCAATCCAACCAAGGATAGACGCCTCCTGACCGTAACGGAACAGCTTCAGCATGTTCTCAGCGGAAGAGCTGCCAGGCGAACCTACGCCTTTGGTGTCCAGTGCGCCTTTTTCCAGGGTACACTCAAACTTGGCCATCTTCTTGCCGGTGTTCATCACGAAATCACCGGTCAGCTCCATTTTCTCAGCGTAGGTGGTCGGGGCGGCATTTGGTACCGGGAACGTTTTCACGTCATGGTAGCGGCAGTAATGCACGATGGTTTTGATACCGGCGTCATTGTCCTGCCCGGGTGTTCTCAGTAAATCTGCTACTTCTATTGCCATAAGACTACGCTTTAGGGGCCTCTACTTCTACCAAAACACCGGAACCCATCTTCACCAATTCCTTGGCCAGACTCTGGTCCTTTTTCACGTCATCGGCGGTATATTTCTTACCGTCCGTATGTTGGAAAGACGGGCATACCACCTCGTATTTCTTTTTGTCCACGGTTACCACTGCATTAGCGGAACCCTTCTGCGCGTCCAGCTCAGCGATAGTAGAAGCCTGGGAAGCGATTACAGTTTTATACTGTTCCTCTGCTTCTTTTTGGGTTTTCAACTCCGCCTGAGAGGCGGCGAGCTGAGCCAACAACTCCTCGGTTGTTGGCGCAGCAGCTTGATTATTTTCAGCCACTTGTTATTATGAATAATGTTCAGTGATCATTCCAGCGGTCAAGGCGCTCTCCTGGTCGTTGGTAACGACAAACTCAGGAACGTCAAAGGCCAGGCAGTATTTCCAGTCAGCCAGCAGCTTCACGGTACGGTCAGCTTTCTGCACGTCAAAACGGCCGGTGTTCTCCGTATGCGAAGGACGCACGCGGTTCTGGGCCGGGGTTGCCCAGATCTTAGTAGATCCGGTCATAGAGGAAAGACCGTAAACGGAAATCTCCGTCTTGTCAATCTTCTTCAAATCGGCCATCTGGGCGTACTGCTGGTTGTATTTGGCTCTGCGGCCATCTACGTAGCGGTCTACCAGGTTCTTGTCCATGAACAGGTAGTCCAGTTTATCACGCAGCTCACGCTGGATTCCCTGAACGAAGGTCTCAATCTGGGTACAGAAAGTGGCCGGATCAGTAGACAGGGCACCGGTGTTGATCACCTGCACCCGGTTTTTGGCCTGCAGTTTCATCAGAACGACACGGATACCGTCCATGGCGGCGTTCGCTTTCGTGGCACCGGTATTCAATACCTGGCGGCTGAAGGTAGCGGCGGTCACCACTGGGTTAGCGGCTACCTCCTCGGTTTTCTGGAAACCGTAGTAGGCTACTTTCTTCTCAAAGTCCTCTTTGGACTGAGGGATCAGCAGCTCAGAGATAAACCATTTCAGGATCGGCCATTTGGCGCGGTCCGGCTCTTCCAGCTCTGCCAGGAACCCTAGCCATGACTGGCGGAATCTGTCTGGGGTAAAAGACTGGTCTACTTTGAACTCCCCAAGCCTGTATTCAACCGGCTTGAAGGTGGTGGCACCTTTATCGGTGAAAGGAATGGAGAACGCCTGCAGCACCTCATCGATGGTGGCGTAGCTGGAGCGGTACACATCCCCTTCATTGGGGATCTTGCGGAACAACGCGGCGGTTTCCTCCGCGGCGAAAAGTTTGGTCTTGATGGACTTGTCATTCTGTCCACCAGGGATGTAGGCCTTACCAAACTCCGTGATAACGGCAGAAATATCTATTGTTGCCATTCTTACAGGTTTTTAATTGTGGCTAATGCTTCCTGGTTGTGGGCGTATGCACCGAATTCTTCCTCTTCGGAAGTCTTAGGGTCATCCACAACATCAGTTTTAGGGGTGGTTGGGTTAGAGAAAGCCTCACCGGATGCGGCGCGGTATTTCTCTGCCAGTTCCAGATTGGCGGCGGACTGTCTTTCGGCAGCGGCCAATCTCTTCTCCAAATCGGCTTTCTCAGAAAGAAGCGTCTGCTTTTCCTGGGTCAGCGTGTCAATGGTGGTCTTGTTCTCGGCCAACTGGGTTTGGTTGGCCTCATGGATGCTGTTTAGCTTTTCCAGATGTTCGGGGGTCACTTCAGGAAGATCTTCTTCCTTGGTGTCTTTGCCGAATCCCAGAGAAAGCAAAAGAGCACCCATAGCGAGGGTGAACTTCTTCATTCTTCCTTTATTTAGTTGTTGTTTTGCTTTTAGGGCCTCGTAGACTTCCGTGAACTGTGGGATCTTTT
This sequence comes from Rufibacter soli, assembly GCF_054781795.1. Classification (NCBI taxonomy): domain Bacteria; kingdom Pseudomonadati; phylum Bacteroidota; class Cytophagia; order Cytophagales; family Hymenobacteraceae; genus Rufibacter; species Rufibacter soli. Next base: position 3,866 of record NZ_BAAGTS010000011.1, on the reverse strand, counting down.
CCGCGTTCTCCTTTAGCCAGGTGACCATCTGAGGGTTGCTGTCCAGAAACTCCGTTGCCTTCACCGCGAACTTCTCTGAGTTCACGTCAGCGCTGAAAAGGCGGTCCGTGGCGGCGCCTTCGTCTACAATGTCGGTCTGGTTGAATTCACCCATGGCCACGTAGACCGGCAGCTTCTGATTCGCGGAGGCGTAATTGCCGTCTTTGTCATACTCCCAAACCTTTACCTTCTCTCCGCTTTCGGATTTCTGGTAATAATAAGAGGGAGTGAAAACTATGCTGCACATGATGGCGGAAGGGTCTTCCTGGGCCATGGCCAGAAGCCAGTCACCCATACCCGGGTGGGTTGGGGAAAGGTTGGCGGCATTGAACACCTGAAGGTCTGCCACCATCTTGTCTCCTTCCACGCGGAAGTTCCTGAAGCGGCCTACCTCAGAGCCAAGGGCATCATTGCTCATGGCCGGATGCCCGAAACGGGACTTCATGCCCACTTTTTCCCAATGTTTCTGGGCGTAGGCGATACCGTCCTCAATGAACTCCTGTTCCAGATGCACCCCATGCCCTTTGGCCGGGCCTACCTGGCAAAGGATCACGTTGGTGATGGTCCGGTTCTCCTTATCCACGTTGGAATTGGAGGAAGCGGCAAAAGCCACACGCCCACTCTTAAGGTAGCGGGTGTCTGGCTTCTTTAATTCTTGGTCAGGCTTGCTCATTCCGGGGTCTTAACATTCTACATCAGCAGTACAATGTTAAGCCCATACCTGCAAGAGGCTTAGGACAAAAAAGGCTAGGAAATAAGGACGGAAGGGCTTTTAACGGGTGTTTTGCCCGTTATTGAGATGGCGTAGGCCTGGCCATCGGCAGGGAGACGGCCCTCGTCCAGGTCAGAGGAGAACTCCAGGGGGAAGTCTGGTTGCCCATACAGAATATAGCGGCCATGGTGATCCAGGCCCAGGGCCACTACCTCGGCGCCTTCGTATTTTTCCACCAGCTGCTCAGTGAAGGCGCTCACCTTCTTCAGTTCCAGCGAGACCTGCACGTTCCGGAAAGGGCCGTGCACGTTTGATCCGTTGGATCGGCGGGGGTAGGCGTCACCGGTGATAAAGGGAAGTTCCTCCAGCACAGTGCCCAGTTGGGCCTTAGTAAGGGTCAGCCTGTTAGCTGAGAAATAGGGGCGAAGGTTTTCCTTCTTGGTGAGCCATAGTTTATGGAGACCGCCGAAGTTGTCTGAGGTATCGCGGGTTGGAGGCATATCTATTTATATTAAGCGGCGGCAGTGGCGTGGTAAGGCTTCATTTTCTGGAGCATCCATGGCTTCTGGTCCTGTTTCTTATCGTTCTCCACCTTGAAGCGCTGCCAGCTTTTGTAGGCGGCCTGGTAATCGTACTCATCAGAGTCGATGTCATAGGTGGCAAGGTAGGTGCGCATCGCCTCCAAGGCACTCTTGCCGGCCAGCACTTGGGCATAGATGTACAGGTGCATGTTTTCCCGAAACTGCCGCTCAAACCCCCGGATAATGGAATATACCTTTTTCTCATTGGGACGAGGCATTAGGAACACCACGGGCACCATGTTCTCCTTGGGCTGCTGGAAATACTCCTTCCACCGCTCCTGGTTGGTATGGACAAACATGAACCGTTGGTTAATCTCCAGTACGCCTTCATAGCCATAGTCTCTGACGAGCATTTTGAAGATGTGCGGTTTGACGGGAGCGGTTAACATTTTCTTGTTGGTGGAGGCCACAGGTGCTACAGTTTTTAAAAGCGTTTCAGATGTAATCAAATAACACTCCGAAGGTACTCCCGGGGCTATTTTTTTATTAGGACAATTGTATTGGACAAAAGTAGACCAACATTTTTAAACTTTTTTTCGGGCTTTCCGTAGTTACGCCATCTCCCTCACCTGGGCGTCAGAGGCCATGATGAAAACCCTGCCCTGGTCAATCCATTCCTGCAGGGAGGCCGGGTCAATGAGCTTGTCTACCATGCGGTACTGCCAGGCATATTCCGCGCCCGGGTCCATCCTCAGAAAGTAATGCATATTCAGGCGGCGCCGGCCGTCTGCGGTCTTGAATTGGGACAAATCAGTGGCCTGAACCACCTCCATGGGGATGATTTGTTTTGACATGGAAAAAATACCGGGATAGTGTTTTGTGTTCCTTTTGTTCCCAACGTTCCCAACGGCGTTAAAAATCCGCACTGGTGCCTGCATTGGGCAATTTTTAAACGGGTTTCTGTTCCGGGCCCACTGGAACAAAAGGGGGTGTTCCCAACTGTTCCCTGGTGTTCCCAACTGTTCCCAATGAAATGGAACCGTTTTATTGCACTTATAAGATACAAAATATATATATAATATTAAAATATAGATTATTAAACTTCTGACAAATTGCACTTGGGAACATTCGGAACACCCGGAACGCTTTTTTGTAATCGCACATGTACCTGCGGGAACGGCCCAAAAAAAACCGGCTCCTTCTGGGGTACAGAAAAAGCCGGTCGCAAAGGTTCCTTGGCAAAGGGTAGTGCCTAGTACACTTTCCTCAGAAGCTTCACCACATCCAGGGCGTCATCTACCGCCCGGTGCGAAACGGTGGTATCTGAGATACCTGCCCGGGCTTTGCATTCCTCCATGGAAGGGGGCTTCTGGTCATTCTTGAAATCCACGTAATAGAGGGTAGGGTCCAGCACCCGCTGGAATATCTTGATGTGCTCCCTCCAAGAGGGAAGCTTTTCCAGAAACACCCGGTCAAAGGTGCTGAAGTTCTTTCCGGCTGCTACCACTTCCACCCTGCCTTCCTTTACAGGGAAGCCGTGCAGCGCCAGGAACTGGGCAAACATTTCTGAGGCGCTCTCCATGTTGATGATCTGTGGCCTGTCCTCCAGCTCATCAAGCAGGTGGGGCTCGCGCTGCAGGTCATTGATCAGCCCGTTACGTTGGTGCATGCCCTTTGCCACTTCCTCCCAGTATAACTCCTCATGGTGAAGCAATACCCGGAAGGTAGGCAGCTCGTCTAATGGCAATAGGGTGTTGGAGTCTTCTATCACGGCCCCGATCTCCAGTACTTGGCAGTTCTCCCGGTCAGTGCCGGTGGTCTCTATATCTATGCTAACGTATTTCATTTACTTCAATCTTAGGGGTAAGTGCTTTCTTTATTTTCTGAACCAAAGGGGTGGATACATCTGCCAGCTTGGCCGTCTCGCGGATACTTTTCCCCTGCTTCAGGTATTTCACCACTTTAGGGTTCTCGCTCATCACCAACTCAATAGGCTTGGCGCTTCCGCTCGGCCGGCCTATTTGCTTATTGTTGCGCCGGGCCTCTTCCAAACCCGACTTGATCCGTTCACTCAGTTCTTCGGTTTCCACCCTGGCCAGTTCTGCCAGAATAGTGAAAACGATGGAGGCGCCGGGGTTTCTCCTGCCAGTATCAAGCAAGGTTTCCATGCCCAGGTTCTTTGCGTAAACGGAAACCTTCAGTTCTGACAGCCGCTCAATCAGGTCCAGCATCTCTGAGGTTTTACGCCCTAGCCTGGAAATCTCAGATACCAGAATCTTTTGGATAGCCCCAGTTGCTGCCATCTCCATCAACTGAAGTAGCTCTGGCCGTTCCGCCCTTTTCCTCTTGGAAGCTGAGCCAATCTCCCGAAATACCTTCACTACCTCAAAGCGCTTTTGCTCTGCTACCATCAGCAACTCACTGATCTGGCGCTGGTAGTCTTGGCGTTTAGAGGATACTCGTACATATATAGCAACTTTGATCATCGGCATTAGGCGTTAAGCGCCGCTATCAGGCAGTCAGCGTAATAGACAGCAGACTTGGCTATTTGCTCTGCAGGTTGCTCAGTATTGTAGTGGTTAGCCAATATTCCC
>NZ_BAAGTS010000010.1:2500-4865 GCF_054781795.1 Rufibacter soli | reverse complement strand
TCTTCCCTTGCGGGGGCGAGTGTCAATGATGTCGGGGGGTGCTTTGATATACATGGGAAGGGAGTAAACTACTTAGGGTACGCGCCTTGGGTGGCGGGAAAGCTCTCGGGCAATTAGTACGGCTCGGCTATGACGTTTCCGCCTTTACACCTGCCGCCTATCGACGTGGTCGTCTCCCACGGCCCTTAAAGGGATTTCTCATCTTGGGGTGAGTTTCGCACTTAGATGCTTTCAGCGCTTATCTCATCCGAGCGTAGCTACCCTGCGCTGCGGCTGGCGCCACAACAGGTCCACCAGAGGCTCGTCCATCCCGGTCCTCTCGTACTAAGGACAGGTCCCCTCAAAAATCCAACGCCCACTACAGATAGGGACCGAACTGTCTCACGACGTTCTGAACCCAGCTCGCGTGCCACTTTAATGAGCGAACAGCTCAACCCTTGGGACCTTCTCCAGCCCCAGGACGTGACGAGCCGACATCGAGGTGCCAAACCTCCCCGTCGATATGAGCTCTTGGGGGAGATCAGCCTGTTATCCCCGGCGTACCTTTTATCCTTTGAGCGATGGCCCTTCCATGCGGAACCACCGGATCACTATATCCGCCTTTCGGCCCTGCTCGGCTTGTGGGCCTCACAGTCAAGCACCCTTCTGCTATTGCGCTCTGCGCACGGTTACCAAGCGTGCTGAGGGTACCTTTGAAAGCCTCCGTTACTCTTTTGGAGGCGACCACCCCAGTCAAACTACCCACCAAACAATGTCTCCCGCTTGGGGATTAGGCTCCAAACAACTCAAGGGTGGTATTTCAACGTTGCCTAACCGACGCCTGGCGACGCCGGATCAGAGGCTCCCACCTATCCTACACATGAGTTGCCCAGAGTCAATGTTAAGCTATAGTAAAGGTGCACGGGGTCTTTCCGTCCCGTAGCGGGTACTCGGCATCTTCACCGAGACTACAATTTCACCGAGCTCACGGCTGAGACAGCGCCCAGATCGTTACACCATTCGTGCAGGTCGGAACTTACCCGACAAGGAATTTCGCTACCTTAGGACCGTTATAGTTACGGCCGCCGTTTACCGGGGCTTCGATTCAATGCCTCGCCTTGCGGCTAACATCCCCTCTTAACCTTCCGGCACCGGGCAGGTGTCAGGCCATATACCTCATCTTTCGATTTCGCATAGCCATGTGTTTTTGTTAAACAGTCGCCTGGGCCTCTTCACTGCGGCTTCTCCATCGCTGGAGGAAGCGCCCCTTCTCCCGAAGTTACAGGGCCATTTTGCCGAGTTCCTTGGCCGTGATTCACTCGAGCACCTTAGGATTCTCTCCTCGACTACCTGTGTCGGATTGCGGTACGGGTAGCGTAACCTTGAACGCTTAGCGGGTTTTCTTGGAAGTCTGATTAGGGCCGCTATCCCCTCGCCCGGGGGCTTGGGGTACTATCGCATTTCATCAAAGTCGGCGTACTTGACTACCGTCCCTATAACTACGTGCTTTAACCTGGTATTCCGTCACCAGGCGGGCCTTTCACTACTCCGTCACCGCATCACTGGGTTACGCTAGTACTGGAATATTAACCAGTTGTCCATCGACCTTAGCCTTCGCATCAGCCTTAGGACCCGACTAACCCTGATCCGATTAGCGTTGATCAGGAAACCTTAGTCTTTCGGTGTGCGGGTTTCTCGCCCGCATTATCGTTACTTATGCCTACATTTGCTTTTCCCGACGCTCCAACGCCCATTGCCAGGCGCCTTCTACGCAGACGGGAATGCTCCCCTACCACTGTAATAAATTACAATCCATAGCTTCGGTATTATGCTTGATGCCCGATTATTATCGATGCCCTGTCGCTCGACCAGTGAGCTGTTACGCACTCTTTAAATGAATGGCTGCTTCCAAGCCAACATCCTGGCTGTCTGGGCAACTGGACCTCCTTTGTTCAACTTAGCATAAATTTAGGGACCTTAGCTGATGGTCTGGGTTCTTTCCCTCTCGGCTTGGGACCTTAGCACCCCAAGCCTCACTGCCGAGTATGTTTCATGGCATTCGGAGTTCGTCAGGATTCGGTAGGATTTGACTCCCCCTAGTCCTATCGGTAGCTCTACCTCCATGAAACTCCACCTCGACGCTGCCCCTAAAGGCATTTCGGGGAGTACGAGCTATTTCTCAGTTTGATTGGCCTTTCACCCCTACCCTCAGGTCATCCAAATCCTTTTCAACGGAAACTGGTTCGGACCTCCATTGCGTGTTACCGCAACTTCATCCTGCCCAAGGGTAGATCACAAAGTTTCGCGTCTACCCCCCCTGACTGTGCGCCCTGTTCAGACTCGCTTTCGCTGCGGCTCCGTGTCTTCAGACACTTAACCTCGCCAG
>NZ_BAAGTS010000009.1:0-2098 GCF_054781795.1 Rufibacter soli | reverse complement strand
TCAGTGGGGTAATGCTCTATGACGGCGCTATCAAAATCACCAACTCTACTGGGATCAAATTTACGGGTGGGTCTGACTTATCCGTTTCCACAATAACCCTGACCAATAGCTTTAAGACCTTTGTAGACAACTGCCGTTACGGTCCGCTGTCTGGCGTGGCGGTGAATGTGGTAAGCGGAGACGGCATCCTTCCGGGTGGTAACAACGTGGATTTTTAACAACGCTTCTCTAATAAACAAGTCATGAAAAAGTTATTTCCCAACAACTCCTCCAAAGGCGCAGTCGCCTTTCTTCTGGCCGTGGCCTTATTCTTCACCTGGTACATGGGCAGTGAAGGCGACTGGATCACTGTTATATTTTGGTGGGTGCTGACGGGCATGTTAACCGCGGTTATTTGCCTTATCAACTTTGTAAAGGAGACCAGGAAGGAACGCCGTGCAGCTGGCACTCTTTAGCCTTGCCCTGCTCTTCCCCTGGGCCTTTGCCTGGGAGGAGAGCAGGAAGGACGCCAAACGCGCTGACCGCTGGAACCACGTCATGAAGGAGGTATTTCACCAGAAGTACGGATTCCTAAGGGGGTGGCTCCTTTTGCTGGTGGCTTTCCTATGCTACCAACCGGACCCCTGCCAGGTGTTAACCGCTGGCATCTACCAGATATGCGCCTTTGGGTATGGCTTCACCTATCTTCTGAACAAGGCCCGACATAAGCATCCCTTCTACCAGAGCCGGGAAGAACGCGCCGCCTGGGTGGACCGTTCTTTTGTCTGGCTGGGTAAAAAGATAGGGGTGACCCCAGAGCAGCTGGCAGGAATAGTATATACCTTTTTGCTGGCTATATCAGCGACAATATTTCTGCGGCTGCCGCTTGGTTGGTAGGGGAGGTACCCCCAAAGGAGGGGAAGGAGGTTTTGATCTGGTTGTTCTCAAACATACCAAGGCTCCTTAGATAGGCTTCCGTCTGCGCGATGGAGGAATGACCGTTCTGCTCCTTGATTGCATGCAGGTTCACCCCTGCCAGAAACAACGCGCAGTTAGCCGTGTGCTTATACCCATACAAGGTATAATCCTGGTCAGTATAACCCAGCTTCTCCAGCATGGTCACGTGGTGGCGGTAGAAATAGTTCAGGCCGGTAGCCACCGGGCCCGGGCAGCCCTCATTCCCGAACACGTAGAACTCAGGGTCACATTCCCGCAGCTTGTATTTGGTGATCAGTTTCTCAAAATCAGGGGCAATCACCGGAAACCGGGTAAACTTGGTTTTGGCGCGGCGGCAGTCAATGCGGATCTTATCTGAGTGAATGTCCCGTACCTTCAAAAGGCGCAGCTCCTCCCTGGGGCGGGCGCAGGTGAAGTAGATGAAATTGAGAAAAAGGAAAAGCTGGTCCTGGTTTGTTTTCAGCAGGTAGTTCCGGATGGTGGCCATCTGGGATGTAGTGAAAGGAATGTTCATTCCGCTCTCTACCTTCTTTTTCTCAATGCGGGATATTTTGTTGTGTTTGGGCTTGATGATCTCCCGGGCCACCAAGTCATTGATGACCCGGCCCAAATCACCTTTCACGTTGTTGAAGGTCTTATTGCTGACCCCTGTGCGGTCAAACTGGACCACCTTGTGCTCATTCTTCAGGTAATCAAAGAAGGAATTGGTAAGCTCGGTGTCAAAGTCAACCACCAGCAGGTTCTCAAGGAAGTTTTTCTCCATCCAGAGATTGAGGGTTTTCTTCAGTGTCTTGAAGGCGTCAATGGTGCCTGGGCTGAGGGTGGTCTTATACCTGTCTATATGGTCCTGCACCGCATCTAACAGGGTAAGCGTCTTACGCACCTCTTTGGGGCTGGCCGCTTTCTTAGTCGGTGCGGACTTCTTCGCCTTTGGCTTGGTGACCACATAGCCTTTCTCCAGCAGACGGTTGATCTTCTCTATATAATTGGCCGCTGCCTTCCTTCGCTTCTTCTCAGTAGTATGGGAATTGATGTCGTATTCCCGGCGCACGCGTACCTTCTTCCCTTCCACCAAGGAAAACGGCCAGAACTCTATGTACCATCTTTTGGAAAGGTCCGGCTTGCCGTCTTTCTGGGGCACTTTCAGAACTGCCGGGTTGAA
>NZ_BAAGTS010000008.1:0-7507 GCF_054781795.1 Rufibacter soli | reverse complement strand
GCATTGCCAAAGCCGCCATCTGCTCCCGTTTGGTTAGGCCTAATGATGTCTCAATTTGCAAAGATGGTGAACGTTGCGATACTGGGTAAGCGGGTTGGTCTGGGTTTGTCTTCATAATATCATTAGTTTTTTGATTGTTTCTTGAGCCAGTTATTACAGTAGAAGCATGTTACTTCCATTGTATTGGCAGAAGTGTGTTTTCTAGTATAACCGCAAGCGGTTGGTTCTTCTCCATCCTTCCTCCGTCTTTCTTGCTCTTCTTCTGGGACGTATTGCTCACCCCCTGAATAGTGAAAGTGTACAGTCATAAGCTTAGGTTTTCTTTCTCTTTAATTCTTTGAAATGATATTGTCCAAGGGAGGTGAGCATATAAGAACCTTTCTCGGTTCTAGTGATAAAATGCATGGAGACAAGAAGCTTGGTTACCCTCCCATAGGAAAGCTTAACCTCCTTTCCCCTTTTGCCTGCGCTGCCTACTTTCCAAAGTGCTTTTAGATGCCAGGCGTTTATGCCTCCCCACCTGGGGCCGTTGTAATAGATAGTGTATGGCATAAACCATTTATTTAAGTTCATAAACTTCTAGGTCCTCAAACAGAGGGAGGCAAAATGTATAGCTCCACCAATCAGAATTGCTTTGGGTAAGAAAAGCCCTTGGTGGATCGATCCGTTTAGCCAGATTAAAACTAAGAAGCTCTTTTACTGACTTGTATCCTTCTTCCTCATCTTCAATTTTAAAGGCTTCAAAAAGCACCAGTTTGGGATAATGCAGAATGAACCAGAAAGAAGTCTTATCATAAAGAATGTATTTCTTCATGTCCCTTCCATCAAGTCAAAAGTTTGGGATTCTTCATCACGTGATCAAACATGGTGTCACCAGAAGAAGTGACTGCATAAGGAAGGAACACCTGCAGCATGGTGGCCTGCTCAGCGTAGATGATGGCCAGCTGGGCTTCAACCCAGTCCTTGATCACTCGCCATGCCACACGCTGAGCCTGGTCCATATTCCTGAATTCGTTTTTTACTTTGTCTTTCTCCAAGGAAGCAAGCACACCTTTCGGATTTGAGGGAAGACGGAAACTTACCAGGTTACCAGGTGAAACTTCAATCAGGAAGCTGACCGCCACTGGCTCCCGATCAGAGCCGTAGTCAATCATGATTCTTTTGGCCCCACCTGAGGCAAGGATCTCTTGGATCTCACCTACTGTTTTTGAGGCAGGAACCTTGGTGGTATAATTCAGTATTGCCACTGGCGTATAGTTTAAATCAAGTGTTTTTAGAGGTACATTTTTTGGATAGGAAAAAGGGGCCTGATTTCCTGAAAACAGGGGTAAAATCAGACACCCTTTTTTTTACACACTTTTTAGGAAGCCATCTTCATTGAGGGGCGTTTGGCCCTAGGTTTTTTGACCTTTGGTTGGGCAGCTTTGAAGATTGTTTCCTGAATCTTCAGAAGCTCATCCAAGGCGCCGGGAGAAAGAGAGTCCAGCACGGCAGCCTGTTCCTGTATGAGCTGGCCTAGTTTGTCCTGGCTTTTGTTGATAATGGCAACTGCCAGCCTGAACTCCGCCAAAAACATTGTTTTCTTGTTGTTGGAAAGTTTTTCCCAAAGACCTTTCGGAAGCGCCTTCACGGCATCTGCCTCAAAAAGCTCCATGCTATTGATATCACGCTGGATAATGTTGAACAGCGGTGCCAATCCGTCAAAGATGGCACCCATCACCTGTATAGCCCTTAGAGCTTCCTGGCTTAGCTTGCGGCGCACTTCGTTTTGAACTACCTCCTTTGCCGCTTTTCTGATTTCTATATTGTTTGGCATCTTATTTAACCTTAATTAAAATGGTAGGTCTGGGTCAATGTCTTGAGGCACCAGCTTCTCATGTTTAAACTCATTCAACTCTACACTTTCAATGGAGCATAAGACGTAGGCTTTCCGCCCTATTTGCTTTGCAAGTCTTTTAGCCTCTTTGGTAGCACTTTCTCTATTTGGGTGTTGGTAAGTTGGGCCTTGCCCCCCTTCTAAATACACCATGTAAAAGCCGTTATTCATATCGGTTAAACTTTACTTTTTAAGTCTTTCCTGAAATTCCGTTCTCGTAATCTCAATCAGGTTTCTATTGGATGGTTCCATAGAATCATCTAAAAAAAGAACCAATGTTTCCCCCGCTATTTCTAAATATGGGAAAGTAAATCTCCCCATAGCTTCTAGCCCAAGCACCTCTAAAAGGCTATAAAAAACATTGCCTTTCAATCCGTTTGTTATGAATTGATACATTTCCTGCCCACCCTTAGTGCGGGTATTTGGGACAAAGGCTTCAGGGTAATGCTTGTGCCGTTTCCAGATTTTAGGATCTACCTTTTCTGGCTCTTTAAATACAAAGCCTTGGTATTGGGTTACCCGGTTGTAGGTTTGTTGGCCCTTGTTCCCTAAGAACTTATCAAATTCAAGACCTGTCTTTTGGATGATTGATTTCTTGTTTTCGTCTTCCCATAACAATTCATCAGAGCGCATCTTTAGAAGCTGTTTGTAGACCTTAGATTTCTTGTTTGTGATTTTATAATACATGGCTTACTTATTAGTTCTTAACTGCATTATCTGGTGGGTAAAGTCCGGTACCGCCGCACTGCTGGCAGGGTATTCGCTCTGGTGGCAGGCTGTAGAGCTGCTCTGGGATGCTGAGCACTTGGATCTCATCTCTGATGGCGAACCAGTGGAAGAGCCGGTCCGGCTCTCCCTTTTTACTGTCCATCAGGTGAATCTGCTCTTCGTGCGGCAGGCTTCTGAACTCTTCCCAGATACTGGTGGTGAGTTCCCTTTTGCCTTCGCAGTTGCTGCAGGTCCTGTCATGCTGGGTTGGCACCCAATCGGCCAGGTTCTCAAAGAAAGTGGCTGCTGTCATGATTGACCCTCCTTCCCGAAGAACTGCAGGGCAAAGGCCACTGCGGCGTCAAAAGAATCTTTCTTGGTATTGGTCAGCTCTGGGTGGCCTTTGATGTGCCACTCTCCCATGTAGGGCTCTATATAGCCAACGGGGTGAAAGTCAATTTTCCGGAGAATCCACCACATGGTGATGACGTTGTCTTTCTCAAATACAATAGGGGAATCGCTCATTTCTGGGCTGCCTCCTTTCTTTCCGTAGAAATCAAAATCACTTCCTCATTTTTGAATCCCTTCAACTGACGGCACCCATCCATCACCATCACCCTATTTTCATAATGATCTTTGAAAATTTGTGGGTTGGAATTTTTATAGTGTGATTGATCCAAATCAAACACTTTGGTGACATGAACAACCTTTCTATGCCTGGCGCTTATTTTGAAGCAGTCGCCCACTTGCAGTTCTGAGACTAAGACCTTTTTCATTTCTGCGCCACCTCCTTTCCTGCATTCTTCTGACATAGTTCATTGATCTCGCCTCCTAGCAGGCAGAGCAGCCCTGTGAACAACAGGACCAGCAGGTAATACTTTTTTGAATTTCCCATAACTGAATGTGATTAGACGTTAAAATGAAGTTTGAACCTGTTTCGGCCGGTCTGGCCCGTTAAGCGCACTAAGGATTTCCTCTTCCTCAGGGATGAAGCGTTTGAAGTTGTAGCCCAGCCCCTCCAGATAACCATAGTCAAAGCAATAGGCACTTGACTGGGTACTCTTGTCACCGATCTTGAAATTGGTGTTGTTCACGGCGCCTATATAGCCTGGCGCATGGCTGAGGTAATGGATGAGGGAGTTTTTGTCCATGCCTTTCTTTTCCCCCTGCGTGCGCAAGGCCTGCAGGTAAAGGGGGTGCACCTTGGATAGGCGCAGGAAAAGAACCTCCGTTGATTTGTTGAAGGTCTTGGTGCTTTCCTCCGTGCGGCCGGTGCGTAGCTTGATCTCGTTTTTCATCTCCACCTTGAAATCCTCACCGTCCCTGATCTGGGAAGTATTGATAAGGAAGTCCACCTGATCCCAGAATTGGTTGGTTTCCTTGGCATTGGAGATAAGCGCGTTCTGGGTCTTCATCCCATTGATAAAGGCATGCTTCAGCTTTTCCCAGTTGAAGGGCCATGGCAGGTGTTCCAGAATCTTGAAGGTGGTGGCGATGATGGCCGTATTCTGAAGAATCCGCTCCTCTATGCCGGTCTCATCTTTAAGCTCTTTCCTGAATTCTGAGAGTACCTGGTCAAACACCTTGAAGTAGCTGCCTTCCACCTCATTCCGGAAAGTGGTCAGGTAGCCGGTGATCTGGCTGAGGCCCTTTTCCTGAAGCTCCCTAAGCTCTTTCATCAAGGCGGTTTCCTTCTCGGTGAACTCCGTCTGGTGGTACTGCAGCAGGATCACCCTTTTGAAAAGCGCGTTGTCTGCGATAGGCAATTCCTGGCCACTGATCACGCAGCTGGAGAGTACCGGCGTGGTAGTGGTTTTATTGGAAGAACCACCGCCCTGGCTCCATTCGCCTTTCACGTGGCCGGCACCGTCATAGGCTGACTTGAGGTCCTGCACCCGCTTGAACTCAATCTGGTTGGAGTACTCATCAAACCAAACCACCGCATTGCGGAACTGGGCAAAGGTGCGGTGGAAACCAACGCTGGTACCGGCGTTCAGCATGAAGGGCTTGCGCTCCAGACCGAACATGTAGGAGATGCTCCAGGCCATGGTCGATTTACCGGTACCGGGAGGCCCGAACAGGAATAGGTGCGGGAAGAACTTGAACCGTGAATAGATCTTATCACGGAAGAGGGAAGTGATGTAGAAGCACATCCCGAAAATCCCGTTGTCACCGTAGGCGGCGTAGAACAGACTGGCCCAATCGGCGAATTTCACACCCTTACGCTCCACAAACCGGAACTTCTTCTCAGACTCATACAGCTCTTCCTCATTGCGGTAGATGGAAGACATAGCCGGGATGAAATAATGCTTCTCCAGCAGCTCATCCTGATCATCGGTGGGTATGTTGTGGGTAATGATGCCGTGGTCGTTCGCAGGCAGGAACCTGTCTGTGAAGATGCCGTTGGCAAAGGCATAAAACCCGTCATTGTGCCAGCCGAGCGTCTTGATCTCATCGGCGTCCTGGGTGTGGTCATAGAGCCGGCGCTTGATCTTGTTGAACTGGATCTTGCTGGCCTCCAGCAGGAAGTTGCCCTGGCTTTCCACGAACACACAGAAATCATTCAGGCTGACCAGCGCCTTGGCCGGCATGTCCACGATATAGCGCTGCCCAAACAGGTTCTTTATCTCAAAAATCCTTTTGGCGTCAGTCTTGCTCCTGATCAGGAACAGGGGGCGAACGGTGAAGTTGCTTATTCTGGTGAAGGTGACGTTTTTGGACTCGTTGTCAAACTTGGCGTAGTAGTACTGATTCTTCACCTCAATAAAATTGTAGGCATACACTTCCTGCCTCAGCTCATCGGTGAATTCCACGCCCTCAGGCAGCTTGAAGAAGAACTCATTGTACTCTTTGTCCATGATCTCACCGGCACCCTCAGCGGCGCGGGGCTGCAGGGATTTGATGAGCTTGGTTTCCACCTTGTTCTCCTTGGCCAGCTTGAAGAACTTCTCTGCGTTCTTTTCCTTGCTGGAAAAAAGAAACTGATCATAGTCCTTCTCTGCCTCTTCATGCACATAGTCTTTCCGGAAGCGTGCCAAGGCATGGAACATCCCGCGGCCCTTTTCACCAAAGCTGGCCAGTGCCTTGCCAACCGTCTCATAATCCTTGCCGGGGCCCACAATATTCAGCTCCTGCTTCACTACCCGATTCACCGTCTGGGTGGCACGGCGGAATTCCTTCTCGTTCCAGTCCCGTTGGGGGCGCTCAGAAATGTTCACCTCACCGCTTTCCAGATCAATGGAAACCTTCAGGGAAATGTCAAAGGCATGCTTGATATCCTGACGAAGCTTTACCTCGTCACGGTACCAGTCATTGATAATGGCATCCGCCAGGTCATATTCCTTCGGTTTCTCGGCAAAGAGATTCAGGCTACGCACACTGTCCTTGTTTTCCCGCACCTCTGCCAGTTTGCGCAACCATTCAATGGTCTTGCTCTTCTCATAGCCGGCCGGGTCATTGTCCACCAGGTTACATACCTGCCCTTTGTAGCCGAACAGGAAATTGAACTGCTCAAACTTGAGGCCGTGGTTGCCACCGGTGGCCAGCCAGTTGTAGGAAGGGAAAAAGAAACTGGCGATCACCGCCGTTTTCTCTGACTCCACGATGTTGGTATCCTTGCTGGAATCCCACAGGTGCAGCCCGTAGAAGCAGCGGTTAAACTGGAAATAGTCCTGCCAATCATCCCAGCTGGCGCCCTCGGGAAGCTGGAGGCCCAACCCCTGCAGATAGCCTTTGCCCAGGTAATGGGGGGCATACTTGAACTTGAACTTGTCACCAGGCGTCTTATCCCGTTTGCCGTCCAGGGTATACTTCACAAACTTCACGTTGATGGGAAGCCCCTGGCCATTGCTGACGATGAAGGCAGTCTTTCCTTTCTCACCGCCCACCATCCATTTCTCCATGTGCTCGGTGGTGATTCCAAGCTTGTTTTTGCAAAACAGGTGGAAATTGGTCTTACCTGGCAGCTTGGCCATCAAAGAGTCAATGTATTGCGCTTCCGGCTGAACCGTCACGGCAGCAGGAAGTTCTTTCCTTACCTGGGGCTTAGGCTCAAAGGCAGCGTCCTGGTTAGGGTGGTGGTGGAAACCACAGTTGTTCTCACGGTCACAACGCCCGTACTGCTCACCTACATGCTCCCCGGATTCGGAGTAGACGTAGCGAACAAAGGTTTTAGAATTACATGATGGGCAGGAAAACTTCTTTGGCTTCTTGTCCAAAGAATACTTGAAGGCTTTATCACTCATGCCGCCTCCCCCGTTTGAAAGCCTGGCTCCTGCACCTGGAGATCCTCAATCAATGAGTTCACCCGCACCACTTCCTTCTGGAGCAGCTTGAAAGCGAATGAGCCCATCTCCTCTTTCTGATGGAGTTCCTTGATAAGGGAATCACGGTAGACCATCAGCTCCGGTACCGTGAGCGGGTCCAGATGAGGCACACCTTTCATCACCTTCAAGGCCATCAGGTTGTTGGCCATCTGTATATACATTTTAGAGAAATCCTGTTGGCCGGCCTGGCGGGTGACGCAGGCGGAAAGCGTACAGAACTGAATCTGGGCGTTCAGGTCCGTACTGTTGGTTAGTACTTGACTCGGTTTCATGGTTTAGTATTTATTGGTTGGCAGCAGTGTGATATTGAGGTTCAGAATAAAGGCAGTGATGGGAGGTGTCTCTACCTCTGCCAGCTGGCCTTCCGTCCTTCTGATAATTTTTCCTATGTAGAACATGTCGCGCATCAGAGCGGATCTGTCACGCCCTTTGGCCGTCCTGAGGGCGGCGCGCTTTAAGGAAAGGAGAGTCTTCATTTCCCGATGAAGGCTCATCAGGCCTGCGATGCAGGCCGGGTGGGTTTTAATTAAGCTAGACATTTGAATGTGGTTAATTGGTTATAAAAAAGTAAGGTGTTAAGGCTGTGCTTTGGCGACCT
>NZ_BAAGTS010000007.1:0-908 GCF_054781795.1 Rufibacter soli | reverse complement strand
GCTTACGCCTCCCGATATAATCAAGGCGCTCGGTGAGTTTGACCTTGACCCATGCGCTCCGATAGTGCGCCCCTGGGAGATGGCTAACAACCATTTCACTATTGAAGACGATGGTCTGAACCAGGTGTGGGAAGGCCGGATCTGGTGCAACCCTCCTTACGGATTGGAAGCTGCCAAGTGGCTGGAGAGAATGGCCGTTCACGGCAATGGCATTGCTCTCATCTTCGCCAGAACTGAGACTAAGATGTTTTTTGACTGGGTTTGGAATAAGGCCCATGCGGTAAAGTTCTTGGAGGGTAGGCTACACTTCCATCACGTGACAGGAGAGAGAGCTCCCGCCAATGCAGGAGCGCCCAGCGTGTTGGTAGCCTACGGGAGAGGCAATGTAGAAGCCTTGAGATCCGCGCCGATCAAAGGCAAACTGATCACTTTAATCTAATGATTTATGAAAGCAGATAACATTGAAAAACTAAAGCAGATTTCTGAAAGAGTAGACAATCTGGTTAACGCAATGAAGCTGGGAATACCCGCTTACCATCATGTGGAAGGGTTAAAGGTTGCACTGCCTGAAATAAAGAAACAGATAGATGCAGTGTGTCTTGATGAAGAAAATAACTAATGATAGGATCTGCACAACGCAAAGGTATAGGTTCTCATCAATCAGCTAGGATGCTGAAAGATGAGTGGCTTACGCCTCCCGATATAATCAAGGCGCTCGGTGAGTTTGACCTTGACCCATGCGCTCCGATAGTGCGCCCCTGGGAGATGGCTAACAACCATTTCACTATTGAAGACGATGGTCTGAACCAGGTGTGGGAAGGCCGGATCTGGTGCAACCCTCCTTACGGATTGGAAGCTGCCAAGTGGCTGGAGAGAATGGCCGTTCACGGCAATGGCATTGCTCTCAT
>NZ_BAAGTS010000006.1:0-248971 GCF_054781795.1 Rufibacter soli | reverse complement strand
TTTTCCCGATCCTTTCGACCGGGGTGCTTCGCTGCGGAAGCGGCTGCAAAGGTAAGAAGACTTTCTCTCTTGGCAAGCTTTTTTTCAAAACTTTTTTTTCCTTCCCTTGGCCGCTCTGTCAGTAACCAAGGCTTCCTTTCGGAAGGGGCTGCAAAGGTAAGAACAAGTTCTCTTTCTGCAAGCGCTTCGGGAAACTTTTTTTTCTTTCCCTCTCCGCCCTGCCGGCTTCGAGGACCTCCTCTCGGAAGGGAGTGCAAAGGTAAGAACAAGTTCTCTTTCTGCAAGCGTTTCAGGAAACTTTTTTCTCTTTTCCTCTCCGCCCTGCTGGCGTTCTAGGCCCCTCGCTAGAAGGGAGTGCAAAGGTACGAAAAGGGTTTAATCCCGCAAGGGGCGGCCCCGAAGATTCCTTCATTGGAGGGTAATTCCCCGGGGCGCTTAGGGGTAACCCCGCTGGGAGACAGGAAGTTCCACCAAGGGAAATTTTTTGAAAAGAATAAGGGAGCGGTTAGATGTCTCGCTCCGCTCCTTGTATATTCTCCTTAATAGGTCTTTAATGAGCTATTCTACTATTGCCGGCTTTTCTTTCGGCTTCTTATATATAGGTACTGTAGAACATGGTTCGCCATACATAATACTGCTTACCACCGGTAAAAGCTTCTGCATGATCTCTACATAGGCATAGGTGGGTACAGGAATCTGGCCACACCCTTTAATGACCACCTTCGCGTCCTGGTAGTCTTCGGCCTTTATAGTAGAGATGGCATCCTGCAACAAAGCCTGCTCCAGCGCATTTAAATCCCCGAACACATAGCGGTTCACATAGGGCTGGAGTTTGCTTGCCAATAACATATAGGCCCAGGTAGGCACAATAGCGTCTGTGGAACATATGATGGCTACGTTCTTTCCTGCATACTGGGACCAGTCATGCTCTTTCACAAAGGCCCGGAAATCTTTCTCCCGCAACATGAGCCCCATGAAGAGGTTGTCCTTTATATCATAGACTACTCTTTCCCCGGGGTGCAGGTATTCCTCCAGGTTGAGGGTTATCAGGCCACTGTTGGCTACTCTGTTTACAAATTCTTCCATCTTTATTTGCCTGAAGGCTTTGTGATGTATACATCCTTTAAATAGAAAGGCTCATAATAAGCCACGTTCTCAAACTCTTCTCGCTGCCACTTAGCCCAGGCTAGCTCTCCTATAGCTTTGGCTGTAGGTTTAACATTGCTCAGGTAAAAAGCGTTCGGGTGGGGAGCCAATAGTTCCTGCGCCTTGGCCGCCCCACTCCCGAAGAAGATAATAGGCTGCTTTTCCAGGTCCGGGGCAAAGCTGGAGGCCTCCAGGATAAGCGGCTCCACGGGAAGGCGCATCTCCAACTCATGCGTGAGCAGGCAGGTGTAGACCTCAGACCGGCGCGCATCTATCATGGGGCAGAAAAGGTAGCGCTCTGGCTGGGGCGTCACCGAAATGATCTGCTGCGCCATAGCCGATAGCGTGTCTACCGAAAGCAAAGGCTTATCCAGGGAAAAACAAAGGCCTTTGGCCGTGCCTGACCCTATCCGCAGCCCGGTATAGGAGCCGGGTCCGCCAGAAACGGCCACCGCATCCAGTTGCCCCAGGCCTACGCCCGCATATTCCATCACCTGCTGCACCATAACCGTGATATGGGAAGAATGCGATTTCTCCATCTGCAGCTCTGCATAAGACAACAACTGCTGGTCCAAGTGCAGGGCCACGGAGCAAACGGTGGTAGAGGTTTCCAGGGAAAGAATATAAGCCATGTATGAAAAAAGGCGATGCCGCCATTAACCTTACAAAGCTACGCTATTCTAAAACAAAAGGGCAACCGGTTAGCGGTTGCCCTTTTTATACTGTGCCCCAAGGAGCGCTGGCCTTATTATTCTAAAGGATCTAGAGGAATTCTGTTTTGGGCCTGTTTTCCGGAAAATGTGCTTAAAACGCCCGGCCCCGGAAAATCTACTAGATAGGCACTCTATATAATAAGTGTATTCTTATATATAGAGGAAGCGGTTCTATTTTTTACCGGTGGATAAAAGCCCCTGGTAACGCGCTGGGTTGTTCAGGACGTCAACGGCCGCCAGGATGTTTTTGTCATCATTGAAGGTGGCCTCCACCAAGCCTTTCTGCAGATAGTATCTGGACACGATCTCCTGCTCCAGCATCTCCCTGATCTCGGGCTTAAACCGGAGCAGGTCATTGCTTTTGTTGGTGGCTACCTTTTTCTGGATCTGCTCAATGTCGGCCTTCACCTCATCATAGTGCTTGTCTTCCTTGGCTTTCTTGATCATGTTGTCCAGCGCCTTCTCTATGTCAGTGGAATAGGAAATATCTTTACCGTCCAGGAAAGCGATGAACTTCTGGTACTCTGCATCTGAGAGGTGGAATTCTTTGGCGGCCCCAATAGTGGGGTTAGCGGCCCGGTACCGGGTGGCATAATCAAAGATGTAGTTCTTGGACATCAGCTTCCGGATAATGTCTGGCACCGGCTGCTCTTTCACCTCAATGTCTGGGCTAATGCCGCCACCGTCATACACCACCCTGCCGCTGGCCGTCTTAAAGGCCACGCGCAGAGAATCTGGAGTTTTGTGCAAAGAGCCGTCTGCGGCGCGATGCGCATAGTCAATGGCCTGGATGCAGCGGCCGCTGGGGATATAGTATTTGGCGGTGGTTACTTTCAGTTGGGAGTTATAGGAAAGCGGGCGGGTCATCTGGACCAGGCCTTTGCCGAAAGTCCGCTGCCCAACCAGCACTGCCCGATCATAGTCCTGGAGCGCGCCAGATACAATCTCTGCCGCTGAGGCGCTATTGGAACTGGTCAATACCGCAATGGGCATCTGCAGGTCCAGGGGCTCATCCAGAGCTTTGTACATTTTGTTCCAGTCGGCTACCTTGCTTTTGGTGCTTACAATGTCATTGCCGCGGGGCAGAAACAGGTTGGAGATATTCACGGCCTCGTTTAAAAGCCCGCCTGGGTTGTCGCGCAGGTCAATGATTACCTTTTTGGCGCCCTGCTCTTTCAATTTAGCCACGGCGTTGCGTACCTCGCGGCCCGCGTCTACCATAAAGCCCGACAGTTGCAGGTAGCCAATCTCTGGGGTGACCATGCCGTAGTAAGGAACGTTGTTGATCTGGATATTGGCACGGGTCAGTTCCACCTGCAAGGGTTTCTCCTGACCGAAACGCTTAATCTCCAGCTTTACCACCGTGCCAGCCTGACCTTTGAGCAGCTTGCTTACCTCGCCGTCGTTTTTCTTAGCCAGGTCTACGCCGTCAATCTTCAGGATTTCGTCACCGATGATGAGGCCTGCCTTCTGGGCCGGAGAGCCTTCATGGGGCAGGGAAATGATAGTTCGGCCTTCTCGCTTGCCCACCAGAGCGCCAATGCCGCCGTACTGGCCGGTGGTCATGGTCCGGAAATCCTCAATATCGTCTTCGGGAATGTAGTTGGTGTAGGGGTCTAAAGACTTGAGCATGGCGTCAATGCCCGTGCGCACCAGTTTGGTGGGGGCCACGTCATCTACGTAATACGTGTTCACCTCTTTGAAAAGGGTAGCGAAGATGTCCAGGTTCTTGGCTATGTCAAAATAGCGCTCAGAAGTGCCGGAAGTAAAAGAGAAAAGGCCCCACGCCACGCCAACCACCACAAGGCTGGCAAAAGATTTCTTCAGCATATCCTACAGCAATAAAAAACGAAAAAAAAAGGAGAAGGCTATTTAGTAAACAAACGCTCCAACCCTGAATTTAGTTTTTTATGGATAGTATTGAAAGGATTTTTTTCCTTACCGATGTATAAGACACCAATATACCAGGTGCCGCCCTGCGTATTCACCTGCGAAAGAGCGGGTTTAGACAGCCGGTAGGCCTCTTTTATCTGGCGTTTGAGCCGGTTACGGTCAACAGCCTTTTTGAAGTTTCTCTTGGAGACGGAAACCAATACCTGAACCGGGGGCTCAGAAACCTCGGGCACGTGGAGTGCCACAAAACGAAGGGGATACGAATTAAAAGAAGAACCTTCACGGAAGAGCTGTTCAATCAGCTTCTTGCTCCGTAAACGTTCTTCTTTCGGAAATCTATAAGAAATCGGTGGCTCTTCTGCAGAATGTTCAGTGAAGGTACCCATTCGCGAGGCGCCTTGCAGCGAGCTACTCAGAAAAATTAGGCTTTGTGTCTTCTTTCGTCAGAAACGGTCAGTTTGTGACGGCCTTTAGCTCTTCTGCTAGCTAATACTCTACGACCATTGGCAGTTTCCATTCTTGAGCGGAAGCCGTGCTTATTTCTTCTTTTGCGTTGCGAAGGTTGGAATGTTCTTTTCATCTTACACTAAACATTATATTAAGGGTTGCAAAATTAGACATCAATTCTGAAAAATCAAACCCATGCTGCTATTTTAATTTGATTATTTGCACGTTACCCCTGTCTCCTGAAAGCTATGCTGCGCCTGCCCCGCCAAAAAACGTGCGTTTTGGGCCTGTTTTTGGGAAAACAGGCCCAAAACGGCCTACCTTGCAGGAAGCTGCGTAAGCAATAGCAACCTCAAAATATAACCTTTTAACACCGTGCCACACTACCATCTTTCTACTCAAAACCCCCTTTCCGGCTTTCTGCAGATCCGGACGGAGATAGAGAATATAACCTCCCCAGACCTGTACCTGCAGTTGCCTGCCTGGCGCCCCGGCCGGTATGAGCTCCAGAACTTCGCGCAGAAGCTGCAGGATTTTAGGGTAACCACTCCAGAGGGCACGCCCCTACCCTGCCGTAAGGTAAGCAAAGACCGCTGGCGGGTAGAGACCCAAGGGAACGCACAGGTGCACGTGCACTATAACTTCTATGCCCGCCAAATGGACGCCGGCGGATCTTGGGTGGCCGAAGACTTCCTGTACGTGAACCCTGTGAACTGCCTGCTCACCGCTGAGGGCCTGGAACTGGAGCCCTGCCTAGTGACTATGGCCATCCCGGACCACTGGCAGATTGCCTGCGGATTGCCTATTATGGCGCCTAAAACATTACAAGCCCCTAACTTTGACCACCTGGCAGATTCGCCGTTCATAGCCAGCGCTACCCTGCAGCACCAGGTCTACGAGGAGCAGGGCATCCCGTTTCATGTCTGGTTCCAGGGCGAGTGCCAACCCAACTGGGAGCAGCTTCTCCCCCACTTCAGGGCTTTTACCCGCGAGCAGCTGGCGCTCTTTGAGACCTTTCCTGTACGGGATTACCACTTCCTCAACATCATTCTGCCTTACCAGCATTACCACGGGGTGGAGCACCTCAACTCTACCGTCATCACCCTCGGCCCTGCCGAATTATTGATGAGCCCGGGACTGTACAAAGAACTGCTGGGCGTGAGTTGCCATGAGCTTTTTCACACGTGGAACATCAAGCAAATACGTCCTGTAGAGCTGCAGCCCTATGATTTCACGCGGGAGAACTACTTCAGGACCGGCTACGTGGCCGAGGGCGTGACCACTTACTATGGTGATTACCTGCTGGCCCGCAGTGGCGTCTTTACCGCTGAGCAGTATTTCCAGGAATTGAACACAGTGCTCAAGAAACACACCGTAGACCAGGGCGAACAGCACCTCTCTGTAGCAGACTCGTCTTTTGACACCTGGCTGGACGGCTACAAGCCCGGCGTGCCGGACCGGAAGGTGAGCATATACCACAAAGGCTGTATTGCCGCGCTGGTGCTAGACCTGGAGATTAGAAAAGCCACTCAGAACCGCCGGTCCCTGGACGAGGTCATGCGCCGCCTGTGGCAGGAGTTTGGGCAGACCGGCCGGGGTTACACCGAGGAAGATTACCAGGAACTGGCCCAGCAGGTAGCCGGCGTCTCTTTGGAGGAATACTTCCGGGAGATGATCTTCGGGACGGTTTCTTTTGAGAAGTGGCTGGCCCCGGCCCTGGACCATGTAGGCTGCACCCTGGAAAAAAAGCCTTCGGTGCTGCCGTACGAGAGCGTTTATGGCTTTAGGGTAAACCCGGTACTTACCGCATCTGGCGTAATCAGCTATGTAGCGCCAGGCTCCCCAGCCGCGGCAGTGCTGGCCGTAGACGATGAATTAATAGCCCTCAATGGCCGCAAACTGGAAAACAACAATCTGGTAAACCTGCTGCAAAAGCCTGAGACAATTGAGGTGACTTTGTTCCGGCAGAAAAAATTACAGACCGTGAGGCTAACCCCAGACGGAACGCTGCACTTGCCGCAGTACAGCGTTACCAGAAAGAAAGACGCCAGCTCAGAGCAGCAGGCTAATTTCAAGGCTTGGCTAAAGCAGGCGTTTTAGAAGCGCTTTGCGTTTTAAGCCTGTTTTTCTAAAAACAGGCTTAAAACATCTTTCTGATGTTCTTCTATTGTAATAGCACTTCTTTAACTTACAGCCAAACTTCAGATATATGAGCACCAGGCTTTCTTTAGTGGCGCTGGCCCTTTGGCTATGTGGCTGTACGGCAACCAAACAACAGGCTAGAATGAACACCTTAAAAGAACAGATCACCGCTGAACTTGGGAAACAGAAAGGCACGTTTGCCGTGGCGTTTAAAGACCTGCAGACCGGCCAGGAGTTGCTCATCAATGAGCATGTTTCTTTCCATGCGGCCAGCACCATGAAAACCCCAGTGCTGCTGGAAGCCTACCGCCAGGCCGCCGAAGGAAAGTTTTCGATCGCAGATTCCATTGTAGTCAAAAACGAGTTCAAAAGTATAGTAGACGGCAGCCCGTTCAGCATTGCCCCTGAAGACGACAGCGACCAGGAATTGCACAAACTCCTGGGGCAGAAACGCACGCTTTATGATTTGCTTTACCGCATGATCATCCAGAGCAGTAACCTGGCCACCAACATCGTCATTGAAAAGGTAGACGCTAAAAAGGTAACCCAAACCCTGCGCGAGTTAGGCGCCAAAGATATGCAGGTGCTGCGCGGCGTAGAGGACACCAAAGCCTACCGCCAGGGCCTCAACAATACTGCCACCGCCTATGACCTCATGCTGCTCTTCCAGAAGATAGCGCTGAGCGAGGCCGTTTCTAAAGAAGCCTCCCAAGAGATGGTCAAGATCCTGCTGGATCAGAAGTTCAAGGATATAATTCCAGCCAAATTACCCAAAGAGGTGAAAGTGGCCCATAAAACCGGCTGGATCACCGGCGTGCGCCATGACTCCGGCATTGTCTTCCTACCAGACGGCCGAAAATACGTGCTGGTGCTTTTGTCTAAGGAATTGAAAGACGAACCGGCCGGCATTGCCGCCATGGCCTCCGTGTCTGAGATGATCTATCAGCACATGGTAAAATAGTTCTGAGTGCTGAGTCTTGAGTTCTGAGTTTAGAGTAGCCCCTGCATTTCAGGCTTAGAATTTAGCAGAACCCTATAAAAAAGCGAAGGCTGCCTTTTGTAAGGCAGCCTTCGCTTTTTTATGCTTTATCAGCAAGAATCAATCTTATTTACCTCTGTCAACTTGGTTGTCAGATGGGTTGCTGCGGGGGCGGTTACCGCCCTGGCCATATCCCTGGGGAATGTCTTCCCGGCTTGGGTTCCCGCCTTTGGCCAGATTCCGATTAGGGTTCTGCACCTTGGTGTCATCAGCCTGAAGGCCTTTGTCTACTGGGTCGTTCTGGGTTTGGTGGGTGGGGTCAAATTTCTTGTTGGCATGCTGTTGGGTCTGGTCTTCTAAACCTTTGCCAATGGCATCTTTTTCGCCTTTGGTATGGGTGTTATTCTTTTTATCGCTGCTCATATAGCCTCCTTTTGGTTAAGTGATACCCTCTATACGCACGCTTTTAGCAAAAGTATAGCACTTTATCAGCTAAAGGCTAGCACTAGGAGCACCAGAAGCATGGGCAACGAGAGGTAAAACCAGAACAGCACGTGCTTTTTGTAGCCCTTTGGCACCTGTGAACTAGCCACCAGCAAGGCCGCTACTACCACGCCTACATATACCAGAATAAAGGTCATGACCTTGTTCCAGTTACGCACAATAGAGCCGCCGGCAGCTTCTACCTCTGGGTCTGTGGGAATGAGCCAAGTTGCCAGGCCGTAATAGATGGCCACCTCTAGCGTAAGGAAGATAAGCGCTCCCACGGCCAATGCCCCCGCTGTGTTTTGTTTCTTGTTCATGTCTGGTTACCGCCTCTCGTAATTCAGGCAAAAGGTAAAGGAAATTACTGGCTTTGGGCACATGCCTGGTTATTTTCCGCTTCGCTTTAGAAAGGCGCAGACCAGTATTCAACATCGTCAAAATCAAAAGCCACGGGGCCACCCAGTTGTATGAGCGGCCCCGTGGCTTTTGATCAATTTCTGTTTTGAGCCTGTTTTTGGAAAAACGGCCTTAAAACAGCTTATCCTTTATTGGGTTGGAAGTTCACCAGTTTCACAAACTCCAGTACGCGGGTGACAATCTCATCTGGTTGCAGGTCCACCAAACGCTCGGTGCCAAACTGCTCCACGCAGAAAGACGCCATAGCAGACCCATGGATCACGGCGCGTTTCATGTTCTCAAAGCTGATGTCATCCGTTGAAGCCAGGTAGCCAATGAAGCCTCCGGCAAAGGTATCGCCGGCGCCGGTGGGGTCAAACACCTCTTCCAAGGGCAAGGCCGGGGCGAAGAAGACTTCTTCCCCGTGGAACAACAGGGCGCCGTGCTCCCCTTTTTTGATGATCAGGTACTTCGGCCCCATGGCCATGATCTTCTTGGCGGCTTTCACCAGGCTGTACTCTTTGCTCAGCTGGCGGGCTTCCTCGTCATTGATGCTGAGTACGTCTACCATGCCAATGGTCTGGATAAGCTCATCATAGGCAATGTCCATCCAGAAATTCATGGTATCCATAACCACCAGTTTAGGGCGGTTTTTAAGGCGCTCAATCACTTGGCGCTGCACCTGCGGGGCCAGGTTGCCCAGCATAAGGTACTGGCAATCCTGGTAGCCTTCAGGGATGATGGGGTCAAAGTCGCCTAGTACGTTCAGTTCGGTGACCAGCGTCTCGCGGCTGTTCATGTCATTGAAGTAGCGGCCAGACCAGAAGAACGACTTCTCATTCTCTTTGATTTGCAGGCCATCTGTGTTGATGCCTTTGCTCTCCATCATTTCAATGTCTGACTTCAGGAAGTCGCCGCCCACTACAGACACCAGGTTGACGGGCTGCACAAAGTTGGCCGCAGACAGAGAGATGAAGGTTCCGGCGCCGCCGATGATTTTCTCGCGTTTCCCGAAGGGGGTTTCCAGCGCATCAAACGCTACTGATCCAATGACTAATAGACTCATTTTCTTTTTTCAATTATGCGTGAACCGTAGTAAGTAAGCGGTGTCACGTGGCAAGACATATGTTCCTGTTAAGAAAGATAAACTTAAGCAAAGATTTTCATTCTGCTCCAGCATCTGTTTCTTCCGCGCTCCCCTGCTGCCCGGCAAATGCAGCAGAAACGGAGAATAAACAAAAAAAGCTCCTGATCTCTCAGGAGCTTTTTGGGTGGCCGATGGGGTTCGAACCCACGACTTCCAGAATCACAATCTGGTGCTCTAACCAGCTGAACTACGGCCACCGTGTAATTGGAGAACAAAAGTAGCAGATGTTTTCAAGTGACGCAAGCACTTTCCCGCATTTTTCTCTAAAAATTAGCGCCTAGCGGCTAAACAGCACTCTTTCACCTCGTTTGCTTTCGTCAAATCTTCCCTCTTTATAGGCCAAATGACCAGAGACAATGGTATGCGTCACCGTGCCCGGCAGTTCCTGCCCTTCCAGCGGTGACCAGCCACACTTATAATAGATATTGTCTTTGGCCACGGTCTGGGGTTGCGCCAGGTCCACCAGCACCAGGTCTGCCCAGTAGCCCTCGCGTATGAACCCGCGCTTCTCTACCTGAAAGCAGATGGCCGGCGCGTGGCACATTTTCTCCACTACCCGCTCCAGACTTATTTTGCCCTGCTTGTGGAACGCCAGCATGACCTGCAGCGAGTGCTGCACCAGCGGCAGCCCGGAGGGCGCTGCTTTATAGGTGCCGGCCTGTTTCTCTTCCCAGGTATGCGGGGCGTGGTCGGTGGCAATGATATCTAGCCTGTTATCCAGCAGGCCATGGAACAGGGCTTCTTTGTGCCGGGCCTCTTTGATAGCGGGGTTACATTTGATTTGGGCACCCAGCGTCCCGTACTGCGCGGCGTCAAACCAGAGATGGTGTACGCAGACCTCGGCGGTAATGCGTTTCTGCTCCAGCGGAAGATCATTTCTGAACAGCTCCAGTTCCTCTGCGGTACTGATGTGCAGGATGTGCAGGCGCGTGTTATGCTTTTTAGCCAGTTCTATGGCCATGCTGGAGGATTTGTAGCAGGCTTCCACGCTCCTGATCTCGGGGTGGGCGCTCATGGGAATGTTTTCCTCACCGTACTGCTCAATGGCGCGTTGCATGTTGGCCCTGATGGTGGCCTCGTCTTCGCAGTGGGTAGCAATGAGCATGGGGCTCTGCTTGAAGATCTCCTCTAGGGTCTGCACATTGTCTACCAACATGTTGCCGGTGCTGGAGCCCATGAACAGCTTTATGCCGCAAACGGTGCGGGGATCGGTTTTCAGGATCTCCTCCAGGTTGTCATTGGTGCCGCCCATAAAGAAGGAGTAGTTGGCCAGTGATTTCTGGGCGGCGGTGTCATATTTATCCTGCAGCAGCTGCTGGGTGGTGGCGTTGGGCACGGTGTTGGGCATCTCCATGAAGGTGGTCACACCTCCGGCCACCGCGGCCCTGGGTTCACTGTACAGGTCCGCCTTGTAGGTAAGGCCCGGGTCCCGGAAATGCACCTGGTCATCAATGATGCCGGGCAGCAGATATTGGCCTTGGGCGTCTATGACCGTGTCTGCCACGGCGTTCAGGTTCTGGCCGATGGTGTGGATATAACCGTCTTTCACCAGCACATCAGAGGCCATGATGCGGCCTTCGTTCACGAGCTGGGCGTTCTTGATGAGGATGCTGTTCATGGCGCTAAGATAAAGGAGAACCTTAAACCCCACTAAATAAAGCAATTGTTTTGGGCCTGTTTTCCCAAAACGGTCCCAAAACGTATTATCTCTCAGGAGGAAAGACATCAAAATTCAAATCCGTACCTTTGCACCAATGATAGAAGAAGAAAACAAAAATTCTGCCCCGGAGCAGGATGCGCCTATACCCGCCCAACCCGAGCAAACCTCTACGGACGACGCAGCTGAGGAAGCTGTTGACCAGAACGAAGAGGAAGAGGAAACCGAGCAGGAAGAAGAGATTGCCTTGCCTTCATTTGAGGATTTTAAGCTGAATAAGCAGTTATTGACTGCCGTAGCCGACTCGGGCTTCAACAAGCCTACGCCGGTGCAGGTGCAGACCATTCCCCTGGCCATGGCCGGGCATGACGTGATGGGTATTGCTCAAACGGGCACCGGCAAGACCGCCGCCTATGTGCTGCCGTTGCTCATGAAGGTGAAGTATGCGCAGGGCAAGAACCCCCGCGCCCTTATCCTGGCCCCCACCCGCGAGCTGGTAATGCAGATTGAGGAGGCCGTGCACAACCTGAGCCATTATACCGACCTCAGGACCGTGGGCATTTACGGCGGCGTGGGCCCTAAAACCCAGATTGACCGCATCCGTGAAGGCGTAGACATTATTGTGGCCACCCCGGGCCGGCTCATGGACCTGTACCGCAAAGGCGAACTGGTGCTAAAAGAACTGAAGACCCTGGTGCTGGACGAGGCCGACAAGATGATGGACATGGGCTTTATGCCCCAGATCCGGCAGATTCTGGAGATTATTCCGCGCAAGCGCCAGAACCTGCTCTTCTCGGCTACCATGCACCAGAAGGTGTTGGTGCTGTCTGAGGAGTTCCTGGAATTCCCGATGAAGGTAGAGGTAACGCCACAGGCCACGCCGGTAACAACCGTAACCCAAGTGCTGTACCAGGTACCTAACCTAAGAACCAAGATCGCGCTCCTGGAGCACCTGGTGAAGGACAAAGAGACGTTTAACCGCGTCATGATCTTTACGCGCAGCAAAACCAACGCCGACAACGTGAGCTCCTTTCTGGACCGCAAAGGCAGCGGCGGCGTGCGCGTGGTACACGGCAATAAAGGCCAGAACACCCGCATTAATGCTGTAGAGGCGTTCAGAGACGGTGAGGTGCGCTACCTGGTAGCTACTGACGTGGCCGCTCGCGGCATTGACATTCAGGACGTGAGCCACGTGATCAACTTTGACGTGCCCATTATCTATGAGGACTACGTGCACCGCATTGGCCGCACCGGCCGGGCCGAGCAGAAAGGCGCTTCCATCACGTTTGCAAACGAGGCTGAGATGCACCATATCCACCGCATTGAGCAATTGATCAAGATGAAGATTCCTATGGCTACCATCCCAGAGGAAGTGGAAATCCATAAGACGCCTTTTGACGAGCAGCAGGAAATCAACAAGGAGCTGGACCTCCAAAAACGCCGCGACGACCCTGACTTCAAAGGCGCCTTCCATGAGAAAAAAGCCCGGCCCAAGTATGACAACATAGGCAAGGGTGAGAAAGTGAGAGACGCCAAGAAAGCCGGTTGGAAGAAAACCAAGGCAGGCGGGGGCAGCAAGCGCAAGAGTCGTTAATTGTTGATTGTTAATTGTAGATTGCACCAACATCTAAACCGTGTTTTGAGGCCCTTTTCCTGAAAACACCTCTAAAACAGGAGAGCCGCTTAGTTTCCTAAGCGGCTCTCCTGTTTTATATTTATATTCTCTAGCTGAAAACAACAATCAGCAATAAACAATCAACAATTTACCGTTGAAGGAATTGCAGAAATGGCAGGTGGCTCAGCTTAAAGAGAGTAAACGTCACGGCAAAGCCCCAGAAAACGGCGCTCCAGAGCATGTGCAGCCAGATTCGGCTTCTAGACACGCCTAATACCGTGGCCAGGACGGTGCCTACAATGGGGGTAAACAAAATGGGCGTAAGAAACGCGATGCCAGACATGCCAAAACGCTGCCAGACAGAGACAATGCGGCGGTTCTTCTTGCTGAACATGGGCTTGTTCTTGGCTTTTTGCCTTTCTACGTAACGGTCGTGCACGGCGGCCCCAATAATGGAGAACAGGAAAACGCTGGTCATCATGCCCCCAATGGTTAGGCCCAGGGTAGCCCAAAAAGGCAACCCCATGGTAACTCCCGCTATGGGCCCACCAAAAAATTTGACGGAACTCAGAAGAAAGACAGAAATATATTTAGCAACGGCAGCAAACATACGGCCTAAAAATTAAAAGGTAATACAGGCAAAATAGAGGAAATACCCACGGGCACAAGAATACAACAGCCTCAGTCTCCTTAAGTTAGAATCATTTGTATAGTCTCTAACGAAAAAAGAAACAGCCGATGTATCTTTTAAGAAATTACTTTTTGCACTTTTCTCATCTTTTTTCCCCAAACGACAAATCGCCGGCATCGCCCAGACCAGGCACAATGTAGGCTTGCTCGTTGAGGCGCTCATCCAGGGCTCCCAGCCACAGTTCGGCTTCCGGAATCTCGTTATGAAGATGCTCCACTCCCTCTGGGCTGGCAATGACGGCCGCAATGATAATGCGCTTGGGCTTGCCGTACCGCTGCATGTCTTTATAGGTAAGGGCCAGAGATTTACCAGTGGCCAACATGGGGTCTACCAGAATAAGAACCTTGTCTTCCAGGTGAGGGGTGGCCATATAGTCTACGTGCACCGAAAGCTGGCGCTCGCCTTCTACCCGGTAAGCGCCCACAAACGCGCAGGTGGCATTGTCAAAGTAATTCAGGAAGCCCTGGTGGAACGGCAAACCAGCCCTAAGGACGGTGGCCAGCACCGGCATTTCCTGCAACAGCGTCTGTTGGGTGGCCGCTAATGGCGTCTGGATGGTTTGTGGGGCGTAATCAAGCGTCTCAGAAATCTTCAGCGCCATGATCTCGCCTAACCGCTCCAGGTTACGCCGGAAACGCAGGCTGTCTTTCTGCACGGTGACATCGCGCAGCTCTGCGATAAAATGATTGGCTAACGAAGGCGTTTGGCTAAGGATGTAAAGACGTTTAGAGTCCATTGAACGGTGGTTCTTTTAGATTGAAGACTTAAAGATAGGTACGGAACCGGCTGTGCACCAAAGCCGCTATAAAATTTAGCCACCCCGGGCACTTCGCTGCCCTCAAAGTCAAAGGTTTTGCCGGTGCCCGCCGCCTGTCTGATGAGCTGGTCCAGGAGAAAGGCCATGGCATTGCGGCGCCGGCCTACCGGGGAGCTGGCCCCAAACAGAAACGTGAGGCGATGAGGTGTGTGGAGCATGAAAGCCGCCGCTACAACTTCTCCAGCTTCGCGTACTTCATACACCTGCCCTACTCCCTGCCGATGGGCGGCCTGGTACAGTTGCGCTACTTTCTGGTAATGTCGGGGCCTAAGGTCTGGCAGTTCCTGCCCTTTGGTGCGTTGAAACAAAGACAGCAGGGGTTCTATGGATGTGGTGGTCTCCAAAACAAGCGGAAAAGCAGAGGCTTTAGTGAGGTTGCGCCGCAGGTTAGTGGAGTATTGCTGCCGGATTTGGACATAGCTTTTATCTAAGGGCAACTCATAATTAGGCCTGAACCGCCACTGCCAGGGAGCTGATAAAGGGACATTGGCGGCTCCCGGCCAAGGCATTTGGTACTGCACTGCCGCGAACTTGTAAGGCAACAGCGCCAGATAATCTATTATAGAGGTTTTCTGACTGGCGGGGGTAAGCACCAGGCCCAGCTGCTGGGTAAACAACGGTTGATACACGCGTTTCTGCCCCAGCAGCATTTTCACGGGCAACGGAAAAACGGAAACGTAGGCGCCGTCTTGTATTTCTACCAGGGCCTCCCAATTCTTGCCGCACACCACGTCCAGGTACCAGGCCTGCGCGTACACCAACGCCTGATGCGCCCGGGCCAGGCAGTCGGCCCAACGGGCCTGGTCTATCTCATGGTGGCGCAGCAGCTGTATCATTTACCGGGCAAGATAAGGTTTTGCAGGCGTTTCCTGCCACATGGTTGCCAGGGCTTCGGGCCCTAGTTTCTGTTTTGGGCCCGTTTTAATAAAAACGGGCCCAAAACATTTTTCCTTTTACCCACTCAGGACTCAGAACTCATGACTCAGAACTCCCTACAGGCAACCCCGACCCCAAGTGTAGAGTACA
Organism: Rufibacter soli; assembly: GCF_054781795.1. NCBI lineage: Bacteria > Pseudomonadati > Bacteroidota > Cytophagia > Cytophagales > Hymenobacteraceae > Rufibacter > Rufibacter soli. The sequence continues at coordinate 233,816 of NZ_BAAGTS010000006.1, read as the reverse complement.
CGCACAAATTCCAGTATCTTTAGCGCTTCTATTCTAATTCGTTCTTATGAAACAAATATACCGTTTGCTGTTGCTGCTTTTGGTGACCGCCAGCCCGGCCCTTGCTCAGGATGCCACCGTTCCGCTCAACCAGGACGTGTACCGGGTTATTGACCGCTACCATATCAAGCACAACACCGAAACCCTGCATACTTCTTTCAAACCCTACGGCCGCGCCCGCGTCGCTACTTTAGGCGAGACGGCCAAGCAGGAATCCATGTCGCAGGGGTCGGCGGCAGATGAGTACAACATTAATTACCTGCTCAATGACAACTGGAACTATACCCGCTACGCCCGCGAGAACGAGAGCCAGCGCCCCCTCCTTCGGCATTTCTACACCAACAAAACCGACCTATACCACTATGAAAGCCCTGAGTTTACGCTGCGCGTGAACCCGGTCATCGGCCTGCAGGCCGGCAAAGACAATGAAACCGATGGCCTGCGCTACATCAATTCCCGCGGCGTGCAGGTAGAAGGCTCCCTGGATGGGAAACTGGGGTTCTATACCTTCTTAACCGATAACCAGGTCAAGCTGCCGGGCTACGTGAACAACCGCATTGTGCGGGATACCATTGTGCCGCATGAAGGCTACTGGAAGACCTTCGGGAAAGGGGGCTATGATTTTTTCTCGGCCAGAGGCTATATCAACTACGCCGCTACCAAACACATAAGTGTCATGCTGGGCCATGACCGCCACTTTATTGGCAATGGTTTCCGGTCCTTGATTCTGTCAGATTACTCCGCGCCGTATTTCTTCCTGAAACTACAGACCCAGGTCTGGAAACTGCAGTACACCAACCTTTACGCCGAACTCACCGCCGACCATGAGCAGCGCGACCAATTGTATCCTAAAAAGTACATGGCTCTGCATCACCTCAGCCTGAACATTCTGCCTAACCTGAACGTGGGGGTGTTTGAGTCAACTATCTTCGGAAGAAGCAAGGGCCGGTTTGAGCTGCAATACCTGAACCCGCTTATTTTCTACCGGGCCGTGGAGCAGGGCCTTGGCTCAGAAGACAACGCCATCTTAGGCGCCGATGCCAAATGGAATATCTTAAACCGGGTGCAGTTGTATGGGCAGTTGGTGCTGGATGAGTTTTTGATCAGTGAATTGCGGGCTGGCAACGGCTGGTGGGGTAACAAATACGCGCTTCAAGGCGGGGCGAAGTACATTGATGCCTTCGGGGTGTCTAACTTGGACCTGCAGGGCGAACTCAACTACGTACGGCCCTTCACTTACTCCCATGAGCAGCCCTACACCAACTACCAGCATTACCAGCAGCCCCTGGCCCACCCCATGGGCGCCAACGTGGCCGAGGCCATTGGCATTATCCGGTACCAGCCGCTGCCCAAGCTAACCGTCACGGCCAAAGCCATTGTGAGCCAGTACGGCCAGGACCCCGAGGATACGTTTGACCCGGAAGGAAACAGAATACAGGCCAACTTCGGCGGCAACGTGCTCAAATCCTACAACACCCGCTCCGGCGACTATGGCTATGAAGTAGGCAGCGGCATCAAGACCAACCAGGTGTATGGTGAGGCCACCGCCTCTTTCCAGCTCATGTACAACATGTTCCTAGACGTGACCCAAGTGGTACGCCGCGCCGAAGCCAGTGATTCTCGCTTTGACCAAAAGACCTCCTTCTCGGCGGTCTCTTTCCGGTGGAACATCCCGCAGCGCACGCACGAATTCTAAGCAATTAATCGTTATCGCCAGCCATCGCCCGCTTTTCTATTATGGAAGGCGGGCGATGCTGTTTTATGCCTGTTTTCCGGAAAACAGGCCTAAAACGGGTAGCCTCCGGGAAAGCGGGGTTTTCGCTGGCAAAGCCTTACCTTTGCGGCAATGAAAACATATTTCCGTCTTCTCAACTTCGCGCGCCCATTCAGCCAGTACGTTCCCACCTACGCCATTGCTACATTGCTGGCCACCGTGTTCGGGATTATGAACTTTGCGCTGCTGGTACCGCTGTTGAATATCTTGTTTGACCAGGTGGCCCTGCAGGAAATCTCTGTGATGAAGCGCCCTGAGTTCACCTTCAGCTTTGGCTGGGCCAAGGACTTTTTTTACTACTATTTTGGGCAGGTAATTAATGACCAGGGGAAACTGGGAGCTCTTAAATTCATCTGTTTGATTCTGGTCGCCTCTGTCATGCTCACCAACCTGTTCCGCTACATAGGCCTCCGGATTGAAGGCGTGGTGCGGGCCAAGGTGGTGAAGAACCTACGCATGCAGGTGTATGAGCGCCTTACGCAACTGCAACTGGGTTTCTTCTCAGACAAGCGCAAAGGCAATATTATGTCTACGCTTACCAATGACGTACTGGAGGTGGAGAACTCAGTAGTGAGTACGCTTAACGTCTTGTTCCGGGAGCCGTTTCTGGTGATTGGCTATTTTGGGGTGCTGTTTTACATGTCGCCGCGGCTCACGCTGTTCAGTTTGCTGGTCCTGCCAATTTCGGGCTTGATCATCTCCAACATTTCCAAGAAACTAAAACGCCAATCGTCACAAGGACAAGACGCGCTAGGTTCTATCCTGGGTATTATAGACGAGACCTTAGGCGGCCTGCGGGTGGTGAAAGGCTTCAACGCGCAGCCCTACGTGATAGATAAGTTCAAGGAAAGTAACAGCCGGTACGCCCGCATCATTACCTCCATGAATAACAAGCGTAGCCTGGCCTCCCCCATGTCTGAGTTCATGGGCGTGAGTGTGGTAGCTGGTATCTTGTATTACGGTGGTTCTTTGGTCTTAAGTGGTGAATCTGACCTGGAGGCCGCGGCCCTGATTGGCTACTTGATTCTGTTCTCGCAGGTGTTATCTCCGGTAAAGGCCATTTCCAATGCGTTCAGCAATATCCAGCGGGGTTTGGTGGCCGGCGAGCGGGTACTGGCCCTGGTAGATACCCAGCCATTGATCAGAGACAAGCCCGATGCCAAAATATTACCAGCTTTCTCTAATGAAATAGAGTTCAAGAACGTAGGCTTTAAATACGCCGCTGACCCTATCCTGCAAGACATCAACCTGCGCATTCTTAAAGGCAAGACCATTGCCTTGGTTGGCCCCTCGGGTGGCGGAAAATCTACGCTTGCTGATTTACTACCGCGTTTTTATGACCCCACCGAAGGCGCTATCACCATTGACGGCCTGGACCTGCGCGACTGCTCCTTGTTCTCCATCCGGGAACAGATGGGTATTGTGACGCAGGAGTCAATCCTCTTCAATGACACCATTTTCAACAACATCGCCTTCAACAAGACAGACGCCACCGAGGCCGAGGTCATGGCCGCCGCCAAGATTGCCAATGCCCATGAGTTTATCATGCAGTCTCCAGAAGGGTACCAGACCATGATTGGCGACCGCGGCGGCAAGCTCTCGGGGGGCCAGCGCCAGCGCCTGAGCATTGCCCGCGCCATTCTCAAGAACCCGCCCATTTTGATCATGGATGAGGCCACCTCGGCCTTGGACACCGAGTCTGAGAAACTGGTGCAGGAAGCCCTCACCAACCTCATGAAAAGCCGCACCTCTATTGTCATTGCCCACCGCCTCAGCACCATTCAGCATGCAGATGAGATCATTGTCTTGCAGGGCGGCCGCATCGTGGAGCGCGGCAACCACCAGGAGCTGGTACGCCAAAGCGGCCTGTATTATAAGCTTACCCAGATGCAGACTACTTAATTGATTGCTGGTTGTTGATTGCTGATTGTTCGCATTTCGTCCCCCTTTGAAGGGGGTTGGGGGATGATTACACCTACTGGGCTAATTTTATAAGTACTTTGAAAAAAGCATTTGAGGCTCTCGCCTTACTGAAGTTGAAAACTTCAGTCCAAGGTAGGTCCAAGTTAAAAACTTGAACCAGAAGACATGGGTTAGTGAATCTCAGCACACGAAGTCATCCCCTTAACCCCTTCAAAGGGGGACGATATGTGTGTACTGCAACTGGTGAAACAATTAGCAATCAACAATCCCTTTTAAGCCTGTTTTCCTGAAAGTAGCCCCAAACCATACACCGTTTCCAAAAGAAACAAACAGAACCACAGCTAAATCCTGGTTTTCCCGTAAAGGTTAGAATATTCATAATATCTAATGTTTATTCAACCTCAGCCTATATGGAATCATTGAAAAAGCTCTTAAATATTCTGGTGATGGCCTACTTGCTGGTCGCTTTTCTGTTTTTGCTGCGCATTTTAAGCGTGTCTAAGTTTGTGGCCCTGTTTGACATGACAGACAACGCCGAGTTCTTTAACCGCATGCTGTGGATGGGCGCTATCTTGCTGCTGGCAGAACTGATTGTGGAAAACACGTATATTGCTACCCTAAAGCGGGGCCTGGAGAAAGAGCACCGGCAAATTACAGAGCTAAAGGCCCAGCTGTATGACCAACGCCTGAAGGCTACCCCAGTAGTGCCCGTGACCGCTGTTCCAGACCAAACCTGGACCAGACCCGAAGACACTACTTATACCCAGACTTCCAACCCGCACCACACGGATACCACTTTTGAGGACGAACAGGGACCTATCATCACGCCGGCTCCTATTCCGCCCACGCTTAACCCAGACGAGAACCCAAACCTGCCGCCGACAGACCACCGGCCTCATTACTAAATGGAAACCACCCCTTCCGCCCTCATTCTGCAGGAACTGCAACAAGCCCAACAGGTACTTTCTGATTTTTTAGCCCAACCCAGCACCCTGGCTTCTATTGAGCAGGCGGCGCAGTTCATGGCTACCTGCCTGCAGAACGGAGGCAAAATCTTGTCTTGCGGCAACGGCGGCTCCATGTGTGACGCCATGCACTTCGCTGAGGAATTGACCGGCCGTTACCGCGATGACCGCGCGCCCATGGCCGCCATCTCCATCTCAGACCCCAGTCACCTAAGCTGCGTCTCCAATGATTATGGCTATGACCAAGTGTTTTCCCGCTACGTGCAGGCCCTCATTCGTCCCGGCGATGTGCTCCTGGGCATAAGCACCAGCGGCAATTCAGGCAACGTCTTAAAGGCAGCCCAGGTAGCCAAAGAAATGGGTGCCCACGTGATCACGCTCACCGGCAAAGACGGCGGCCAGCTGGCTCCTTTAAGCGAGGTAGAAATCAGGGTTCCCCACTTCGGCTACGCCGATAGAATCCAGGAAATCCATATCAAGGTCATCCATATTCTCATTCTGCTCCTGGAAAAGCACATGGCTATTTCTATTGCCCGGTAGGCCGGACAAGAGCAGCGTATACCGATAAAAAAGCAGCCCTTATGATCCGTCAGTTCCTGATGCTTTTTCTTGCTGTGTCTTGTCTGGCCTGTGGCCGCCCTGAACAGGAAAAGCAACCCTCTCTGCCAGCATCAACGGCCGGAGAGCCTGTTCAAAGGCCTGAAGAAAAGGTTTCCAAGCCGTTGGCCCCGCTAGAAGATACCGCTTACCTTATCATACCAGGTGAACAGATAGGCCAGCTCAAACTGGGTGACTCCCCGGAAAAAGTGCAGGCTGCCCTGGGCAAGCCCGATGCCGGAGATGCCGCCATGGGAAAGGCCCTTTCGTCCTGGTTCAGCTATCAAAAAGATTCCACTATTCTGCACAGAGTAGATGTGTTCACCGTTAGGGAGCACACCGGAATGCCAGATGAAACCGTGGGTGTTAATCAGATACGGATCACCTCGCCCCGCTTTTCACTACAAGGCCACCAGTTGCAAGTGGGTAGTACTTTGGCGAACCTAAGACCTCAGTTCCCTGGAATCAGGCCCGTGGCTTATTATCTGGGAGAGGAGAAAAAGCGGGTCTATGTGTATGACGCCCCTACCCAAGGGATTGTGTTTGAGATTAATGGTTCAGACAGCATCTGTGTTGCCATTAGTATTCATGCCAAAGGCCAAGAGATCAAAGGCCGCTATCTGCCTGTTCACCCAAACTTGGTTAACCTAAATGAGAAGTAGTGATCCGTTTCTGTTTAAACCTGTTTTCTGAAAAACAGGCTCAAAACAGAAAGCTATTTTGGCAAGAATTCATCTTCTGCGCAGGAGATCAAGGAAACCTACCAAGGTGTAAAGATTTCTATTGTCTGGTTTTGACCTGTTTTCCAAAAAACGGGCTTAGAATATACTTGACCAGAAATAGGTAAAGGAATTATTTCCAGCCCTTTACTGTTGGCCCACTCAAGTCAAATACAATATTGGATCTATAAATTATATGCTGGTAAAAACCTTCGGTAGTGCGGTGCAGGGTGTTAATGCCTATACCATTACCATTGAAGTAAATGTATCTGCGGGTACCAAGTATTACATGGTGGGCCTGCCAGACAACGCCGTAAAAGAGAGTGAGCAGCGCATTGAGTCGGCGTTAAAGCACAATGGCTACAAGATGCCGCGCCTGAAAGTGGTCATCAACATGGCGCCGGCCAACGTAAGAAAAGAAGGTTCGGCCTATGACCTACCCATTGCCATTGGTATTCTGGCCGCCTCTGAACAGCTACCCTTACAGCATCTGGAGCAATACGTGATCATGGGCGAGTTGGCCCTGGACGGCGAGCTTCGGCCTATCAAAGGCGTGCTACCCATTGCCATACAGGCCCGAAAAGAAGGTTTTAAAGGGATTATTCTTCCCATCCAAAATACCCAGGAAGCCGCTATTGTCAATAACCTGGAAGTCATTGGCGTCTCTAACCTCAAAGAAGCTATAAATTTTCTGAGCGGAAACCTGGCCATTGATCCGGTCCGCATTGACACCCGTGATGTGTTCCAGGCGACTGTTCACCAATACACCGCCGACTTCGCGGATGTCCAGGGCCAGGAAAATATTAAGCGTGCTTTGGAGATTGCGGCTGCAGGTGGCCATAACGTGATCATGATCGGTCCGCCCGGTGCGGGTAAGACCATGCTGGCCAAGCGCCTGCCTTCCATCTTACCGCCCCTTACCTTGCATGAGGCCCTGGAAACCACCAAAATCCATTCGGTGGCTGGCAAGTTGGGGGCGCAGGGTTCTTTGCTGGCGCAACGCCCGTTTAGGTCGCCGCACCACACTATTTCAGATGTGGCTTTGGTGGGCGGGGGTGGCAATCCGCAGCCCGGCGAAATATCTTTGTCACATAACGGGGTGCTGTTCTTAGATGAGTTGCCGGAGTTTAAGCGGTCGGTGCTGGAAGTGATGCGCCAGCCGCTGGAAGAACGCAGGGTCACCGTTTCACGGGCCCGCCTCACCATTGATTTCCCGGCTAACTTTATGCTGGTGGCCAGCATGAACCCCTGCCCCTGTGGCTTCTACAATGACCCCAACAAAGAATGTGTCTGCGGCCCCGGCGTGGTGCAGCGCTACCTTAACAAAGTCAGTGGCCCGCTATTGGACCGCATTGACCTGCACGTGGAAGTAACACCCGTCTCCTTTGACCAGATGACCGAGACGCGCAAAACAGAGACCAGCGGTGACATTCGGGAACGCGTGGAACGGGCCCGCAAGTGGCAAGCCGAACGGTTCCAGGAGTTTCCTGATATTCACTCCAATGCCATGATGCCGCCACAGATGGTGAAGGACCTGTGCCGTATCAATGAGGCCGGCCGCCGGCTGCTGAAAGCCGCCATGGAGAAACTGGGCCTTTCGGCGCGCGCCTATGACCGTATATTGAAAGTGAGCCGCACCATAGCCGACTTGGCCGGCTCTGAGGAAATAAAGATTGAGCACCTGGCAGAAGCCATCCAATACCGTAGCCTGGACCGCGAAGGCTGGGCCGGTTAAGCACACCTTCCAGTTAAATTTACGAGAGTCTTCTACAATGCACTACCTACAAAAGGTAGTGCATTCTTTTTGTAGGCCCTGGATGTCTCTGGCAAACACTGACTTCACTAATTGATACTGGGAAGGGCTTTCTAATAAAGGGAAATGCCCGCCGGCGGAGATAAAGATGGTTTTCCTTTAAACATAAAGCGGCTTTAAGAGCTGTGTCCATAAATCTATGTGGGTAAAACGCCGGTTTTTCCGCTTTACTTGAGGTGTACCATAAGGCATCGCTCTCCCTTTAACACACACCGCAGATAGGGGTAAGCCAGAGACGAACTGTCTTATAGTAAGTTCATTACCAGCATTCCCCCATCTCTGGCTGCGGGAAAATAGCAGATAAAGAAGCCTTTTAATTTTTTATCTAAGCCTGAAATAAAACGTAAACACAACCTACTGTCCATCAATTAATCAGCGCCACGCGTCCGCGTTTACACTTCCGGGAACAGTTCCTGTTCAACCCCTAAACACCAAAAGCCTATTGAAACACGCTTACTCTTTAATATAATCCCTATGAAAAAGTTAGTCTTCTTCTTTGCCGCGTTGTTTATTCCATACTTCGCGCAAGCCCAGGGGGGCATCTCCTTAGGCCTGAAAGCAGGCGCCAACTACAGCTCGCTCACCGGCGACAACACCAATAACCTGAAACACAAGTTCGGGTTCCATGGCGGGGGTTTCCTGGACTTCGGCCTCTCAGACATGGTCTCCATAAGGCCAGAGCTTCTTTTTTCTGTGAAAGGATACTCCGTAGAGACCACCAGTGACGATGATGACAACCAAAGCTTCAGTTATATAGACGTGCCCATTCTGGCCCACGTGTACGCTGACGGCATTTTCTTTGAAGGCGGCCCCACCCTTGGGTATATGGTGGCCGTGAAGGAAGGCGACACCGCCGATTTCAAAAAACTGGAGTTCGGCTACGCCGCAGGGCTGGGCTATGAAATGGAAAGTGGCATGGGCTTTGGACTACGGTACCAGGGCGGCCTCACCAGCCTAAGTGATAACGACAATGACCCAAAACAGAAGAACTCAGTCTTTCAATTGTACCTGAGCTATCTGCTGGGAGGCAGGTAATGTTTGTAAACCAGGCCTTTCTGGTTTCCGGCACTACCCCAAATCACGACAAAAAGGTCTTGCACTCACTTCTGTTTTAAGGCTACTTTTCAAAAAACACCTTTAAAACAGCTTCCTATTTTTCTTGCTGGCCTTACCAACAGCAGAGCTTAGCAAAACCATAAACCATTATCTAAGCACCTGAAAACCAACATTTACGAAAACCGTTTTTGGCTTTTTTAAAGTATCTCCCTATTGACCGGCTTCTTCTTTTTTTCAAACCGATAAAATAAAAACAAACATTTAGCGTCTTAGCCGTATAACGGGGAGATTTTACCCGGCTTGTTATCATGACAGGCATTTTACCTTACCAAAATAACCTTATGAAAAAGATTGTATTATTTGTAGCAGCAGCATTATCCTTCAGTTTTGCCAACGCGCAATCTGGTCCACGTATTGGATTAAAGGCCGGTGCCAATTACTCTAATCTTTCTGGCGCAGAAAACCAGGACATCTATGACTACAAGCTTGGGTTTGTGGGTGGCCTTACCGGTAACTTCAGCCTAAGCAGTGACGGCTTCCTTTCTGTGCAGCCTGAGCTTCTTTTCTCACAGCGTGGGTACCAATACAATGATGAGAAATACACAATCAATGGCGTTGAATACAAGAGCAAAGGCGACATTAACTATAACTACCTTGATTTACCCGTGCTCTTGAGAATCAATGCCGGTGGCTTGTTCTTTGAAGGAGGTCCGCAGGTGTCTTACCTGTTAGGTATTAAAGACAACACAGAGACCAAAATTGGAAGCAGAGACTATGATACTTCCAGAAGAGTTGACAAAGATGACCTGGCTGAACTGGAGATTGGTTACGCGGCTGGTTTGGGTTACCAGATGGAAAACGGCCTTAGCTTAGGCTTGCGTTACACCGGTGGTATTAACAAACTGGCCAAAGAAGGAAATGATGAACTGACCAACGCCCGTTCACAGGCCTTCCAACTGACCTTAGGATTTTTATTCCCAAGCAGATAATATCTGATTATCAGATTCCTAAAACAAAGGGGCTTCATGTGCATGAAGCCCCTTTGTTTTTACCCTGCTCAAAGCCTGAAAAAAAATTCTCAGATTCTTCGTCCAAAAAAATTTCTTACCGTATAGAGGGCAATTGTTTCAAAAACAGGCACAGTGTTTGATTAGCGTCTGTCAACATTGGAACCGATTCTAAAATTCAAAACCATGAAAAAATTATTCTTCTCTCTGGCCGTGATCGCAGCTTCTTTCACCGCACAGGCGCAGTCTTCTTTTGGGATTAAAGGCGGGGTAAACTATTCTAACCTCTCCGGAGACTTAAAGGACGAGTCTCGTTACAACAATAAAATAGGCTTTGCCGGCGGTCTCTATTTCAATGCCCCGGTGGTAGGAGACTTCTTCTCTATCCAGCCAGAGATTCTGTACTCTAACAAGGGTTACAAATATGATGACAATGAGCAGACTACCTTGCTGGGCCGTGAATACCGCTATGAAGGTACCTCTAACTTCAATTACATAGACGTTCCGGTACTGGCTAAAATCAAAGCTGGTCCCTTGTTCCTGGAAGCAGGTCCGCAGGTGTCTTACCTGATCAATGTGAATGACAAGACCAAAACCTACGTAGATGGTAAATTACAGGACCGTACCGTAAGTGAGAAAAGCAAAGAAGGCTACTCAGATTTTGAGGTGGGCTATGCCGCCGGGGTGGGCTTCGCAACGCAAAGTGGCGTGAGCTTAGGCCTGCGCTACAACGGGGCGTTCACAGACCTGGCAGATGACTCTCCCGCTCGCGGCGATTTCAAAGATGCCCGTCACTCTTTGTTCCAGCTGACAGTTGGTTTACCGCTGAGCAAATAATTTTGAGACACCAGATGTAAGACGCAAGACCTAAGACTTGTGCACGTAAAAAATCCCGCCTTCTAATTAAGAAGGCGGGATTTTTCTGTTTTGGGCCTGTTTTGGCCAAAACAGGCCCAAAACAATATTGTCTTATGTCCTGTGTCTACATTTTGCCGTGCAGCTCCGCGAAATGCTGGTAAAATAACGGGATGGTTTCAATGCCTTTCATGAAGTTGAAAATACCAAAGTGCTCATTGGGTGAGTGAATAGCATCTGAGTCCAGCCCGAAGCCCATAAGTACGGTATCAACGCCCAGTTCAGATTTGAACATGGCCACAATAGGAATACTACCCCCGCTGCGCACCGGCACTGGTTTCTTCCCAAACGTGTCTTCCATGGCCAGGGCCGCTGCCTTGTAGCCTGCCGAGGTAGTAGGCGTTACTACCGGCTCTCCGCCGTGGTGAGGTTTTACTACCACTTTCACGCTGGGCGGCGCAATAGACTCAAAATGCTTCTGGAACAGTTCGCTGATCTCCTCTGAGCTTTGGTGGGGCACCAAACGCATAGAAATCTTCGCGAAGGCCTTAGAGGCAATCACCGTTTTGGCACCCTCGCCGGTGTAGCCACCCCAGATGCCGTTCACGTCTAGCGTAGGCCTGATAGAGTTGCGTTCCATGGTACTGTACCCGGCTTCGCCGTCTACGTCAGATAGATCCAAGGCTTTCTTGTAGGCATCCAGGCTGAACGGAGCGCGGGCCATCTCGGCACGTTCCTCGGGGCTCAGTTCATCAACCTTATCATAGAAGCCTGGGATGGTGATGTGGTTGTTCTCATCGTGCAAAGAGGCAATCATCTTGCAGAGCACATTGATCGGGTTGGCTACCGCGCCGCCATACAGCCCGGAGTGCAGGTCGCGGTTAGGGCCGGTTACCTCTACCTCATGGTAGCTGAGGCCGCGCAGGCCGGTAGTCACCGATGGCACGTCGTTGGCCAGCATGCCGGTGTCTGAGATCACGATCACATCGCATTTCAGAAGGGCTTTATTTTGCTTTACAAACGTAGCCAGGTTCACAGAGCCCACTTCTTCTTCACCCTCAATCATGAAGCGTACGTTGCAAGGCAGGTTCTGCGCATGCATCATAGTTTCAAACGCCTTCACGTGCATGTAGGTCTGGCCTTTGTCATCACAGGCGCCGCGGGCGTAAATCTTTTCGTCCTTGATGACCGGCTCAAACGGCGGCGAGTCCCAAAGTTCATACGGGTCGGCGGGTTGCACGTCATAGTGGCCGTACACCAGCACCGTGGGCAGGCTGGGGTCAATGATTTTATCGGCGTAGACAATGGGGTTTCCGGCGGTCTCAAACAGCTGGGCATTGTCTGCGCCGGCGGCTTCCAGTTTCTGGCGCAGGTAGTCGGCGGCTTTGAGCACGTCTCCTTTAAAGGCAGCGTCTGCGCTCACAGACGGGATACGCAACAGCTCCAGCAGTTCCTGGATAAACCGGTCTTTGTTTTCTTGGATATAGGCTTTCATAGGGTGCGATGGTTGAAAGGTGAAGTTAAAACAAAAAAGCTATTCTCTCTCAAGAATAGCTTTTGAACGCCGTAATGTTCTCAAATCTTGTGGCCTTGATCTTTTGGCTTGGCCTTTTCTCGCGCTTCATCCTGTTTTGAGGGTGTTTTTGAGAAAACAGGCCCAAAACAACTTAAAGCTAAATGAACCAGCAAACCGGCCAATAATCAGTCTGGCTTTACTTACTCTTGAATGGGTTAATGGTGGCTTTGCTTTCCACTCCGCGCAACAGGCGGTCAATGTTTTTCTTGTGCGTGAGTACTACCATAAAGGCTATCAATACCCCAAACACCAACAGCAACGGATCTTCGGGCCGGAACATAGGCAGCAACAACAGCAAGGGGAATGAGATGGCCGCCAGCATAGAACTCAAAGAGACATATCTGGTAAGAAGCAACACCACCACAAAGATACCCAGGCACAGCAAGGCCACCGGCAAATCTACGGCCAGCACCATACCCATGAGGGTGGCAACGCCCTTGCCGCCCTTAAAGCCCACGTACACCGGAAAGATGTGCCCCAATACCGCTACCACTCCCAAGAGCAGTTTAAATTGAATAAGATGGTCTGGTGAAATAGCCCCCCAGTTCACCAATAGAACCGCCAATGAGGTAGCCAGCCAACCCTTGAAGATATCTACCAGCATGACAATAGAACCCGGTTTCTTGCCCAATACCCTAAAGGTGTTGGTAGCCCCGGCGTTGCCGCTGCCGTGCTGGCGCACGTCTATGCCGTAAAAAGACTTGCCTACCCAAACTGCCGTGGGAATAGACCCTATCAAATAGGCCAATAAAACTATCCCTGCAATAATAACGATGTCCATTGCTTTTTTTCCTCCTTTTACGGGCCAGTTGATCTCCCGGCAACCATTCTCCCCAGATAAATATATTTCTCCAAATATAGCAAAAAGGCTCCACCAATGCAGAAGCCAAGCAGGCTCTAAAGGCAACATCCCGTTTTAGGGCTGTTTTCTGAAAAACGTGCCTAAAACGGGATGCGCCGCCAAAAGAGAAGTAGCAGGGTTACCCTGCCTGCGCTAGGTTAGTTGCCGGTTGGGTCAATGTCTGGGCCGCCTTCGCCTTTTTTCTCTTTTTTCTTCTTCTTGGATTTTGAGTCTTCCTCAGTAGTGGTAGGAACCGGTGGCACGCCAAAACCAGCGTCTGTTACCTCGTCTCCTTTTTTCTTCTTCTTGCCTTTTTTGCTATCGTCTTCGCCGAAAGTGTCAAAGGTATTGATGGCGGGCTGCGGGGCGGCTTTGGTAGGAGCCAGGCCCAGGTAGGTTTTCCGGAAGTAGTTCACGAACTCCATCTTGTCAATATCCTCTACCGGGTAGAAAGAGTAAGAACCGGCTATCCCCTGCCCTTTTGACTTGGAAGACACCGCCGCATTGAAGGCGCCATCTGAAGAGGTCATGCCCAGCCCCCCTTCATAGAAGTGGAAGTAGTACCAGATATAGGGGTTCACCTCCAGGTACATAGACACCACATCACTGGAAGCGCCGCGTTTGATCTCAATATAGCCGTTGATCTTGGCGTTGATGTCTGTCTTATCAACACCGGCAATACTGATCTGGCCTACACTGTGCCAGGCATTGGTCTTGGTATTCCATTTCAGCCTTACCTTATTCAACAGCAGGGAGTGAATGAGCTTAGGCGAGATCTTGGATAAATGCACGTAGCCGTTGCGGGTTTGCGTCTTGAAGTCTTCCACGCCTTTGTCGCCAATGAAGGCGGCCAGTTTGTAGAGCAGTGTAGGATCGTTGAGGTCAACGCCTTCGGCAAGGCCACCCGACTCTTTGGCTACTTTCTGACCCATGCTTTCCAGGGCCTGGGATGGTACGTCAAAGTCAAAGGCCATGAAGGTATCCAGCTCATAGGTGCTGCTGTCTGTGCGCCCGCCGCCGGTACCGGCTGCCTTCAACTTGAAGTCCTTCACAGACTTGATCAGGTTGAACTCCCCGTCATAGGTCACGCGCTTGGTGGCGTCATTGTACTGCATCATGTTACCGGTGTAAGACGTGCCATAGGCCCGGCCCTCATCGCCTAGTTTGTACTGCTTGGTTTCCCTGTCAAAAGAGAGCAGCCCCTCTACGTCAAAGACGGTGAGGTCATCATCAAACTGTTTTTTAGAGACAAAGGTGTTGTAGATCTTGCCGTTGGTGGTATTGATGTGGATCCCGGTTTTAAGCGGCGTACCATCGGCTAAGGCCGGTTTCTTCACCTCCAGGCGCACGTCTTCGGGGTCTACGTCTTTTCTCACGTACGGGAACCAGTCGGCGCTCTCCGCGCCCTTGAACAGCAGCTTGGCAAAACCGTCAAAATTGACCGTCTTTTTATTGGAAGACAAAGCCAGGTCACCGTAGTAGCGCACCTTAGGGATGATGAACAAGGTATCTGTCTGCTTCACGGTGGCTTCAGCTAACCAGAATGCGGTGCCTTTTTCGCCGTTGCGTTCATCCCTTTTGCTTACGTCTTTGGTCTGCCAGGTAAACTTATTGAATTTGATCTTATAGGCGTCTCCGCTGCCATTGGTGTATTTGTAAATGGCGTTACCGGTAAGGCCCAACCGGTCATCAATGTGGATTTCACCTTTAGAAAGCTGATGGTATTTCTGCAGGGAGTCCATCAAGAGTCCGGCGTTGCGGAAGGTCCTGAGTTCGGCATCTTTCATGAACTGTACCTTGCCGCTGTCTGGCACCAGGTAACTGTCGCCTACCGGAATGTACGGCACCCCTGAGGCCATTAAGGTATAGTTGCTGAAATCATACACCGCCTTGGTGGCTTTAAAAGCCAAGGAATCCTGACCGGACTTCATGGAATAGAAATAAGAATCAGCGGTGCTTTCTTTGTCACCGGTCAACGTCAGTTTTCTTGATTTGAAGTCCCAACGCCCAGAGCTTAGCGATGATTTGTATTTGGCGAAGGGGAATTCGGTGGAGACAGCCCCTTTCTTTTCGGTGCTGTACTGGGCGTATCCTTCATCCATGTAGAAATCAAGGAACACGTCTGTGGTGGTAAGCGCCGGGGTTGTTTTGTCTGCCGAGGCCACTTCCATAGACGCCTGGTTGCCATGGATCAAGCCTTTCTTGAACACAAACTTAGGCGACTTTATGGCCACCTCTTTGTTTTCGGCCACGCCGCTGCCAAAGAGCGAAGACGGCGTAAAGCCCAGCATTCCTTTGTACGTAAACCGGTCACTGAAAATGCTCATCAGTTCTTTGCCCACGGTTTCTATCTGGAGGGTGTCTTTGTAAGGTTTCCAATCCATGGTGAAGGATTTGAACGTACCGCTGGGGTAAGAGCCCTGCGCCACAGAACCTGCCTTGAAGCTCCCTCGCTTCCCTACCGCGGTAACCGCAGAATCTACAAAGAAGACAAAGGCCGGCGAGTACATAGAGGCGGTCTGGTAGCTGAGGGTTCCCTTGCCCCTTAGACCTTTAGTGTCCATGGTGAGGGTGTCTGTGAAACGTCCTTTACCGCCGTACATGGCAAACCCGCTTTTTGGCACCACATAATTAAAACCAAGGGCTCCGTCTGGCTGAATGTTCAATTTGGTCTCAATAGGCGGAAAAATGCCCCCCGAGTTGAAGGTACCCTTGAACCCAATCACGTTGGTCTTGGACTTGGAACTGGCCAGGCTGTCTATCTTGAACGGCGGAATGCTGAAATACACGCTGGTGTCATACACCCCACCCAAAATCTCTGGTTTGTTGAAGTACACGGTAGCCCCAGAAATAGCATCCAGCGCCGGATAGCCCAGTGATTTCTTACGCCCTGATTTGTTGTCTGGACGGTTGAGGTACAGCTTGGCCTGGCCCTTGCCACCGCGGTTCACCAGCGTGAAAGGCGTATCTTTCTCTTTGCCGTCTTTGCCCTTGGTGGTGGTGGTGAGCACGGTAGAGTCAATCTTGGCCAGGTTAATGAAGAAGCCGTCATAGTCAAACAAAAACTCCTGGCCCTTAAAGGTGAAGTTGGTGGCCTTTACCTTTCCGTTGAACAGGATATTGCGGTTTTTCTGGATGCGTACTGTCTGGCTGTCTGGCTCAGCGATCACGGTAGAGTCTGTATGGAAGGCAAAGCTTTTCACGCCGTGCAGCACCAGGTCACCGGAGGCCAGGTCTAGGGTGGCGTTTTTACCGGCCGGCGACAAGGCGTTCAAGTGAATGTAGTCAAAGTCTTTCTTGTCGCGCGAGGCGTCTACGTAATGGTAGGCCTTGTCTAGGAGGCGCACTTGCCCGGTAGCGGGGTCATACTCCACAAAGCTGCCCTGCGCCAGGGTGGTCATGGCATTATGCAGTACCTCTGGCTTAATCTTCATCTCTTCGGCCATGTTGGCCAGGAAGAACGTACGGGACCCACTCTTTAACCCGTAGGCCACCGCGGTGTACAGCGGGTGGAAATTTGAGATGGTCTTAATCTGCTGGAACTTGGTTTCTGTGAAGTATTCCTTAGAACTTACCTGGGCCGGCACCTGGTTTTTGGCCGTCAGCATCCCGAAATTGATAGTAGGCTCCGTGATCTTCCAGTCGGCCATATCAGTAGTGAGTTCCACCTGGTTATAGGAGTGCGAATACGGCGTGAGTTTGTAAAGGCCTTCGGGGTTGAGGAGCACCAGGCGTTTGGAGTCGCGGTTGTACTTGAATTTTACGCCTGGGTGTGTAATGGAGTCTTTGCCCTGAAACATAGTGATACCTGCTTCAGGAGCGGTAAGCAGGGTATCGCCGATGGTGTAGTTACGCGAAGAGGCCCTGAACTTGCGCTCGCCTTTGTCTGACACCGTAATAGAAGACGGGCTACCGTCCAGGGCGGCGCTCATAAGCGTGTTGCCGGCCAGGGAAAGCCCTCCTATGTACTGGATGTCTGTTCCAAACCGTTTGATTTTGGCATCATTGGTATGCGAAATAAACTTAGGGAACCCGTTATCGCCGTTAGGCTTAGGCTTGGTGAGTTTGTACTCCAGGTTACCCTTGATACTGTTCTCCAGTACAGCCGGAAAAGTAAGGGTCACGTCTTCCGCCTTAAAGGCCGGCTTGGCTACCTCAAAAGAGAAACCGCTAAGTTCTGCCGTGGCATCACCGCCCAGAGAATTCCAGACCAGTTTACCGCCTTTACCCACAAATACACCGTTAGACAGGGCCACCGCGCCATTCACTTCCTTGAGGTTTACAGAGTCTGCCGCCGAGGTGAAATACAGGTTCACTTTCTCTAGTACCACTACCGGCCCGGCCAGCGTTGGCAAAGGCTGCGCGAAGTACTTCTGCTTTTCTACCGGGGTCGCCTTTACTGGTTCCTTTGCTAAGACCGGCGTTTTGGTGACAGTACTAGTGGTTTTCTTGGCAGTAGTAGTTTTTTTAGCTGCAGGTTTAGTGACTTTCTTTGGGGTTTCCCAGGCTGCCCACGGGTCTTCCTCTACCTTCTTCACCTCTTTTTTGGGGGCTGGCTTTGCTGCGGGCACCGGGGTTTTGGCGGTTGTTGTCTTAGGGGCGGCGGAGGCCGGAGCCGGGGCAGCGGGTTCGTTTCCCCAGTCAGCACCTGAGGCGGCCTCGGCCGTGCCATCACGATACTCAAAGGCCATGGTTCCGCCAATTACCTGCAGGCTATTGGTGGGGCCTTTGTAGAGCATTTTGGTAGCCAGAAACTGGTGGGAATTCTGCAGAAACCGTTCATACACCTTTACATCCTGCTTCTGAAGCGTCTGGGTCATCACGTTCAGCAACTGGTCCAGCTTTGCCCCGGTAAACTGGTGCACGTTTACGCTGGCGCCTAGGGCGCCCAGAAAATGCTCAAAGTGCGGCCGCGCCTTCAATTTCTTCTTGAGCATTTGCTGTGTGAGGTCCATGATCTGGGTCTTCTGCGGGTTGCTCACCTTGCCGCTGCTCCAGGCCGTTTCCAGACTGGTATAAGTCTGTAAGGCGGCCTCGTTTTTGGCGCCCATCATCATGGCCCGCATGTCCAGCAGGTATTGCTGCGGGTCATCGGTACTTACTTTGTAGACCTGGGCCTGCCCGATGGACACGCTCAGGAAGAAAACCAATAGAAAGGGGAAGAGATGCTTCATAAGGAAAGATGCTATCTGTTTATTGGCTGTTTTTCAGGAAAATGGCTGAAACCCAATTGTTTTTACTTCTGGAATTCTGGAAGGTAAGGCCGCACTCGGTGGCTTTCTCCTGCAGAACGGAGAGGTCTTCAGTATAAAAGCCGCTTAGCACCAGCGGGCCACCCGGCAAAAGCAGTTTGCTGTACACAGGCATGTCTTCCAGTAGCACGTTGCGGTTGATGTTGGCTAGAATCAGGTCAAAAGGTGCTTCTCCTTCCAGTACGCTGGCGTCGCCTAATCTTGCTTCCAGGGTTTGGCAATTGTTGCGCTCGGCGTTCTCGCGGGCGTTCTCTACGGTCCAGTCTTCAATGTCTACGGCCAGCACCTCGCGGGCACCCAGCTGCTCGGCCATGATGGCCAGAATACCGGTACCGCAGCCCATGTCCAGCACCCGCTTGCCGGTGTGGTCCAGGGTAAGCTGGTTCTCAATCATGAGCGTGGTGGTTTCATGGTGACCGGTCCCAAATGACATTTTAGGCGTGATCACAATGTCATAGGCAATGCCCTCGGGCTTAGGGTGGAAATCGGCGCGCACCGATACTTTGTCTGCAATGAGCAAAGGCTCGAAGTTCTTCTCCCACTCCTCGTTCCAGTTCTGTTTGGCAATACTCTTGGTCTGGTACGGGAACTCCCCGGCAAAGCTGTAGCGCTCCAGAAGCTCCTTCAGGGCTTCCTCAGAGAATTTATCCTCTTCGGTATAGGCCTGGAAGCCTTGGTCGGTTTCCTGAAAAATATCAAATCCCAGTTCACTCATCTCTGCGATGAGGATCTCTGAATATTCTGGCGAGGCGGTAATGGTTACTTCAATAAAACTCATAAATAGCTGTAAAAAGGACCTGGCCCAACGGCGGCAGATCTTGAAATAATTTAACGAAAATACGACATAAGAAGTACGTATCTGCCCCGTTTTCTAAAAAAGAGACAAAAAGGGGTTACTTCCTTGCAGCAGCAGCCCTGCCACGACAACAATTGAAGTTTTTAGGGTTGCCTGATTTATCCAAAAGCAGGACCATCTCTCTTCTCTTCACTGCTTTTTCCTGTGTCTGACCCGGTTATCTTTTAGTAGCTCTCCATCAATACTTGCTGCCATTACCGGGCCAAAAAATCAATTTACTCCTTCTTTTGGATTATACACAGGCTCCTGCATTTTGGCCTCGTTCCTTCCCTTCAAAACACCAAAAGCGTTTTGGGCCTGTTTTACGGAAAACAGGCCCAAAACGCTTTTTATAGCCCTAAGGTTACTACCTCAGAAGCTTTGGCACAAATACCTTAGAAGGACTTAATAATGTCTGTGAAGTCTCTGGATTTCAGGGAAGCTCCGCCGATGAGGCCACCGTCAACGTCTGGTTGTGAGAATAGCTCTCTGGCGTTGGCCGGGTTGGCGCTGCCGCCGTACAGAATGGTTTTGTTGTAGGCAGCCTCGGCGTCAAACAGACGGGACAGTTCTTCTCTGATGTAGGCGTGCATTTCCTGGGCCTGCTGGCTGCTGGCCGTTCTGCCGGTGCCAATGGCCCAGATAGGCTCGTAGGCAATCACAATCTGGTCGAACTCCTCGTTGCTCAAATGCCCAACGGTTTCTCTTAGCTGCTGGCCCACGTACTCAAAGTGCTTCTCAGACTCACGCACCTCCAAAGGCTCACCGCAGCAAAAAATAGGCTTAATGCCCTGACCCAGGGCCGCTTTCATTTTCTTCAACAGCAGATCGGCGTCTTCGTGGTGGTACTGGCGGCGCTCTGAGTGGCCTACCAACACGTACTCCACGCCCACAGACTGCAACATGGCCGCCGACACTTCGCCGGTATAGGCGCCGCTCTCATGCGCGCTCACGTCCTGGGCTGCCAGATGAAGGCGGTTATTGCCCTGTATCAACTTGCCCACTGCCTGTAAAAACGGAAACGGAGGCGTGACAATCACTTCTACATTATCGGCCGTGACTTCGTCCTTTACCATGTTGTCAATCTCACTTACCAGCGCCAGGGCGTCTTGGTAGGTTTTGTTCATTTTCCAGTTGCCGGCAACAATCTTTTTTCTCATAGCTGTATTATAATAAAAAGGCCCCTAAAGAAGAGGCTGTGTTTTTAGGTTCTTTTTGAAAAAACAGGCTCAAAACGCTTGCTGCCGTTTCTAACAGGCAGTGTGCAATGGCCGCTAAGTTAATGATTTGTGATTACAATAGAGGATTGGTAGCAGGAAACAAAAAGCCCTGTAAAGTTTACACTTTACAGGGCTTTCAAGAATTTCCGTTTTGGGCCTGTTTTCCTAAAAACGGCCTCAAAACAGATTATAGTTTCGCTTTCAGGTATTTGGCGGTGTGGTTATCTTCTTCTTTCACCATGTTCTCTGGCGTGCCTTCATAGAGTAGGTGCCCGCCGTTGGTGCCGCCTTCAGGGCCCAGGTCAATAATCCAGTCGGCGCACTTGATGATGTCCATGTTGTGTTCAATTATGAGGACCGTGTTGCCGTTTTCTACCAGCGCGTTTAACGCAGTAAGCAGTTTACTGATATCATGGAAGTGCAGGCCGGTGCTAGGCTCATCAAAGATGAACAGGATGTTGCCGTTGTGCGGCGTGGCCCCCTTGGTCAGGAAAGACGCCAGCTTCACGCGCTGCGCCTCACCACCAGACAAGGTGTTGCTGGATTGCCCCAGTCTAATGTATCCCAGTCCCACGTCTTGCAACGGCTTGAGTTTCTCCAGAATCTTAGGCTGGTCCTTGAAGAAAATAAGGCTGTCATCAATGGTCATGTCCAGCACTTCAGAGATGTTTTTCTCATGGTACTGAATGTCCAAGATGTCTTGTTTGAACTTCTGACCGCCGCAGGCCTCACAGGTGAGGTAGATATCAGCCATGAACTGCATCTCAATCTTAACCTGGCCCTCGCCCTGGCAGACCTCACAGCGGCCGCCTTCAATGTTGAAGGAGAAGTGCGAGGGCTTGAACCCACGGGCTTTGGCCAGCGGCTGGTCGGCGTACATGGTTCTTATGGCGTCATAGGCCTTCACGTAGGTCACCGGGTTAGAGCGCGAGGATTTGCCGATGGGGTTTTGGTCCACAAACTCCACGTGCGCCACTTTGTTGATATCACCGCTCAGTTTGTCAAATTTTCCGGTGGCATCGGCGTGGCCGCCGAGGGATTTGATCAATGCCGGGGCCAGAATCTTCTTTACCAGCGTAGACTTGCCCGAACCACTTACGCCCGTCACCACCGTCATGACATTAAGCGGGAATTTGGCGGTTACGTTCTTGAGGTTGTTCTCACGCGCGCCGTGTACTTCTATGCAGTTGCGCCACGGGCGGCGCTGGGCTGGCACCGGCACTTCCATGCGGCCACTCAGGTAACGGCCGGTATAGGTATCACTTTTGAGTAGTTCTTGGAACGTACCCTGGAACATGAGATTTCCGCCGCCAGAACCAGCCTCCGGACCAATGTCCAGTACCTGATCGGCTACTTCCATCATGCCTTCTTCGTGCTCCACCACAATCACGGTGTTGCCCATTTCCTGCAAGGTGCGCAGTACGCCAATTAATTGATCTGCGTCTTTAGGGTGAAGGCCAATGCTGGGCTCATCTAGAATATACATAGAACCTACCAGCGCACTTCCCAACGAAGTGGCCAGGTTAATGCGTTGGCTCTCGCCACCGGAAAGGGTATTGGATAGTCTATTCAAGGTCAAATAACCTAAGCCCACCCGGGTCAGGTAGCTCAGGCGGTTGGTCACCTCGGTTACCAATCTATCGGCTACAGCCTGGTCATGGGCACTTAGCTCCAGGTTCTCAAAGAAGCCCAAGGTTTTGGTGACGGGCATGAGCACCAGGTCGGTGATGCTTTTGCCACCCACTTTCACATAGCTGGCGTCTTTGCGCAGGCGCGAGCCCTTGCAGTCTGGGCAGGCGGTGCGGCCACGGTAACGGCTCAGCATCACGCGGTATTGGATCTTATGCGTCTGCCCCTGAATATGCTTGAAGAAGGTGTTAAGACCGTCAAAGTATTTATTGCCGGTCCAGAGCAGTTCCTGCTGTTCTTCGGTTAATTCATTGTAGGGCCGGTGGATGGGAAAATCAAAGCGCACCCCGTTCTTGAGCAAAGGTTGCAGCCATTCATTCTGTTTTTCAGTGCGCCAGGGCGCCACGGCACCCTCGTACACCGTCAGGCTTTTGTCCGGAATCACCAGATCTGGATCAATGCCCAGTACGCTACCCCAACCCTCGCAGGTTTGGCAGGCGCCGTAGGGGTTATTGAAGGAGAAGAAATTGACGTTGGGCTCTTCAAACACCATTCCGTCCAGCTCAAAGCGGTTAGAGAAAACGCGGGTCTCGTCTCCCATCCTGATGTGGCATTCTTCGTGGCCTTCATAGAAAGCGGTCTGCACCGAGTCAGCCAGGCGCATCTGCAGGCTTTCATCTTCCTCGTCTTGCTTAATGACGGTCCGGTCAATGAGAACATGAACCTTGCCTTTGGGCTCGGGCTTGCCTTCACTAATGAGTTCTTCAATGAAGAAGGGTTCATCATTGAGCATGACCCGGGAATAGCCTTTCTGCAGCAGCAGGTCCAGTTCTTTGCTAAGCTTGCGGTCTTTGGTTTGCTGCAGCGGCGCCATGATCATGATGCGGGTACCGTCTGGCAGCGTCATAAGAAAGTCCACCACGCTACTTACCGTATCCTTTTTCACTTCCTGGCCAGAGACCGGCGAAATGGTCTTGCCAATGCGGGCGTACAGCAGCTTGAGGTAATCATAGATCTCGGTGCTGGTACCTACCGTGGAGCGGTTGTTCTTGATACTTACCTTTTGCTCAATGGCAATGGCCGGACTAATGCCCCGGATGTAGTCCACATCGGGTTTGTCCATGCGGCCCAGGAACTGGCGGGCGTAGGAGCTCAGGCTCTCCACGTACATGCGCTGCCCTTCAGCGTAAAGCGTGTCAAACGCCAGGGAGGATTTCCCGGAGCCCGAAAGGCCGGTCACCACAATGAACTGGTTGCGCGGCAGGGCTACGCTCAGGTTTTTTAAATTATGGACGCGGGCCCGTTTGATGATGATGTTCTCGCGGGCGTCTAGTGCGTCTATTTCTGAATCTTGGATGAGATCTTGTGTCATAAGGAATTATAGCCTCTCTGTAACAACAACCGCGGCAGAATAATTCTGTTTATACGGGTATTCTACAGCGCCAGACCAAGCCGCAAAGGTACGCATACGCAACGGGATTTAGAAGGGTGGCCCGGCACTGCGTTTTAAGGCCGTTTTGCCCAAATCAGGCTAAAAACAAAAAGAGAACTTGCGCTTATTTGGCTTTGTTTGTAACTTTCTCTCCGTAGTTCTCGCATGAGAGTACCTAACACTTATTCATTCACTTAAAAAGAACCAGTACCACCATGGGAAAAGGAGATGTTAAAAGCAAAAAAGGTAAAATCAGCAAGGGTTCATTTGGCAACAGCCGCCCTAAGAAAGCAAAGAACGTGGCTTCCAAAGCTGCTAAGCTGGAAGTAAAGAACGCGTAGTCTTTTTTACATAAAAGCAGCGGGGCCCGCCAGAGATATTCTCTGGCGGGCCCCGCTGCTTTTATGCTGTTTTATGGGAAACGGGCTTAAAACAAAACATCTGCGCTGAGTGCTGGGTATTGAGTTGATCTGCAGAAGTGCTTCTTCCCCCTATCCCCTTCAAAGGGGTGGGGTCGTTAAGTTTTATTAAAAGGTTTCTATTCTAGCAACAATACCTTATCAATTCCCTAAAGTTTGAGGCTGAGGCCTCACTGAAGTTGAAAACTTCAATGCATGGTAGGTCCAGGTTGAAAACTTGAACCAGAGAAAAATTTAGATCTTAACGGCCCTACCTTCAAAGGGACGAGGATTGACAAGACACTGACCTATTCTTCCTCCTCTGTGTTTTCCTGCATGGCCAGTAGGTTATGCGTCCCTTTCACCACCAGTTGGGTAGAGTTCTGCAGTTCACCCGGCAAGTGTACTTCTATAAAACCGTCACCTTTCAGCCCGGTCTGTACCTTTACCCGCTTGAACTGCCGCGGACCGGTACCGGCATACACGTAGGAATCCCCCTGGAACTGCACCACGGCGCTTTCGGGTAGGGCCGTCACCGTACGCGCATTGGTTTGCACGGTGGCGGTCACGTACATGCCGGGCAGGAGTTTGTGCTCGTCTTGCCGGGCCAGGTGGGCGTGCACGGGCACCGTCTTATCGCCTTCCACGCTGTGGCCCACCAGCAGAATTTTGGCCGACCGGGGCGCAGGATCATTGGGAAGCGTGTACGTGAGCGGCTGTCCGGGACTCAGGAAGGGCACGTCTTTCTCAAACGCGTTTAGCTTGAGGTGCAGGTCATCTGTCTTCACCAGTTCAAACAGCACATCTGAGGCGCTTACCATCTTGCCCACGTTCACCAGCGTGCTCTTCACGTACCCGTTGATAGGCGATACCAGGTTGATGGTGCGACTGATGGTACTGTTCTGGAGGCGGGCCGGGTTGATGTTGATCATGAGCAGTTTCTCCTTTAGGGCGGCTAGGCTATTCTGGAGCACTTCACGCTCGGTCTTGATTTGCTGCAGGTTCTTCAAGGCGCTTACTTTCTCCTCAGTGAGTTCCCGCTGGCGCTGGTACTCCAGGTTGGCCAGTTGCAGGCGGGCGCGGCTGTCCAGGTAATCCTGCTGCAGTTGCACGTAGTCCTGGTGTTGGAGGGTGGCCAGCACCTGTCCTTTCTTGACACGCTGGCCAGGTAGCAAATTCATAGTTTTCACAAAACCACCGTAGGGCACCGACACACTCACCAGGCTGGTAGGCGGCACATCTACCTCACCGGAAAGCTGCAGGGTGCTGCCCAAGTTCTGCCGGGAAGGCGCGCCCAGCTCAATGCCGGTGTTCTGCATCTGCTGCTCGGTGAGGGTGACCACGCCGGCCGCGGCTTCAGAAGGGGCCGCCTTCTGGGCCGGAGCCGTTTCAAAGCCGTTTTTCTCAGAACAGGCCGAAAACAGGAAAAGGCCGGCCGTGGCGAAATATAAAAAGGTAGTTCTCATGGTTAGTTGCCTCCTAGGTATTGGAGTTGAAAGACGTTTAGTTGATAGTCCAGCAAGAGCTGGAGGTAATTCTGCTGAGTGCGCAATTGCTGGTCGGCGGCCTGGAGGTAACTCAGGTAACTGGCCTCACCGCTGCGGTAGGCCTTGTCTGCCTGCGTAAGGGCCAAGCGCGCGTTAACCAGCGCCTGCTGGCGGTAAAACTGCAGGCTCTGGCCCAGCTGCCGGTGCGTTTCCTGGGCGGCCTGCCATTCGCTCTGCAGCTGGTGCTGCTGGTGCTGCAGGGTGGCCTCGGCGGCTTGCTTGCCCAGGGCGGCAGCCTTCACCCGCGCCCGCTGCGGTCCCTGCCACAGAGGCACGGCCAGACCGGCCTCCACACCCTGGAAGCGCCGGCCCCGGTCGGCGGCGGTCTCCACCCGTCCATTGATGTCATAAGTGCCAATCAACGACTGGTTGAAGTAGCCCAGCGTAATCTCGGGGGCCAGTTTGCTTTTCTCCACCTGCCGCTCGCGGTCCGCTACGGCAATTTCCTGCTGGTACACCTGCAGCAGCGGGTGGCTGCCAGGGTCAGTGCCCAGGGCGATGGAGTCAGGTTGCAGGGGCTGGGGCGTGAAGCGCAGCGGCTCCGGGGCCTGCACCAGGGCGTTCAGCTGGGCTTGCGCCACGGCCAAGGCGCTTTGGTTCTGCCGGAGGCGGTCGGTGAGTTCCAGCCGCTGGGTAGTGGCCGTGGTTTTCTCCAGTATGCCGGTCTCGCCAGTCCTGAACCGCACCTCGGCGGCCCGTTCCAGCACATGGAAGATGCTGTCCTGGCGCTGCAGTAGCTGCCCGGCCTGGTGCAGGAACGCCAGCCGCGCATAGGCCTGCTTTACCTGCAGGGCCACCTCCTGCTGCTCTAAGGTTAATTGCCGTTGGCTCAGGTTTTTCTGTTCTTCCAGCAGCTTGCCCTGTGCTTTCCACACCGTGGGCAGCGGAAGGGTCTGGCTTATACCTATGCGGTCATCGGTCACGGGACTGTTTAATTGTCCCTGGCTGTAGGAGACATCGGTTTTGGGCAGGTCCACGGCGGTTTTCTGCAACACGCCCCGCATTTCCACCTCCAAGGCCGCGCTTCTTAATTGCTGGTTGTGCTGCTGCGCCAGCTCCAGCACCTGGGCCAAAGATAAGGTCTGCGGCGGGGTTTGCTGCGCCTGCGAGGTCATCGGCAGGGCCAGAAAGAAAGGTAACAGCCACAACGCCGCCTTTTTCCGGAGCCCACCCAAACCTTTCTCTGAGAAATAATAGATAATGGGCAGCACTACTAGCGTGAGCAGCGTGGCAGAAATAAGGCCGCCAATCACCACCGTGGCCAGGGGTTTCTGCACTTCGGCCCCGGCCGAGTTGGAGAGTACCATAGGCAAAAAGCCCAGCGAGGCCACCATAGCGGTCATGATAATGGGCCGCAGGCGGGCCGCGGTACCCTCGCGGATGATTTGTTCCAGATTGGTCATGCCACCGGTTTTTAATTGGTTAAAGTAGCCTATCATCACAATGCCGTTGAGCACCGCCACGCCAAAGAGCGCAATGAAGCCCACCCCCGCCGAGATGCTGAAGGGCATGCCCCGGAGAAGCAGGGCGAACACGCCGCCAATAGCTGATAGCGGGATAGCCGTGAAGATGAGGATGGATTGCTTGATGGATTTGAAGGCGAAGAACAAAAGCAGGAAGATAAGCCCCAATGCCAGCGGCACCGCCACCGAGAGCCGTTCCTTGGCCTCAATCAGGTTCTGGAACTGCCCGCCATAAGTGATGGTGTACCCCGGCGCCAGCTTCAGCTGGGTATCTATTTTCTGCTGGATTTCAGCCACAATGCTCTGCACGTCTCGGTTGCGCACGTTAAACCCAATGGAGATGCGGCGGCGCGTGCCGTCCCGCTGAATCTGGTTGGGGCTTTCCTGCATCTCTACCTTGGCAATCTGCTCCAGCGGAATCTGCAGCCCGGCGGCGTTGCTCACGTACAAGCGCTGCACGTCTGCAATATCCTGGCGGTTCTGCCGGTTCAGGCGTACCACCAGGCCAAAGCGTTTCTCGCCTTCGTACACCTGTCCGGCCACCTCGCCGGCAAAGGCCGCGGTGACGGTGCGGTTCACGTCTTCAATGGTGAGGCCGTAGCGGGCCATGCTTTCGCGGTCATAGGCCACCACCACCTGGGGCAGGCCGCTCATTTCCTCAATGTAGAGGTCCTGGGCCCCTTCAATGGGCTGCACCAGCTTGCCTATCTTCTGGGCGTACCCGGCCAGCTGGTCCATGTCCTCGCCGTAGATTTTGAGCACCACGTCCTGGCGGGCGCCGGTCATAAGCTCGTTGAAGCGCATCTGGATAGGCTGTTGCACGCCAAAGGTGGCCTGGGGCAGA
This sequence comes from Rufibacter soli, assembly GCF_054781795.1. Lineage (NCBI taxonomy): Bacteria > Pseudomonadati > Bacteroidota > Cytophagia > Cytophagales > Hymenobacteraceae > Rufibacter > Rufibacter soli. Next base: position 206,031 of record NZ_BAAGTS010000006.1, on the reverse strand, counting down.
TTCTGGTGCAGCACATCTGAAATCTTGTTGGCCAGTTCCTCCCGGGAGCTGGCGCTGGTCCATTCGTCGCGGTCTTTGAGCACCACAATCATGTCGCCCAGCTCCACGGGATTGGGTTCGGTGGGCACTTCGGCAGAGCCAATTTTGGTCACCACCTTCTCCACCTCAGGGAAGGTTTCCTTGAGCACTTTGGAGGCTTTCTGCACTACCTTAATAGTCTCGTTGAGGGAACTTCCCGTGAGCACGCGGGTCTCTATGGCAAAGTCGCCTTCGTCCAGTGACGGGATAAACTCCCCGCCCATTTGTGTGAACAGCACCAGGGACAGCGCGAACATACCAACGGCCAGAGCCAGCACCAGGGCTTTGGCGCGCAAGGCGAAGTTGAGCATAGGTTGGTAGGCCCGGTTAATGGCCTTCATGATCTTGTCTGAGATGTTCTCTTTATGGTTGGTATTGCGGCTCAGTACCAGAGAGGCCATCATGGGCACATAGGTCAGCGAAAGCAGAAACGCCCCCAGAATAGCAAAGGACACCGTCTGGGCCATAGGTTTGAACATCTTACCTTCAATACCTACCAGCGCCAGAATAGGCAGGTAAACAATAAGAATAATAATCTGCCCAAACGAGGCGAAGCCCATCATCTTGCCCGCCGAGTTCTGCACCTCGTCGTTCATCTGCGCGCGGCTGAGTTTGGTGATGCCCGTCTCTTTGTATTTGCTTACCTGTATGCTATGGATAACTGATTCCACTATAATGACGGCCCCGTCCACAATCAACCCGAAGTCCAGGGCACCCAGGCTCATGAGGTTGCCAGACACACCAAACACATTCATGAGCGAGATGGCAAACAGCATAGCCAGCGGAATCACGGAGGCTACCAGCAGGCCCGCCCGCAGATTGCCCAATAGCAGCACCAGCACAAACACTACAATAAGGGCACCCTCGGCCAGGTTTTTCTGGACGGTACTAATGGCGCGGTCCACCAGTTTGGTGCGGTCCAGGAACGGTTCCAGCACTACGCCCTCGGGCAGGGTCTTACGTATCTCGGCCACTTTCTCCTTCACCCGCTCAATCACCTGCGAGGAATTCTCGCCCTTGAGCATCATCACAATGCCGCCGGCCACCTCGCCCTGCTCGTTCACCATGGCCCCGTAGCGGATGGCGGTGCCCTCGCGCACCTCGGCCACGTCCCGGATGAGCACCGGCGCGCCACCGGCCGTGTTGGTGACCACCACGCGGCCAATGTCCTCGGGGGTTTTCACCAGCCCTTCGGTGCGGATGAAATAGGCGTTGGGGTCTTTCTCTATGTAAGCGCCGCCGGCGTTGGCGTTGTTTTTCTCCAGAGCGGTAAAAATGTCGGCAATGGTGAGGTTGAAACTGCGGAGCTTCTCTGGATTGATGGCCACTTCATACTGCTTCAGGTTACCGCCAAAGCTGCTGACCTCGGCCACGCCGGGGGTACCCAATAGTTGCCGCCGCACAATCCAGTCCTGAATGGTACGCAGCTCGGTGGCGTCATACTTGGCCTCATAGCCGGGGGCGGGCCGGAGCTCATACTGGTAAATCTCGCCCAGGCCGCTGGAGATAGGCGCCAGCGTGGGAGAGCCCATGCCCTCTGGAATCAGGTCCTCGGCCTCTTTCAGTTTCTCGCTTATCTGCTGGCGGGCCCAGTAAATATCGCGGTCCTCGTCAAAGACCACCGTCACCAAGGAAAGCCCGAACCGGGAGAACGAGCGTATCTCCGTCACCCCGGGCACGCTGGCCACCGCCTGCTCCACAGGGAAAGAGATAAGCCGCTCCACCTCCTGGGCGCCCAATGACGGTGACACCGTGATGACCTGCACCTGGTTATTGGTGATGTCTGGCACGGCGTCAATGGGCAGGCGCTGCAGGTTGTATACCCCCCAGGCCACCAACGCCACCGTGAACAAGCCAATCACCAGCTTGTTCTTAATGGAAAACTCTATAATCTTCTGTAACATGTTTTTCAAATGGGAAAAAAGCCGCCGTCCTCCGCCAGGCATAGCAGCGGGAAGGGACGGTCCAGAAAGCAGTGGTGCTTAGGTTTACCCTAATGCCTCTGAGTGAATGGGATAAGAGTATCTCAGTTGGGAGTGGCTACACGCAGAGGCTTGGGCTGCTTCTGTTTTAGGCCTGTTTTTCTCAAAACGGCCCTAAAACAGCAAGCACACCAAAAGGAAAGCAGAAAGGCGGCTCAATGGATGCCGATTCCTCTAAGTGAAGGCCAACAGGGAGGGACCTTACAAAGAAATGCCAGCCTGAGCGGGGCCAAGGTGCTTTCAGGTGAATCTGCCAAAACGTATAAGAGAAGGTTAGGCCAAAAGGCCTGCCACTACCAGGAAGTTAGCCTAGTTGCGGCGGTTGCCACAGATTGCCGGTAAAGGCTTCCGGTACCCGGGGTTGGGTATGCGTGGCATATTGCGGTGAACCCGGCATTGCCTGCACCCTGAACACAGGCTGCAGCAACGGAAGGGCCACAAAGAAATCATACGCTGAGTTGCCCATCTGCTTGAGCGGGAGCCGGTCATGGTGCTCAGAAGAAGTGTCCTCGGCGCCCAGGTAATGCATGTCCAGAAACTCGTCAAAACCCAACTCGCTGGTTAGGGCTTTATGGGTCTGGTAATGCTGCAGGAGGTAGGAGATTTTGGAAAGCTCATGCAAATCAGAGGACGGCAGCAGCGAGCCTAGAAAAAGATATACCGCAAAAAAGATGACTCTGAATTCCAAGACTGCAAGATGGGTTCTGGGGTAAAGATAGAGAGGATAGCCGTAAGATGGAAACCTTTATCGGCCTCTCCCCTGGCTATAATGCCTGAAGCTGCGTTTTGGGACCGTTTTTCGGAAAACTGAGCCGGCTTCGCCTAGTCCTGAGTCCTGAGTAAATATGCAATAGTTCTTCATCCCCCTACCCCCTTCAAAGGGGGACGACATGCGTACTCTCCTGTGTAAACACCCCCCTTCGCCCCCCTCAAGGGGAGAGTCTGCGCTTAGTAAGCAGTACTGGAAATTGTCGGACAGTACTGCGTTTTGAGCCTATTTTTCTAAAAATGTGCCCAAAACTCCAACGGCCCCTAAAGGATCATCGAAGAACTACATACCCAATCTTCACCACGCATTTCCCAATTCCAGTCTTTACTCCGAGCGCCTCGCTTGTGGCCCTACAGGGGCTTCACTAAGGGCAGACTGCAACTCGGCCGCAAGGGCAGTGCGAGGGGGGAAAGACGGGGCCCCGCGGCCGTGAGCGCTCGGAGAGAGAAGATGAAACAAGAAAGCATAAGGACTTAAGGCGACAGCGGCCGCAACGCCAGCAATGGCAAATTCATTATCCAAAGCGAAAGCAAAAATCAAAAACTCAACTTCCTGAGCTTATCTGCTTTCCAGGCGGTAAACGCCACAATCAGCAACGTCATAGACCCACCAAACACCACCGACGGCACCACGCCCAGCAACTTCGCCGCGAGGCCAGATTCAAAAGAACCGATCTCATTGCTGGAACCTACAAAGATATTGTTCACGCTGGAGACCCGCCCTTTCATGTGCTCGGGGGTAAAGGTATGAATGAGCGTGGACCGGATAATCATAGAGACACTGTCCAGCAGGCCACTGATCAGCAGCAACCCAAACGAGAGCCAGAACACGTTAGACAACCCAAACCCGATGATGCAGGCACCGAACCCCGCCACGCACCACAGCATTTTCTTGCCGGCATTGTGGGTGATCGGCCGGTAGGCCAGGAACAATGCCATGCCCACAGACCCAATGGCCGGGGCCGAACGCAGAATACCCAAGCCTTCAGGACCAACTTTTAAGATATCTGAAGCAAACACAGGCAACAGGATCACAGCCCCCCCAAACAGCACCGCAAACATATCCAAGGCCAGGGCACTCAAAATAATCTGGTTGCCGAACACGAATTTCAATCCGGTCTGCAGGCTTTCCTTGATATTGAGTTTAGGTCCTTCAGTGGCCGGCAGCGGCCGACCAGCAATGAAACTGTAGAAGAGGAACGAGCAAAGCACCAGCGCCGCATCAACTCCAAAGGCCATGGTCACGCCGCCAAAGGCATATACCAATCCGCCAATGGCCGGACCGGCCACCGAGGCCGCCTGCCAGGTAGTGCTGCTCCAGGTAATGGCGTTGGCGTACAGCTTCCGGTCTTTCACCAGCTGCGGCATAAACGAGAACACGGCCGGGCCCATGAACCCGCGGGCAATGCCGCTCAGGAAAATGATGGCGTAAATGGGCACCGTGCCCCAGGCCCGCAGCACGTGGCCAAAATCCAGGGTATACGCCAAAAGCGCCAGCGAGCAGAAGAGCAGCACGGCCAGCACGGTCATGATAATGCGCTTGCGCGGCACCATATCGGCTACGTGACCGGCGTACAGAGCTACCGTGATGGAAGGAATGGCTTCGGCTAAGCCGATGAGGCCCAGGGAAAACGGGTCTTTGGTAATGTCATAGATCTGCCAGCCCACCACCACAGCCTGTATTTGCATGGCCAGGGTAATGCAGAAACGGGCCGAGATGAACCGCCGGAACTCTGGGAGGCGCAATACGGCATACGGGTCATGCCGTTCTTCTGGGGCTGGGAATGGTGTGGTCACAGAGAATAAATATGGAAGGCAAAGGTACGGGTAATTCTGGGAGGGGAAATTAATCTTCCCAAACGGAACGATTCCCAAATATAGGTGTTGGCTATATAGAATTAGACTATGAATTTGGCCTGCATAGCAATGCATAAGGACAAACTCAGTAAGTTTACACGTTAATACTTGGCTTATGTCTCCTATATTTCTAGATGCTATTGCGCTTACCTACCGCCCGGATTTAGACGTGCTGTTTCTGCGCTGGCCCCAGCCGGTGTATGCCTTCCCCACGCGTGAGGTGTACCAGCAGGTGCTGGAATTGGCCCAGGGGACCAACGCCCGCTTCTGGTTGTTTGACATAAGAAGCCGCGGCCCTTTATCTGAGGAAGACGCCCTTTGGGTGCAGGAGTCTTTCTACCCCCAATTGCATGGGCAGCTGGACCGTACCATTCACGTTGCCTATCTGGTTACCCCGGCGCACGCCGAAGACCCGGAAACCATTGCGTACGTAGAACTGCTCCGCACCAAAGCCTGGTACGGCCAGGATGCCGATTTTGAAGGCTTCACCTCTGAAACCGAAGCCCTGCAGTGGCTAGCTGAACGCCAGAACGTAGAGGTACAATCTTAATTTAGCGTAAACTAATAATAGAGAAGGCCCGGTAGTTAACGCTACCGGGCCTTCTCTATTTATGGTCTGTAATCTGGATCTAAGCCCTTCGGGTATGCTCTTCCACAATACCGCGCAGCCACTTGATCATCATGAAGATGGCACCGGCGGCGGCCAGCGTTACGGCGAAGTTGAGCAGGAAGAAAAACGCCTTGTTATCATAGCGGTCCCACATACTAGCCAGCACCCCAGACAGTTTGTTCCCAATAGAAGTAGCCAAGAACCATCCACCCATCAACAATGCAGTTAATCTTGGAGGGCTCAGTTTAGACACCAGCGACAAGCCCATCGGGCTCAAGAAGAGTTCGCCCACGGTTACCACCGCATACGTGCCCACCAACCACCAACCGGCGCTTTTCTCGGCTCCGTTTTCGCTGGCGTACACGGCACCCACCATCACTAAGGTAGAAAGGGCAGTAATGAAAAGGCCCCAGCCAATCTTGGCCGGCGTGCTGGGCTCTTTGCCCCGTCGGCGCAGAAACCCGAAGAACGATACCACCACCGGGGTCAGAATCACCACAAAGAAGGGGTTGATGGACTGAAAGAGCTCCGTAGAGATCAGCGCCAGCGATTCCCCGGCTTTTGGCCAGAAGCCTTTCTCCAGGTTGTTCAGGTACGGGTCCACGCCCTGCTTAGTCACTACCTTGCCGTCGGCATCAGTGGTGGTCCGGAACATAGGGTCGTAGGCAGGAACAGTCTTGGGTTCAGTATCTACGCGCTGCACCATGCCCAGGGCCTCGGCGGGTTTGGCAATAACAGCGGGCATAGTCCGGTCAGTATAGCTTTCGGCCCAGGTGGTAAGGGCGGTGCCGTTCTGTTTGAAGACGGCCCAGAAAACCACTACCACCCCAAAGATGGCCAACAGCGCGGCAATAGGGCGTTTGTCCTCGGCAGAGGCCTTGGCATACAGACTCACGTAGAAGATTACAATAGGCAGCGCCCCGAACAGGAACGCATCTGTAGAGTCTGACCCGAACACGTTGCCCGGAATCAGGAACCAGCTGGCAATACCGCATAGCACGGCTGGCAGCAACACAATCCCGAAGATCTTCCCTAGTGACATATCATTGGCCTGCACGGGCTTGCGCACATCGGCTTCGCGGTATTCTTTGTTGCCCATCCAGAAGACCAGCACGCCTATGAACATACCAATTCCGGCGGCCACAAACGCGTAGCCCCAGCCGTAGTTGTTGCGCATGTAGGCGGCCACGAAGTTGCAGACCATGGCTCCAATATTAATGCCCATGTAGAAGATGTTGTACCCGGCATCTTTCTGCGGCAGGTACTGCGGCTTAGAATACAAGTTCCCCAGCAGCGTGGAGATATTGGGCTTGAAGAAACCGTTACCCAGAATGATTAGGCCCAGGGAAACATAGAAAGCGGTGTCTCCTTTTATCGCCAGGCCGCAATAGCCAATGCCCATTAAAATGCCGCCAAGCGAGATAGAGAGTCTGTACCCCAGCACCCTATCGGCTAAAAGGCCGCCCAGGAAAGGGGTTAGAAATACGAGGGCAATGAAGGTTCCGTAGATGTCTGAGGCCGTGCCTTTGTCCAGTTCCAGGCCGCCTTTCTGGGCGTCTGTCATGTACAGGAAGAAAATACCCACCATGAGGTAATACCCGAAACGCTCCCACATTTCAGAAAAGAACAGGAAATACAACCCGCGCGGGTGTTTTGCGGCTGGTTCAGACATTTGGCAAAGATTACGTGGTAAAAAACGTTGAAAATAGAGAATTTCGGCGCGTTTACCAACTAACGGCTGTTTTAGGGCCGTTTTGGGCAAAACAGCCCTAAACTGATGAATGTCATTTCAGGCCTCGGCACCTTCCCCTAATTTTGCATCCTTTTAGCCAGAGCAGAAGATTAGGAGAAGAAGCAATGCAGGAGATTACCAAGCCAGACCTTACCACCGAAGAAGACATTAAATTACTGGTAGACACCTTTTATGACCACGTGAACCAGGATGATTTGCTGGGCCCGGTGTTCAATGACTTTGCCCAGGTAGACTGGGACCACCACCTGCCTAAGATGTACCATTTCTGGAGCACTGTGCTGTTTGGGTCCATGGCCTACAAGGGACAGCCGTTTCCCAAGCATCTTTCCATGCCCATTGACCGCACCCACTTCACCCGCTGGATTGCCCTCTTCAACAAGACCGTTGAAGAATTGTTTGAAGGCCCCATGGCTAACCAGGCCCGGCAGAAGGCTACCAGCATTGCCAATATCTTCCAGATGAAAATGGGCATTTATAGCGCACCGCTGGTAAAGCCGTAAACCTGTTTTAAGCCCGTTTTTTCAAAAACAGCCCCAAAACGGAATGTTTTTTCAGGGACAGCCGTTTCTTTTTTAGATATCAATCGTATATTTACGATAAACAATAACAAACCATGGCCTATACCAAGACCGAAGCCTTTGATGTGGAGAGCGTGGAGCTGGCCAAGATAGCCAAGGCCCTGAGCCATCCCGCCCGCATTGCCATTCTTAAGCTGCTGGCCCAGCGCCAAAGCTGCATCTGCGGCGACATTGTGGCCGAACTTCCGCTGTCTCAGTCTACGGTGTCACAGCACCTGAAAGAACTGAAACAGGCCGGCCTTATCACCGGCGACATTGACGGCCCTCGGGTCTGCTACTGCCTCAACGTGAAGCAATGGCAGGTGGCCCGCACCTTCTTTGAGAAACTGTTCACCCAATTAAATTCATGTACCGCCAATAACTGTTGTTAATATGAACACTACCGCTGTTTTCCCAAGAATGCACGTGAGCTACTACGTGTCAGACATTACCAAAACCGTAGCTTTCTACAACTCCTTCTTCGGGCAGGAGCCCGTGAAACAAAAGGCCGACTACGCCAAATACGTGCTGGAGTCGCCGTCTCTGATTATCTCCTTTGTGCAGAACCCAGAGCGGGTGCAGGCGCACTTCGGGCACTTAGGCTTTCAGGTAGAAACCGAGGCCGAGTTGCACGCCCGCCTGGCCGCCATTAGAGAAAGAGGCCTGCCTATCTTAGAGGAAATGGGCACCAACTGCTGCTACGCCACCCAGGATAAGTTCTGGGTCACCGACCCAGACGGTGTGCAGTGGGAAGTCTACTATTTCCACGCCGATGCCGAGTTCAATGACCCGCATTACTCCTCTGAGGAAGCCAGCGCCTGCTGCATGCCTCCGGCCCAGGCTACCATTGAAATGCCGGCCCAGAAACCAGCAAAAACCTTCATGCCACTCACCTCTTTAGGCATAGCAGAAGCTGAAGGCGCCAGCTGCACCCCAGGCAGCGGTTGCTGCTAAAGTGATTGAGTGATTGAGAGATTGAGTGAGTGAATGAAAAAGCGCCCTCATGGCTCCGTTTCGGGCCTGTTTTTCAGAAAACAGGACCAAAACGATTTTCCGTCCCTCTCGCTTCAGGTCTTTGCCTTTTATCTCTCTGACCAGAAATATACCCTATGAAAATAGCTTTCTTCTCTGATATCCACGCCAACCTGCCGGCCCTGGAGGCGGTATTGGCCGACCTAGACGTACAGAACCCAGACGCTGTCTATTGCCTGGGTGATTTAGTGGGCTATGCCACCCAACCCAACGAGGTGGTGGAGCTCATCAAGTGCCGCCGCATCCCCACCATTGCCGGCAATTATGATGAGGGCATTGGCCTGGCCAACGGCGAATGCGGCTGCGCCTACAAAACCGATCAGGACAAAGACCTGGGCAGCCAGTCCATTGCCTACACAGATGCTACCGTCACCCCTGAGACCCGGCAGTACCTGCGCATGTTGCCCCGTCACATCAGGCTGGAGTTTCAGAACCCTGAGATTAACCTGATGCTGGCACACGGTAGCCCACGCAAGATCAATGAATATCTGTTTGATGATCGGCCGGAGGCTAGTTTGCTGCGCATTATAAGAGATGCCCACACAGACGTGCTCCTCTTCGGGCACACACACAAGCCCTATCACCGCGTGCTGGCTTATGAACATGACGGCCAGACCCGCTACTGCCACGCCATTAACCTGGGCTCGGTGGGCAAACCCAAAGACGGAAACCCGCAAGCCGGCTACGTCATCCTGCACCTGAATGAGAACACCTCTACCATTGACGCCCAAAGCCTGCAGGTAGAATTCAGACGTGTAGACTATGACGTGGAAAAAGCCGCCCAGGCCATTGAAGCCAGCCCCCTGCCCAATGAATTTGCTCAGATGCTCCGCACAGGCGGGAAGTAATTGAATGATTAAGAGGTTGAATGATTGAGAGAATAGAAACATGCTTTCCTAAATCATCTCCATATCAATCCATCTCTCAACTATTCATTCTCTCACTCTCTCAATCATTCAATCTCTCAATAAAAATGGCTCAAACCTCTACTCCCCGGCTTTCTTTCCTGGACCGTTACCTTACCCTCTGGATTTTTCTGGCCATGGGGGTGGGCGTGGCCGTTGGGTATTTTTACCCTACTGTTACTAAAGGCCTGGATAGGTTCCAGAGCGGAAGCACCAACTGGTTAATTGCCGTGGGCTTGATTCTCATGATGTATCCGCCGCTGGCGAAGGTGCGCTATGAACAGTTGGGCCGGGTGTTCAAAGACGTGAAAATCCTGCTGCTGTCCTTAGTGCAGAACTGGTTGCTGGGGCCGTTGCTCATGTTCTTTCTGGCCATTACGCTGCTTCCAGACAAGCCGGAGTTTATGGTGGGCCTTATTTTGATAGGGTTAGCGCGCTGTATTGCCATGGTGCTGGTCTGGAATGACCTGGCTAAAGGCGACCCTGATTATGTGGCGGGACTGGTGGCGTTTAACAGCATCTTCCAGATTGTGTTTTATAGTGCCTACGCGTACTTATTCATTACGGTCTTGCCGCCGCTGTTTGGCCTTGAAGGCAGTTTGGTAGAGATTAGCATTGGCGAAGTGACGCAGAGTGTTTTGATCTACCTGGGCATTCCATTTGCGGCCGGGGCGCTTACCCGGTTGGTGTTACTGCCCATGAAAGGGAAAGAATGGTATGAGCAGAAATTTATTCCGGCCATTAGCCCCATGACGCTGGTGGCGCTGCTCTTCACCATTGCCGTGATGTTCAGCCTGAAGGGAGATTTGATGGTGCGCTTGCCGCTGGATGTGGTACGGGTAGCCATTCCGTTGTTCATCTACTTTATCATCATGTTCTTTATTGCCTTCTGGATGGGCCGCAAAGCCGGCGCCGACTATGGCAAGACGGTTTCTCTGGCCTTTACTGCCGCCAGTAACAACTTTGAGCTGGGTATTGCCGTGGCCATTGCCGTGTTCGGGATTGACTCTGGGGTAGCCTTTGCCACCGTCATTGGCCCTTTGGTGGAGGTGCCGGTGCTTATCAGCCTGGTGAATGTAGCCCTGCGCTGGAGATCTAAGTTCACGCCTACCTAAGTTCAATAGACATATAGGAAAAAGGGTATAAAGCAGAAGCGGCAGCCTTATGGGGCTGCCGCTTCTGCTTTATATATATAATTAAGATGGAAGCCGTTTTGTACTACAACCGGTGTGGGCAACTTCCATTCTGGAGGAGGGGAAAAGAAATGAGGGGCTCTGCATTCCAACAGCACGACTCCTATCCGCCGCCTCACTTCTTTTTGCCTTTACAAGCAGTCTTCTACTGCGTTTTCATCTTTCTATTTTCTTAAGCAGAAGGCAGAGGCTTTGTAGCCTCTTTCATAACTTCTTACTCATGTCCTCCTTTTACAAAAGAGAACCTGCTTGGCAGGTTATTTTTTAAGGTTCTTGCTCAATGCCATAAGTAGCATTATTGCTATACATATCAAATTGCCAAACCCATACTTTCCTGCAGCCGATTCTTGACTTACAAAGAAATAAAGCAAAGGTCAATTAAGCCAAACCAGGGACTTAGTTGCTAACTCTACCAGAAAATGGCCAATCCATCTTTCTAGCAAGCTTTCAGTCTGTCATCTCTTTACGGTTAAATCTGGTTCCATATCCAGAAAACCTTTCAGGTGCTGCTCACCTTGCCCTTGTATATACGCCCCCTTCCTTTGAAGGATACGCCATAAATTGAACTTTTAAAAGAAGATGGCTGCATCTTTATGATGATATAGATACCAACCCCAACATTGAGAAGCTCCTGACTCATCGCAGAAAGGATAAATGCGTATAAACAGGCTCTAAACTATTCAGCACCGCTATGAAAAGCTTTCTCCTTTCGGTCTGCCTGTTCCTGGGCACTTCCTTTTCTTTCCCCCTGGTTAGTGGGGCCCAACAAGGCCAGGACTCGCTGGTTACCCGGTCCAACATCAAAGACAACACCATCTTCTGGCAACAAGGCAAGCTGGTACAGCACAGGGGCGGCAAGCTATATGCCGTAGAGGCACCTGTACAATACAGCAACGGCACCACCGTGACTCCAGACGGACAGGTACACCTGCCAGATGGCAAAACCTACACTCTTAAACAAAAGAACGCCGTAAGTCCGCAGGGCCGGGTAGTGCTGGTAGCTGATGATATTTTCACCCACAACACCATTATAGAGCAGGAAAAGAAAGTGGTAGGTGATACAGAGACCCGTATTGTCACCGTAAATGGAAAGATAGTATCTGCCGGAAACAACAAAAACACCATCACCTATCCCCAGGGTCTGGATAAACGCACCCAGTTACTGGAGCAGCGGGCCAAGCTGCTGGAGGAACGCGCTGCCCTTCTGGAGAAAAACCTGTCAAGCCAGGAACGCAAAAGCATTGAAGCGTACTACAATGGCCTTAACAAGCAATTGACCGTCGTCAACCAGAAGCTGCAGGCGTTGCCCGCCCAAGCCAAATAAAGATCTCTAAACGCATTACCAGCCTTTGAATCCTTCATTGCCTCCCCTTCCGTCTTCTTTAAAAGTAAAGCGCCCCTGGGGCAGGATCAGAGACCTTGTTCTTATATTGATTGGCATTGCCTCTGCCGCAGTAGGCCTGAAAGGTTTTCTTATCCCTAACCACTTTATAGACGGCGGCGTGACTGGCTTGTCTATGCTGCTCTCCAAAAGTAGCGGCCTGCCCCTGCCTTTGCTTATTCTTTTGATTAATGTGCCGTTTCTACTGGCTGGCTATAAGCAAGTAGCTAAATCTTTTGCCATTAAAAGCCTTTTTGCGGTAATGGGGCTGGCCACGCTACTTATTTTCCTTGATTTCCCATCTATTACAGATGACAAACTGCTTACGGCCGTTTTTGGCGGTTTTTTCCTGGGCGCGGGAATAGGTCTTTCTATTAGGGGAGGCTGCGTACTGGACGGCACCGAGATTCTGGCCCTGCTCCTGAGCAAACGCACCAGCCTCACCATTGGTGATGTAATCCTGCTCATCAACCTTATCCTTTTTATGGGAGCAGCCTTTTTACTGGGCGTTGAACCGGCCATGTACTCGGTGCTCACTTACCTTACTGCCTCTAAAACCATTGACTTTATCATTCACGGTATTGAAGAGTACACCGGGGTGACTATTGTGTCAGTGCACAACCAGACCATCCGGCAGGCCATCCTTACCCAGTTGGGTCGGGCAGTGACTATCTACAAGGGCCAGCGAGGCTTCTCTGGAGACGAGGTAGACATTCTGTACTGCGTGGTAACCCGCCTGGAGGTGCAGCGCCTGAAGGTGCTCATCTCTGAACTGGACCCTTCGGCCTTTCTCATTATGCAAAGTATAAATGATACCTCGGGGGGCATGATCAAAAAGCGTCCCCTTTCGCATTAAGAAAATACCTCGCGCCACTTATTTATCCACATCTTTGCTTTTTTGCGGGCCAACAACATTACCTTTACATTTTTGGTGCAGTATTTGAGGCTTATTTTTTAACTTATTTCCTGTTTTAAGCCAGTTTTTGAGAAAGCAGGCCCAAACCAGAAAAAAATTAACACGCAAAGAGGTTTCCACCCTTTGCTTTTGAAGGGCTCGTTTTCTATATTTGATCATAATAAAACCTATCTAATCACGCTAACCTCACAATATGGCCTAGACCTCTACGTTACCTTAATTGTAGATTTAGATGAATACAGTACAGCTCAACGATTCGGCGTTAGTATCGTCGTATATTGCTGGTAACGAGAGCGCATTTGAGGAATTGGTTAGCCGCCACAAAAGCAAAGTTTATACTACCGTTCTGCTCATAGTAAAGGATACCTACACCGCTGAAGACCTGTTACAGGAGACTTTTGTGAAGGCAATCCATACCATGAAAGGCGGCCGTTACAACGAGGAAGGAAAATTTTCATCCTGGATCTGCCGTATCGCCCATAACCTGGCTATTGACTATTTCCGACGGGAGAAACGGAGCCCTTTGATTACCCTGGAAGATGGCAGCAATGTGTTTAACACCTTGAGCTTCTCTGAGGAATCTGTGGAATCTGTGAGGATCAAAGAGGAAACCCATGCCCACCTGCGTGAACTTATTCAACAGTTACCGCCGGCGCAGAAAGAGGTGCTGATAATGCGCCACTACGCAGACATGAGCTTCCAGGAGATTGCAGAGGCTACCGGTGTTAGCATTAATACCGCTTTGGGCAGAATGAGATACGCATTAATCAATTTGCGGAAAAAAATGTCCATTGATAAAACAGCCTATGATCAAAACCTTTACTCAACATGATCTTGTACAGTATCTTTATAACGAACTGCCCAAAAAGCAGCGTCTAGACCTGGAAGAAGCCTTAATGGTGGACCAGGAACTGGCCGAGTGCTGTGCCGACCTGCTCCTCACCCAGCTAAGCCTGGAAGACGCCCTGACCCAACCTAGTGACCGGGTCACCAACGCTATCATTAGTTACTCCAAATCTGTAAGTTTGCATCCGTAAAGGATGCAAACTTTTTTTATGCGCAAACCAGAACGGTACCGGCACCTCATCTCCTATTTCACAGAGCACTTTCCAGAACCTGAAACGGAACTGGACTACCGCACACCCTATGAGCTGCTTATTGCCGTGGTCTTAAGCGCCCAATGTACCGACAAGCGGGTAAACCTGGTGACGCCGGCGCTGTTTGAAGCATATCCCTCGGCAGAAGTTCTGGCTACCGCCACGTCTGAGGAGATTTTCCCGTTCATTAAAAGCATCTCTTACCCCAACAACAAAGCCAAGCACCTGGCCGGGCTGGGCAAGATGCTGGTAGAGCGCTTCGGGGGCGAGGTACCCAGCACCATAGAGGAACTGCAGCAACTCCCCGGCGTTGGCCGTAAAACCGCCAACGTCATCTCCTCGGTGATTTTCAACATGCCCGCCATGGCCGTAGACACGCACGTGTTCAGGGTCTCTAAACGGCTAGGCCTGGTAAGCGCGAAAGCCCGCACCCCGCTGGAAGTGGAGAAGGAGCTGCTCCAGCACATACCCGTAGACCTGGTGCCAAAGGCCCACCACTGGCTTATCCTGCATGGCCGCTACATCTGCCTGGCCCGCACCCCGCAATGCGAACGCTGCCCCCTCACCCACTTCTGCGCCTACTACCAAAAGAACTGGCCCAACAAACCAGAAGACCCAGAGAACAAACTATAATCTGTTTTAGGGCTGTTTTTGCGAAAACGGTCTCGAAACAGATAGAGTGATTTTGTAAGTGGCTAACTATCTAGCGGTACCTTATTCAGTTTATTTGTAGATTTTGACAGATAAGCCGAATAACTCGGTTTGGCAGCCAGTTGGCAGCATGCTTCAAGAAGACCTGATTGCATTGAGAAAATTAACGTAGCTTAATGCAATAACCCATATGACTTATGAAGCTGTACATTCTTACATTCTTAATTCTGTTGTTTTCTTATTCTGTGACTTCTGGACAGAGAAATAATGACCTCAGAAAGGAAATTGAAAAGCTTGATCTTGCCCACGCAGAAGCAATTTTTAAAGGCGATGCGAAAGCGTTAGACAAATTAATGGATGATGAAGTAACCGTTAATCATCCCACCAACAAGATTGTAAATGAAAAAGCAGAATTGCTTCGGCTTATAAAAAGTGGGGTAATTAGATACACGTCATTTAAAAGATATCCTGAGAAGTTCTTATTCTTTACGGATATGGTCATTGTGATGGGAAGCGAAGAAGTTACTCCTGCCAAAGGAGCCCCGAATGCCGGCAAGAAGCTGAAACGCAGGTATACAAATGTCTGGATGAAAAAGAAAAATACTTGGAAGCTAACCGTTCGGCATGCTAATAATGTCTGCGCAGAGTAAAATGATATTCTAAATATATCTGCCTCAACTACACCTTTATAGCAGCTATAAACTTCAAAGCCAAATTGTCACAAGACACACCCTAACAAATACAATATTCTATAAAATATTAAATCGCATGAAAAAATATCCTCTCATACTATTGCTGCTAGCTCTCAGTCTACACTTGCAGGCCCAGCGCATTCAATTTGATATTTTTGGCGATCTGCAATATGCTTCACAAGACCAACGGTACACCGCTACCCTAAAAAAGGACATCTTTGGCGCCCTGATCTTTTCAGACAACAGCAACAACACGGTTACTTTCAACAAGGAATACCTTGACCTGAAATTTAAAGGCCTCTTGCAGGATGAGGAAGCAAAGAGAGATTTCTTCAAGTCCTTGATTGGAGAAAACAAAGTTAAAAAAGGGTATCAGGCCTCTCATGTTGTGGACATATTTGGCAATGTGGTTTTCCAAGACAACCGCAACAACAAAATTGAAATAGGAAAGGACATCTTCGGGAATTCAACTTATGAGGAGAAAAGAAGCGGTGTCCACATCTCTATGAAGAAAGACGCATTTGGGAATTTAGAGTACACCACAAATAAAGAAAAGGCCTACCTGAAAAAGGATATCTTCAATAAGTGGAACTACACAGACAGCAGCGGAAATAAATTTGAGTTCGGTGCCAAAGCCTGGGCTAGGCTGACTTATTTGTATTCAACAGAAGAGGATATTTTCTTCTACTTGATCAACGAATTTCTACCCAAAGCATAACCAGGCTCTGGGGTTTGGCCGCACTAGCCTCATCTACAGTTACCCATTCTGCTACCCCAACCGAATTTCTCTTAACCGCCGTTAACCACCTTCTCAAAAATCTCTTCCAGTTGGGGCACCATCTGCAGCCGGTCAAACTGGTTCTTAGCCACCTGAGCCGCCTGTACCCGCATCACTGCCATCTCCTGGCTGTTGCTTAAGCGCTGTACCAAAGAGGCAGCCAAAGTCTCGGCGGCCCCGGCCGGAACATACCAGCCACAGGCATGGGTCTCCACCAGAGCCTTGGTCCAGCCCGGGTTAGTCACCACCACGGGCGTGCCCACGGCCAGGCTGTCAAACAACTTGCCCGGCGAATTGGCCGCCAGCACGGGTAAATCAATAAATGATACCACAGACACGGCCGCAATAGAAAAGAGGTTGAATATGGCATGCCGCGGTTGCGGCGGGAGGAGAATGATGTTCTGTTGCTGCCGGGCCGCTTCTTCCAGCAAAGGCGCATCATACCCCTGGCCGGTAAACACGAAGCAGATATCGGGGTGGCCCTGCAGGAGCTTGGCGGTCTGTACCAGCATAGGAATATCATTGGCCCGCCCGTAGGTTCCGGCGTACAACACCACCTGCTTACCTTCCAGCCCCCATTGCCTGCGTAAGGCTTCTTGCTCTGCTGGGGCAATAGGCTGGGCCGGAATCTCGGTGCCGTTCACCAAGGTGGTAAGCTTATCACGGGAGATGCCTTGGTCCAGGATGTACTGCTCCATGTCAGTAGAAAGCGGAATGATATGGGCCGCTTTTCTGTACAAAGAGGCTTCCATCTGGTACAGTTGGCGCTGCGCGAGTTTAAAGGGCACCGCTCCCATCTGGACAGGGAAAGAAGGCCATAAATCCTGCACTTCAAACACCCAGGGCACCCGCCTCAGGGAGGCCACTTTACCAGCCGCCCAAGCCGTAGTCAGGGGAGTAGAGACGCCCCAGACTACATCGGGCCGGGGCATTTTTAGTCCTTTTACCAGCGCCTGCGCCGCAAAAGACCCAAACGACTGCAGCCGCTGCACCACGCCCATCTTGTTATGATACGGCGCTTTAATAGAGATGAGCTCCACTCCCGGCGGCACCCATTCATACAGGTTGGTAAGGCGTTTGCTTTCCCAGGCGTTAGAGGTAATGAGCGTAATCTGGTGCCTTTTCGCCAGTTCGGCCATAAACGTGTAGTGCCGGCAGGTAGCCGGGCAGTCTGGGTTATGGTGGTACTGGTGAAAAAGCGCTAGGTGCATGGTTGGTTTAAAACTGTTTTGGGCCTGTTTTACAGAAAACAGGCCCAAAACGGAAGCTGATGTATGGCTTGTTCCTTATTATGCCAATTAAAACGAATCTAAGATCTGCTTACGTAACCTGAGACCGCATCTGGATTGTTGGTGATAACACCAACAATGGCGGGAAGGAGAGTTTATGGATATCGTGCTACGCGATACGTGCTACCCGCTACGCTCTTACTTCTTCTGCGGCTTGTATTTAGACTGCTCCAAAATCTTGCGGGCGTTCTTCTCCTCCATCAATTGCTGAAGGGTTATTTTAGGGTTGTTCTCCATGTACTTACGCACAATCTGCCAGCCTACCCAAGCCGCTACCCTGCCGGGACAGCGCTCACTGATCTCGGGCACGTTGGGCCGCTCGCCAATGTATTTCCTGATGGTGAACTGGCTGGTTTCATATAGCAGGCCCTTCTCAATGAAATGCGCCCAGATTTTACCCTCGTTGTACTGCACATCGGCTAGTTCCTTGCTGGAGTACCACATGATAAGCGAGTCTGGCGTGCAGGGCAGCACCTTTTCCACAAAATAGTAAGACTTGCCGTAGTCAATCATCTCATCCAGCATCTCCTTGTTCACAAAATCAGTCTTGTTGAATTTGTTGGAGACCAGCAGCATGACAGAAGGCACCAGGTTCTCTTTCTCGTAGCGGTTCAGAATGTACTGCGGGGCCTGCGGCCGATAAGAGGCTTTCTTACCGATGAAGTAATCCAGGCCCAGTACAATCAGGCTGTCGCTCACCAGCAGATCACGGCTAAGGCCAGAGACAAAGGTCTGCACCTTGGGCAGATAGAAAGAAGGAAAGTAATGTTTCACGTGTTTGAAGGCGGTCTCCAGTTCCTGCTCCACGTCCTGCATGTCGCCAAAGCGCTGGTCACTTTCTGTTACCAGTTTATGGATGCTGGTATCGGTGGCCAGGCGCAGCAGGCTCTGGGCCATGAGTTCCTCTGAGGGGTACCGGTCTTTGAGCAGAAACTTACTGGTGAACAGCGGCTGCTGGCGCAGAAAGGCCTGCATTTCAGGAACGGTCTTCACCTGGAAGAAAGGTTTTTCCAGCCGTTCTAGCTGTATATCAACTGGAATTTTTGCAATTTCCTCCGGAATCTGGCAGCCCTCTTTTTTACAACCAAAAAATAACAATACTGTTAGTAGCAATAAGTAGCCTCGCATCCTTTTCTTCCTTTATCTTTAGGACAAATTTAACGTAACATTCATTAATTCCTTCTCTCACATGAAGATGATTCGCATTAGTTCCTTGATCGTGGTTATGGCCACCGTCCTATTCTGCTCTCAGGAAGCCGCTGCCCAGGTAGAGATTGGTGTAAAAGTATCCCCCTCGGTTACCTCCACCCGCACCATTGCCAAAGACCAATACAATTTCAAGAATGACGGCGCCGGCGTTGGGTTTGGCCTGGGCGTAATCGCTGACTATTTCTTCGGGACCAACTACGCTTTAAGTACCGGTTTGCAATACAACGTGAAAGGCGGCGAAGTAGCATATGACTACACTTTCCCTACGTCTGTTGGCTCTGGCACTAAGCGGGTTTCTGGCTCAGATGATATTAACCTGCAATACATTGAGATACCGGTAGCCCTTAAGCTGTTCACCAATGAAGTGGCCACAGACACCCGTGTTTATTTCCTGGCAGGTGGCTCTTTAAACACCCTGTTGGCCGCTAAGGTAAACGATAAGAAAGTAGATAGCGAAGGTGATAAGTTCACCAAGCGGTTTAACACCTTTGAGATTGGCGCCTTGTTAGGTGCTGGCGTAGAGTGGCAGTTAGGCGAAAGCACCAAGGTGTTTGGCGGTCTTTCTTACCAGCGCGGCTTAACTGATGTAGACGATGATTTCTACTCCGGCATTTTTGAGGACAGCAAAGTGGAGTTGAAAAACAACACCTTCTCTATTGACCTGGGCCTTAAGTTCTAAATCTGTTTTAAGCCTGTTTTTGCAAAAGCAGGCTTAAAACAGCAGAAGGCATTTTACATGAAAAAGCCCCCGTTTCACAACGGGGGCTTTTTATTTTCAGGTTGAATAAGTTACTCAGTCTCCACGGCGCGGTCTTGCAAGCCGTTTACCTCTGTGTACGCTGATTTCAGCTCAATCTCGTCGCCGTGCTCATCCATCACTTTAAATTCTGTGAGGGCAAGGGCCGTATCTTTCATCACGTTCACCCACTTGAGGTGTTTCAAGAACCATTTCCGCTGTTTGGAAATCAAGCCCTTGGTGTAGTACGCATGCAGGAACGGGTGCACATACAGCGTAATGTTTTTCTGATTCTGGCGCGTGAGCAGATCTTCAATGGTCTGATCTATTTCATCGGTTACCAAAATGCTGGCGGAAATTTTACCGCTGCCTCCGCAGGTAGGACATACCTCACCGGTGACAATGTTTTGCTCAGGCCGTACGCGCTGGCGGGTGATCTGCATGAGTCCGAATTTGGAGATAGGCAGCACCGTGTACTTAGACCGGTCTTTCTTCATCTCCTCCTTCACTACATCCTGCACTTTTTGCCGGTTCTCGGCAGACTTCATGTCAATGAAATCTACTACAATGATTCCGCCCAGGTCCCGGAGGCGCAACTGGCGCGCTACCTCTTTTGCCGCGGTCAGGTTCACATTCAGCGCGGTTGCTTCCTGGTCCGTCTCGGTGTTGGATTTGTTTCCGCTGTTTACATCTACTACGTGCAGGGCCTCTGTGTGCTCAATGACCAGATATCCGCCGCCCGGTATGCTCACTGTCTTCCCAAACAGGGACTTCAGCTGCTTTTCAATGTTAAAGTGTTCAAAGGTTTTCACCTTGCCCGTGTAATGCTTCAGAATCTTCAGCTTATCCGGGGCTATGGTCTCAATGTAAGTCTTGATCTCATTGTACAACTTCTCGTCGTCTACTACAATGTTGTCAAAGCTTTCATTTAAGATGTCTCTCAACATGGAGGAGGAGCGTCCTAGCTCCCCAATCACTTTATCCCGCTCTTTGGCGGTACGTAAAGTGGCAATACCTTCTTCCCAGGTAGCCAACATGGTACGGAGGTCTTTGTCTAACTCCGCCACCTCACGGCCTTCGGCCACGGTACGGATGATCACGCCAAAATTCTCCGGTTTAATGGAAGTAATCAGGCGTTTTAGACGCGTACGCTCCTCTTTGCTCACTATTTTCTTTGACACGCTTACCGTGTTAGAGAAAGGCACGAGCACCAGGTAACGGCCCGCCAGGGAAATCTCGCAAGAAAGCCGGGGCCCCTTGGTTGAAATTGGCTCTTTTACAATCTGTACCAAGATCTGCTGCCCTTTTTTCAGGACATCAGCCATCTTACCCAGTTTGTCTATTTCGGGCTCAAATTTAATCGGGCCAAGCTTGGCGGTGGTGTTCTTCTGGGTTTGCACCATTTTCACGTATTTATTGAGAGTCTTGATGTTCTCTCCTAAATCATGATAGTGCAGGAACGCGTCTTTGGTGTACCCAATGTCAATGAACGCGGCGTTCAGACCCGGCATCACCTTTTTAACGGTTCCCAGAAAAATATCTCCTACAGAGTAGTTGGCATCATCTTTATCAAAATGATACTCCACCAATCGCTTGTCCTGAAGAAGGGCTATTCGTTCTCCATCTTGAGTAGAATTAATAATTAATTCGTTACTCAATGTCTTAGATGCTTAAGTGGAAGAATATACAAAGCCCAGCATCACCAGAAAAGGCGATGTGGGCTTATAGAATCAAAGGCTAGGCCTTATTTTTTCTTATGTCTATTCTTTCTCAGACGCTTCTTTCTTTTGTGGGTAGAGATCTTATGTCTTTTTCTTTTTTTACCGCAAGGCATAGTGTTGATTTTTTATAAGTGAAAAATATTTTAACTCTCTTTTAGTTGGCGCTTTTGAGCTTCTCCAGATAGCTGTCTACAGAGGCCTGCACTTCAGGCTCCTTGCTCAGCTCCTTCACCCGCAGAAACGCCTTTTGGGCTTCCTGCTTTTTGCCGGTCTCTGCCAGTGATACCCCAAGGTAGAACGTGCCGTCTACGTGCGCCGGGTTTACTACCAATAATTCCCTGAACCGGTCCACCGCCTTGTCATACTGATTAGACTGCATGGATAAAACCCCCAGGTTAAAAAGGGCTTTCTCGTTTTTAGGGTCTGTGGCAATCACTTCGCGCAGCAAGGTAATTCCTTTCATGGGATTACTGCTGGAAATAAAGGTCATGGCCAGGTTAGTCTTGGCATCAAGGTTAGCCGGGTTGTTCTTAAGCACCTGCTCATACAATACCTGCGCCTTGTTGCCCAGTGCCTGTGAGCGCTCCTGGGTGGCAGCGAAGGTGAACGCCTCAAAATACTGATCGGCGGCTTTCTGGAAGCTTTTCTCCCCTGGTTTCACTTGGGCGGCCTGCTCATAGTAATAACCGGCGCTGTCATGGCGGGCCAGGGCAATATATTCCTTGGCCAGATCATCAGCTACCTTCACTTTGGCCTGGGGGTTGCTCTCCTGGTTGAACTTTGCTCTAAGCTCTGCTATCTTTTTCACCTGGGCTGGTGAAGCTGCGGCGTGCGCATCTTTAGGGGCCGCTGGTTCCTCGGCGTGGTCTTCATGGCCCGGATGGTTAGGGTCATGCGCCGGTTGGTCCCGGTTAGCGGCAACTCCGTCAGGGGCAAGACCGCCTTTGTCTTTGTTTATAATCACCTTGGGCAATAAAGCCATCAGAACAGCCAGCACTACGGCAGAGAGAATCAGCGCTATCCTTCCTTTAGACATAATATTTATAACCCGAAATAATTAAAACACAATACGTTAAGACTGCAAAGGTACAAAAAACTAAGAAACTACGGCTTCTTTGATCTTTTTGCTGTTTTTAATCTTCGCTACAAACGTCTTAGACGGCTTGAACGAAGGGATAAAATGCTCATCAATGATGATAGACGTGTTCTTGGAGATGTTACGGGCTACCTTCTTCGCGCGCTTCTTGTTCACAAAGCTTCCAAAGCCACGCACGTAAATGTTATTACCATCGGCCATGGAATCTTTCACCACTTTGAAAAATGCTTCTACTGTGGCTGCAACATCAGATTTCTCAATCCCTGTCTTATCCGCAATTTCTGATATAACTTCTGCTTTAGTCACTTGATTAAACGATTTAAGTAATTAAGTAAAGATGAATATGTTTGTACAAACGTTTACTGCATTGCTACAGCACCCTGAAATCGGGGCACAAAGGTAACCGGCCTTTTCGGAAACAAAAACTATTTATGTAAAAATCTGTTGGTTTCACAGCAGCGTAACAACAGCAAACCAACATGTTAAAGCCTTTTCATGGCCCCTCTTCCTCCCTTATTCTTTAGCAATACCCTTATTGCCTGGTACCACCGTCACCAACGGTCCCTGCCCTGGCGTGAGACCACAGACCCATATGCCATCTGGCTTTCTGAGATTATCCTGCAGCAAACCCGCGTGCGGCAAGGGCTCCCGTACTACCTTAAATTCATGGAGCGGTTCCCTACGGTGCACGCCTTAGCAAACGCCCCCGAAGACGAAGTATTGCGTCTCTGGCAAGGATTAGGCTATTATTCACGGGCCAGAAACCTGCATTTCACGGCTAAACAGGTGGTTTCTGACTTTGGAGGACGGTTTCCCGAAAGTTACCAGGGTCTGTTGCAATTGAAAGGCGTGGGCAGTTATACCGCTGCCGCCATTGCCTCTTTTGCCTACCGTGAACCCGTGGCCGTGCTGGACGGAAACGTGTACCGGGTACTGGCCCGCGTGTTTGGCCGGCACGAGAACATTGCCGCCCCAGCCAGCAAGAAAGTGTTTGAGGAGCTAGCCAACACCCTTATTCCCACAGACCAACCCGACACCTACAACCAGGCCATTATGGAGTTTGGCGCCATCCAGTGCACGCCGGTTGCCCCAGATTGCCTGTTCTGCCCGCTGCAGCAAGAGTGCTTTGCCTTCCAGCACGGGCTGGTAAACGTATTGCCGGTAAAGGAGAAGGCCAAAAGCTCGCGCGAGCGGTTCCTGCATTACCTGGTGCTGCAATATAACGGGCAGCTGTACCTGCGCAAACGGCCCGGCCAAGACATCTGGCAAGGGCTCTATGATTTCTTCTCTGTAGAGACAGACACCCTTACCCCTGACCCAGTAGTTCTGCAGGAGCAGGCAGCGCAACAGTTGGGCCTGCCTGAAATAACCCTTAACAGCACCGGCAAGGTGTATAAACACATTCTGAGCCACCAGAAAATTTTCGCGCAGTTTTATCTGGTTTCCTTGAAAGACCGTTTAAGGGAAGAAACAGAAGAGTCTCTGGGGCTTGGCTTATATTCTGTGGAGCAGGCCGAGGAAATTCCCAAACCAGTTTTAATACTTTCTTTTTTAGAAGAGCACTTTTTTTAGTATATTTATAAGCTAAAGCAATATTGAACCACCTGATTTTATTCTATGGCAAGCATTAATAAAGTTATCTTAATTGGCAACCTGGGCAAAGACCCGGAAGTGCGCCACTTAGAAGGCGGCGTGGCCGTGGCCCGTTTCCCGTTGGCAACCTCAGAAACGTTCAAAGACAAAAACGGCGAACGCCAGGAACGCACCGAGTGGCACAACATTGTGGTATGGCGCGGCTTGGCCGAAGTAGCCGAGAAATATGTCAAAAAAGGCCAGTCTGTCTACATAGAAGGCAGAATAAGAACCAATAGCTACCAGGACAAAGACGGCGTGCAGCGGTACAACACCGAGATTGTGGCCGACAACATGACCATGCTGGGCGGAAAGCCGGAAGGCGGCGGCAACCAGGGCGGCGGAAGCTATGCCAATGAGGCGGCCTCTAACAGTGCAAATGCCAGCAACAGCGGTGGCGGTGCCAGCAAAGGCAGCGGCAGTTCTAAGCCAGTGGCCTATGAAGAAGAGCCAGATGATCTGCCCTTCTAATTGATTGTTGAACCAAACGTAGCGTTTTGCAAAGTATAACCTCTTTAGGAGAGCCCTCCAGTTGGGGCTCTCTTTTAACTCTCTCCCTTACCACATTGCCTCCGGCAGAATGGGCTCTCCCTTCTGCCCTTTTTCTGCTCGCTTATATAGGCAGCCTGGCCATTTCCGCGGCCATGGCCGCGTTCCAGACCTACCTCAGCGCCAACCTGCCCGAATCCTCAAGGTTAGAAACCACTGTTAACCACCTCTCTTTTTTCAGGAAGCCGGAGCGGCTTCTTTTAGCCGGGGCTTTTGTCACCACCACGCTTCATTTGCTGCTCGGCATTTTGGGGTATGTGGTCATGACCCGCCTTTTCCCCTTAGCCGGACTCAACACCTGGGCGGCGTACGCCGGTGCCACGGTGGTCATGACAGTGCTTTTGCTGGCCGGCCGGCTGTATTTCTCAGACTGGGGACGGCGCCGGCAACAAAACTCTTCTGCTCCGGTCCTGCTTTCGCTGCTATCAGGCATTTTTGCGGTGGGCAGTCCGTTCGTGTGGCTTATTTTGCCCTTGCAGAAATTGGCCTGGCGCACCCGGGCCGCCTTTGGCGCGCCTTCTCCGTCTGAGGAGCTCTCGCTTTCCCTGGAGCAAACTCCTGCTGAGCCCGCCTCTCCGCAGGAAAAGGGATTACTGAAAGCCATTGTGAACTTCAGTTCCATTACCGTGCGGCAGATCATGCGTGCCCGCGCCGACATGATTGCCTTTCAGAGGCGCATGCCTTTCCCGGTGCTACTCAAGCAGATTCAGCAGTGGGGCTATTCCAGGGTACCTGTGTATTCAGAAGGGCTTGATAAGATTGACGGCCTGCTGTATGTAAAAGACATTCTGCCCTATTTAGACGCCCCCGCCGACTTTGTCTGGCAAAACCTGATCAGAACCCCGTACTTTGTACCGGAAACCAAGAAGATAGATGAGCTGCTGCGTGAGTTCCAGGAGCGCCGCGTGCACATGGCCATTGTGGTCAATGAATACGGTGACACTACCGGCCTACTTACCCTGGAAGACGTGATTGAGGAGATTGTGGGCGAGATTCATGATGAGCTGGACGAGGAAGAAGACCACTACTACACGCAATTAGATGAACATACGTTCTCATTTGAGGGCCGCACTTCTCTGCATGATTTCTGCAAGGTAGTAGACCCGCCCGCAGATCTGATGAAAGAAGTGCGCAATGAGGTAGAGTCGGTGGCCGGGCTGATGTTGCGCCTGTTCTCCCGCATACCCCATACCGGGGAGGAGGTACAGTTTGGCCCCTATCTTTTCCATATTGAGGCCGCAGACAGTAAAAAAATAAAGAAAATACGGGTACATGAGATTGTGCCGCATCCGCAGAATGAAAAAGAATAATCCGCTTCTACTTTTTACCGCCCTTTGCGGACTTCTTCTCTTCACCGGCTGCGCCGAGGAGTACACGCCCAAACCCAAAGGCTTTAACCGCATTGACTTACCCGTAGCCAAATACCAGCCGTTGCAGGAGGCCCACCCTTATACTTTTGAATATTCGGTTTACGCCAAGGTGCTCAAAGACTCTTCACGTATTGCCGAGCCTCACTGGATAGACCTGTATTACCCGCAGTTCAAAGCTAACATCCAGATCACGTATAAGAACTTTAACCAAGACCCCAAGAAGTTCAATGACCTGGTAGAAGATGCTCGCAAGCTGACCAGCCGGCACCAGATCAAGGCCTACGCCATAGAGGAAAGTCAGATCAAAACGCCCACCGGCATTACCGCCAGTGTTTTTGAGCTGCAGGGCGAGGTCCCCAGCCAGTTCCAGTTCTACCTCACCGACAGCACCAAGCACTTCTTCCGGGGCGCCCTCTACTTCAGGACCGCCACCTCCAACGACTCCCTGGCGCCCGTGATTGAGTACCTCAAAAAAGACGCCGTTCATTTACTGAACACCCTGCACTGGACTGATCAGGTGAAGTAAGGAGATTCTGTTTTAGGCCTGTTTTTGAAAAAATGGGCTTAAAACAGGTTACCTCTAAGCATCGTATTTTAAACCGCTTATGAAAATCATCAGTGACCATATCAAGCAAATAAGGAAGCTCTGCGATCAGCATAGCGTGAGAAGCCTTTTTGCTTTTGGTTCTGTTACCAATGATAAATTCAAACTGGAAAGCGATATAGATTTGGTGGTTGATATTGATTCACCAGACCCCTTAGAATATACAGATCATTACTTTGAGCTGAAGTTTCAATTGGAGAAAATCTTTAAAAGAAATATTGATTTACTAGAACAGAAAGCCATTAGAAACCCTGTTCTAAAAGAAGAGATTGACCGCACTAAACTTCTGGTCTATGGCAGATAATAGAAGGTTGTGGCTTGCGGATATAAGGAGGTCTATTCTGGAAATTTATGACTTTCTACCAAAGGAGAGGACCTTTCTCTCCTTCCAACAGGACCTGAAAACTAAAAAAGCGATTGAGCGCAACTTAGAGATAATAGGGGAAGCTTTAAATAGAATCATTAAACAGGAACCTGAAATCTCCATCACCAACGCTCGCCGAATAATAAATACCAGAAACAGAATCATTCATGGCTATGACACAGTTTCTGAAGAAATAATATGGGCCATTGTTATTCAAGACTTACCTAAACTGGAAGAAGAAGTAAACTTTCTACTCTTATAAAAATCAATTAGTTCAGTTCATGTATAGGGTGAACCACAGGATCAACTAAGACTCCCACAAGCCTACTGATTCCCAAATTAACATTCACGATTACCTTAATAAGTTTTCCGCTTACCATTTCCGCTTGACCTCTTCTTTATCTTTCCAGCCCAATCTTTTCACGCCATTCTCCGCCTGCATCGCGGCTTACCCACTGCCTGAAGAATTCACCAACCCTTTCAACCAGGAGCCACATCCGTTGAGCTTATTAGCCGCAGCCGAACTGCAGCAACACCTGAAGACGCAGAAGGACTGGGAGCATAACTTTGGCTTGAACCCTGAGCAGGAAGGAGCAGTAATTGGGAAGATGTTCGGCGTGCTGGTGGTTAGAAACCAGCAGCAGGAGATTGGGTACCTGTCAGCGTTTTCGGGGAAGCTGGCCGGGTGCTTCCATCATAAACGGTTTGTACCGCCGGTGTTTGATAGCCTCACCCAGGGCAGTTTCCTGAACCTGGGCATGCAAGAACTCACCCGCCTGAACGCCGAGATAAAATTATTGCAAGCGCTGGAAGAACCGGCAAACCAAACCCACATTGCCTTGCTCCAGGCCCGGCGTAAAAACCATTCCATCGCCCTGCAGGGGCAGCTGTTTGACCAGTTTCATTTCCAGAATAAAGCGGGAGAGCAGAAAAGCCTGCGCCAAATCTTTAAACATGCCGCCAACGGCAACCCGCCAGCCGGGGCAGGCGAGTGCGCGGCACCTAAGCTGTTGCAATATGCCTTTCAGAATAACCTGGAGCCTTTGGCCTTGGCCGAGTTCTGGTGGGGCCAGTCGCCGAAGTCTGCTTACTGGCAGCACGGCCACTTTTATCCAGCCTGCCGCGAGAAATGCGCGCCCATTCTGGGCCATATGCTGGAGGGCGTCCTTCCTGAAGCACAGCTCGTCTAACCCCTTGCCCCAGAAAGCCAAAGTATTAAGAAACCCTGTTATCTTTACCTTCCACTAACACGCAACCCAACCCTACATGAAATTTATAAAGCAAATCACGTACCTGCTCCTCTTTACGGGGGTGCTCTTTGCCTGCCAGAAGCTGAGCAAGTCCAAGCAGGAAAAGACGGCCTTCAAGGTAGACTATGAGAAATTCACGCTGGACAACGGCCTACAAGTGGTTTTCCACGTGGACAAGTCTGACCCGGTGGTGGCCGTGGCCTTGACCAGCCACGTAGGCTCTGCCCGCGAGAAAGAAGGCCGCACCGGCTTTGCCCACTTGTTTGAGCACTTGCTGTTTTTGGAGTCTGAGAACCTGGGCAAAGGCGGGCTGGACAAGATGAGCGCCCGCATTGGGGGTTCCGGCGCCAACGGCTCCACCTCCCGCGACCGCACCAACTACTACCAGACCGTGCCTAACGACGCCTTGGAGAAAATGCTCTGGGCCGAGGCCGACAAACTGGGCTGGTTCATCAACACCGTGACCGAGGAAGTGGTGAACAAGGAAAAGCAGGTAGTGAAAAACGAGAAGCGCCAGAGCTATGACAACGCGCCCTACGGCCAAACTTCCTACGTGATTGACCAGAACCTGTACCCGGCCAACCATCCCTACCACTGGCAGGTGATTGGCTCTTTGGAGGATTTGCAGAACGCTACCCTGGCTGACGTGAAGGAGTTCTACCGCCGCTGGTACGTGCCCAACAACGTGACCCTGGTCGTGACCGGCGACTTTGAGCCGGGCCAGGCCAAGGCTTGGGTAGAGAAATACTTCGGGGAGATTAAGAAAGGCGAAAGCATCCCGAAGATGGAGAAGAAGCCGGTGGTGCTCTCTGAGACCAAGAAACTCTTCCATGAAGATAACTTCGCGCGCCTGCCCGAGCTGACCATGGCCTGGCCCACGGTGCCAATGTACCACCTGGACTCCTACGCGTTGCGGGTGCTTTCCACCTACTTATCTGATGGCAAGAAAGCGCCCTTCAACCAGGTGCTCATTGACGAGAAGCAGCTGGCACCCCGCGTGAACATGTATAACAACAACGCAGAGATTGCCGGCCAGTTCATGCTCAGCGTGCGGGGCTATGACAAGGTAGACCTGAACAAAATCCACAGCGCCATCTTTGAGGCTTTCGCGAAGTTTGAGAAGGAAGGCCTGTCTGAGAGTGACCTGAGCCGCATCAAGGCCGGGCAGGAAGTGGCCTTTTACAACGGTTTGGCCAGCGTGCAGGGCAAAGGCTTCCAACTGGCCCAGTACCAGATTTTCGCCGGCGACCCGGGCTTCGTGACCAAGGACATCCAGAACATGATGGCCGTTTCTATAGAGGACGTGAAGCGCGTGTATAACCAATACCTCAAAGGCAAGCATTACGTAGTTACCAGCTTCGTGCCCAAAGGCCAAACCAACCTGGTATTAACCGGCTCTAAAAAGGCGAGCGTGGTAGAGGAGAAAATTGTGGAAGGCGCCGAAGGCAAATTTGACCTGAGTGCCAAGACCACCTACGAGCGCACCCCTTCCAGCTTTGACAGAACCAAGGAGCCTGCCTACGGCAAAAGCCCCGAGATTACCGTGCCCGCCGTCTGGGAAACCAAGCTGGGCAACGGCCTGAAAGTGCTGGGCATTGAGAACCGCGAGGTGCCGCTGGTGCAGTTCAGCCTACGCATACAAGGCGGCCTCCTGCTGGAAGACCCCGCCAAGGTGGGCGTGGCCAACCTGCTCGCCGAAAGCCTCACCAAGGGCACCAAAAACAAAACCACCGCCCAGCTGGAGGAAGCCATTGACGCCCTGGGCGCCAGCATCTCCATTACGGCAGATGACGAGGACATTACCGTAAACGGCCGCACCCTGGCCCGTAACTATGCCGCCACCATGGCGCTGGTGCAGGAAATGTTACTGGAGCCCCGCTGGGACGCCAAGGAGTTTGAACTGAGCAAGCAGAAAACCGAAAGCCAGATTAAAGGCCAGAAAGCCAACCCCAACTCCATTGCCGCCAACCAGTACAAGCAGATTCTCTACGGCAAAGACCATATCCTGTCCAACAACATTCTGGGCACCGAGGCCTCGTTGAAAGCCATCACCCTGCAAGACCTGCAGAAGTACTACAACAGCAACCTTTCCCCTACGCTGGCCGCCTTCCACGTGGTGGGCGCCCTGGAGAAAGACCAGGCGGTGGCCGCCCTGAACGGACTGGCCCAGAAATGGCAAGCGAAAGAGGTTTTCATGCCTACTTTCAAGACCCCGGCCGCGCCTACCGCCTCTAAGGTGTACTTCTATGACGTACCGGGCGCTAAGCAGAGCGTGCTGCGCTTTGGCTACCTGGCTTTGCCGGCCACGCACCCAGACTATTATCCGGTGCAGGTGATGAATTACATTCTGGGCGGCGGCAGCTTCGCCTCGCAGCTCACCCAGCAACTGCGCGAAGGCAAAGGCTATACCTACGGCATCAGCTCTTCGTTCTCGGGCAGCGCCCTGTCGGGTCCGTTCACCATCCAGAGCGGCGTGCGCTCCAACGTGACGTATGAGTCCGCTAGCCTGGTGAAAGACATTCTTCAGAACTACGGCCCTACCTTCTCTGCCCAGGACCTGGACGTGACCAAAGGCTTTCTGGTGAAAAGCACCGCCCGCTCCTTTGAGACTATGGGCGCCAAACTGGGCATGCTGCAGAACATCAGTGCCTACGGCTGGCCTTATGACTACGCCAAGCAACGCGTGAACCTGGTCAACGGCATGACCCTGGATAAAATCAAGGCCCTGGCCAGCCAGTACGTAAACCCCAACAAGATGCATTACCTCATTGTTGGCGATGCTGCCACTCAGCTTAAAAAGCTGGAGGAACTGGGCTTCGGGAAACCGGTTCTGTTGAACTAGCCTTATAAGATTCTGTTTTGAGCCTGTTTTTGGGAAAACGGGCCCGAAACGGAAATCACCCAAAAGCCGAGCAGCGTTGAAAGCTGTTCGGCTTTTTGCGTTAAAAAGAACGGGCTGGTTTAGGGCTGTTTTTGGGAAAACGGGCTGGAAACGACAAAAGCCTTAATTTGATTTTACTTCACCCAATCTGGCGGCTCGGCTTTAACCTTTCTTCCCAAAACCGCTCTAAGCAGTCTCTACTACCCTCATACCTAGCAATGATGAAAACCCTTTACCTGCACCTGCTTATTGGCTGCAGTTTGGCTTTGATGGCCGGCTGCAAGAAAGAAGATATCCAAAAGGCAGATACCACCAAAACCCAGGCTATCCTAAAGACCCCGTTGACCGACTTCGGCGATGCCACTTTCCGGGGATTCAAGGGCGGGCTCTACCCAGACGGCGCCAACCAAAGGCCCGCGGCGCATACCGCCGCCGGGGTTGCGATTGCCAAAGCCATCAAACCCCTGGCTGCCTCAGGGGAGGCAGATGAGGCCAGCGGCAAAATCGTGTGGATGTCTATTGGCATGTCCAATACCACCCAGGAAACCCAGGCTTTCCTTTCTGAGATGCAGACCTACCCCAACAAAAACCCCAAACTGGTGTTGGTAGACGGAGCAGAGGGCGGACAAGACATCAACGCCATCACCAGCCCCTCAGCCCCTTACTGGAACACGGTCTCTAATCGGCTGTCCAACGCTGGCCTGACCGCTGCGCAGGTGCAGGTGGTATGGTACAAGCAAGCTGAGGCCCAGCCCACCGACACCGCCTTTGCCACCTACCCAGACGCCCTGAAGCAGAAATACAAAACCGTGATGCAGTCACTCAAAACCAAGTTCCCTAACCTGAAGCTGGTTTACCTGACCAGTCGCGCCTACGCCGGCTATGCCACCTCCAAACTGAACCCCGAGCCGTTTGCCTGGTATACCGGCTGGACGGTCAAACGCCTCATTGAAGACCAGCTAAACGGAGACGCCGCACTGGCCTACGCCGGAAGCAACCCCTCTTCCGCCTGGCTCTCCTGGGGGCCATACCTCTGGGCGAACGGAACCACCCCCAGAAGCGACGGCCTGTTTTGGGTGGCCTCAGATTTCCAATCTGACGGAACGCACCCAGGCACCACCGGTCGGCAAAAAGTAGCCCAACAACTACTAAAGTTTTTCACCACCGATGAAACCACCAAGCCCTGGTTTTTGAAGCCTTAAGCTTGGAAGCCTTGGGAACCAGGACTCTACCTTTCAATGGCAGGGAAAACAAAAGCCCTTACTTGACATTGCCCGGATTATCCTACGCCTTTTGGTAGCCGCCTTTCCGTTTTGAGGGTGTTTTTGGGAAAACAGGCCCAAAACGATAAACACTAAAAGCCGAATAGCTTTAAAAGCTATTCGGCTTTTTCTTTTAAAGGGGAGGGGATGAAGGACTAGGTTGAGAGCAACCGGCCAGGAAAAAATATTTTTTGCCTTATGCCGAGCTGGGAAACCAATTCTTTCCTCTAAAAAGGCCTACTTGTAAATGCGGGCCTATAAGTTAAAAGTGCATTTAGGCAGGGAGACCATCGGTTGCCACAAGACCAGCTACAAGAATAACTTTCTATCTCCTAAGCATTTCCCCAGGAAAATCATTTACCTTAGAGAATCTTTAAATATATAAAATATACTATTTAATAATTTATAGCATTATGAAGTTACCTTTCCCCCTCCTTACCCTTTTTGCCTCCTTTTTATTTTTCACCTCTTGCCAAGAAGAGTTAGATGAACTGGAGGTAAAAGCACGCTCAGTTAACCTGTCAAGCCTTAACGATTCTTGCTCTTACCAGTTAGATGGTAAGAAATATATCCTCACCGGAGTAGGCGGGGACGGCATTGGAAATGCACAAGTTAGATTAGACAGCATAACAGATAAAGGGCATCCTGATTCTGTTTTATACTGGACTAAATTTGAGCTTTGGGGACCTCGTTATGAGCGTATAGAGGTTAGCTTTGTTAGAAAGTACGGCAAAAACCAAATGACAAAACCTAATGTACTTTTCTATATCCCTACCAATAAGTCTGACCTATATGCCAAAGGACAACACCCTTATGCGGTGGATTTCGGGAGATTCAATACCCAGAATGGCATTGCCATAAACGTATCCAATCCAGGTTATCCTTACATGACTTCTTACCTCACGGATAGCCGGAGATGGCTAACCACCATTGGGTATGACTGCCAAGACAATTCAAATTTTGAAGTAACCAGACTACAAAGACTACGGAACGGTAATTTTTTACTGGAAGCCAAGTTTTCCGTGAATGTATACTCTTATAATGCCTCAGTCCCCACTCCTCCGGGCGAAAAACCCACTGAAGTAGCAACCCTGCATAGGATTGAGAATGGGTTCATAAGACTTCAGGTAGATCTTTAAGCCTAAGTAGCAAGAAGTCTATGCACTGTAAAATCTACTATTAGGCTTCAGTCTTGAAAAACCTTTAAAGGATTACATCTTGTTTTAAGGCTGTTTTCTGTAAAACAGCCTTAAAACAAGATGTAAAAAGCCGAACAGTTTTGGAAACTGTTCGGCTTTTTGCTGATTAGGAGCATGAAATGTATGTTTCATAGGTAGTTTTAAAGAACTAAGCAATGAATCAACCTAAACTCCTCCTATATCAAGGCAGGTAAATCCACTATAGTTTTATTTGCTGTTTACCACAGAGAAAATGATTTCGAAAACAATAAAAAGTAATGGATAAATACTTTAAATATAAATATGATGACCTTTTCAATCCGACTTTAACGGCATTGAAAAGTCTTGGTGGCTCTGGAGCTGTTGGGGAAATTGAAGAAGAAGTTGCCAAACTATTAAATCTTAGTGAAGCGGCTACAAATGAAATACACAGAGAAAGCACTACTAAATTAACCTACAGGCTTGCTTGGGCGAGAAACTATTTAAAACGATACGGACTTATTGAAAACTCTTCTAGAGGTGTTTGGGCTTTAACTGAAGAAGGAAAGAACACTGCAAATGTTAATCAAGAAAGTGTTAAGAAAGCGGTTGTAAAAAAGGATAGAGAAGAAAGAAACCAAAAGAAGACAGAGAAAAATGACTCACCTGAACTTCACGATAAAACAGCAGAGATTGAAGAATTCTCCTGGCAAGACAAACTAATAGAAACAATAAAAAAGATCCAACCTGACCAATTTGAGAGACTATGCCAGAGGCTTTTAAGGGAACTTGGGTTTGTAAACGTTGAGGTTACAGGAAAAACTAATGATGGAGGAATTGATGGAAAAGGAATGATTAGACTTGGCGGGGTCCTTTCATTTCATGTTGTATTTCAAGCAAAGCGATACCAAGGTTCTGTTTCTTCTGCCGTAATAAGGGATTTTAGGGGTGCTATGAGTGGTCGTGCGGAGAAAGGCCTGCTTTTAACAACAGGAAGTTTCACGCGAGAAGCAAAAAAGGAAGCCCAAAGAGATGGGGCAATCCCTATTGACCTAATCGATGGAAACGATTTTGCAGAAAAGCTAAAAGAGTTAAATCTTGGGGTTACTGTAGAATTGGTTGAAGAAGTCAAAATAAAACCAGAATGGTTTAAAACCATCTAGTCTTTTTCAACAAGGGCCAAAATCTTATGCCAATACTCGCATCCTCTACCTCTTCTACTTCCCTACACCTTTCACCTCCACCCACACCGGGCCGTGGTCACTGGATTTCTCCCAGCCCCGAACGTCACGGTCTACCCCGGCGGCTACCAAATGCTTTTTCAAATCAGGGCTAAGCAGTAAGTGGTCAATACGAAGACCGGCGTTGCGGCCGTAGGCATTCCGGAAGTAGTCCCAATAGGTGTAGATGGTTTCTTTGGGGTGTAGGTGGCGCAGGGCATCGGTCCAACCCTGGCTTAGTAGGTCTTGAAAAGCAGCCCGGCTCTCTGGACGGAACAATGCGTCTTCCACCCAGCGCTCGGGTTTGTAGGCATCCAACTCGGTGGGAATCACGTTGTAGTCGCCGGCTAGAATCACGGGGGTGCCTGCCGCCAGCAGTTCAGCTGCGCGGGTAGCAAAGCGTTTAAACCAGGATAGCTTGTAGTCAAACTTCGGGCCGGGGGCTGGGTTCCCATTGGGCAGGTACAGGCACACCACCAGCACACCGTTCACCATGGCTTCCAGGTAGCGGCTTTGCTCGTCCTCGGGGTCGCCGGGGAGGCCACGACCTACTTCTTCAGGTTTGGTGCCCCGTGCCAGAATAGCCACCCCGTTATAGCTCTTCTGCCCGTGCCACACTGCCTGGTACCCTGCGTCCAACAGATCCTGCTCCGGAAACTTTTCCTGCGGGGTTTTCAATTCCTGCAGGCACACCACGTCTGGGGTGGTTTCCTGTAGCCAACGAAGCAAAATGGGCAGGCGGGCATTGATGCCGTTCACATTGTAGGTAGCTATTCTCATGGCCAGGCCGAAAGGTAAAATTGTTGGATAAAAAGTTTCCCATAGCATACGGTTGCGGCGCCGGCAAGGCCAGGCAGCAGAACAGAAAAACTTCTGAACCTGGTCCTTTGGCTATACCAAATAAAAGACCTGGTTTCAGAAAATGCGCCACCATCCTGTAAAACACAATCCCGGCAATCGCTGTTAAGGGTAGATAATGGCACCTGCCATCACACCCACGCCTTCCGGGCAACCGCTATGTTCCAACTGCTAGAAAAATATATCAAGGACCGCGCTTCCGTAGAGCCTGCCACGCTGGACTATATCTGTTCCCATTTTTCTGATGTCAGGACGAAGCGCAACCAACTCCTACTCCACTACGGCGACGTCTGCCAGCACTATTATTTTGTTAACAAAGGGGCCATCAGGGTATTCACGCTCAACAAAGAAGGGCAGGAAGCTTCCCGGTATTTTGCGTTTGAGGGGCAGTTTGGCACGGCTTTGCCCAGTTTCATAGAACAGCAGCCGGCCCTGGAATACCTGCAGACCATTGAACCCTCCCAACTGCTACAGATCTCCAGAAAAGACTTTTTCCAATTGGTAGACACCATACCCGCCTTCGCGGCTATCTACCGGCAAATAGTGGAGACCGGCTTCATCAATGCCCAAAAAAGAATCTATGGGTTTCAAGGGTTTGATGCCCTGGAGAAGCTACAGTGGGTGCTCCAACAGCAACCCGATTTCTTGGCCCGGGTCTCCAATAAAATGGCGGCCTCCTACCTGGGCCTTTCCCCTTCCACGCTCAGCCGGCTAAAAGCCCGGCTTTGAAAACGTTGCCCTAGATCAATGTTTGGCAGAAAACCGGCGGGTACCTTTGTAAAAAAACATGAGACTCACCCTTTTCCTTATCATATTGTTCCTTCCCGGCTGGGCCTGGGCGCAGGCTAGCAAGCCTCAAAGCGCCCCGGTGGCGCAGGTTTGGGTTTCTGAAGCCTTCCAACTCCCCCTTAAAACTGCCCAGGAAGTAGCCTCACGGGCTCGCATGAAAGCGGCGGCCTTACAGAAAGAGGTATCTATTGCCGTGGTAGATGCCTCCGGCGAAGTTATTCTGCTAAGCCGCGGCGACGGCGTAGGCCCGCATAATACAGAGGCGGCCCGGCGCAAAGCCTATACTTCCCTCTCCACTAAAACCAATTCCCTTCTGCTCAGCCGTAACACCAGAACCAATCCAGACACAGAAAACCTGGCCCATTTGCCGGAGTTGCTGCTTTTGGGCGGCGGGTCGCCGTTATGGTACAAAGGCAAGGTGATTGGGGCCATTGGCGTAGCTGGCGGCGGCGGCCCCGAAAACGATGATGCCATTGCCGCCGCCGGTCAGTTACCCGAAGCAGGTATCACCACTATTCATCCCTCTAAATAAGTACTCCTCATGAAAAAATTACTCTTCAGCCTGGCGTTATTGGTTTTTACCACCATGGCCTACGCACAAACGAACACCCACCAATTATCCAGCCACATCCTGGACATCTCCACCGGACTCCCCGCGCCCGAAGTAACCGTGCGGCTGGAGAAACAGGACGAAAAAACCAAAGCCTGGACAACCGTAGACACCAAAGTCACCGATGAAAACGGCCGGATCAAAGACTTTCTGCCCTATACTAAAACCCAGCCTGGCATCTATAAACTCACGTTTGAGGTAGCTGACTATTTCAAAAAGAAGAAGACCGACAGCTTCTACCCCTTTATTGAAGTGGTTTTCCAGATTAAGGACAAGAACCATTACCACGTGCCCATTACGCTTTCACCATACGGGTACTCTACCTATAGAGGCAATTAAGAAAAGGGCTACCCAGTGGTAGCCTTTTTCTTTTCAAGACTTACCATACTCTGGTTTAACTGCTACATTCAGCCAAGGAAAGGCCGTCCCATGAAAGCGTTTTGCCACTTCTTACCAACTGGTTAAGACCTCAACAAAAAACTGCAAAGCGCCATAGAAACAGACACCGCTAACCTCATCGGTTCTGTGGGTGTGGTTATTACTGAAGTGGTAGGCAACACTAATTTGACATTGACACATAGAACCGCTGGAGCAAAGCCCCGGCGAGACTCCTGGGCAGAAGAAATGGATCAAAAGTAAAGTAGGTCAGCCACTGGTATTTTAGGGCTATTTTTAAGAAAACGAGCTTAAAACGGAAACTAGGCGGTGTTTGCAGGAAAAAGAGAAGCCCCGGCTTTACCGAGGCTTCCCAATGGCCACTTAATGGCTTAACGCTCGCCCAGCGTGGGGGTGCTTACCGTTAACCCGTAACAGCCTAGCACAGATAGTATCTCCTTTCTTTAGTGAGTAGATATAACTATATACGAAATGCTAAATATTTAGGTACGCGTTTAAATACTCTATTTGCAGTGGTATTTTAAACTTTCACCTTACCGGTTCCTGTATTTTGCCTGCAGCGGAGCTGGCCAATTGGCTAAACAGATTAGCCTGCCTCGTCTCTTTTTTGTAATTTTGTAGGGTAGCCTGGCTGGCGTTTCGGGGCCGTTTTCCCGAAAACAGGCCTAAAACGCGGCCGCACTCTCCATACGTGTCATCCGGTTTTTTCCATACCAAGATAGAGTTTCTCAAGGGCGTTGGGCCCCAGCGGGCTGGTTTATTACAGACCGAACTGGGCATCTTCACCTACGGCGACCTTATCCAGCACTACCCCTTCCGGTACATGGACCGCACCCAGTTCCATGCCATCGCGGACCTCACCGAGGACATGCAGTACGTGCAGATCAAGGGCCGGATCATGGAGAAGAACCTCATTGGCGAGGGCCGCAAGCAGCGCTTGTCCGTGAAACTGCGCGATGCCTCAGATGAGATAGAGCTGGTCTGGTTCAAGGGCGTGAAGTGGCTCAACGTGCAGCTGAAGGAAGGGCAAGCCTACATCGCGTTCGGGAAGCCCACCCTCTTCAACGGCAAGTTCAACATGGCCCACCCCGAGATTGAGGAGGCCACCGAGGTAAAGCAGGACCAGAGCTTTCTACAGCCCGTCTACCACACCTCAGAGAAACTCAAGAACCACCGCGTAGACAGCAAAGCCATTAGCAAGATGATGGCCGAACTGCTCAAACAGGCGCCTACGCACCTGCCCGAGACGCTTACCCCTGAACTGGTGGACCAATACCGCCTGGTCTCCAAGCGCGAGGCCATGCTGCAGGTGCACTTCCCCAAGAATTGGGACACCCTGCAGGCGGCGCGCTTCAGATTGAAATTTGAGGAACTGTTCTACACCCAGCTCAAACTATTAAGGACCCGCACCAAGCGCAAAGCCGAACTGGCCGGACAGATCTTCAGCAAAACCCCTACCCTCACTGAGTTCTACAAGAACCACCTGCCCTTTGACCTCACCGGCGCCCAAAAGCGCGTGGTACGCGAGATTTACCAGGACGTGATTGCCGGCAAACAGATGAACCGGTTGTTGCAGGGCGATGTGGGCAGCGGCAAGACCATTGTGGCCTTCGTGACCATGCTCCTGGCCACCGATAACGGCGCCCAGGCCTGTATCATGGCCCCCACGGAGATTCTGGCCGACCAGCACTACCAAGGGCTGAAACAATACGCTGATAAACTGGGCATAGTGCTGGGAAAACTCACTGGCTCCACCAAAAAATCTGACCGCCGGGTGCTGCACGAGCAGTTGCGCTCCGGGGAGATGAAAATGCTGGTGGGCACTCATGCCCTTTTAGAAGACGAAGTACAGTTCCAGAACTTGGGCCTCTGTATTGTAGACGAACAGCACCGTTTTGGGGTGGCTCAGCGCTCTAAGCTCTGGCAGAAGAACCCACGTATCATTCCGCACGTGCTGGTCATGACGGCCACGCCAATCCCGCGCACGCTGGCCATGACCTTGTACGGCGACCTGGAAGTCTCGGTAATTGATGAGCTTCCGGCGGGCCGGAAAGAGATCATTACCGTGCACCGCTATGACAGCAACCGCCTGCGGGTGTTTGGGTTCATACGCGAACAGATCAAGCTGGGCCGGCAGATCTACATGGTGTACCCGCTTATTGAAGAGTCTGAGGGCCTGGATTACAAAGACCTCATGGACGGCTTTGAGAGCGTGAGCCGCGCCTTTCCAGAGTACCGCGTGAGCATGGTGCACGGCAAGATGAAACCCCAGGACAAGGATTTTGAGATGCAGCGCTTTGTGAAGCACGAAACCCACATTATGGTGGCCACCACCGTGATTGAGGTAGGCGTGAACGTGCCCAACGCCAGCGTGATGGTCATAGAGAACGCGGAGCGGTTCGGACTCTCGCAGCTGCACCAGTTGCGGGGCCGTGTAGGCCGGGGCGCTGATCAGAGCTACTGCATCTTGATGACAGGCTACAAAATTAGCAAGGAAGGAAAGACGCGTATTGAGACCATGGTGCGCACCAACAACGGTTTTGAGATTGCCGATATTGACTTAAAACTGCGCGGACCGGGAGATTTGATGGGAACCCAGCAGAGCGGGGTATTGGACTTGTTGATTGCGGATCTGGCTAAGGATGCCACTATCCTGAAGGCTAGCCGGGCGGCGGCCCTGGAGATCATAGAAAAAGACCCGGACTTAAGTCTTCCGGAGCATGCCAACCTGTTGCGGCACATCCGGTCACTGAAAGCCAACGCCGTTAACTGGAGCAGGATCAGCTAGACTTGAGTCTGGATCTTTTCTGGTAATTAAAGTAAATTAGTTGAGGGAGTACGTAAAGGTTTTCTCAGTTTGATTTTCTACTTTTTCGGTGTCTTGTACATTATGTACCGGCTGGGTAAAGGGGGAGATGGCTTCTGAATTTAGGGAGTAAATATCCCCGGTTGTAATATTCTCTTTCTTTCCAACGGTACTGGCATCAGCTGCTTCTTCTTTGTAGAGCTTTCCTACCACAATCATTCCCACTAAAAGGAACATCTTAAAAATAAATTTCATAGATAACTAATTATTTGTGCGTCATTTACTTCCCTACAAAAGTACAGGATCAATTTTTACAGGTCATTAACAGATAGTGATGCTTCTGTTAAGGAATGATAAAGCCATTCAGCGCAGCACCTTCCTTCACAGCTCACTAACACGTTGGGCAAGCCTAGGTGTTTACGGGCGCAGGAGGCGCTGGTTCAAGCTTTCTCTATAAAAAGTTATCCACAGGCAGGAAGTAAATCTTTTAGGTGACCTTAAATGTGAAATAGATAAATAATATGTCTTTTTATTTATGTCTGTTTAAGCAGGCGCAAAGATACTGATTAAAATGGCAATTTACTTATCCTGAATTATATAATCTGCTGGCCTTTAAATAATAACAGAATCAACCCACTGGCAGGTGATGACTTCCTTGAGGTTTAGCGGTATATTTGCGGGGTCTATAATCTTACCTTTATGCGTGTTACTACCTCACTTCTTTCCTGCTTGTTTTTGCTAGGGCTGCTTTTTCAGCCGGATTTAGGGCAAGCCCAAAAAATAAAATCTTCTGCCTTTGCCTATGCGCCAGAGGCTGCCGGAGACCAGTATAACCAACGTATCCCTAAAAAAGCCTTCGCGGTGAGCCCCACAGATTTTGTGATCCTGAGCCGCAAGTCTGACAACACGTATGCCATTGAGCGCTACGGCGCAGACCTCAAAGCCGTGTGGTCTACCCCGGTGCCTATGCTGAGTCAGGAAACCGTAGAGGCTTTCTCCCAGAACAAAGGCACTGCCCTGCTCATTACCCACCAGGTATTGCCAGACCAAGGCAGCCAGGCCCTTTTCGGAAGAGTATTTGACGTGGCCACCGGCAAAGAGTTGAAGAGAAGCAAACTGCAGGAAGCCCCCAGCCGTGGCCGCCGTCCGGCCGTTGCCATCTCCGCCGACGGCTCCAAACTAGTAACCTACCACGCCAATACCCGCAATGAGCAACTGCAGTCTATGCAAGCCAATGTCTATGACGCCTCGCTTACCAAAATCAAAGACAGATTGTATGACTTTAATGGCCTTGGCAACCAGGTAAGCGCCCACGTGCAGATAGACAACCACGGCAACCAGTTTGTGAGCGTGCTTACCAACAAGTCTATGCGCCTGAGCGTGCGCCGCTACAATAACCGTGACAATGAGATCAAAGTGATGGAAGTGATGCTGGGCGGAGTGTTTAACGGCGAGAAAATGTACGTGCTGGACACGCACTTCAAGATTCATCAGGACAGCAGCCTGTACGCCGCCGTGCTGGTGGCCGAGGAAAAGACCGGCGATTACCGCAGCCTCAAAATGGTTCGGTTTGACTACAAGGCCGGTAACATGCGTTTTGCCGAGGAGTTCAAGTTTACGCCAGACTTCACCAAAACCCTGGCCCAGTCAACCGGCGCCACCCGCCTGGCAGATATTTACCTTTCTGATATTCTGGTAAGCCACGAAGGCCAGATTCTGATTATGGCCGAGAAGAAATACACAGACGGCGGCGAGAACAGCGACTTCCATGCCCAGGAACTACTGCTATTCGCCTACAATGAGTACCTGCAACCTACCTGGAACTCCGCCATCATCAAAAACCAGAAGGCCCCTGCCTCTGAAGGCTTCGCCGGAATCTCTTACAGCGCCCACCTCATTGGCAACCGTCTGCAACTGCTTACCCTGGAAACCATCAAAGGCAAAACCGATCTTTACTCCCGGTCCATTCATCTGTTAACCGGCGGTGCCGAGCCTCCCAAAGCAGTAGGCCTGAACGTAGCCAATGACCAACGGGTATCATACGTGAAAGATTTTACCACCTGGCTGGACGAACGCACCATCACCGCCGTAAACCGTCCTAACAAAGCATCTGCTGGTCTCCGTTTGAGCCGCATCACGTTCAAGGATTAGTCCCTCTGTTTTGAGCCTGTTTTTGGAAAAACAGGCTCAAAACAGAGGGATGTATTACAGTTAAGACAATAGATTAAGTTGTTGGTGAGAACACCAACAACGGCAAGAAGGAAGTTGATTAAAAGTAGGGGCAATCCCTTGTGGTTGCCCTTTTACGGTTGCTACCTTGTTAGGGCAACCACAAGGGATTGCCCGATTCTAATTAAAACAGAAAACCCCGCTGATGCAGCGGGGTTTTCTGTTTTAGAGCCGTTTTAGCCAAAACAGGCTTAAAACGCTCATGCTACAACTCAAGAAAAGCCTTGCGCCGTATGTCCTGAATCTTGTATCTAAAAAACTAATACACAAACTCGTTCTCTTTGATCATCTCCGCGGCAATGCGGCGGCGGGCTTCTTTGGTGTTGAACGGCTCCAGTTTAGTGAAGCGTTTCAGGCCAATAAGTAATAGCTTCTGCTCATCACCAGGCTCGCTCATGGCGGCAATGGCTTCTTTACCGGCTTTGTTAATGCGGTCAGCGGCGTCATTGATGATTACGCGTACCATGTCTAATTGGCGGCCATGAGCTTCTTCGCCGTTCTGGCTTACCAGTTTTTCCACGCGCAATAAGGCAGACTCAGCAAGGTAGGTTTGGATGGCCATATCCGCTATGTACATCAACACTTCCTGCTCTTTGTCAAGGGTCATCATGAACTTCTGCACGGCGGTACCGGCGGTCAGCAAAGTGGCTTTCTTGAATTTCTCCACGGTCTTTCTTTCCGCGGCAAATAGGGTAGTGTCTTCATCCCCGAAATCTGGAATCTCCATCAGTTCCTGCTGCACGGCAGCGGCCGGGCCCATCAAATCCAGTTCGCCTTTCAGGGCTTTCTTCAAGATCATGTCCACAATAAGCATGCGGTTGATCTCATTGGTGCCCTCAAAGATGCGGTTGATACGGGCATCGCGGTACGCGCGGTCCATGGGGTAATCAGCGGAGAAGCCGTAGCCTCCGTAGATCTGCACGCCCTCGTCTACCACGTAATCCAAAGTCTCAGAGCTGTCCACTTTTAAGATGGCGGCCTCTACGGCAAACTCACGGGCGGCTTCCAGAACGGCCTCATTGTAGCCTTTTCCGGCGGCCAGCAACTCCTGCTCTTTGTTGTAGATGTCATGTCCGCAACGGTACAGGGCAGACTCCACGGCAAAAATCCTAATGGCCTGCTCGGCTAGTTTATGCCGGATGGCGCCAAACTTAGAGATGGGAATTTTGAACTGGATACGCTCATTGGCATACTTCACGGACAGATCTGTCACGGCTTTACAGGCACCCAGACACGCCGCGGCCAGCTTAATACGCCCGATGTTCAGGATATTGAAGGCAATGAGGTGGCCTTTGCCAATTTCACCTAGCACATTGCTCATGGGTACTTTGCAGTCAGTGAAGAACACCTGGCGGGTAGAGGAGCCTTTGATGCCCATCTTGTGTTCCTCGGGACCCAGGCTCAGGCCTTCATAGCCTTTCTCCACAATAAAGCCCGTGAACTTGTCGCCGTCTACCTGCGCAAACACAATGAAGACATCGGCAAAGCCGGCGTTGGTGATCCACATTTTCTGGCCGTTCAACACGAAGTTCTCGCCTTCCACGTCTAGGATAGCCTTGGTCTTGGCGGCCAGCGCATCTGACCCAGAACCCGGCTCGGTTAAGCAGTAAGAGGCCGTCCACTCCCCTGAGGTCAACTTAGGAATGTACTTGGCTTTCTGCTCCTCCGTCCCGAAGTATAGGATAGGCAGTGTACCAATACCCGTGTGCGCCGCAAACGCTACCGGGAACGAATGGCCAGAACCCACCGACTCAGTCACCAGCAAAGATGAGTTGAAATCCATGTCCAGCCCGCCGTATTCCTCTGGAATGGCTACGCCAAATAGGCCCAGTTCCCCGGCCTTCTTCATAAGGTTCTCCATAAGGCCTTCCTCATGGTTGTCCAGGCGCTCCACCAGGGGCATCACCTCAGACTGCACAAACTGCTGGGCCGTCTCGGCCATCATGCGCTGCTCCTCAGAGAAATCCTCTGGGATGAATATGTCCTGGGCGTTGGTTTGCTTGATGATGAACTCACCGCCTTTTAGGGTTTTGTTAGTCGTTTCCATGGCTATAATGCTGTTTATTTCAATAATTCATAAATACCTGCTACACCTTGCCCCCCGCCTACGCAGGCCGTCACCATGCCGTACTTTTTGTTCTGGCGGCGAAGCTCGTTAAACAACTGCACGCTTAGTTTGGCGCCGGAGCAGCCCAGCGGGTGGCCTAGGGCGATGGCACCACCGTTGGGGTTGAGTTTCTCGGGGTCAATGCCCAGTTCGCGCATGACGGCAATGGACTGCGAGGCGAAGGCCTCGTTCAACTCGAACACGTCAATGTCCTGCAGGTTGAGGCCAGCGTTTTTCAGGGCTTTAGGAATAGCTTTCACCGGGCCCATACCCATGATGCGTGGGTCTACACCTTCGGCAGCGTAAGATACCAGGCGGGCTATAG
This sequence comes from Rufibacter soli, assembly GCF_054781795.1. Lineage (NCBI taxonomy): Bacteria > Pseudomonadati > Bacteroidota > Cytophagia > Cytophagales > Hymenobacteraceae > Rufibacter > Rufibacter soli. The sequence goes on along the minus strand of NZ_BAAGTS010000006.1, from coordinate 161,321 downwards.
GCTCAAGGTTCAGTTCCTTGACCATGCGCTCACTCATGACAATGGTAAAGGCGGCTCCGTCTGAGGTCTGGGACGAGTTACCGGCGGTCACGCTTCCGTTGGCGGCAAACACCGGACGCAGCTTGGCCAGTTTCTCCAGGGAGGTATCGGCGCGGGGGCCTTCATCGGTGTCTACCACATAGGAGCGAGTTTTCTTTTTGCCGTTCTCGTCCAGGTAGGTTTCCTCCACGTTAATGGGCACAATCTGGTCTTTGAAGCGACCTTCCTCAATGGCCCTGATGGCTTTCTGGTGCGAGGCAAAGGCAAAGGAATCCTGGTCTTCGCGGCTTACTTTAAAGTCATTGGCCACAGCCTCAGCGGTTAAGCCCATGCTGAGATAGTATTCCGGGTGCTCCTTGGCAATTTTGTAGTTAGGAACGGTCTTCCATCCTACCACCGGCACCATGCTCATGGACTCGGTGCCTCCGGCGATAATACAATCGGCCATGCCTGCCTGTATCTTGAAGGCGGCGGTGGCAATGGTCTCAATACCGGAGCCGCAGTAGCGGTTCATGATGGCGCCGGGCACGTTGATGGGCAGGGCCAGCAGGGAAATCATGCGGCCCATCTGCAGGCCTTGCTCGGCCTCGGGCACCGCGTTGCCCACCAGGAGGTCATCCACGCGGGCGGGGTCCAGCTGCGGCACCGAGGCCAGCAGGTGCTTGATCACGTCGGCGGCCAGGTCATCGGGCCGGGTAAACCGGAATACCCCGCGAGGCGCTTTCCCCACGGCTGTTCTGAATCCGGCAACTATATAGGCAGTTTGCATTTTCTTTTCTGTTTTGGAGGTGTTTCTGGAAAAAGAGGCTCAAAACGTCTTTGCCCCATCTTCCTGAACAATAATTATTTATATCTAATTCCGCAGCGGTTTACCAGTGGTTAAGATGCTCTTGATGCGCTCCAGGGTCTTGCGTTCGCCGCAGAGACTCAGGAAGGCTTCGCGCTCCAGGTCCAGCAGATACTGCTCAGACACCTCAGAAGGCATAGACAGGTCACCGCCGCACATCACGTAGGCCAGCTTCTCAGAGATCTTGCGGTCATGCTCAGAGATGAAACCGGCCGCGTGCATGGCGTATGCCCCGGTAATGAACATGCCCAGACCGCCTTTACCCTGCACCTTAATGTTGGTCTTGGGCGTAGGTCTGGTGTAACCGGCCTCCGCTAAGAGGATGGCTTCGGCTTTGGCCTCTGCTAATTGGCGGTTATTGTTGAGCGTGATACCATCGCCGTGGCGCATAAAGCCAAGGTCATAGGCCTCAGCGGCCGAGGTGGAGACTTTGGCCGTCCCGATGGTCATGAACACGTTGCGCAGGGCGTTGTATTCAGTATCGCCTTCTTCATAGGCTGCCGAGGTGCGCAAGGTCATTTCCTTGGTACCACCACCGCCCGGGATCAGGCCTACGCCAAACTCCACCAGACCAATGTAGGTCTCTGCAGCAGCTTGTACTCTGTCTGCGTGCAAGCAAAGCTCGCAGCCTCCCCCCAGGGTCAAGCCGTGCGGCGCGGCCACTACTGGTATAGCGGAATAGCGCATGCGCATCATGGTGTTCTGGAACTGCTTGATCATGAGGTTGAGCTCATCATACTCCTGGTCCAGGGCGTACATGAACACCAGACCTAAGTTGGCTCCCGCCGAGAAGTTGGCGGCCTCATTGCCTACTACTACGCCCCGGAAGTTCTGCTCCGCCAAGTCAATCCCTTTGTTCAGGCCCTGGATGATCTCACTACCAATGGCGTTCATCTTGGAGTGGAATTCCACGTTCAAAATGCCGTCACCTAAGTCAATGATAGAGCAGCCGGCGTTCTTCCAGACCACGTTGGTACCGCGCAGCACGTCAAGGAGCACGAAGTTCTCGGTGCCCGGAATCTGCTTGTAGTCTTTGCTAGGGATGTCATAGTACTGGCGTTGGTTGTTCTGGCTGCGGTAGAAGGTCTCATGGCCGGCCTCCAGCATCTCATACACCCAGTCGGCGGGTTTGTAGCCGGCGGTTTCCATGGCGCTCACGGTCTCACGCACGCCAAAGGCATCCCAGGTTTCAAACGGACCCAATTCCCAGCCAAAGCCGGCGCGCATGGCGTCATCAATTCTGAAGACCTCATCAGAGATCTCAGGGATACGGTTGGTCACGTACTGGAACAGCCCGTAGGAAGTTTCCCGGAAGAACTCACCAGCCTTGTCCTGGGCCTGGCTGAACACCTTGAGGCGCTTGCGCAGGTCTTCAATGGGCTTGAGCATTTCCATGCTCTGGAACCGCACCTTTTGCTTAGGTCCGTATTCCATGGTTTTCAGGTCCAGGGTAAGAATCTCGGTTGCCCCTTCGGCGTTACGGGTTTTCTTGTAGAAGCCCTGCTTGGTTTTATCGCCTAGCCATTTCTTCTCCAGCATCTGCTCAATGTAGCCCGGCAACTGGAACAGCTCGCGTCTTTCATCGGCCTCGCCGGTTTGGTAAAGCCCTTGCGCCACTTTGGCCAGCGTATCCAGACCCACTACATCAGAAGTTCTGAACGTGGCCGATTTTGGTCTGCCCACTACCGGACCGGTCAGGCGGTCTACCTCATCTACGTTCAGGCCCAGTTTCTCCATGACGTGCAGTACCTGCATAATGCCATAGATACCCACGCGGTTGGCAATAAAAGCCGGCGTGTCTTTGGCCAGCACCGTGGTTTTGCCCAGAAACAGGTCACCGTACTTTAATAGGAATTGGGTTACCTCGGGGTCGGTTTCTGGCGTAGGGATGATCTCCAGCAACTTGAGGTACCGCGGCGGGTTGAAGAAGTGGGTGCCGCAGAAATTCTTTTTAAAATCATCTGAGCGGCCTTCCAGCATAAGGTGAATGGGAATGCCCGAGGTGTTGGAAGTAATCAAAGTGCCCGGCTTGCGGAACTGCTCCACGCGCTCAAACACAGACTGCTTGATCTTGAGGTTTTCCACCACTACTTCAATGGTCCAGTCACAGGCGGCAATGTCTTTGAGGTCATCGTCAAAGTTGCCGGTCTGGATAAGGCGGGCGTCGGTCTTCTTGTAGAGCGGCGCGGGGTTGGAGGAAATGGCCGTCTGCAGGGCGGTGTTCACAATGCGGTTGCGCACCAACTTGTTCTCCAGGGTAAGGCCTTTAGCCTCTTCCTCGGGCAGCAGCTCACGCGGCACCATGTCCAGGAGCAGCACCTGCACACCAATGTTGGCGAAGTGGCAGGCAATGCGCGAGCCCATAATGCCCGAGCCCAGCACCGCCACTTTCTTAATGATTCTCTTCATAGTTACTCTTTTTATGTATCAAGATGTGCGTATCTGGTAGCACTATTTTTTCTTCTTCAGCACTTTGCGTTTCAGGGCCGTTTTTCTAAAAACAGGCCTAAAACAGGTTTTACTTGGCTGGCTTGCCTTCTTCGGCGAACACCTCCTTGGCTTCAATAAGGTGGTTGATCTGCCCAATGACTTTGAAAAACACGTCCAGCTGTTTCTCCGGAATCACCTCCAGTACCTTCTGGTTGAACTGTTTCACGGTGATCCGGCTTACCTCCCGCTTTTCCAGGCCCAGGTCAGTGAGATGAATGCGCACCGAGCGTTTGTCCTGTTCATCGGCTACCTTGTAAATAAGGCCTTTTTCTTCCATGCTCTTGAGAATGCGGGTAAGGCTTCGGGCCTCCAGGCCCAGCAAAGGGGCAATCTTGGTGGCCGGGGTTCCTTTCTCGCGGTCAATGTTTAACAGCACAAACCCAATGGAGGTGGTAATGTCATTTTTGGCGGCCTGGGTATTATACATACGGGCAATAGCATGCCAACACACCTTTATATTAAAGTCAACGGTCTCCTCTGCTTTCATGAATGTATATAGGTGTCTCTTACCAAATTTAGAAAAATATGTTATGCTTGCATACTATTATTTGAGATTTTTTATTCTTTTCCTGAAAGAAGGGCCCTGCCTTGCGTTTTTGGAAAAGAGAGACAGCTTATTTTGCGAAGCTTTCTAAATTACAGACACCAAGTGCTGTAGTAGGTACTACCAAACTCGAAAAACGTTTTAAGCCTACTTTTATGAAAACGGCCCTGAAACGGTTTTTAGTGGGCTCGGGTACTTAGAAATTGCAAAACTGCGCAAGCGGAGAATTAGAGCCTTTTTTTTGGCAAGCCTAGGCCACGCTATTTGCTTTGACTAGTTCTCCGGTTTAGGCTTGAAATTGAAATTATACTGCAAGCTGATGCTGCCTACAAAACCGTCTAACTTAGGGTTGTGGCTTTTATCCTGGCTCAGCAACTTTGCCAGAACGCCTCCAGAAAGGCAGAACCTACTCTTGAGCAGGGGCAAAATTAAGGTTGTATTGCAGGCCAACCCTAAAAATAAAAGCGGCAATCCCAACCTTTTCCCTTACCCCTGCCCATACCCCTTCTTCCTTGGTGTTAATATCCTGCATATACACCTCATTCCATTCCCTTAACACAGGAACAGAGAATCCTGCCTGCCCATTAATCTTGAATTGACCAAGCTTGTAGCTATAACTTGCCACCGGTTCCAGGTTTGCACTCCAGAGGCCTTTATACATCCTCCTAATATTTGGAGAATCAGAATATTTAATGAAATGGAAAGTGCTGTAGCGGTTATAGGAGATTCGCAGGGCACCCCCAAACTCAGATTTAGGTTTTCGCTTTATTAGATTAACCTGCCCATTATAGCTCCAATATTCAGCATCTGTTTTAGTACCCGGATCATCATAACTAAGACTAATAGAATATTTTAAGTTATTTATGTGCTGAAAGGCCGCGCCCGCAAATAACTCCATCACCCATCCTTCCGCTCCCGGATTAGCAAGATAGCCTACCCCACCGGCCAAGGCGTAATTCTTCTTATCAATTTTATAGCGCCCCCCCAATAGAGAGGAATGGCTGGAGGACCATGGGTTTCGGGAGCCGGACGCATACACAGCCATATTGTTAGTGATGGCATAAGAGGTAACCAGGCCCACCCCGCCGCCTACGCCAAGCGATAGATGCAGCTGCTGAGGCTGGCTGTGTACTGGGATCACCAAAGGCTCCGGAATAAAAAATCCTTTTTGCGCATGTACCCAGCCTGGAAAAAGCAAGCCTACCCCTATGCTTATAAACTTATACAATATGTTTTTCATGTAGATAAAGAAATGAGCATGAATTATATAAGGCCTAAAACATTTAAGACATGTTGTGGGAATAAGGGGTAGAAATCAAGACTAAAAATAGAAAGGGGAAACACTTTCTAGTGTTTCCCCTTTCTTATCTAATTACTTAGGCCGTCCTATACAGGCCTTCTATCAGGTCTTTGTTGTTGGCAGTGATCACCTTGCGCTTGATGCTGAGCTTGGGGGTCATCTCGCCGGTCTCTACGCTCCAGGCCTTGGGCAGCACCACAAACTTCTTGATGCGCTCATACTGGGCCAGGGTTTCGTTGGCTTTGTCTATCTCCTTCTGGAACTTCTCCAGGATCTCGGGCTTCTTGATCATCTCCTCATTGGTGGTGTAGGGGATGTGGTGAATCTTGCACCACTCCTGCAGGCCGTCAAAGGCGGGAACGATAAGGGCACCCGGGAATTTCTCACCCTCGCCCACTACCATGACCTGCTCAATTACCAGAGACTCCTTGAGTTTGTTCTCAATGAGCTGCGGCGCCACGTACTTTCCTCCCGAAGTCTTGAACATCTCCTTCTTGCGGTCCGTGATCTTGAGGAAACGGCCTTCCACCAGCTCACCGATGTCGCCGGTGTGGAACCAGCCGTCCGGGTCAATGACTTCGGCGGTGAGGTCAGGGCGTTTGTAGTAGCCCACCATCACGCTTTGGCTGCGGGTCAGGATCTCGCCATCCGGGGCAATCTTCACCTCCACACCGTCTATCACGGGCCCTACGGTACCAATGGCGTTGTCTTCGGGCTCGTAGCGGTTCACAGCAATCACCGGCGAGGTCTCTGTTAAGCCGTAGCCCTCCATAATACGGATGTCAGCGCCCCAGAAAACACGGGCCAGACGCGGTTGCAGGGCCGCCCCGCCAGACACAATTACTTTAATGTTGCCGCCCAAGGCCTCTTTCCACTTGGAGAAAATGAGCTTGCGGGCCAGCTTGAGCTGCAGGTCATAGAATGCGCCCGGCGATTTGCGGGTATCGTATTTCTGGCCCAGGTTTAAGGCCCAGAAGAACAGTCCTTTCTTCACCCCGGTGAGTTCCCCGCCTTTGGCCACAATCTTGTCATAGACTTTCTCCAGCAGGCGCGGCACGGTCACAAAGATGTGGGGCTGCACTTCCTTGAGGTTATCGCCTACCTTGTCAATGCTCTCCGCAAAGTAAATAGACACGCCAACAGACAAGTAGATACAAGACACCATGCGCTCATAAATGTGGCAGAGCGGCAGGAAGCTCAGCGCGCGGTGCTCGGCGCTTACCGGCACGAAGGGCTTCACAGAGGTGAAGTTGTTCACCAGGTTGTTGTGTGACAGCATCACACCCTTGGGTGCCCCAGTGGTACCGGAGGTATAGATAATGGAAAGCAGGTCTTGCGGCGTAACAGCGGCTTTGTACGGCTCCAGCGTGGCCGGGTCTTCGCCCTCTCCCATCTTAAGCAGTTCGGTCCAGTGTTTAGCGCCTTCTACGCGGTCAAAGGTGTAGATCTCCTGGATGCCGGGAAGGTCAGAGGCGGCCTCTTTTACTTTATTATATAGATCCTCAGTAGAGACCAAAATGAGCTTGGTTTCTGAGTCTTTTAAGATGTAGCGGTAATCTTCTACGGTAATGGTGGGGTACATAGGCACGCTCACTGCGCCGGTCTGCTGGATACCATAGTCGGCGAACACCCACTCGGGGCGGTTCATGGAAATGAGCGCTACTTTATCATTCTTCCTGATACCAGATTTGATCAAGGCCAGACTAAGCGTATTTGCGGTGTCAATTACCTGCTGGGTGCTATATTTCACCCATTCTCCGTTTATTTTGGCGGCCAAGCAGTCTGGCTGGGGAAATTCCTGCACCTGCTGCGTGAGAAGGTCAAAAACGCGGGTCACTTTCATAGTGTTGTCTGTCTAGTTCGTTCGGTTAAGATAAAGCTAAATACGGTTAAAAAAAATTAAGCCCTGGGCCTTCTACGCCCATATTTGCTAAAAATGATACCTTTTGGTGCCCAATAATTACCTAAATTTGATTTTTGCCTACCCACTCCATGAATTTATCCATCTTTTTTGAGCCGCTTCCCGAAGAGCATTTTGGGCAGGTAACCAACCCCAAAACCGTGGGGGCCTACCTGGCACCGTTCCTGCACTCGTTCCCAGACTGGCGCTCTGCCGAGGTGGTGCTCATAGGCCTACCAGAGTACCGCGGCTCTGTTGACGCAACCAACCTTACCTATGAGGGCCCCAACCGCATACGCAAAGAGCTGTACCGCTTAATTAAAGGCACAGGGCAATGGCTGGTCATGGACCTGGGCAACCTGCTGCCCGGTATCCATCTGGAAGACACCTACCTGCGCCTGAAGGAAGTGGTGGAGATGGTGGTAGACGCCGGCAAATTCCCTATTCTGATAGGCGGGTCGCATGACCTTTCTTACGGGCAGTTCTTGGGCTATGAACACCTTTCCAAGAACGTAAACCTAACGGTGATTGACTCCCAACTGGACGTAGCCATTGAAGATGAAGCCCTGCCTGAAGCAAACCACCTGCAACGCATCTTGCTGCATGAGCCCAATTACCTGTTTGGGGTGAGCCACCTGGCCCACCAGGCCTACCTCACAGATGCCTCCATGCTGAACGTTCTGGAGAAGTTGCATTTTGAGCTTTTCAGAATTGGGCAGGTGCGGCAACAGATGAAAGACATGGAACCTGTGTTACGGCAAGCCGATCTGATCAGCTTTGACGTGTCGGCTATCCGGTACCAGGATGCCCCCGGCCAGCTGCAGGCCAACCCCTTCGGGCTTACCGGCGAGGAAGCCTGCCAACTTTGCTGGTATGCCGGCCAGAACGACCAACTGAGCTCCATAGGCTTCTATGGCTACCGACCCGAACTGGACCACCGGGCCCTCACGGCCACCACGCTGGCCACCATGGTTTGGTACACCATTGAAGGCTTTTACCAGCGCCAGGGCACCCTTGACTTCCAGAGCAACCACTTCCTGAAGTTCGCGGTGGGTTTCCATGACAACCCCCACAAGATGCTTTTCTACAAAAACCGCCACACCGAGAAATGGTGGATGCAGGTAGACGACCTTTCTGGCCAGCGCCCGCCCCTCATTGTGCCCTGCAGCTACCAGGACTACCTCACCGCCGCAGACGGCGAAGTACCGAATAGGTGGATTCTGATGCAGACACGGATTTGATTTAATGAGTGATTGTGTGAATGAGTAATTGTGTGAATGAGTGATTGTGTGAATGAGTGATTGTGTGAATGAGTGATTAATTATTTGGTTGTGTTCTTTCTTGCTTTAGATAAAACGTAAAGGATTTCTGTCGTTTCCTTCATGAGGATCTCTGTAGACAACTGCGTGGCAGATCCTGATTCTGTAAGCAGTTCTAGCCAGAACAATGTTTCATCTGCTTCTTCTATACAGATGCTAATTTTAGAATAGAATTCTGCAGCAGAGCGTGAGCGACAGGCAGCCCTATAATTTGCAGCCACAGAAGTTACGGAGCGTAATAACTGGCGTTTCATGATTGTAGCCTCTTCTGTTTTTGGCAATAGCTGGCAAAACCTTATTAAATGCAAGGCTAAATTCTTTGTACGTTGCCTGAAACGCTCAATAAATTCTTCCTTGGTCAATTTTATCGTCTCACTCATGGCTTGGAAAGTTTTTATCTCAAACACCAGTTTTACCTAAAAATTCACTTATTCATTTAATTTCATTCCAACATACACTCATTCACACAATCACTCATTCACTCCTTATAAGATGCAAGAATACACCCGCTCCCAACTGGCCCTGCGTAACGGGCAAGACCGTGATGAGATTTGGGTCGCCTACAAGGGGGAGATTTATGATGTGACCAAGTCTAGGTTGTGGCGCCGCGGGAACCACTATGAGCACTGGGCCGGACAAGACCTGACGGAGGAACTCAAAGACGCCCCGCACACTGAATATGTGTTTGACAAGTTCACTGTGATAGGAATCTTAAAAAAATAGGGCTTCTTTGGGCAGATTTTCAGAGATTTGAGGCTGTTTCTTTCCTCCCGCTTATGATCCTTATTGCCGACAGTGGCTCTACTAAAACCGCCTGGCGCCTGCTAAACGCTCAGGGCGAAGTGGCCCAGGCCCTTACTGTGGGGATTAACCCCTATTACCAGGATACCCCCGAGATTGCCCAAACCCTGAAAGACAGCCTGTTGCCGCAATTACCCGGCATAGCGCCCCAACAAGTATATTTTTACGGCGCGGGTTGTAGCGCCAAAGACAAACAAGACCTAGTAGCGGCGGCGCTGCTAGCGGTGTTCCCTAACGCGCAGGTGCACGTGCACCATGATTTGGAGGCCGCGGCCCGGGCCCTGTGTGGTCACAAAGAAGGCATTGCCTGCATTCTGGGCACCGGCTCCAACTCGTGTCTCTATGACGGCGAAAAGATAATACAGAACCTGCCCAACCTAGGCTTTATTCTAGGTGACGAAGGCAGTGGCGGGTACATGGGCAAACACATTGTACAGGCTTTTCTGAACCAGGAACTACCCGCCGACCTGCACCAGGCCTTTGAGGAGCGCTACCATACCAACCGTGATGAGATAGTAGATAATGTGTACCGCAAGCCCTACCCCAACAGGTACATGGCCGGCTTTGCCCGCTTTCTCTCAGACCACCGCGAACATCCCTTCATTTACCAGATGATCACTAAATGCCTGGGTGATTTCTTTGAAAAGGCCGTGGTCAAATACCCAGACTACCAGAAAAAAGAAACCCACTTTGTAGGCTCCATTGCCTATTATTTCAGAGACATTCTGCGTACAGTGGCCCAACAGTACGGGGTCACCGTATGCACTATCTTAGAAAGCCCCATTGAGGGCCTTAGCCAGTATCATCAGCAAAAACTTTCCCTATGAGTACTACTGAAACCGCCTCGCACTATGACCATCTGGAAAAGATGAGCGTGCATGAACTCCTTACCAACATTAACAAAGAAGACAAAACGGTGCCCCTAGCCGTGGAGAAAGCCATTCCGCAGTTAGAGAAACTGGTAGCCGCCGTGGTAGCCAAAATGCGCGAAGGTGGCCGTCTGTTCTACATTGGCGCCGGTACCAGCGGCCGGCTGGGCGTGGTAGATGCCTCTGAGTGCCCTCCTACCTTCGGCGTGCCTTTTGACATGGTCATTGGCATTATGGCCGGCGGCGATACCGCCATTAGAAGAGCGGTTGAATTTGCCGAAGATGATGATCAGCAGGCCATCAGAGACCTGGATGCCTATGGCGTAAACGAGAAAGACGTGGTGGTGGGCATTGCCGCCTCAGGCCGTACGCCCTACGTGATTGGCGGTCTGCAGGCCTGCAATGACCGCGGTATTACCACCGGTTGCGTGGTGTGCAACGCAGACAGCAAAGTAGCCGCCGTGGCCCAGTTCCCCGTGGAAGTAGTAACCGGCCCCGAGTTTTTAACCGGCAGTACCCGTATGAAAGCCGGTACCGGCCAAAAGCTGGCCCTCAACATGCTCACCACCTCGGTAATGATTCAATTGGGCAAGGTGAAAGGCAACAAAATGGTAGACATGCAACTGACCAACCACAAATTGGTTGACCGCGGTGTCCGCATGATCATGGATGAACTCAACATCTCTGAGGAAAAATCCCGTGAGCTGCTGGACCTGCACGGCAGCGTACGCGCCGCCATCACCTCCTTCTACAATCAATAACCACCTCTTCTGTTTTGGGGCCGTTTTTTAGAAAACAGGCCCAAAACGCCATAAAAAAAGATCTGCCATTTACCGGCAGATCTTTTTTTATGGCTATCCCCATCCCTTGGGCTGGTTTACCCGTTACTCTTTTTCGCAGCTAAGTATATTTTGCCATGCACACCATAGAGCCCTTTTACAACTGGATTGAAGCTTACTCCGCAGCCGAAGATGAACGCTCCCCGCTGTACGGAGCCGAGTATAATGAGCTAGAGTACATGAACACCATTTACGGGTACTACATTCACCCGCAGTGGGATGATATAGACTCAGAGACGCTTTTCCTGAAGATTCTGTACGTAGACTACAATGAGGGCTACGCCATTATTGAATTCATTGGCGAATGGAATGACACACTCCACAATGACATCATGAGCCTGAAGCGCAACATCCTGGACCTGATGGTGGGCGAGGGCATTAATCACTTCATCCTGATTGGCGAGAATGTCTTCAACTTCCATGGGTCAGATGACTCTTACTATGAGGAGTGGTTTGAAGATGTGGAAGACGGCTGGATTGCCGCTATAGGCTTCCAGGACTTTGTGGTGCAGGAGATGCAGCAGTTCCACGTAGATTACTACATCAACTTTGGGGGCGACCTGGACAAGATTCCGTGGCGCACGCTGGCCCCGCCCCAGTTGTATATGCTGGTAGACAACCTTATCCAGAGAAGGCTGGGCGCCTAATGGCCCCGGCCTGTTTTGGGCACGTTTTTGTGAAAACAGGCTTAAAACAGGCCAGAGGGCTGACTGCCAGCGGGCCATAAAAAAGGGGTTCCTGAACAGGAGCCCCTTTTTTATATAACGGTAGTTTGCTTATTGAGGATCAACAGCGTCAACGCTATCTTCCAGCTCTTCAGCTCTCTCTTCAGCAGCAGGGTTGTCAGCATCATCAGCTGCATCTTCCATTTGCTCTGCTTTTTCTTCCTGGCGGTTTTCTTTGGCAGAGTCACAAGAAGCGAAACTCATCATACCGGCAGCAAGGGTCATTACAAACAATGTCTTTTTCATAGTTTTATTTTGTAGGGATTTAAAAACAATTTAAGGTAATCAATAATAGCGGCCTTCTATCTAAGGCGCCGCACTTATTTTGGGTCTACAGCATCAATGCTGTCTTTCACTTGTCTGGCTTCACGGGCCAAGGCTGTATCACCGGCCATCTCAGCGTGGGTTTCCACAATCTCGGCTTGCTCCTCCATTTTATTTTCGGTTTTAGAGTCACAGGCAGAAAAGCCCAGGATTCCGGTAAGCAAAGCAGAGAGAAAAAGTGTCTTTTTCATGGTTATGGCTTGTGCGTCTAAAGGTCATTTCCTCTTCTTGCCCAAGGGTATTGCGGGCATTTCAAGGTTTATGGAGTCTTGTACGCAAGTATGGAAGAATGGATATATTTTCTACCGTAGATATACGAATTATTCAACAAATACCTTGTATATACACAAAAACGCGGGTTATACTTAATAAATATCAAGTATAACCCGCGTTTTGGAAGTAATTCCGGCACGGTATGCCGAGTAGTGTTTATCTAATGGAATCAGTAGATAGCGTATCTAGCAACACCCCTTGCGTATCAATAGGAGAAGCAGTGGTCTCAGCAATGTCTGTGGCGTTCACTGCCTCCTCTGTTGTGGTGGGAGCAGCAGCCTCATCTGCTTTCTTAGAATTGCAGGCAGAGAAGGACAAGATGCCCACCGCTGCAATTAACGTCAAAATAGTCCGCATGATGTGTTAATAAAGGGTAAAAAAGGGTAGTAGGATGTAAGGTCTTGGTACCGAAAAAAGCAGGCGAACCTATTTCTTTCTGAACACTAAGTTAACAGGCACTCCTTCAAAACCAAAATGTTCCCGCAACCTATTCTCCAGGAACCGAGCATACGACTCTTTTATGTACTGCGGCAAGTTGCAGAAAAAGGCGAACGTAGGCGTGTGCGTAGGTAATTGGGTGACGTATTTAATTTTCACGAATTTGCCTTTAATAGACGGCGGCGGATAGCGCTCAATCTCCTTAAGCATGGCATCATTCAGCTTGGAGGTAGGGATCTTGAGCGACCGGTTCTCATACACCTGAATGATGGTTTCAATGGCCTTGTGCACCCGCTGCTTGTTCATAACAGAGATGAAGATAATGGGTGGGTAGGCAATAGGGGCAATACGCTCCAGAATAGCCTTCTCCATATCACGCACGGTGTTGGTTTCTTTCTCCACCAAATCCCATTTGTTCACCAGAATCACCAGGCCCTTGCGGTTCTTGTCGGCTAAGCCAATGATGTTCATGTCCTGGGCCTCAATGCCGCGGGTGGCGTCCAGCATCATCACGCAGATATCGCTTTCCTCCAACGCCCGAATAGAGCGAAGCACTGAGTAGAACTCAATGTCTTCATGCACCTTGCTTTTCTTGCGCAACCCGGCGGTGTCTACAATGATGAACTCTTTGCCAAACGCCTTGTAGTGCGAATGGATAGAGTCACGGGTGGTGCCGGCAATGTCGGTCACAATATTCCGGTCCTCGCCCAGCAGCAAATTCACGAACGAAGATTTACCTACGTTAGGGCGGCCAATCACGGCAATGCGCGGAATACCGGCCTCTGGGTTCTCAATGCCTTCCTCAGGGAAGTGCGACACCACGGCATCCAACAACTCACCGGTACCGGAGCCATTCTGGCTGGAAACCGGGAAAATCTCGGCTTCAAAACCCAGGGCGTAAAACTCGCCGGCCAGGTGCCCGCGGGCGTGGGTATCTGCCTTGTTGGCCACAATGTAAATGGGCTTTTTGGTGCGGCGCAGCACATCAGCAAACTCCTGGTCTAAACCGGTCACCCCGGCATCTACGTCTACCATAAACAGGATCACGTCTGCCTCTTTAATGGCCAGGTCAACCTGCTTTCTGATTTCGCCTTCAAAGATATCATCAGACCCGCGTACGTAGCCGCCGGTATCAATAACGGTGAAGTATTTACCTGTCCAGTTGCCGTGGCCATAGTGGCGGTCACGGGTTACGCCGCTCTCATTATCCATGATAGCTTTGCGGGTACCCACTAAACGGTTGAACAGGGTTGATTTGCCCACGTTGGGGCGTCCTACAATGGCGATGGTATTTTGTGCCATACTACTTGAAATGTGCGTTTTGAGGCTCCTTTTCAAGAATCACTCCCAAAACACGGGTGAAGCCCTGCGGTATCGCCTTCGTGGCGCCGCCAGGGTACTATCTTTTTAGTTGTCAGTTAGTAGTTGCTAGTTGTCAGTACAGAAGAAATAAGAATTTTCAACTTGGCTGACAACTAATAACTGACAACTAGCAACTATATACTGTTATATCCGAACCGATCCAGGAGGCGTTTATCAGCGCGCCAGTTCTCGTTCACGCGCACGTAGAGGTCCAGAAACACTTTCTTCCCGAAGAACTCTTCCATATCCAGACGGGCCTGGGTGCCTACTTTCTTTAAAGCGGCGCCTTTGTCTCCTATCACAATGCCTTTCTGACTCTTGCGCTCCACGGAAATTTCGGCGCGCATTCTTATGAGGTTGTCGTCTTCCTTGAACTCCTCAATCACTACCTCGCAGCTGTAAGGAATCTCTTTCTTGTAGTTGAGGAAGATTTTCTCCCGGATCATCTCAGCGGCAAAGAAACGCTCGGGCTTGTCGGTTAGTTCATCTTTGGGGTAATAGGGCGGGTGCTCCGGCAGCAGGTCCAAAATCTTCTGGAAAACCCCGGGCGTGCCCTGGCTGTGCAGCGCCGAGATGGCCAGGTATTCCTGCGCCGGTAACTGCTCTTTCCAGTACTCTACCTTGGCCACTACTTCTTCCTGGGTAGCCTGGTCAATCTTATTGATAAGCAAAAGAATAGGTGCCTTGGCTTTGCGCAGGCGTTCTACTACTTCACTCTCGTCATGCTTCTCGTAGATATCAGTCACAAACAGAATCACGTCTGCGTCTTCCAGAGAGGCGTGCACAAACCGCATCATAGACTCATGCAGTTCATACTGCGGCTGAATGATGCCGGGCGTGTCTGAATACACAATCTGGAAATCCTCTGAGTTAAGGATACCCATGATGCGGTGACGGGTGGTTTGGGCTTTAGAGGTGATAATGGAAAGTTTCTCGCCCACCATCACGTTCATCAAAGTAGACTTACCCACGTTGGGCTTGCCAATGATGCTTACAAACCCTGCCTTGTGCGGCTTCTCTGTTACGTTATTCTCCATCTTTCAAAACAATTTGCAAAGGTACGGTTTTTTAGGGAGTTATGAGTTGTGGGTTATCTAATATGCTTCTTTAGGTAAGGCCTACCGCCTATAACAGTTAAACGGGCAAAAAGTCCTTAAGGCACCTTTCTACTTTCGGGCTGTTTATACAAAAACGCCCGTGAAACAGTTTGTTCTTTTGCCTGTTTGGCCCATGATGGATATCACCTTCAGAAGACGTTCCCCGTACCTATCAAATCTGTATCTTTGCACCTCAATTGACTGCCTATGAAAAGTGGAGCCACTGGCAAAACAGGAGTATTATTGGTAAATCTGGGTACACCCGACTCGCCCAGCGTGCCGCATGTGCGCAAATACCTGCGTGAGTTTTTATTAGATAAACGGGTGCTGGACATTGCCGCTCCCAGCAGGTTTATGTTAGTGAACGGGGTGATTGCCCCTTTCAGAGCACCTAAGTCTGCCAAAGTATACGCCCAACTCTGGACCGAACGTGGCTCGCCGCTGCTGTTCCACGGGCTGGATCTGCAGAAGCTGGTGCAGGAGAAACTAGGCAAAGAGTACCACGTGGCCTTTGGCATGCGCTACCAGAGCCCCAGCATTGAGGCGGCCCTGGCCGAGCTGCAGGAGAAAGTAGTAGACCGTATTGTGGTGTTGCCGCTGTTCCCGCAGTACGCCTCGGCCAGCACGGGTTCTGTGCAGGAGAAAGTAATGGAACTGGTGAGCAAATGGGAAGTGATTCCAGACATCAGGTTTATCAGTACGTTTTGCAACCACCCGGGCTTTATTGGCACCTTCGCGGAGATTGCCCGCCAGCATATGGCTAAGCGCGACTATGACCATTTTGTGTTCAGCTACCACGGCCTGCCCGAGCGGCAGATTCTGAAAGCCAGCACCAAAGGGTATTGCCAGCTGGGCGTTTGCTGCAACACCTATCATAGCCGCAACCGCTACTGTTACCGCGCCCAGTGCTTTGAAACCTCGCGGCAACTGGCCAAGGCGTTGAACATACCAGAAGACAAGTATTCGGTTACATTCCAGTCACGGCTGGGCAAAGACCCGTGGCTGAAACCCTACACAGACTTTGTTTTGAAGGACTTGGCCGCCGCAGGCATCAAAAGCGTGCTAGCCTTCAGCCCCGCCTTCGTGGCCGACTGCCTGGAAACCACCATTGAGGTAGGCAAAGAATTCAAAGAAGAATTTGAAGCCGCCGGCGGTGAACATTGGCAACTGGTGGAAAGCCTTAACACGAATCCTATGTGGGTAGAGGCCGTGGCCCAGATGGTGCAGGAAGCCTGAGCAGGATCCCCGGAGCAGGATTTTCTGGATGAAGTTGATTTTCAGGATTGGGTTAGTTCTGTAGAAAAAAATCAAGAAGGCGTTTTGAGGCTGTTTTCTTAAAAACAGCCTCAAAACGCCTTCTTGATTTCAGCCGACTCGAAGCATGTGCCTTGCCTCAGGAGTAACGAAAGTTCCAGCCCCGCATACAATTATATATGGATGAGGAGTTCTTCAGCAGGTTGGTCAGGAAACATAATCTCCAGAACAGCATGAAACCATAGTCATCTGCCCCTGATCCTACTTCCGCACCGCAGCTTCAGCGTCTTAAGTGAGACCGAAGCCCCGTTCACCTGCTTCATCCTGAAATCAACCTAATCAAGTAAATCCTGGTCAGAAAATCCTGCTCATTAATCCTGAAAATCAACCTAATCCAGAAAATCCTGCTTCTAGATGCGGTCCAAATCTACCCATTTCTGGGTAATGACCGGGGAATGATGCAGGAGGCGCTCCAGAAGTTTTTCGGGCTGGTCTTCCACAATCAGGTTCTGGCGGTGCTCAGCTTTGATGAATCCTTCGGCCACAGCATGGTCAATCATGGCCAGGAAGGAATTGAAGTAACCGTTCACGTTGAAAAGGGCGGCCGGCTTCTGGATGATGTTGAGTTGGTTCCAGGTCACAATCTCGCAGAGCTCATCAAACGTCCCAAACCCGCCGGGCATGGCCACAAAGGCATCTGACTGGGCCGCCATGAGGGCCTTGCGGGCATGCATAGTCTCCACCACATGAAGTTCGGTGAGGCTTGGGTGCGCCACTTCCATGTCTACCAGGCTCTGCGGAATCACACCTACGACCTCTCCGCCTCCGGCTAGCACCGCATCGGCAATTACTCCCATGAGGCCTACCTTTCCGCCGCCAAACACCAGCCGTATGCTGCGCTGGGCAAATAAAGTACCCAGGGCCTGAGCCGTCTCACGGTAAAGAGGGTTTTGGCCGGTGCTGGCCCCACAGAAAATGGCAATGCTTTTCATAAAGTCTGGTGTTTAGGTGCAAGAAGCCATAAAAGTACAAAAGCCCGTGGAGCGGAGAAAAGCGCGGGGTGCTTTTGTTTTACGCCTGTTTTTCTAAAAACGGCTATAAAACGCCCGGGTAAACCTTCCGCCGCAAAACCGGTATCTTAAAAGACAGCCCCCTAGAAGACCTCCCCCAAGTTGCCCCGCAGAAACAGAAGTAAAACCTGACCCTTGCCGTATGAGTACCTGACGTTCCTTGCCATGCCTGCCGCCTCTGCCCTTCACCTTCCTGCCTTAATCTCTGACCTGGCTTTCATTCTGGCTACCGCTGGCATCACCACGCTTATTTTCAAGAAACTCAAGCAGCCGCTGGTATTGGGCTATATTATGGCTGGGGTGATTGTGAGCCCTAATTATTCATTCCTGCCCTCAGTCACAGACCGCCCCACCATTAGTGTGTGGGGGGAAATAGGTGTGATTTTCCTGCTTTTCAGCCTGGGTCTGGAGTTCAGTTTCAAGAAGCTGGCCCAGGTGGGCGGTACTGCCTCCATCACCGCTATGACCGAGGTGCTGGCCATGATCTTTTTAGGCTACGCGACCGGCCAACTGCTGGGCTGGTCTACCATAGACAGTATTTTTCTGGGCGGCATTCTCTGTATCTCCTCCACCACTATTATTATTAGGGCCTTTGATGAGCTGGGTGTGAAAACCCAGAAGTTTGCGGGCCTGGTGTTTGGCATTCTGGTGGTAGAAGACCTGATGGCTATTTTGCTGCTGGTGTTCTTGTCTACCCTGGCGGTAAGTCAGCAGTTTGGCGGCGAGGCCATGTTGCAGGCCATGCTGAAATTGGGCTTTTTTCTGTCTATCTGGTTTCTGGGCGGCATCTACCTGATTCCCTCTTTCCTGCGCCGGGCGCGCAAGCTCATGAACGAAGAGACGCTGCTCATCATTTCTGTGGCGCTCTGCCTGGGCATGGTGGTTATTGCCACCCAGGCCGGTTTCTCGCCCGCGCTAGGCGCGTTTATCATGGGCTCTATTTTAGCGGAAACCGTATTCAGCGAGAAAATTGAACATCTCACCAAGTCTGTGAAGGATCTGTTTGGGGCGGTGTTCTTTGTGTCTGTGGGTATGCTCCTTGATCTAAGGCTTCTGGTTTTGTATCTGGGCCCTGTCTTGCTCCTGACGGCAATTACCATTCTAGGCAAATTCTTCTCCAGCACCTTTGGCGCGCTGGCCGCGGGGCAACCCCTTAAACAGGCTACTAAGGCGGGCCTGAGCCTGGCTCAGATTGGGGAGTTCTCGTTTATCATTGCCACGCTGGGTATGTCTTTGAAGGTGACCAGTGACTTTCTGTACCCCATTGCGGTGGCCCTGTCTGCCGTGACCACCTTTACCACGCCCTTCCTTATACGCCTGGGAGATCCCCTCAATGCTTTTATAGACCGTCACCTACCAGACCGTTACAAAGCCGCATTTTCTACCTACAGCAAAAGCACCCAATCCATCAGCAACAAAAGCGACTGGCAGGTAGTCTTGCGCCGCTATGCCCAGATGGTAATCTCTAACTCCGTAGTGCTGATTGGCATTATCTTATTCTCCACGCAATACCTGGCGCCTACCTTTGCCGCGGCGTTCTCAGATGGGTTCTTCAGCAATTTGGTCACGGTGGGTTTGGCGTTGGTGTTTATGGCGCCTTTTATCTGGGCCTTGGCCATTAGAAGGGTGAGTTTGCGGGCCTACTCGCGGCTGTGGCGGCACAAAAAATACGCGCGCGGGCCGCTGGTAGCCCTGGAAACCGGCCGCATCATGCTGGCCCTTCTCTTTGTGGGGTTGCTGCTGGACCGCGTGTTCTCCATTCAGGTGGCGCTGGTGATCGCGGCTCTGCTGTTGGGCATTATTTTCCCGCTCCTCACCCAGCGCCTCCGAAGAACCTATAGCCGCATTGAGCACCGTTTCCTCAGCAACCTGAATGCCCGCGAGCAGGAAAGCGAGTCGCCGGTAAAGAAACTACTGCCCTGGGATGCCCACCTAGCTGAGTTCAAGATTAGCCCTGAGTCTGGGGTGGTAGGCAAATCCCTAATGGAGCTAGCCCTGCGGGAGAAGTTCGGGATCAATATCGCGCGCATTGAAAGAGGGAGTCTGGTGCTACCGGTGCCACGGGGCGATGACCGGCTTTACCCCGCCGATAAAATCACCGTGATTGGTACCGATGAGCAGCTAGCCGAGTTTAAACCTTTCATAGAGGCCTTTTCCCCTGAGCATCCGCCGCTTTCCACCCAGCCAGATATTTCATTAAGGCAACTGGTGGTAAATGCCCGGTTCCCTTTCCAGAACCTTAGCATCAGGGACTCCGGGATCAGGGAAAAGACCAACGGCCTGGTGGTGGGCATTGAGCGCAAAGGCAAGCGCTTGCTCAACCCAGACCCCTCCACGGTTTTCACGCCCGGCGATATTGTCTGGCTGGTGGGAGACGTGCGCCTGATCAAAACCATTGACCCTACCGCTTAACCAATTGCCGGGCAATTCCTGTTTTAAGCCTGTTTTGGCCAAAACGTGCTCAAAACGAAAATCGGGGGTTACCTTTATAAGGCAACCCCCGATCTCTCTGTTCTATTACCGTCTATACTAGTACGCTCTGGCAAAGTACACGCGGCGCTTGGAGGGCTGACCGGTGACCATGTCCACGCCGTCTTCCTCCGGGGAGTCCAGCGCGATGCACCGGATAGTGGCTTTGGTTTCCTCTTTGATGCGTTCTTCGGTTTCTGGGGTGCCGTCCCAGTGGGCCAGCACAAAACCTGGTTTCTCGTCCAACAAGCGCTTGAACTCCTCATAAGAATCCACTTTGGTGGTGTTGGCTTCCCTAAAGTCAAAGGCCTTGCGGTAGATGTTCTCCTGAATCTCGTCCAGCAACGCCGGGATCAAATTCACCAGGTCATCAAACTGCTGCGATGATTTCTCTTTGGTATCACGGCGGGCCACTTCGGCAGTGCCGTTCTCCAGGTCACGGCCTCCAATGGCAATTCGCACGGGCACACCTTTAAGCTCCCACTCGGCAAACTTAAAGCCTGGGCGCTCGGTGTCACGGTCATCAAACTTCACGGAGATGCCTTTGGCCTCCAGTTGCTTTTTCAGACCTAAAACTTTTTCAGAGATTTGGGCCAGTTGCTCCTCGCCTTTGTAGATAGGCACAATCACTACCTGAATAGGCGCCAGTTTTGGAGGCAAGACCAGACCTTCGTCATCAGAGTGAGCCATGACCAGAGCACCCATCAGGCGGGTGCTCACGCCCCAGGAGGTTCCCCAAACGTACTCCAGGCCGCCTTCTTTGGTCGCGAATTTCACGTCAAAGGCCTGAGCAAAGTTCTGCCCTAAAAAGTGAGAGGTGCCGGCCTGCAGGGCCTTTCCGTCTTGCATTAAGCCTTCAATGCAATAAGTGTCCAGGGCCCCGGCAAAGCGCTCATTGGCAGATTTCTTCCCTCTTACCACTGGCAAGGCCATATATCCCTCAGCGAAGTCGGCGTAGACGTGCAGCATGCGCTCGGTTTCTTCTACGGCTTCTTTGGCGGTGGCGTGGGCAGTGTGGCCTTCCTGCCACAGGAACTCGGCGGTACGCAAGAACAGACGGGTCCGCATTTCCCAGCGCACCACGTTAGCCCACTGGTTAATCAATAAAGGCAGGTCACGGTAGCTCTGGATCCAGCCTTTGTAGGTGTTCCAAATGATGGCCTCTGAGGTGGGGCGCACAATCAGTTCTTCTTCCAGACGGGCATTGGGGTCTACGCGCAATTTGCCGGGCTTGTCAGGGTCGGTTTGCAGGCGGTAGTGGGTTACCACAGCACATTCCTTGGCAAATCCCTCGGCGTTCTGCTCTTCGGCCTCAAACAAACTTTTGGGCACAAATAGGGGAAAGTACGCATTGGAGTGTCCTGTAGCTTTGAACATGTCATCCAGAACACGCTGCATCTTTTCCCAGATGGCGTACCCGTAGGGCTTAATGACCATGCAGCCGCGCACGGCGGAGTTTTCTGCCAGGCCGGCGCGCTTTACTAACTCATTATACCAGAGGGAATAATCCTCACTGCGTTTAGGCAACCCTTTGCTCATTTTGTGTATCTTTACTAAAGTGAACTATATCGCTAATATTGTATAATTCGGCATAGATTTTGCTTTCATTCAAGCATTAACCCATACCTTTTCGGGTCAAAAATACGTTAATATATCTGAATAGAAACGTTGGCGAACCGGATACTCGTGTTTCTTGGCTCGTGATTAGAATAAGCATCCTTAACCAACTACTTTACACCCATGAGATATTATACCCATAAACTGCTCCTGTTACCGCTCCTGGGTTTCCTGGCGGCAGGATGCAGCACGTCTTCCAACCTGCAGACCACTGAAACGGATGATGTGTATTTTTCCTCCTCTGACAAGGTCACGTACGTAGAACCGGTGCAGGTGCAGGAACAGCAAAGCACGGTCAACGGCGAGGAATATGATGCGTCGCAGGATATTTCTGAGCGTGTAAGCGACCCAGAAACCTATGCCAAACAACGTAACCGCCGTGACAATACGCCTTACCAATACTCTTATTATGATGCTCCCTTCGGGAATCCGTATTGGGCGTATCAGACTCCTTTCTACTCCCCGGGCCGTTATTATTCCCGCGCCCTGTACATGGACCCGTTCTATGACCCCTGGTATGACCCGTACTATGGACCAAGCATGGCGATGTATGATCCTTTCTGGCCCCGTACCGGTATCTCCCTTAGCATTGGCTTAGGTTTTGGCCGTTTCTATAACCCTTGGGGTTATGGGTATGGCGCCTATAACTACGGCGGATATGGTTACGGCTACAGCCCTTACCGGTATTACGGCAACAATTACTACGGTGAGCGCGTGATCGCTAACCAGGTATCTTATGGTCGCCGTGATGACCGCAGCTCCAATACCGCTGGGCGTAACCCTAACATTTCCCGCGATGGACGCAGCAATTCTGTGATCAGTACCAGCAGGTCAAGAGCTGCCGTTATGGAGCCAGGTGAGGTGAACCGGCCCAGAAGCTCTTCCAGCCAAAGGTATCCAGAGGGAACCACCCAGCCAAGACGCCGGCAAATAGTAACCCCTTCTGGCCAGAGTGAAAGTAACACCACTACTTCCCCTACGCCTTCCAGATCTAGAAGCAGTAATTCTGAGACAGCGCCGCCGGTAAGACGCCAGCGCACAGAATATACGCCTTCCCAACCCACTGAATCCCGTAGCCGCTCCTATGATCCGGCTCCAAGCAGAACCTATGAAGCCCCTTCCAGATCTTCTTCTGAAAGTAGCTCTGGGTCCAGCTCTGGATCAAGTTCAGGCGGTGGCCGCAGAGGCAGAAATTAATCCTCCAATTTTCAAAACTACATGAAACGATACAGCATTCTTCTGGCCTGCCTGGCTTTGCTAGGCAGTGCCGGGGAGGGCTTTGCCCAAAACGAGGTAGACGCCCTTAGATATTCCCGCACAGATTTTGGAGGGACCGCCCGCACCTTAGGCCTGGCCGGGGCCAACGTAGCCTTGGGTGGTGATGCCGGCAACCTGTCCACCAACCCAGCCGGGCTAGGGCTTTTCCGGCGCTCAGAGATCACCGTCTCTGGTGGGCTTAGCTTCAATGAGGTGAACAGCACCGTGTATGGCTCCCAGGCCATGAACAGCCGCAACAACCTCAACATCCCGGGCTTCTCTGCCGTGTTCTCTAACCGCAAAGCAGATGACCAGGAAGGCGACTGGCGCTCCGGTTCTTTTGGCGTGGGCTTTACCCGCACCAACAACTTTAACGTGCGCTCGCTTTACCAGGCCACTGGCCCCAGAGAGAACATGAAGTTTGGCGAATACGCCGCCCAGCGGGCCAATGCCAATGGTATTCCTACCAACTCATTACAGGAACTGGCTTATGAAACCTACCTGATAGACCAGGAAGACGACGGATACTATATTTCACCCAACCTGGTGGCCTCTAATCCTTTCCAGGAGAACATCCAGTCCAGCGGCTCTCAAAACCAGTGGGACTTTGCCTACGGCGCCAGCTTCAGGGATAAGATTTTCCTGGGTGCCTCCATTGGCCTGAGCACGTTTAGGTTCAAACAAACCAGAACCTACTCAGAGACCTCGCCGGCTACAGACATTGACAACCTCTCCCTGAGAGACGAACTGGAGACCGAAGGCAATGGCGTGAACCTTCGCTTCGGCGCCATTTACCGGCCAAGTGATGTGCTGCGCCTGGGTATTGCGGTGCAGACCCCAACCTGGTACACCATGACCGACCGTTTTTCCACCAGCCTGGCCGTGAACTTTAACCGGGCCCCAGAGGCGAATGCGTCGCTTAACCAGTATTTCGCCACAGACCCCGGTGAGTTTGAGTATAACCTGACCACGCCGTTCAAAGCCAGCGGGGGCGCCGCCTTCTTTATTGGCAAGAACGGCTTCATCACCGCCGATGTGGAATACGTGGATTACAGCAATGCCAACCTGAATTCTGATGAGTCTTTCCAGGATGCAAACCAGAGCATCAAGAGTCTCTACAACTCAGCCATGAACTACCGCCTGGGCGCCGAAGCCCGCCTGGATGTGTTTAGGTTACGGGCCGGCTACGCCCTGTACGGTGACCCATTCAAAGACAGCGATGTAGACCAGAAAAAGACGTTCCTGACCGGCGGGATAGGACTTAGACAGAACAACTACTTTATAGACGCCGCCTTGGTGTATAGCACCTACAAAAGCGTGTACACGCCGTTTGTGAATTCTCAGTTTGATGACCCCAGCTCTGAGTTCTTCCAAGTGCTTACCCCTACGGTGAACAACAAACACAAGAACACTAACTTCGTAGCCACATTCGGCTGGAACTTCTAATTTCTGTTTTGAGCCTGTTTTTCAGAAAACAGGCCCAAAACGCCCTTACAACAAAAAGGCCTTTCCTGAATCAGGAAAGGCCTTTTTGTTGATGGAACTGTATGAAAGATTAAATATGCAGCGCCCGGTTCTCCGTAGCAGCCAGACAGGCCTCTTTCATGGCTTCAGTATAAGTAGGGTGCGCATGGCTCATGCGGGCAATGTCCTCGGCGGAGGCCCGGAACTCCATGGCCACCACGGCCTCCGCGATCAAATCTGCTACGCGCGGCCCAATCATGTGAACGCCCAGGATCTCGTCGGTTTTGGCATCTGCCAGGACCTTCACAAACCCATCGGTATCCATTGACGCTTTGGCACGACCTGAGGCTTTGAACGGGAAAGAACCGGTTTTGTAGGCACGGCCTTCCTGCTTCAGTTGCTCCTCAGTGAAGCCTACGCCCGCCACTTCCGGCCAGGTGTACACCACGCCCGGGATGAGGTTGTAGTTGATGTGCGGTTTCTGGCCGGCCATGTACTCAGCTACCAGTACGCCTTCTTCCTCGGCTTTGTGGGCCAGCATGGCGCCACGCACCACATCGCCAATGGCGAAGATGCCGGGCACGTTGGTTTCCAGGTGGTCGTTCACGGCAATCATACCGCGCTCGCCCATCTGTACGCCTGCGTTCTCCAGGCCAAGACCCTCGGTGTACGGCTTACGGCCGACGGATACCAGGCAGTAGTCGCCTTCAAAGGTGATGGCCTGGCCTTTAGGGGTTTCAGCGGTTACTTTCACCACATCGCCTTCTACCTGCGCCCCGGTTACCTTGTGGCCCAGGAAGAACTCAAAGCCCAGCGTTTTCTTCAGCACGCGCTGCAGCTCTTTGCCTAGGGCGCGGTCCATGGTAGGGATGATGGCGTCTGTGTATTCTACCACCGATACTTTAGAACCCAGGCGGGCATACACCGAGCCTAACTCCAGACCAATCACACCGCCCCCAATCACGATCATGTGCTTGGGTACCTCTTTCAAGGTCAGGGCCTCGGTAGAAGTGATGATGCGGTTTTTATCAACGGGCAGGAACGGCAGGTTCACCGGCTTAGAACCCGTCGCGATGATGGTTTTATCGGTTTCAATCTGCTGTTCGGCAGCGCCTTCACCACCAGAAATCTTGATGGTATTTTTATTCACGAAGGAGCCCAGGCCGTTGTACACGTCTATCTTGTTCTTCTTCATGAGGTAAGCAATCCCGTCATTGTTAGACTTGATCACGCCGCTCTTGCGGGTAATCATCTGCTCCAGGTTCACCTGCAGGTTCTCCAGCTCAATGCCGTGCTCTTTAAAGGTATGCGCCGCATTGTGGAAGTGCTCTGATGAGTCCAGTAAGGCCTTAGACGGAATACAGCCCACGTTCAGGCAAGTACCGCCCAATACTGAATATTTCTCAATGATGGCTGTTTTCAAACCCAACTGTGCACAGCGGATAGCCGCTACATACCCTCCGGGACCTGAACCAATGACCGTTACATCGTATTTCATGTTCTTTCTATTTATGTGAAGAAAGGCTCCGTACTAACTCTACATCAGCAGCACGGAGCCTTTCGTTTTTGACCTATTTTCTGGAAATCGTGCTTAAAACGGAATTAAACCCCAAGAAGCAATCTCATTGGATCTTCCAGCAACTCTTTCACGCGCACCAGGAAGCTCACGGACTCACGGCCGTCAATGATGCGGTGATCATAAGACAGGGCCAGGTACATCATGGGGCGAATCTCCACTTGGTTATTGATAGCTACCGGACGGTTCACGATGTTGTGCATTCCCAGGATAGCTGACTGCGGCGCGTTAATGATTGGCGTGGACATCATGGACCCAAACACCCCACCGTTGGTGATGGTGAAGGTACCACCGGTCATCTCATCAATGCCCAGTTTGTTCTCGCGGGCACGCTTGGCCAGACGAACCACTTCCTTCTCAATACCGTCCAGGCTCAGGCTCTCGGCGTTCCGGATTACCGGTACCACAAGACCTTTAGGGGCGGATACGGCAATAGAGATATCGCAGAAGTCATTGAAGACCATTTCGGTACCGTCAATCTGGGCGTTAACCGCCGGCCACTCTTTCAGGGCTACGGTGCAGGCCTTCACGAAGAACGACATAAAGCCCAGGCCAACCTCGTGCTTTTCCTTGAACTTGTCTTTGTATTTGGCCCTGATGTCCATGATTGGCTTCATATCTACCTCGTTGAAGGTAGTGAGCATGGCCGTCTCATTTTTTACGGACACCAAACGGCGAGCTATGGTTTTACGCAGGCTGCTCATTTTCTCGCGGCGGCTGTTGCGGTCGCCGGTTGTGGCCGGGGCCGAAGCTGCTGCCTGAGTAGCAGGCGCAGCAGAAGCTGGTTGGGCGGCTGGAGCAGCCGGACGGGCCTGGGCGTTCTGCGCATCCTCTTTGGTGATACGGCCATCACGACCGGTACCATTCACGTCAGAAGAGGCAATGCCTTTCTCAGAAAGGATCTTGCCGGCAGCCGGCGATGGCGTGCCGCTGGCGTAGGTAGAAGCCCCACCCGCAGGAGCCGAAGCGGCCTGGGCTGGCTGGGCAGCAGGAGCAGCAGCCTGCGGTGCAGGGGCAGAAGCACCTGAACCGGCTCCTACCTCAATGCGGCAGATAGTGGCACCAATTTCTACGGTATCGCCTTCCTGCGCCACAATGCGTAATACACCGGCGGCCTCCGCGGGAAGTTCAAACGTAGCCTTGTCAGATTCCAGTTCGCACAGCACTTCGTCCATGGCTACCTGATCACCGTCGGCTTTGAGCCATTTGGCTATGGTTACCTCAGTGATAGACTCGCCTACCGTGGGGATTTTCACGTCCAGCGTCTGGCCTGTGCCACCACCTTGCGGCTGGCTCTGTGGCTGGTTCTGGTTGCCTTGGTTAGGGGTGTTCTCGGCGGCCACGGTGCTCTGCGGATCGGTCACGGATTTAGTCTCAGTGATGGTTTCCTGGGTAGCCACCGTGGTAGGTTGAGGGGCAGAGGCGCCTTCTCCGCCACCTTCAATGGAGCAGATTACGGCTCCAACCGGAATAGTGTCGCCCTCCTGGGCTTTGATTCTCAATATACCGGCAGCCTCAGCGGGCAGCTCAAAGGTGGCTTTATCAGACTCCAGTTCGCAGATGACCTCATCCATGGCTACCTGGTCGCCGTCCTGCTTCAGCCATTTGGCTATGGTCACCTCGGTGATGGATTCGCCTACTACTGGCACTTTTACTTCTAATGACATATCTTTTTAATTAATAATTAAAAATTAAGAATTAAGAATTCTCCTGCCCTTTTATGGTCTTTAGGATGGCTGTAATAATTTTTAAGAGTTCTTCGCAGTCAGCCAACAATGAACTTGCCATGGCATTATTCAAGTATTCTGTATCTCTCAAAAGCCTAAGCCAATAACGTGTCTCCCTGGCCTCTTTGTAAGCGATAGATAGCTTTGCAATAAAATCCTTTTTACTCTGCCCACCCATCGCTTCCTCTGCGTTGGCCCCAATTGAAGTTCCGCTTCTAAAAACCTGTTTCGAAATCAGGTAATCTTTCTTCTCTTCTAGTAAGAACTGGTTTAACTTAATAATACGGATAGCAAAGCTGTAGCTCTTATCTAGAAGTACATTCTCTGCTTTCATAGTATTAATTATTAATTACTAATTCTTAATTATATAGCAAACGCTCTTTCAATGATGCTGCGCTGCTCTTTCTGGTGGATTTTGTTGTAACCCGTGGCCGGCGAAGAGCTAGGTTTACGGGAAACTACATCTACTACGCGGTGGCGCATGACGCTCAGGATAAAGGTCCAGGCGCCCATGTTGTAAGGCTCTTCCTGTACCCAGAAGATCTGGGCGTTAGGGAATTTCTCCAATTCACGTACCAACTGCACCTCTGGGAACGGATGCAACTGCTCCAGACGGATGATGGCCACATCGGTACGGTTGGTTTTCTGCTGTTCTTCCAGCAGGTCATAGTACACTTTTCCGGAGCACAGCAATACCTTGGTCACGGCTTTGGCATCGGCGAAGCCGTCTCCCAGCACCTCCTGGAAGGCACCCTTGGTAAAGTCCTCTATAGGAGACATCACGCTTGGGTGACGCAGCATAGACTTAGGCGACATGTGGATACATGGTTTCCGGAACGGCGTAGCCAACTGGCGGCGCAGCATATGGAAGAAGTTAGCCGGCGTAGTACACTGGGTCACGTACATGTTATACTCGGCAGACAGCTGCAGGAAGCGCTCTGGACGGGCATTGGAGTGCTCCGGCCCCTGGCCTTCATAGCCGTGTGGCAACAACATCACCACCCCGTTCATGCGCTGCCACTTAGACTCTGTGGAAGAGATGAACTGGTCAATCATTACCTGGGCACCGTTGGCGAAGTCACCAAACTGGGCTTCCCAGATAACCAGCGCATTGGGGTTAGCCATAGCGTAGCCGAACTCATAGCCCAGCACACCATACTCAGACAGCAGCGAGTTGTAAATCTGCAGTTCGTGCTGGTTTTCCTGGATGTGGTCCAGGTTGGTATAGGCGGCGCTGGTGTTAGCGTCACGTAAAACGGCGTGGCGGTGCGAGAACGTTCCGCGCTGCACATCCTGTCCGCTCATGCGCACAATCTTGCCTTCCTGCAAGATGGAACCATAGGCCAGCAACTCGGCGGCGGCCCAGTTCAGCACCTTGCTGGTGAAGAACATATCCTGGCGTTCTTTGAGCAATTTCTCAATTTGCTTGAGTGGCTTGAAGTTCTCGGGCAGCGTAGTCAAGGCTTTGCCTACTGCCTCAATGGCTTCTACAGAGATACCTGTTTCCGGGGACTGGTTGAAATCTTCTGGGGTAGAGCGGCGCAGTTCCTGCCATTCTTTTTCCAGTACCTGGTAGTTGTATGGCAAAGGTTTCTGCTTGACCATGTCCAGGCGGTCCTGCAGCATCTGCCGGAACTCCTTGTCCATTTCCTCGGCCACTTTGGCCTCTAACTCACCGCGGCTCACCAGTTCATGCACATAAACCTCACGTGGGTTGGCATGCTTAGAGATGATGTTGTATAACTGCGGCTGTGTGAATTTTGGCTCATCTGCCTCATTGTGACCATGGCGGCGGTAGCACACCATATCAATGAACACATCATTGTGGAATTTCTGACGATACTCAGTTGCCAGGCGCACGGCAAATACCACGGCCTCTGGATCATCTCCGTTCACGTGGATAACCGGGGCGTCAATAATCTTGGCCAGGTCTGTGCAGTAGATAGAGGAGCGGGCGTCCTCAAAGTCGGTGGTGAAGCCTACCTGGTTGTTGATCACGAAGTGGATAGTACCACCGGTGCCGTAGCCTTCCAGCTTGGCCATCTGGGTGACCTCATACCCAATACCCTGGCCCGCCACAGCAGCGTCACCATGTATAAGGATAGGCAAGATTTTATTAGTATCACGGCCGTACATGGTGTCCAGCTTGGCACGCACAAAGCCTTCCACTACCGGGTTCACCGCCTCTAAGTGCGAGGGGTTAGGCGCTAGTTTGAGGTTCACTTTATGGCCAGACGGGGTATCAACCTCACTGGAGAAGCCCATGTGGTATTTCACGTCACCGTCGCCCATGGTCAAATCTGGAACGGCGGTACCTTCAAATTCTGAGAAGATCTGCTCATAGGTTTTGCCCATGATGTTGGCCAGCACGTTCAGACGACCGCGGTGGGCCATGCCAATCACCACTTCCTGCACGCCTAACTCAGCGCCTTGGTCTATGATAGCGTCCAGGGCCGGAATGGTGGTTTCCCCGCCTTCCAGCGAGAAGCGCTTCTGCCCTAAGAATTTTGTATGCAGAAAGTTCTCAAAGACCACCGCCTCATTCAGTTTGGAAAGAATGCGTTTCTTGGTCTCAATAGAAGGGTTGAAGTTAATCGACTCCTTCTCTATCTTTTCTTTGAACCAGTCCAGTACCTTGGGGTCCCGGATGTAGCGGTACTCAAACCCAATGGTTCTTTCATACACCTTTTTAAGGGTGGCCAGAATATCACGCAGGGTAGCGTTGCCTAAGCCCAGCTCAGCGCCGCTCTGGAATTTGGTGTCTAGGTCTGCCTCTGAAAGGCCAAAGTCTGGCAAATCTAACAGAGCCTTACGGTCTTTGCGTGGACGCACCGGGTTGGTGTTAGAGCGCAAGTGACCGCGGGAACGGTAGGCGTAAATAAGATTACGTACCTGAATCTCTTTCTCTACTTCAGAAACAGAAGCGCCGGTGCCGGGGGCGACTGCCGACTGGGCTGGGGCTCCACCTTCGCCATTTTCGCTAGGGTACGTTTGGGAGAAGTCAAAACCTTCAAAGAATTTCTGCCAGCCAAAGTCTACAGACGCCGGATCTTGCTGATACTGCTTGTACAGCTCGTCTATGTATGTTCCGTGGGCGTTGGCTATATATGAGTATTTATCCATAAAAATTGATAGTACTTTCTAAAATCGGGGTAAGTTAAATAATCTCTTCCAAAGGCTTTAATCATAAAACCGCATAAGCAAATATAAGGTTTACAACTTAAACCACTGCTGCATAATTTTAGATTTAACGGTTTATAAAGCATCACGTTACTTTTAAGTTGAAATTTAGCTCCTGGCAATATTAGAGATAATTACAGCAGCAGCAAATCTTTTTAAGATTGCTACTTGGTTTGCCGCAGGCACCTCCTTTTTCCTTCTATAATTTCTACAGAAAGGCTACTTTATGCAACGGTTCAAATAAAGGAGAAACAGTTTCATCTGTACTTTCAGAAACCTTCCCCGGCACCACTTCAGTAAAAAGAAGAAACCAAAGATAGATACCGTGCCCAAGATCATAGTTTACTCAGACTACGTTTGCCCTTATTGCTTTCTAGCCGAGCAGGAAATAGTGAAAGCACAGCAGATGCTGCAACTGGAAATTGAATTGGATTGGCGACCATTTGAATTACGCCCCTACCCTACGCCCACCCTCAAACCCGAGGATGACTATCTGCAAACCACCTGGCGCAATTCCGTTTATCCCATGGCAAAGGAGTTAGGGATTGAGATTAAACTGCCCACCGTCTCTCCGCAGCCTTACACACATTTGGCGTTTGAAGGCTTCCAATACGCCAGGGAGCAAGGCAAAGGAGCAGCCTACACCCACCGTATGTTCACCGCCTTTTTTCAGGAAAGCCAGGACATTGGCCAAGTGGCGATTTTGACAAAACTAGCAGGTGAAATTGGCTTAGATACTAAGGCGTTTGAAGAGGCGGTAACGTCACGGCGGTACAAAGAGGCACATGAAAAGGCACTACAGGAGGCTACCCAGGAAATGCAGATACGGGCGGTGCCCACCATGATTATTGGAAACCGCATTGCCCGCGGTATGCTACGGGCAGAAGATTTGGTGCGGGTTTTACAGGCAACGGAATAAGCGGGCATTTTGAGCCTGTTTTGCGCAAAACAGGCTCAAAAAGGCCTGCTATTCTCTGTTACGCACCCGGGTAAACTCCGGGGTGGCGGGGGCTTTGGTGGCTAATTTGCTTTCTGTGGAAGGGCCTCCCTGGACTAACACACCCCGCTCTTCATCTATCACCACGGTTTTCTTGCGCCAGCCTTCCACCTTTGATTTATCCACCACCTCATCGGCGCCCCGGCCGCCGTAGATATTCACGTAGCTTCCCTTGGCAGCCACACCTTTCACATCAAAGATATCATCGCCTTTGAGGCCGTAGAGGTTAATGGTCTCGGTTTCGCTGGCAAACAAAGTGCGGCTATAGACCTTAGCCCCATTCAGGTTTCCTTCGCCCAGCCTGAACACCTCTACCACGGTTCTCCCCTGGCTCAGGCGCTGCACCACAAACCGCTCCGGTTCATCTGAACCAACCACCGCTACTTCTTTGGCCAGAATCTTATAGTACTCCTCGGCGGCCTGGGGCAGCTTGTGCAGCCTTGACCGCAGGTGATTATAGGTTTCTTCGCCTACCAATTGGTACACCGGCTGCGGGAACTGCCGTACGGCCACCCGTAGCACAGAATCTGTGAGGGCGGTTTGCATTTCACGGGCCAGGCGTTTAAAATCTACCAGGGAGACCTCAGGCAAG
The DNA here is from genome assembly GCF_054781795.1 of Rufibacter soli. Taxonomy (NCBI): domain Bacteria; kingdom Pseudomonadati; phylum Bacteroidota; class Cytophagia; order Cytophagales; family Hymenobacteraceae; genus Rufibacter; species Rufibacter soli. The sequence goes on along the minus strand of NZ_BAAGTS010000006.1, from coordinate 128,951 downwards.
GCCCGGGCATCAAGAAAAGCGGCGTTAATGGTAAGCCCGAACACATCTTTATAGGTGGGGTGGAAAGACTCAAACTTACGGGCCGCAAACTTACGCGTAGCCAGCCACGGCAGAAGCCCATCATCATAGCGGCAAAGCGCCTGGTCGCGGTCTTTGGGCACGGGTTTGTACCAGGTCTCATTGCCCTGTTGGTACACGGCCCAGTCCCACTGACCTTCATGGCGGTCCCAGTCGCTGAGCAGCAGATCTAGCAGGCGGGCGCGGGCGTAGGCCCACTGGTCTATGCGGTGCCGGCTGGACTGGTAGTGGCGCACCAGCATTTCTTCGGTGTCAACCAAGTCTGTGGCCGCCCCAAACGCCTTGGTCAGGGATGCCTTAGAGGTGAACTTCTCCTCCATGAGAAAGAGCTTGTTCCCGAACAGGTTGGAGTATTGCTTGAAGCTCTTGTCTGAGGGTAGCACGTATACCAGGCGCGGGCTGGGGTGGAAAATACCGGCAGCCTGGGCCAGCGGCGCTACCACCAGGGCCGCGTAGGGGTTGGTGGCCGAGATCTGATCGCGTACAAAGCTGCCCACAAAGGTTTTCTGCCAGAAAGACGGCAGCACGCTGATAGGGTCTTTGTCTAAAGAGCGCAAGGCAAAACGCCGGCCCGCCGGGTCTGTTAAGGTAAGGCTGGTGGTTTGCATGCCACCACCTAACTTTTCAATGGAAAGCCCTCCTTCGGCCTCTTTCATCCGGAACACCTTGGCCTTGATAGGCACGGCCCACACATCCCGGTAATGCTCGCCCAGGAAAAACTCGCCAAAGGCGCTGCGTTGGTAATGGGTGCCGGCACTTACCAGCACACAGTCTGGCAATTGGGTTAAAAGGCTACTGCTTCCCATAAAAACAGAAGGGAGCGCCTCTTTTGGGGTGGAGCGGTCTATCAAGAAAGAATGCACCAACCCATACAGGAAGATCCCTCCCACCAGTGCCAGCCATATCCTTCTCTTCATGTAAGCGTTTTTAAATAGAGTTCAGCTTTACCCTAAAAAGGCACCAAAGGTTTAACTATGTTTGGCGCGCTTGTTTTATGCCTCTTTTACGGAAAACAGGCATAAAACAATTACCTTTAACACACGCGTGGCTACGTTAACTTTGCGGCGACCTCTGCGTTTAAACATGTTCCACCAACTTCTTTAATTTCTTACTTATGGCAAACAGTGCTATCTACAACGGCATCACCCCAGACTTATACCAAAACCTGCGCGGAAAATTAAGCGCGGCCGGTATTGAGTTAGAGGGCAACAACGGACGGGTCTCCAAGCAGGGCGTGACGGCAGACTATGCCTACAATGAGGACTCCCAAACGCTGCAGATCAACAACGTACAGGTTGCTTTTCCGGCCAGCATGATGTTCAGCCCAGATAAAATCATCCAGAAGATAAACGAGGCCGTGCGCGGCGCCGGCGGCCAAGTTGCCTAACCTGGAAAAAAGAATAATCCTAGCGCCTACATTTGCGTATAAAAGTCCCGGTCTGCTGCCTAAGGCGGACCGGGACTTTTATTTTTCATTCAATCATTAGAAACGCTAGAGACACCTAATACTATGGAACAAGCAGAAAACACTTCCGCCCACCTTGTACAGCCTAAAGATTTTGCCAAAACCGTGGAATCTATCATGAATGTTTACCAAGGCAACCATGATGTGCTGCCAGATCTTCTCTCAGACGCCGGAAGGCTGCTGCTTAAGGCTCGCGAGAAAATGACTCCCGTGCAAATGGTACTTTCTGTGGCAGCGGTAGCCATTGGCGCCATTGTGCTGGTAAGCTACAGCGCCGGCCAGTTCACAGACGCTGAGGAAGTGAAAGAATAGCAAATACCTATACAATAGCCGCAACGCCCCGTTCTTTTATAAGAGAGAGCGGGGCGTTGCTGTTTATACCCGTGGCGTAAATTTTCCTGACCAGAAAGGCGATGGCCGTTGCTGGCTTATTTCAGCTGGTGACTTTACATCCGTTTTAAGGCCGATTTTCTGAAAACACCCTTAAAACAGCTTTTTCTTCTGAAAGGAAACAGGCTCTTCGGCACTCTCTTTCTCTTCTTTGCGTTGTAGAAATACCGCTCTATGCCAAAACCCAGGAAGAAATACGCCGCTGTTCTAGTTGCCCCACTCACCGCCCAGGAGCGCGTGAGCCGCTACATGCGCGGCAACAAAGGCAAGCACACTCAACCAGAGCTTTTGCTCCGGCGGGCGCTTTGGCAAAACGGGCTACGGGGATACCGCTTGCACTGGAAACAATTGCCGGGCAAACCCGATGTCTGTTATCCCGGCCGAAGGCTGGCCATCTTTGTGCACGGCTGTTTCTGGCACCGCTGCCCTCACTGCCAACCGGCCCTACCTAAAACCAACGTAGATTTCTGGACCGAAAAATTCACCCGCAACCAAGAACGGGACCGGCAGCACCGCGAGAAGCTGAAGGCCGCGGGCTGGCAGGTGCTGGTGATTTGGGCCTGCCAACTGCAGCAGGATTTGGAGGGCTGTATTTTAACCGTAAAGGCGCTGCACGCGGGGGTGCCGGAGAGCTATTGGCTGGAGGCGGCGTAAAATGAAGTAGTACCGCTAGAAAAGCAAAAACCTGTTTTAGGGCCGTTTCCCGGAAAACAGGCCTAAAACAGGTGAAAAGAATTCTGGCACCCAGAATTACTACTTTCCCATTAAAATTTGTAGTCCACTCCCAGGCCTAGGGACTTCGGTCTATATGCTTCGTAAAGGCTGGTCCTCTTGAAGTTCTTATATAGGAGATTCCCTTCTAGGTAAACGTCAAACCGCCGGCTTATGCTGTATTTCAGGAGCAGCCCCCCAATAAATGTGGTGTTTATCCCAGAGTATTTCTCCTCAGAGAGAACCGTTGTAACCCCGGCCCTATCTTTTGCATGCTGGTGTTTGGTGCTGCCAACGGTGGGAACAAATTTAGCGGTGACATAGAACTGGAACCGACGGCTAGGATTGAAAGGCGTGAATTGGATAGCAACCGGAAAGACCCACCCTCTGGTAGTGCGGTACCTGTGCTCATGGGTCAGTTCCGTGTCTCCATCTTCTCTATAAATTCCCCCCATATCAAACTCGCTCTTGTTATAACCAATACTTACCTGCACATTGAGTCTTGGCGTTAGCCTGTAGCCAACATGAGGAGTTATCCAAGGCGTGACGCCTCCTCCTTTCCCAAAGTCATTATACAAAAGTGTATAACTTACATTACTGAGGTCTATGCCCACATAAAGTTTTTTATTTTGAGAAGTAGATGGGCCTTCGGGATCTTGCTGTTGTGCCTGCACAGTTGAGGAAAATAGCAGGATAATTAAAAGTATCTTAATCAAATTCATTATGGTATTATGTCAGTTGAAAATTTACTCAGGCTCCATCGCTTCTTATAAGCGAAGCCGGAACCTGAGTAAATGAATGCTCCTTACAGAATTTGGCTTAATTAAAATTTCACGCAGAAGTAAATATAATCGCCACCGGCCCCTTCGTTTAGGTCACCTTCTATCCTTGTCCAGCCTGTGGGTGGCTGAATTGTGCTACTGTTGCCGTAAAGCACCCCTACTTCCCTCACATAAGGTGCGGTAGTATTATAATTGTCTCTATATTGGTAAGCATAAATATATTTACCACTGGCACCGTCATTCAGATCTGGGCAATGAAACCCCAAAGCATCTTTCACCTCAATTGGCGGGGAGATTTCAGGATTTGGCCACATGCCTGCCGGGCCTATGCTCTGGGCAACAACCTCAATATTTCTTACAAAAGCCGTCCTGCCTATTCTGTCATCATTCACCCAAGCGCCTGGATTTGTATCTGACCCCTGAACTGCATCAAGCTCTCGGGTAAAGCACAGATAGATATACTGCCCGCCTGCTCCTCTGTTAAGGTCTACAGGAATTTTAGAGTAGCCCGGCAAATCATCTGTACCAACAGAAGAAGAACTGCCTTTTATAATTTTAAGATCTCGGATGTAGTTATTTGGATTTGTATAGTATTGGTTAGGATAAGTATACCCTGTACCATCAGATTTGACAAATGTTGAGGTTACGGTGGGCGGTATATACCCACCTCCTCCACCAGTGTCTTCTTCCGGGAGATCGTAGGTTCCTATCTTTCCTCCGGCTGCATCTTGCTTGTAGCGGGTAGGTCTTTGACTACCATCATCATAGCCTGTTACCTGTACATTTTTACTAACGTATTGCCCGGTTTTATCGGTTCTATACTTATCATCCTTGGCTTCTTTCTCAGAGGTACCTTTTACTTGCTGTGTCTGTTTAGAACGTAGTGCGGTTATTTCAGGGTTAATTAAATCTGTAGCTGTCTCGCAACTCCAAAACATCAAACTAAAGGAAACAAACAATAGAAACAGCCGCTTTATGGCAGCCCTACTTAACAAAGGTGTTTGGTAAATGTTTTTTTTTATAAAATTAATTATTAAAGGTTTGAATAATATTTTCTATCTAATTTATTATGGTCTTGCAGATTCTACTTTCAAGCCCTGGGAATTTTTATAATGGTATGGTATGATATAATTATTATTAAAATTTACTAAAAACGCCTTTCATCAGGCTTAGGCGTCTAAACTTAGTAGGTAACCCAATTCTCTCCTCTCTACTACTTTCTTGTAAAATAAATGTAGACCTATTCTTTGACTATACTTAGGAAACTCTTCACACCTGAGCAACTATAATGTTTTTTATAATTACTTAAATAAATTAAAGACAAAGAGTGGAAAAATTGGGCTCAATCCATGTAGGAATTAAAGATGCACATTAAAAAGAATTTAAACATGCCCCATGTATAACAAGCCCTTCTTGTTTATTTTGTCACTAAACAGAATGCATTAGATGGCAAAGGGGAAATAGTTATTGGCTGGAGGCGGCGTAAAATGAACCAGGACCGCTAAAAAAGGAAAACCTGTTTTAAGCCCGTTTTTCGGAAAACAGGCTTAAAACAGGCAACGCCCTTAGTTACCCCCACCGCACCGGCACCCCCAGCTTGCGGGCCGAATATCCTGCCGCTGAGGCATGCAATCGGGGCAGCATCTCATTCAGGTCGTCCTCAAATTCCACGTGCAGGTCTTCCTGCATTTTCTGTAGTTTCTGCAACGCCTCCTCGGCACGCTTGGCCAGAAAAAGGGCGAGGGCTTCATTGGCCCCGGAAAGTAGCTGTATCATTTCACCTTGGTGCCGGAGAACCTCTTTTACCAACAGAAGCAGCAGGCTAGTTTCGCCGTACACATCATGGGTTACTTTGGCGTGGGCACTGAACAGCGGGCACAGTTGCCGCAGAGAGATAAGCAACTCTGATGCGTTGTAGTAAAATCCTTTGGCGGTAGCACGCACTTGCTCCCTCAACACTTCGCGGCGGTCTTCCAGGGCATCAGGGCCTTCCAGTAATTCAAACCGCAGTTGCTCCTGCAGCAGTTGGTTAGACCCCAGCAACTGGAGCAGCAGCTTGTCTTTGCGGGCCGATGGAAGGGCCAGCAGGGCTTTTTTCAATTCTTTATCTAAAGCAGGCATAGGTTCTTTTCTCTGGTTACCGAACAACCAACCGCAAGGTTCTATTCCCGCAAGGGCGCCGTTATTTTCCTTTCGGGCAAAAATAAGCCTGGCAAATCACCTCTACTTTCGCTCTGCCACGCAATTGGCTAACCCAAAGCGGCCAAAACTGCGTAAACAGCCGCAAACGTATACAGCAGAACGCTCCTGCCGTCTATCCTACTTCCTGTTTTAAGGCCGATTTTTGAAAAACAGGCCTGAAACAGAGAAAGGAAAATCACATACTATCTACCCTATGAAACAATCTTTACCCCTCTGGGTAATCCTGCTTATTTTCTGCTTTTGCACGCTTTCCCCGGCGTCTAGCCGGGCACAACTTCCGGCCTTGCCCGCAGCTTCTCCTTCTTACACGGTGTTGTTGGCCGGCCGCTGGTCACCGGGCCAGAATACGGCTGTTCCCCTGCCCTTGCTGCAGGCGCAGCTTAGCCAGGCCGGCGAGAAAAGCGCGGTGGTCTTTATTGGCAACCCATTTCAGCCGGCGTCTTTGCCCGGCGTGTCTGCTACTAACAGAAAAGAACTGGAAACCCAACTGCAGACGCAACTCCAGTACCTGCAAGGTTACTCCGGCAAGATCATTCTTATGCCCGGCGAGCATGATGCCAAAGGCCGCGTGGTGCCCGAGGTCAGAAATCAGGAACGCTACATCTCCCAATACCTGAAAAACGAGAAGCTGTTTCTCCCGGAAAACCATTGCCCTGGCCCCACTGAGGTTTCGCTCACTGATGACGTGCACCTGCTTTTATTAGACACCCAGTGGCTGATCCCTAACCGCCGCATGGATGAGGAAGAGGAGCAGCGCGGGTGCCCCACCACCGGCGGTACAGCTACGTTGGCGGCCCTTGATGACATTCTGCGCAGTAACGAAGACAAGAACCTGCTGGTGGTCATGAGCGTGTCACCGGAAATGAAGAACCTGGAGCACAGGCTCATGCAGCGGCAGCTGGCCCAGATGTATTCCCAGCACCCAGGCATCGTTCACGCTGAAGGCAATGGCGCCGCCCTGAGCCATCGCCTGAAAGACAGCGTTCATTACGTGACTACCGGCCTGGGTTTCTCAAAAGTGAAGCCCCCTAAAAATACGTCACCGCTTTTCTCTCAGGAGAACCCTGGCTTTGCCAAACTGCTCTATTTCCCCAACGGTGAAACCTGGCTGGAAATCTGGACTGCCGCAGACACGCAAAGTCAGCAAGGGCAAGTAGCCTACCGGGCCCTGCTTTCGCGCAAGCCTACCCTGGCCCAGGTAACCGAGCAGGTAAAGAACATGAACCTCAGCTTTGCCGGGCAAACCGCGTCACTGCCGGCCAGCCAGGTCTACAAAGCAAGCGGGTTTAGAGAATGGCTCCTGGGCGCCAACTACCGGCAAGAATGGCAGACCCCGGTAAAACTTCCTGTCTTTGATATTGGTACCCAGAACGGAGGCCTTAAAGTAGTACAGCGCGGTGGCGGTTTCCAGACGGTATCTCTGCGCCTGGAAGACAGCACCGGGCGCCAGTACGTGCTGCGCTCCGTAGAGAAATACCCAGATGACGCCCTGCCCCGCATTCTTCGCCAGACCATTGCCGCCGATGTAGTAAAGGACCAGATCTCGGCCTCACACCCGTATGGCGCATTGGTGGTGCCCACCTTATCTGACGCCACGGGCGTGTACCACACCAACCCCAAATATTTTATCATTCCAGATGACCCGCGGTTTGGCCGCTACCTGAAAGGCTTTGCCAACACCATTGGCCTGTTTGAGGAACGCGCCGATGAGGACATGTCTGACCTGGCCAGTTTTGGCAATTCCAAAAACGTGGTGGGTTCAGAGAAAGTGCTGGAGAATCTGCAGGAAGACCAAAATGACCAGGTAGACCAGCTCAGCGTGCTGCGGGCCCGCCTCCTGGATTTCTTCATTGCCGACTGGGACCGCCACGATGACCAATGGCGCTGGGGTGAGTATGAGAAGGAAGGCAAGGGCAAACTCTACAAAGCCATCCCCAGAGACCGTGACCAGGCGTTTTTTGTGAACCAGGGCGTGATCCCCAACATTGCCAGCCGGCGCTGGATTCTGCCCAAGGTGCAGGGGTTTGACGAGAGCCTGCGTGACATCAAAGGGTTCAACTTCAATAACCGCTACTTTGACCGCTACTTTCTCACGGGCCTGGACCGCAGCCAGTGGCTGGCCATGGCAGACTCTGTGCGCATGGGCCTGACTGATGAAGCCATTGAGGAGGCGGTGCGGCAACTTCCGCCGGAGATCCAGGCCATTTCAGGGGCAAGACTGGCCAATACCCTTAAAGCCCGCCGTGCCTTCCTCAAACGGGACGCCGAAGACTACTATGAATTCTTGGCCCAGAAAGTAGACGTGGTTGGCACAGATCAGGCCGAGCGGTTTGAGGTGCAGCGTGAACCGGGCGGCGCCACCCTAGTAACCATGTTCAAGAAAAACGGCAATCCGGCCCAACCGCTTTACCGCCGCCGCTTCTTGCCAGAAGACACCCGCGAAATCAGGCTCTATGGTTTGGGTGGCGAGGACGAGTTTACGGTAACAGGCCAAGCCTCAGACGGGATCAGGTTACGCATTATTGGCGGCGAGGGAGCAGACAAAATCACAGACAACTCTAGTGTAGAGGGGCTGCGCCGCCTCACCTATGTGTATGACACCCCAGAGGGCAACCAACTGACGTTAGGGTCTGAGGCCCGTAATTTCACGCGTCTAAAGCCCACGCCCACCTATGACCGCAAGAGTTTCAAATACAATTACCTGGGGCCATTGGGGTCTTTTGAGTATAACCGTGATGACGGCATCCTTCTTGGCGCAGGGGTACTTTTGAGAACGCAGGGTTTCCACAAGAACCCGTATGGCATGGAGCAGCGCCTGGTGGGTAGCTATGCCTTTAACACGAAGTCCTTTTTGGTTGACTATTCTGCCCATTTCCCGCAACTGCGGTTAGGCCTTGACCTGAAGCTGGATGTGAACTTTAAAAGCCCTGGCTACTCAGAGAACTTCTTTGGCCTGAGCAATGAGAGCGCCTTTAACCCAGACATAGACATAGATTATTACCGCTACCGCTCATCTCAGTTTTACACCAACGTGCTGGTAGGCAGAAAACTGGGCGAGCATGACAGCTTTTTTGCCGGACCGGTCTACCAAACCGTGAACATTGAGCGTACCCCGGGGCGGCTTTTGCCTTCCTTGCTGCAAACCTCAGACCGCCTGACGGGCTATTATGAGCCCAAGGCCTATGCCGGGGCCCGCTTGCAGTATGTGCTAGACTCCCGTGATTTGCCGGCCCTGCCTGCCAAAGGGGTGCTGTGGCGGGTAGGCGCAGACTTACTTAAGGGCACTAACCAACAGTCAAAAGACGTGGCGCGCATAAATTCAGAGTTCTCGCTGTACCAGACCGTCAGGATTCCTTTCAAGCTCACGTTGGCTACCCGCTTTGGTGCCGGCCACACGTTTGGCGATGACTTTGAGTTCTTCCAGGCCCAGACCCTGGACGGCCCCACCACCTTACGGGGCTACCGCCGCAACCGGTTCAGTGGCCAAACCATGGCCTATAACAACACAGAGGCCCGCCTGCGGTTGGTCAGCTTTACCACGTACCTGTTCCCGGCGTCTCTGGGCGTATTTGGGTTCCATGACATTGGCCGGGTGTGGGTAGACAACGAAGACTCCAACAAATGGCATAAAGGCTACGGCGGCGGCCTTTGGCTTTCCCCGCTTAACCAGATTGTCATATCAGTAGGCTACGCCAAATCTGCCGAAGACAATCTGTTGCTCCTTCGGGCCGGTTTCCAGTTTTAAACCTGGGCCTGAAGCAAAAAGAGAGGGCTGACCCATGGTGGGTCAGCCCTCTCTTTTTGTGCTCTTTTCAGAAAAACAGCCTTAGAATAGGTTAGTTCAGGAAAATGGAAAACAACTCAAACCGGTTAGAGGAAAAGCTCCAGTGCGACGGGGATGGATGAATTTCTTCGCCCTCCTCATCAATAATGGTCACAGCCATTCCTTCTTCCTGGTTAAGCGGTTCTGTGAAATGTTTCACCGTGTATACATGCCCTTCCTTGATCCATTCCTCTGGTTCAAAATTAGGCAAGGTAGCGTCAATGCACTTGGCATACACGTTCATATAGCTGGGTGGATAGATCAAATTTACCATGTCTTCTTAACTATAAACAGGTGAGAAAAATTCCGGCGGCCCCACAGTCACCTCTTCTGTAGTTGCAAAAACCTCGCCAAGTTCAGGTGGGCCATTCCGGGAAAGTTAAGACTAGTTTACGCAACGTATTTGAATTTTCCAAAGGCCCCCAAGAAATTAATAAAGGCAAGGGCACCCTCTTGCTGTTCCGCCCGTACAACCAAAAACCGGCTCAGCCGAGTTTCAACCAGTTTTTATCTCTTAACCAATATAGAACATGGAAAAGAATAATAAGTTTGACGAGAATGAAAAATTGCCCCGGGGCAAAGAATCCGCCAAAGACATGAAGCAAACCCCGGAAGAGCCGGGAGCCGGAGCCAAAGGTAACGCCAGCGCCCAGCAGGGAGGCCAGCAGCCCGGCAACAGCCAGGGCGGCAAAGGCGGCAAGTCTACTGACAAAGACAAGAATTCCCGCCATGACACAGATAATGAGATGAGTATTTTTGGACGTCTAGACAGCTAAGTACCGGCCAAAGATGCAAGAGCAACTAAGCAATGTCCTTAGGCAAAAGCAGGAGTCCTGCTTTTCGGTGGCACCAGGTGTCATGGGCATGGAGATCGTCTTTGTAAACCTATTCTTTGTGGAGAACCCAGACCGGTCCTGGGTATTGATTGACGCCGGGCTTTACGGCTCCGCCGATAGAATACGCCGGGCCGCCGAGGAACGATTTGGCAAAGACAACCCTCCCAAGGCGATCCTTTTAACGCATGGGCACTTTGACCACGTGGGCGCCCTGCAGACGCTGGCAGACATCTGGCAGGTACCGGTTTTTGCGCACCCCCTGGAACTTCCTTACCTCACGGGCCGCTCTAACTACCCGCCCCCAGATTCCAGCGTAGGCGGTGGTGGCATGGCCTACCTGTCATTCATGTACCCCAAAAAGCCCATTACCTTCAAGGGCCGGCTGGAACTGTTGCCTTCAGACGGGTCGGTGCCGTTTTTACCAGAATGGAAATGGCTGGAAACTCCGGGCCACGCCCCGGGCCACGTGTCCTTCTTCAGGGAGCAGGACCGGGTCTTGATTGCCGGTGACGCCTTTGTGACCCGCAAACCAGAGTCTGCGCTGGCCGTGCTCACCCAGAAACAGGAAGTTTGCGGACCTCCCGCCTATTTCACCCCAGACTGGAACGCCGCCCGCACCTCGGTGCAGAAGCTGGCTGAGTTGCATCCTTTGATAGCAGCTACCGGCCATGGCTTGCCTATGCGGGGCCAGGAACTGAAACAAGGTCTGGAAGAGCTGGCGCGTCTATTTGATCAACTGGCTATTCCCAGCAAAGGGCGTTACGTAACAGAGCCCGCTATCACCGACCGCAATGGCATTGTGCAGTTGCCCCCGCCCGTGAACAACACCGTTCCTAAGGTACTGGCTACCGCAGGCCTGGTGGCGCTGGCGGGTCTGGCTACTTATGCCTTGACCAAGCAGGGTAAAAGCAAGACCAATGCCCGGGTCAAAAGAACCTGGCCCGGCTCTGTCAGCAGCCCTGCTAACCGATATGCCTCTGGCGCTTCTGACAAGGAAAGTCCGCTCCCCAGCCAAGACTATAATGACATGGTCACCAATCATTATCCGTGATTAACAGTGTAAATTCCAAAAGAGAAGGGCCCGCTTTTTAAAGCGGGCCCTTCTCTTTTGGAATTTACTTTACGGCATAACTGCCTGGCTTCTTAGATCCCTATGGCTTTGCGTTTAAGGGCTGCAAATTCCTCTTCCGTGATGGTACCTTGCTCCAGCATTTGGCGTAGCCGCTCAATGGTGGCAATATCATCTTGTATGGGGCTTCCGCCTAGTCCTTGCCCCGAGGTAGTGGTCTGATGCTGGGTCTCCCGAGTGGAATGATGGTCGTGGTGGCGGCTTCTGTTGCGGTAGAACCTATTTTCATCAAAATGATCCCGGGTATAGAAATCGGCGGCAGGGGCAGCCAAGGGAGTTGCCGAGGAGGAGACATAGTTTTCATTCGGGCTGGTGATGGCATGCATGACCCGGTATTCATACTCGGCGTCTACCGTGCCTCCTTTGTAAAACGGAAACCTGGAAAGCGCATTCTGGTCCATGGCCACAAATACCTGGTCACTGTCATCATCTAATTGGGCGGCCCCTATGGGCAGTAGAATGTGGCGGGCATCTGTGTCGGGCAACACCCGGTTTTTGTCCACATCCACATCCAGGTACCGCACCTTCATCAGCTCACGGTCCACAATCAGGTCATCTACCTGGCCAATGCGCTGTCCGTCTGAGCCAATCACTTCCCATCCTCTCACGTCCAGGTTGTCATTGGCTACTTTAAAGTCTTTGAGATCATGCAGGGCAATAAGCCTTGCCATTGAATCATGTGTATGGTGTGCCATGGTTTTAGATTAAAGGATGAAACAAATCAGGTGGTCAGGAAATAGGGGACTACCGGAACAACCATTCCCGTGGTAGGTGCGCCGGTAGTGTCTGGGTCACCATCCTGCACTTCAAAAACATATTTATACAGCAACCACCCTATTACTAATAAGATGAGTAACACCACAATCCACCCCCAACCGGAGCGCTTTTTAGGTTCAATGTTGATTTCAGCCATAGTTTTAGTTGTTAGGTACAGGTGCAGCCCAGCTGCCTTCTAGCGTACGAAGCTTTTCAAGAGAGGTTTATAGTCAGGGTTTACAAGGTTAGGAGCCGGAGTCTTTTCATGCAACTGGGACAATGTCATACTCCTTTTGCCTATTTGTTAGTGTTGGCTTGCGATGTAGATTGAATTCTTCTCACGGTGGCATTACTCGCCGTTGGTGGTGTTATTAAGGGCCAACGACTAAGACAGCCTATCCCTTAGGCATAACTGGTGCACGCGTTTCCGCCTGTTGCTGGCGTGGTCTCGGTCCTCGCCTTAAGCCCTTATGCTGTATTGTTTCATCTCATCCCTCCGAGCGCTCACGGCCGCGGGGCCCCGTCTTTCCCCCTCGCACTGCCCTTGCGGCCGGGTTGCAGTCTGCCCTTAGAAAGCCCCTGCAGGGCCACAAGCGAGGCGCTCGAAGTAAAGACTGGAACTGGGAAATGCGTGGAGGATATTTGGAGAGATGCGTTTTGGGCTGTTGGCGTTTTAAGCATGTTTTTGAGGAAACAGGCTCAAAACACACTACTGCCTCAAAATACCCAATACCTTTTATAAAACGCAGACTCCCCCCTTGAGGGGGGGGCGAAGGGGGGTGTTTACACAGTAGAGCACGTTTTTCTGATTCAACTTTCGCCCTCTTCCTCGTCCCCCTTTGAAGGGGGTAGGGGGATGACGTTCTTCTGCAGATTAACTCTGGACTCAGAACTCAAGCCTCAGAACTCAGCCCTGCTGTTTCAGGCCCAAACCAGCTTACTGCCTTTCTATCAGTTCCGGGTGGTTGGTCATGACGCCGTCGGCGCCCATTTGGAAGAGGCGTTGGATGTTCTTGGGTTTGTCTTCGGTCCAGATGAAGGTTTTGAAGCCCTGGTTGTGGAGGGACTTGATGAATGCTTTGGAGGCGAAATAGCGGTGCACGTTAATGGCGGCTACCTCTGAGTAACGGTCAAAGCTGCCAAACTTGAGTTCGTGGTCAATGAAGATGGGTAGAAACGGAATCTTCCCGATGATGAGCTTGTGGGTGGGAATAACGAAATCAGCTTTCCAGATGCGCTCCAGAATGGGGTCATAGAAAGACTGCAGCACGCACCACTCTTCGGCCCGGTTATCTCTTATGAGCTGGAGGGTCTTTTCCTCCAGGCCTTCATAGTAGTCTTCTTCGCCCTTTTTAAGCTCTATGAGCAGTTTCTTTTTGCCTTTTACGGCCCGCAGCACTTGGCCCAGGGTGGGAATGCGCTCCCCGGCGAAGGAAGAATCATGTTTAATGCCGGCGTCCAGGGCTTTCAATTCCTTTAGGGTCAGGTCCCCTACCCGGCCGGCGCCGGTGGTGGTACGGTCTACGGTGGCATCATGAATCACCACTACTTCACCGTCTTTGCTCAGGTGAATGTCTATCTCAATTAAATCGGCGGAGGTTTCCAGGGCCTTTTTCACGGCGGCCAGCGTATTTTCCGGGGCCAGCCCTGAGGCGCCCCTATGGGCGATCACCGTTACCTGGCGGGCCTGCTTTTTATAGAGAATGACTTTATCTGGGGTGCCGGAAGAACCGCAGGCAGATAGGAACAGGAGCAGGAACGGCAGGGCCGCCTGCCGCCACCAAGGGTGCATCCAACGTAAGCTTTCGCGCATAACAAGGCTAGTCCAAATAGGGGCTTCAGCGTTGAAAGATACTATAGTTTTCGGATTCACCCAACGGTTGCCGGCACCGGCCCGCCAATTATAAAATGCTTACCTGGCGGGTAATGCTCTCTTCCAGGGAAATAAAGGTTTCAGTGCGCTCCACCCCTTCAATGGCCTGGATTTTTTCGTTCAGGACCTCGCGCAGGTGCAGGGTGTCACGGCAGATGATTTTGGCAAACATGCTCCATTGCCCGGTGGTATAGTGCATTTCCACAATCTCAGGCACCTGACGCATTTTAGTGACCGCCGTTTGGTAGGCAGAGCCTTTCTCCAGGTAAATGCCAATAAAGGCGCAGATATCATACCCCACCGCATTAGGATTTATAAACAGGTGCGATCCTTTGATCACGCCCAAATCCTCCAGCTTCTTCATACGCACGTGTACGGTACCCCCAGAAACTTGTAGTTCTTTCGCTATGTCAGTGTAGGCTCTGGTAGCATCTTGCATGAGCATGGAAAGAATTCTTCTATCAAGATTATCAATTTCTGAAATTTGGGCCATTCTATAGATCAACTTTTAGCAATTCAACAACAAAGATTACCTCTTATTAAAGATGTGTAAAGATACAAAAAATATGTTTACGAATTTTTCAATTTAATTAAATAATTACTTATAAGTTGTTAATAAAATTAAAACAATGTTACCATATTTTCAATTTACATCTTCTTATGGTGCCTGCCAGTTGCCTAAAAGTACCTTTCAGGCTCTTTTTGCTACAGGAATACCCTTTTTATTGCCATAAATGTATTAAAAGGAAGGCAGGAACCTATAAAGATTCATACTAATGTCCGTTTGGCCACCAATGTAAGAAGAACTCTTCAGGAAAAAGTAAGCCAAACCAGAATTCCCCTTTGCCAGAATCACTATTCGCTTTGGGAATGCAAGTAGCTCTCCTAGAGCCCGCATCCTTAAAAGACGAAGGTTTAACGGTCAACCCAGTATGAGCATCTTTTCAACAAAAAAATCGTTTTTGTGCCGTTTTCTTAAAAACAATGCCGAAACGCTTTTCATTTCAGCAGATACTACCCGATATTGGGACGCCAATCGTAAATGAGAGGCATCCCGTTTCCAGTTTCTGTGACAGGCCTTTACAGCCACCCCATGTAAACCTTTTCTTCCATGAGCACGCACAAGCATTTCATCATTGATTTTGACAGTACGTTCACCAAGGTAGAAGCCCTTGACGAGCTTTGCGCCATCTGTATTCCAGACCCCATCCGCCGGCAGAAAACCCTCACTGAAATACAGCGCATCACAGACCTGGGCATGGAGGGCGAGATACCGCTGGTAGACTCACTGGACCAGCGCCTGGCCTTACTGCACGCTAACCAAAGCCATATAGATTCTTTAATAGAGCACCTCAAGAGCCAGATTTCAGAGTCTTTCAAAAACAACCGCGCCTTCTTTGAAGCCTTCAAAGACGATATCTATATTATCTCCAACGGGTTTAAAGAATTCATCGTGCCCATTGTGCAGGAACTGGGCGTAAAACCCGAAAACGTCTTCGCCAATAGCTTCACCTTTGATGAGACCGGCAACATCATCGGGTTTGACCGCGCCAACCCCCTTACCCAGAACCAAGGCAAGGCCAAGCAGATCAAGGCCCTGAACCTGCCCGGCGAAGTCTACGTGATAGGCGATGGCTATACTGAC
Source organism: Rufibacter soli (assembly GCF_054781795.1). Taxonomy (NCBI): domain Bacteria; kingdom Pseudomonadati; phylum Bacteroidota; class Cytophagia; order Cytophagales; family Hymenobacteraceae; genus Rufibacter; species Rufibacter soli. The sequence continues at coordinate 113,261 of NZ_BAAGTS010000006.1, read as the reverse complement.
TATGAGATAAAGGAAGCCGGCATTGCCGATAAGTTCTATGCCTTCACCGAGAACGTGAGCCGCGACAGCGTGGTAGACAAAGCCGACCACGTCACCCCTAGTCTGGACGAGTTCCTGTACGTGAACAAACTGCCCAGCGCACTATCCTACCCCAAGAACCGCATTAAAGTGCTGGTACTGGAAGGCATTCATGAGCAGGCCGTTAACATGTTCAAAGCAGAAGGCTACCAGGTAGAGTTTATGGCCGGCGCCCTGGAGGAGGAAGAACTCTGCGAAAAACTGCATGACGTTTCCATCCTGTGCATCAGGTCTAAAACCCACGTGACCGCCAAGGCCCTGGAACACGCGCCAAGATTGATGGCGGTGGGCGCCTTCTGCATTGGCACCAACCAGATAGACCTGGCCAAATGCACCGAGCGCGGCATTGTGGTGTTCAACGCCCCGTACAGCAACACCCGTAGCGTGGTAGAAATGGCCATTGGCGAGATCATCATGCTTTCCCGCGGGCTGGTAGAGAAAAGCAACCGCATGCACCAAGGAGACTGGGACAAATCTGCCAAAGGATCTAATGAGATACGCGGCAAGAAACTGGGCATCATTGGTTACGGCAACATCGGCTCGCAATTGTCTGTCTTAGCCGAGAGCCTGGGCATGGAAGTCTATTTCTATGACGTGGTAGACAAGCTGGCCCTAGGCAACGCCAAAGTGTGTCATTCCTTGGCTGAACTATTGTCTCTGGCTGATATTGTGACCCTACACGTAGACGGCCGCGCTTCTAATAAAAACATCATCGGACCCAAGGAATTTGAATTGATGAAACCGGGCGTGTTATTCCTGAACCTGGCCCGCGGCCACGTAGTGGATATTGAAGCCCTGGCCCAGAACATCAAGAGCGGCAAGATACGGGGCTGTGCGGTAGACGTGTTTCCGTATGAACCCAAAAACAACCAGGAGAAGTTTGAATCAGCGCTCCGCGGATTGCCCAACACCTTGCTGAGTCCGCACGTGGGGGGCAGCACCGAGGAAGCCCAGGAAAACATTGCCCAGTACGTGCCCTCCAAGATGATTGACTACGTGAACACCGGCGGCTCTTACAACAGCGTGAACTTCCCTAACCTGCAGTTACCGGCCTTGGGTAACGCGCACCGCCTCATTCACATTCACCGCAACGTGCCGGGTATTCTGGCCAAAATCAACAACGTGCTGGCGGAGAGCAACATCAACATTCTGGGCCAGTACCTGAAAACCAACGAGACCATTGGCTACGTGATCACTGACGTTGATACCCAGTATGACCGCTCCGTGATCAAGAAGCTCAAACACATCCCAGACACTATCAAGTCGCGGGCCTTGTATTAGTAGTTATCGGTTGATAGTTGTCAGTTGATAGCCTTCAGTGGTTGCCCACTTGTCGTCCTGAAGGGGCCTTGTGGGCAAGCTGCAATAGCGCTTACTCTTCTGCTTTCCTAGTTGTGGCAAAAGGTCCTTTCAGGATGACAAAGTGAGAAGGTTACAGCATAAGGGGAATATCCTCTTTCGCAGGAATGAGGATATTTTTCTTTCGGTTATCCGAAGCATTAAGCAAACCTGTTTTGGGCCTGTTTTTCTAAAAACAGGCCCAAAACAGGTTTTTGCAATAGCACATCAGCACATTAAAAAAATTAGCACATTACCACCATGGTTTACTTCACCCCCGGCCCGGCCCAGCTTTACCCCACCGTGGCAAGCCACCTGCAGACAGCCTTAGACAAACAGATCTTTTCGCAATCGCATAGAAGTCAGGCGTTCAAAGATTTGTATAAGCGGGCCGATGTGGCTTTGCGGGCGCTGTTTGGGCTACCCGATGATTATGCCATTTACTTTACGGGCTCGGCTACGGAAATCTGGGAACGAAGCCTCCAGAGCCTCACGGCCCAGAACACCTTTCACCTGGTCAACGGCTCCTTCTCCAAGAAGTACCTGGACCACGCCAAATGGTTGGGACGCAACGCCCAGGTAACTGAAGTACCGTTCGGGCAAGGCTTCTTTGCTCAGGACTTACAAATACCCGCGGGCACTGAGCTGCTGGCCGTCACCCAGAACGAGACCAGTTCTGGGGTGTGTATGCCGGCAGCTGCCCTGAACACGCTCAAGCAGGCATTCCCAGAGCCTTTGCTGTCCGTGGACATGGTGTCTGGGGCTCCGTATGCGGCCATTGATTTTTCTAAAATAGACATGGCGTTCTTCTCGGTGCAGAAAGGCTTCGGCTTGCCGGCAGGTCTGGGCGTGTGGTTGGTGAATAAGCGTTGCCGGCAGAAAGCCGCCACCCTGGAAGGCCAGCAATATACCGGCGGCCACTACAGCATAGCTTCTTTACAGGACCAATACCAGCAGTTCCAGACGCCCTGCACGCCCAACGTACTGGGTATTTACCTGCTCACGCACGTGGTGGAAGACATGCTGGCCAAAGGAGTAGACGTCATCAGGAAAGAGACTGACGCTAAGGCGCAGCAGCTGTATGGTTTTCTGGAAGAGAGTACCTTGTTTGCTCCCTTTGTGCAGGAACCCAGCCACCGGTCGCCTACCGTGGTAGTGGCCAATGTACTAGGCACGCCGGCCTCTGAGGTGATTACTACCCTGAAAACAAAGGGCTTAGTAGTAGGATCTGGCTATGGCGCCTTTAAAGACACGCAAATACGAATCGCTAATTTTCCTGCAATATCTGAAGAGGAAGTTGACCTTCTAGTAAAAGAGCTACGTTCTGTATAGAATTATTCCACTACTGCTTTTTCATTGTGTTTTAAAAATTCAAAAATTAATTTGAATTTTTAAAACACAATACCTATAATTGGGTATAACTACTTCCAACTATAACAAAACCGCAGTAACCTCATGAAAAAACTTTTACTTTCTTTAGTACTGTGTGCCTTTGCCTTATCTTTTGCTCCGGTAGCCATGGCTACGGCAGACGTAACTACCTCTGCCACAGAATTGCCGTTCTTCAAGAAGAACAAGAAAAGCGGTTCTAAAGCCCGGTACAGAAAAATCCAGAGAAACAAGAAAGGCTTCTCTTTGAAGAGCTTAATGGGTAGCCGTAACAAGAAACCTCTTTCCAGAGGATAATTTCTTCTTACCTCCTTACCTCTCACACCCAGGCAGACAGACAAACAACCCAATCTTGACGTTCGTCAAACAAAAAGGCCTCCTGAAATCAGGAGGCCTTTTTGTTTGACTATGATTTTTTGGGCCGCTCTTTGCGCCACATCTCATTGAAAGACTTAGGGGCAGCCTCCAGGGGTTCCCGCCGCACGCTCCAGGTGTCTTTCTGCACCTGGCGCAGCACGTAGTTTTTCACAGAGGCCGGCACCATGTTCAGGAGCCGGCGGTTGTGCATGCCCTTCGCCCAGAATTTAAAGGCCAGCTTCTCGTTTTTGTCTACCAGGCCTTCTTCCACACTTTGTTTCCGGTTCAAGAGGAGCAGATTATGCAGGTTGATCTTTACCGGGCACACGCTGGTACAGGCGCCACACAGCGAACTAGCGAAGCTCAGGTGCTTATTTTCCTCAAAGCCGGCCAGGTGCGGCGTGATCACAGAGCCAATGGGGCCGCTGTAGGTGGTTTCATAGGTATGGCCGCCAATATTCTTGTACACTGGGCACACGTTCAGGCAAGCGCCGCAGCGTATGCAGTTAAGGGCCTCGCGCTGCTCGGGTTGGGCCAGCAGGTTGGTACGGCCGTTGTCCAGCAAGATCACGTACATTTCCTCGGGGCCGTCTTTCTCGGTGGGTTGGCGCGGGCCGGTTAAAATGGTGTTGTAGATGGTCACGTTCTGCCCGGTGCCGCTGGTGCTGAGCAAAGGCCAGAACAAGTCCAGGTCTACCATGCTGGGGATGAGCTTCTCAATGCCTACAATGGCAATGTGGGTCTTGGGGAAGGTAGTAGAAAGCCGGGCATTGCCTTCGTTCTCTGTCACGGCCACCCCGCCGATATCCGCAATCAGGAAATTACCGCCGCTAATGCCTACTTCGGCTTGGGTGTATTTCTCACGCAGCAAGTTGCGGGCGGTGAGCACCAGTTGCTGGGCATCATCGGTGAGCGGAATGCCCAGTTTGGCGGTGAACAGCTCAGAGATGTCTTTCTTGGACATGTGCATGGCCGGGGTCACAATGTGGTAGGGGCGCTGGCCCGCTAACTGCACAATGTATTCGCCCAGATCGGTCTCTACGGTTTCAATGCCATTCTTCTCCAGAAAGTCGTTGAGATGGATTTCCTCAGTGCTCATGGACTTAGACTTCACCACCGACTTAGCCCGCTTGCGTTTCATGATGGTGCCAATCTCCCGCAGGGCTTCCTCGGCGTTCTGGGCCCAGATCACCTTCCCGCCGCGCTTGGTGAAGTTGTTCTCAAACTCCACCAAGTACTTGTCCAGGTTATTGATGGTCTGGGTTTTGAGGAAAGAGGCCCGTTCCCGCGCCAGTTCATGGTGCTGGTAGGCCATCATGCCGTTCTGCACGGCCGCGTTGTATTTGCCTATGTTGAAACGTATTTTCCTGCGGTGCTCCAGGTCAAACGCCTTGGTCTCTGAGTCCAGCAGAAACTGTTTTAGTTTAGTACCCAATGTCTTCTCCTCTGGTTCTTTAAGGGCGCAGGCAATCATCTACCCCGCCTGGTTCAATTCCGTTTTAAGCCTGTTTTTTGAAAAACGTGCCCAAAACAGTTACCACTTACAATATTAACGAGCTTCTACGCAAGAAAATACATTAGCAACAAAAAAGGAGAGGCGGGGCCTCTCCTTTTTTGTTGCTAATGTATTTTTAGTCCTGAGTTCTGAGTCTAGAGTCCTGAGTTAAATCGTTTTCAACTCAAGACTTAGAACTCTAGACTCAGAACTCCAAAAAATAAGCTCCGCTTATTTTTTGTTACTGTCTACTTTGATGCGCTCAGTACGGTTGGCCAGGTCCCAGGCGGTGTAGAACACCAGGCGGGCTACTTTCTCAGCGGACTGGAAGTTGATTTTGTCTACATCATCAGTGGGCTGGTGGTAGTCTTCGTGCACGCCATTGAAATAGAAGGCAATAGGAATGTTGTGCTTGGCGAAGTTGTAGTGGTCTGAGCGGTAATAGAACCGGTTAGGATCATTGGGGTCATTGAAGGTGTAATCCAAGTCCAGGTTGGTGTATTTCTTGTTGGCGGCCTCAGAGATGGCATGCAGCTCTGAAGACAGCTTGTCTGACCCAATCACATAGATATAGTCGGGCTTGCCTTCGTGCTCTTTATCATGGCGCCCAATCATGTCAATGTTCAGGTCGGCCACGGTGTTTTCCAGCGGGAACACGGGGTGGTCTGTGTAGTACTCAGAACCTAAAAGGCCTTTCTCCTCGGCGGTCACGGTCAGGAACAGGATGCTGCGGCGCGGGCCGTGTCCGTTCTTTTTGGCTTGGGCAAACGCCTGGGCCAGTTCCATCACAGCCATAGTACCAGAACCGTCATCATTGGCGCCATTGTATACCACGCCGTTCTTGATGCCTTCATGGTCATAGTGTGAACTCACCACCAGCAACTGGTCTTTCAGGTCGGTGCCTTCAATGTAGCCTAGCACGTTCTCAGTGGGCAGAGGCTGCTTGTTACGGGAGGCTTTTATTTTAACGTTGGTAGCCACTTTGTACGGTGACGCCACAGCTTTACCGGCTTTCGCCACAGAGGCGCTGTAGTTGGCTAACTGCTCTGCCTTGGTGTTGAGCAATGCGGCTGCCATGGCCGGCGAAATAAAGAAACTAGCTGCCCGAGGTTGCGAAGGCGTAGCCCCAAACCCAATAGAGGGGCGGGAAAGCATACCCGCGTAGCGCGAGGTCAATTGCTTAAACTCCTCCTCATTAGACCCCATGATCACTAATACGCTCTTGGCTCCTTTTTTAGTAGCGGCAGCGGTTTTAGTGCGGGTGTCCTGAGACCAGGTGCTCATTTTATCAGTGCCACTGATCAGGTACTGCCCGGCGCTGTTCTTGGGCTCACCGGCCAGCACTACCACGGCTTTGCCAGCCACATCAAGATTGGTGTAGTCTGAGTACTTAGGGTCATCAATGCCATAGCCGCCAAATACCACGGCCACGGTTTCCTCATTCTGGTACGGCGAAGCGCCAGACACGAAGAAATCTTTCCCCATCACAAACTTTTTGGTGCCCACCGTTACGTGCCCATCGCCCCAGCTGCTTTTCTCCAGGTCAAAGGTTTGGTAATACGGGTTGGCGCCGCCTTTCACGGGACCAACCAGTCCATTGGCCTGAAAATGCTTGGAGATATAGTCAGCGGCCATTTTTTGCCCGCGCTCCCCGGTCTCACGGCCTTCCAAAGAATCAGAGGCCAATACCCGCAGGTATTTCTCCAGGTCGGCGGCGGTGATGGTATTGGCATAGGTGGTGGGGTCAGCGGCCAGGGCACCTGCGGCGGTGGCGGCTTTGGCACCGGCGGTACTAGTACCCGCGCTGCCCGAGGCACCAGGGGTTTGAGACGAAGAGCAAGCCGACAGGAAAGCGGCGGCCATGCCCAACGTGTACAAATGCTTTTTCATGAAAGGTTGTTTGTTGTAGTAGAATAAGACCTTAATGCTAACCAAATTTTGGCGAATGCGCAAGTAAAAGCCGTTTTGGGCCTGTTTTCTCAAAAACAGGCCCAAAACGGCTTTTACTTGCTAAATGGGTTACTTCCGGTAGATTAACACGGTGGCATACGCGGCCACTCCTTCTTTTTTGCCCACAAACCCTAATTGCTCGGTGGTGGTGGCCTTGATGGAAACGTCTTCCTCCGGAATCTCCATCACCTGGGCTAGGCAGCTTTTCATGGCGGGTATGTGCGGGTTTACCTTGGGCTCTTGCAGGCAGATGGTAGAGTCAATATTGCCCACCTCGTAGCCTTCGGCCCTGATCAGTTTCATGACATCGCGCAGCAGAATCTTGCTGTCTATGCCTTTGTACTGCGGGTCTTTGTCTGAGAAATGAAACCCGATATCTCTAAGGTTAGCGGCCCCCAGCAAGGCATCACAAATCACATGGGTCAGGACATCAGCGTCTGAGTGCCCCAGGGCGCCGTGCGTGTGCGGCACCTTGATGCCACCCAGCCAGAAATCCAGCCCTTCCTGTAATTGGTGCACGTCATAGCCGAAGCCGGTTCTTATGTTGAAAGACATGTATGTTAGATGTTAGTATTTAGATGTTGGATGTTGGATATAAAACTTAAAACGGGGTTATCCCAACATGCTGAGTAGCCCCTAAGATAAGTAACCAATTTTCAAATCCGCTTGAGTCATTAATGATTTCAACCTTGAAATCATTTTGAAAATTTAGATTTAAGTCGCCTGTTAGTGTGCGTCTATTTATCTGTTGCAGTTTAGAGGCACGGATGAGGTTCAGAATTTCACTTGTTAAATCCAAGGCAATTTCATGGCCGAAATTCAGGCCATGGTCCTTTGAAGTAAATCTGATTTTGCCTTCACTTAATATCCTCCAAAGGCAATCAACTTGCAGTATTACTTTATCTTCGAATTTAAAATTCCAGGCCTTAGATCCTTCATAGAATTCAAGGGAAGTGAGTTGCAAATTCCCAGTATAAAGGTCCTCTTCTTCCATAACTTATTTAGCCCTTGTTGGTGTTCTCACCAACAAGCAAGTTGGCGGTTAGTCTGAAGCTGTGCTTGACGGAAAGGTGAAAAACCTCAACCCTATTTTTTAAAGCCTTTGCCAATTGGACGGTCTTTCATTTGTTGGTGAGAACACCAACAAGGGCAGGGCACATACCTTTTGCGCAAGCAGCAGTAGCGTTTACCACATTGCTTTTCTAGTTCGCCCACAAGATCCTTTCAGGATGACAAAAGAGAGGAAAGAAGAGTACAGAGAAGTAGATTAGAGAAAGGCATTACCAATAATAAATCAACCCCCGAGCGTTCCTCTTTAAGTAGGCAGTTTCTGTTTCGGGCCTGTTTTCAGAAAAACAGGCCCGAAACAGAACTTACATTTCGTCCTGCACTTCTTCCAGTTCTTCCTGGGTTTCTTTGCTGGGAACCGCCCGGTAGATAAGCGTGGAGCAGTTCTCTGGTCTCAGGATTTCCTGCGCCTGTTGGTAGATATCCAGGGAGGTGACGGCCTGCACCAGGGCGCCTTCCTCGTTCACCAGGTTAGGGTTGTCCATGAGTTTTCCCACGGCCAAGTTCATGGCCCGGTTCAGGAGTTCAATCTCAGAGAAGACAATGGAAGTCTCGGCTTGGTTTTTCACCTTTTGTAGTTCCTCTTCAGAGATATGCTCCTGGCGCATTTTGGCTACAATGGCTTCCACGGCGGCATTGGCGGCCTGCGGGTCTACGCCCACGTTCAGTTTGCCCTGGATGACCAACAGCCCCGGCTCCATGGAACCGGTCACGAACGCCGAGATGGAGTTGAACAGTTTCTGCTCTTTCACCAGCTCGTTGTACAGCCTGGAGGAGTCGCCACGGCCCAGCACATCGCTTAAAAGATCAGCGGCGTAATAGTCTGGGCTGGTGCGGGCAGGCATGTGGTACGCTTTGTAGAGGGCGGTAAGTGGCACTTCGGCTTCTACTTCTAACAGTCTGGCCTGCGTCTGGCGTGTCTCTACAGGCAACTGGCGCTCATAGCGCATGCCCCCCGGTATGGGCCCAAACCATTTCTCGGTTAACTCTTTGGCGCGGTCAAACGTGATATTGCCGGCAACTACCAGAATAGCGTTGGCCGGTGAATAGTGCTTCTTGAAAAAGGCCCGCACGTCATCCATCACGGCATTCTCAATGTGGCTGATCTCTTTACCAATGGTGGCCCATTTATAAGGGTGCTCCTGGTAGGCCAACGGCCGAAGTTTGAGCCACACATCGCCGTACGGTTGGTTTAAATAATTCTGCTTGAATTCCTCTACCACCACCTTGCGCTGCACCTCCAGGCCGTTTTCACTGAACGCCAGGTTGAGCATACGGTCAGACTCCAGCCAGAAACCGGTCTCAATGTTTTGGGCGGGCACCGTTAGGTAATAGTTGGTGATGTCTGGAGAGGTGAAGGCGTTGTTTTCGCCGCCGGCCTGCTGCAGGGGTTCATCATAGCTGGGAATGTTCACCGAGCCGCTGAACATGAGGTGCTCAAACAAATGCGCGAAACCGGTGTGGGTTTCGGCTTCATCACGGGAGCCTACATTGTAGAGGACGTTCAAAACCGCCAGCGGCGTGGTAGGATCTTCGTGCACCAAACAGCGCAGGCCGTTCTCTAACGTGAATTCTTTGAATTGGATCATAGGAAACGTATTCTCTGGTTCTTGTGGAGAGATACGTATACGAAGGTACGCAAACCCGGCCTAATAATATAGGGCGGGTTTTTCTGCAAAAGAAAGTCACGGGTTTTGTGCTTGTCTGCGCAAAAGGGCACAATTTACTGGCCCTGCCAGCCAAAAGACCTAGATTGCGCCGGGCCAGGCAGACAAAAACCGTGACAGTAGCCGTTTTTACCTTAGTTTCCTTTAAACAGCCCTAAAACGCGAAAAGTAAAAATAACCGGCGCAATCCTTCCTACGCATGGGCGATTGCGCTAAATTTACGACTCGCCCCAACCGCGAAGACCATGAAATTTAACCGCAAAGAATACACCGACGACGACCTGCTGCACCTGTACCGCGGCATTCTCAAGCCCCGCATGATTGAGGAGAAAATGCTCATTCTGCTGCGCCAGGGCAAAGTAAGCAAGTGGTTCTCGGGCATCGGCCAGGAAGCCATCTCGGTAGGCTCAACCCTGGCCCTGGACCCAGATGAGTACATCCTGCCCCTGCACCGCAACCTGGGCGTGTTCACCTGCCGCGATATTCCGTTGGACCGCCTGTTTGCGCAGTTCCAGGGCAAGCGCACCGGCTTCACCAAGGGCCGCGACCGTTCCTTCCACTTCGGCACCAACGAACACCACATTGTGGGCATGATCTCGCACCTGGGCCCGCAACTGGCCGTGGCCGATGGTATTGCCTTAGCCGAGATGCTGGACAAGCGCGAGAAAGTGACCCTGGTGTACAGCGGTGACGGCGGCGCCAGCGAAGGCGATTTCCATGAGGCTTTGAACGTAGCCGCCGTGTGGGGTCTGCCGGTTATCTTCATCATAGAAAACAACGGCTACGGCCTTTCCACGCCCAGCAATGAGCAGTTCAAGTGCCAATATTTCATTGACAAAGGCCCCGCCTACGGCATTGATGCCCTGCAGATAGACGGCAACAACGTGCTGGAAGTCTATGACACCGTGCGCCAGGCGGCCTATAGCATCCGGAAGAACCCGCGGCCTATGCTTATTGAGGCCATGACCTTTAGGATGCGCGGCCACGAGGAGGCCTCAGGGACCAAATACGTGCCGCAGGAACTGTTTGAGCGCTGGAGCAAGAAAGACCCGGTAGAGAACTTTGAGAAATACCTCCTAGACGAGAAAGTACTTACGCCAAAGTCGTTGGCTGCCATACGCGAGGAGTTCAAGGAGGAAATTGAGCGCGGGCTGGAAATTGCCCATAACACGCCCATGCCTACCCCAGACGTGAAGGAAGAAATAGCCGACATGTACCAGCCGTTCATCCAGACAGAGATCAAACCCAAAGACACCAGCCGCACCGAACGCCGCTACGTAGACGCCATCTCTGACGGCCTGCGCCAGAGCCTGGAACGCTACCCAGAGCTGGTGATCATGGGACAGGACATTGCCGAATACGGCGGGGTATTCAAGGTGACCGAAGGCTTCGTGGAGAAGTTTGGCAAGGAACGCATCAGAAACACGCCTTTGTGCGAAAGCGCCATCCTGGGCATTGGCCTGGGTATGTCTATCAAGAAAAAGAAAGCGGTGGTGGAGATGCAGTTCGCAGATTTTGTGACCGCCGGCTTTAACCAGATTGTGAATAACCTGGCCAAGAGCCATTACCGCTGGGGCCAGAACGCCGATGTGGTGGTGCGCATGCCTACGGGCGCGGGCGCCGCTGCCGGTCCGTTCCACTCACAGAGCAACGAGGCCTGGTTCTTCCACACGCCCGGCCTCAAGATTGTGTACCCGTCTACGCCCTATGACGCCAAAGGCTTGTTAAATGCTTCCATTGAAGACCCTAACCCGGTCATGTTCTTTGAGCATAAACTGCTGTATCGCTCCATTGCGGAGCCCGTTCCGGATGATTACTATACCTTGGAAATCGGGCGTGCCCGCCTGGTACAGGAGGGCACAGATTTCTCCATCATCACCTACGGCATGGGCGTGCACTGGGCCAAGCAATTGCTGCAAACCATGCCAGACGTGAGCGCCGACATCCTGGACCTGCGCACCCTGCTGCCCTGGGACAAGGAGGCCGTGCGCGAGACCGTGCATAAAACCGGCCGCGTGATTGTGCTGCATGAAGACACGCTCACCGGTGGCATTGGCGCCGAGATTGCCGCCTGGATCTCTGAGAACTGCTTCACGCAGCTGGACGGTCCGGTGATACGCGTGGGCAGCCTGGACACGGCCATTCCGTTTGCGCCGCCGCTGGAGCAGGAGTTCCTGCCTATAAAACGCCTCCGCGAAAAAGTAGAAACCCTTTTAAGCTTTTAAGAAAAACCGTTGGATTCTCTTTTAGGCCTACTTTTCTAAAAACGGCCCCGAAACAGAATCCAACGGCCAATATTCATTAGTCCTCGTATACAGTTAGTTGAATTACCCATGATGAAGAAAAGGTTTGCGGTGGTGTTGGGGGTCTTGGCCATGAGCCTGGCCCTGGAAGGATGTAATCCCTCCAGAATTGCGTGCCCAGACGTGTCCGGGAAAAAGAAGTTCTCCTTTTTTGGCTTGTCCAAGAAAAGCGAACCCACTCCGGAAGACCAAGCCAATGAAGGCCGCGACCTGGGAGGCCGGGACATGAATTTCGACAAAAAGGGGTTACTCACTAAAAAGAAAACCTTCATTCCCACCCCCAAACGGAAAAGAAGTTTACTAGAAAGAGTAGGACTAAAATGAAACACGCTTTACCATCCTTTTTACTTACCGTAGTAATGGCCGTGGCTACCCTGGTTTCTTCGCCGGCCACCGCGCAAACAAATTACCTTAGCCGCAGCCAGCAGAAAAAAGAAGTCAAAAACAGCCTTAGAGACGCTAAGAAGGTGACCTCAGATTATGATGAATCACATCTTAACGTTAACGCGTACAACTTCCGCAACGGTGAGACCGGCCGCAAAATGAAAAAAGCGAAGAGAAGCGAGGAGATGCCCATCAATGAAGACGGCACCGCCATGGTGAAAACCAAATGGTTCTCTAAGAAGGGCGCGCCGGCCAGGGCCAGGAAAAACTAAATTTACCAGCAGACTTTTACCCAGATGACTATGCAGTGGCATCATTTAACCAGTATAGAACAGCTTACCCAGATACAAGAAGAATCTAAGGAACAACCGGTGGTAATCTTTAAGCACAGCACGCACTGCTCTATTAGCGCCACGGCCAAAAGCCGGCTGGAGCGCCAGTGGGCAGACGCAGACCTGGGCCAGGTGAAACCCTATTACCTGGATTTGTTGGCCAACCGGCCCATCTCCAATGAGATTGCCCAGGTGTTTGACGTGCGCCATGAGTCCCCGCAGTTGCTGCTCATCAAAGACGGGCAGTGCCAGTACCATGGGTCGCATTTGAGCATTAACCTGCAGGAAGTAAAGAAGCGTTCTGTCTAGGATAGAAAACGGAAATCCCGTTTTAGGCCTTGTTTTCTGAAAACATGCCTAAAACGGGATTTTCCTATATCTAACAGACTGTTTATTACGTTCTATATCAGCGTTACGCGTACACAAACCTAAGCGTCTGGGCAATGTCTGGATGTAGGCTTAACGCCACAGGACAGGTACGGGCGGCGTTTTCCAGCAGGGCCTTTTCTTTCTCGGTAAACGTTCTGGCAGGCATCTGTGTCTCCAGGATGATTTCAGAGATGCGGCGTGGGTCGGCGGCCATTTTTTTGGTGATGGCCATCTGCATACCGGTAAGGTCAATGGCGTTTCGCTCGGCCACAATGCCCATAATGGTCATCATGCAGCTGCCCAATGCGCTGCAGACCAGGTCTGTAGGCGAGTAGGCCTCCCCCCGGCCGTTGTTATCAACAGGGGCGTCTGTGGTTACGGTATTTCCAGAGGCCACGTGGGTTCCCTGGGTTCTGAGCTGGCCAGAATATGTTAGCGTCATTGAACTCATTGTCTTACTTTTTAAGATTTGCAGGTGCCTGTAAAGTTACTTACTTTTAAACAAAACTTAGCCTTCTACCCTGTGCGCAGATTCCTACTTGTGCTGGTGCTGGTGAGCTTTCTTCCTGTAGGCCTGGCCATGGCCCAGACCGCAGAAGAAGAGGAAGGCTATTCCAGGGAATTCACCTACGGCCTCAACTTCAATTCCAATGGTGGCCTCTTGGGTGGGGCTATGATCAAACAGGTATACCACATGGGTGGCAAATGGTATCAGTTCTGGGCCCTGGAGGGCGTAGAGGTGAAACACCCCAAAGAGGTACGCTACCAGAACCCCTATACCGGGGGCACCTACATCAAAGGCAAAAGCAACTACCTGTTTGTGCTGCGGCCGCAGTACGGCCGGGAGTATACGTTCTTCCGGAAAGCCGCCGAGTCTGGCGTACAGGTAAACGGTGTGGTGGCCGCAGGCCCTTCCATTGGCATCCTGGCCCCTTACTTCATCCAGTATGACTACACGCCTTACGATGTGAACCGGCAGCCTATTGGCCCCTCAGACATCCGCACGGAGCAATATGACCCCAGAATCCATACCCAGCCAGACACGCACATTCTGGGCAGCTCTGGGGTATTCACCGGCTTAGCCGAACCCCATTTCAGGGTGGGCGCCAACGCCAAGGCGGGCGTAAGCTTTGAGTATGGGCGCTACATGGAGAGTGTGACCGGCATTGAGGTGGGCATGCTCTATGAGGCCTTCGCCGGTAACCTGGACATGATTCCGCAGGCCTCCAACAACAACACCTTTCTTTCTGTGTATCTGACCCTCTATTATGGTCGCCGCCGTTGAACGATCCCTCCTGTCCGGCTGTTTTTTGTCTATCCGCTCCTCACTTAGTACCTTTGCGACATGGATCAATTGATTGCGCTGCCGGTTATACAACCCGCTGAAGCTGAAACCCAAACTAAACCCCGTAAGCCAGACTGGCTGCGCGTAAAATTGCCGGTAGGCAAAGAATACGCCAAGGTTAGGCAACTGGTAGACACCTATAAACTACACACCATCTGCGAAAGCGGAAACTGCCCCAACATGGGCGAGTGCTGGGGAGCCGGTACGGCCACGTTCATGATCCTGGGCAACGTCTGCACCCGATCGTGCTCTTTCTGCGCCGTGGCCACGGGCCGCCCCAATGAATATGACCTGGACGAGCCCCGCCGCGTAGCGGAAGCCATTCAACTTATGGGCGTGAAGCACGCGGTGATCACCTCGGTGAACCGTGACGAACTCAAGGACCGTGGCGCTGCCGTTTGGCACGAGACCATTGCCCTTATCAAGCAGCTTTCCCCGGAGACCACCATTGAGACCCTTATCCCCGACGTGAAAGCCAACTGGGAAGCGCTGGAAACCATGATTTCGGCGGGCCAGGAAGTGGTGTCACACAACGTGGAAACGGTGAAAGAACTGTACCGCCAGGTGAGGCCCCAAGCCAAGTATGACCGCAGCATGGAGCAACTCAGACGCATCAAAGAATACGGCAAACGCACCAAAACCGGTATCATGCTGGGCCTGGGCGAAACCCCGGAACAGGTGTATCAAGCCATGGATGATTTAGTAGCCGTTGGCCTGGATATTCTCACGCTAGGCCAGTACCTGCAACCCACCAAGATGCACCTGGAAGTAGCCGAGTTCATTCACCCAGACCTGTTCGCGCATTACAAAGAGGAAGGCCTACGCCGCGGCCTCAAGTACGTGGAATCTGGCCCCTTGGTACGGTCTTCTTACCACGCTGAACGGCACGTGCACGTATAGGCTTAATCACTATTCAACTGTAAGGCCATTGAAAAGTCCCGCTGGTGTCGGGACTTTTCAATGGCCTCTTTTTTTGGACTATTTTTATCGTACTTGTACTATCTTCCCATTTACCACGCTTCCCTTACCATATAAGATTCTTGCACAAAAATAATAAAGTGACAACCAGCCCTTCAGGGATACTTTGACACCGACCAACCAATAATAAATCAGGTTACTGCCGCAATTACACCTACCTTGCAAGGCTGTGCAATGATCCACTCGCTTGCATTGTAATCCTTCCTGCTAAAAATTCCCTAAGTACGCTTCACCATTTCCCACCTCAAGAAAGGCCTCCGGCGCTCTCCTTCTCCACCGTTTTTGCATATTTCTAACAAGGCAAAACCTTTCCCAGAAAGACAGGTACACGCACAGGATTCATTCATTTATAGGAATATCTGAGATCACCATCAAAACAACCTCCTTTTTCACATCACATGAATAAACTTTTACTCGTGATAGCAGCTTTGTTTGCTATTTCATCCATTACCCATGCGCAGACGTTAACCGCCCCTTCTTTAGGAATGGCCGGCGAGTTTGCAGTACTGGGAAGTAACGCGGTCAACAGCACCGGCAGCAGCATTATCTACGGAGACTTAGGCACATCGCCAGGCCTTTTAGTAACCGGTTTCCCTACTGGTGTAGTGCTGGGGGATACTGAGCGCGGCACCGTGGCAGCTGCCACCGCCAAAGCCGACGTTGTGCGGGTTTACAATGAGTTAAACAAATTCACCCCCACCCAGAACCTTACCGGCCAGACCTTGGGTGCAGGCTTTACCCCTGGTGAGGCCGCCGTACGCGGCACTACCCTTACCAGAGGCGTGTACCGTTTTGACGGCAATGCCCGCATTAGCGGCCGCCTGAAGTTTGACGGGCAGAGCAACCCCGGCTCCGTTTTTATCATTCAGGTGAACGGGGATCTGGTAATAGATGCGGGCTCCGCCATCAACGTGATCAATGCCAACCCCAACAATATTTTCTTTAGGGTAACGGGCAGCGTGACCGTGGGCACAGGCGGCCTAATTGAAGCACCTTCTACTTTAAGCGGCAATATCATCGCCCAGAACAACGCCATGTTGAGCCTATGCTCCACTCTGGTAGGCCGTGTGCTTTCCACCACAGGTGATATCACTCTCAACAACAACAATATCTCCTTACCTGAGCCTATCGGATCAGGTTCTGGCGGTGGCGGTGGCGGCGGAACAGGCACAGCCAACCTCAGCATTACCAAAACCGCCAACGGCAGCACCTTCACCATTGGCGACAATGTCATCTATACAATAAGGGTAACCAATTCTGGGGCTTCTGATGCCACCAACGTAACCGTAGAAGACAAGCTCCCGGCAGGTCTGACCTTTGTTCCACCGGCAGACGCGGATCGTGGCACTTATGACGCCAACACTGGCATCTGGACCATTGGTACCTTACCAGCCAACCAAACCGCCACTTTACGCATTACCGCTAAAACCACCGCTATAGGAGAGATTACCAACATTGCTGTGATTGGCAACGGTGGAGGCACAGACCAGGCTACCATCTGCGTGCGCCCGGCCCGGCCAAACGTGGTAGGCGCCCAGGAAGTATGTACCGGCGGCACTGTTACCTACACGGTAAGCAATGTGTCAGCGGGGGTTACCAATCTGGCCATAGTAGTGCCGGTGAACAGCGGGCTAACTATTGAGTCACAGACGCTTTCCGGCTTTACCATTAAGGCAGGTTCTACCACGGCCCCGGGCACCTATGCCCTAACCGTAGTAGCGGTCACCACCGGAAACTGCCAGAACAGCCAGGTCTTCCCGGTAGAACTGATTGTGAGGGCAGCCCCGGCCACCCCGGTGATTACCGCCCCCACCACCGCGCTCTGCGCCGGAACAACCTACCAATACAGCATAGCGCAACCACAGGCAGGCGTTACCTACACCTGGACCGTGACCGGAACCGGTTGGGAAAGAATCAGTGCCGCCACTGGTACCTCTGTACAGGTGAAAGCAGGCACCGGCCCAGGAAAAGTAACGGTGGTAGCCTCTAACCCTTGCGGAACTGCTACAACCTCTACTCCAGACGTGACTCCGGGTACGGCTCCAGCCACCCCAACCATAATAGACAACAGCGGCCCATGCACCGGCTTAACCTACAGCATCAGTAACCCGATTGCCGGCCTTACCTATACCTGGACGGCCCCGGCCGGCTTCACCTTCACAGACAACAGCACTACCATGAACGGCACGTCTGTGACCCTAAAGGCAACCAACGCCAACGCGGTGGGCACCTTGACGGTGACCGCCAGCAACGCCACCGGCTCTACCTGCCCAAGCGCCGCCGCCTCTGTAGAGGTAAGAGCCGCAGATGCCGGTAGTGAGATTGTGATCCCTACCGTGTTCAGCCCGAACGGTGACGGCATCAATGACAGCTTTGTCATCCGGAACCTGCTCAACTACCAAGATAATGACCTGACCATCTATAACCGTTGGGGCAACGAGATCTACAAGACCAAGAATTATAAGAACAACTGGATGGCCACCGGCCTAGAGGAAGCCACCTACTTCTACGTGTTGCGCGTGAGAGGATGTGATGGCAAAGACCAGGTATTCAGAGGCCCGGTGCAGGTAGTACGCTAAGCGCAGGGCATTTCCCAAAACATTAATTTCCAGTAGAAATGAAACGAATTATCATAGTAATGCTCACCCTGCTGGCCTCTACGGCCAGCAGTTGGGCACAGCACCGGTCACAGTTCTCGCAGTACATCTTCAACCAACTGGTAATCAATCCGGCCTATGCGGGCAGCAAGGAAACGCTTACCTTAAACGCCTTCCACCGCACGCAGTGGACCGGCCTCAAAGGCGCGCCCAACACCCAGACCTTCAGCATTGACGGGCTCACCAAGAATGAGCGAATTGGCTTGGGCTTCCATGCTACCCGTGATGAGATCTTTGCTCAGAACCGCAAGAACATTGAGGTAGATGCCGCCGTGAAATTACCGGTAAGCGGGACCGGTGTTCTTTCCATCGGTCTGGCCGCAGGGGTATCGCATTTCGCCGTGGATGGCTCCAAGCTGTTTACCGGTAATGACCAGGAAGACCCGGCCGTGATAGCCGCCCAGAAGGAAACCACCTGGAGCCCCAGCTTAAAGGCCGGTATCTTCTACCACACAGAGCGTTTCTACGCGGGCGTGTCCGTGACCGACTTATTGGGCATTGACAAAGACATCAATTATGACCCCGAGCGCCATTACTTCTTGAACATTGGTTACGTGGCAGACATCAGCCACAACATCAAGGTGAAACCCAGCATCATGCTCAAGGAGAATTTTGACGGCCCTACCAACGTAGACTTCAACGCTTTCTTTCTGTTTGGGGAGCGCATCTGGCTGGGGGCAAGCTACCGCACGGCCATGAACATTTTCAAGAATGACTTTGAGGCCAAGGGCCTGAGCTCCAAAGACGCCCTGGTGGCCATGGCCGAGTTGTTTGTGACCAAGCGCCTGCGCCTTGGCTATGCCTATGACTTTACGCTGCACGGTAACCTGAATGATTTGAGCACCCATGAAATATCCGTTGGCTATAGCTTCCTGAAAAAGGAACCTACCAAAATGGTTACCCCGCGGTATTTCTAATTTTAACAAGACGCACCTTATGTCTACTATATACAAATCACTTTTACTTACATTTCTTGCCGGTAGCCTTGCCTTAAGCGGCTGCCAGACCACGCGCAAAGCGGACCGACTCTATGAGAACTACGATTACTCGCTGGCCATAGAAGAATACCAGGAGGTTTTCTCTGAGAAGGCCCCAGACCTGAAAGGCTCCCAGCGCCTGGCAGACGCCTACCGCCTGACCGGCCGCACCAAAGAAGCCGAAGAGTGGTACGCCAAAGTGGTGGCCATGACCGAGGCAGACCCGATCAACCTGTATTACTACGCTGAGGCCCTGCGCAGCAACGGCAAGTACTTTGAGGCCAAGACCCAGTACCAGAACTATGCCATGAAAGTGCCCGCCGAAGCCGCCAAAGCCAACGCGAAAGCCCAGGCCTCTGACGCCGCCCTCAAACTGCTGGAAGAACCCGCCTCTGCCATAGTGGTGAATGAAACCGCCATCAACTCAGGAAATGCTGATTTCAGCCCTACCGTCTATGACCAGGGCATCCTGTTCACCTCAGACCGGGGTGGCAACGTGAGCAGCGACAAAGACATTGACGCCGGCACTTACGGCTGGACCGGCCGCCCCTACCTGCAGATGTTCTACGCCCAGCGCAACGCAGATAGTACCTGGCAGATGCCGGTGATTGCCGGTTCTACGCTTAACTCTATCTACCATGACGGCCCCGCCGTTCTAGACACCGCCAACACCACCATGTATTTCACCCGCACCCACATGGTGGAGAAAAAGCAGAAAGACGTGAACGTAGACCCTACCAGCTGGGTGAAGAAACCGCTTTCCAGTGACTACGTGAACTGCCTGGAGATTTTCTCGGCGCGCCGCGATGGTTCTTCCTGGTCAGACGTGAAGCCCTTTGCCTATAACAAGGTGGAGGAATACAGCGTGGGCCACCCGGCCCTTTCCCCAGACGGACAGGTGCTGTACTTTGTCTCAGACAAACCAGGCGGCCTGGGCGAAACCGATATCTACTATGCCGAACTGCAGCCCGACGGCTCCTGGGGCCAACCCATGAATGCGGGCAACACGGTGAATACCGTAGGCAAGGAGATGTTCCCGGGCTTTGACCAGAACGGCAACCTGTATTTCTCTTCAGACACGCACCCCGGCTTTGGCGGCCTGGATGTGTTCAAGACCAGAGGCAGCCGTGCCACCTGGAGCAAGCCAGAGAACCTGTTTGCACCGGTCAATTCACCAAAAGATGACTTTGGAATGGTGTTCATGCGTGGCGCTACCAATGCCCAGTCCGGTTACCTTTCCTCTAACCGCGACAGCAACAACGGCACCGATGACATCTACTCGTTTAAACTCCTAAGTAACGCCGTCCTGTTTGTAACCACGTTAGAGCGGGTACAAGTGAAAGGCAAACGCAGCATCAACCAGCCCCTCACAGATGTACGCCTGAAACTGACCCCGCAAAACACCAAGGACTCTACCGTGGCGTTCTCAGACCGCAACGGCGAATACAAGTTTGGGGTGATGAAAGGCACCACTTATGACCTGATAGGTGACAAATACGGCTTCCTGACGCAGTCTGCCCTGGTAAAGATTGACACCGTAAAACTAGCCGATACCACCCGCGTGACGCTCATCTTTGACAAGAGCCAGAAAAACCAGGCCATCGCCATGGACAACATCTACTATGACCTTGACAAATGGGACATCAGGCCAGACGCCGCCAAGGAGCTGGACAAGCTGGTACGCATGCTTAAAGACAACCCCAGCATCAAAATCGAGCTAGGCTCCCACACAGACAGCCGCGAAGGCTTTGGCTACAACCAGGTGCTTTCTGAGCGCCGCGCCCAATCTGCCGTAGAATACCTGGTCACCCAAGGCATCTCCCGTAACCGCCTCACCTGGAAAGGCTACGGGGAGACCGTCCTAATCAACGGCTGCGCCGATGGCGTAGAATGTACCGAAGACCAGCACCAACAGAACAGAAGAACCGAATTCAAGATCAAGTAACCTCACCTATATCTAAAACAGAAACGCCACCTTAAAGGTGGCGTTTCTGTTTTAAGGCCGTTTTCTGAAAAACGTGCTTAGAACGTTACCGGCGGGCCGTGGCTCTCTCCCCGGTCTGGGGCGGGAACTTAGCCAAAATGCTGGACACAATCTTCTGCACCCTTTCATCATTCAGAGACCGCTCATTAGCCGAGGTAGCACTGGTGCCCCGCCAGATCAGTTCATTGGTCTTGGCGTCTACCACGTCCAGAATAAGCGTTCCTTCCTGGTAGTCCTGCACGGTAGTGGTGTTATACAAGCGATTGTACGTGTAAGCGTAGCGGTAACCGTACCAGTAGCCATACCCAATAGAGGGCACACTGATAAAATCTGGCCGCAGGCGCTGCTGGTTCTCAATGGTAAAGTCATAGGCCAGCAACATGTCTGGCTTCTCTTTGCCAGTGGCCTTAGTGAACCCGCGCCGCTGCATCTCAGCTTCTACCGCGTTTTTCACGCGCTTGTCTAAAAACGTGGTGTATCTGCGGTTGGCAGAATCTTTGGCCACCGGCTGGTCCTGGTACCAACGCCAGGTTTTGTACGCCTGAAAATCAGTGGCTTTGTCAAAGTCGGTGGCTACGTTATAGGAAGAGGCACAACTGGTAAAACCAATCACCAACAGCCCCATCATCACGCTCATCACCCCCTTCTTCCATCTGTTGATTGCTTTCATGGATTTATACAGTTAGTAAGTAAGACGAAAATCAAGATCATCCCCACATTTCCAGCCTGCCACCCCTTGTATGCACAAAGAGCCCGACGACTCAGAGAACAGGACATGTCTTTCGTACTATTTTAACACAAAAATTATGCCTGTAATTCCAGTATCCTCATGGTTCTTTGCCATAGCCCTGCATTTGCGTTTTGAGGCCGTTTTTGAAAAACAGGCCCAAAACAAAAGCGCCTGCGGATGGTCCGCAGGCGCTTTATCAAAGTAAGGTAAGCTATAGGTTAAACGGCTTTCATTTCCTCGCCTTGCTCATTGTAGGCCTCAATGGGCGCACAGCTGCAAATCAGGTTACGGTCGCCGTAGGCGCTGTCTATGCGGCTCACGGTTGGCCAGAACTTGGCGGTACGGGTATTCTGGTTAGGATACACGGCACGCTCACGGGTGTAAGGCAACGTCCAGTCCTCAATCAAAACCACGTGGGCCGGGTGCGGCGCATTTTTGAGCAGGTTATTTTTCTGATCAGCTTTGCCTTCCTCTATCTCTCTGATCTCTTCTCTGATAGAGATCATGGCTTCAATGAAACGGTCCAGCTCTTCTTTACTCTCACTCTCGGTGGGCTCTACCATCAAAGTACCCGCCACCGGGAATGATACCGTAGGCGCATGGAAACCATAGTCCATCAAACGCTTGGCGATGTCTTCTACCTCTACACCGGCCTTTTTGAAGGAACGGCAGTCTAAGATCATCTCGTGGGCGCAGCGGCCTTTGGAACCAACGTACAACACAGGGTAATGGGCCTCCAGACGCGCCTTGATATAGTTGGCGTTCAGGATCGCCATTTTGGTGGCCTCCGTTAAGCCTTCGCCACCCATCATGGCAATGTAGGCATAGGAGATAGGCAGAATGCTGGCGCTTCCCCATGGGGCCGCCGACACCGCGTGAATAGCCTCTGGTCTGCCCAGGTCTACCACGGCATGGCCTGGCAAATAAGGAGCCAAGTCGGCTACTACCCCAATAGGGCCAACGCCTGGTCCACCACCACCGTGCGGAATACAGAAAGTTTTGTGCAGGTTCAGGTGACACACATCGGCGCCGATGTTAGCCGGGGAGGTCAGGCCTACCTGGGCGTTCATGTTGGCACCGTCCATGTACACGCGGCCACCGTTCTGGTGAATGATCTCGCAGATCTCTATGATGCTTTCCTCGTACACGCCGTGCGTAGACGGATAGGTCACCATTAAGCAGGAAAGATCGTTTTTATGCTCTTCGGCTTTGGCTCTAAGATCAGCTACGTCAATGTTGCCACGCTCATCGCACTTCACAATCACCACTTTCATGCCGGCCATTACCGCAGAGGCAGGGTTGGTGCCGTGCGCCGAAGACGGGATCAAGGAAATAGTGCGGTGATGGTCGCCGCGGGCTTCATGGTAGGCTCTGATTACCATTAGACCAGCATACTCGCCCTGGGCACCGGAGTTTGGCTGCAAGCTCATGGCCGCAAAACCGGTTACCTCACACAACCACGCCTCCAGGTCGTTGAAGATCTGGGTGTAGCCTTTGGTCTGGTCTGCCGGGGCAAACGGGTGCAACTGCCCAATCTCTGGCCAGGTCACCGGAATCATCTCGGCGGTGGCGTTCAGTTTCATGGTGCAGGAACCCAACGGAATCATGCCGTGCGTCAAAGAAAAATCTTTGTTCTCCAGATACTTCATGTAGCGCAGGATCTCGCTCTCAGAATGGTATTTGTTGAACACCTCGTGCTGCAGATACTCTGAGGTCCGGATCAGGCTTTCTGGCCAGGTAATCTCCGTCTCCTCCGGAATGGCGTCCAGATCAAGAGTAGAATCCTGTTTTCCGGCTACTTTCGCAAAAACGGCCAGGATGTCTTTCACCTCGTCCAGGTCGGTGTTCTGGTGCAGGGAGATACCAATTTTGTTCTCGCCGTAATACCGGAAGTTCATCTGGGCAGCCTCGGCCTCAGTGCGGATGGCCTGCTGCAACTCGGCGCTTTCTGCCTGCAGTTGCAGGGTGTCAAAGTAGTTTTCGTTCAACTGGTCGAAGCCCAGGTTTTTGAGCTCTTTTGCCAGGATCTGGGTCAGGCTATGGATGTTGAGGCCAATGTACTTCAGGCGGCGTGGGCCATGATACACCGCGTACATACCAGCCATGACGGCCAGCAATACCTGTGCGGTACAAATGTTAGAGGTAGCTTTTTCTCTTCTAATGTGCTGCTCACGGGTTTGCAGGGCCATACGGTAGGCTTTCTGCCCAAACGCGTCCTGTGACAAACCAATGATACGGCCCGGGATAGAGCGCTTGTACTCGTCTTTGGTGGCAAAATAGCCGGCGTGCGGTCCGCCGTAGCCCATCGGGATCCCGAAGCGCTGCGAAGAACCTACCACTACATCGGCTCCCATTTCACCTGGGGATTTCAAGAGCGTTAAGCTCAACAGGTCAGCAGCTACGGCTACCAGCAGGTTTTGCGCGTGGGCCTCAGAAATGAAATCAGTGTAGTCAAATACTTCGCCATCGGCGGCAGGGTACTGTACCAGGGCACCAAACAGAGTCTCATCCTGTAGGTTAGCCTCGCGGTGATCACCAACCACCAGTTCAATGCCCAGCGGCGTGGCGCGGGTGATTAATACGTCAATGGTTTGCGGCAGTACCTGGTCAGAGACAAAGTAGCGGTTAGCGTTTTTGCGGTTGCCTTTGCGCAGGGCGTGCTGCAGGTTCATGGCTTCGGCGGCAGCCGTAGCTTCATCCAGCAGAGAGGCGTTGGCAATGGCCATACCGGTCAGGTCCATGATCACGGTTTGGTAATTGATCAAAGCCTCTAAACGGCCTTGGGCAATCTCTGCCTGGTACGGCGTGTAGGCGGTGTACCAACCCGGGTTCTCCAGAATGTTGCGCTGGATTACGGGCGGCAGAATGGTGTCATGGTAGCCCAGGCCAATGTATGATTTGTAGAGTTTATTCTGCTTGGCAATCTGGGCAAACTTGCGCAGGAAGTCACGCTCTGTGAGCGGGGCCGGCAGGTTCAACGGTTTTTTCAGTCTAATGGCGGGGGGCACGGTCTCGTCAATGAGTTGATCCAGGGACGAGGCGCCAATGGTTTGCAGCATTTCCTGTACCTGGTCTTTCACAGGGCCGTTATGGCGCTCTTTAAAGATATCGGCAGGCTTGGTTTTGAATATCATTTGTGGCTGTAAGTTAGGTAGAAATGAGGCTGTTTTGTTGGGTAACAAACGTTTGGCCCATTTGATTTAACAAAAGTACAGGTTAAAATTCACTTATTACAGCCATAGCCCTTAAATTGCGCAAGGCACTGCGCCCTGGCGTTTTAGGCCTGTTTTTAGAAAAGTAGCCTTAAAACGCTACGCTCGGCTTCTTTTAAGTTTCCCATGAAAAGAGTAAAGATTGGCGTACTGCGCGAAGGCAAAATTCCGGTAGACAAGCGGGTGCCCTTCACGCCCAAGAAATGCCTGGAGGTGCTGCAGACCTTCCCGCAGGCGCAACTGGTGGTGCAACCCAGCCCCGTGCGCTGCTTCAGTGACCAGGAATACACAGACTTGGGCATTCCGTTGAAAGAAGACCTGAGTACCTGTGACGTGCTTTTTGGCGTAAAGGAAGTGCCCATTCAACAGCTCATCCCCAACAAGACCTACTTCTTTTTCTCCCACACCATCAAAAAGCAGCCGCACAACCAAAAGCTGTTGCAGGCCATTCTGGAAAAGAAAATCACGCTCATAGATTATGAGACCATCACCAATAAAGAAGGCGAGCGGGAAGTGGCCTTCGGCCGATGGGCCGGCATTGTGGGGGCCTATAACGGGCTGCTGACCTACGGCCGCAAATGGAACCTCTTTCACCTCAAGCCCGCCCATGAGTGCCTGGACATGGAAGACATGCTGGAGGAGTTTTTCAAGGTTAAGAACTTGCCCAGCATCAAGATTGCCGTGACCGGCGGCGGCCGGGTGGCGCAGGGGGCGCTGGAGGTGCTGGAAAGAATGGGGATAAAGCGGGTACCCGTGTTTGACTACCTGTACAAAGAATTCACAGAGCCCGTGTTCACGCAGTTGCGGTCCTCAGATTACCACGCCCGGCCCGATGTGGCCGTCTGGGACTCTAAAGACTTTTACCAGAACCCGCACCTCTACCAGTCTACTTTCTCCAAGTTTTCTCAGGTCACAGATCTGCTCATGGCCTGCGCCTACTGGAACCCAGCCGCCCCGCTGCTGTTCACTAGAGAGGAAATGCGCCAGCCCGATTTCAAGATCAACACTATTGCTGATATTACCTGCGACGTGGACGGCTCCATACCCTGCACCCAACGCGTATCTACCATTGCCGACCCCGCCTATGATTACAACCCTGTCACCGAAGAACTGGAACCGGCCTACAGCGCAGAGAAGAACATCACCATCATGGCCGTAGATAACCTGCCCTGTGAACTACCCCGCAATGCGTCACGTGATTTTAGCCGGCAGTTGCTGGACAGAGTGCTGCCCCACCTGTTCAACGGGGACAAGGAAGGAGTATTAAGCAATGCCACCATTGCCAAAAACGGGCACCTCTGCCCTAAATACCAATATCTGGAAGACTATGCTTTCCCGAAGGAGATTTGAGAAAGTAAAAGAAGGGAATTTCTGAAGGGCTTTACCTCAAGAAGAGCGGTGTATTACCGTTCTGGCCCTTAAGGTTTCTGCAGAACCTTTTAGGCAAAAGGCATTATTGTGCGTTCCTCTACCACTTTCACCGTAGGGGCTCGGTGGCCTTTGCTTAACCACTCCATGGCAGAGGCCACGTCACCAAAATACTGGAACTTGAAATTGATGGCCGGCCCGGCGCAGTACACCAGGTCTATCATGTCTAACTGCCCCATTTGGCTGGGAGACTCCAGGCACGCAATGCGACGCAGGGAAGTGGTAGACAGAAGCGGCAAAATCTCATGCATAAGCCATTCCTGGTCCTGCTGCTGAATGCTTTTCAGTTTAGTGAGGTCATAGATACACCCGCATAGTTCCCGTACCTGAATATGCTCCAGCGCGGTAACTACTGTCTGCCTGAAGATGTAGCTTGGTACAAGTCCACTCCACTCCACATGTATCACCTGCAGGCTGGTGTCTACATATATATTTGCGTAAGGCAAGGTTTGACAAGCGATTCTCACAAGCAGGTTCTATCAAAGAATTATCATACAAGGGAGACAAATATAACAACTTATTAATAATTAATATAACTATGCTAAAAATAAATTTAATAAATCCTTACTGATCAAGCTAAAAGAAAGCCCTTCTGGCAGAGAGAACTCCACCAGAAGGGCTTTACTGGAAACGGTAGCAGTGCTTACTGTTTCTCTACTTTATCGGCTACGCCATCTTTTACTGGCTCTTCTTTCACGGTGACTGTGTCTGTAGGAGTAAAGGCTGAATCAGCTTCTGCCTCTACCTCATCAACCGCAGATTCTGTGGTGTTTTCTACATTCTGAGCAGTTTTTGACTCGCAGGAAGCAAGCCCGAAAGTGAATGCCAAGGCAGCTGCGGCCATAACGCTGGTTACTTTTTTCATAGTGCTTATAAGTTGGTTTTAGTTGGGAGATGTATACGGCAAAAAAAAAGCGATGGCCGTAAATTTAATAGTTTCACGCCCCGCAGTTTTCCTTAACCGCTTTTTAATCATTGGTGAATATAGAAAACGGATAACCTTTCTCCAAATCTGTCTTGGAATACCACCAATGCCTGAAACCTTCCCCAAAGCCACGCTACTTATTTGCCGCTAGGTCTTTTGGCACTTGGTTGCATGCCACCCAAAGCCAAGGAAAAACACGGCAGGCAGTAGCGCCCGCCAGCGAAGGCATTAAGCGGCCCTGAGCTGTTCCTGGCGGTACACGCCATCCAATTTTTGCTTGCCTATGCGCAGGGCAAAGAAAGGGGCGTCTTCGGGCACGCTCCAATAGATATCGGTAATCTCAGCCACGGTACCGTTGGGCTGATTGGCGGGCCTAACCCATTCGCCAAAGGTGAAGGGCAGCCAGTCAATGGGCACGAAATGGTCTGGCCGCACCTTGAACTCCTCATCTGCGTAGCGCAGCAGAAACCAGCCATTTAGCTCGCTCACTTTCTCAAATACTTTGTTGTGCGGCTCCAGCAGCTCAAACTCGCGGCGGTTGGCCGGGTGAATGCTGGAATAGCCATACCCCGGAAACCAGGAATATAGCCCAAACTCAAGACTCTTCTTAGGCATAAAAAGGAAAAGCGAAACGGTGGCGCTAGAGCAGCCTTTACAAATGGATATTCAGTTCCTGGGCGGTGTCCTGCACCACTTCCCGTGCATATTTCTTACTGATGAGCAACTCGCCGGTTTGGCTGTAGTGGGTAATGGTGCTCTGGTCTAAAAGAATAGGCGTGGTATGGGCGCCATACTTTTCTATCAGGGCGCGTTGCACGGTGCATAGTAGCTCGCGGCGGGCTTCGGTCTCTGGGGTCTTGAGCCGGGGCGGGTACGGGTTGGGGGGCAGCCGATTGGGGATCTTGCGTTTCTGGGCTTCCTTTAAGGCACCGGCCATAATACGCTGGATCTGTTCTTCAAAGCGGTCTTGCTGCAGGCGTCCATGAATGCCCCTGGTGTGGTGGAGCCAGGCATTGATGTCTTGCTCTGGGTTACTGAGCAACTCCATTAGCGCATGGGTATTAATAATCTGCCCGGCGGGTAGGTTCCATTTCTGGGCCAGCTGGTCCCTGAAATCATAAATGGGCTTAAGGATGAACTGCTGCAGAAAGGTGAGCCGCTGCGGGAACTTGATCTTGAGGTGCGGGTCTTCCAGCTCCACATAGGTGATAGCCTCCAGCAACTGGTCTTCCTCCTCCAGCCAGTGAATACGGCCCAGGGCTTTGATTTTGGCTACCATGGCGTTTTTGAGCCGGTGCAGATACAATACGTCCTGGGCGGCGTACTCCAGCTGGCGCTGGGTAAGGGGCCGTTGGTTCCAATTGCTCATCTGCTGCGATTTGTCCAGTTGTAAGCCCAGCTCCTCTTCCAGCAGGGTGCCCAGGGCGGCCTTAGAATGGTTGAGTACCTTGGCCGCCACGGCAGTGTCTACCATGGTACGCACTTGGCAGCCCAGCATGCTCAGGAGCATAAGGTCATTATTGGCGTGGTGGAAAATCTTGACAATACCCGGGTTCTCCAGCACGTCCCACAGGGGCTGCAGGTCATCCAGGGGAAAAGGATCAATGATAAAGCAGGCGTCTGCGTCTGAAATCTGGATCAGGCAGAGCGTGAAGCCATAGGTATAGTGGTGTTGGTCAAATTCAAGGTCAAGGGCAAGTTCCGGCCGCTGGCTTAAGTGAGCCGCCGCGGCCTGCAAGGCCTCATTGGTTTGCACCAGGTAAACAGGGGTTCCCTCCAGAAAAAATGCAGGTTCCTTCATAAGTTTCAAATGTACCCAAAAAACAGAATAATCCCTTGACGGGGAAAATTACTCCGGCGTTGCCGTTTTGGGCCTGTTTTCCCGAGAACAGGCCCAAAACGGCAACGTAAGAAAGACAGGCCCAAAAATAAACCATCTTTCCTATAGGATACCAGCCTGAAGCCAGAAGAAAAAAGGGACAATTACATTTTCACTATTTGGGCGGAAGAAGATCTGGAAGAAGCCAGGTTACTCCAGCAGAAAACTCACCTCTACCACAGAGGAAACCGTGATCTCGCCCAGGGCCAGGGTAGCATCACCCGCCTCCATGGCCATTCCACGCAAGGCTACTTTGGCATAGCCCATGGGTTGCGGGCCACTGGAACCACCCTCATTGATCTGGTAAGGCCTGCCCACCTTGGCGCCTAGCTCAGAGGCCAGCAACGTAGCCTTCTGGCGGGCATCCAGCACCGCTTTCTTGCGGGCCTCATCCTGGTACTTGCGTAGTTGGGAGGTTTCATAACTGATGCCGTCTACCCGGTTGGCGCCCGCTTTGTAAAGCCCGGCCATGAGCTCATCAAACTTGTCTATCTTCTTGAGCGTAACAGAGATAGTGCGGGTAGCCTGGTAAAACTGTGGCGTGGTCTGCCCGTATTCACCACTGTAAACCGGCTGTATAGACAGGTAGGCGGTTTGCACGTATTTGTCTTCAATGCCGCTCTTTTTAAGGTAGCTGATTAGGGCGGCGGTGCGTTGATCGGCTTGCTTGCGGGTCTCTTCCAGGGTTTTCTCCCGGAGCTCCACCCCCACCCTGAAGACCACCTGGTCAGGCTGGACTTTTACTTCGCCCAGGCCAGAGGTACTCACCAAAGGGGGCATGACAGATGACTGGGCCAAACCCAGCAGGGGCAGCAGCAACAGCAGAAACGCAAAAACGGAGGCAGAAAGGTTTTTCATAGAAGATAGGTTAAGATAAGGGGGCCTTCACAAGTACTGTGCCGGATTTCCATAAACTGCCTACTTAACGTGCACTATCCCATTTCAGGTGTGCGCCTCACCCAATTGCTATGTATCTTTGCCCTTCTTCAGGCTTTACCCCTTTTTTATGCAGCAGCACCTGACCATCTTTGACCCATTTGAGGGCATGCGCTTTGGTAACCGCATCTGTTTTTCGTGCGGTACCCTGGTCACCGAAGACCAGCAGACCCCGGTGTTCCCGGCCTGGCTCATGGCCGAATACGGGTTGGCCCATGAGCCGCTGCGCCTGTTGGACCAAAGCGTGACCACGTACCAGGAACTGCAGATCCCGTGCTGCCGGCGCTGCCAGACCAAGCACCTGCAACCCCTGGAGGAACAGGTACAGAAGGCCCTGGCCGGGGGGGTGGACGGACTGCGGGCGCTGGATGAGAAGCTGCTGTTCCAGTGGCTGGGGAAAATGTTCTACGGTACGCTTATCACCGAACTGATCAAGGAGCAGAACCCATTGGTGCAGCCAGAGTACGCCGTGAGCGAGCAACCTAAAATGCTCATGAAGTTCCAGGCTTTTTTTAGGGTGCTGCAGTCTATACGGGTACCCATGGTGTTCCCAGATTTTCTGCCCTGTTCCCTGTTTATAGTAGACGTAGATGCCTCTTCTGAGCCTAGCCGGTTTGAGTTCAGGGATGAATTGTCTACCATGATGTTCAGCCTGCGCCTGGACAACGCCCTGCTCGTTTGTTGCCTGCTGGACAACGGCATGATCAAGCAGGCCATGCGCCGCGTGTGGGAAGAAATAGCCCCCCGGCAGCTGCAGCCTATTCAGGCCGCCGAGTTCAGCGCACGGGTATTCTACGCGGCCTACCTGCTCAATGTGATACCAGATTACCTGGTGCGGCACCCCAAACCCGAGGACGACCACCTGGTCATGGACACGCTCATTGATGACGTGACCAACGTGATCTTTAACCCATGGCAGAACAGTTCCTACGCCAAATTGCTGGCCACCGTCTGGGCCAGGTGGGGCATTACCCAGGAAGACATCCTGCGGGATCCGCAGGAACCCTTGAGCATGCTGTTTACGCCAGAGGGCGAATTCATTGCCTTTCCGGAGATTCCGGTGAAATAGAGGTACAGGGTAAGAGGGACTACTTCAAAAGCGAAAGAGGCAGGTTTATTTTGGTGCTGTTGGGTTCAGCGGGCATTGTATCCTCCAGCTTTTGGTAAAGCAATAAGGCGGCGGCGGCGGCACTTATGAGCCGTTGCTCCTTAAAATCAAGGTCTTTGTTCACCCATACTTTGCCTCTGTTGACCACCTGCACCGCTCCTAGCACCTCTTGCCCCGATTTAAACTCATAGCCCAGAATCTCTCCCGCCTGCACGCGGTGCTCGCTCTTGTAGCGGTAAACCGGTTCTATCATTATCTCATTGTCCCCATTCTGCAGAATACCCACAAAACCCTTGAAAGACATGGGGCTGCCCGGGTCTTTAGTTACTAGGAGCCAGGGGCTGCTATTAGGCACGTGCAGGGTACCCACAAAGACCTCGCGGTCATCGCCGCCCAGGCCCAATGAAACCCCTTTCCCTAGTTGAAGCTCCGTTACATTGATACCGGCCTGGCAACTCACATAGGTAGAAGCCCTGGTGCTGTCCTGCAGCGTGAATTCAAACCGCTGGTTTATTCTTTTAAAGGCTACCGGCCCCAAGGACTGCTCCCTGTAGCGGGTCCAGCCCCGGTGCACCTCTGCCACGGCAAAGTTGCCAATACTGAACTCGTTCTTAAGGCGAATGAGTTTACGGCCTTCCAGGGGCAACTCACGGGAGGACTGGAGCAGGGCGTCGCTCTGGTACATTTCAGCAAGGGTGCAGCCGCTCAACAAACCAGCAGACAGGAGGGTAGTCAGGGCAATAGCCCGTATCTTTTGAAAAAACATAGCGGATTAATAAGGTTGAAGGCATATCTTAGGGACATTCAATAGACCATTGACGGTCTGTTTACCCCTACCGGGAGCAAATCCTTTTCTTTAAGGGTCAGGCCATTGGGCCTGAAAAACGCCTGTATCTAAGCTTCTCAGGCAAAACTTCCGTATTTATCCTATACCAGACGCGCCTGCCTATGACTTTAGACGCCTACACCTTTCTCATTATCCTTAGCAGCCTGATTGTCCTTTCCTACGTGTTTGACATCGCGGCCAAGCGTTCCAAGATCCCCTCTGTTATTCTGCTTCTTACCACCGGTATTCTGCTGCAGCTGGCTGCCAAGTATTTCAACGTGACGTTACCCGGCCTCCGGAATATTCTGGAACTGTTTGGCATTATAGGCTTGATTTTGATTGTGCTGGAGGGCGCCCTGGACCTGGAGCTGAAGCGTGAAAAGCTGCCCCTCATCAGAAAAACGCTCATCACCGCCACCCTCACCCTGCTTATTACCACCGCGCTTATTGCCTGGTTCGTGAATTTCTGGCTGAACGTGCCCTATTACACGGCCATCATCAATGCTATTCCGCTGGCGGTGATCAGTAGCGCCATTGCTATTCCCAGCGTAGCCAACCTTACCCCAGAAAAGCGGGAATTCATTGTCTATGAGGCCACCTTCTCAGACATTATCGGGATTATTGCCTTCAACTTCGCTATTCAGAACCCCACCGTGGGGCTGGGGTCTTTTGTGGGCCTTACGGTAGACCTGTTGAGCATCTTTGTGATCTCCGTTGTCTGCTGCCTGGTGCTGCTCTTCTTTGTGGACAAGATCAAAAGCCACATCAAATTTTTCCTGATCATTGCCATTCTTGTGCTTCTCTACTCCATTGGCAAGAAACTGCACCTCTCCTCTTTGCTCATGGTACTCATCTTCGGCCTGATGCTCAACAACGCGGTGCTCTTCCTGAAAGGGAAACTAGCCAAGTACATTAACCTGCAGTCTTTGCAGTCTGAGATTGTGCAACTCAAGCAGATCAACGGCGAGAGTGCCTTTGTGATCAGGACGTTCTTTTTCCTGCTGTTCGGGTTTTCCATTAACCTGCAGGACCTGTACCAGCTGGACGTGTGGGTGCTGGGGTTCACCATCTTTACCATTATCTTGCTGGTGCGCTACGTTTACCTGCAGTACATTGCCCGGGTACCGCTTATCCCGGAGCTGTTCATTGCCCCCCGCGGCCTCATTACCATTCTGCTTTTCTACAGCATCCCGTCTGAATACGCCATTGTGGGCATGAATGAAAGCGTGCTGTTTTTTGTGGTGCTGCTCTCCAGCCTGCTCATGATGATGGGCCTGCTGCTCACCAAGAATGACGTGAATGAGATTCCTAACTATTAAGTTTAGGAATAGGGGAAAAGGATTACGCCTTGCTTTCAAATAGTGCTGCCACAGAAGGCAATTCTGACGTGAATTTTATAGTTTACAGTATATGAAGAAGCTGGCCTTATGTACTCTGGCATTGATATTCTGCACGGCAGTTCAGGCGCAGTCACAGGCGGGGCAGTATTTGCCTGTCCTGGACGGAAGGCCTTTCCAGCGGTTTAATGGAATAACCTCCATGAAAAATGAGCCGTTGCTCCTTTTAGGAAGCCAGGAAACCACCTACTCTTCTTTGTTGGTAAACCCTTCTGAAATTAAGATTGTAAAGACGTACCAGGATTCAGCTATTCTGGCCTCTATGGGTTACAAGGCCCGCAACGGGGTAGTACAGATAGAACTCAAACACAAGAAACCGCTGCTCAAGCTGGAAGACGTGCTGGATTACTTTGCCGTGCCTGCCCAGCAGCGGCAACTGCGGGTGCTGGTGAACAAAAGGCCCGTGCATCCCGGGCATTTCCTGGCAGATGTGAATCAGATTGAGAAGATTGAAGTCTACACGCAGGACAAGCACCACCCGCTAAGGTTAAGTTGGGATGCCGCAGAGCAGTTCCTAAACATTGTCACCAAAAAATAAGCCCTAGCCCATTTCTGTTTTAAAGCTGTTTTTCTAAAAACGTGCCTAAAACAGAAAGCTTCCTCCTCCACCCTCTTTTACAGCAGAAGTCCGTTTTGAGCCTGTTTTCTGAAAAACGGGCCCAAAACGGACTTCCTGGCAATGAAGCAAAATCAGTTACTCCACCTCGTCTTCGTCAGGGAGTATTTCTACGTTTTCTACCAGTACCAGCTTTTCAATTTCGCGGCCTCTGGGGGTATTGGCTAATCCGCCGAGGGCGGTTTCTTTGTATTTGGTTTCCATGCTCTGGCCAACCTCCCCTAGCGCCATCACGCACTGGTCTACGGGGATGACCGGGTTTACACCGGCAATGGCAATCTGGGCGCTGGAGAACGCAATGGCCGCCGCGCTGGCGTTACGCACAATACAGGGCACCTCTACCAATCCGGCCACGGGGTCACAGATGAGGCCCAGCATGCACTGGATGGTAATGGCCACGGCGGCAAATACCTGCTCTACCGTACCGCCCAGGCAATAGACAATAGCGCCGGCGCCCATAGCGGCAGCACTGCCGGTTTCAGCCTGGCAACCGCCCACGGCCCCGGCCAGAGAGGCGTTGGTTTCAATAATCAAGGCGATGCCCGCGGCTACCAACAGGCCTTCCAATATTTTATGGTCGTCTAGTTTGTGTAGGTCCTGAATGGTGGTTAAGATGCCCGGCAGAATACCCGAGGCCCCGGCGGTGGGGGCGGCCACCACGCGGCCCATGCAGGAGTTCACTTCCTTGGCCCCCAGCGCCCGGCTAATGAGCATCTGGAAGTCAGGGGACAAGACGGTCACCGGAGCGGCAGCCACTTTTTTGGCGCCGTTCTTTACCATGCCAGACCGCGAGGTCATGTCCTGGGTGAGGCCGGTTTTCACGGCATCGCGCATTACGTCATAGGCACGCTGCAGGCCGTCCCAGATCTCTTCTTCGGTGCGGCCCTTCTGCTCTATCTCATAGGCCAGCACTGCCTGGTACAACGGTTCCCCGGTGGCCTGGCAGTGGCGTTCCCAACTAGCGAAATCATTAAAAAGTAGTGACATATCTGTAAGGCAAAAGATCAAGGTAAAAAGAAATAAAACCTGCACAGGCTCTTCTCTTCTTCTACGCCAACTTGTCCTAAAAAAGTGTTTAGCCTTTAAAAGTACGTGAAAGAAAAGAGATATCTGCCATGGGTCTACTTACAGAAGCGAAATAAAGCGAACATTAGTTCCTGGTGCGTTTCTGGCTTATTTTTAGGAAATTGGCCATAAAACAGGTTTCCTATGCTGGCCTCGCTCTTACAACAAGTGCCGTATTTTACCCCTGAGGACATTGCCGCTTTCCTGCCCCTCTGGAAGAAGCGCCTGCGGGTGAACCGCTCAGATTTCCTGATCAGGGAAGGACAGGTAGAGCAACACCTCTATTTTGTGGAAAGTGGAACCCTGCGGCTGTACCTGCCAACGCCCCATGAGGAAATCTGCGTGGGCTTTGCCTACCCCAACACCTTAATCACCGCTTTCCCGTCTTTGGTTAGCCAAACGCCTTCTACGTATTGTATACAGGCCCTGCGCCGCAGCGAGCTGCTGGCCATCTCCAAAACTGATTTTGATTTAATTCAGGAAAAACGACCCGTATTTGGGAAGTTCTGGCGCATGGAACTGGAAAAGGCGCTGGCCGGAAAAATTGAACGCGAGGTAGACCTGCAACTCCCCGACCCCGCCCAGCGACTGGAGCGCCTTTTAAATAGAAGCCCGCACATTTTCCAGCTGGTGCCCCGTAAATATATTGCCTCCTACCTGCGCATGACCCCAGAGACCCTGAGCCGCATTATGTAAATCTTGATTTGGATCAAGGATTGGCAGTGAACGGGTTTTTACCTTTACTAAAAAAAAGATAACTGCCATGGAAACAGCCACTTTCATCATCCAACTAAAGCAGCAGGCCCAAGCCCAGCAGGCCCTGGTGCAAAACCAATTCCTCGCTTTGAACCCTCAAGCTCTCAATTTCAAGCCCCATGCCACCGGGTGGAGCATCTTAGAGTGCCTGGAACACCTGAACCGCTACGCCCGCTTTTACCTACCGCACCTGGAAAAGGCTTTGTCTGCGCCCGCTGCCGCCCAAGTGCCCCAAACCATACGTTACTCCTGGATGGGCAAAAAGTCCCTGGAACTAGTCAATCCTGCCAACGCCAAGAAGCACAAGACCCTCAAACACATGAACCCGCACAACAGCCAACTCACCCCTGCCGTCCTGCAGGAGTTCCTGCAGCACCAGGAAAGGCTTTTATCTCTCTTGGCAACGGCGCCCAAAGCAGACCTCAACAAAAAAGCGATTCCGGTGGAATTTTTGCGGCTACTGAAGATGCGTACCGGCGAGGCCCTGGAATTTCTGGTGCTTCACCAAGAACGCCACCTTTTGCAGGCCAAGCGCGTGAAGGAACAAGCCCAGGAACCTATCCGATTGGCGGTGTAGCGGGTAGGGTTGCCGGCTCCCGCACGTCTACTACTTCTTTTTCCCAGGTTTCCAGATTCACTTTCCAGAGTTCATGCGCGTTGGTGTTGGTGATCCAGAGAAAGCCATGGTGCACCAGCACGTCGTTGGGTTCCTGAAGACCGGCCACCACGGTTTTAATGCGTTCCTTTGCCAGGTTCATTACCTTGATTTTACCGTTGTAGGTGTCTGCTAGGTACAGGTTTCCGGCATGGGCCGAAATACCCATACAGTGCTGCAAAAAGGCCTCATCAAAATCACCGTCTTCATCGCCAAACTCAAAAAGGCCGCGGCCTATAAGGGTAGTCACAGAAGCCTTGTCCAAATCAACGGCCCTGATGGCGCTGGCCTCTGGGTCTGCCACATACAGCGTGCGGTTGACCAACGCCAGACCGCTGGGTTGATTGAAGGCGGCCTCGTGTAAGGTACCGTCGGCCAGGGCCTCGCGGCCGGTGCCGGCAAAGCGGTAAAGTTGCTGGGTCTGCAGATCCAGGCGCAGGATCTGGTGGTTTCCGGCGCTGGCCACGTAGAGGTTGTTTTGGTCTAGGGCCAGGTCCCAGGGGCTATTGGGGTTCACGGGCACGCCTGTTTCCTCATGGAAAAAATAGTAGCTCAATTCACCGGTACCGACCACCGTAGTCACTTCCCTGGTGACCAGGTTCACCTTCCGGAGGGCATTGTTCTTGGCATCGGCTACGTACAGAAACCCCTCATGCAGCGCCAGGCCGTGCGGCTCATGGAAAGAGGCCTCAGTTGCGGGCCCATCGGTAAAGCCTTGCTCGCCGCTGCCAAGGATTTCCAGTATCTGCCCGGTGGTATCCAGTTTCAGGATTCTGTTGTGGCCACTGTCAGAAAGGTAAAGGTGCCCCTGGTCATCCGCGATGAGCTTTGAAGGGAATTTAAGGGTAAAGGCCTCCGTGGTTTCAGCCTTGAAGGGGAAGGTTCTGCGGTCAATTTTATCCCCAAACGTCTGGATCAGGTCATCCAGGTAGGGCTTAATGACGTCATAGATGCCTTCTCCGGGCTTCTGGCCCACTACTTTCCCGTTGGGGTCAATGAGCACCACAGTGGGCCAGGCATTGATCGCGTACTGCTTCCAGACCTCAAAATCAGCGTCGTTCACCACGGGGTGCTCAATCCCGAATTTAAGGATGGCCTGCCGGATGGCGTTCTGCTGCTTTTCGGCGTGGAACTTAGCCGAATGAACTCCTATCACCACCAATTCCTGGGCATATTCCCTCTCCAGGCGCTTCAGGTCGGGCAGCAGGTGCTGGCAGTTAATGCAGCCAAACGTCCAAAAATCCAGCAACACAATCTTGCCCCTGAACTCCTTTAGGGAATAGGCACGATCAGTATTGAGCCAGCCGTGGCGGGTATTTATCTCAGGGGCGTTGACACGTCCGGTAAGCATAGAAGGAAGGTTAAATTCAAGAAGTGCTATATAGCGGGGTAATTTTTAAAAAACTCCTTTCTCCGCCAAAAGGTTACGGTTTAGGGAAAACAAAAAGGAGCGGAGCATGTCAGGAGAAAACCTTATTTTTGGATAAATACCTGGTGTTCATGCAGCCTGCCTATTACTCAGATTTCGGGGTTATCCTGCTCTTCCTGATTGGAGGGGTGGTCTTTATTGCCCTGGGTATGCTCACCAGCCGCCTCATCAGGCCCCACCGGCCTAACGCTGAGAAGCTGGCCACCTATGAGTCTGGCGAAGAAGCCTTGGGCAGCGCCTGGGGTGCCTTTAACCCCCGGTTCTATGTCATTGCCCTGATCTTTCTGTTGTTTGACGTAGAGCTGGCCTTTCTGTTCCCCTGGGCGGTAGTGTTTGGCAACCGTGAACTGGTGGAAAGCACCAACGGCGCCTGGGGCTGGTACGCACTGGCCGAGATGGTTTTCTTTCTGGGCGTGCTGGCGCTGGGCCTGGCCTACGCTTGGGTTAAAGGCCACCTGGACTGGATTAAACCCAAGCCGGTGCTGCCCAAGAGCAGGTCTACCATACCGGCCAGTCTTTATGAGCAGGTGAACGAGCGGTACCGGCAGAAGTAACTTTATTCAATATTCTATACATGCGTACATTTTTACTTATCCCCCTTCTTAGCTTATTCCTTTTTAGCGTCCCGGCCCAAGCCCAGAGTACAGAAGCAGAAAACCTTGACTTTTATAAGAGCCTAACCCAGGACAGTGTTCTGTTTTACTATGATTATAGCTGGAACCTGGTAGAACCCGCCTGCGCGGTCTATTACCGCCTCACTAAAATTACCCCAGAGGCTTTCTTCACAGGTGAATTCAAAGATTATAAGCTGCAGGACAGCACGTTACTGTTCTCAGGATTTTATTCTGGCAAAAAGAAGAATGGCTTATTTAAGCAGTTTCATGAGAATGGTTCAGTGTATTTCACTGGCAATTACCAAGATGACCAAAGAAAAGGCACCTGGGAATTATTCAGGCCAGACGGCAGCCTGCAGGCCAGCATTATTTTCAGTGATAACGATTACGTGATTGAGTCTGCCTGGGACGAAAACGGGAAACAGACGGTCTCAAAAGGGAATGGGCTTTTTGAGCAGGAAATCAACACGTATTTAATCAAGGGGGTTTTGAAAGATGGCGTACCAGATGGCAAATGGACCTATGGGTTCCGTAATGGTACCATCTTATCTAAAGAAGAATTTACCGCCGGAAAATTTATCAAAGGTTCCTTCCCTAACGCCCGAACCGGCAACACCTACAATGACCGTTCCCGTATCATTTTACTGCCTGTTCTTCATTCTATTGCCGCAGAAAAGTTTACCAGGCTAAAGGCCTGCCCTAAAATCACTAGTAGGCTAAAAAACAGCATTACCCTTCCCAAATACAAGCACACTACTAAAGACCTGACCGAAGTATCACGGCTATTAGCGGAGAGGATTATCAGAAGCGAAGTTGGAAGGGTGGTAGCACAGTATAAGGCGCCACTTAAATTCACTTTTATCATTGACTCCAACGGCAAGGTGAAGGATATTGAATTGGCGTCAAAAAACGTAGAAATGAGTTTTGCTGAAAAAGACGAAACCAAGCTAGTAGTTGACGTTTTAAGAAGAGCACTGGCCTCTCTAGGCGATTGGGTACCTGGGTTAAAGGATGGCAAGCCCATAGATTTCAATATGACCTACAATATTATCCCTGACTATGGCAGAGTTAATATGCGGTTTGGGTACGCCGGACCCGTTAAATAACATAACCGTTTCAAGCCTCTTTTTCCAAAAACACCCTTAAAACGCACCCATGACCCCAACAGACAAAACCGGCGAAGGCGGCGTGGTCATTGCCAAGGTAGATGACCTGCTCAACTGGGCCCGGCTCTCGGCGCTGTGGCCCATGGGGTTTGGCTTGGCTTGCTGCGCCATTGAGATGATGGGCGCCTACGGGCCCGCCTATGATTTGGACCGGCTGGGCGTCATTCCAAGGCCTTCGCCTAGGCAAAGTGATGTCATGATTGTGGCCGGCACCGTCACCTTCAAGATGGCCGACCGCATCCGGCGCCTTTACGAGCAGATGCCTGAGCCGCGGTACGTTATTTCCATGGGCAGCTGTTCTAACTGCGGCGGCCCTTACTGGGAGCACGGCTACCACGTAGTGAAGGGCGTGGACCGCATTATACCCGTTGACGTGTACGTGCCAGGCTGCCCGCCCCGCCCCGAGGCTCTCATTGGCGGTTTTCTAGAACTGCAGGCCATTATCAGAAAAGAGAGAGTGGTGGCAGCGCCCAAGGCGGTGCTCAAGCTCATGCAGAAACAGGAACCATCCTCTAACGTGTAGCCCATGACCTTTCCAGAACTCCACCAACTGCTGCTCACCCGCTTTGGCCCAGAAATTATTTTAGGCGAAGAAATACACCCCCACCAGTCGTTCCTGCTCATCGCGCCAGCGCAGATTGCCCAGGTAGCTGAGTTTTTGCATGACCATGAGCAAACGTATTTTGATTTTCTTTCCTGCCTCACCGGCGTAGACAACGGCCCTGAGGCGGGCACCCTGGAGGTGCTCTACCACCTGTACTCTATCCCCTACAACCATCACTTGGCCCTTAAGGTACAGGTATCCCGCAATGCCCCGGAAGAACCCTTGCCAGAAGTGCCCACCGTGAGTTCTGTCTGGCGTTCCGCCGATTGGCACGAGCGCGAAGTGTTTGATCTGGTGGGCATCGGGTTTATCCAGCACCCAGACCTGCGCCGCATTCTCTGCCCCGCCGATTGGCAAGGCCACCCCCTCCGGAAAGATTACGTCTGGCCTCAGGAATACCACGGCATTAAAGTACCCTATGACCGCCACAATGAAGAGAATGGTTTTAAAAACGAATGGCTGAACCCTACCACCCATGTATAAACTCCTGGACTTCCTCTCTTTGCTCCTGAACATTAGAACCGCCAGAAACACAGAAGGAATAAGATTGGCCCCTTTGGCTTGGTTGAGAAAGCTGTGGCAGGTGCTAAGGGTTGCGCTTCTGCTGTTCCTGGCATTTTTCGGGGTCCTGGTTTTAACCAGTTTCCTGACAGACACCTACTTTAAGCAAAGAAACACCTCCAATAAACTGGACAGCCTGAGCAGGATTATTGTGCATCACCGGCAAACCCAGTCCATGTTACCAGTTTCCCTAAAGGAGGTGATAGCCAATGACCCGCAGAAAAGAGACCTGGCCAAAGACAGCTGGGGAAACCAGATGCACTACCTGTTCAACCAGCAGAGCCGCACCTTTTCACTTACCTCAGCCGGGAAAGACCAGGTACTACACACGGCAGATGACATGACGTTGCGCGTGGAAGTAGGAAGTACATTATAAACTTATTTTCCTGTTTCCAGCCTGTTTTTCAGAAAGTAGCCCCAAAACGCAAAACCCCTTGGCCACCCAAACCCAATATACCCAGTACCTGCTGCAGTCTGAGCCCAATAAGTTCAGCCTGAAAAACCTGCAGCACGGTGAGCTCCTGCTCAACATGGGGCCGCAGCACCCGGCCACGCACGGAGTACTGCGCCTGGAGGTGATCACCGACGGTGAACTGGTGGTGGACGTGGTGCCGCACATAGGCTACCTGCACCGCTGCTTTGAGAAACACGCCGAGGCCCTCACTTACCAGCAGACTATTCCGTACGTGGACCGCATGGACTACCTGGCGGCTATGAACTCAGAGCACGTGTGGTGCATGGCCGTGGAGAAAATGCTGGGCCTGGACGGGCAACTGCCCAAGCGCGTGGAGTACATACGGGTGCTTATGGCCGAACTCAACCGCATTGCCTCGCACTTCATCGCTATTGGCACCTACGGTATTGATATTGGGGCTTTCACGCCGTTTCTGTGGCTCATGCGCGACCGCGAACATATCCAGCGCCTGCTGGAGTGGGTCACGGGGGCGCGTATGCTCTACAACTACATCTGGGTGGGTGGGCTGTACTATGATTTGCCGGTAGGCTTTG
Organism: Rufibacter soli; assembly: GCF_054781795.1. Taxonomy (NCBI): domain Bacteria; kingdom Pseudomonadati; phylum Bacteroidota; class Cytophagia; order Cytophagales; family Hymenobacteraceae; genus Rufibacter; species Rufibacter soli. The sequence continues at coordinate 71,675 of NZ_BAAGTS010000006.1, read as the reverse complement.
AGCAGCGCTGCCGCGAGTTTATTCAGTACCTGCAACCCAAGCTAGACGAACTGGACACCCTGCTGCTGCACAATAAAATCTTTATTGACCGAACCGCCAACGTAGGCACCTTGCCCCTAGACGTGGCTATCAACTACGGCTGCTCGGGCCCCATGCTTAGAGGTTCAGGCCTTAGGTTTGATTTGCGGCGCGTAGACGGCTACTCAGTATACCCAGAGCTGGACTTTGACATACCCGTAGGCTTGGGCCTTGCGGGCGCCGTGGGCGATTGCTGGGATAGAAACTACGTGCGGGCGCAGGAGTGCCGCGAGAGCCTCAAGATCATTGCCCAGTGCTTAGATCAACTGGAAGGCGACCATAAACGCACCCCAGACTTTGACCCGCAGGCCCTATGCCCCAAGAAAATTCGGCCCGTGGCCCAGGACTTTTATTTTAGAGCCGAGACCCCGCGGGGCGAGCTGGGCTATTTCTTCCGGACCACCGGCCGCACCGATGTGCCGTTCCGCTGCAAGGGCCGTTCGCCCTGCTTTTCTAACCTATCAGTACTCCCTGAAATAAGCAAAGGCTGCATGGTTTCAGACCTCATTGCCATTGTGGGCTCCGTAGACATTGTGTTGGGCGAACTAGACCGGTAAAACACCGTACAAACGGAAGTTCTAACCTGACTTCTCATGAACTATGATGTACGTATTTTTACCCTCTTTTTTTTCTAAAGTAAAGCATTTGGCGGTAGTGCCCTGTCTCTGGGTAGCCCTTTTGGCGGCCCCGGCGCAAGCGCAGGTGGTAGCAGATTCTACCCGCCAGGATGTTGTTTCTGCAGACACCGTTAAGGCTGTTGACAAAGGCCGTGACCCCTACCTGCAGAAAGGAGAATTGCGCAAACGCCTTATCATGCCGGCTGTCTTTGTGGGCACCGGCTTGCTCATGATCAACAACGGCATCTATGACCGGAAAGACGTTCGGCATGACCTACGCACCACTCTCTTCCCCAATTTCAAAACCGACATAGACGATTACCTTATCTTCGCGCCAGCCATAAGCCTGGTCGCCTTTGATGTGCTGTCATCACAGAACCGCCACGCCGTTACGCGGCAGGTGGCGCTGTTGGCTGCCTCGGGCGCCTTGGCCTCGGCCATCATGTGGCCCATGAAAAAAATCACCAATGAGCCCCGGCCCAACGGCGAAAACAACTACTCCTTTCCGTCTGGCCACACCACCTACGCTTTTGTGGTAGCCACCATGGTAAGCCGCGAGTTCAAGGGCAAGAGCAAATGGATAGGGATTGCCAGCTATACCGCCGCCGGCACCACCGGCCTTTTCAGGGTCTTGAATGATGCCCACTGGATATCTGATGTACTGGCTGGTGCCGGGGTAGGCGTGCTGTCTACCAACCTGGTGTACCTGGCCAATGACCGCTGGTTCAAAGACAAAGGCTTCAATGCCCAGTTTATGCCCACCATTTTGCCCAACGGCTCGCCGGGCCTGGGCATGGTCATTCTGTTAAACTAAGGCCGAAGGTGCGTTTTGGGCCTGTTTTTAAGAAAACGGGCCTAAAACGGGTGGCTTTACTTATTCCTATTTGTTTTAACTCAATCTTTACGTTCAGCCTTTAAATCCCCTACCGTTGAGCTTTAAAACTTATTTGATGACGCCGCTCCTATGGATTACCTTATCCGTAGGAATGACCGCCCAGGCGCAGGTAATAGACACTACCGCTAGTGTGGTAGCCCCTCCTTCGCCGCAGGCGGTGCCTGGAAAGTCCGCAACAAACCAGTACCTGAAACGGGCGGTATTGCCATCGGCTATTCTCATTGTGGCGGGCATCTCCACTATCAAAGACAACGGTTTTTATAGTAGCTATGACGCCAGCCGTGACGCTCGCTCCGCGTTCCCCAACTTCAGCAACAACATAGACGATTACCTTTTCTTTGTGCCCATTGTGGGTCTGTACGGGTTTAACCTGTTCTCCTCACAAAACAAACATGACATCAGGCGACAAACAGGTCTGGTGCTGGCGTCTGGGGCCTTGACGACCCTGGTGATTTACCCCATCAAAATCATCACGGCCCAGGAACGGCCCAACGGGTTGCCGCGGGCGTTCCCTTCGGGCCACACGGCCTACGCCTTCACCATTGCCACCATTGTAGACAAGGAGTTCAGGGGCAAGAGCAAATGGATTAGTATTGGCAGCTATACCATCGCCTCGGCCACGGGGGTGATGCGGGTCCTCAACAATGAACACTGGATGGCCGATGTGCTGGCCGGGGCCGGCATTGGTATTCTCTCGGTGAACACCGTCTATTTTCTGCATGACCGCCTCCTGCGCAACAAGGGCCTGAACGCCTCTGTCGCGCCCACGGTGCTACCCAACGGCCAGCTGGGCCTAGGCATGGCATTGCAGTTTTAGATTGCTGATGGTTGATTGTCAATTGACGGTTGCTGATTGTTATAAACAATTCTGTTGCTGGCCATAGCCTATGATTTCTTCCGTCTGGAATATTCACTTCAATGGAAAATTCCACGTAAAAACAATCAGCAATTAACAACCAGCAATTAAAATGAAGATCCTCACCGCTGCCCAGACCCGAGACGCTGATGCCTATACCATTGCACACGAGCCCATTTCTTCCCTAGACCTGATGGAACGCGCGGCGGGCGCGCTGGTGGAGTGGCTGGAGAAACGGTATTCCCCTGATAAGCCGTTCTACGTTTTCTGCGGGCCCGGCAATAACGGTGGTGATGGCCTGGCGGCGGCCCGGCTTCTGCACCAGGATGGGTATGACGTGCAGGTGTTTCTGGTGGGCTCAGGCCAGAAGACTTCCCCAGATTTTGACCAGAACCTCCAGCGCCTTCCGCAAGAGATCACCGTCGCTCATCTGCAAACTACCGCCGGGTTGAGCGATGTCTCGCCCCTGGGCATCCTCCTGGACGGTCTTTTCGGCTCAGGCTTATCCCGGCCGCTGCAAGGCGTGTACGCAGAAATGGTGGACTATATAAACCGGCAGGAAGCCACGGTGGTGGCCATAGACATACCATCGGGCCTTTTTGCTGATGCGCCTCTGGCAGAGGAAAGCCCCGTGGTGAAGGCAGATATTACTTTGTCTTTTGAACAGCCCAAGCTGACGTTTTTCCTGCCGGCCGCCGGGGCGTTTGTAGGCGAATGGCACGTATTGCCCATTGGTCTGTACCCCACATTTCTGGAGCAGGTTTCCTCACCTTACCGGGTTCTCACAAAAGAGATGGCGCAACGTCTTTTACTACCAAGAGCCAAATTTTCGCATAAAGGTTCCTACGGCCACGCGCTGCTGGTAGGCGGGAGCTACGGCAAGATGGGGGCCATCACGCTGGCGGCCCATGCGGCCTTGCGGGCGGGGGTGGGCCTGCTTACGGTTCAGGTGCCGCAGGCAGGCTATACCATTCTGCAGACCGCCGTCCCAGAAGCCATGGCCCTCACCGATGACCATGATCTGCACCTTACCAAGTTCCCGGAAGGGCTGGACCGCTATCAATGCCTGGGGATAGGCCCTGGGCTGGGGCAGCACGAAGAGTCACGGCTGGCGCTGGAGCGGTTGTTCAAAGAGCAGGTGCCGCCCCCGCTGGTTCTGGACGCCGATGCCCTGAACCTGCTGGCCGCTGACCGCGCCCTTCGGCAACACCTGCCCCCAGACAGTATCTTAACCCCGCACCCCAAAGAATTTGAGCGCCTCACGGGCCCGGCTACTGATGATTTTCACCGGCTGCAACTGCTCCAGACCTTTTGTGCGGAACATAACTGTTATGTAGTCTTGAAAGGCGCCCATTCCTGCATTGGTAGCCCAGACGGCACACTATACTTTAACACCACTGGCAACCCCGGCATGGCCACCGGCGGCGCAGGAGATGTGCTTACCGGAATTCTCACCGGACTGCGGGCGCAAGGCTACTCACCTCTGGATACCTGTCTGCTAGGCGTGTACCTGCATGGGCTCTCCGGAGACCTGGCCGTCGAGCAAGAAGGGCAAGCCTCCCTCATCGCGTCAGACCTGTATATCTATTTAGGAAGGGCTTTTAAGAAGCTGGCGGAACAAGAAGGCGTAGGTGCGTTTTGAGCCTGTTTTTAGTAAAACAGGCTCAAAACGCACCTACAAAGGTTGGTTACTCTCAAGAGTAGTCAGACCTGACGAAACCAGAAAAAAGGTTTTTTTAAAACTGTCTTAAAATCTAGGACAGCAACCAGACCAGAATAAACTGTACCAGCATCATGCCATCTGCCAGAATAAGGAAGTAATACTGGGAACGGTACTGATGGGAATACCAAACCACCAAGCCGGCACCTATGCCCGCCAGTCCCAGAGAAATGGTAGCCGTCCAGGACATTGAGAGCGGCGCCAACAGCACATACAACAGCAGGGCTCCCAAGGCTATTTGTTTAGTCTTCAAAATGCCCCACTTGCCCGGGAACGTAAGGGTACCGCTCTGTTTGTCTTTGTAAAGGTCTCTAATATCAAACACCAGGGTTAGGGCAAAAATAAATAAGAAGCGGCGCAGGAAGATGAGCAAGTTTTCCCCGGCAAACAGGTCTTTGCCCGCCTCCATGAGCGGCAACTGCACAGTAACGGCAGACCAGACATAGGCAATGAGAAACACCTTCAGCAAGGGAATATCCCGTAACGGAATGTAGCGTTCACCCTCTGGCACAATGGCTACCGAGTACAGTCCAGCCACTACTACCAAATGCAGCAGAAACCAGAAGTTTAAATCAAAGATGGCCGTCCAGTACAGGAAAAGCACGCTCAAGGCACTGCCCAGCGACAGGAAAATGAGCTCCAGCCGATTCTTCTGGATCCAGGCGGCCCGGGGCGTGTGCCCTCCTTCCTGGTTGAATTTGTAAGGCAGCAGGCTATCTACATTGTAGATAAAGAACGTGGAGAAAAACACGATTACCCCTAACCGCAGCGAAATAGGCATACTGGTCAGCAGATAGGTTTCCCAGACCAGTGCCGTAGCGCACAGGGCAAGAAAGATATTGCTGTACAGAATAAACTTCAAGATTCTCTTGGCTAGCCTCATGCAATAGGATATCAACGGGGTAAGGTTTCCCTTCTGGTTAGCAAGATACGGCTGCTTAAAATAGAGGTGCAACTATATTCTTCTGTTTCTGGAGAGCCAGCTTTTAAGGCAGTCCGTCAGGGCAAAAAAAAGCGCCACTCTCCTATACGGGAAGTGGCGCCTGACAACCAACCAGTGGCTGTTCCTTAATTTTGGTCTCTAAAGGTGGTATTGTACAGCTCAATGCTTTGCTCAATGATCTTGTAGGCATCTTCGCGGCCCAGGAAGTTCTCTACAATCACTTCTTTGTGCTCTAACTTCTTATAGTCTTCAAAGAAGCGCTGAATCTCAAGCAAAGTGTGCGGGGGCAACTCAGAAATATCATTGAAGTGCTTCACAGACATGTCATTGGCTGCTACGGCGATGATCTTATCATCTTCCTCGTTGTTGTCAATCATCTGCATCACGCCAATCACCTTGGCATCAATCAGGCACATGGGGGCTACGTCTATGGAGCAAAGCACCAGAATATCCAAGGGGTCTTTGTCATCACAGTAGGTCTGCGGAATAAAGCCGTAGTTGGCCGGGTAGTGTACCGCCGAAAACAAGACGCGGTCCAGTTTCAACATACCGCTGTCTTTGTCCAGTTCGTATTTTGCTTTTGAACCTTTGGGGATTTCAATAATACCGGTTACAATCTTAGGCGCGTCTTCGCCGTAAGCCACATCATGCCATGGATTCATGGCGACTTTTGAAGTCTCTAACATATTTCTCTTTCTCTAATTCACTTGTTGTGTTACTTCTGCATGTATTCCAGCAGGGGTTTGCCCGTTGTTCCGTTGGGCTCCTGGATCTTTAGCCAGGCGGCAATGCTGGGGGCAATGTCTATTATATTGGTTCTTACGTGTGATGTTCCCTGGGGCACTTGCCAGCCATACCATACCAACGGGACGTGCGTATCATAACCCCAGGCGGTGCCGTGGCTGGTGCCCTTTATTTCGGCGCGGCCGTAACCGTCATACCAACCTGGCTGCAATACCATCATCACGTCTCCAGACCTATAGGGCATGTACCCATTCTCTATCATCATGCCAATGCCCGTTGACCAATGCGAGCGCATAAGGGCATCTGCCGTGAAGGAGCGCATAATTCCCGGAAAGCGCTGTACAAACCGGGCGCATTCTTCCTGCAGGTCCACCAGATTCACTTTCTTGCTTTCGGCAACCTCATGGTTCAGGTAAATCTGCTGGTTCATGAACTTGATGATGTAATCCGCTTTCCCGAATTTTTGGTTCAGGTGCTTGGCCAGGGAATCACGCATGATGGCCCCGTTGGTTGTGCCCGCCGGAATGCGGTAATTCTTCAGGTACGTGGGATTGTTAGCCCCGGCGTGGTCTGCGGTTAGAAAAACCAGAACGTTTTCTTTGCCCAAATGGTTGTCCAAAAATTTCAGGAAATCAGCCAGGTCCCGGTCCAGGCGCAGATAGGTATCTTGCACCTCAATGGAATTTGGCCCAAACTGATGGCCAATGTAATCTGGCGAAGAAAAGCTCATAGCCAGAAAATCTGTGACGTCTCCTTTGCCCAGATTCTCCGCCTTGATGGCTTCAATGGCAAAGTCTTTGGTGTAGGTATTTCCGGCGGGAAGTGAGCGTAACAGGTCAAAGGTCTTTCCTCTCAACCCTGGTACGTCATGCGGGAAAACCGGCTTCTTTTCCCCGGCAAAGGTGCCTTCATACGGTTGGTCGTCCTGGTCGCTTTCTGTGTATTGGGCAATGGGCAGCAAGGTAGTCCAGGGCTGGCTTAGGTACTGATCTGCCAGTTTACGGCTGTTGAACGCTTGCACCCATGCGGGTAATTGCGTCATGTAGAACGTGCTGGTGATCATGGCCCCGTTGCTGCCGTCAAACCAATAGGCGGCATTAGCGGCGTGCCCGGCGGGCAGAATGGAACCCCGGTCTTTCAGGCTCAACCCAATCACCTTGCTTTTATGGTTGGTAGCCAGTTTGAGCTCATCTGTGATGGTGGAGGAGATCACGTTCACCGGCGACATTTCCCCGGCTATAGAAGTACTGCCCACGGTTTTCACTGTCTGGTCTTCTGCGCAGTAGAGGTTACGGCCCGTGGTGCGGTTATACCAGTCATTGCCAATGATGCCGTGCACCGCCGGGGTGGTACCAGTATAGATGGAAGCATGGCCAGGCCCCGTATAGGTGGGCACGTAGTTATAGTGGTTGTTCTGAAAATTAAACCCCTGGTTGACTAACCGCTTAAAGCCGTCATTGGTGAATTTATCCCAGAACCGGTAGAGGTAGTCATAGCGCATCTGGTCTACCACAATCCCAATCACCAGCTTCGGCTTTTCAGGAGTAGCGTTTCTAGACTTCTTTTTCTGGGCCATGCCTGGGCTCGTGGCCAGCAACAGCACCATAAACAGTAACCAGGGGGACTTGAATTTTGTCAACATGCGCTTCTTATTTCCTTAAGTATGTTTCAGAGCCGTTTTTGGAAAAACAGGCCCAAAACGTAAAGATACCAGTACCAGCGTGCCAGACTAATATTTCAGGCTTCGGCCCAGAAATTTAACGTGGGCGTAACGCACTGGCTAAAAAGCAAAACGCCCATTTTTCAATGGGCGCGCTGCTTGTATAGTGATTAGACGGTCTATCTACTGGCTGCCAGCGCCTCAGCACCACCCACAATCTCCAGGATCTCAGTGGTAATGGCGGCCTGCCGCGTTCGGTTATAGGTCAGTTTCAATTCTTTCAATAACTCACCGGCGTTCTCAGTGGCTTTGTCCATAGCGGTCATACGGGCACCGTGCTCAGAGGCATTGGATTCCAACACGGCCTTGTACACCTGAATCTTCAGAGACTTAGGAATCAACTGCTCCACAATCTCTTCTTTGGAAGGTTCAAAGATATAGTCAGACTCCACCTGATTGGCTGTTTGCTCCTCCGTTTTCTCCTGGATGGGAAGCAACTGTTCGGTGCGCACAATCTGGGTGGCCACGTTTTTGAACTCGTTGTACACAAGGTCCACTTGATCATAGGTACCGGCCACAAAACCGTCCATGGCTTGTTCTGCCGCCACGCGTACCCGCTCAAAGGAAAGATTATTGAATACAGTAGTGTAATCTCCCGCCAACGGCATGTTGCGCTTGTGGAAGAACTCATGGCCTTTTTTACCAATGGCCATGATCTCTACATTACCGGCTGCTGCCTGGGCACTGTACCGCTCATTGATAAGGTTGTTCACGGCTTTCATCACGTTACTGTTGAAAGCTCCGCAAAGACCGCGGTCTGAAGTAACGGCAATGATCAATACGCGTTGTACATCGCGCTTCTGTCCATATACATTTTCGCCGGCCTCGCTGCTTACGTTTGAGAGGTTAGAGAGAATGTTGTTCAGACGCTGGGCATACGGACGCATGCGCAGGATATTATCCTGGGCCCGGCGCAGCTTAGCCGCCGCCACCATTTTCATGGCTTTGGTGATTTGCTGCGTAGATCCTACCGATACAATGCGGTTACGTACTTCTTTTAAACTAGCCATTAATAGTTAGTCAGATATGAACAGAGAAAGAAGAGCACACGGTTGCCCGGCATGCTCTTCTTCTGTTGATTAATTATTTACGGTACTTGGCAGTAAGCTCACGAGCTACCTGCTTCAGCTCATTGGTTACGTTATCGTCAATCTTACCTGCTCTCAACGCATCCAATACCGGACGGTGCTGCGCGTTCAAGGTAGTAGTAAAGTCTTTCTCAAACGTACGTACTTCGTTTACCGGAACGTCGTCAATCAGACCATTGGTACAGCAGTAAATCATAGCTACCTGATCTTCTACAGATACCGGAGAGAACTGGGCCTGCTTCAATACTTCCAGGTTTCTACGGCCACGCTCAATAGTCAATTTGGTAGCAGCATCCAAGTCAGAACCGAACTTAGCAAACGCTTCCAGTTCACGGAACTGCGCCTGATCCAGTTTCAAGGTACCTGCCACTTTCTTCATTGACTTGATCTGGGCGTTACCACCTACACGAGACACCGAGATACCTACGTTGATGGCCGGACGGATACCAGAGTTGAACAAGTTAGTTTCCAGGAAGATCTGACCGTCTGTGATTGAGATCACGTTGGTTGGGATATAGGCAGAAACGTCACCGGCCTGCGTCTCAATGATAGGAAGAGCGGTCAAAGAACCACCACCTTTTACCAAGTGCTTGATAGACTCTGGCAAGTCATTCATATCCTGCGCGATGGAGTCAGAGGCGTTAATCTTAGCGGCACGCTCCAACAAACGGGAGTGCAGATAGAATACGTCCCCTGGGTAGGCCTCACGTCCTGGAGGACGACGAAGCAGCAGGGACACTTCACGGTACGCAACGGCTTGTTTAGACAAGTCATCATATACTACCAAGGCAGGACGACCGGTATCACGGAAGAACTCGCCAATAGCAGCACCGGTGAACGGCGCATAGAACTGCAGAGGAGCTGGATCAGCAGCCGGAGCAGCTACTACCACAGTGTAACGCATAGCGCCACTGGCTTCCAGCGCGTTTACAATCTGAGCCACGGTAGAGGCTTTCTGCCCGATGGCTACATAGATACAGAATACAGGCTCTCCACGGTCAAAGAACTCACCCTGGTTGATGATGGTGTCAATAGCCACGGCAGATTTACCTGTCTGGCGGTCACCAATGATCAACTCCCGCTGGCCACGGCCAATCGGAATCATAGAGTCAATGGCTTTGATACCGGTTTGCAACGGCTCGTTTACCGGCTGACGGTAAATTACACCTGGTGCTTTTCTTTCAATTGGCATTTCGTACAGCTCGCCCACTAAAGGACCTTTGCCGTCTATTGGCTGACCTAGGGTGTTCACCACACGGCCTACCATGCCATCACCTACTCTTACAGAGGCAATTTTATTTGTTCTTCTAACTGTATCGCCTTCTTTGATGCCGCTCCAGTCACCCAACAATACCGCACCTACGTTGTCTTCTTCCAGGTTCAGTACAAGGGCTTGCAGACCGTTTTCAAACTCGATCAACTCCCCAGACTGGGCCTTAGACAAGCCGTAAATACGCGCAACACCGTCACCGATTTGCAGAACCGTACCAACTTCTTCCAGTTCAGCTTCTGTTCTGAAATTTGACAGCTGTTCTCTTAAAATAGCTGACACTTCATCAGGTCTAACTTCTGCCATGATTATAGTTTAGTAATGTATGGGTTTTCTTTAAACTTGTTTTTCAACTTCTGCACGCGTGAACGCACAGTACTATCTAATTGTTCATCTCCAATGCGGAGCAAATAACCACCAATTACTTCGGGGTCAACCGTTTCCTGCAATTCTACTTTCATGCCGGTGCGGTCTTCTACCATTTTCTGGAAAGTGGCCCGCAGGTCTGCCGTTAAAGGAACAGCGGTGGTCACTGTAGCCTTCTGTATTCCTTTTAATAAGTTGTATTGCGTCACAAACTCCCTGGCCACGGCATCCAGCACATTCTCCCGGTTTTTCTGGGTAATGATTCTGAAGAAGGCCATGGTCATGGCGTTTACCTTATTGCCGAAAATAGCCGTTAGGATAGCCAGTTTCTTATCGTGCTTTACAATAGGGTTGCATAACGCCAGTTGCAAGTCACGGTTTTCTTCTACCGTTTTGGTAAAAAGGAGCATATCAGCATATATCTGCTCCAGCAGGCCTTTTTCCTCAGCCAGCCCCAGCAATGATTTTGCGTACCTGGAGGCAACTCTGATGTCTGACATTTCTTTCTCTTGCGTGAATGATTAAAACTCAGGCTTCCTTTTCAAAGCGGGAAGCGCCGCTCCTGTTACGTATTACTTCAGGCTTACCTCAGCATCCTGCAGGTAGCTCTCTACCAACGCACGTTGGGCTTGCTGGTCTTGCAGTTCACGTCTCAGTAATTTCTCGGCAATGTCAATAGACAAAGAAGCGGCCAGGTTTTTCACCTCAGTCAAAGCAGCGTTCTTCTCATTCTCAATAGACAAGCGGGCTTGCTCTACCAGGCGGGCACCTTCTTCGTTGGCTTTGGTGCGGGCCGTTTCCACTAGGTGGTTAGCTGCCTCAGAAGCGTCTTTCAGAATGCGGTCACGCTCAGCGCGGGCTTCTGTTAAAAGACGCTCGTTGTCTGCTTTCAGGGCCTGCATCTCCAGCTTGGCTTTCTCAGCCATGCTAAGGGCGGCGTCAATGTTGTCTTCGCGCTCACGCAGGGCCGCCATGATAGGCTTCCAGGCAAACTTAGATAACAGGAAAAGCACCACCAAAAAGGTGATCACTTGCCAGATAAGTAATCCGATACCCGGGGTTACTAATGGATTCATGTTGTATGGTTATTTAACGAAAGGTATTCTTTTTCAACGTATACGTTCTACTTGCTCTTTTTCCCCTCAACCCGTCCAGACCAATCGTCAGGACGGGTGAGGCGAAAGCATCCAACTATTGGATGAAAGAAATCAGAAGGCAAACCACTACCCCAAACAGGGCAACACCTTCAATAAGAGCAGAAGCGATAATCATCGCTGTCTGGATCTTACCACCGGCCTCTGGTTGTCTGGCAATAGATTCCATGGCAGAGCCACCGATTCTACCGATACCCAAACCGGCACCAAGAGCCACTAAACCAGCGCCGATACCGGCACCCATGATCGCGTAGCCTGAGCCAAGAGACAATGCAAGCAATAATCCTAACATAGTAGTAGTATATATAGTTAAAAAAAGGAATTCAAAAATTAATGGTGTGCGTCTACCGCGTAAGGGGCATCACCATGGCCCATGTCATCATGGTGGTCATGCTCCTCTACCGCGCCGCCAAAGTACATGGCAGACAGCAGGGTGAAGATATACGCCTGCAACAGGGCCACAAACAACTCAAGGAAGTTCATGAACGTGGCAAACGCCACACTCACCGGCCCAATGGCTAAGCTTTCAAAGATAAAGATCAAACTGAACAAACTCAGGATGATGATGTGCCCCGCCGTGATGTTGGCGAAAAGCCGGACCATCAAAGAGAAGGGCTTGGTGAAGATACCAATCACCTCTACCAAGGGCATGATAGGAATACCCCACTTCAACCACCACGGAACACCAGGGGTATTGAAGATGTGTCCCCAGTAAGATTTGTTTCCGCTGAACACGGTAATCAATAAGGTCATTAAAGCCAGCACCAGCGTAACGGCAATGTTACCGGTTAAGTTAGCCCCACCTGGTATCAAACCCAACAGGTTGTTAAACCAGATAAAGAAGAACACGGTCAGCAGGTACGGCATGAAGCGCTCATACTTAGGCCCGATGTTGGTTTTGGCAATCTCATCGCGCACAAACACAATGATGGGCTCAAAGAAAGACTGCAAACCTCTTGGTGCGCGGCCACGGTTCTTTTTGTAAGCACCGGCAATAGAGAAGAATACCAGGAACAACAGCAGCACACTCACAAACATAGAGGCCACGTTCTTGGTAATGGAGATATCAAATGGACCTACGTGGGTTTCCTCGCCTTTTTCATTCAAGGCAGTACGCGGGTGCCCGTTGGCATCGGCGTAATAAATATGACCGTGCTCCAACACATAGCCATTATAGGGCTGCAGGTTATGGTGGGCGTCATAGAAATTAGAGGAAGAGAAGACATCCAGCCCGTTCTCGCCATATAATATAACCGGCAAGGGCAGTACCAGACCATCAGCAAAATGCCAGGTATAATCATCCCCTACGTGGTGCATAATCATGTCACCGGGGCTGAATTTGGCGTTTTCGGCAGATTCTGCCGCTTGGGCTGAAAAAGTAAGAATAGTAAGCAGGAATACGAGTATCTTCTTCATTCAGAGCGGATTAAAAGGAACACACCATTAGGCTATACTTCCTCTTTGATTTGCTTTTTTGAATTTTGGCGCAAGTTACTTAACAATGCGTAGATTTCAAATCCGGTGTAGATAAAATAAAGCGCGAAAAAGTTAAACACGAATTGGATTAACCGCTCCTCATGGAAATATCTATATACAAAAATTGCTATTATAGCAAAGACCATCCGCACTCCCATGGCCGCGTAAAAATAGGCATGCAGGTTCTCAGAATCGTGCTTGAAACCTAAATGGGTGATGTAATGGGTGAAAATGGCGACAAACGAGAAAAACAGCAACCCCCACCAGATGAAGGGATGCACCAGCTTGTCACCGGTTAAAACCTGTAGCCCTACTACCACCAACACCAACACTCCGGTGAGCAGCAGCATGTTTCTAATAAATTTCACGCGGGGTTATTTCTTACGGGTAAGCGACACAATCACCGAGTACATAGAGGCAAAGACCGCCACCAGCAACAAACCCAGCGTCCACCAGGGCGTCTGGTTCTGGAAATGCGCGTCCAGTTTGCGCCCACCCCAGGCCGCCAATCCCATGATGGCAATCATCTGGAAAGCCAGCCCTGAATACTTCAGGTACGGCTTTACCTGAGACTCTTCTTGGTTATCAGAGGGTTGTTCCGGCTGGCTCATAGTTATTGTATTATAAGACAAAGGTAACAAACCATTTCACAGCAATGGCAGAAAGAATGAAGGCTGTTTTGGGCCTGTTTTTAGAAAAACGAGCAAAAAACAGGATCGGTTCGCACAAAAAGACGTTTCATGCGTTTATCTCCAACAGGCCAATTTGCGTACTAGCGTAGCAAGAGCGCAAAAAAACGTAAGTTTGCTTGGTTGCCTGAGGCACCTTTTGGTCTTGGCCAGACAGGCAACCCCTTTGAATACCCTAATTCTACTATATCCGGCACGATTCTACTGATACTCCATAGCTACTTTACCTTGAAGCTGACACGTTTTCTCTCTTTCTTCTTTTTCCTGACGCTTCTGGCCGGCTGCGCCCCAGATAAGCCCCTGGGCAGGTTTTACCGTAACCTGAACGCCCGGTTCAACGGCTATTTCCTGGCCCGGGAAAAAATGGAGGAAGTGGAAGCCAAACTGGAAGCCGCCACTGTCAATGACTACAACACCATCCTGGATATTCTGCCTCCTCTTGATACCACCGTGCTCAAGACGCTGGCCCCAGACCTGGACGAAGTGATCAAGCGGGCTTCCTTCCCCATTGCCCGGCACCCCAAATCAAAATGGATAGATGACTGCTATGTTTTGATTGGCAAGGCCCGTTACTATCAGGGTGAAGACGCCGAGGCCGCCAAGACGTTCCGGTTTGTACAGACCACCAGCCCAGACCGCCATGCCCGCCATGAGGCCATGATCTGGATGATGCGGCTGGCACTAAGGCAAAAAGACTATGACCAGGCCTTCTCCATTTCAGAGCAGTTCAAAAAGGAACGCATGAATGAAGACAACGGCCGCGAATTGTTGATCACCAGAGCCCACCTGGCTAAAATCCAGAACAACCTACCCCTGGCCGCCGAGAATCTGGAGCGGGCCGTGCAATACACCGAAAAGCGGGACCGGCAGTCACGGCTAAGATTTATCCTGGGCCAGCTGTACCAAGCCACTAACCAGGACGCCAAAGCCTATGAGCAGTTCGCCCACATCTTAAAGAAAAGCCCACCCTATGAACTGGGCTTTTACAGCAACCTGAACCTGGCCCAGGTAACGGAACTCAAGAGTGAGACAGACAAAGCCAAGGTGGCGGACTTTCTTTACAAACTCACCCGCGACGATAAGAACCTGGAATACCTGGACAAGATCTACTATGACCTGGCCAAGCTGGAGCTACGGGAGAAAAACTACCCAGAAGCATTAACCCTCCTTAAAAAATCCACGGCCGCCTCTACCTCCAACCGGGTACAGAAAGCCTATTCTTACTTGCTTGAAGGGCAGATTTACTATGAGAACCTGCAGCAGTACAAGCTGGCGCAGGCTTATTATGACAGCACCCTCCAGCTATTGCCACCCACCACGCTGGGGTATGAAGACCTGGAAGACCGGCGCACGGTTTTAACCGCCTTTACCCAACAACTGGAAATCATCAGGACCGAAGATAGCCTGCAGGCGCTGGCCCAATTACCGGCCGCCGAGCGCAGTCAGCGGGTAGCGGCTCAGATTCAGAAAGAAAAGGAAATGGAAGCGGCAGCGCTGGCGGTGGCTCCAAAACCCGGGCAAAACACTCAGACGGCTACGTTGCCTATAGCCGGAAGTCCTACACAAGGCAGTACCTGGTACTTTGACAACCCAGTGGTACTCGCCAGCGCCCGTAATGACTTTTTACGGACCTGGGGTGACCGGCCGTTGCAAGATAACTGGCGCCGTCAGGCGGCCCTCTCTGGGGGCGTAGGTTTAACGGCGGGGGTACCCACAAGCCCATCCGTAGACAGCACGGCGCTGGCTGCGGCCACTGCCCAGAAAGAGGCCAC
The DNA here is from genome assembly GCF_054781795.1 of Rufibacter soli. Lineage (NCBI taxonomy): Bacteria > Pseudomonadati > Bacteroidota > Cytophagia > Cytophagales > Hymenobacteraceae > Rufibacter > Rufibacter soli. Next base: position 56,287 of record NZ_BAAGTS010000006.1, on the reverse strand, counting down.
GTACCTGGCTGCCATCCCGCTTACCCCTGAGCAACGCAAAGCCTCAGATACCCGCGTAGAGGAAGCCTTATTTACTTTGGGCAATATTTATCAGCAACGTCTGCGCGAGCCCGAGAAAGCAAGCCAGACCTTTCAACAACTCCTGCAGCGGTTCCCTGCCTCGGCCCATGCCTCAGAGGTGTATTACAGCTTGTATGTCATGGCCTCAGCAGCGCAGCAGACAGAACAGGCGGCCGGCTTTGCCCGAACCCTTAAAGAGCGTTTCCCCAACTCAAAGTACAGCAAGCTGATTGAACAGCCAGATTTCCTGCGCACCTACTCGGTAGAGAACCAGGCGGCGCATGCGCTGTATGACTCTGCCTACGTGTTGTATGAGCAGGAGAAGTACCCAGAGACCCTGGCTGTTTTAGCCTCACTTTCCCAAAAACACCCTCAAAACGACATTCCGGACCAAGTGGCGTTTCTGCAGGCTTTAGTGAAGGGCCGCACCCAAACCCCCGCAGTCTTTAAAGCCGCCATGGAGGAGTTTACCGCCCAGTACCCTGAAAGCCCGCTGGTGCCCAAGGCCCGTGACTTCATTTCCCTGCACCAGCGCTATGAAAGCGGTGAACTGGCAAAGGTCCCTGAGATAACTGCCCCCATCACCCCCAAGGTAGAGGAACCCACCTATAAAACAGAGCGCAGCCTGCCGCATTCTTTTGTGGTGGTACATACCGGCGACAGCCTGGCCCTGCGCCAGCTCATGACTGCCTATCAGACCTACAACCAGCGGTTCCATCCTAAGAAACAACTGGTTCTGGAAAACGTGGCCCTGAATGACAGTACCCGTCTGTTGGTCATCCGGGCTCTGCCCGACTTTTTGGCTGCCCAGCAATATGCCAAACTACAAACCGCCCGTAGTTCACCCTTGGCCAACTTAAAAGGCCCGAAATTTGCTACCTTTGTAATTACTGACGCCAACCTGGCCTTGCTAAGAAAGCTGGGGGATATTGCGCAGTATGTAGCTTTCTTTGAAAAAAATTATAAATAATACCATGTCCTCAACGCCATCAAATGGGTACCGGAAGGCAATTTCGGCACTTTGGCTATTATTTGCCGGCGGATTCGTCTTCTTCCTTCTCTATATTTTTGCGGTCAGCATTAACTTCCTGAATCTTTTTGGAGACCTGCCGGACCTGAAAACCCTGGAAAACCCCAAAAGCGAACTGGCTTCTGAAGTCTATTCTGAAGATGGCAAACTGCTGGGTAAGTATTTCCGGGAAAACCGCAGCCCCGTTACCTATGAGCAACTGCCAGAATCACTGGTGAACGCGCTTATTGCTACGGAAGACATCCGGTTTGAGGAACACTCGGGTATTGATTTCAAAGGTACCCTGGCGGTCCCTTACTATAAATTAACCGGCAAGCAGGACCGTGGTTCCAGTACGCTTACCCAGCAGCTGGCCCGTAACCTCTTCCGGACCCGTGATGATCTTAATAACGGCCTGTTGAGTGATGTGCCCGGTCTGCGCATGCTTATTATCAAGACCAAGGAATGGATCATGTCCATTAAGCTGGAGCGCTCTTACACTAAGAAAGAGATCCTGCTTATGTACCTGAACACCGTGGATTTTGGCAGCAACGCCTACGGCATAAAAGTGGCCGCCAAAACCTTCTTCAACAAAAACCCTGACCAACTTTCCCTGGAAGAAGCCGCTACCCTGGTAGGTGTTTTAAAAGGACCATCCTTCTACAGCCCGGTTACCCGCCCTGAGCGCTCTATGAACCGGCGCAACACCGTGCTGGACCAGATGCTCAAGTATGAGTATATTGACCAGCCTACGTTCCAGGCGGTGAGTGCCAAACCCATCAAACTTGACTTCAACGTAGAGAACCAGAACAAAGGCCTGGCGCCTTATTTCCGCACCGAGATTGGTAAGTCTTTGGCGGTATGGTGCAAGGAAAACGGCTATGACCTATACTCAGACGGCCTCAAGATCTTTACCACCATTGACTCGCGCATGCAGCAGCACGCCGAGGCTGCCTTAGAGCAGCACATGAAAACCATGCAGAAGGAATTCTTCCAGCAATGGAAAGGCCGCAACCCCTGGATTGATGAAAATGGCAAGGAGATCAAAGGCTTTTTGATGGACCAAATGAAACGCACGGCCCGCTACAAAAGCCTGGTGGAGCAGTACGGAAGCAACGAAGACTCTATCAAATATCACCTGAACCATAAAATACCCATGCGCATTTTCACCTGGGAAGGCGAGAAAGATGTGGTCATGAGCCCTATGGATTCCCTCAGTCATTACAAGCATTACCTGCAGGCAGGCTTTATGGCCATGGATCCGCTCACCGGCAAAGTGAAGGCTTGGGTAGGAGGCACTAATTACAAGTATTTCAAATATGACCACGTGAAACAGGGTGCCCGCCAGCCGGGTTCTGTGTTTAAACCGTTTGTGTATACCGCCGCCATTGAGGCCGGTTATTCCCCTTGCTATGAGGTGGTAGACGCCCCGGTGACCATAATCAACTCAGACGGAGTTCCCTGGACTCCCAAGAACAGCGACGGGAAATACACAGGCCGTAAGCACACCCTGCGCGAGGCTTTGGCGCTTTCCATTAATACCGTGACCACTTACCTCATGAAGAAATTGGGCCCTGAAACAGTGGTAAGCACCGCCAAACGCTTAGGTATCACTACAAAGCTCAACCCTTATGCTTCCCTGGCTTTGGGCTCAGATGATGTGACCCTGTATGACATGGTGGGCGCCTACGGTACGTTCGTGAATAAAGGGGTCTGGACCCAGCCGCAATACCTGGTGCGCATTGAAGACAAAAATGGAACGGTACTGCATGAATTTGTGCCCAAAACCGTAGAAGCTCTAAGCGAAGAGACGGCCTACCTGATGGTGCACATGCTGCAAGGCTCCGCTGATACCCGTGGTGGTACCGCCTACTATGGCCTTCGTCACCGCTATGGCCTCAAGAACGAGATTGGCGCCAAAACCGGTACTACTTCTAATTACTCAGACGCCTGGTTCATGGGCATTACGCCAGACCTGGCCGCCGGTGTATGGGTGGGCGGTGAAGACCGAAGCATTCACTTCCGGAGTGCCGCGTACGGGCAGGGGAACAAGCTGGCCATGCCTATCTACGCCATCTTCATGAAGAAAGTGTACGCCGATAAATCGTTGAATGTCTCTAAGGCTCCTTTCCCTAAACCTGCGCAGCCGCTATCCATGCAAATTAACTGTGGGGTGTATAACAATGGCCCGGCAGTGGCAGATTCCGTACAACAAGACCAGGTGCTGTCCGTACCTGAGAACGTTGGAGAACAGGAGTTTTAAACTAGTACGCTGGTATGGCAGTAGATGAGGCCTTGAAGGAACAGTTGTTGCATTTGCCCCACCGGCCCGGTATCTATAAATTCTATGATGACCGTGGCATTATCTATGTGGGCAAAGCCATTGACATAAGAAAGCGGGTAAGCAGCTACTTCAACCGCTCTACGCAGCACAACAAGAAAACTCTCAAGCTCATCTCGCAGATCAAGCGGGTGGAGTTTACCATTGTAGACAGTGAGGCTGATGCTTTCCTGCTAGAGAATAACCTCATCAAGCAGCACCAGCCCAAATACAACATCCTGCTCAAGGACGGCAAGTCCTACCCGTATCTCTGTATTACCAATGAGCGGTTCCCAAGGGTTCTAAGCACCCGTAACAAGATCAACGACGGGTCCCGGTACTTCGGGCCCTACCCCAGCGGCACCAGCATGTACGTGGTGCTGGAGCTGATCAGGACTTTGTACCCCCTGCGTACCTGTAGTTATAACCTTAGCCCGGCCAACATTGAGGCCGGTAAGTTCAAGGTGTGCCTGGAATACCACATAGGCAACTGTAAAGGTCCCTGTGAGGCACTCTACAGCGAAGAAGAATACAACCAACACATTCTCCAGATCAGGAACATCTTGTCTGGCAACATGACCGTAGCCAAAAACTACTTCAAGGAAGTCATGTCTGCGGCGGCCGCCGAATTCCAGTATGAATTGGCGCACCAATTCAAGCAAAAGTTAGATATGCTGGATGATTTCCAGGCGAAGTCTACGGTGGTTAGCCACACGCTCACCAACATTGACGTGTTCACCATTACCTCTAATGAGAAGTGCGCCTTTATCAACTACCTCAAGGTGATGAACGGCTCCATCATTGGCACCCAGTCCCTGGAACTGCAGAAGAAGCTGGAAGAAACCGACCAGGATATCTTGGCTTCCATGATCATGCAACTCAGGCAGGAGTTTGACAGCGCCGCCAAAGAGATTCTGGTCAACATTGATAACCTGGAGCTTCCTCTGGAAGGCGTGACCGTGACGGTGCCTCAAATTGGTGATAAACGCAAGCTCCTGAACCTCTCCCTTAAGAATGCGCTCTATCTGCGTAAGGAAAAGGAAAGTATGCAGGACAAGTCTAAGGATAGCAACGAGGTACGCATCATGGAAACCATGAAACGTGACCTACGCCTCACTGAGCTTCCCAAGCATATTGAGTGTTTTGACAACTCCAACTTCCAGGGTGATAACCCAGTGGCCTCGATGGTCTGCTTCCGGAATGCGCGGCCTTCTAAAAAGGATTATCGCCACTTTCACATCAAAACCGTGGTGGGTCCCGATGACTTTGCCTCTATGTATGAGGTGGTCACACGCCGCTACCGCCGATTGATTGATGAAGGTACTTCCCTTCCCCAATTGATCATCATTGACGGGGGTAAAGGCCAATTAGGCATGGCGGTTAAAGCCCTTAAGGATTTGGGCATCTATGGGCAGGTGGCCATTGTGAGTATTGCCAAGCGCCTGGAGGAGATCTTCTACCCCGGTGACACCCTTCCCCTATACATTGACAAGAAGTCTGAGACCCTAAAACTTATCCAGCGCCTTCGCAACGAGGCCCACCGCTTCGGGATTACGTTTCACCGCTCTTTGCGCGATGCAGGCACCCTCCAGACCGAACTTACTAAAATCAAGGGCCTTGGCCCAGCCACCGCCGAAAAGTTGCTGACCAAATTCAAGTCCGTCAAGAAGATAGCAGAACTATCACAACAGGAACTGGAATCAGAAGTAGGAAAAAGCAAAGCCCGACTATTGGTAGATTATTTCGCACAGGCTAAACCGTAGGCATCCTGTTTTAAGCCCGTTTTTTGAGAAACGGCCTCAAAACAGAAATCCTCTTCTCTTGCTAGCAACCATTGGGCGCCAGCAATTTCTTCAAACTTTGGTTTTCCTTTCAAAAGATGAAATGCGTTTTAAGCCTGTTTTTCAAAAAACAGGCTTAAAACGCATTTTCCCCTTTATAATTAAGAGCCCCACGCTTCAGGGCTTTTAATTATGAACCAGGTATAAGGATAATCCTGGAATTAGGGTAATCCCCTTCCAAGTCAATTATTTTTAAAAGCGGGTCCCTTTTTAAGTAGGTTCGCAATCTGCCTCGATCTTTAGGCTTTAAGCTCTAACCATCAAAAGCCAGATACTTTTTTAAGGGCACAAAAAAAGGAGACCTGAAACGGTCTCCTTTTTTTATTTCATGCTTGGCTCACATTAGTAGCTCCACAAGCTGTATTCAAATTCAATGATCTCTTCCATGGCTTGTTGGGCAGCCAAAAGACCTTTTTTACCAGTACCATACACTTCTTCCAGGCGGGCATCACTTACGTTAGATACCTTGGTGATGTAAGAGCTGAATAACCACAGGTCAAAGGCATCTGCCAGGTTCTTGTGTTGTGCGTCATTCTGGGCGTTAAACCAGAGAGCTTCGTCTGGGTGCGCTTTGAATACACGGGCCAGGTCAGAGTATTTGAAAGAGGCAATTGGTTTCTCAAAGCCCAGGTTGTTATACTTTGCCGGCATTACCAAGGTAATAGCCTGGATATCATGGTATAACCGTGAACGCTTCTTATCAAAGATAACGTCTTCCTTGATCTCTAACTTGTAAAGCTCATTGGGCAAAAGCTCAAAGCCAGTGGTTGCAACGGTTGGTGCCGTGGTGGCCGTAGTGCTTTTCGCTTTAGCGGCTGGCTTCTTTGGCGCTGGGGTTCCCCATCCGTCATCTTCAGCGGCGGCTGGTTGGTCAAAACCAGCGGCTTTCTCCGCTTCCGTTAAACCACCACCTGAGGTGCTCGGGCTCATGTTTCCCATCATCTCAGAACCACTGATAGGGGTATTCAAGGTGTCAGAACGATAAGCCTGCAACTCTCCACGCTTCACTGCATCTACAATCAGCTTGGTAATTTGCTTGCCGTTAGAGAACATAGGCTTGTTCTGCTTTTCACGCAAGTCAACCGCACGCCAAACTGTCTTTTTGAACAAGACATCTGAAGCAGGAATTGGTCTGGCAGAGGCTGGTGCAGCCAAAGAGCTGTCCATTCTTGCCTGGTTTAATTCTGCCTGCTTCTGCTCTGCCTGCTGACGCTCCAACTCCTCCTGACGCTTTTTATCTGCAGCTGCTTTGGCGGCCGCGCTTTGCGTAGAAGTGGTAGTTTTTTTAGTAGTGGCACGTTTCTGTGCCGTACTAACTACCGGAATGCTAAGCAGACCAGCTAAACCCAACACAATTAATTTCTTCATGGTACTAAGAAAAATATCTTACTAGTTAAGCTGAATGTTGATACTTGAGTTATCAGAAGGAACAACTTCCTGCTGATCACGATAGTTCAATCTTCTGATCTCTTTAATGTCAACGGCAATTCTATCACCTGGGCGAGCCTGGCCAGCCAGGTTTCCTAAGCTTACAGTTGGGCCATTCCCTACTACCTGCCCTACCGGGCGGCTACCGCGTACCAGGTACACCGTATATTGAGTTACTCTGTAACGAGCATCTTTTGGCAATTGGTTTTTAAAGCTTTCATCGGCTACAGCTCTCACTTCCAGGACACGTGGTCCTGGGGCTGGCATGCCTTTCACTACATCAACCGGACGGCCATTAGCATAAGCTACTACTTGCGGTCTTGGTACCAGTTTCACAGTGAAGTCCTGTGACCCGATGGCGTTTCCGCCGCTGCTCACATTCAGTTTCACTTGGCGTGAAGTAGGGATGATGGTCAGGAAGCCTTTCTTGGCACCTTTGATTACAGACGCACCTGAAGCAGAGAAAGAAGGATCATATACCGCGCCAAGGGCTGGTACCTGAACACTCAGTTCGTTTCCGCAGTTGAAGTACAATGAGTTGATTGAGGCTGACTGGATTTGCATCACAGGCTTGGCCACTACATAGTCCTGTACAACGGTAAAGGTTGTATCACGGCCGCTGGCCTGACGGAAACGCACCTGGCCTTTCCATTGCTTTTTAGCATTACCTTCAGCATCATAGTTACCAGCAGTAGCAGTGAACTCAATCTGTCCTTTACCAGCTTTCACTGGAATAGATCTGCCATCTACAGACATGGTAGGTGATACCGCGTCAGAAGAAGCCGCCAGGAACATTTCAGCTTTGTATTTGGTACCAGCTGCTACAGTCTTAGACTCAGCACTGGCCATGGCAAAGATGTTCTCAAACTTGATGATATCAGCTCCTACCTTTTGGGCAAGTTGTGACAAGGTCTCTGCTTCATACTTCAACACCTCAGATTCCTTTTGAGCCAAGGTGGCCAAGGCGGCTACCATTGGGGTCTCTTCAAAGTTCAGCTGCGCGAAGTTCTTTTTGCGTTGATCTTTGTTAGTGGCTACGCGTGGATCTTCTTTCCCGCCTAAAGCCAGTTTCTGAGGCACTTTGTCATTGTATTTGCGCAGATAGGTAGCGTATTGGTTTAATTTGGCTTCCAGTTCATATCCTTTGCCTTTTTTCAAACCACCCAGCATTATCTCGTTTACAATCTCATTCGCCTCAGGGTTCTTGTAATTATCCGTTTCCGGGTCTTTACCGCCGGTTTGCTTTTCCAGTTCCGCTCTCAGCGATCTGATATAGCTTACCAACTCAGCGGTAGTGCTTCTTACTTCCTGGGCCTGCTCAACTACCAGCTTATCTTTGGCAGTGCTTGCGCCATCTGCCACTGCTGCCTGAATTCCCTTTACTGAGCCCTGGTTATCAGAAATAGTTTTCTGGTTAACCCCCATTAAGCTGGCATCAATAAATTGGAATTTTAAAAGTATTGCAGAGCTAACGTTCAATGCCAATAGCGCCGTAAGAACGAGATACATCATCCCGATCATCTTTTGCCGTGGCGTCTCTTTTCCTCCAGCCATAGTATCCTGTTGTGTTTACCTTTTTAGTTAAACTTATTATTAAAATAGGATTGGCAGAGATTACCCTCTCATGGCATTTAACATGTTGCCATACACGTTGTTGAGCGAGTGCAGGTTCTTGGTCAGGTTAGTCACCTCATCTTTGAACTGCTCTGTCTCACGGCTGGCCGCAGTCAGGTTCTCCATGGCGCCAGAGATGCTACCATAGAATTTGTTGATGGTTTTCAGGTGGTTGTTGGCATCCTGAAGCTCCATTTCATACACTGCGTTCAAGGCACCCAGGTTCTTGGTTACCTGCTGTACTTGTGCATGGTAAGCTTGGGTGTCTACGGTGGCGCTAGCCATTTGAGAAACAGCCTCTAACGTAGTACCATAAGCCTCATTGATTCTATCTAAAGAGCCAGTAGCCGTTCTTACACGGGCAGCATACTCTTTTGTAGCTACAGTAGCGTCTGTCATATCTGCCATTTGCGAAGCAGTATCACTTAAACGGTTCAAGCCTTGACCCAAAGAGCTGATAGTAGCAGGAGTGACATTGGCGTCACGCAGCATTTTGTCTAGATCTCCAGTGATAGAAGCACCAGCAGAGGCAGTAGGCACCGTTGGCAGAGGACCATCATAGTCATCACGCAACTGTGGATACACGCGCTCCCACTCTGGCTCATGCGGAGGGTTTGGTTGAAATGCACTCAGGAAGAAGATAACAGCTTCAGTACCCAGACCCACGATCAACATTTCATTGGCTCCTGGTAAGTGGAGGATTTTAAACAATGCTCCCACAATTACTACTGCAGCACCAATACCATAAATTTTTGGCATTACTTTATCGTAGAAGAAGCTGCCTCTTACTTTGCTCATTTTTTAATGGATTTAGATTGTACGATTTGGTTTTTTAGAAATTTACTTAGTTAGCTTGAGGGGTGACAGGCAGAAACCTATCTTCCCAGATCAAAGTCTGATGAACGGCCAATGTAGATCATGGCGCTACGGAACCCAATGTAAGAACGGGCAGAATCCTGGTACTCAAAGTTACGAACTCCTGTCTCCAGGAAATGTGCAATGTCTTTCCAGGAACCACCACGAACAATTTTGCGGGGCTCATCATCTTTATAGTAGGTTGGGTTCAAATCCCATACCACCGGTACAGAGGCCTCTGAGTAAGCATCTTCACACCACTCAGACACGTTACCGGCCATATCATATAAACCGAAATCATTAGGATAATATTGTCCTACCGGAGCGGTATAGGTAAAACCGTCGCTGTAGTAGTCACCACGGCCTGGCTTGAAGTTAGCCAGCATACAACCCTTGGCGTTACGCAGGTAAGGACCGCCCCATGGGTAGGTAGCCAGGTCACGGCCACCGCGGGCTGCGTACTCCCACTCTGCCTCAGATGGCAAACGGAAGCTAGGCATTGGCGCCATGCCGCTTTCTACGTTGTAGTTGTTTTTGTTTTTGGTTCTCCAGCTGTTGAAATACTTAGCCGCAAACCAGTCAACGCCTACCACTGGGTAGTCATCAAAAGCTGGGTGCGAGTAGTAGTATTCCATCAGGGGATCACCCATGTGGTAAGTAAAGTCCTTTACCCACACGGTAGTGTCTGGATACAGCTGTGTCATCACAAACTCTTCACCCAGAATATCCAGGGAGTCTTGACGGATGGCATCCATAAACTGGCGGTACTCATTATTGGTGATTTCTGTCTCGTCCATGTAGAACCCACCAATGGTTACCTGCTTGTTCATGTTTGACATACTGGCCGCAATGTCCTGATCAGTCTGTCCCATATGGAAAGTTCCACCTGGGCAGGCAATCATGCCATAAGGGATCTCCTGCGGATTGAACTCCGGCCGGTCCATCGCTCCCACCACATCGCCTTGTGAGTCTCTCCCCATACCACAACCTGCCATTAGCATTACGCTTAAAGCAATGGCAGAAAACTGTAAAAACTTAATCATATTCTTGGACTTGATAAAGGCAGCGCTTCCGCTTAGTATTTAGTAATTTATAAGACAGCAAATATATATCGCAACTTTGAAAAACAAAACTAGTGTTTTTTCTTGAAGAACAATATGCTAACGATGCAAAGAAAATAATATTTTATTTAATCATTAATTCCCTTACTACAAGCAGTATGCCTGCTACTTAAAAGTAAGTACTTAAAAATTATAGCGGGGAGTCTTAACGGGAGGTTTTGTATTATTTTTAGGTCTAGGCAACCTATAACCTAGCATTACTTCATGCGAAGTAGCACTCTTGGCATCTGACCCTACGGCGGTATAGTCAAAAGCATATCCAAAGTTCAAAGCATTGTCCTTTAACAGGTAAACTCCTAACATCCCGGTAATCGCCTCTCCAAACCTATACCCTGCCCCACCCCAGAATTTATCATTAAAAGTCACTCGTCCGCCGGCCTCCAAAGAGGCGACTCCGGCACTCAGATCCTGCTTAAACAATATTGTAGGTGTAACGTCAAGAGAGTTAGAAAGTTCCATTTCATACCCTGCCGTGGCCATCAGGTGCTTCTCGGCAGTCACCGTTCCGTATTCTGAATTCTTGGCAGCATTCTCAAACTCATAGGTTGCCCCTAATAAGTTGGTTATGCCAGCCCCTACATACCACCGTTCCTGCTGATACCATAGCCCGGCCCCCAAGTCATATTTTCTGTCTGAGCTATTGAAGGGCACCCGCGGATCTGATTCCACATTTGCCCGGTACCGCCCTTTGCTCATATTGGTCATTCCACCCTGCACCCCAATCCCAAGCTTTCCTTCTCCTAATGAAAGATGGTAAGCATATGAAAGTTGCGCCTGAAACACATCAACGGCACCAATCTCATCTTTCATCACTACAAGCCCTACGCCACTCTTTAACGCTCCAATAGGCGCTGAAATTGTGAAGAGACCCGTCTTTGGCGCTCCGCCGGCATCAAAAGTTCCATCATACCCTAACCACTGGTAACGGTACAGCACATTCATTTCTGTCTGGCCCTTTATGCCCGCGTAACCGGGGCTTATAAACTGCCCGTTAAACGCGTAATGGCTAAACTGAGGCAGCTGCTGCGCCTGCACCAATACCGGTAAAATAAGCCCGATCAAACAGAAAAGGAAACGTAATTTGTGCATCATTGGTGGCATTTAGACTACTCTTTGAACAGTAAGAGCCAAGTGGCATAAGCTAGCAAATTGCGCCATAACTACCAAAAGTTAACGTACAATTTGCCGGCCATAGCCTTGCTACGCACAAATAAGAGAAAAGTAACAGGTGGTTTACTTTTTCTTAGAATGTTGTTGGATATAAACCTCAATGGCCCCCGTCATGGATGGGGCATTGGGCATAGGCGCTTCAATGTCCAGTTCCAGGCCAGCATCTCGCACCGCCTGGGCGGTAGTAGGGCCAAAAGCGGCAATACGGGTATTGTTTTGCTTGAAATCAGGGAAGTTCACAAACAAAGAGCTAATACCTGAAGGACTAAAGAAAGCGATGCAGTCATACTTTACCTCGGCCAGGTCAGATAAGTCTGAGGCTACGGTCTTGTACATAGTGGCTTCGGTGAAGTCAAACCCATTGGCCCGCATGAACTCAGGAATATCTTCTTTTCTGATGTTGGAGCAAGGGTACAGGAACTTCTCGTTTTTATGCTTCTTGAGCACTTCAAACAAATCTGACGCTGTTTTACCACCAATAAAGAGTTTGCGCTTACGCAGCACTATGTATTTCTGGAGGTAATAGGCGGTTTGGTCAGAGATACAGAAGTACTTCATCTCTGCGGGCACCTCAATTTTTCCTTCGGCACAAATCCTGAAGAAATGATCTACGGCATTGCGGCTGGTGAAAATAACGGCGGTATGGTCCAGGATATTCACCTTGTCCTTCCTAAACTCCTTGTAAGGAACAGGCTCTATCTCAATAAATGCTCTAAAGTCTACTTTGATGCCGTACTTGTCAGCAATGCCCAAATAGGGAGAATTATCATTTGCCGGCTTTGGCTGCGTGACAAGAATACTAGAAATTTTCTTTGAATGTCTATCCGCACCCAACTCTTCTTTACCGTCAGCCATTTTTTTGATGGTAGTTTAACAACTTGTAATCTTAGCCTGGTTTATCCCGGAGAACAGATGGTTACACAAATACAATTAATTTGAGTAAAATCATCAACGGAATCACTTCTGTGGCGCAAAGGTATGAAAATAAATGTAGATTTTTAAGGGAATATTTTTTACTAACTGTATAGAACACCCTTAGAACAGTGAACACCAACAGCACTGTAACCGCCACATTAGCAATCCAATAGACTACTCCGGGAACAGTGGTACTCACTCCCAGATACAATAGCAAAATAAACGGAACAAAAATACCTAATCCCAACAGGGTGCGCAGGAATTCACGATACTGCGTCAAGACCATTTCCTCTACCCCAAACACAAAGCCCATAAGTTGCAGGAAAAGGTACTTCAAAACCACAAACAAGAAGACCATTAAGGCATACAGCAGTATTTTGGAGACCAGGTCTGCCTGCGTGGCGGTAAACAATTGGTTAAGCAGGGCCAGGTCTTCCAGGTCTGTATGAATGGCTACAATCAACAAGGAAAAGGATAAAGCAAATGCCAGTACAAACAAGATGCTGGACCAGTTACCAATGGGCTTTACCAACAAGCCTTCTTCCAGGGTAGAAATCTTGGAGAAACTACTCCATCTGAAAATACTGGCAAAATCTGAGTAGAAGGTCGTGCGAAGCGCCCCATACACCAGACCTATGATGACCATAAAAAACACCAGCGTATTTCTGGGGGCGTCAGATTGCTTTGGCTTGGGCTGGAAAATTACGTTCTGTTTGGAGTTTAAGGCGGCAATTTCCTGCTGCGGAACTTTAAAGGACGGGTAATTGGGCTGCTGGTCTGGGTGCCAGATGGTTAACAGGTACTTTTTGCCTGGCTTTAAGTGGGCGGAAAGGTCCAGGGTGTACCGGGCAGTAGAATCTGCCACAAACACCAGTTTATTATCAATAAAGATACAGAGCTGGGCACGGGCCGCAAATGAAATGCTCGGGTTGGTGAACTTATCTACGATAATCCACTGGTAGAGGGCCTTGTGCTCATCATGGAACTCAGGCAAATAAGGCACCAACTGATTGCTTTGGCCTTTAAAAACCAACCAGTCTGAAGAAAGCAACGGCTTAAGCGGCCCAGATTGGGCAAACGCACTTCCGCTTATAAACCAAAAGCAGAAAATTAATACCCAGGTCCTCATTTTTTAGCCAGTGGTAGTGGGCCTGGCAGCATATTGGCCTAACACGGCGCTCAACACCAAAGAGAAGCCCAGCAGACAGAGCAGCAGGTTAAGGTTTCCCCAGTGGGCAAAGTTAAACACAAACAGAATCACCAGCACATTAAGCAGCGCCAGGATGAGCACCGTACTCACCTGACTAAACCCCATAGCCAAAATACGGTGATGAATATGGTTTTTATCTGGTGAGAAAGGAGATAGCCCTTTCATGATCCTAATGACAGAAACCCTGATTGTGTCAAACAACGGCACAAATAGTACCCCCAGCGCCACTGACGGCGAGGAAGGCACAAACTGCATCTCTATAAACTGAATAGCCATCACTGACACTACAAAGCCGCAAAGCAGGGAACCTGTGTCACCCATGAAGATGCGGGCCTTGTAGAAATTGTACCGCAGAAACCCCAGGATACCGCCAATCAAGCACACTGCTACGCCGGCATAATTAGAGTACTCCTCCAGGTGGGCGTACCAGAAAAAGAACCCAAACGTGGCCACAATGATGGTGACAATGGTACCGGCCAAGCCGTCCAGGCCATCTATCAGGTTAATGGCGTTGGTGATGCCCACAATGGTGAAGAAGGTAAAACCGTAGCTCAGGCCTATGGGCAGTTCATGAATCCCGAAAATCCCCTGAAAACTGGTGATCCTGATATCTGCGATGAACATGACCACGCCCGTGGCCAGCACCTGCATAAAGAACTTTTTAAAGGCCGAAATAGACACTAAGTCATCTTTCAACCCGCCAAAGAACAGGATAATACAACCCGCCAGCACCTGTTGCACCCCGTTGGTGAGGTCACCAAAGATGGTAAGCGCCGACATGAACCCGGCAAACACGCCCAGCCCGCCCAACCGCGGGGTAAGCGACACGTGCACTGTCCGTTTGTTAGGCTGGTCCAGGATGTTTTTCAAATGGGCCACATATACAATAGAGGGTATAGCAAAGAGCGCAATGAAAAACGACCAGCTAAAGGAAAGCAGATAGGTAAAAAATTTCATGCCGGGGTTTAAGGGTTTATAAGCATGGAAGAATAACGCCTCTTAGAAAATCCTGAACGGGATAACCTCAAGAGTGCAAAATACCTTCTCTCTCTAATATAGAAATATGAATAAGATTTTCTTCAACAATGCTTCCGGGCACAAACAGAAAGCGTTTATCATAAATTTGCTGGCCAATGTAATAGCTCACCCAGAACTCATTGGTAAGGTGAAATAGCGCCGGGTCAATGGGCTCCACCTGAAGGGCGGCCTTGGCCTCTACCTCCGGAAACACATGACGCAGCACGGAGGTCTTCACTTCCTGGCCCTCATGCTCTCCATACCCTTTAGAGGCAATAAGCACGTTTTCCAACGGAAAGTTATTGTTATTGATAAAGTACACGTTCCATTCTACCTGCCCCAATTCTCCCTCTTCCCGGGCAATCGCCACAGAAACGCCTTCAACTTGCAGGAAATCAATATCTTTTTTCATAACTGAGGCTCCAACACCCTTGCGTCAAATAATCTTTCAAAATGCCTAAGCAGCTTTTCCTCCACCTCCGGCAAGGGCACTGTTCTACCCAGTTCTTTTTGCAGAGAGGTCACGGCTTTATCAGAAATCCCGCAGGGCACAATGTTTCCAAAATAGGAAAGGTCTGTGTTTACGTTTAGCGCCAGGCCGTGCATGGTAATCCATCTGCTGCATTTCACACCCATGGCGCAGATCTTTCTGGGGTTGCGCTGCTCCTCAAAGTCAAGCCACACTCCGGTTAACCCGGGTATTCTGCCCGCCTGCAGGCCATAATCTGCCAGGGTCATTATAACTGCCTCCTCTAGCAACCGAAGGTATTTATGGATATCGGTGAAAAAATTCTCTAAGTCCAGGATGGGGTAAGCCACCAACTGCCCGGGACCATGATACGTGATATCGCCGCCCCGGTTTATTTTATAGAAGGTGGCCTCTTTCTGTGCCAGTCCCTTTTGATCTAAAAGAAGGTGCTCTTCATGGCCACTTTTACCCAAGGTATACACGTGCGGGTGTTGGCAGAAAAGCAGGTAATTGGGCGTAGGTTGGCGTTCCCCTTCAGGCAAAGACCTGTTGAGCGTTTTCACGTCCACCACCTTTTTCAAAAGCTGCTCCTGGTAGTCCCAGGCTTGCTGGTAATCTACCAGACCCAGGTTCTCAAAAACAATGTTTTTATTCTCACCCATGCTTCTTCAGCCCGACGTTTTACAATCTTTGAAAGAGGTTTACTGCCTTCAAACCCCACTACCTGTCTACAGAAGCCTATTTTACACGTATAGAATGCTTTGCAACAGGAAAACTATGCAAATTACTCATTAAACCCAGACCCACCAAAAATGACTCATAATACTCAAATGGGCCAGCAGGGCGAAAAAGCCGCGGAGGACCATTTCCTGAGCCTGGGGTATGTAGTGCTGGAACGCAATTACAGGCATAAACGGGCCGAGGTTGACCTGATTGTGGCTAAAGACCAGGTGCTGGTTCTGGTGGAAGTAAAAACCAGAAGCTCTTACCGGTACGGGTTTCCTGAGGAGGCGGTCTCGGCCCGCAAGGAGGAACTCCTGCACCTGGCGGCCAACCATTACCTGGAAACCAAGCAATGGCCCCATGAAATAAGGTTTGATGTGGTCTCTATTTTATGGCGGGCCGGAAAACCCGAGATTCTACATATAGAAGACGCCTTCCATTAAAACGTCTTTCAAATGAAAAATCCGTTTTGGGCCTGTTTTCTGAAAAACAGGCCCGAAACGGATATACAGCAACGGCCTTACTACCGTCTATTAAGACCTTATTCCTTTTTCTCAAATACTAGCGCGCCGTGGCGGTCATACTGCTTTACCAACACCGGCTCAGCGGGCGGATCAAAGCCTGACTCAGCGTACTGGAACTCAAACTGGCGCCGGCCCCTGAAATCAAAGAAATTAATCCAGGTGCCTACCTTACGGCCTTTGTCATAGCTGCCCTGCCACTCCAGTTGGCCGTTCTCATAGAATTTGTAGTACTCGCCTTGCACCTGCCCGTATTGGTACGGGATTACTTCCTTGATCTTGGTCTTGGCGGCATCATAGTAGGTGATAACCGCGTCCCGCAGAAAACCTTTCTCATAATGCTGCTTTTGCACCAGGGTGCTGTCTGGCCTGAAGGTTTCCCAACGCAGGTGTTTGGCGCCCACGTAGAAATATCCTTGCTCAATTACTACATCGCCCCGTTTCTTGGTGTACGGCCCGTGCAGAATCAGCATTTTGGTCTTGGAGGGGTCCAGGGTGGGCGCCCTGAAGATGCGGCGCTTCTTCACATCATAGAAATGCTTGTCGCGCACGTAGGGGTTGGGTTCTTTGTATTCGCGCAGATAGTAAAACGTTTCTACTATCTGGTTCTTGCCTTTGCCCTGGCGGGCGAAGCCTTTCTTGACGCGGTACCCAAAGTAGGTCTTCTTCTTTTTTGGCTCTTTTTTCTCTTTCTCCACCACGCTGTCTGGCGCGGCGGTGGCCAAAGAGGGCTTGGCCAGCGAATCATTCAGCACGGCAGAATCTACCGGCTCCAGCACTAAAGGTGTTTTAGACTTCTGCCAGAAGAAAAGCTTGCTCTTCTTCTCCTTGCCAATGATCTGCGCCTGCGCCTGTTGGGTAAATGCCCAAACCAAACAAAGGCTCAGTACCAGCACTTTTGCCCACGTTCTTTTATTCCCCATGGTAGACCTTCACTCTCTGAATTTTCATTTAAACGTCCTCAGCCCTTAAATTGGTATGCGCGTAGTTCTTACGGCAATTTTTGGTTCTGGTGTCATGCTCCGTAAGGAGAGTAACAAATCAGGGAGAATAAAATTCAGAATTTGCGTTTTGAGGCCGTTTTTCTGAAAACAGGCCTAAAACGTGAGAACCAAGCCTACAGCAGCAGGCTTGGGGTACACATGCAAGAAGCACTGCAATCTTTACAGGGTGGCCACGGCCGTAGGCTCAGCTACTTGTCGCACTAAGCCATTGAATCCTCTCTTGCCTAAGTCTTTGCGCGCCTGTTCGGCTATTGTCTTAGAGACAAACTTACCTGCCAGAATACGGTGCACTTTCTTGCCGTTTACGGTTTCTTCCACTAAGGCAATAGGCATTTTCTGGTACATGCGGCGAAGTTTTTCCACCTGGGCCTCTGCGTTGCTTACGCTGCTATAGGCGCCGGCCTGCACTACGTACATAGGTTGCGGCGTCACCGCAGGCACCACCACTGGTTTCATGACTGGTCCCTCAGAAGAGGCAATGTCAGTTTTGGAAGAAGATGGTGTGGCCACAGGTGTAGCGGCCGAGGCAATCACTTCCTCTTTCACTTCTGGCTCAAGAACTGGTTTCTGGGATTTGGCGCGGCTTGCCAGGAATTCTTCTGGCAGTTCCAGTACCTCTACGGTTACTTTGGCCAGGCCTTCTTTGTGATAGTCAATTTTACGGGCCGCAGCCTCTGAGAGGTCAATGATACGGGCACCTCTGAAAGGACCACGGTCATTGATGTAAACCACTACGCTTTCGCCGTTAGCGGTGTTGGTTACTTTCACGGTGGTGCCTAACGGAAGGCCGTTGTGGGCTGCGGTGAGTTTGTGACGGTTGTAAACCTGGCCACTGCTGGTCCGCTTACCATGATATTTAGAGCCATACCATGATGCTAAACCGTTTTGCGTATCGCCTACCTCTTGCCCAAAAGTATTGGGCGCAAAGCTGAAGAAAAATATGAAAAGAACGGTAAGCGCATAGTAAATTTTCTGTATCCCCATTGTAGGTTTTGTTGGTGGAACATCAATTTCAAGCCCCAAAATTAGGACTTATTTTTTCCATGTCAAGCCAGCGCAAGAAAGCAAGACGGGTAAACGTACACATTAAATCAAATACCTCCAATTATTTTATTACAAAGTGCAATTAATTTTCTTTTCGATATGATTTATTTCATAAAACGTAGTATGGCAATTTAGCACTTTTTTATCCGGCTCATTTTCTGCGTTTTAACTACGCTGAGGTAATTTTTCCCTCGCAGATTGTACTTCTATGACTTTTATAATTGAACCTCGTATCCTTAGAAAAATAGAATGCGAGAATAAAAAATATTTTTTTTCTTAAAAATTTAGCCTTCGCCTTAAATTTCGCCCCAATTGCTTACGAATTTAGCAGATATATAGCTAAAAACAAATATTTAGACCTATGGATTTCGGCCGTCTCTCCAATATCAGTCAGGTAGACTTCACCCTCCCGGAAGACCACCCTGCCACCCACCAGGTACTGGCCCGGGCGCAGCGGCCCACCAAGCCTTCCCTTTACCTGGGCTGCCCCACTTGGACGAACAAATCCTGGCTAGGCACCTATTATCCGGACGGCGCCCAGGATGCGCAACTGCTCTATTGGTATGGCCGCCAATTCAATACCCTGGAGATGAATACCACCCACTACCGCATTCCGGACGCTACCTCCATTAACCGGTGGCGGCAGGCGGTACCCACCGGATTTGTGTTCTGCCCCAAACTTCCGCAGGTGATTAGCCATGACCAGCTGCTACGGCACGTAGGCGAGCCCACCAAACTGTTCTGTGACGCCATCTTAGGCTTGGAAGACCGCTTGGGCATGGCGTTTCTGCAGCTGCCCCCGTTCTTCGGGCCGGAGGACTGGCCTACGCTGGACCAGTTTCTGGAGCAGTTCCCCAAGGAGGTGCCCCTGGCCGTAGAGTTCAGGCATGAAGACTGGTTTAAGAACACGCCCCTTGCTCAACAGGCTTTCCAGACCCTGGAAGAACGCAACATCACAACTATTATGACAGACGTGGCTGGCCGCCGGGATGTGTTGCACATGCGCCTGACCACGCCGGTGGCCATGATCAGGTTTAACGGGCATGGCCTGGTCCCCTCAGACTTCACCCGTCTGGACGCCTGGGCCGAAAGAATACACCAATGGCTGGAAGAGGGTCTGCACACGCTTTATTTCTTCATGCACCAGCAGGAAGTCCTAGATGCCCCACCCGCCCTGGCGTACCTCATGGACCAACTGGAAAGACGCACCGGACTTACTCTGCAAAGGCCCCAGAAAGTAGTGCAGTTTGTGCAGGGTAGCCTATTTTAGTTTTTTAAAAGTAACGCTAACCATACTTCTACCTTAAAAATTTGAAAAGCCGTTTTAGGCCTGTTTTTAGAAAAACAGGCCTAAAACGGCTTTTACATAAAGGGGAGATTGTAGACCGATTCTTTCAAAAATCAAGCTTCCGCCAGGTCTATGGCAAAGGTGGTAAGATTGTTATCTTCTGTCTGGAGTGAGAATTTGAACCCGTGTTGCAAAAGGATTTCCCGTACCATGGTCAGGCCAATGCCTTGGCCATTGGCCTTGGTGCTGAAGAACGGCGAGAACAGCTTTTCCTGCACCTCTGGGGTGATGGGTTTCCCATTGTCTTGGATAAGCAGCGTTGGCGGCGAGGCATTGGTCTTCACCTTTACCCAGCCGCCGGAGTCGGTGGCTTCCAGCGCGTTTTTCAACACATTAATAAGTACCTGCTCCATCTGCTGCACATCTACGGCCACTGGTAAGGCTTCCGGGCTTAACTCCCATTGCCAGGCTACCTGCTTCTGTTCAAAGCTTGGGCCCATAAGTCTATGAATGCTCTGCAACAGTTCATGCAGGTTCACGGTCTGCTTTACGGGCACCGGAATGCGCACCACATTGGCGAAGTTGGCCATGAACCCGGCCAGGTTCTGGTTACGCGTGATGCAGACCTGCAGGGCCTCGTCAAAGTCAGGGCGGGTGTCTGCGTTAAGTTGCGGCGAAAAATAGGAGAAGGAATGCAGGATGGAGTTGACGGCGCCAATAGAGTTGTTGATCTCATGGCTCATCATTCTTATGAGCTTTTCATAGGCGTTCCGCTCTTTCTCCAGCAATTCCTGGGTGAGTTCCTCCACCAGAATAAAGTAGCGGTGATAACCCCGATCCAGGAATCTAATCTTGCGGCAGCGGTACGTCTGAATGCCGTTGGGCCTGATCACGCGCTGCTCGTCTTTGGGTATTTTCTCCAATGAGTTGCCCCAATGCCCCGGCAGTTCGCCCAGCGGCTTACCCACCACGTCTTTGCCTGAGGTCTGCAACAGATGCGCCGCCGCGGGGTTTAGGCCGGCCACACGGTCATAGGTATCTAATAAGATAATACCCGAGGGTGAGGCTTCAATGAGGCGTTCCAGCAGGAAATGTTTCTCCGTTTGGGTGACCCGCTGTTGCCGCAGTTCATCTATCATCTGGTTATACACTGAGATCAACTGGTCTACCTCTTTCTGGCCCGTCTCCATGAACTTGATGGAGAAATCCCGATCCCGGATGGATTCCACGCCGGCGGCGATAAGGTTGAGTGGGCGCACAAAAGAAGTGTAGAGCCGGGCGGTGAGTACCAGACTGATGACAATCAAGACCTCGGCGGCAATAAAGAGCACCTGGTTATAGGCCAGCAGTTGCCAGGCCAGCACGCCCATTGTCAGGTAGAGCACCGCGGCGGTGAGGACAAACTTACTCCGCAGCGTCATACGGGATGTTGAACTTCTCCAGTCTTCGGTAGAGAGAGCCGCGGCTCACCCCCAGGGCCTTGGCCACCTTGCTCACGTTGTTGCCGTAATAGGCCATGGATTTTTTGATCATGCTGGCTTCCAGTTCATCTAAGGTCATGGCCCCTACAGACGGAAGCGCTTTTTCTTCCTGCTTGCGTAGGCCGCCCTGCAACTGGTTCTGGAAATCTTCCACGCCCAACAGACTCTTCCCCGACACCAGCACGGTGCGCTCCACCAGGTTCTTGAGTTCGCGTATGTTACCGGGTAACGGCTGCTCCTTCAGCCAGGTTAGCGCCTTGGCACTTACCTGCAGTTCCTGCTTGTGGTAGGTTCTCTTGAGGTTGTTCACAAAATGCTGCACCAGCAAAGGAATATCCTGAGGCCGCTCGCGCAGGGCGGGGAGCCGCACCGTAATCAGGTTGATTCTATAATAAAGGTCTTCCCGGAATTTGCCTTCAGAGACCATCTCCCGCAGGTCACGGTTAGTGGCGCAGATGACTCTAATATCTAAGCTGCGGGAGCGGCTATCGCCTAAGACTTCATAAGTGCGGTCTTGGAGCACACGCAGTAGTTTCACCTGACTGGCCAGGTCCAGTTCGCCAATCTCATCTAAGAAGATGGTGCCTTTGTTGGCCATCTCGAAGCGGCCTACGCGGTCGGTTTTGGCGTCTGTGAACGCGCCGCGGCGGTGCCCGAACATCTCGCTCTCAAAGAGACTAGCCGAGATTCCGCCCAGGTTCACCTTTACAAAGGCCCCCCGGCTGCGGTGGCTGTTTTTATGAATGGCCTCAGCAATGAGTTCCTTGCCCGTACCGCTTTCGCCCTCAATTAAGATAGAGGCGTCTGTGGCGCTGATCTGCCCTATGTTACGGAGCACCTGTAGCAAACCCGGGTCTTCGCCCACAATCATGGAGAAGTCATAGAGTTCGTCCAGCTTCTTGCGGGTGAGTTTGTCAGTGGCGGCTTCCTGGGCGGGCAATGCCAGATCTATTGCCGTATGGATGGACTGCAGCAGGTAGTCGTTGTTCCAGGGTTTGGTAATGAAATCGGCGGCGCCGGCTTTAATGCCTTCTACCGCCAAATTAATGGAACCCCAGCCGGTAATGAGAATCACGGGCATAATGGGGTAGAGCTGCTTTAACTCCTGCAGAAGCTTCAGGCCGTCTTCACCAGTAGTTTCCATGGAGAAGTTCATGTCCAGCAGCACCAGTTGGGGCCGGTGTTTGGCCGCGGCTTGCAAGGCCTCGGGTTGGTTGGCGGCCTGTACCGTGGCAAAGCCCGCCTGCTTTAAGAGCAGACTTAAAGAGGCCCGTACGGCTACGTCATCGTCAATGATAAGAATCATGGTACCGGTAAGAAAAACACTATTGCTACTAGACAGGATGAAGGTAGCGTTTTTGGCCCGTTTTCAGAAAAACGGGCCAAAAACGACTTAAACAAGATGCTCCGCTCTAGGAAAGAGGGGCCGGGAGCCTACTCTTCATGCAGGGCCACGGCCGGTTGTATACCAGAGGCCTGCCGGCTGGGATAAAGAGCGCAAAGGGTAGTAAGCAGGAAAATGAAGACCGCGGCCAGGGCCATTCCCTGCCAGTAAATGGCTGGCGAAAGCTGGAATACCTGCAGCAACGGAAACTGCACCGCCAGCAGTAGGCCCAGCACTACCCCAAAGAAAGCCAGCACTACTACTTCCCCTACAAACTGGATTCTAATCTGGCGCGTAGTGGCTCCCATGGCCCGGCGCAGGCCAATCTCACCGGTACGCTTGTTAATGTTGTACCACAGTACGCCAAACAGACCCAAGGCCACGTTGAACACCAGAAACCCACAAACTACGCCCAGCGCGATCAAAGGCACCAAGGTCATTTTAGATTTGTTTTGACGCATCTTCTCCATGGTAGTCACTTCAAGGGTCCAGCCTTTGGCAATCTGGCCCAGTTCCCGCATCATTTTCTCCTCAAAGGCAATACCCGTACCCGGCTTTACGCGCACGAGCATGGAGCCCCATTGGTGGGCGTCTGCCCCCTGCAGGTTAATACGGGTGAACAAGCCTGGTTCTTCGGCGCCAAATTCACTGGAAGCCCTGAAATAGTCTACCACGCCAATCACTTTATACTGCGTAGAGTCATTCACCGGAATGATTTTGCCAATGGGGTTCTGCTCTGCAAATAGCTCTTGTTTCAGTTTGCCATTGATGACCACAGGCTTCTGCAGCGATGCATTGTCCTCTGGGCCGAACCATCTGCCCTGGCTTACTTTCAGGCCTAATACGTCTTTATAGGCGTCTTGCACCTCATATATGTTGGCCTCCGTTCTGATGTCTTTATAGGAGATCCCGTTGCTCATGGACGAGAATGAAAACGGGGTATTGTTGCTGGTAAAAGAGGCATGGGCTACCTCAGGGAAACTGCGTACCCGCTGCAATACCTGGTCCTGGATCACCAGTTTTTGGGCTGTGGAGTCTGACTGGGTGTTGAGCGAGAGGCTCCAGACATTTTCATGGGTAAAGCCTAGCGGTTTGCGGTAGTTATGGTAATTATAGAGGGCAAAGCTGAGCACCCCAAACAGCACCAGAAAGGAAAAGAAAATCTCAGAGATCAGCAGGAAGTTACTTTTCTTCCGGTTCCAGATCAGTTTAAACAGATGGCGTATCATTTTGAACCTCCTCTCAGTGCCTCAACGGCGTGTAAACGTGACATTTTGTAGGCGGGGTATACCCCAGAAATAAGCCCGAAGACCAGGCAGAGCAAAAAACCCCAGGCGAAGATCCGGAAGTTCAGGCCCAGGTCTGCGTAGGCAATGAGGCCGCTGCTATTAATGAGGTGCATGACACCCAAAGACAGCACCAGCCCCAGCAGACCGCCCAGCAGGGTCAGGAACACATTCTCCACCACAAACTGCCCTATAATCACGGACGAGGATGCCCCAAACGCCTTTCTTACCCCAATCTCTGAGGACCGTTCCATAATGCGACTGATGTTGATGTTGACCAGGTTAATGGTAGGAAGCAGCATGAACAGGAATACCAGCCCGGCAAGAATGACATACAGAAACCCTAGTTGGCTTTCCCTGCCTCTGCCCAGAACGGAGCGCGCGAAACTCTCCAGAAAGGAATCTGGGAAGGAATACAACTGCGTTGCTTCTTTGGGATTCTTGATTTCCACCTGGGTCATCATGTGGGCGTATTCCTCTTTGATTTTGGGAATATCCCCTGCCTTTCGGGCTTTGATAGTGGCGAAGAAAGTGCCACGCAGGTCTTTGTTTTTGAACTCGTTTTGCCGAAGGGTAATTGGCACCCAGACATCGGCGTAGGAATGCACCCTTAGAATAGGAATGTCTTCTACCACGCCTACTACCTTGTACTTGACCTGGTTCACCTCAATGTACTGCCCCACGGCCGGGGCATCCCCGAAGTACTGTTTGCGGGTGTTCTGGTTGATCACGGCCACGCGGCTGGCATTGTCTACCTCCTGCTTGCCAAAGGCCCGGCCTTCTATGAAGTTGAAATCCAGAATCTCCCAGAACTCTTTATCTGTGTGCTTAAGGTCCAGGGCCAGCTTTTTATTGTTCACGTAACTGTTCACCTGCACAAATACTGAATTGATAGACATTTTCTCTGGGGTCTGCAGGGTGCGTACATAATGGTCTAGGAAATAATAGCTGGGCGGACCGCTACTGTTAAAACCCTCATTACTCTGCTCACGCATCATATTCACAAACAGCAGCTTATCCAGCTCCCGCTCGGGCATCTGGGGCCCAAAGGCATGATCAAACAAGGAGGTCACCACCACCAGCACCATCAAGGTAAAACTGATTCCAAAAAGGCTGATGAAGGTGAAGAACTTGCGCCGTTGCAAGACCTTCCAGGCAATTTTTATGTAATTCTTTAACATGGCCGTAGTCTTAAATCTGGGCTTCTAACACCAAAGAATCTGCCACTTGCTGCCCGTCAAAGAACCTGATGAGGCGATTGGTCTTGTGGGCCATGTGCTCATCATGGGTCACCATCACAATAGTGGTACCTTCCTCTTTATTAAGTCTTAGCAGAATGTCCATGATTTCCTCACCCATCACGCTGTCCAGGTTACCGGTAGGCTCATCTGCCAGAATAATCTCTGGGCTGCCGGCCAAGGCCCTTGCAATGGCCACCCGCTGGCGCTGACCACCCGACAATTGGCTAGGGAAGTGGCGGGTGCGGGTGCTCAAACCTACTTTCTCCAAAGCCTCTAAAGCCCGCTTGCGGCGCTCACTACCACTCAGGTTTCGGTACAGCAAGGGCAGTTCCACGTTGTCTACCACAGATAGGTCATTGATAAGGTGATAGCTCTGGAACACAAACCCAATTTTCTCATTGCGCAGCTTGGCCAGCTGTTTGTCACTGTGGGTTTTCACGGGTTTGCCGTCAATGCTTACCTGCCCAGCAGAAGGATCATCCAACAGGCCCATGATGTTGAGCAGCGTGGATTTCCCGCAGCCCGAAGGCCCCATGATGGACACAAACTCCCCACGTTCCACGTGAAGATTCACGCAGTTGAGGGCTACCGTCTCTATGGTCTTGGTGCGGTAGACTTTTTCAATGTTAGATAACTGGATCATAGTCTAATGTGCTAAAGTGCTAATTTCTTAATGTGCTATTTTCTTCTTCGTCCCCCTTAGAAGGGGTTAGGAGGATGATTTACTCTAGGTGATAAAGGCGCTTCCAATGTAGGGGCAATCCCTTGTGGTTGCCCTTTGCGTTGGCTCCCTTGTTAGGGCAACCACAAGGGATTGCCCCTACATTTACAATGCGTCGTTCAAATTCCGTTTTGAGCCTGTTTTCCGGAAAATAGGCTCAAAACAGTTACTCTTTGGCCAGCAGTGGTTGGCCGCGTTCAAAGTCATATAAAGTAAGGGCCCGCAGGCGGTAATATGCTACCCAGAAATCCTGCAGTGCGGAGATGAAAGCACGGCGGGCCTGGTCTTTCTCCTGCAGGGCAATGTTGAGGTCGGTGATACTGATGCGGCCTACCAGAAACGTGGCCTTGGTAATATCATAGCGTTCCTGCCCGATGGAATCGGCGGTAGCCGTGATGCGCAGGCGTTCTTTCAGTAACTCTATCTGGTTTACCTGGGTCAGGACGCTTTGCTCAAAGGCGGTCTGCTCCTGCTCCACGGTGTATTGGGTGAGCTGCAACTGGGCCTGGGCGGTTTTCACACGGCCTTTCTGCTGCCCCCAATCCACCAGCGGCACACTGAAGCCCAAGGTCACCTGCTGCTGGTTTTCGGGTTGGGTGAAGCTCTCTGAGAAGTTATTGGCACTTTTGGTGAGCCCGAAGGTGGCGTACAGGTTGGCGTTGAAACCGCCCTTGCCCCTAGCCTCGGCTACGTCTTCCTGGGCCTGCAGCACCTTGCGCTGGTTCTGGAAGCGCTCTTTACGGTTTTGCCTAGCTTGGTCTAAGGCAGCCTGTTCTTCTACCAGCAAGGTGGGCACTTCATCGGGGGCTAATACGGTGATCTTTTCGCCCTGCGGCAAGCCTACATAGGCGGCAAACTGCATGGCGGCGGTCTTGAGTTCGGTGGCAGCCTGGGCCTGGGCCAATTGCGCGTTCATGAGGCTCAGTTTGAGTTGCAGCAACTCGTTTCTGGATAATCGACCCAGCCGATATTTCTCTTCGGCCACCTTGAACAGGGCCTGGTTGTTGGCCACGTTCTTGGAGGCTATCTCATGGTTTACCTGTTGCAGGAGCACCTCAAAGAAACGCTGGGTGGCAGTGGTGGCCAGATTTTCACGGTCTTCCAGGTACTGGCGTTCAGCTTCTTCAAAGCGAAGAGGCTCAATCTTTTTGGCCCAGGCCAGCTGGTTATAGCCAAAAATAGGCTGACTAAACCCAATAATGGCCGGGAAGGTGTTGTAGCGGCGCTGGTTCTGGTTGAAGTCATCAAAGCGTTGGCTCTGCGAGGTAATGAAGAACTGCCCACCCGTGGCGCCCACCGCCTGCGACACTGACAACGCCAACTCTGAGTTACTGATGGACACCGCCCTGAAATCTGTGGTTCCGTCTGGCTGCACCACCGGAATGATGCTTCTGGACATGTTGGGCACCGTGCCTGCCAGTGAAAGTTGGGGCAGGTAATTGGCTTTGAACGTGCGGTACTGCCAGTAACTGCTTGTCTTGTTGGTAGCATTCTGTTTGGCGGCAATGGAAGAGGTAAGCGCCAGGTCAATGGTTTCCTGCAACGTTAACAGACGGCCGGGGCTTGCCTGTTGTGCGTGAGCCATTTGGGTAAGCAGCACCAGCGTGGCCAGGAGAGAAGAAAGGAAAGTCTTTTTCATAGCCTAGTTGTCTGTGAGTTGAATCTCAGATAGGTGCGCATACTCCTTGGTGTTGGAGAGAATGATCTGCTCCCCGGCGGTGATGTCTCCCTGCAGTTCCACAAAGTCAAAGTTGCTGGCCCCGGTTTTGAGCGTACGCCGAATGGCTTTGTCTCCCTGTACCACAAACACGGCTTGTTCCCGGGCTCCGGTATAGAAAGGCCCGTTTTTCACGCGCAGTACATTCGGCCTGAAGTCTGTGAGCACAAACACCTCTACCCGCAAGTTAGAGCGCAAAGCCTGGTGGTTTTTCTCTTGCAGGCGTACATAAAAGGTGATGATACCGTTTTCTACCTTGGGTTGAATGTTGGCAATTTCGCCGCGCAAATCAGTATTGTTGATGCGCACCGTCACGGGCCCGCCTACTTTCAGTTGTTCGGCGTAGGTATCTGAAATGGTGGCTTTGATCTTGAAGCTGCTCAGGTCGGCCACCCGGGCCAGCGGGTCACCGGCGTTGACGGTGGCACCAATTTCTTCGTTAACCCAGGTCACTACGCCTTTGCGGGTGGCTTTCACGTCGGCCTGGTCTAGTTGGCGCTGCAGTTGGCCAATGTCACGGCGTTTCATTTCCAGTTCAAAGCCCACGTCTTTCATGCCTATGCGGGCCGCTTCCTGCTCATCTTTGATCTGGCGCTCCAACTGGTTTAGTTCCAGGACGGCTACTGTCAGATCCAGTTCGGCTTTTTTGACGTTTTCCTTGGTGCCACCGCCAATAGAAAGTAGGTATTGCTCATCTGCCAGGGCAGCTTGCAAGCTTTTCACGCGCACTTCCTGCACTGCATAGCGAGAGCGGAGTTGGTTCACGTTCTTGCGGAGGTCATTCTCTACCTGGGCGGTTTTGTTTTGCTTAAGTTGCTGCTCGTCTCTGAGTTTCTCAAAAGAGGTTTGCGCCAGTTGTTTGTCTAGCTGAAGCAGCGACTCGCCAGCGGTTACCTGGTCGCCGGGGGTATGGAGCACACGTTCAATCCTGGCCTGGATGGGACTGGTAATGACTTCTTCATTTTCGGGAACCACCGTACCGGTAGCGGTCAAGGAAGCTTCCACAGCACCCACTTCCACGGTGGCTAGTCTTATCTCAGATTTAGAGATTCTTGTCTCCAACATAAACCGGAACACCAGCACCCCCAGCACCATGACCGCCACTACACCGCTAAGGAGCCAAAGGCGCCGGCGCTTGGCTTGCTGAACTACGGTTTGGGGTAATTCTCTATCCATTTTCTTACAGGTTTAGTAGTGTCTGTTACCCAAGCACTGTGCCAACTCGTAACTTATTGTATTTCAGTGGTTTATATGCGTTTACAATTAATAATACTGTCCAGAAGTGGACACTCAGTCCAGATGTGGGCACAGTTTCCCTAGGGTTAATTAGGGTTGGTTTTGGGAAGAGTTAGTGGGGTTCGTTTTAGGCCTACTTTTGAGAAAACAGGCTCAAAACGGTAAGGCATATGAGAGGGGTACTTTTCAAATTGTTGCATAGCCTTTGCCTGTCTAGTTCGCCAACAAGATCCTTTCAGGATGACAGAAGAGGTGATGACAAAAGGCGTGATGACAAAAGAAAGGAAAGAGGAAGAGAGGAAAGGAATAGAGAGATAGAGGAGGAAACATCCCTCTCCCGCAAGTTTGAGCGAAGCGGTAACTTGTGGGTAGCATTGGGGCAAGTTTATAAACTTGCGTGGCTCTTCTGCCAGGTAAAGCAAGTTGAAAACTTGCTGCCATGCTAAGCTCCAAGTTGAGAACTTGAAGCAGAGAACAATTTAGGCATTACCTGTCTATTGGGCTCCACAAGATTTCTCGAAACACCTTTAGGGATGCCAATTCCAGAAGGGCATATGAGGAAGAAGGTGACGAATAGATGAGACGAAGGAAAGTATTGAGCAGGCGCAAAAAAACCGGTCCTGTTTTAGGCCTCTTTTTCTAAAAAGAGGCCTAAAACAGGACCGGCATGATTAGTAAGAAAGGCTTACGTCAGTTTCAGATTTCTTACTTCAACTTGAAGATATCGTCTTTCAGGTTCTTATTGATTTCAACGCTGGTCACGGTAGAGGAGATTACCTGGCTGCCTACGTGTAGGTCAATCTGGTGCGGGAATTTAATGCCGTTTACCTCGCGGTAGTTTTTCAGGTCAATGGTTTGGGTGGCGGTACCTATGCTGGTTTGCTCAGTGGCTACCTCGCGCACCTTCAGGCCAGTCTCCTTGTCAAAGTAGTGGAAGGATTTCTTGCCGCTAGGCATGGTCAGTTCCAGCTTGTAGGCTTCGCGGCCGTCTACTTTTTCTACTTGGTTTAGGGCCATTTTCACGCCCAGTTGGTCGTACTTCAGGAAACTGAACATCCAGCTTTCCAGCTTTTGGTCTAGTAACTCACCACCTTGCAGTTCTTTCACCTGGCCTTGCGAAGTCATGGTGCCTTTGTTGCCGTTGATCACCACGCGGTTCACCTCGTTTTCCCCGAAGCTTACCGTCATGTGCGATTTGTCTACGCCTTTCTGCTGCTGCACAATGGCTAGCTGCGCGCCCGGCATGTTCATGGTACGCTTGATGGTAAGGTCCCGCACGTTTTCCACGTTGGCCTTTCCGCCCAGGGCATTGATATAGGCCGCCAACACGCTTTGCACGGTAGCTCCCGCGGGCAGAGAGGCCATAGGGGCTTCCGTCTGCTCCCCGAAGGCGTTGAAATAGGCAATAGGCTGGCTTGGGTTAAATGGCTTCAGCTTGTCTGCTACTTCGCGGGCGTTGCCTACCACCACCAGGTGCGCTTTGTCGGGCTGCAGGTATTGCTGCGCCACGCGTTGAATATGTGCGGGAGTTACCGCGGCCACATTCTTGAGGTAGTTGGCATAATAGTCCTGGGGCAGGTTGTAGCGGGCGGTGTTAATGGCGAACATGGCCACTGTCAGTGGGTTCTCCAGAGACCGGGCAAAAGAGCCGGTCATCATGTTTTTTACTTTCTGCAGTTCGTCATTGGACACCGGCTCCTGGCGCAGGCGCTTCATTTCATACATGATCTGCGCGAAGGCACTGTCTGTAACCGGGTTACGCACGCTGGCAAACGCCCTGAAACGGCCTGCCACACGGTCATTGATTAAAGTGGAGTTGGAACCATACGTATAGGCGTGCTTCTCGCGCAGATTGGCATCCAGGCGTGCGAAGGAGCCACCCAGAATATTGTTCATCAAGCTGGCGGCAATGGCGTCTGGGCTACCGGGTTTCAGGTCTACCGCGTAGGCCACTGAGATAGCCGACTGCACCGAGTTGGGCCGGTCTACAATAGAAACTTTATTGCCCGTTAAAGGCGCCGGAGCGGCAAAGGCCGTCTGGCTTACCTCGGCTTTCTTCCATTTCCCAAAATACTGCTTCACCAGCTTCTTGGCATCTTTCACGTCCACGTCGCCCACAATGGCCAGATAACTAATGTTGGGCCGGAAGTACTTGCTGTGATATTGCTGCACATCGGCTAAAGAAATGGCTTCTACGGTTTTCTCAGTGATGGTTTCTCCGTAAGGATGGTTTTTCCCGAACAGCAGGGTTTGCTGCACGTTGTTCTCAATGGTAGCCGGGTCATCTTTGGAAGAGGCCAGGTTAGAGAGCATTTGTTTCTTGAACTTGTCCAGCTCTTCCTGGTTGAACTTCGGGTTCAAAACCACATCAGCGCTTAGCTCCAACAGCTTAGGAAAGTGCTTTTTAAGGCCCGAAGCCGAGAAACCAGTGGAAGAGGTATTCAAAGAAGCGCCAATAAAGTCAATCTCTTCGTCCAGCTGGTCATTGGTGCGCGAGGTGGTGCCACTGCGCATAAGGTAACCAGCCGCCGAGGTAAGGCCGGCTTTGTCGCCTTCCAGCAGCGGGGCGCGGTCCAGGACCAGATTCATGGCTACGGTAGGCAGACTGTGGTTCTCCACCACATACACCTTTAGCCCGTTAGAAAGCGTGAAAGACTCAACTTTACCAACCTCTATTACCGGGGCCGGACCAGCGGCCGGTGGCGTTTGCTTAGAGGTTTGGGCCATACTTACGCCACCCAAAGAGGTAGTGAGGGCCAGAAAGAAAACGGAAATATATTTTTTCATGGAAATCTAAAGTAAGAGAGCGAAGAACCGGTACTTATCTGGCTTGGGCAGCCTTGGGCAGGTAATGCAACACGGCCCGGTTTTCTTTGGTAAAATACTGCTTGGCCACCCGCGTCAGGTCATCTTTGGTCACGGCCAGGAACTTGTCCAGTTCGGTGTTGATAAGGTTGGTGTTGCCGTACAAGGCATGGTAAGACGCCAGTTTCTCGGTGCGGCCCTCCAAGGTGGAAAGTCCGTTGATATAGTCAGTCTCTACCTTGTTGCGCAGTTTCTGGAACTCAGCGTCTGAGATAGTCTCATTCTTTACCCGCTCAATTTCGGCATCCATGGCGCGTTCCAGGTCATGCACGTCTACGCCCATGTTGGCCACTGCCAGGTTGATGAACAGCCCCGGGGCTTCTAAAGACAACGGAATTGAAGCTACGGTCACGGCTTTCTGCTGCTTGTCTACCAGCGCTTTGTTCAGGCGTGAACTCTGCCCACCCGACAATAAGGTAGTGAGCATGCTGATGGCATAGGAATCTTCGGTGCCCTGCGCCGGAATATGGTACGCCTGTACCACAGCTGGTAACTGAATATTGTCAAAGACCACTTTACGGCCTTCTTCTATCTGTTTCGGCTCTACCACGCTGGGGCGCGGGATAGGCAAGGTTCCCTTAGGAATACCCCCAAAATACTTCTCTACCCACTGCTTGGTCTGGTTCACGTCCAGATCGCCGGCAATGGTGAGGGTAGCGTTGTTGGGCACGTAGAAGGTCTTGTAGAAATGGTTGAACTCGGCTAGAGAGGCTTTGTCAATGTACTGCGCAGACCCAATAGGCACCCAGCGGTACGGGTACACGTCATACGCCGTCGCGAAGGTGTTTTCCAAGAGCGTGCCGTACGGCTGATTGTCAATGCGCTGCTTTTTCTCTTCTTTCACCACCTGGCGCTGCGTCTCTACGCCCTGCTGGTCAATCTTCGCTGATTTCAAACGGTCGGCTTCCATCCAGAGACCCAGGGCCAGTTGGTTAGAGGGCAGAATCTGATAGTAGTAGGTGCGGTCAAAGGAGGTATTGGCGTTCACGGCCCCGCCCGCACTCTGGATCATGTTAATGTACTTGCCGCGCTCTATGTTCTCAGAGCCTTCAAACATCAAGTGCTCAAAGAAGTGGGCGAAACCCGTGCGGTCTGCATTCTCGTTCTTGGAACCCACGTGGTACATCATGGTTACCGCTACCGTGGGCGTGGTTTTGTCCTGGTGCAGGATCACGTGAAGACCGTTGGGCAGGTCATATTCCGTGAAGGCAATCTTGTTGCTCTGCGCAGAGGCCGCTAAGCTGGCACCCAGCAACAGGGTACTCAAAAATCTAAGTTTCATTCAGAAAGCGTTAAAATAATAAGGGTTGTTTGGTCGGTTCGGACGTTTTAAGGCAGTTCGGCAAAAAACGTCCTTAAAATTAAGCCAAATTTTCCTAAAACCCCTGTATTGCCCTGATTGCCTCTCTATTAGCTTCATATTTTTTTATTTTTGGATTAAACCTTTGTTAAAAATTGATCTCTAACCCAAACTAAAACGCTAAACCAAACAGTATGAAAACTTTACAAAGATTAGCCAAAGCCGCTACCCTGTGTGTGGCTTTAATGGCTGGAACATCAGCCTTCGCCCAAGAGCGCCCTACCGGCCCAGGACAAGGCGGTCAAAGAGCAACTCCGGCAGAACGCGCCGAAATGCAAGTAAAACGCTACGAGAAGCAACTTGACCTAACACCAGAGCAAGCCACCAAAATCAGAACCATTGTCTTGGCCTCCGTACAGGAAGGTGAAAAACTTCGCACTCCCGGCCAGAGACCAGACCGCGAAGCCATGCAGGCCCTTGCCCAAAAGCGTTCTGAGGAAATCAAAGCGGTATTGACTCCTGCCCAGCAAGAGAAATTTGCCCAGGCCCTGGCCCAGCAGATGGAAAGAGGCAACCAAGGACGCGGACAGGGACAAGGTGCCCAGGCACAAGGACAAGGCCAACAAGTTCAGCCGCAAGGAACCCAAGACCAAGGTCAAAAGGAAACCCCAGCCAAGAAAGCCGGCAAAGGCAAAAAAGGAGCCGATACCCAAGGCACTAACTAAGAGTTTTCCTTTTCAGGAAAGGCATGAAGCCGGAGCAATTGCTTCGGCTTTTTTGTGGGTTCTGGTGGCATGTGGAGAAGCACTTTTTGGGCCTGTTTTTGGAAAATCGGGCTGGAAACAAAACAGCTGCGCTGAGTCATGAGTCTTGAGTTCTGAGTTGATCTGCAAGAGTGGTCATCCCCCTACCCCCTTCAAAGGGGGACGATATGCGTGCCCTCCTGTGTAAACACCCCCCTTCAGAGCTTCGCTCGCTGCCTCGAACTCTCGTTCGGGCAATCCTCAAGGGGGGAGTCTGCGTTGAATAGGCGGTATTGCGGTTTTTGAAGCAGAATTGAGTTTTAAGCCTGTTTTCGGGAAAACGGGCTTAAAACGCTAACAACCTCTAACACTACTTACCTTCCCACGCATTCCCTCGATTCCAGTCTTTACTCTGAGCGCCTCGCTTGTGGCCCTGCAGTGGCTGGACTAAGGGCAGAAAGCAAAGCGGCCGCAAGGGCAGTGCGAGGGGGGAAAGACGGGGCCCCGCGGCCGTGAGCGCTCGGAGGGAAACCATGCAACAACCAAGCATAAGGGCTTAAGGCATAGGCTGGACCTACGCCAGCAGCAGGCGGAAAGGCATGCACAAGATCAAATGGAGAAAAAGTCTCAATTGTTAGGCCTATGAACACCAACAAGGACAGAGACTAATAGAACCACAAGGCAAAAACTTCATTCAAAAAGGAAAAGAGCTTCTAATAAGCTCTTTTCCGACCACTACTACCAACAAACGCCCGTTATCTTTTACCTTTGCCCCATAACCCCAGAAAACTTCCTCCTGTTATGAAAGACCTGCTGTCCAAATTTGAGAATAAACGCCCTGAGATTGTGTTTGAGTGGAAAGATGCTGAAACCGAAGCCGAAGGGTGGGTAGTGATCAATTCCTTGCGCGGAGGGGCGGCCGGCGGCGGCACACGCATGCGCAAAGGCTTGGACAAGCGCGAGGTAGAATCGCTGGCGAAAACCATGGAAGTGAAGTTTACCGTTTCGGGTCCGGCTATTGGCGGTGCCAAATCAGGCATCAACTTTGACCCGGCAGACCCCCGCAAGCAAGGCGTGCTGGAGCGCTGGTACCGGGCCGTCTACCCCCTACTCAAAAATTACTATGGCACCGGCGGCGACCTGAACGTGGATGAAATACACGAGGTGATTCCCATCACCGAGGAGTATGGCCTCTGGCACCCCCAGGAAGGCATTGTGAACGGCCACTTTAAAGCCACCGAGCCACAAAAAATCAACAAACTGGGCCAACTGCGCCAAGGCGTGAGCAAAGTACTGGAAGACGTGCACTACTCCCCTTCGCTGGCCCGCAAATACACAGTAGCCGACATGATCACCGGGTACGGCGTAGCCAAGGCGGTGAGCCATTACTATGAAATCTGGGGTGGTCAACTAAAGGGCAAACGGGCGGTAATTCAGGGTTGGGGTAACGTGGGGGCAGCTGCGGC
Organism: Rufibacter soli; assembly: GCF_054781795.1. Classification (NCBI taxonomy): domain Bacteria; kingdom Pseudomonadati; phylum Bacteroidota; class Cytophagia; order Cytophagales; family Hymenobacteraceae; genus Rufibacter; species Rufibacter soli. Next base: position 21,238 of record NZ_BAAGTS010000006.1, on the reverse strand, counting down.
CTATTACCTGGCGGCTGAAGGCGTAAAGATTGTGGGCATCATTGACCGCGCCGGCGGCCTGATCAACCCAGAGGGCTTTACGTTTGAGGAAATATCTAACCTATTCCTGAACCGCCACGGCAACGCCTTAACGGCAGACAACCTTCTTTCTTTTGATGAGGTGAACGCCCGCGTATGGGACTTGGGCTTTGAGGTATTTATTCCGGCGGCGGCGTCCCGTTTGGTATCTCAGGAGCAGGTAGCCCGCATGCAGCAACACGGCCTGGAGGTTATTTCCTGCGGGGCCAACGTGCCGTTCAAAGACCAGGAAATTTTCTTCGGTGCCACCGGCGAGTTCGCAGATCAGCAAGTATCGGTGATCCCCGACTTTGTGGCCAACTGCGGCATGGCCCGCGTGTTTGCCTACCTCATGGAACAGGATGTGGAGATAACGGATGAGGCCATCTTCTCAGATATTTCCCGCACTATTGGTCAGGCACTGGAGAACGCCCATGCCCGGAACCCGCAGAAAACCGAAATTGCCAAAACCTGTTTTGAGATTGCCTTAAGCCAGTTGCTGTAACACTGCAGTTAAGTACGCTATTCTCCCGGACCTGCTTTTGCCTTCGTTTCCTAAAAACAGGGCAAAAGCAGGTCTTTGCTCTTTTTTAGAAATCCCTGCATGCACGGCTAGACAAGATTATCGCCGAAAGTAAATTTCTCTATTACTGCTTCTTAAACCCCACCGCCAACAATTTAGAAACGTCTGGCTCGCTCACCTTCACCTTTAGCACCTGCCCGTTTAAACAGGTACATGCTAAACAGGAGGCACCGTCGTTCTCTCTGGTGACGGAAATTTCCAAAACTGTAAAACCCTGCTTTGAGATGTATTCCTTGGCACAGGCTTTGGCGTCTTGTAAAGGGCAGGGTTCCCAAGGGTCAGCGCACTGGGTTAGTTGGTAGCTGAGCCATTGGCCCATGACTAGTTCGCCCTCTTCCGGAGAGTCGTTGAGAAAGTCGCAGCCCGGCAGGGAAAACACAATTAGCAGGGCAAAAAGCTGGGATAGAACTTTTCGTTTCATAGATTTAACCTTCCATTTACCTCATGACCCTTGCCCGACCGCATTGGTTGCAAGGGGGAAAGACTTTAACAAATGCAGAATCAGCTTTCAGATATTCTCAGGTTTGTTTTCCTAGGCAATACCGTACAGCAATACCTGGTCTTTCTGGGCATCATGCTGTTTGGCTTCCTGTTTAAGACGCTGGTCTCCAAGCTTCTCTCTGAGATTCTATTTGGCGTCATTATCAAGCGTTTCAACAAAGAGGTAACCAAGGATGAATTCAAGCGCCTGCTGGTGACCCCGCTGGAGTTTCTCTCCTTTCTGATATTCCTGTACCTGGCCTTTGATTCCCTCACCTACCCTTCTGAATTGGGCCTGCCCAAAGAAGATGAACTGGGGTTAAAACGCATTCTGCAGCGCATCTACGGCATTTTCCTCATTGTGTCCATCACGTGGGTAACCATGCGGATTGTGGATTTCTTTGGCATGTTCTTCTCTAAGCGGGCGGCCAAGACGCATTCCAAGCTAGATGACCAACTGGTGCCGTTCTTCGTGGATTTCACCAAGGTCATCATTGTGATCATTGGCTTCTTTGTGGTGCTGGGAACAGTGTTCAAGGTGAATGTGGCGGGCTTGGTGGCCGGTCTGGGGGTGGGTGGTTTGGCCATCGCGTTTGCGGCCAAGGAAAGCCTGGAGAACCTGCTGGCCTCCTTTACCATTTTCCTGGATCATCCCTTTGTGGTAGGCGACCTGGTACAAGTGGGGGAGATCACGGGCACGGTAGAGAAGATTGGTTTCCGGAGTACCCGCATCAGAACCATGGAGAAAAGCTATGTGACGCTCCCCAACAAGAGCATGATTGACAAGCCCCTGGATAACCTCACGTTGCGCACATTCCGGCGGGTAAAGTTTGACCTAACGCTTACCTACACCACTACTTCAGAACAGATCAAGGCCATTGTCTCTGATATACAGCACCTCATTGACGAGTACCCCCGCACTAACCAGGACGGCCGCGTCCGGTTTTTTCACCTGGGCCCGCACGCCAAAGAAATCATGGTGCTCTATTTCATTGATACCCTGGATTGGGACCAATACATTGACGTGAAAGAGGAAATCAACTACCGGATTGTAGACATTGTGGAGAAACATGGGTCTTCGTTCGCTTTCCCTACGCAGACGGTTTACATGAGGCGGGAGGAAGAGTAGTTGTTTGAAAATCTGCCGATACACCCTTCTGCCAACTAATTAAATTGCATGAAAGCAGTGAAAAGAATCTTATTGCCGGTAGTACTTTGGGCCATTTCGTTTAGTTCCTTTGGGCAATCTGCAGCGGACTTGAACCGGAAATCTAAAGAGCACCTGGCCAAAAATGATTTCAAGGGGGCCTTACCTTTGCTCAAGAAAGCAGCTGAACTGGGGAACCCTGAAGCGCAGTACAACTATGGCTTTGCCTTTCAACAAGGGCTGGAGGTGGCCCAGAATGACCAGACAGCCAACGAGTGGTTTTTAAAGGCCGCCAACCAAGGCTACAGAGACGCCCAATATAAAATCGCCTACAGTTTCGCCACGGGGCGCGGAATAAAGCAAGACCACCGAAAAGCCTTCAGTTGGTCTTTAAAATGCGCTGAGCTAAAGGATACCGACTGTATGGTCAACGTCATTACGTCTTACTTGCAAGGGTATGGGACAGAGAAAAGCATAGATTCCATGCTAATTTGGGCCCGAAGACTGGGTGCCTTAGAGAACCCAGAGAACCTGGACCAGAGCGCCAACATCACCTCCTCCAGGTTACAGCTGGCCCAGATGTACCAGGCCGGTAAATACGTGCCCAAAAATGCCGTTATCGGCTACACGTGGTTTCTACTGTACAATGAGGGAAAACGAGACTTCTCAGTATTGGAACAGCAAAAGCACTTCAACTTCGGGAAAGAGTTGGAAAAGAACCTTACCCAAGCTCAGAGAGCAACGGCCCAGGCAGAAGCAGAAAAAATAATTGGAAGACCCCTAAAAAACTTGGCCAACTTATACCGTCAGGACATATAGAAAATTCCCGTTTCGGGGCTGTTTTTCAGAAAACAGCCCCGAAACGGGAATCTTAAAAGCTGCTTGAAATCTACCAGCCGGTTCCGCCTCTTCGGCCACCGCCTAGAAGACCGCCCAGCAGGCCACCAAGGCCACCGGAACCCATACCGCCGCCGTAGCCGCTACGGCCACCCAGCCCGCCTAAGATAGAGGCCATAGAGCCCAGGCCGCCTGACCGCCCATTACCAAACATACCGCCTCGGCCACCCATCATACCTCCGCCCATGGCGCCACCTAACAGACCGCCCAGCAGGCCACCCATTCCGCCGCCCATGGAACCCATGCCACCGCCCATCATGCCGCCCATACCGGAGCTTCGGCGGCGGTTCATCATGCCGCTAATCACCATGGGCGCCAAAACACCCAGCATACCGGCCACCATACCCGGCGAGATACCTGCTTTCTTGAACATATCGCCAAAGCCGCTTTTATTGAGGAAAGACTGGGAGGTAGGGTCTTCGCCTTTTTCCTGGGCCTGGTTGGCCGTGTCTACAAACTGGTCCAGAATGCTGAACTGCTTCTGGTCAATGCCCAGGTAGTTGCCCACCTCGGCTATGCGCTTCTGTTCTTCCTGTGAGTACTCGCCGTCAGATTTGGCGAAGCTGATGATATCTGTGATAAAGGAGAACCGCAGCGGGCTGCCCTTGAGCACGTCAAGGCAACGCTGCAGGCTTATCTGCGAGGGGTTCTTGGCAATGGAGATAACTTCTTCCTGCAGGTTCTGGGGGAGTTCGGCGGCCTCGCCTAAAAGGCCCAGAAAGGTGATCTCTTCCTCAGAGACGTGTCCGTCTGCAGAGGCAATAGTGGCCAGGGCACCTAGGTATGCACCTTTTTCCTGATCTGTGTAGTCTTTTAGTAAGGTGGTGGTTTCTTCAGCCATAGTTTCATTGTGTTAGTGTAGAATAACACAAACGAGGTGACTAAAAACGAGTTGGCGTTTTGAGGCTGTTTTTGGAAAAACAGCCTCAAAACGCCAACTCGCCCTACTATTTTTACTTGGTTTTTACCGCTGCCAGAATGCGCTTGAAGAACTCATCACCATTTGTCTGGTGCCAGCGCCACACTACTACTAGGTCATGCTCTGGGTCTACCCAAATAGTGTTGGAACCGGCGCCCAGGGCAGCGTAACTGGTGGCTGGGGCACTGGGCCATTGCTTTTTCTGGGTGTTCAGCCACCAGAGGTAGCCATAATCTGGGCCTACGGGGCCGGGCGTGGTGGCCTGTTTTACCCATTTCTCTGAGACCAGCTGCTTGTCTTTCCAGCGGCCGTTGCGCAGAAACAGGTATCCAAAACGGGCCTCGTCGCGGGTATTGATCCAGAGGCCTCCGCCCCAGCGGGTACCGCCGCTCACGCTGGGCATTTGCTTGCCGTCTACGTCTACATAAGAGTTTTTGTAGGGAAGGTACTGCCAGGTATTAGAAGCGCCTATAGGGTCCATGATCTGTTCTTTGAGCACCTGGGGCAAGGGCTTTTTCCAGAGCCTGAGCAACGAAAGCGATAACCGGTTAATGCGCACATCATTGTACTCATAGAAAGTGCCGGGTTCTTTCAGTTCGCGCGGTTTGCGTTCGCCACTGCCAAATTCCTCTTTGCCCACAAAGGTGTGGCTCTTGCCAAACAGCTCTCCCTCCCACTCGCTGGTCTGTTGGGCGTGGTGGTGCCAGGTTATTTTTCTGTTGTGCTCCGATTCATAGCCGCCATCTTTAATGTAGTTGGCCACAGGGTCATGCACGTCTTTGATCATGCCTTTGTCCAGGGTAATACCCAGAATGGTAGACAAAAAGCTCTTAGCGATGCTGTAGGTGGGGTCTACCGCCTTGGTGTCACCCCATTCGGCTACAATGTACCCGTTCTTCAAGATGATGCCGTTGGTGCTGGCGCGGTCCTTCGGGATGGGACCCAACAACTTCCCGAAGATCTGTTCCTGGTCAGAGAAGTCTTTGGGCCGCTTGGTTTCCTGGGTCTGGGCATAGTCCACCGCCTGGGCCAGCAGCTCGGCATCAAGGCCCACCTGCTCCGGCTTACGGGTTTCCCAGTTATCGCCGGCGCCGGGGTAATAGATTTTGGCAGAGGCATTGCCTGAGGATGTGCCGGTGGGTGTTTGCGGCTGGCATGCCAACAACCCCAGCAGTAACATAGGCGCAAGCCTAAACAGATATCTTTTCATAGTAGTGGGTTTTGGGCCTGTTTTCAGAAAATGGGCTTAAAATGGGAAGCCTTTATAGACGATTAAAAATCAAAATACTCGGTTGAGGGCTTCACCACTTTCTTCTCTTCTTTCTTGCCTCCCTGCTGAATCAACTGTTTCAATTCCTGCTTTTCCTGTTTCAAATCGGCGGCCACCTTGGTTTTTACTTTCTCTTGGTCATAGGCCACCTTAAAGTTTCCTTCGCGGCCTTTAATGGTCAGGAACAGGTTGGGGTTGGGGGCAGTAGACGCGGCCACCACGCCAAAGCGCTCGTCTTTGTCGCGTTTAGTGGGCCCCCGGCCCAGCGGAATGCGCACACGGTAATCCATTACCTGGTCAAAGGTGTGTGTACCCGAGACCGAGATGGAAGAGAGACGAGTAGCGCTGGACTTGATCTCCATTTCGGGAATGTACACCGTGCGGCCCTGGATGTAGAAGTTATTCCTGATCTCAGAGAAACGCAGGTTAGAGAGCTCGCGGCGGTCAATAAAGGCGCTTAGCTTTTGCATGGGCGCAAAGTCCAGCAGCTGGCCGTTGCGCAGATTCATCTTTATTTCAGCCTGCACCAGGTTAGTGAGCGGGGTTAAGGTATGGTCCAGGTAAATGTCAGAATCTATCTGCGCAGACAGGTCGCCGTGCAGGTGGCGCTGCGTGATAAAGGACTGCCCGAAGTTCTCAAACACATAGAAGAGTGTGTCTACTTTTATGTCGGTGAGGGTGGCCGTGGAGCTGATTTTGATGCGCGGGTTTCGGGCATCCATACTGCCCCGCACCTTGAAGCTTCCGCCGGCGGCCTGCAGCGCAAAATTAGGCGTAGAAAGCACCTTGTCTTTTAACCGTATCTGCCCGTGCAGCTGCTTGCCCCTGAACCGCCTGAACTGCACCCGACCTATAGATGCATTTAGGTCCAGTTCCAGCCGGGTGGGCATATTGAAGGCGTAAGAAGACTTGGCGGGCCTTCCGGCTTCTTTTTCTTCTGCGGCGGCTATTTTCTCAGAGGCCGCCAGAATCTGGTCCAGGTTCATAGACCGCGAGGCCACGTCTGCCTCTATGCGCAGGTGTTGCCCTTTCAGGAACGCCCAGGCCAGCACGTTTTTAAAATACCCATTCACCAGGAAATCAGAGTCGCCCATACGGCCAGAGAAGTCTGAAACCGCCACGTCATTCTTCCGGAGAATGAAGGTGCCGTTGAGTCCTCTGAACGCCGTAGGGTTTTTCCTGAACTGCAGGTTTACCTGCCGCAACACGGCTTCCCCATCTGCTTTAATGGCGGCACTGCTGGGGTTGTTTTTAAAGGCGCGCAGGTTACCGGCAAAGGCAAGCTCTACCTGCATGTGTCCGCTGCCGGTCCTGATCTCCGCTACCGGAAAAATACCCAACACATGTGCCACGTCTACATCAGCTTTCAGTTGAACCTGTAGGTGTGGGTCTGCGAAGTTCTTGTACATCACCTGGCCTGAGAAAGGCTTGCCCCGCAGATTGCCCTTGAGGTTGCGCAGCTCCAGCACAGAAGTCTGGCTGCTGTGCTGCACCCCGTTGGTAAACCGCCCTTCCAGCGTCAGGCCTTCTATCTTTTCCTTATAGTCTGGATGGTAAAAGGAAGCGCCCCGCGCCCCAAAGAACACGTCAATAAACGGGCTTTTGCGGGAAGACACCTCTCCTTTCACGGTTCCCTCAAAATAGATGTCGCCGTTGCTGCGGTATTGGGCCAGTTGCCTGGTGAGCCGGGGCGGAAGCAAGGCCAGCATAGACTGCACATCGGTGTTTTTGCCTTTGGCCGTCATGTTAAGCACTGTTTGTTTCCCGTAGCCAATCTCACCGCCCAACTGGTACACGGCTTTGCCTATCTGTAGGTCTGAGGGCTGCACCGAGATCTGCTTGCGCTGGGTATGAATGGCCAACTGACTAGCCACCGTGATTTCCTTTTGTTTCAGGAACTCGCTCCCCTGCACGTTGAGGGTGTGGATAAAGGCATTGCCTTTGGTTTTTATTTTGATGAGCGGTTCGGCTACCTCAAGGGCGGCGGTCAGTGTGTGGGCCTGCACTTCATAGCGCTGTTTGCGGTGCTCATCTGCGTACACCAGGTGCACGCGCTTAAGGCCTATGTGCTGCAGGTCAAAGCTGAGTTTTCCTTCCTGGGTAGTATCTGCCGTCTGGAAGAAAAGGTAATTGACGTCTCCGTTGGGCAGCACGCGCACGTCTACGTTTCCGTCTTGCAGGTGAATTTCCCGTATCTGGTAAGAACCGCCCAGCAGGTCCCAGGGCGCAAAGGTGCTGTAGATTTTCTTCAGCTTGGCCAGCGGGCGGGTGCTGCCGGGCACGGTCTCGGTAATCTCAACGTTGTGCAGGCTAATGGCTATCTGTGGAAACTGCTCCCACCAGGTGACTTCTATCTTCTCTACGGCTACCTTGGTCTTGATATGCTGATTGGCTTCGGCCAGAAACAGCTGGATAATTTTATCCTGGTAGAAGTAAAGTACCCCCACCACCAACGTCATCAACAAAAAAATTCCGGCCACTGCACCCAAGAGGTACCGCACCACCTTTTTTCTTAGCTCCACAAACTTTCTGATTTTCAGGGTTTAAATATATAAAGGCTGCCGCGCCCCTCCAATGGTTAGTTGACGAAGAGAAAATTTTTAATTTTTTTCAGGATGGGATTTGGCAGATAAGAAAACATCCCCCATATTTGCATCATCAAACGGGGACAAAAGGTCGCCAAAACAAAAAGAAGGGGTGTTAGCTCAGCTGGTTCAGAGCATCTGCCTTACAAGCAGAGGGTCGCTGGTTCGAATCCAGCACGCCCCACTTCAAAAGCCTCACCTACCCAGTGAGGCTTTTTTTATTGCCATATTTTGGCAGCCCCCAGCCGGTTGTAGCCTTTTCAACCAGCCTTCTTCTATCTCCTAAACACGTAATCTCCTGCCGCCCAACTGTGGTAGCTGGTCCCTTTTAAGAATTACAAGAAGTACGCCCTTCCCTCCCAACAAAATTCACCGGCGTCAATATGCATTATATTTAGATTTCTATATCTTTATTGAATAATATCTATCTTTCTGACCTTTAGCTGTTTCCCCATGGCAAAAAAACTACCCACCCTCTTACTGGCCTGCTTGCTCTTCTTTTCATGCGCCCAGGTGTCTGCCCAAAACGCACCAGATGAATTGGAAGCCTATGTGCAAAAATTGAAATCCTCTAAAATAACAGGCGGCAACGAGACGGCTTTTATGTCTATCGGGTCAGACTTCCTGTACGCCCAGGAATATTTTGAGGCCGGAAACTACTCCTCGGCGGCGGCCGGGTTCATGGCTATTCTACGGCGGCAGAAAGACCATCCTTTCTCCAATTACCAGCTAGCCATTGCGCTGCTCCGGCAAAATGAGCCAGAAAAGGCCAAGCAGGCCCAACAATTCTTGAACCAGGCTTTTGCCCTAACCCCCAGCCTTAAGGAGCGCTATGCGAAAGACATGCCGCAAAGCGCCTCTACAGATACTACCAATCCGCCCACTCCCACTCCTAAAGACCCTGAACAACCCAAAAAAGACGCCCCTGCTTCCTCCAATCAAGGGTTGGCGGCATACATTGCCAGAATCAAACACTCCAATGCCACCCGCGGCAAAGAGACGGAGATGTTTAGCCCGGGGCAGGAGGCTCATAGCGGCATTGAATATTATGAGGCCGGGGAATTTGGGAGCGCCGAGACCCGATTTAACCTTTCCCTGGCCCGGGATGCCAACAATCCCTATGTGAACTACCTTGCCGCCGTCTCCCTGGCCGCCCAGGGCAAACCCGCCGACCGCTTTTACCAGAAAGCCATTGCCGGAGACGCCTCCCTGCAGAACCAATATGCCGCAGACGTAGCCAAGGCCACCGCCGAATGGAACAGAAAGCTGGAAGCCAAGGCTCCGAAAACGTCGCCGGCTACCAAAGTGGTGCATGGCGGCCCCTTGGTATTTGGCAAGTACACCTGCCACCAATCCATCTGGAACGGCCCAAACACTACCCCCGCCTACCGGTTTGACTACAAAGGCTACTTTGAGCTCAAGAAAGATGGCACCTACCGCTGGCTGGATGACGGCGGCACCGGCAGGTATAGCTACAACGCCAAAACAGGCGGCATCACCTGGCTTTCCGGGCCCATGAAAGGACAAGCCCCCATCTCCTCTAAATACCAGCCAAGCCCCACTGTGCCCCAGGTAACCGTCCAGTTCTCTGAAAACTACAGGTGGGAGTGCGGTTGCAAGAAATAAAGATTCTAAAAAACGGGAACACAACCAGGAGCCCCAACTCAGCTACCATATACCCGGCGGCAGAGCAGAAGGTCCTGACCAGAAGATGCCCCAGGGAATGACGCCGCTGCCCACAGCCAGAAGTCAATTCTCTGGGGCATCTCATGTTCTATTGTAAACTTGCCTTACCCCATCGGAAAGCATGTGCCGTCTATTCTGTATTTTTGCCTTCCTAAGCCGTACCCACTATGTCTTTACTTGAAGTAACCTCCCCCGCCCTTGTCCGAGAATTCCTGCAACTGCCCGTGCGCCTCTACCAAGCCCAGTCCAACTGGATACAGCCCCTGGACCAGGACATTGAGCAGGTCTTTGACCCCAAGCGCAACCCCAACTTCCGGAACGGCAAGATCATCAGGTGGGTCTTGCAGGATGACCAGGGACAGACTATCGGTCGGGTGGCTGCCTTCGTGAACGACAAAACCAAGAACGCCTCTGAGTACGTGACCGGCGGCATGGGCTTCTTTGAGTGCATCAATGACCAGGCCGCAGCCAACACCCTGTTTGACGCCTGCCAAGACTGGCTGCAGGCCCAGGGCATGGAAGCCATGGACGGCCCCATCAACTTCGGGGAGCGGGACCGCTGGTGGGGCCTGCTGGTAAAGGGCTTCACCGAGCCCAACTACGGTATGTTCTACCACCTGCCCTACTACCAACAGCTATTTGAGGCCTATGGGTTTCAGGTGTATTTTCAGCAGTATACTTATAAGATGAGCACTACCGCGCCTTTGAACCCCAAAATTCTGGAACGGGCCGCCGTAATAGAGCAGGACCCTGGCTTCAGCATGGGCCACGGCTCCAAGAAGAACATGGAGAAGCTGGCCCAGGATTTCCTGGAGGTCTATAACAAGGCCTGGGCCGGCCACTCGGGCATCAATGAGATGACCCTGGAGAAGGCCCGCAAGCTCATCAACAGCATGAAGCCGGTCATGGAGGAAAAGCTTCTCATTTTCACTTACTACAATGAGAAACCCATTGCCTTCTTCCTTATGCTGCCTGAGCTGAACCAGATCTTCAAGCACCTGCACGGCCGCTTTGACCTCTGGGGGAAAGCTAAGTTCCTCTACTACAAATGGCGCTACAGCCGCCGCCGCGACAAAAAAGTATTTGGGATCATCTTTGGCGTAGTGCCCGAGTTCCAGAGCAAAGGCGTGGACGGCTATCTGATCAAATGGTCCCAGCAACCCGTCATTGACTACGGCGCCCCCGAAATAGAAATGAACTGGATTGGCGACTTCAACCCCAAGATGATGATGGTGACGCGCGCCCTGGGCGCGGTGATCTGCAAAACGCACAATACCTACCGCAAGATCTTTGACCCTTCCAAACCATTTACCCGCTACCCCATTATCAGGTGATAGCCTGTAAAAGCATGACTGCCTATGTAACAGTTTCAAGGTCCAACTGCGCATAGTTCTGAGTCTTGAGTTCTGAGTGCTGAGTTCAAATAAACACGCTTCCAGTCCCCTTTGAAGAGAGTAGGAGAAGGCCAGCTTTGCAGGATAAACTTTTTTGGGTAAAGGCGTTTTGAGCCTGTTTTTAAGAAAACAGGCTCAAAACGCCTTTACCCATTCCCTGGTTCAAGTTTTCAACTTGGACCCACTATGACGGGAAGTTTGTAACTCCCCTGAGGCGTAAGCCTCACCGCACGCATTCCATCCTCCTTTAATGAGGTAGAGAAGACTTTACCTTCGCTACTAACTTCAGAATTCAGCCTAGCCGTTTTAGGGCCGTTTTTAGAAAAACAGGCCTAAAACGGCTAGCCAGCATGGGCTTACCTGCCGGGTAGGAAACCGGCCGGCCTTAGAATAAAAAGGAAACAAGTTTGGTTCTTCCTCCACAAGTTCGGACCTTTGCGGCAGAATTGGCGGCAATACCGTAAAAGTCCTAAAGGGCCTTAGAACGGCCGCCAACTTTTAACGCTTTTTTCACGTTCACCACGTTCTTTCCTTATTTATCATGCTCAACCGCAGAATACTCCGTATCAAAGCCATGCAAGCCATTTATGCCTACGTGCAGGCAGAAGGCTCCAACTATTTATTGGCCCTGGATTTAATTGCGGACCGCTTCGCCCCAGACCTGATGGCCATTGAGGCACAAGACAGAAAAAAACTGGAAGGCCAGAAGCAGATAGCCAGCCTGATGTTCAAAGAGTGGTATGAGACCCGCAAATTTGACACCGAGGAAAAAGACCGTGAGATCCTGGACGCCTCCCAGGCCGCCGTTAACTTTTACCAAAACTCCCTTCGCAAAGACCTTAAGTACTTCGGTACTCAGATGGTGAACGCCGTAGAGGAAATCTATGACCGTTACCTGCTCACGCTGGCCCTTCTGCAGGAGATTGTGTACCTCATTGAAGGCGAAGAGAAGAAAGCCGCCACCCGTTTCACGCAACGCCAGGATGCTGACCTTCACCCGCTTATCAACAACAAGGCGGTGCAGAAACTCCTGCAGAACAAGTTTCTGGAGCAGCGCATTATCAGAAGGAACCTGAGCTGGGCCGGGGAGCAGGAGCTCATCCAGAAAATCTACCGCAGCAACTTCAAAAATGACCCTGAGATTCTGGCCTGGCTGGAGATTTCAGAGCCCACCTATGAGCAGGACCATGAACTGCTAAAACATATCTTCAAAAACCTTATCTTTAAAGATGAGAACCTGCAGGCCCTGTTTGAGGAGAAAGACCTCAATTGGGTAGAGAACAAATCTGTGGTGAAAAACCTGGTGAACAAATCCATCAAGATGCTGGAGGAGAATACAGATGAACACCTGGCTTTGCTGGATCTCTCCCCTAGCTGGGAAGATGACAAAGCCTTCTTTGAGGAACTCTACCATGAGACCCTCAAGGATGACGAGAAGTACGAGAAGATGATCGCTGACAGCGTGCAGAACTGGGATGTGGAGCGCGTGGCCCTGCTGGACAAGATCATCTTGAAAATGGCCCTCTGCGAAATGCATATTTTCCGGAGCATTCCCGTAAAGGTGACCATCAATGAGTATATTGACATTTCAAAAGTATACAGTACCCCCAAGAGTAAGCAGTTCATCAACGGGGTGCTAGACAAGCTGTCTCAGGATTTGATCAGCAGCGGCGCCATCCGTAAATCGGGGCGTGGTTTGCTGGACAACAAATAATCCGGGCGGTTTTCCGTTAAGTAGACAACAAGCCCTTTTAGGCGTTTCTGGCCTGTTTTGCGTAAAACAGGCCAGAAACAGAAAGGCTATTGCAACCACACACATAACACTACCAAAACTATGGGCAAAAAGACCAACGCCATCCTTGCCTTTTCCACCGGTATCGCCACAGGCGCCGTGCTGGGTATCTTGTTTGCGCCGGAGAAAGGCCGTGAAACCCGTGATAAGCTAAGCTTCCAGCTGGAGAAATACCGGGCCAAACTATTGGAGTTAACAGACGAGCTTATTGCTGGCCGCGAAGAGCCGGGCTCTGCCGCCAAAACCGAAGGCCAGCGCGTGATCAAAGACGCCCGCGACAAAGCTGAGCGCCTGCTGGAAGACGTGGACTCCCTCATCAATCAAATCAACAGTAAAAAGGAAATATAAGCCCCTTGCCCATGACAACCGTTACCCTAATTCCCGGCGACGGGATAGGTCCTGAGATCACGGAAGCCGTAAAGGCGATCTTTGCAGCCGCACAAGTGCCCATTACCTGGGAAGAAGAAAACGCCGGTCAAACCACGTTTGACGCCATGGGCGAACTCATTCCGCAATCCTTGATAGACTCTCTGGAGCGCAACCGCATTGCCCTGAAAGGCCCCATCACTACTCCGGTAGGCAAAGGCTTCAAGAGCATAAATGTGCAGCTGCGCCAGAAGTTTGATCTGTACGCCAACGTGCGCCCGGCCAAGACCACGCCCGGCATCAAGACCCGCTTTGACAACGTGGACCTGGTATTGTTCCGGGAAAACACCGAAGGCCTGTACGCCGGCCTGGAGACCTTTGACGAGCGCTTGGGCATCTCTGATTCTATTGCCCGGGTAACCGTAGAGGGCAGTCACAAGATAGTGCGCGCCGCGTTCAAATACGCAGACCAGCACAAGCTCAAGCTGACCGTGGCTCACAAAGCCAACATCCTAAAGTCAGCGGGCCGCATCTTCCTGGAAGCTGCCGCCGATGCCTCTAAAGAATTCCCGAACGTGGTGTGGGAGGATAAGATCATTGACAACATGTGCATGCAGCTGGTAAGTAAGCCAGAGCAGTTCCAGGTGATTGTGACCACCAACTTGTTTGGGGATATCCTTTCTGACCTGTGCGCGGGTCTGGTAGGTGGCCTGGGCGTGGTATCTGGCGCCAACATTGGCGATGACATGGCCATTTTTGAGGCTGTGCACGGTTCTGCCCCAGACATTGCCGGCCAAGGCCTGGCTAACCCCACCGCCCTGCTACGGTCAGCGTTGATGATGCTGGTATACATGGGCCTAACGGAGCAGGCGCAGAAAATAGAAAAGGCGCTGGAGAAAACCCTGCTGGATAAAAACTGCTGTACCCGTGACCTGGGTGGCACTGCCTCTACCTCAGAATTTGCGCAGCATATCATTTCTAATTTGTAACTTGTCCTACCTATTGAGGATTTACCATCATGAAAAAACAATTTGTAATTGCCTTGCTTTTGGCCGGCGGTCTTTGGACTACCAGCTGCGAGAAAAAAACTGAGACGGACACTACCGCTACCGTAACGCAGGAAACCACTGCCGCTACCACCGTGCCCGCCAATGACCCTGCCACTAACCCTAACGTTTCTGGCCAGCAAGCCATTGATCCTAACGCACCCAAGCCGGTCATGACGTTCAAGGAAACCGAGTTTGACTTTGGTACCATCAAGCAGGATAAAAAGGTAAACCATACCTTTACGTTTACCAATACCGGCCAGGCCCCGTTGGTGATTGAGAGCGCTACCGCCACCTGCGGCTGTACCGTGCCTGAGTGGCCAAAAGAGCCTATTGCCCCAGGCAAGACCGGTACCATCAAAGTAGAGTTTGACCCAACCGGCAAATCTGGCCAGCAGTCTAAGCAAATCACTATTACGGCCAACACAGATCCTCAGATCAACCAGTTGACCATTAAGACCAACATCACGGGCGCAGTGCCACAGGCGGGAGCAGCCGGTCCTGTTCGTTTATAATCTCAGAGCAACCTTATGCTAACCGTATTATTGCAAGCTACCCCAGAAGGGGCTAACCTTTATTCTAATTTCCTTTTCATCGGGTTGATCATCCTGGTGTTTTATTTCTTCATGATCAGGCCACAGCAGAAAAAGGCCAAAGACCAGAAGAAGTTCAGAGAGGAACTCAAACGCGGCATGAGCGTGGTCACCGTAGGTGGTCTGCACGGCCGTCTGCTCAGCATTGATGATGACACCGTCTGGATAGAGGTAGACAAAGGCATTAAACTGAAGTTTGACAAAGTAGCTATTGCCGTAGAGGCCACCAGCCGGGTGAACAGCGCCACTACTGAAAGCACTACTAATTCTTAAAGGACACCTTGCCGTTAAAGAAAACAAAGAACGCCCTCCTCTGGTTACTGAGGCCATTTTCGCCCAGGCAGAAACAGTACTGGAGGGTGGTGTTGCTTTGTTTTTTGACGGCGGCTACCTTTTGGCTTTTAAATGCCCTCAACAAAAACTACACCACCCAGGTCTCTTACCCCATAGAGTTTATCTATGACCGTAAAGTGCTGGTGCCGGTAAAACCCTTACCGGAAGAGGTCATGATCAACGTGACCGGCAAAGGCTGGAAACTACTGCAGAAGAACCTGCTCTTCAACGTGAAACCCGCCGAGCTGGCCATTAGGGGATTACCCTACTTGAAACGCCTTCCGGGTAGCGCCCTTCGGCCTGCCATTTCCGGGGCCTTAGATGGCCTTAGCCTTAACTTTGTGGCCACAGACACAGTCACCTTTGACTTTGACCGCCTGGTCACGCGCAAGGTTCCCCTGACTCTTGACACCACCCAGTTGAAACTAGAGGCTGGTTATGGGTATATGGGTCCCTTAAAAGTACGACCAGACTCCGTAACGTTTACCGGTCCTGAGCAAATCCTGAACCTCTTTCCCAGCCCGTACCCCTTAGCCCTGCCCACCGACGTTTTGAAGGCCCCTTTCAAGGGAGAATTGCCCCTTACCTATGATTTTACCACCCTGGTGAAAGCAGACGTGAGCGAGGCCGAGGTACAGTTTGGAGTAGTGCCGCTGGAACGCAAAGAAGTGGCCGTACAGCCGGTGCTGCAGAATTTCCCGCCTGGGCTGCTTCTACGGGTTTTGAACGGACCTATTCTGGTACAGTATTCATACTTACCTAAAAACAGGGACCTGGTAAAGCCTGAACTGTTCCAGGTAGCCCTGGACTTCCAGAAATTCGATCCCGCAGATTCCACCATTGCGCCTTTACTGCTGCAACGGTCGCCCAAGACCAAAAGCATTACGGTACAGCCGGGGCGCGTGAAAATCTCCCTAACACCGCAATAGCGTATGCTTAAGATAGGTATTACCGGCGGCATTGGCTCTGGCAAGAGCATAGTGTGCCGGTGTTTTCAGTTGCTGGGCGTACCGGTGTATGATTCAGATTCCCGTGCCAAATGGGTGATGCACCATGACCCTGAACTGCGGGAGCAATTGATTGCCGCCTTCGGGCCTGAGACTTTTGATGTCCAGCAGAACCTCAATCGCGCCTACCTCAGCCAGAAAGTCTTCCATAACGCCCCTGAGCTGGCCAGGTTAAACGCGCTAGTGCATCCGCAGGTGCGCAAAGATTTCCATATCTGGTTAGAGGCGCACCAAGCCGCGCCCTATGTATTGAAAGAAGCGGCCCTCATGTTTGAGTCTAATGCCTATACCCAGGTTGACCATGTGCTCACGGTGTCTGCCCCCACGCACCTACGCCTGGCCCGTACCCTCCAACGCGACCCGCACCGCACCAGCCTTGACGTGGAAGCCATCATGGCCAAACAATTAACCGAGGAAGAAAGGGTGCGGCGTTCTCCCTTCGTGCTTTACAATGATGACACGCAACTGGTCCTTCCGCAGGTATTGAAACTGCATGAAGCTTTTCTGAAGTTAGCCTCAAAGTAGCAAGCAGTTTCCGTTTTAGGCCTGTTTTCCGGAAAACGGGCCTAAAACGCCTGAACCTGGGCCGTTTTGGAAAAGGGACAGGTTTCGTCCATAGAAGTGAAGCTAGCGCGACTATTCCTGCATCTGCCATTTAGTTTGGGTAACGCCGATACCTTCTTCCCTCCCAACGCAAAACTGGCAACTCTAAAAATCTTGAAGCGTCTGCATGACCTGCGAGCGTTTATGCCAATGGCTTTTCCCATTATGCATCTGAGATAGCAATCACTTGCCCTTTGCGGCTTAAAGACTTGAAATGAAAAAGCGTTTCGGGGCCGTTTTCTGAAAAACGGCCCCGAAACGCTTTTATAGAAATCCTGCCCTCAAAAAGGGAAGAAAAAAGATTAATAGGTTTGCTTGATCTTCGCCATATCATCAATGCGCTTTTGGGCCAGCTGGATGGCGGCTCTTTGCGGGTGGGTGTTGTCCGCTTCGGCTTTGTTGAAGATATTGAGCGTGGTATTGTAGATCTGCTCGGTCTGCTGCATGGCCCAGTCGCGGTTCAGTTTCTTCACCTCTGAGTACACGTTGATGATACCACCGGCATTGATCAAAAAGTCTGGGGCATAGATGATACCCCGTTCTACCAGCGCCGGGCCGTGCACGTTCTCGTCCTGCAACTGGTTATTGGCGCAACCGGCAATAACCTGGCACTTCAAGCGAGAAAGGGTGTTGTCATTGATGGTGGCCCCCATGGCGCAGGGCGAATAGATATCCGCGTCAACGTCATAGATTTCGTCCAGGCCCACTACGGTAGCGCCGGTGGCCGAGGAGATACGCTTTAAGCGATCTTGGTCAATGTCAGTGATGAACAGTTGGGCGCCTTCTTTGGCTAAGTACTCAATCAGGTAACCTCCTACGTGGCCAGTGCCCTGCACAGAGATTTTCTTGCCGGCCAGGCTGTCATTGCCCCAGGCTCTTTTGGCGGCGGCTTTCATACCCATGTAGGTACCGTAAGCCGTCACCGGAGATGGGTCGCCGCTTCCGCCCTGCGATTCTGGTAAGCCCGCCACGTATTTGGTTTCCATGCCAATGTAGGCCATGTCCTGGGTGGTCATGCCCATGTCTTCGGCGGTGATGTATTTTCCGTTCAGGTTGTTCACAAACCGCCCGAACTTGCGCATCATGGCTTCGGTCTTGTCTTTCTTGGAATCGCCTATGATCACGGCCTTTCCGCCGCCCAGGTTCAGGCCAGAGATGGCAGATTTAAAGGTCATGCCGCGTGACAGACGCAGCACGTCACGTAACGCTTCGGCCTCAGAGGCGTAGGTCCACATACGGGTTCCGCCCAGGGCTGGTCCTAACACGGTGTTATGAACGCCAATAATGGCTTTCAGGCCGGTTTCGTGGTCATGGCAGAAAACAACCTGCTCGTGTTGGTTCTCGCTTATTTGGTTAAAAACAGAAGATTCCTGCGTTACGGGTAATTCTTTAAGTTCTATCATGTTATATGGAGCGAATAACACCAATTTTCTTTTGTTAGAAATTAGAAAAGCGAATTGGTAATTTTAAGGCAAAAATAAGTTTATATTTTAACTACAGCAAGAAAAAACTAACAAGTGTTAGTACGCTGTTTCTCTGACAATAGATCCGTGAAATCATTAAAATACCTGAATAAATACCTACTCAAATATAAGTTCCGGTTGTTCTGGGGCATTGTGTTTGTGATTGTCTCTAACATCTTCGCCATTATACCGGCCCAGGTGGTGCGCCACGCCTTTGATCTGGTGCGCGAAGGCATAACCATGTACCAACTGCACGAAGGGTTCCCGCAGCAGGAAACCGTTTATAACACCTTCGCCCGCAGTACCTTGTTCTATGGGGCGGTGATCGTGCTCATGGCCTTGCTGCGCGGTATCTTTTTGTTCTTTATGCGGCAGACCATTATAGTCATGAGCCGCCTGGTTGAAAACGACCTCAAGAACGAGATCTACGCCCACTACCAGACGCTGCCCCTCTCCTTCTACCGCAAGAACAACACCGGTGACCTCATGGCCCGCATCTCTGAAGACGTGAGCCGCGTGCGCATGTACCTGGGGCCGGCCATCATGTACGGCATTAACCTGCTGGTCTTGTTCCTGATGGTGATTCCGTACATGCTGTCTGTGAACGTGAAACTGACCATCTACACGCTTTTGCCACTGCCTATCCTGAGCGTGAGCATCTACTACGTGAACAACATCATTGAGAAGAAATCAGACGAGATCCAGAAGAGCCTGAGCGGCATCACCACGTTTGTACAGGAGGCCTTCTCAGGAATCAGGGTCTTGAAATCCTTTGTGCGGGAGCAGGACTCACACGCCAACTTCACCAAGGCCAGTGACACCTACAAAGACAAATCCTTGGAGCTCAACTTCGTGAATTCCCTGTTTTTCCCGCTCATTCTGTTCCTGATTGGCCTGAGCACCATCATTACCGTGTGGCTAGGTGGTAAGGAGGTTATCAATGGTAGCATCACCCCTGGGGTCATTGCCGAGTTTTTGATTTATGTGAACATGCTTACCTGGCCAGTGACCGCCCTGGGTTGGACCACCAGTTTGGTGCAGCGCGCGGCCGCCTCACAGCAACGCATCAATGAGTTCCTGAACACCAAGACAGATATTATCTCGCAGCAGAATCTGGAGAAAGATATACGGGGCGCCATCGTCTTTGACGAGGTGGATTTTGTGTACCCAGACACCGGCATTTATGCCCTCAAGAAGCTGTCGTTCCAGATTAATCCCGGCGACACGCTGGCGGTGATCGGTAACACGGGTTCGGGTAAGAGTACCATTGCCGCGCTGGTGTGCCGCCTGTATGACACCACTGGTGGCCGCATTCTCATTGACGGCGAAGACATCAGAAACTACAACATCACCAACCTGCGCAGCCAGATTGGCTACGTGCCGCAAGATGTATTCCTGTTCTCTGACTCCATCAGGAACAACATTGGTTTTGGGGTGGATGAATTGCCCGAAGAGAAGATGCTACAGGCCGCCAAAGACGCCGACGTTTACGAAAACATCATGCGCTTTCCGCAGCAGTTTGACACGGTGCTGGGCGAGCGCGGCATTACCTTGTCTGGTGGCCAAAAACAGCGCGTGTCCATTGCCCGCGCCTTAGCCCGGGAGCCCAAGATTTTGATCCTGGATGACTCGCTCTCGGCGGTAGATACTAAAACCGAGAATGCTATCTTGAACAGCCTGCAGCGCGTGATGGCCAACCGTACTTCCATCATTATCTCGCACCGCGTAAGTTCCGTGAAACTGGCCAACCGTATTCTGGTGCTGGACGATGGCGTGGTAGTGCAGCACGGCTCCCATGAAGAACTCATGGCCGATGTAGATGGTCTGTACCGCGCCCTCTACGAGCGCCAATTGCAGACCGACGAAGTGGAATAAGCGTATTAAGGCCGTTTTTCAAAAAACAGGCTCAAAACGCACAAAGAAAAAGGAGCCTCTGCCTGAACAGTGGGGCTCCTTTTTTATTTACCCTTCTTGCAGGAAAAGTACCGGTTTCTGTGACGCATGTATTGCCCTAGCCCGTTGGTTTACTTATATTTAACTCATTGAGCTTCCGGCAGTTTATTTTTACTGCCTGTATGCCCCGCCCGCTCTCACCCACCGCAACGCCCTTATGAAAAGCAGCTTTACCCTCTTTCTTTCCCGTGCGCTAATTTGCCTGCTTGGCCTGGGCTTTACCGCCTGCAAACTGCTGGACCCCGAGCCTGATGTCCCCATGGTTGCCGATGACCTTCACTTCAGTTTCAAAACCCCGGATTGGGAAAATAAAATGGACTGCACCCTGCTGGACCTTCCGTCTTACGGGTTAGATCCCCAGACGTATTACACGTTTGGAACCTCCGCCCAGGCGAATAACACGTTTTTCCTTTCCTTCCCCAAGGACAGCAGCTCCATGGTGGCCCCGGGCAACGTTAAAAAATACCCGGTACAGGAATTGGGCAACCATACCCTGCCTTTTCAGCTATCTATGAAGGTGCCGGTGGTGGAAGGCAGCCGTTGGTTCCTCATCAGTCAGGAAGGGCTGTCTACTGATTCATACAATGAGGTGGTGGCCGTGAAATACATGGGGCGGAATGGCTCAGAAGCTATTTTCCAGATAAAGGGACGGTACAAAATGGCGATGACCCAGGTAAACGCCAGTATGGCCCCAAAACCGGTCACAGGCACCTATCACCTGAAAGTGAAAACCACCAGGCTGTAGCAAGACCAGAGGCACGTCCTTCTGCCACTTCCCCGGCTATCTACTTTTTACCCGATATGTTAAATTTTTTACCCCTACAAAAGGCCTCTACCCTTTTGCTTCACCCAAATTTTCACTTTCTTTGCAGCAGATACCAATGATCGGGATGTAGCGTAGCCTGGTATCGCGCCAGCATGGGGTGCTGGAGGTCGCAGGTTCGAATCCTGCCATTCCGACGATTAAAACGGCCTAAACTCACAATTTAGGCCGTTTTTTATGCAAGACTATTACCTCGCGACAGTACTCGCGACACTAAGCATGGAAAAATCGCGCACGGATT
>NZ_BAAGTS010000005.1:0-1023150 GCF_054781795.1 Rufibacter soli | reverse complement strand
GTGCGCCACTCAGGTATTGCTACCTGCGTTCGACTTGCATGTATTAGGCCTGCCGCTAGCGTTCATCCTGAGCCAGGATCAAACTCTCCATTGTAGTAGATTCGTTTGACTGGTCTCAATTAATAATTAATAAAGACAGTCGATTTTGTAAAGACATCGACCGCCGATACGCTGTTGCTTTTCCTAGACAAATATTGCTATCTGTCTTGTTTTCCTATCTTTCCCATTCACTCAAAGAACCTCCCACCAACCTGTCGTTGGTGACTAGCGGTAAGCCTCTCTTACCGTTCCCTTCCCGTTGGAAGGGGCTGCAAAGGTAGAAACAAAATCCGCGTTTCCAATGCCCCAGGCAACTTTTTTTCTCTTTTTATTTTTCCCGATCCTTTCGACCGGGGTGCTTCGCTGTGGAAGCGGCTGCAAAGGTAAGAAGACTTTCTCTCTTGGCAAGCTTTTTTTCAAAACTTTTTTTTCCTTCCCTTGGCCGCTCTGTCAGTAACCAAGGCTTCCTTTCGGAAGGGGCTGCAAAGGTAAGAACAAGTTCTCTTCCTGCAAGCGCTTCGGGAAACTTTTTTTTCTTTCCCTCTCCGCCCTGCCGGCTTCGAGGACCTCCTCTCGAAAGGGAGTGCAAAGGTAAGGAACGTTTCCGTTTCCGCAATACCTGTGGCTGACTTTTTTTTCTCTTTCCTTTCCGCCCTGCTGGCGTTCTAGGCCCCTCGCTGGAAGGGAGTGCAAAGGTAAGCAACGTTTCCGTTTCTACAACGCACTAAACAAGATTTTCTTTTAGTTTCTTAAAGGGTATTGCCTTTATGAGCAAGCCTCCCTGTCAGAAGCGGATACAAAGGTACGCAAAGGTTTTTCATCTGCAAGGCCTTTTATATTACTTACCCATTGGTATTGCTAATCAACCCTTGGCGCTTTTAGCTAATCCTTATGAAATACAACAAGTTCCGTTTGTCAACTATATATAAAAAAAGAGGGAGCGAAGATCCAATTGTCTTCACTCCCTCTTTTAATTGGTTTTCCAATTCTTATTTAACCAATGTGCTTTTCCTATCTGGGCCTACACTTATAATATTAACGCTTACTCCTAATTGCTCTTCTAGGTAAGCTACATATTCTAGGACAGCTGAAGGCAACTCCTGGTAGCTTTCAAATTCTCTCAATTCTTGCCCCCACCCTTTCATTGTTATATAAACCGGGGTTATTCCTGCCTTATCCAATTCATGAGGTATCTGGTCAGTTACTGTTCCGTCTGGTAACTTATAATGGGTGCAGATATTGATTTCCTCGAATTCATCTAAGACATCTGCCTTCATCATGTTCAATTGAGTTACCCCATTTAACATGATGGCATATTTCAAGGTAGGTAAGTCTATCCAACCACAACGGCGCGGGCGCCCTGTGGTGGACCCGAACTCTCTTCCGGCTTGCCGTATTCTCTCTCCTACCTCATCATGTAGTTCAGTGGGGAACGGGCCGCTGCCTACGCGGGTACAATATGCCTTAAAGATTCCATAGACTTCCCCAATGTGGCGGGGAGCGATACCCAACCCGGTACAAGCCCCGGCAACCAAAGTATTAGAGGAGGTAACAAATGGGTAAGTCCCGAAGTCTATATCAAGAAGAGACCCTTGCGCACCTTCGGCCAAAATCTTCTTGCCGTCTTTTATAGCCTGGTTGATCATGTATTCAGAATCAACCAACTTAAATGTACGCAGGAACTCAATGGCGCTGAAGAAGTCTTTCTCCTGTTCCTCTATATCTAATGACTTCTGATAAAAGGAAGCTATCTTCTGGTGCTTAGCCACGGTGGCCTGATAACGCTCCTTGAAATCTGGAGTAAGCAAGTCCCCTACCCTCAAACCGCTACGGCCTATCTTATCTTGGTAAGCCGGCCCTATCCCTTTTTGGGTAGAACCTATTTTCATTAAGCCCAGGGCTTCTTCAGAAATTCTGTCAAGGCTTTTGTGCGAAGGCAAAATCAGCTGGGCTTTTTTAGAGATAAACAGGTTCTTGGCCACATCTACCCCACGGGCCAGAAGCTTTTCTACTTCGGTCCGGAAAACGATTGGGTCTAAAACTACCCCGTTCCCTATAATATTAGTGATATGCTCATGGAAAATGCCGGAAGGGATTTGATGTAGCACATGCTTGGTTCCTTCAAACTCAAGGGTGTGTCCTGCATTTGGGCCACCCTGGAAACGGGCTACCACGTCATATTGGGGAGCAAGTACATCAACTATTTTCCCTTTTCCCTCATCGCCCCACTGGAGGCCTACTAGAATGTCAACTGGCATTTAAAGTGATTCTTTAAGAAGCTGAATGGCATTGGTTGAATCTTCGGCAATGGTGAAGATGGCATTCAGTTTGGTGATTATTAATAATTTACGAATGTGCTCAGAAGGATTGATAAGGAGGAGTTCCCCTCCCCTGTTTCTGAATTTAGTAAGAAGCGAAACCAACACCCCAATACCAGTACTATTGATAAAACGAACACTGGACAGGTCAACAGCTGCCAACAGCAAAGAGTCATCAATGGTGTTATTGGCCAGGTCCATGAGCTTCTGGGTTTCAGGCCCGCCAATCATGTCACCCTCTAACCTTATAAATAAGATGTTATTCTCTATTGAATGTTCAATTTTCATGGATAGGAGCGTTTAATTTAGCCTGGCAGTCGCCGCAGATACCGTACAAATTTAAGGAGTGGTGTAGAATATTAAAATTCAACAGCTCCCCAACCATGGTTTGTATGTTGTGCACCCGGGGGTCACAGAACTCTACTACCTTGTGGCACTCTGTACAGATAACGTGGTCATGTTGCCGGCGGCCATAGGATTTCTCATACTGCGCCAGGTTACGCCCAAACTGGTGTTTGCTTACCAGGTCATTTTCTACCAGTAAATCCAGGGTATTGTAAACAGTGGCCCGACTTACCTGGTAGTTTTTGTTTTTCATACTGATATACAAAGACTCCACGTCAAAGTGGCCGGTGCGGGTATAGATCTCCTCTAAGATTGCATATCGCTCCGGCGTTTTCCGGAGGCCTTTGCTTTCTAAATAGGCGGTGAATATTTTCTTCACCTCCAGAAACTTCACTTCATCTAGTGCCATAAACCTTCTTCTGCTGCAAACTTAACAGTTTTAAACTGGAATGCTAAAACCATGTGAAAAGGATATTCATGAACTGCCTTTCAATAAAGGTTTATGCTGCTTTGGCTAAGCCAAAACCAACTCTTTTGTGGCGTTTACCCATATCCCAAACCCTATAACGGGATAAGGGCCTCATTTAATTCATAGAAAGCGGGACCAAATAAGTAACTAGGTTCCCACTATAGACAAACAGCTTCTGTAACCAGATGTTCGCAGATGAAATACTACCCATCTCTTTGTCTTAAAACCAGTTTTTCTTATTAATATTAGATACGAAGATCTCCCCCTACCTTTTCTATCTACCAGGTCTAAAAGCCTGCACCAAAGAAGTGCCAAGGGCAAGAAAGCACCTTTGCCCCATCCTTCTTACCGCAACGTGTTATATATCTATAAAGGACCCTTTAACCTTAGCTTAAACTGCAACGTGCATGAAAAAAAACCTACTTCTCTTCTTTCTGCCCCTGGCCCTGCAACTTCTCCTGGTCACCCACCAAGGACATGCCCAAACAGTGCAGCAAGACACCGCTCTTATATATAGAGTAGAAATGAAAGATGGAAATGAGTTCATTGGTACCATTGAAAGCCAGGAAGGCGGGATACTGCGCCTGAAGACGCAAAACCTGGGAGTGCTGTCTATCAAAACCGAAGACATCAAACTCATGACACCCTATGACTCTACTAAACTAAAAGACGGCAAGCTATGGTTTGATAATCCGCAGGCCACCCGGTATTTCTTCGCGCCCAATGCTTTTGGGTTGAAAAAAGGGGAAGGGTATTATCAGAATACCATGCTTCTGGTGAATCAGGCCAGTGTTGGGATCACGGATAATTTTTCTTTGGGAGCCGGGTTGGTACCGCTTTTTTTATTTGGCGGAGCGTCTAGCCCCGTCTGGCTGCTGCCTAAGGTGTCTGTACCCGTGGTCAAAGACAAATTTAATGTAGGGGCCGGCGCTTTGATTGGAACCGTCATTGGAGAGCAAAGCTCATTTGGGATTGCGTACGGCCTGACTACGTTTGGCTCAAGAGACAGAAACGCGACCATTGGTCTGGGCTATGGCTACGCCGATGGGGATTGGGCCACTACCCCTGCCATTACTTTTAGTGGCTTGTTCAGGACAGGGCCCCGCGGGTATCTTATCACAGAGAACTATTATATAGGACTTGATGACGGCTCCGTTGGCCTATTATCTATAGGAGGGCGCCGGATTGTGAAACGAGTAGGGATTGACTTCGGGCTCTTTAGCCCCATAGGAGCCGATGGCTTTTTTGCCTTGCCCTTCCTGGGACTGACCGTTCCCTTCGGCAAAAAATAACCAGCAGTTTTCACCTGTAAGGAAAGAAATTAGTCGGGGGCGTTTTGAGCCTGTTTTTTGAAAAACAGGCCCAAAACGCCCCCGACTAATTAACAGGGACTAAGAGTCAAATCTATCTACACTTAGCAAGCCACTTACTTTAGATAACCGCTGAATCAGCTTTTCCAGTTGGGACGTGTCATTCACAAAGACCATAAGTCTTCCTTCAAATACCCCGTCATGGGAGTCTATGGTTATGGAGCGCATGTTCACCTTTAAGGAGTTGGAGATGATCTTGGTCACGTCATTCACCAACCCAACCCGGTCTGTGCCCTTAATGCTGATCCCGGCCAGGAAGGAAAGCTCCTGCTGCTCGGTCCACTTGGCCTTTACAATGCGGTGCCCGTAGTTAGACATCAGTTCCACGGCTTTGGGGCAGGTGGTGCGGTGAATGGTGATGCCCTGGTCTTCGGTCTGGAAGCCGAACACGTCATCACCGGGAATAGGGTTGCAGCAATTGGCCAGGGTATAGTCAATCTTGTCTGTGCCGCCTCCAATCACTAACAGCTGAGAGCTTATGCCCCTAATCTTCTCTACCTTTTTGTCAAAAGAAGAGCCTTCCAGGATAGAGGCTGGCTTATACTTCTCACTATGGGGGTTAAAGATATACTCTTTAATTTCTTTCAGGTCCAGCAGGCCAACGGCCACCCTATAATAGAAGTCCTGCACCGAAGGTACGTTGAAATAAGCAGCCAAGCGGTTCAGGTTGCCGGCAGAGGGTTCAATGGCCAGATGGTTTAGGCGTTCCTCCACCAGTAATTTCCCTTCTTCGGCTTTGCCTTTGCGCTCTTCACGCAAAAACTCTTTTATCTTGGAACGGGCCTTAGAAGTGGTCACAAACTTCAGCCACTCACCGGTGGGTTTCTGCTTCTGGGAGGTCAAAATCTCTACCTGGTCCCCGTTGTGCAGCCTAAAGCTCAAGGGCACCAGCTTCTGGTTCACCTTGGCCCCCAGGCATTGGTACCCAATCTGGGTATGGATTTCAAAGGCGAAATCCAGGGCGGTGGCGCGGTCTGGCAGAATAATCAACTCCCCTTTGGGCGTAAAGACAAAGACCTCCTCCACAAACAGGTTGGTCCTGAACTCATCCAGAAACTCAATGGCGTTGGTGTTGTTCACGTCCAGCATGTCCCGCACCTTGTTGATCCAGTTATCCAGGCCAGACTCTGCGGCGCTGGGGGCACCGGCCTTGTATTTCCAGTGGGCAGCGTAACCGCGCTCGGCAATATCATCCATGCGCTTGGTCCTGATCTGTACCTCTACCCATTGCCCGGCCTTGCTCATCACGGTGGTATGCAGCGCCTCATAGCCATTGGCCTTGGGGGTACTGATCCAGTCGCGCAGGCGGTCTGGGTTGGGTTGGTAAAAGTCCGTCACAATGGAATAAACGCGCCAACAAGCGGGTTTTTCCTGCTCATAGGGCACGTTCAGGATAATTCTGATGGCAAACAGGTCATAGATTTCCTCAAAGGTCACATTCTGCTTCTTCATCTTTTTTAAGATGGAATAGATGGACTTGGGCCGTCCCTTTACCTCAAAATCGGTGAAGCCCTGCCGGCGAAGTTCGTCTTCAATTGGGCCAATAAAATCTGAGATGAACTTGTTACGGGCGCTCTTGGTCTGCCGTATTTTATTGGAAATGAATTTGTAGGTCTCAGTATCTGTGTACTTGAGGTGCAGGTCTTCCAGCTCAGACTTTATGGCATACAAACCCAGGCGGTGTGCCAAGGGCGCGTACAGGTACATGGTCTCAGAGGCAATCTTGAGCTGCTTGTCACGGGCCATGCTGCCTAAGGTCCGCATGTTGTGCAAACGGTCAGCTAGCTTGATAAGGATTACGCGCACGTCATCTGAGAGCGTGAGCAGCATCTTTCTGAAGTTCTCAGCCTGCTGGGAAGTGCCGTACTCAAACACCCCGGAGATCTTGGTGAGCCCTTCAATGATCTTGGCCACCTTGGGCCCGAAGTCCCTCTCAATATCTGCGATCTCCAGGTCGGTGTCTTCCACCACGTCATGCAGCAGGGCCGCCACAATAGAGGTAGTTCCCAGGCCAATCTCTTCTACCGCAATCTGGGCCACCGCCAACGGGTGCAGGATGTAGGGCTCGCCGGATTTACGGCGCATGTCTTTATGAGCCTCTAAAGATGTATTAAAGGCTTTTTTAATGATCTTGGCGTCATTGTCTTTTAAGAAGGGCTTGGCATGGCGCAGCAACTTTCTATAATGACGCAGTATCTCTTTCCGCTCAGCTTCGTGGTCAATCATACGGGTAGGTAATCAAAATCCGTGGTAAGGCAAGGGCCCATACGTTTCTGACCTCTTTTTATAAATTTCAACAAAAAAAACGAAAGGAAGTTGCATTAACAAAAAAGAGTTTGCTACATTTGCAGCACCATTACGGAACACAACAAACGCGGATGTGGCGAAATTGGTAGACGCACTAGACTTAGGATCTAGCGCTGCGAGGCATGGGGGTTCGAGTCCCTCCATCCGCACAAGTGAAACCCTCAATCCCAACCGGGGTTGGGGGTTTTTTCAATTTTACAAGGTCGCATAACTTAAATACTGATAGCTTTGAATATCACCCTGAATCAAACCGATGGCCAGAATGCCAGCCTAAAAGTTAGCCTACAAGAGGCTGACTACGCTGCCCGTGTAGACGAGCAAATCAAAGATTACAGCAAGAAAGCCAATATCAAAGGTTTCCGCCCCGGTAAGGTTCCGGCTGGTTTGATCCGTAAAATGTATGGCAAAGGCATCTTGGTTGACTCCATCAACCAACTCCTGCATGAGTCTGTCAACAACTACATCAAGGAAAACAACCTGCGCATCTTAGGCGAGCCGCTTCCTGACCGTCAGGACGAGAACGGCATTGACTGGGATACCCAGAAAGAGTTTGAGTTCAGCTACTCTGTGGGTTTGCTGCCAGACTTTGAGTTGGGCCTTGGCGAAGTCTCTGTAGACAAATACAACATTGACGTAGACCAAACCACCGTTGACGAAGCTTATGAGCAGATGCAGCGCCAGTTTGGCAAAACCACCAACCCAGAGGTTTCTGAGGCCAATGATTACCTGTACGGTGACCTGAAGCAAGTAGAAGGCGAGTTTGAAACCAAAACCCTTTTGCCTTTGAACAAAGTGGTAGCCGGCGCTGACAAATTTGTAGGCGTGAAACCTGGTGACACCATCACTTTTGACATTAGAGAAGCCTTTGGTGATGACGCCGCTTTAGCCCACGTAACCGGCCTGAGCAAAGACGTGACCAAAGACCTGAATGGTCAGTTCACTTTTGTGGTAGAGAAAATCAACCGCACTGAGAACGCTGAGATGGACCAGGAGTTCTTTGACAAAATCTTCGGGAAAGACGCTGTTACTTCTCAGGAGGAGTTTGACGCCAAAGTACGCGAGGTGATAAAGGAGAATTATGAGCGTGAGGCTGAGAACGCCCTAGACCGCGCCATCATTGACCAGATTGTAGAAAGCACCTCTATCGAGATCCCTAACGAGTTCTTCAAGCGCTGGTTGACCGTTACCAACGAAGGCAAAATCACGCCTGAGCAGATTGACGAGTTCTATGACCAATATGTGAAAGAACTGAAGTGGTCTATGATCCGCAACAAAGTGGTGGAGGAGAATGACATCAAGGTAAGCAACGAAGACGTAGTGAACAGTGCCCGCCAGAAAATGATGGCCCAGTTCAACATGCCAGAGGTTCCTGAGGAGATGCAAGATACGTTCAACAACTTCCTGGATAATCACTTAAAGCAAAACAACGGCCGTAACTTCGTGAACGAGTACGAGGCCTTAGTAGCTGAGCGTGTGTTGGAATTTGTGAAAGACAAAATCACCGTAACGGAGAAAGACGTTACCGCTGAGGAATTCCGTACCCTGGTTGGCTAATTCCATCCAGAGTTTCTATCACAGAAAAGTCCTTGCCGGTTGGTAAGGACTTTTCTGCTTTAGGAGGGTTTCTGTTTCCAGTCTGGCAAGGATGCCTGTTCTAGACGTGTTCCTGTCAGCAAACTCTACTGCCTCCCGGTATTTGGTTGACTGGCCCCCGGTATTACCAACAAAGGCGGCAAAAAGGGAATTTTAGTTTTGCTGCCGTTCAGATAACTTATATCTTGAAACCCATACCAGGTCCAGCAACCGGGCAGCCGTATCCTGAAACAGAAGGCAGCCATAATGGCAGATAATACCTGCTTTCTACTTTTGGCCTGATTTTAGAAAAACACCCCAGAAACAGGTGAACCCTGTTTGCCGCTTCTGGTTAATTTCTTGTAACCAACGCGTTTCTTTTTAAGTTAAGGCATCTAAACAGAACCCTTATGTACAACAAAGACGAATTCAGAAAATTTGCCGTGAAAGGCCTTGGCATGAATGGCCTTGGCGTTGACCAATACCTTACCCATCTGGAAAGCACCACTTTGATGCAGCCTACCAGCATGACCCGTTCCGTGATTGAGGAACGCCCTACTAATTTCCGTGAGATTGACGTGTTCTCCCGTTTAATGGTAGACCGCATCATTTTCCTGGGCACGCAGGTAGATGACTATATCGCCAACATTATTACCGCGCAGTTGCTGTTCCTGGAAAGCGTAGACTCCAAGAAGGACATTCTGCTGTACATTAACAGCCCGGGCGGCTCGGTATATGCCGGTTTGGGTATCTATGACACCATGCAGTACGTGCAGCCAGATGTGGCCACTATATGTACCGGCCTGGCCGCCTCTATGGGTGCGGTATTGCTATGCGGCGGCGCCAAAGACAAGCGCTCTGCCCTACCCCACGCCCGCGTCATGATTCACCAGCCTATGGGCGGTACCCAAGGCCAGGCCTCTGACATTGAGATCACGGCCCGTGAGATCCTCAAGCTGAAGAAAGAGCTCTATGAGATCATCGCCAGCCACAGCGGCAAGCCGTATGAGGAAGTTTACAAAGACAGTGACCGTGACTACTGGATGATTGCCCAGGAAGCCAAGGAATATGGCCTGATAGATGAAGTATTAACCCGCCATAAAGCGTAATAAAGCTTCTAATTAAAGATAATATCACAAAAAAAGGCCTGCAGAAATGCAGGCCTTTTTTTGTGATATTACTTGTAACAACCGTGAAAGGAACCGCTACCGTTTTAAGGCTGTTTTCTAAAAAAGACCCTTAAAACAGAAACAGATGGTATGGCAGTTAAAAATAATTTTACCGGGTAAGGATAGGCCAAACCCTGGCATTAGGGGCCATATCCCCTTGCACTCGGTTCTTCCTCAATCAGATACAACATATGCTATATTTTATAAACCTCTCTTGCACAAAGACTTCCTAACGTCTGTTTCTAAATTGTAGAAAAATATTTTGGCGTAGTGCTTAACCTATTTTGTAACTTTGTCGTAGTCACCGCTTTTTCAGGTGGCACCTCTACACCCCACTATTTGGTTTATGGCAGAAATTACGTGCTCCTTTTGCGGCAAGAATAAGAAAGAAGTGTCTGTGATGATCTCAGGCATTAACGCGCACATTTGTGAGCGCTGCATTGGACAGGCCCAGCAGATTTTAAATGAGGAGAACCGCCTGCGTGCCAATAACCGCACGCCCAAGTTCAATCTCATGAAGCCGCGGGAGATGAAAATCTACCTTGACCAGTTTGTAGTGGGCCAGGACGAAGCCAAAAAAGTGATGTCTGTAGCGGTGTACAACCACTACAAGCGCCTCATGCAGAAGCCTAAAACGGATGACGTAGTGATTGAGAAATCAAACATTATCATGGTAGGCGAAACCGGAACCGGAAAAACCTTCCTGGCCCGTATGCTGGCCGGCACCCTGCAGGTACCCTTCTGTATTGCAGATGCCACCGTGCTCACCGAGGCCGGTTATGTGGGTGAAGACGTGGAAAGCATCCTGACCCGCCTTCTGCAAGCCGCTGACTACAACGTAGAGGCCGCTGAACGCGGTATTGTATACATTGACGAGATTGACAAAATTGCCCGCAAGAGCGACAACCCTTCTATTACCCGTGATGTGAGCGGCGAAGGCGTGCAGCAGGCCTTGCTTAAATTACTGGAAGGTACTTCTGTGAACGTTCCCCCACAGGGCGGACGCAAGCACCCAGAGCAGAAAATGATCTCCGTGAACACTGAGAACATTCTCTTCATCTGCGGTGGGGCCTTCGTGGGCATTGACCGCCTGATCAAAAGCCGCCTGAACACCAAACCTATCGGGTTCTCTAAAACTTCCCTGGAAGACAAGGTAGATACGGAGAACTTCCTGCGTTACATTACTTCCCAGGATCTAAAGTCCTTCGGGTTGATACCTGAATTGATTGGACGTCTGCCCGTGGTTACCCACCTGAACCCATTAGACAAAGAAACGCTGCGCCTAATTTTGACGGAGCCTAAAAACTCCCTGGTGAAACAGTACAAGCGCCTGTTTGAGATGGAGAACATCAACCTGGAGTTTGCAGAAGAGACCCTGGAATACATTGTGGAGAAAGCCTCTGAGTACAAGTTGGGCGCCCGTGGCCTCCGTTCTATCTGTGAAGGCATTATGACCGACGCCATGTTTGACCTCCCCTCCGAAGAGCAGGAAGGCAATATTGACCTGGTCATCACTTTGGATTACGCCCGCGAGAAGTTTGAGAAATCAGCGATCAAGCAATTAAAGGTGGCCTAACTACCTTTATTTTTAAAGCCATAAAGCAGAAGGCCTCCCCTACATCAAGTAAGGGAGGCCTTCTGCTTTATATTTCTGTTTTAAAGGCGTTTTTTGAAAAACAGGCTTAAAACGCTCCTTCCAAAGATTTAGAAGTGGCGGTAGAAGTTTTATCCTCGCGCAAGTACTGCACCATCAGTTTGGCGGCAGTCTCAGAGGTATTGAAATTTCCGATGAGGTCCTGCACGTGCTTGTAGCCTTCCAACTGGGCCGCGCGCCCCGCCGGGTTCTCCAGAATGTTCTTCAGTTCCTTTACCAGGTTCTGGGCGTTCATGTTCCCCTGGATCAGTTCGGGCACCACCTTTCGGCCGGCAATCAAATTTACCAGAGAGATAAAAGGCACTTTGATCACGGCCCGGCCAATCCAGTAAGACACCGCGCTAGTGCGATAACATACTACCTGGGGCACACTGAACATAGCGGTTTCCAGGGTAGCGGTCCCGGAGGTGACCAGGGCCGCCTCGGCGTTGGCCAGAATATCATACGTCTGGTCATAGACTATCTTGATGAACGGCTTCCGGTTGAAGTGTTCATAGTACTCCCGGGAGAAATTGCTCACGGCTGCCACCACAAACTGATAATCCTGGAAAGGGGGCAGAATGCTGAGCATAATGTAGAGAATGTTTTCAATCTCCTGTTGGCGGCTACCGGGCAATACGGCAATGATAGGCCGGTCATCCAGTTCATTGTCCTGCCGGAAGTTGGGGTTCAACTGGTGGGCCGAGACAGCGTCTGAGACCGGGTTACCTACGTAGTCTGTGGTATAGTCAAACTTTTGATAGAAGTCTTTCTCAAAAGGCATGATGACAAACATTCTGTCTACCAGCTTCTTGATGTTGTGCACCCGCCCCTGGTTCCAGGCCCAGATCTTTGGCGAGATGTAATAGAAGACCTTAAGCCCATGCTCTTTGGCAAACTTGGCTATGCGCATGTTAAAACCGGCGTAGTCCACCAGAATAACCACGTCAGGTTGGTAGCGCAGAATATCCTCCTGGCACTCCTTCAGAAATTTCTTGATTTTGAAGAGATTGGTGGCAGCCTCCAGAAAACCCATAAAGGCCATCTCCTGGTAGTGCTTTACCAATTCAGCCCCTGCGGCCTCCATCATGTCACCGCCCCAGCAGCGCACGTGCGCCTCCTGATCCTGCAGGTGAAGCTGTTTGATCAGGTTGGAAGCATGCAGGTCTCCGGAGCGCTCTCCGGCAATAATATAGTATTTCATTAAAGGCGAGTCAAAAGAAACAAGGGCTGCCTAAGGAGAAAGCCAATTACCCACCCTAAACACCCTCAGTGTCTAGAAAGTTTATAACTGCTTATTATTCCAGGAATTATCTTCCCTGCAAAACCTTGATTATGCGTTAGTTGTGGTAAAAGCTATTCTCCAAAGTACTCCACAAAGTTACGGGGCGTCTCATACAGTTTCAGGCTATGCAATTGCGCACTAGATATACGGGGGATCAAGGGACTTAAAATGTTCCAAAACTCCATGACCAGGTTCTCAGTGCTGGCCAGTTTCCCTTCCATGAACGAAACATCCATGTTCAGGTTTTTATGGTCTACCTTGCTAATGATGTGTTCCCTAATGAGCGTGCTTAGTTTCTTCAGGTCAATGACAAATCCTGTATCAGGGTCTGGCTTGCCTTTTACCGTGACTATCAGTTCATAGTTATGCCCGTGCCAATTGGTGTTGGCGCAGGGCCCAAAGATTTCTTTGTTCTTTGCCAGGGACCAATTGGGGTTATGCAGCTTATGCGCCGCATTAAAATGCTCTAATCTGCTTACGTATACCATTAACTGAATCGGTAATTCTTTCTTCGCAACAAATATACGAAGAAAGGAACACCAAAGAATGAAGTTATAATACCAACGGGTAATCCCACCGGAGGGTACAAAATCCGGGAAATTAAATCACAGGCCACCAGGAAAACCCCACCCGCCAGGGCACAGGCCAGCAGGTTAAACCGGTTGGTGGTCCCCAGCAGGGCTCGCGTGATATGCGGCACCATTAGCCCCACAAAACCCACCGGCCCAGAGAACGCCACCGCAAACCCCGTCACCACAGAAACCGTTACCAGCATCACCCACCTGATTCCCCGCACATCCAACCCCAGGGTCTCGGCGCGGTCAGCGCCCAGGAGCAGCACGTTCAGATGCCGCTGCAAAAAGAAAAACAAAACCAAAGACAGGGCCAGTGCCGTGGCCGGGTACCCCAGATTAGACCAATCTGCTTTCTCAAAGCCTCCCATGCTCCAGAACACCACAGATTTTAATTGGCTATCTGACTCTGAAAGAAACATGATTAAGCTCACGAGCGCCGTAAGCAATGAACTAAGCGCAATGCCCACCAACAACATCTGGCTGGGAATAAGCTGCCCCCTTCTGGAACCCAGTACCACTACCACCAACGTAACCAGAAAAGACCCGGCCAGCGCAAAGAACGGTGGCAGGTAAAAGCCCATCAAGGTAAGGTCCGTGAGGAAGAAAAAACTAAGCGAGGCGCCCAAGGATGCCCCTGAGGCGGTGCCCAACAGATAAGGGTCGGCGAGGGCATTGTTGACTAGAGCTTGCATCAGGTAGCCGGCGAAGGCTAGGGAGGCACCGGTCAAAAAGGCCAGCAGCAAACGGGGCAACCGCAGATGCACAATGCTGTAATGGGCCGCGTCCTGGGAGTTATAATTAAAAAAGGCGTTACCGATGGTCTGGAAGGAAGTATCAATACTTCCCACCCGCAACCCCAGAAAGAAACCTACCGCCAGCAGAAACAGCAACAGGCCTAGCACCAGAACCGTCTTTCTCACTGCAATGCCCGTTTTAACTCCAGAATGCTCTCCACCACGCGGGGGCTGGGCCTGGACATGAGGTTATCATTAACCGGGAATATGCGCTTCTGACGGTAAGCCGCTATCCGGCGCAGCTCTGGGTACAGGGAAAAGAAGGTTTTCTCCATTTGGGCAAATTCCCCGCCTAATACCACTTGCGGGTTAATCTGCAGAATATATTCCCGGGAAAGGGCTGGGTACGGCTGCGCGAAAAGCTCTTGTACGGCATTCTTCCCTCCTGCGTACCGCAGTTTATCTGTGAACAACGTGTTGCGGCCATAGACATAAATGGGGTCACGCCAGGTAATGGCCAACACGCTGGGGGTAGAGGTAAGGGCGGCGGCCTGGCTAGACAAGTGGTTTAGCTGCTCCTGCAAGGAATCTGCCAAGGCGCCGGCCTTTGATTCTTTTTGCAGGAGTTTGCCTAAATCCCGGATACCGCGCAGAATATCTGAGACGCTGTCATAGGCCTGGTAGTAAACCGGAATCCCCAGCTTTTCAATTTGGGCCGAGGTTTCCATTGAAATAATGCCTTCGGTGGCAAATACTACCTCAGGTTTCAGGGCCAGCAGCCGTTCATAATCCATGGGGTAGTTAATAACCACAGGTTTGGTATGCGCGGCGGCCGGGTAATCACAGTTCTGGGTCCGGGCAATGATGGTAGCCGTATCAGCTACGGCAAAAAGCATCTCGGTCATGGACGGGGCCAGGGCCAGAATGCGGCGGGGCGTGACGGGCAAAGTGACTTTTCGGCCCAGATCATCCGTTACCGTGTGTTTAGCCCCCGGATTTTGGGCAAGAGGTTTTTGCCGGTCGCAGGCCAGGCCAGAAAGCAAGACCAGACAAAGCAAAAGTTTCTTGAACCAGGAAAACGCACTTGAACCTGACACCGGCAGCTGTATTAATAAAAAGATGGGCCAAAGATACAGGTTTTGCCTTAAGCTGATGTCTCCTTGATTCCCGGTCTCTTATCTCCTGGTAAAAAGCCGCAAACCCTACTAGTCTGTTTTAAGCCTGTTTTGGCAAAAACAGGCTTAAAACAGGTTTGGTCCCTAGTGGTCACCCCTGATCAGAAGACCCTTCTATGGGTATCTTCCGTACGTTTGGTTAGATTTGTGCCTCACTTAACCCACCAAGTACATGATTGTAGTTACCGGAGCCGCCGGCTTTATAGCCAGTTGCCTAGTTACCCGCCTTAACGCCGCCAACTTCAATGAGGTGGTGGTAGTGGATAATTTTTCTGTCACCAAGAAACTGGCTAACCTGGAAGGGAAAAAGATCAGTGAATATGTAGACCGTAACACCTTCTTTGAATGGCTGGACGCTAATTATGAAGAAGTAGAATTTATTTTTCATTTAGGCGCCCGCACCGATACCACTGAAACCAACCGCGAGGTACTGGACCTGCTCAATCTGGACTACTCCAAAAAAGTGTGGAATGCCTGCTGCGAATACCAGATTCCGCTGGTGTATGCCTCCTCGGCGGCTACCTATGGCTCCGGCACCCTAGGCTATGACGATGATGAGGCCCTGATTCCCTTGTTGCGCCCACTCAATGCCTACGGCGATTCTAAAAACGAATTTGACCAATGGGCCCTGGAACAGACCGCCAAACCTTTCTTCTGGGTGGGCCTGAAATTCTTCAACGTGTATGGCCCCAATGAATACCACAAAGGCAGAATGGCCTCGGTGGTAATGCACGCCTTCAATTCCATTCAAGACACCGGGCGGCTCACCTTGTTCCGGTCCCATAACCCAGACTATGAAGACGGCAAGCAAATGCGCGATTTTGTGTATGTGAAAGACGTGGTAGAGGTATTGTACTGGCTCATGCACCATCGCAAAGACTCAGGCATCTATAACCTGGGCAGCGGCCAGGCCCGCACCTTCCTGGATCTGGCCTTTAACACCTTTACGGCCATGGGCAAAGAAATCAACATTGATTTTAAAGATACCCCCGAAGACATCAGGGATAAATACCAGTACTTCACCCAGGCCAACATGGCCAAGCTGCAGGCCATTGGCTATGACCGGCCCTTCCATACCCTGGAAGAAGGCATTCAGGATTACGTCCAGAATTACCTCATGACCAAAAGCTATTATTAGGCAGCCACCGAATACCTCAAAACAGAAACGCCAGCTTATCTAAGCTGGCGTTTCTGTTTTGAGGGCGTTTTTACGAAAACAGGCCCAAAACAGCCCACCTTCTTACTTCATTTAACTAACCTAGACTTTAATAAAGCCTATTCCGTACTAATACTCAAACTGAAGAATTAACGCGTAATCACCCTAAAACGCCCTAACTCCTATGCCCTACTCCCTCGTAGATGACGCTATGAGTGCAGAAGAACCCATTCCATCTGAACCGCTTTCCACGCCCAATGATTTACGCGTAGAAAGCTGGGAACAACTTCAGCGGGAATTATTCCGGGACTCCTGGGATGATACCCTCAACCGCTATCGGTCTCCCTATGTGTTCAGAGGGCTCTGGAACAAAGACTATGACCTGAAGACCAGCCTCATGCGCATTGGCGGTGATTATGGCAAACTGGAACAGCACCTGCTGCGCAATTTCAGGAAATACTCCCGAGGCATGACCAACACCGCCGGCGAGTCTCTCTGGAACTGGTTGGCCCTGGCCCAACACCATGGCTTGCCCACCCGCCTCCTGGACTGGACCTACTCTCCCTACGTGGCCCTGCATTTCGCCACCGCCGACCTCAACAACTTTCACCAGGAAGGGGTAATCTGGTGCGTGAACTATGTCAAGTCCACGGACTATCTGCCCCAAAAATTACAAAATGCCCTAAGGGAGGAAGGGTCTAACGTATTCACCGCCGAAGTGCTGGACCCTGTCGCCGCCAGTTTACGCAGCCTTTGTGAGTTTCAGGAAAAGCCCTTCGTTATGTTTCTGGAGCCACCCTCGCTGGATGAACGCATTGTGCACCAGTACGCCCTGTTCTCTATGATGTCTACCCCAGACTCTACCCTCTTTGATTGGCTCTCTGACCACCCAGACTATTTCTACCGGCTCATTATCCCCTCCAAACTGAAATGGGAAATAAGGGATAAACTTGACCAGGCCAATATCACTGAACGCGTCCTTTTCCCGGGTCTCACCGGCATCAGCGCCTGGCTCAAACGCCACTACACGACTACTTAATGAGTGATTGGGTGAATGAGTGATTGAGAGAATGAAAATGAATGGTTGAGTGATTGATTTCCGTTTTAGAGCTGTTTTCACGAAAACAGGCCTAAAACGGAAACCATTGTTCCCTTTCATTTTTTATTCACTCAATCATTCAATCACTCATTCACTCATTAAAAAAGCACCGATACCTGCATGCGGCCGGTGTGGATGGTGCGGATGCCTTGGGGTTTGCGGCCGTCATAGTCCAGGGTGATGTTGAGGCCGCTGCTGAGTTTTTGTTGCAGGGCCAGGTTCCAGGTGAGGTTGTTGCCGGGCCTGAAGCCGTTGAGCATCTCAAACGCTACCGGCGAGGAGTCTAACCCGGTATAGTCTATCTTGATAAATTTAAGCTGACCAGTCACGGTGCGTTTGCCTACTTGGCTTACCCGGGTTTCGGTGCCCAGCTCATGGAAGCGCGCTTTTTCCCGGTCACCCAGCTCATTGGCCTTGTGCATCCATTGGTAGGTTCCGGTAAACCGGATGGTGGAGTTGGGTTGGTATGAAAGCTCAGGAGCGGCTTCCCAGCTTCTGAGCAGGAAATTTTTAGTACTGAGGTAATTGGAGGCACTCTCGCGTTTAGAGCGGGTTACGTTCAAGCGGCTGGAGAAGACATCGGTGAGGTTCACCCGTACCAACACCTGCTGGCTGGCGTTGTTCCGCACATCGGTCCCGTTGGTAAGCAACACTTTCTGCAGGCCCTGCTGGACCGTCCATTCCACGCCGTATTTGGGGTTACTCCTATTAAAATACAGCGTGTTGCGGTAAGACCTGGACAGAGACAGCAAGGTGCTATCCTCAAAATTAAGGCTAAAGGGATTCAAACGGCTGCGCAGGTCCTGGTCTGTGATGCGTTTGTCTACGGTTACAAAAGAGAGCGCCGAAAATTTAGAGGCAATGCGTTTCCACCAGGCCTCCGCGGTTTGCCAATCGCGGGGAAGGCTGCTGTTCAGGCGGTAAGTGAATTGGTTGGTGTAGGCCAACACGTACTCATCCGTGGGTATAAATAACCTGATGTAATTTCGCCTGTAGGGCGGGTCTATGGGTTGCGACTCAAAAAATTCGTTCAGGTCCTGGCGCCCGTCGCGGTTCAGGTCCTCAAAAAAGTGGGTTCCCTGCCCGGGCACCGTCTCCACGAACAGGTATTGGCGTTTCAGTTCCCGGCCTGTGCCAATGGCGTATGACATTTCTGAGCGCAGGTGGCGGTCCAGGAAATCTCCGGTCCAGTCAATTTTGGAGAGTACGGTAGTTTCAGAGAGACTGTCGCGGGCCTGTAATTTGCGGAGGGTGATCAATGCCGTGATCTGCTGGTTTTTTTTGATGACGGTGCTGGTACTAACGTTAAAGGTGTTGGCCACCTGCTTGTTTCCCAGTTCCCCATTTTCGGGCCGGTAATCTACCCGGCGGCTGTACTCGGCTCGGTACTTGAACGCGGCAGTGTCACGGCTCTCCACATAGAAGAG
The DNA here is from genome assembly GCF_054781795.1 of Rufibacter soli. Taxonomy (NCBI): domain Bacteria; kingdom Pseudomonadati; phylum Bacteroidota; class Cytophagia; order Cytophagales; family Hymenobacteraceae; genus Rufibacter; species Rufibacter soli. The sequence goes on along the minus strand of NZ_BAAGTS010000005.1, from coordinate 1,004,477 downwards.
GTGGTCATCAAAATAATTAGCCGAGGCCAGCAGGCTTTCATTGAGTTTAGAGGTGACCCTATTCTTGTCAAAGCGGTACATGTAGCCCGGCGTGATAAAACGCGTGGGGTACCGAACCCCTATTTCACCGCGCACCCAATCAGATTTACTTTCGGGCTGATCATTGTTGAGCAGAAACAGGTTGGTACGCAGCTCCAGACCTACCACTTTTTGGGCCAACTCCAGTACATGCTGGGTTCCGTCTACCTCGCCGGAGCGAAAACGTTTGTTGATGCGGTAGTTCACAAAACGGTGCGTGTCTTTAACCCCGCCCACCGAAAAAGAAAAGATATGGTCTTCCACGCGGGGCTGCCGGGCCAGGGTGGTGTTAGTGGGACTACTCCAGTCACGGTCAAACTCTACATCGCGGTAGCGGTCAATGGGCACAAAGTTGGGGTCTGTGTATTCATAGGCCAGGGCACTGCGCAGTTTGTAGGCTCCCAGAAATTTAACGTCGCGGTCATTTATCTGGTAGCCCACCCGCAAGGCTTTCCCCAGGTCATCACCGGCATCTAGCGCTGAGTAGCGGTTCAGGTCATTTTTGGAGCCGGCCACCTCCAGGAAGACATTGGTTTTCTCATCCAGGCCCCAGCTTCCGCCCAAGGTCATCATCTGCTTTTGGATGGGCGTGGGCAGAATGCGTACCGGCTCATAGCGGCCCTGCGGCACGCCGTTCACGGGCTCCACCCACAGAAAGACCCTTCCGTTCACGGTGGTATTCTGCAGCACGTAATTTCCGCCGGTGGGCAGTTCCGTAAAGCTGACCGCGTAGTAGGCCCGGGTGGAATCTGTGGAATAGTGGAAAATGGAATAAGTGCCGCTGGTGGTTACGGTGTCTTTTTTCAGGTACAGTACCTGGTTCCGGTCAAACCGCACCGAATCCCCGCTGGGCGCCACGGCCTGGTCCAGCCTGTCCCCTATCTGCGAGAGCAGGCGTTTCTCAGTGATATCCAGATTAAGCGTGAGCGGGTTATTGGGGTTGTCTGCCTCCTGGTAGAAATTGCCATACACATTAAGCTTGCCCATTTTCTGGTAGTGGCTGGCATGGACCACGCTACGGGAATAATTGAGGTCTGAGTACTCAAAATCTACCTTTATGCGAGAGTTGCGCGTGATCACCCATTTGGGCGTGAACGTGATCTCGGCCTGGTTGTAGTCAATGACATAGTCAAAGTCAAAGCCGCGGGTAAGCAATTTACCGTCCAGGTACACGCGCTCAGAGTTGGCCAGCACAATGATGAACCGCTCCCCGTTAGGCCCGCGCAGGCGGTACGGGCCCTGTACGCTTTCAATGGGCGTAATATTCTCAGACGCAAATTTCCCTTTGGCCACAGAAGCCGCCATGGAGGTAGCACTTTCCCAACCGGGTTTGCCCCTATTCACTTCCAGGGCCCCGCCCTGCACGTTTTTGTAGAACTTAAGGAAATGAGAGGCCGGACGGTTTTTCAGGACCACGTCTCCGCCGGTCAAGGTCCAGAGTCGGTGCTGCAACGTAATGAAGACCCGGTCAAATTCCTGCAGTTGCTGGGTATTGCCATCGGGCTGAAAAGGAATGTTCTGGTCTGTGATGGAAGCCGTGATGTTGATCTCATCCGTGAGTTTGCCTTCCAACTGCAGGTTAAGCGCCGAGTTCACAAACACGTTTTGGGTATTCCCCACCGAGACGCCGCGCGAGATGCTACCCGTTTTGTTCAGCCCGGGCGTCTTGAAAATCTCTTCCCGCGGGGCGGATTGGTCAAACACGTACTGCCGCTCAAAAGAAGTAGAGTCCCAGGTACGAATGTCGCGCTTAAAGACAGGTGTGCCAAGGGCCAGAGGCAAGACCCGGTAACACACCAGCACCGAATCTGTTTTGGGCACGTTTTTCGGAAAACGGCCCCGAAACGCCCCGGTGCTGTCCTGGAAAATACTATCCGGTTGGAAAGCAGGCTCCGGCTGTTTTACGGGAACGTTGATGAACTGGAATTGCCCGGTGGCCGCGTCATAGAAAAACCGCAGAGAACTCTGTAATTGCCGGCTGTCCAGTACTTCAATGGTATTCTCAGCTACCGTAAGGGAGTCTAACTTGAAAGCCAAGGGCTGCACTTTTACCCACCGGCATTTGCGGTTAGATAGTTCCTGCCCCTGCGTCTCTCCTGCCCCTAGGATGAAGGCGAGCAATAAAAGGATGCCGCCCCAGCCTCTCATGGTTGAATGACCGGCAGTTTAAGGAAGAAGGTGGTGCCCACGTTTTCCTCGGTCTCAAACCAGATAGACCCGCCAATGGCCTCTACCCCTTTCTTTACCACAGCCAGCCCAATACCAGACCCGGAGTATTTGGTACTGAAATTAGGCACAAAGATTTTAGGCTGCACCTCTACCGGAATACCGGTACCATTGTCCTGTACTTCCACCAACACCCACTGCGGGCTTTGCAACGCCAATCTCACCTTGATGCGGGGCGTCACCGCCGAGGGAACCGCCTGCAAGGCATTCAACAGCAGGTTATTGAAGATCCGGACCAGTTGGTTTTCATCGGCGCGCACATATATTGGCGTAGCGGGCACCTCTAGTTCCACCTGATGTTGCTGGGAATTGAGGTGCAGATCGGTGGCTTTGCGTACCAGGCTGTTCAAATCCAGCGTCTCCAGCTTCAGGTCGGGCATGGCCGTGAAGTTGGAGAACGAAGTGGCAATGTCACTGAGCACGTCAATCTGGGTGATCATGGTGTTAGAGATTTTTTCCACCAGTTCCTCCAGGTTGCTACGGCCTTCCTGCATGGCCTTGCGCAGGTACTGCAAAGAGAGCTTCATGGGCGTGAGCGGGTTCTTGATCTCATGGGCCACTTGCCGGGCCATCTCCTTCCAGGCCGCCTCTTTTTCCCGCAGGGCCAGTTCCTGCTTGCTTTCCTCCAGTTTCTGCAGCATCTGGTTGTATTCATGCACCAATAGACCAATCTCATCACGTGACTCATACACCAGCCGCTCATTGCTACCGGTGAGCGAGGTCTGTTTCAGGCGCTCGGTGAGTAACTGCAACGGCACGGTCAAGGCCCGGGTAGCCAGGTAACTCAGGAGCACAAACAACACAAACAGCACTGTGAAAATATTCAGGATGGTCGTGATTAACTGGATGAGCTTGGCATTAAGGTCTTTCTCTGAGTCAAAAAACGGAATGGCCAGGTAACCTTCCGGTTCCCGGGTGGGGTTTTCCCGGAGGGGCACATAAATGGTGCTGTACGGCAAAGCGCCGGCCCTCTCTTCCAGCAGCACGCGGTTCAGACCCTGTTCCTTGAGTTCACTGAACGCTTTGGGGTTTAACCGATCAGACAATACGCCTGCCTCAAACAGGGCCGGCTGGCTCGAAATACGCAATTCTCCGTTGGCGTTGTAGATGTTTAGTTCGGCCTGGGCCACCAGGGCCAGCCTGTTCACCCGCCGGGAAAGGGAGTCTGCCCGGCCCTTAAACAAGAATTCGCCCCAGTTGCTGGTAAGGATACTCTGCCTTACAAAATCACCTTGCTCGGTGTAGCCTCTTATTAAATCTTGCCGGTAAGAATTGGTGACCAGACTGCCTATGGTAAGGCTTACCAATACCAGCGGCACCAGTACCCCCAGATTAAGGAAAAGCTGGATCTTGGTCCCGAAGGTAGAGGTAATGGATTGCACTAACTGCCCTTTAGACAATACCACCAGCGCCAGCAAGGAGAAGAGCAGGAACGTATGCAGTAGAAACAGGAAAGAGAAGTTGGAAAGCCACGAGCTGAACCCATAGTCTGGCGTACTGACCACAGAAACCGTTCCATTGGTGGCCTTTGCCGCCAGATGGTGGTAACCGCCCACCGACAGCCCCTGGGAATACAGCAACGGGTCATTGAACAGCAGTGGTTTAAAACGCTGGTTATACTCAAAATATCCTTCAGAGCGCAACCACCGGCCTTCTTTCCATAAGGCATAGCTGGTGGCCGGCATAGTGGCGGGTTGTGAACTTTTCCGTTCTACCAAAAGCTCTGGAAGCACACTGTTAGGTGCCGTGATCTTAGGGCTTAACTCCAGTACAACCGTTACCCATTGCCACTCATTTAAAGGAACCTGAATTTCCTGTAAGTACAGAAACCTGCCAGGGTCTGTATCTGAATTGATCAGTAACTGGCCTTTCTGGTGGGTATTGCGGGCCCGGGGTGCCAGGGTTTGGGCGTAGTGCAGTAAATTGGAAAGGCTATCAATCTGGTTTAGGGCCGTTCCATCTACGTCAAATAAGCGCACAGTCACGGCATAGTTCTCAGTCAGGTTGCGTAAATGGTACCGTTTTATCTTTTGCTCCACAATGCTCCGATTCACCCAGGGGGCACTTAGCACGTTTTGCAACATGGGGTCTCCCGCAATGGCCTCAGCCGCTTGGGCTAACAGATATTCCGTGAGGTCATCATGGTCTTTGAGCAATTCGCTGGCCATGCGCTGCTTGTCGGTGCGCAGCTGCACGGCATACAGGTCATAGAACGCAGAGGCCCCCAAGCCGGCGCTGACAAGATTCAACAGGAAGATGCTGGTATAGAGTCCGGCCCTTCGGCGCAAACTACGGTGCAGTTGCTCCCAACCTACCAATACCGCGCTAGAGAAAAGAATAGCCCAGTTCCCGCTGGGGGCATCACGCCAGAAGCTCCAGTTAATAGCCAGCACCAAAACCGTCAGGAGGGCATAGGCAAACGGGGCTTCCCGGTTAAAGGTGAACGGCAACCAAGACAGTAAAAGCAGGAGCAGCCAACTGATCCCCAGGGAATGCAGTACCATGATGAGGAACAAGAGAACCTTCTGGGGGCCAATCTGAATATTCTGGGTAATATCCAGAACCGGTTGGCTGTTTAAGATCAAATTGCGGTACATCTCATACCAACTGATGACCAGCAAGGTAATGACGGCTCCAATCAACAGGCTACTCCATAGCTGGTTTCGGGGTGTTTTCAGAAAAACGTGCTCAAAACGCAAAGGCTTGGCGGTACGGTAGACAATACCGGCCATAGCCAACAGGCAAATCTCGTTCAGAAGCAAATCTCCCAAGGAGGGTGACCACCAGGCAGAGGCGTATACCCTAGGACTGAACAATTCCAATTCCTGCACATTCTCCGGGAACTGGAACCAAAGCATCACCAGACGGGCCAGCAGCAGGCCAAGCAACATCACCCACATGGCCGCTAACTTCTGTTCCCGGGCCCGAAGTTTTTGGTAAGTAGAAACCAGGAAAAGAACCCAGGCCGCCAACGCCAACACATACAGCGCAAAGGTCACCTTGCCGGCGTGCAGCCACTGGCTGGGGTCTTGTACGCGCAATGAAAATAGGTAATGGCCCTGGGCATCCAGGATAGGAATGGCCCCTCTGCCCTTTTCCAACTGGATGGAACCGGAATGGTCTTCAAAGATATCTGGGTTGAGGCCGCTTCTTAAGTACGCATTGCTAATGTCATACCGGGTCTCCAGGGCTATAATGGCCAACAGGGTGTACTCCAGCGAAGGCTGGCTTTTAACCACCAAAAAACGTCCAAACCTGTGCTCTACAATCTGCAGGCCCGGCCGAAGGAACCGAGGCGCAATGTCAAGCCGGGTGGTATTGTCTGACCAGAAGATTAAGTTGTTGTGGCGGTATATGAAAAGAGGAACCTGGGTATGGGGCAGTACTTGAGTAAAAAACCCGGAATCTGGGGGCAAGTGCGCTTCAACTTCGCGTATTTCCTGGAGAGCTTGTTGAATTTTAGTCTGCAGCTTGCCCGTCACTTCCTGGCTCATTCTTTTCTGAGGAGCCTCCAACAATTCACGCTGTATACTGACCTGCAAAAAAGCCGCTCCCGCCCCTAGTATAAGGGCCAGCAAAAGAAAAATAAGGGGAAGAGTGTACCGGTGGGGCTTCAATGCTGCTTTTTTCCTGAACTTAGCCATAATACGGGCAAAAACCCCGTACATCACTTGAAAAAATAGAAATACACCTATTGCCCTGGTGTTTTGGGCCTGTTTTTTTGAAAAACGGGCTTAAAACAGAAATTCACTATTCAAAGAAGAATGCCTTAGGGAGAAAACAGAAGACTTACTTAGTAGAAGGCGTACCGTTTTGGGAAATATAAGATGGGTCAAAGGAAACACTCCCGAAAAAATAAAGCATCATCACCCGCCCATAGCGGAAAAGAACGGGGGTTAACCCTATAATGAGGGTCGCGACCACGGTAAGGTACACCCAGGTGGGTGGGTCAGCGGCCAGAAAATACAAAGAAACGCCTACCAGAAAGACAATCAGGACAGATAGGCCATAACTCATATACATGGCACCCCAGTAAAAGCCCAGCTCAACCTCATACCGGAACCCACATACCGGACACTTCTCCGGCATTTGGTCAAACTTCATTAGGTGAAGCGCGCCATGGCTGAACATCTTGCCCTGGTGGCATCTGGGGCATTTAAGACCTAGGCCGGCTTTGAGATGGCTCCAGGCCCCCATTATTTCTTCTTACTGTACTTATACCAGAAAAAGCCCACACAGCCGGCAATCACGTAAGGGATCGCCATTAAATATAGAATTCCTTTATTCAGCCCATTGGCAATGCTGTCTCCAGACTCATTATTGGAGGATTCCACAGAGGCGGTGCACATGGCGCATTGCGCCTGGCTGGGGGCTGCCTGAAACGTTAATCCCACTACCAGTAATAAAGCCCCTATCCAAAACACTACTTTTCTTTTCATCTCAACTGCTTTTATCATTTGGAAGAATACTAGCCCTCACGTAAAGTTTTAACTGTAGTAAGGCGAAATCAACACGTACACCAGTACGCCGGTAATGGCCACATACAACCAAAGCGGAAAAGTCCATCTTGAAATCCGCTTATGCCGCACATACTGTTCAGAAACCGCAAAATACACAGACAATAATACTAATGGAACGATAACCGCAGCCAGAACGATATGCGTGATCAACACAAAGTAGTAGATCATCTTGATAGTTCCTTCTCCTCCAAAAGAGGTAGGGGCCGCCTGGTAATGATACGTTACATAAGAAATTAGAAAGAAGGAAGAAAGCACAAAGGCCGTAACCATGGCAAAACGATGGTACCTCCGGTTCTGGCGTTTGATCTGGTAATACCCAATGATAAGGGAAAGAGCGGTTAAAGAATTGAGGACCGCATGCAGTTTAGGCAGGAAGGAAACATCCAGGTCCCCTAATTTCCCGGTTTGCGGCATAAAAATCAGAAAAGACACCACTACCGGCACTACAATTGAAAGAATAGCGATCAATATCAGGTAGCGGCTATCTGAAGGGTTACTTTTCATTTCTTTTTTTATTGGTAAGCTGGTCTTCAGAAAGAAGCACGTTTAATTCAGTGATGAGCCGGTCAACTTCTCCGGCGTCTGTTCCATCATAGATACCCCGGATGTGCCGTTGCCGGTCCACCAGAAAGAGGCTCTTCTGCAGATGCGCTAAGGAGGAATCAGCGCCAATGGCCGGATCTATAAATCCTTGCTGAGCCAGTTTTTTTATTTCTTGCCCGGTTCCGGTCAGGAAAACCCAGGTTTTGGGCCTGGCCCTAAAACTTTGCGCGTATTGTTGCAGCGCAAGCAAACTGTCTTGCGCCGGGGCTACCGAAAAGGAAAGGATGTTAACGTCTGGCTGAAGCCGGAAGGCATCTTGCACCCGGGCCAACTGCGTGCTTACTTGTTTGCAGTCAACCTGGCAAGCGGTGGAGAAGAATTGAGCTACATAGACTTTTCCCAGTACTTGTTTCTGGGAAAAGGAAGAGCCTGTCTGGGAAACAAGCTGGAAGTCCGGAACCTGCCGGTAAAGGGTGTCATATTGCCACTTACCTTCAACCAAGGTACTGTCTGATGACACCGGAAAATAGGTTGGGAGCGAAAACCTATTCACCCCAAACACCTTCAAAAATAAAAACGCCAGTACGGGTACTAACAAAAGGGTACCCAGTACCAGCGTTTTCTTTGGGCTCATTTACTTGAAGTAATTGAAGACAGATTCTCCGTAAAAAGTACCTTCTACTAAAAGTGCTACAAGTAACCAAACCAATAAAGCAGTAGGGACCAACACAGCCCAGATCAGGCCTTTTACTTCGTGCTTCAAGTGCATGAATTCACCTACTATGTAGAAAGCCTTGAAAAGGGTAAGGGTAATAAATATTGCGTTCCGCAAGGTACCTGGGTCCATCATGAACGCAAAGGCGAATTCAACGGCCGTAAGCGCACAAAGGATGAAAAAGACCTTCCAGATTGCCTTGGTCTGAGCCTGAGGGATTTCACCGGCGTGGCCCAAGTTGTCAGTATGATTTGAATGTGATGCCATATCTATACAGTTTTTAACAAGTCAAACAATTACACCAGGTAGAAAAAGGTAAATACGAATACCCAAACCAAGTCTACAAAGTGCCAGTAAAGACCTACTTTCTCCACCATTTCATAGTGCCCTCTTCTTTGGTACACGCCGTTTACGGTATTGATGAAGATCATGATCAACAGGATAACGCCACTAAATACGTGGGTACCGTGAAAACCTGTGATAAAGAAGAATAAGTCTGCAAACAAGGGCGGGCCGTACTGGTTCACCACCAGGTTTGCGCCATGGACCACAATTCCGTCTGCCAGTTTCATACCCTCTTCTGTGCCAGCAATAAAGTGGCTCCATTCCCATGCCTGGCAACCCAGGAACATAGACCCGAAAAGGATAGTCCACAACAACCATTTCTGCACATCATTTTTATCCATTCTGTGTCCTGCTTCTACGGCTAACACCATAGTTACAGAAGAAAGGATCAAAATCATGGTCATTAAGGCCACAAAAGCCAGAGGCCAATCCATGCCATGGAAGAACGGAAAAGCATTGAATACCTTATCAGGAATTGGCCACCATGCGGTAGAAAAGGTGAACGCTTCATGCGCCCCTTCATAGGCTTGGTGCCTGTGACGGGCTAATCCATAGGTAGTTAAGAAAGCGCCAAAAGTAAAAGCATCTGACAGAAGGAAAAACCACATCATCAGTTTGCCATAACTTGCCTTAAACGGCTCATTCCCGCCATCCCAGGTACCGGTGTTTGGCTGCTCAAAGGTTGTTGTTTGCGACATATGTGTTACAGAATTATTAATGGTTCAAGACTAAGAAAATGTACAGGTAAATCCATAAAGCGCCCAGGAAGTGCCAGTACATAGTGCACAGTTCAATACGGGTAAGATTTCTGGAATGCACCTTATACTTAAGCGCCGAAATTACTACAATTATTAGAAAAACTAAGCCTGTGATTAAGTGAAATGCGTGCACTCCCGTTAATACATACAGAAATGAACCAGAAGGGTTGGCCGTGCTTCCTCCAAAGAATACCTTATTGGCGACTAATTCCCCCCAGCCTATCCATTGGCCAACCAAAAACGTTGTTCCAGCCGCAATGGTCAAAACCAAGGCCAATCTAATGGTCTTCACGTTATCCCTACGGGCCGAGACAAGGGCCCATTGCATGAACACACTGCTCAAAATAATAATGACTGTATTGAAGAGCAGGATGTTAGGCAAGTCAAATTCCAGCCAGTTCCCTTCTTCCCGGCGCACAATGTAGGCACTGGTAAAGGCTGCAAACATCATGACAATGCTCACAATCAAAAGCCAAAGAATAAACTTCAGCGGGTTAACCCGGCGTTGCGCAGGTTGTAGTTCTGTATCACTAGTCATTTGTATAGTATGCATATGAAACAATTATAATTTGTCCACCACAAAGGCAATCTGAACAATGGGCAGGTACAGAAAAGACCCAAACATAATGTTCATAGCCGCCCGCTTAGAACAGGTATGCATCAGGTAGAAGGTTTGCATTAAGAAAAGCACTCCACAAACCACGGCAATAAAAGCCGATGTCTTACCAGCCATCCCAAACTGCAGGGGTAGCAAACCCAAAGGAATAAGCAACAACGTGTAGATCATGATTTGAATGGCAGTCTTCAGGTTCTTCCCTCCTGCCATTGGCAGCATTTTGAAGCCAGCCTTTTTGTAATCATCATCTAACACCCAGGCAATAGCCCAAAAGTGAGGGAATTGCCAGATAAATTGAATTCCAAACAAAATCCAGGCTTCTACTCCAATGTAACCTGTCCCCGCTACCCATCCAATCATGGGAGGTAAGGCCCCAGGGATAGCTCCTACAAACACACAGATAGGTGAAATGCGCTTTAAAGGAGTATAGAAGAAACCATACAGCAGTAAACCCAGGAAAGACAAAGCCGACGCAAGCCAGTTAAAGTATAACCCGAAAAGTGTCAGGCCGGCAATCCCTAAAAGAACACAGTAAATGATCGCATTCCTAACGGTGATGGTTTGGGCAGGAAGAGGCCGCTTGGCCGTTCTCTTCATTAACTTATCCAAGTCCTTTTCCAGCACCTGGTTGATAATATTGGCAGAACCTGTTACCAGCAAACCACCAAGCATCACCAAACCTGTACTGATCCAATTGGCATCTGGTCTACCTAACAAAAAACCAATTGCACTGGAGAAAGCCACCGTTAGAGAAAGCCGAAACTTAAGAAGCTGAAAATACGGGGTTACTTTGGTCATAGCCGATGATGTCTGGGCACTGGATGTTACGTCTTGTACGTACATAAACGTGATTATGCCACCAATTCGGGTGATGGTTGGTAAGGTTTATAAGTGTAATAATAAGAGATCAACAACCAGAACTGTAATCCGAACAAAATTGTACCGAACACTAAATGTAAAGGCTGTGCAAACGCCGGTAGAGCCAAATAAGAAAGGATAACACCTAATAAAACTTCTATTAGAATAACCCCTATCACTGCTTTGGTGATAAAAAGCAACCGCTGATTACGCGTTTTCTTTATCAAACTATAGAGCCAAACATTCAATAATACCACCAAAATAGAGGCCGACCTGTGCACATAAAAAGAGGTGCCCAACTGGTCTACCCAAGTGGCCCTATCCTGATTGTGGAGGTTGAAAGAAATTAAATCAATCTCTTCTCTCACCTGGGTTCCTAAGATTACTTGCAGAAAAGTAAGAACCAGGACGGTAATAATTACGCCTTTCACTTTGCCAGAAGGCGAAGTGACATTAGTCCATAGTTTTTCCCTTTGGACCCGTTCCACGATGTAGATCAACAAGGCCAGTAAAACCAAGGCTAGTGCCATGTGCAGAGTTACCATTTCTGGTAAAAGGTTCGTGGATACAACAAGTGATCCTAACCAACCCTGAAATGCTACCAGGATAAGGGATAACAAAGCCCCCCAAAAAACTTTAGGGTCAGACTTGAAGAAAGGGACTGCGTAAAGGACTGTCAGGAAAATAAAAAAGCCAATCAATACCCCTACCAACCTGTTCACATATTCAATCCAGGTCTTAGTAACATTGAATTCAGTCTCAATGTATTGAGAGGGATGGGCAAAAATATCTGTCGCGGCCTTCTCAAAACCTAAATTGTGGAGCAGTTGCCCCATCCGTTCATTTTTCTGAATCCGTTTCTCCTTGTACACTTCCAGGTAATCTGGAGGTAACTGGCTTAAACTAGTGGGGGGGACCCACGACCCGAAGCACTTTGGCCAGTCTGGACAACCCATTCCTGACCCCGTACTCCGGACGATCCCCCCTACTAAGATTAAAAAATAAACAGAAGCAATGGTAACTACTCCAATCCTTCTAAACCTTTTACTACTAAAAGATTTATTATCCATGCTTTATTCAAAATCTCTCTCGTGCGGCAGGTTTGAAGACTGCGTCTGGGAGAAAGGAACGTTCTGAGGAATAAAGTCTTCAGGAGCCCCAGGTTTGCTATAGTCATAAGGCCATCTGTACACTACAGGAAGTGGGCCAGGCCAGTTACCGTGTCCTGGATTCACCGGAGTAGTCCATTCCAGGGTGTTAGATTTCCAAGGGTTCTCAGTAGCTCTTCTTCCTTTGAAAATGCTATAGAAGAAGTTAAACAAGAAGAAGATCTGGGCGGCAAAAGAAATAATGGCAGCAACCGTAATGAACGTGTTCATGTTCATGAAAGTACTGAAAGTGTCAAATCCTGTCCAGGTGTAGTATCTTCTTGGGAAGCCGGCAATACCAATGTAGTGCATAGGCATGAAGATCAGGTATACCCCTGCAAAGGTGATCCAGAAATGGAGATAACCTAATTTCTCATCCATCATACGACCGAACATCTTAGGGAACCAGTGGTAAACACCGGCAAACATTCCAAAGAAGGCCGCAGATCCCATTACTAAGTGAAAGTGAGCAACTACGAAATACGTATCGTGTAATTGAATGTCTAGGGCAGAGTTACCTAAGATAATACCTGTAACCCCTCCTGAAATAAACAAGGACACAAAGGCCACTGAGAACAACATGGCCGGCGTGAAGTTAATGTTACCTCTCCATAATGTAGCCAACCAGTTGAATACCTTCACCGCAGATGGTACCGCAATGATCAACGTCAGGAACATGAAAACGGACCCTAGGAATGGGTTCATACCTGACACGAACATGTGGTGGGCCCATACCACGAAGGATAACGTAGCGATACCCAACATAGAACCAATCATGGCACGGTAACCGAAGATAGGTTTACGGGCGTTGGTAGCAATGATCTCAGATACAATACCAAAGGTTGGCAAGATTACGATGTAAACCTCTGGGTGACCCAAGAACCAGAACAAGTGCTGGAACAGAACCGGGCTACCACCTGTATGTGACAGGGCCTCCCCTGCTACATAGATATCAGAAAGGAAGAAGCTGGTACCAAAGCTACGGTCAAATATCAGAAGCAACGCGGCTGAAAAAAGAACCGGGAAAGCCAATAAACCTAAAACAGCAGTCAGGAAGAAAGCCCAGATGGTTAATGGCAATTTAGCCATGGAAAGGCCTCTGGTACGGAGGTTGATAACAGTAGTAATATAGTTTACACCACCCAATAACTGGGAAATGATAAACAATGCCATACTCACCAACCACATAGTCATACCAGCACCAGAACCAGAAATAGCCTGAGGCAAGGCACTAAGGGGCGGATATACCGTCCAACCGCCACCGGCAGGACCGGTCTCCAGGAAAATGGAATAGAACATGATCACACTGGCAATGAAGAAGAACCAGAAAGAAAGCATGTTCATGAACCCTGAAGCCATATCACGGGCTCCAATCTGCAATGGAATCAAGAAGTTACTAAAGGTACCACTTAAGCCTGCCGTCAATACAAAGAACACCATGATGGTTCCGTGCATGGTTACCAAAGCCAGATAGAACTCTGGGTTAAGTTTACCACCCTCTACCCATTTCCCTAATAAAGGCTCCAGGAAAGTGAAGGTAGCGTCAGGGAAACCTAACTGCAACCGGAAAAGGCTGGAAAATGTACCACCAATGATGGCCCAGAAAATACCCGCAAACAAGAACTGCTTGGCAATTACCTTATGGTCCTGGCTGAAGATGTACTTCTCAAGGAAACTCTGATCATGATGGTCGTCATGATGATCATCGTGCTCTACATGCACATCTTTATGTAATGAAATATCCGTACTAGACATACAAAACTGTTAATAATTTATAATTATTGTTTTGGGGCAGTGCTGGTGGAAGCACCTGCGGCATCTGAAGAAGTAAGCGCTACAGCAGTGCTGTCAGTGGCAGATCCTTGTAATTGCTTGGCAAAGGTTTTTGCTTGCTGCGTAGCTACCCATTTTTGGTATTCCTCTGGCTCATCTACAATAAGGGTCATCTTCATGGCAAAGTGGCCTCTTCCACACACCTCTGTACAGGCTAATTCATAATTGAAATTAGGGTTGCCTGTCTCAGTCTGCATTTCTGATGTAGACTTGGTAGGAATGAACCAGAAGGAGGTTGGCATACCTGGCACCGCATCCATCTTCACTCTAAAGTGAGGAAGGAATACACTATGAATAACATCTCTTGCTCTGATTTTCAATAGCACTGGCTGTCCTTTTGGTACGTGAAATGCACTAGGTTCAGCCGGGAAGTCATCTTGAGCATTTTTATCTGTCAAATCAAGTCCAAATTCGTTGGTGGCATCAATAAGCGTATGCTTTACCATACCTAACTTATTGTCAGCCCCTGGGTAGCGTACCAACCAGTTAAACTGCTTACCCATGATTTCCACAACAACCGCACTCTCTGGGGCTGGGCTGGTAATCTTTGCCCAGGTTTTCCATCCAGAGAAAACAAGAAGAGCCATTACCACCGCAGGAATCACGGTCCAGATAATCTCTACTTTGTTATTGTGTGGATAGTAATATGCCCTTTTGCCTTCTTTGTGTTGGTACCGGTAAGAGTACACGAACAAAAGAATATGCGTCAAAACAAATACAAATCCAATCACAGCCATTGTTAACCAGAACATGCTGTCAATGTCAATACCATGTTCTGAGGCCACTGGAAGGATCATGTCATCCCATGAATCCATGAAAGACCATAAAAACAGCCCTCCCATTACCAAGAAGAAACCCATTAATAAGGCGGCATTCACCTTGTTGCTTTTTCCTATATCCTGGCGATAGCTTCCTTTGAAAATAGAAGCCAGCACCTGGATTTTGAAAAGAAGGTACAGGATGACCAGTAAAAGGATGATTGATAGTGCTACTGCAATCGTAATCATTATCCGAATCTTTAAATTATAGTCTTATACGTGATGGTGAACACTCTCGCCCAGGAATGGGTGGTTCAATGGAACCAAAGGCGCTTTACTCAATTCTTTAGTGAATCTCAAAAGGAAGATTCCCAAGAAAGTAAGTGCGGCACCAATTTCAATCAGTCCAAAGCCACTTTCTCCGCGCATGGTACCTGGCATAATCATAAGGTAGAAATCAAACCAGTGACCAATCAGGATAGCGATACATACAATCTTTAACATGATCATCTGGCGCTTGGCATCTCTTGTCATCAAAACAAGGAACGGGAAGGCAAAGTTTATCAAAAGGTTAAAGAATAGAATCCAGGTATAGTGGTTGTTGTAGGCTCCCATACGCTCCTGGAAATAAAGAACTTCTTCAGGAAGGTTGGCATACCAATACAGCATGAACTGAGAGAACCAGATATAGGTCCAGAAGATACTGAAACCAAAGATGAATTTACCAAGGTCATGTAAGTGATTCGCCGTCACCATTGGCAAATATCCTGCTTGTTTCAGGAAGATAATGGTCAATGTAACTGCCGCTAATCCAGATACCCACCAGCTGGCAAATACATACCAACCAAACATAGTACTGAACCAGTGTGGGTCAATAGAGAGAACCCAATCCCAGGCTGACATAGAGGAAGTAACCCCAAAAATTACCAGGAAAGCGGCGCTCAACCGGATACTTTTATTGTAATGGGTCAGGCCACCGTTTAAATCTTCAGCCAAAGACTCTCTTCTCAACCATTTGAAAAACAGGAACCAAAGAGTGAAATAGGCCACCATTCTAATAACATAGAAGGTAACGTTAAGGTATCCTGATTTCCCAGCAATAATCGGGTCATAATTAGGATTTCCTACTTCAGTTAAGGAATGATCTGTCCAGTGGAACAGCGTATTGTGACCTGTGAAAATAATGGGTAACACAAACAGCAATACCATGATAATACCGCCTACAAGGAGGTAACTACCCATGGCCTCTGGAATACGCTTGATAGTAGCTGACCAGCCGGCGTAGGCTACATATTGAATGGCAATCCAGAGAATACCTACTACTGCAATCCCAGTCAGGTACACGTTATTTAACCAAAGGTTAGCCATTAACCGTTGGCCCCAACCCGCTGCATGATGGGTAGCTTCTCCCCCGTGTCCTTCACCATGTCCGCCTCCACTAAAGTTAGCCGCGATGATGACACCGAGAACTAACAGTATCAGCCCTAAGGCGATCATGAAGAAGAACCTGTTGGTGGTTCTTTTAGAGATACTAAGTCTTTCTTCCGTTATCATTTAAAATTTACCTTTAAAGGTTAGTTACGCGTGTCCTTGGTAGGATCAGTAGTAGTACCTGTTACTGGGTTTGTATTCTGGTCAGTGCTTGCGCCCGCTGGAGCGTCTTTCGTTTGTGAGGCGGTATCTTGTGTGTCACCTGCCTCCGTATCCGTTAGCCCTTTTTGTAGCTGCTGCACATACATGGCAATCTTCCAGCGTTCTTGCGGGTTAACCTGCGTACCATGTGGCATCATGCGGCCACGACCGTTTACAATCACATGGTAAATATGCCCAATTGGTAAAGTAGCGTAACGCCCTTGGGTATAATTAGGAACGCCCTTGAATTTAGCTCCAACCAACCCATCACCCTGACCTGTTTCACCATGGCATGGGGAACAGAAACGAAGATAAAGGACTTTACCCTCTTCCAGGTTCTTGGTAGTTCTAGCCACTGGGTTTTTCAATTCCACACCGGCAGTTTCTGCACTGTCTTTTGAAATATGGTTATAGAACCCAAGTTTTCCTCTGGCAATGGTGTTGGCTGCTGGAACCCTCATGTTCATTCCACCAGGGTTGATGGCATTCTTATTGCCCTCCAACTGCTTTAGTGGTTCATACGATACCGGGTGGTACATATCCGGGGCATATTCAGTACCAGGATCCTGGTCATTGCTTCCACATGATGCCAAAAGCGCGGAAGAAAAAAGGATCAGGGAGGCTTTTGCGCCTGTTCTAAATAAACTGTTCATTATTTAACTACCTCCTTCTCGTTAACTTCAATAGCCCCGTTGGAACGGAGAAGATCATTTAATTTGGTGATGTCTGTTCCTTCTTTCAGTTCGATGGCCATCACGTATTTATCATCCGTTGACCTAACATCCATTACGGGAACCTTCATGGTTGGGCGCAAGCCACTGATGATAAAGAAGGTGATCACCATACCAAAAGAGGCAAACAGTACGGTTAACTCAAAAGTAACCGGGATGAAAGCAGGGATTGAAATATGAGGCTTTCCACCAATAATCATTGGCCAGTCAAACCCTAGCATATAAATCTGCATCCAAAGCGCAAATGAGGTTCCGCAAATACCACAGAAAAAGGCCACGATAGGCAACCGGGAACGCTGAATTCCTAATACATCATCAATCCCGTGGATTGGGTATGGGGAAAATACATCGTAGATTTTTGTGCCTGCCGCGCGAGTCTTTTCAATGGCGTTCAGCAGCACATCCTCGTCGTCAAATACACCGAGTATATATTTCTTACTAGTCATGTTTGTGAGAGTTGTTAGGTGCTGTGCCATGCATAGAGGCGTCTGGATTGTGGGTATGGCTTACCCCAGAAGACGATTTCAAAATAGCTTTTACTTCTGCCATGTTCACTACCGGGAAGAATTTGGCGAACAAAAGGAACAAGGTGAAAAATAAGCCCATGGTTCCTACATAAATCCCAATGTCAATAGAAGTTGGAGAGAACATCACCCAGCTGGAAGGCAGGAAGTCACGGTGCAGGGAAGTAACAATGATTACAAAGCGCTCAAACCACATACCAATGTTCACGAAGATAGAGATGATGAACGTAGCGGTAAGGCTTCTACGGATAGAACGGAACCAGAAAAGCTGCGGCGTAATTACGTTACACGTCATCATAGACCAATAAGCCCACCAGTAAGGACCGGTAGCCCGGTTAATGAAGGCATACTGCTCATATTCCACCCCTGAGTACCAGGCAATAAAGAACTCAGTGATATAGGCCACACCCACGATAGATCCTGTCAAGGTGATTACCTTGTTCATAGACTCTACGTGCTCCAGCGTGATGTAATCTTCCAATTTGAACACCTTGCGGGTAATGATCATCAAGGTCAATACCATGGCAAAGCCTGAGAAAATCGCACCTGCCACAAAGTATGGAGGGAAGATGGTGGTGTGCCAGCCCGGGATCACAGAGGTTGCAAAGTCCATGGATACAATGGTGTGTACCGAAAGTACCAGTGGGGTCGCTAAACCAGCCAGGATCAAGGAAACGGTCTCATAACGCGACCAATGCTTGGCAGAACCTGTCCAGTTAAAGCTTAACATGGCATATGCTCTGCGGGCAATAGGACCAGTAGCTCTGTCACGGATGGTAGCAAAGTCAGGGATTAGACCAATGTACCAGAACACTAAGGATACAGAGAAATAAGTACTGATCGCGAACACGTCCCAAAGAAGCGGGGAGTTAAAGTTCACCCATAGGGATCCAAACGTGTTGGGTAAAGGCAATACCCAATAGGCTAACCATGGACGGCCCATGTGCAGTACCGGGAACATGGCCGCACAAATTACCGCAAAAATAGTCATTGCTTCTGCGGCGCGGTTAATGGAAGTTCTCCATTTCTGGCGGAACAAGAGCAAGATGGCCGAGATAAGGGTACCGGCGTGACCAATACCTACCCACCAAACGAAGTTGGTGATATCCCATGCCCAACCTACGGTTTTATTCAGACCCCACTCCCCAATACCAAACCAAAGCGTGCGGTAAACGGAGTAGAAGAAAATCGCTAGAAAAACCAGAGAAACCCCCAGGGCCATCATCCAACGGATATTCGGCTTGGCTTCCACCTGCCGACATACGTCTTCCGTGATGTCTGCATAAGTTTTACCCCCAGTTACTAAGGGCTCTCTTATTGGAGATACGTGCTGCATATATCGTTTTGTATTAAATTAAGCGTTTCTGATTTTAGTTAAGTAGGTCACGTTTGGCTGAGTGTTCAACTCTTCCAGCACGTGGAAAGCACGCTCTCCCTGCTCCCGCGTCAGGATCTGAGAGATCTGGCTTTTTGGATCCAGCATGTCTCCAAAGACGATGGCGTTGGTTGGGCAAGACTGAGCACAAGCAGTGACAATCTCTCCATCTACCGGACGGCGGCTTTCTTTCTTAGCTTCCAGTTTGCCGTACTGTATACGCTGAACGCAGAATGAGCATTTCTCCATTACCCCGCGTGAACGAACGGTAACATCTGGGTTCAACACCATCTTACCAAGGTCATTGTTCATCTGGTAGTCGAACTTCTCATTGTTCGCATAGTTGAACCAGTTGAAGCGACGCACTTTATACGGGCAGTTGTTCGCGCAATAACGGGTACCTACGCAGCGGTTATACACCATTTGGTTAAGACCCTCAGTGCTGTGCATGGTTGCAGCCACTGGACAAACCGTCTCACAAGGAGCGTGGTTACAATGCTGGCAAAGCATAGGCTGGAAGATAACGGAAGGATTTTCTGATGGATCTTCCATTTTCTCAAATCCGCCATCTTCACGGGTAGCGTCACTGCTGTAGTAACGGTCAATCCGTAACCAGTGCATTTCACGGCGGTTCAGAACCTCCTGCTTACCTACAACCGGCACGTTGTTCTCTACCTGGCAACCAATGGTACAGCTTCCGCAACCAATACAAGAGTTAAGGTCAATGACCATTCCCCAATGGTGGTTCTTATACTCATAATCCTGCCACAATGATATCTTCTGTGGTTTCTCAGGACCATCTGGTGTAGCAATACGGATATACTCAGTTACGCTCTTAGGGTCCTTCTTGTAGTTAGCCAGGGCATTTTCCTGCACTACAATACGACCCATTACGGTATGGTGCGTCTGGGTTTGGGCAATTGGCTTATCTGCTCCGGTTTTGGAAATTTCCACACCAGCCGCAGAGTACAGAACAGCTCCATTGGCCACTGTTGCCAATGGATACACGTTGGCACCTACATTGTCAGCGGCTGGGCCAGCTGCTTTACGACCATAACCTATAGCAATACCAATGGTGTCCTGCGCCTGGCCTGGTTGAACCAATACTGGTAACTCAATTGACTCTTTGCCTTTTACCGTAACCCGTACAATATCATTCTGCTCTAGCGAAAGCTTTTTAGCCAATGCCTGAGACATGGTTACATAGTTATCCCAAGTAGCTTTGGTGATAGGATCAGACATCTCCTGCAACCATGGGTTGTTGGCTTCTACGCCTGGTCCAATGGCTACTTTCTCATATATGGCTAGTTCAATACCTTTAGCGTTGTTGCGGGCAGCTCCATTAATACCAGTGGCAGCAGCTGCCAAAGAAATAGGAGCGGCTGGGGTAGTTGGGTTGTTAGCACCAGTAGAACCTGTGGCTACGCCATCATGCACCGCTTTATCCCAGGCAGAACCTGTTCCTACAATACCAGCCCAATTCTTTTGGATGGTAGTATAATAGTCAGCAGTAGATCCACTCCATTTAAGAAGGGTATCCTGGGCTTGTCTGGTGTTAAAGATAGTAGTTATAGTAGGCTGAGCTAAGCTCAGGAAGCCTCTCTTCGGCTCAAAGTCATTCCAGGACTCCAGGTAATGGCTGTCTGGGCAAACATACTCTACCAATTTAGCGGTCTCATCAGCACGGTCAGCGAAAGAGATTTTCACTTTCACCTTGCTTAACCCGGCTACTAACTGCTTGCTCAATGGGTGATCATATACTGGGTTGGCACCGTAGAAAATAACAGCACCTACAGACCCGGCATTCATCTCATTGATCAAACGGATCATCTGGGCATCATCGCCCTGACGCACGTAAGAAGGAGCATTAGGATCAATGGTAGTTCCTGCGGCACCTAATGAGGTGTTCATAGCAGCTACCAAGGCCTGCACAGCAGGATCATTTGAATCTGAAACCACCAGGGCTTTGCCACGGTTGGCTAGCAATTCTTTGGCGGCGGCATCAATTTGCTTGGCAGCAGCGGTAGAAGGAGCCTGAATAGCTGTTCCACCTGCACCGCCAGCAACCTTGTTGTATAAAGCAGCAGCTACCGCCCCGTACTCTGATGGTTTGATAGGCACACGAACATCGGCGTTAGAGCCGGTAAGGGTCATGTTGGTCTCAAACTGGTAATGACGAGACATTACCGGACGGTCAGCGGTGATTTTACGGTTAGTGATGTATTGCTTCGCGTATTCTACGGGAGACAACCAGGTACCTAGGAAATCGGCGCCAAGGCTCACAATGACCATGGCCTTGCTGAAATCATAACCCGGGATTTCGCCACCGTTCGCTCTTAAAAGAGCAGCCGATGATTTAGGGTCATAGGTTACGTGCTCAAAAGAAGGGAACTGAGCCCCGAATTGGCTGATAACCGTTTTAGTGCTTGGGCTGATGATGGTATTAGAAACAATAGCCACCTTGCCTCCTGCCCCTGTCAGGCGAGTGCGAACTTCCTGGTCAATTTTTTCCCAGGTAGCTTTCTTGCCTTGAATGGTTGGATACTGCAGACGGTTGTTATCATACAGGCTCAACACAGAAGCCTGCGCTCTTGGGCTAAGGCCGCCTTTGGTAAGCGGAGAAAGCGGGTTACCTTCCAATTTGATAGGTCTCCCCTCTCTGGTTTTCACCAGAACACTGTTATAGTCGCTGCCATTGAAGTAAGAAGAGGCATACCAGTTGGGCACACCTGGCTCTACTTCCTCTGGCTTGTGTAAGTAAGGGATAGCCTTTCTTACCGGCGCCTCACAAGAGGCAAGGGTAACGGCCGCTACACCAAAACCTAACAGCTTTAAGAAATCACGTCTTGGAGCCACCTCAGAGGCAGACTCTGAACCGCTGGCTTCATTTACTGGCAGGAACTCAGGGAACTCATTATGAGCATGCTTCTGGAATTCCGGAGTATTATTTAACTCCTCTACCCCTCTCCAGTATTTAATTGTTTCTTGCATATATCTCAAAAACTCAAATTCAGGATATGGAATTGATTAGTAGTGGCACTTTGAACATTCTGTACCACCGTTAGACGCTACAATGAACGCGCCTTTAGACTGCTTCTCATGCAACTTCACTAAGTTGTCATAGTAAGCGTTGCCTTCGGTATTGAGCGGGGTATTGCGGTGACAGTCAATGCACCAGCCCATGGTAAGCGGTGAATACTGCGCTACTACCTCCATAGTCTCAATAGGTCCGTGGCAAGTCTGGCACTCTACGCCGCCCACCTTGGTGTGCTGAGAGTGGTTAAAATAAGCCAGGTCTGGCAGGTTGTGCACGCGTACCCACTCAATTGGCTTATTGTTTTCAATGGCCCGGTAAATCTTCTGGATCTCAGGAGACTCCTTCTTGATTTGGCTGTGGCAGTTCATACAGATGTTAGCCGAAGGAATATTGGCACTGGCACTCTTATAAACAGAGGTGTGGCAATAGTTACAGTTAATCTGATGGTCTCCTGCGTGCAGCTTATGCGAGAAAGCGATTGGCTGTCTTGGGGCATATCCTTGCTGGATTCCTACGCCCATCACTTCATCAAGGGTAAGGTCAATCAATACCACTGCCAGGATAAGACCTGCAATCACGCGAACGGCCTTAGATTTGTAGATATTAGCCCAGTTAGTACGTTGCTCCAGCATTTCACGCTCGGCACCGGTCATATCCTGCTTATTGGCCAGGTAGTTCTTTAATATAGAGGCAATGATTAAAAGTGTGATCACCAACACTATTAACACTACTACTAATGCGATCAACAGAAGGTCCATAGCACCACCTAAGGCTCCTACGGCATTTTCGCCTACTTTCTCGCCGGGGGTTGCTCCCTCTACGCCGCCTGGCGAAGTAGCTGCTGCCACCGGGGCTGCGCTTTCCTGCTCCAGGTAAGCCAGGATAGAATCAATCTCGTCGTCAGAGAAGGCAAAAGAAGGCATCTGCTGTTTTGAGTATTGGTTAAATACTGCTACAGCGTCCTTGTCGCCGCTCTGGATCAAAGCACTTGAGTTCTTGATCCATTTGTGCAACCATGCAGTTGATCTTCTCTTGTGTACATCCTTCAGGCCAGGACCCACCACCACATCAGAACCGGCAGAGTGGCACTGAACACAGTTGTTTTTGAAAAGGGTACTACCTGCGTCAATGACACCGGCATCGGCACCACCACCAGCTGCGGGTGCCGCAGAACCTGGCGTTACACCCGCATTCCCTACCTGAGCCTGCTCCGGCGCCTGTGCAATGGCGGCAGATAGGGCAAAGAAGAAGAACAGAAAAGGGAGTAGAAAGGTATATTTTGCTCTCTTTTTACAGCTAATCATAGCTTAATGTAGTGTTAAGAATAGTGAAAGTACATTATGGGCACAAAGCTACTACCCACGTACCATTAATCAAACACAATATTCCTTATTTTTGCCTGTCAAAATCACCTCCTAAAATGACCTTAATCATTTGATAAACCCCTCAATAGAGCCTATTTAGGCCCTATTTAGAATTTTTATAAATTACAACCAATCGTTAGTATCCCGCCACCCAATTCCTCTTTTAGGGCCTCCTCCTACCTCCCATTTTTCCCTTTTCCTACCTAAGTTCAGATACAATTAAAAAAAGGGAATAGTACATGCCTTATTTTAACTCCTTTCATGGTTCTTTCTTTTCAGAGCTCTGGATTTTACTTTTTCGTTGTCTTTTTTCACCTCCAGTCCATTTTTGTCAATAAAAATTTCTAAGCAACCACGGGTTAGAGTATTCTTGATTTTAATATTTGGCTGGCTGAGTTTATCTGTCCCCCTTACCGCTGTATAGCAAAGCCAAGGGCAAATCCGGAGCCTTGGGTTAAGGTCAGGCCTACTCTTCTATCCAATCACACTATTATATATAGTGTTCTCATTTCTCCTCTATACTATATGGTGTCCTCGTGGTCCTTTTACCTATCCTTGTCCTGGAAGCGCGGGCATTCTCTTTTGGCACTAGCTATTCTGGTTTTGCCTTAGTTTTGGAAAAACGGCCTCAAAACAGAAAAAGGGGCAATTCAGGTCCAGTACTTTATCTGCACACAATTTTGGTTTCTCCCGTTTTTCGGCTTACCTTTGCCCCTTCGAACCAAAAAATCATTTAACCAAATGACTTCAAAAAATTACGAAGTTCTTTTCATCATGACCCCGTTGTTGAACGAGGTGCAGATGCAGGAGACGGTCGAGAAGTTCAGACAGGTGCTTAAGGAAAATAGCGCCGACATTATCCATGAGGAGAACTGGGGACTTAAAAAACTGGCTTACCCAATCCAGAAAAAGAACACCGGTTTCTATCACCTCATAGAGTTCACAGGTCCTTCTACTGTGGTAGACGCCCTGGAACTTGCATTCCGTCGCGATGAGAAAATCATCCGCTTCTTAACTACCGTTCTTGACAAGCATGCCATTGCTTACAATGAGCGCCGTAGAAACGGTGAATTCAAATCATCTAAAAAAGAGAAGGAGGCCCAAGCGTCATGAGTTTAGTAAACGAAAAAATCCACAAGCAAGACACGCGCAAAAAATACTGCCGTTTCAAGAAAAACGGAATCCAGTACATTGACTACAAAGACGGTAACTTCTTATTGAAGTTCGTGAACGAGCAAGGCAAACTGTTGCCCCGTCGTTTAACCGGAACCAGCTTGAAGTTCCAGCGCCGTGTATCTCAGGCCGTTGCCAGAGCACGCCATTTGGCTATTTTGCCTTACGTAACGGATTCTTTAAAATAAGGAGGTAAATCACGATGGAAGTTATTCTGAAAGATGACGTTAAAGGCGTTGGCTATAAAAACGATATCGTTACTGTAAAGCCAGGTTATGGCCGTAACTACTTGATCCCGCAAGGTCTGGCCGAAATGGCAACCGTTTCTGCGCGTAAAGTAGTAGCCGAAAACACCCGCCAAGCTGCCCACAAAGCAGAGAAAATTCAAAAAGACGCCCAGGATCTGGCTAACCGTATTGGTGAAACCGTTCTGGAGATCCCTGCCAAAGCAGGTGAGTCTGGCAAGATCTTCGGGGCTGTTACTACCCTGCAAGTTTCTGAAGCTTTGAAGGCCCTAGGATATGACGTGGACCGCAAGCGCATTGATTTTGACCAAGAGGTTAAATCTTTGGGTGAGTACACTGCCACTATCAACCTGCACAAAGAAGTGAAACACCAGGTTCGCTTTAATGTAGTAGCCGCTTAGTTTTAAGCCATTACCCATTACAGAGCATCCTGCCGTACTCCGGCAGGATGCTTTTGTTTTTACCCCACCCCATCTTTGACCTTCTTTTTCATGCATCCATTTCAGATCGTCCTCTTTGATTTTGATGGCACCCTTTGTGCCACGGAGAATGCCATTCTGCACACGTTCCAGGCAACCTTTGCGCAAAGAGGGCTTACGCCGCCGTCTGAGGCTGACCTAAAAGCGGCCCTAGGCACCGGCGCCCACTTACCTGAGTTACTGCTATTGCTGCATCCGCCCTTACAGCAGCAAGGGCCCTCCATGTTGGAGGAATGGGTGTTGCACTACCGGCACCTGTATGAAACAGAAGGCGCTTCCCTTACCACGTTGTTTGAAGGCACAGAAGAGGTCCTAGCCCTTCTTCGTCAAAAAGAGATTACCTGTGCCGTGCTCAGTAACAAAGGCCAGCGGGCCATTGAACTAGCTTTAGAGGGTTTTGGGCTACTCCATTACTTTGACCTTATCATCGGGGACAACCCGAAGCTCCCGCTCCTGAAGAAACCAAACCCCATGGCCTATCTTCAGGTCATTCAACCTAAGTATCCGCAGGTCCCTCCTGCCCAGATTTTAATGGTAGGTGACACCCACGCCGACCTTGAGTTTGCCAACAATGCCGGGCTTGTGTCCTGTTGGGCTGCCTATGGCTATGGCGCCAAAGAGGCTTGTTTGGCTGCCAATCCCACGTACACCATTCACTCGCTCCCTGAATTATCTGTCCTCCTGTAGTTCCTTGCGTAAAAGAAAACAGGTACTTTAAAGTCACTTCCCTACTTTTGGTTTATGCAGTTCCGGACAGAAATAATTCTCAAGCCCGCCCCTATCCAACTCAACCGTACCCAGGGAATCTTTACCATTGGATCCTGTTTTGCCGAGGTAATGGGAAGGAGGCTAGAAAAGGTAAAAGCCAAGACCCTGGTGAACCCGTTTGGCACTGTCTTCAACCCGCTTTCCTTGCATAAATTGCTTAGGGCTGCCCTTCAACAAGACTATGCAGGCTTAGAGGCTGGTTTGGTAGAGCAAAACGGCCAGTGGTACCACTATGACTTCCACTCCTCCTTCTCTCATACCCAGCCAGAAGCGTTGCTACAGCAATTGCAGGCCCAGATTCAAGCTGCCCATTCGTTCCTAAGCCAGGCTCAGGCGCTCTTAATCACCTGGGGCACGGCCTACGTGTATGAACGCACAGATACCAGCACCATAGTGGCCAATTGCCACAAAGTACCCCAGCGCTCCTTTACCAAGCGGTTCCTGTCTTTACAGGAAATAGAGGAAGACACCCGCCAAACCCTTGGCCTCCTGCAACGCACCTTTCCCCACCTGCAGGTGATTCTTACGGTGAGCCCGGTACGGCATATCAAAGACTCGCTTTCCCTAAACAGTGTGAGCAAGAGCTTGCTGCGAGTGGCGGCGCACCTGGCCCAGGAGCAACACGCCCAGGTGAGTTATTTTCCGGCGTATGAATTGCTGCTGGATGACCTGCGCGATTACCGGTTCTATGGTCAGGATTTGATTCACCCCTCAGAAATGGCCGAAACCTATATCTGGGAAAAATTCATAGCCGCGTACGCAGATCAGCCATTTCAGCAATTCTTGAACCAATGGCAGCAGATTCAGCGCGATTTTTCCCATAGGCCTTTCCAGCCGGAAAGTGAGGTGCACCAGAAGTTTCTGCAACAATTGTTACAACGACTCCAGGCCCTGGCCCCGGAGGTAGATGTTCAGGAAGAGATTGCCACCGTGCAGCGCCAGTTGCGTATGCCTTAATACGTTTTGAGCCTGTTTTTAGAAAAACAGGCTCAAAACGCCGCTAATCTAACCTACGCCCTATGGAAAAGAAGCCCAACCGCTTGGCCCAGGAAACAAGCCCTTACTTATTGCAGCATGCCTATAACCCGGTAGATTGGTACCCTTGGGGGCCGGAAGCGTTGCAGAAAGCCAAAGACGAGCAGAAACCTATTCTGGTAAGCATTGGGTATGCCGCTTGCCACTGGTGCCATGTCATGGAACATCAGTCTTTTGAAAACGAGCAGGTGGCCCAGGTCATGAACGAGAACTTTGTCTGCATTAAGGTAGACCGCGAGGAACGCCCCGATGTGGACCAAGTGTACATGGATGCCCTGCAGGCCATGGGTGTTCAGGGCGGCTGGCCTTTAAATGTTTTTCTGAACTCAGACGCCAAGCCTTTTTACGGCGGCACCTACTATCCCCCTAAAAACTGGATACAACTGTTAGAAAGCATCACAGATGCCTACCAGAAAAGTCGGTCGGAACTGGATAAATCTGCAGACCAGTTTGTGCAACACCTGAACCAGAGCGAGTTGGGAAAATACGGGCTCAAAGAAGCCAACCCTGACTTTAACGAATCTGGTCTGAAGCAACTCTTTGACCACCTGCACGCCAAATTTGATAAGAAACGCGGTGGCACCATGCAGGCCCCCAAATTCCCCATGCCCAGTATCTGGCGGTTTCTGCTGCGTTATTACCACCACACCCAGAATCCGGAGGCCCTGGAACAGGTAAACCTTACCCTGGAGAAGATGGCGTTTGGGGGTATCTATGACCAAATTGGTGGGGGCTTTGCCAGATACTCAGTGGATGAGGAATGGCTGGCCCCGCACTTTGAGAAGATGCTCTATGACAACGGCCAACTCCTGAGTCTGTACGCCGAAGCCTATCAGGTGACCCGCAACGAACTCTACCGCCAGGTAGCTATGGAAACCATTTCCTTTGTAGAACGCGAGCTTACCAGCCCCGAGGGTGGCTTCTACTCTTCCCTGGACGCCGACAGCGAAGGCGAGGAAGGGAAATTCTACGTCTTCACGCAGGAGCAGATGCAAGACATTTTGGGAGAAGAAGTAACTCTGGCCAGCCTCTACTATAACACTACTGCCGCCGGCAACTGGGAACATGGCGTGAACATTCTGCACCGCCGGCAAACGGATGAAGCATTTGCCGCCGACCAGGGCCTTACCTTGGAAGAACTACAGGAACACGTGCAGAACTGGAAAGATGCGTTACTGCTGGCCCGTAGCCAACGCGTGCGCCCCGGCCTTGATGACAAAATCCTTACCTCCTGGAACGCCCTTATGCTTAAAGGCCTCACTGATGCCTACCAGGCCTTCGGCGAAGCCAAAATACTGGAATTGGCCTGTACCAACGCGCACTTTCTGCTCCAGCACCTGAAGCAGGAGGCCCGTCTGTTCCATAACTATAAAGAAGGCAA
Organism: Rufibacter soli; assembly: GCF_054781795.1. Lineage (NCBI taxonomy): Bacteria > Pseudomonadati > Bacteroidota > Cytophagia > Cytophagales > Hymenobacteraceae > Rufibacter > Rufibacter soli. Next base: position 976,335 of record NZ_BAAGTS010000005.1, on the reverse strand, counting down.
AGCCACTATAGACGGGTTTCTGGAAGATTACGCGCTGCTTATTCAGGCGCTCATAGGCCTTTACCAAGTCACGTTTGAAGAACGTTGGATCAAGGAAGCCAATCAACTGACCAAGTATACCCTGGCGCATTTCTTTGATGAAACTGAAAACCTGTTCTTTTTCATCAGTAACGCTGGGGAACAACTGATTGCCCGCAAAAAGGAAATATTTGACAATGTGGTGCCGGCTTCCAATTCAGTGATGGCCATGAACCTGCACTTTCTGGGGCTCTTCCTGGCTAAGGACCACTATAGCCTCCTCTCAGACAAGATGCTGTCTGCGGTGCGCGACCTGGTGGTACAGGAACCAACCCATTTGGCTAACTGGGCCTGCCTCTACTACTTGAAATTAAAGCCAGCCGCTGAAATCGCGATTATTGGCCCAGAGGCACACGCGTTTCGGGGACTGCTGCAACAGCATTTTCTGCCGAATGCCCTAATGGCGGGCAGCAAAGAAGAAGACGATTCCCTGTTACCTTTATTGGAGGACCGGGTGGCTCAAAATGGGCGGACCACGCTGTACGTTTGCTATAACCGGTCCTGCCAACTGCCCGTGCAGTCGGTGGCCGAGGCGCTGGAACAGATAGAACGCATGTAAATTGCCCTGGAAACAAGCTCAAACAACAGCTTTCTGCGAAGCCCAGGAAACGGGATTTCCTCCTGCGGTGGCACTTAAAGAAGGAGTTGTGTGGCTATAGTTATAAAATGGCATTTTTACACTTTGGGTAGAACTTGGTGGGTTTAGTTTCTGTTGCACTCCCAGAAACTAAACCCATATATATTTGTGAAGAAGGTACTTATGCTAGGCGGCTTTATGCTGGTCCTTACGGCGTCCGCTTATTCCCAGAACGGCAACGGTTATTGGAAGCGTTTGCAGAAAACCCACCCTGAAACTACCCTGGAGGCCCTGGAAAGAAATTCACCGGCGGTTTCTCAGGCACCTTCCGGCGAAGTTGTTTTACCTGCCTGCCGGGTGTCTCTGGTGTTCCAAGGGCAGGAGCGCAACGTCACCCTAGACAACATTAAACTGATGGAAGAAAAAGGTTTGAAACCAGCCAGTATCCGTCAATATCGCAAAGAACTCCTCTTCAAATCTGGGGACAAGGAAGTTTGGCTACCCGTGAAATCTACCCTGGTAGACCAGCTGGCCATAGAGCTTCGCAAAGATGAGCCAGTTCTGCTTTATACCGAAGTGCTTCCGGCAAGGGCCCAAGACCAGAAACAGGTAACCCTATTGGTGGAAGACTTTCAGGTGAAATAAGGAAAGCCTTCCGTTTCCGGTCTGTTTTTCCGAACTTTGGCCTAAACTGGCCGCCTTGACTCCCGAATTAGAATTCCATATACCTACTGATGACGTCCACGACCGGGTCACCCTGTTCGCGGACGTCATTTTACCTTTACCCCTTCCCAAGCTGTACACCTACCGCGTCCCGTACCAGATGAGTGAGGAGGTGATGGTGGGTGCCCGCGTATTGGTGCAGTTTGGCTCTAAGAAGGTATTGAGTTGTGTCGTGGCGCGGGTGCATGAAACGCCGCCTAAAGATTACCAAGCCAAATACCTGCTGGAGGTGATTGACGAGAAGCCGGTAGTCACCGAGCCGCAACTCAAGCTTTTCCAGTGGATGGCCGAGTATTACATGTGCACGCTAGGTGAGGTCATCAACGCTGCCCTGCCCTCCGCCCTCAAACTCAGCAGTGAGTCCCAAATTCAGCTGCACCCCCAGTTCAACGACGAAACCAATGAATGGCCGCTCACGGGCCATGAGGAGAAGATCATCTTCGCGCTGCGGCAAAAGCAGAGCCTTACGTTCACTGAGGTAGGCCAGCTCCTGCAGCTCACCAGCTTCCATAAGATCATTAAGTCGCTGCTCCTCAAAGAGGTGATCATCATCTATGAAGAGATAGCCGAGAAATATGCCCCCAAGGTTGTGAAGAAAGTACGCCTAACCGCAGGGTACACCACCAGTGAGGAAACCCTGGAGGAGCTTTTCAACCAGCTGGCGTCTAAACCCAAACAACTGGACGTGCTGCTCAAGTACGTGCAGCTTTCGCCTATCCTCCAGAATTTAAGGACCAATGAGGAAGGCATAGAGAAGAACCTGCTTACCTCCAACCCGCACCTGTCGCTTTCGGCCATCAACACTTTGCTTAAGCATGGCATTCTGGAGCAGTTTGATGTGGTGGTAAGCCGTTTCCCTATGGCCGAAGGTAGAGGCCCGTATCTGAGCTCAGACCTTTCGCCGGCCCAGGCAGCCGCCCGCGATGCGGTGCTAGAGACCTTTGGCGAAAAAGACACCGTATTGTTGCACGGCATTACCGGCAGCGGCAAGACCGAGATTTACATGGACCTGATCCAGAAAGCCGTGGAAGCCGGCGGACAGGTGTTATATCTGCTTCCAGAAATTGCCTTGACGGCCCAGATTGTGACCCGCCTGAAAAGGGTGTTCGGTGACCGGTTGGGCGTCTATCACTCCAAGTTTTCTGACAATGAGCGCGTAGAGGTCTGGAACGGTATTCTTTCGGGCCGATTCCAGGTAGTGGTAGGCGTGCGCTCTTCGGTTTTCCTGCCGTTCCACTCCTTATCCCTGCTGATTGTGGACGAGGAGCATGAGCCCTCTTACAAGCAGCATGACCCCGCCCCGCGCTACAACGCCCGCGAGGTGGCCCTCATGATGGCCCATTTTCACCAGGCCAAGACTTTACTCGGCTCGGCCACGCCTTCGGTAGAAACCTATTACCACTGCCAGAGCGGAAAGTGGGGCTTGGTGAACCTGTTGGAGCGCTACGGCGAAGCCACCTTGCCCCAGGTAGAGCTGGTAGACGTGCGCCAGGAAGGCCTGCGCAAGAACATGCTCAGCCACTTCTCCCAGAAACTGGTACATGCCGTTGAGGATACCTTGCACCGCCATGAGCAAGTCATCCTTTTTCAGAACCGCAGAGGTTACGCACCCTTCATTGACTGCAATGACTGCGCCTGGATACCCAAGTGCCGCAACTGCGCCGTGAGCCTTTCTTACCATAAGTTCTCCAATGAGCTGCGCTGCCACTATTGCGGCTACACCGAACGCAAACCCAACGACTGCCCCGCCTGTGGTTCCACCATGCTCAAAACGGTGGGCTTCGGCACGGAGAAGATTGAAGACGAATTAAAACTGATTCTGCCCCAAGCCCGCATCCAACGCATGGACCTGGATACCACCAAGCGTAAAAATAGCCACCAGCAGATCATTGAAGACTTTGAGATGCAGCGCACCGACATTCTGGTGGGTACCCAGATGGTGACCAAGGGCCTGGACTTTGAGCACGTGAGCCTGGTGGGCATTCTCAGCGCCGACAGCATTATCCATTTCCCAGATTTCAGGGCCCATGAGCGGGCGTTCCAGTTGTTTGTGCAGGTAAGTGGCCGGGCCGGCCGAAAGGGCAAGAACGGCAAAGTACTCATTCAGACGGCCAACCCCAACCAGCCTATTTTCCAGCGGGTCATTGAGAACGATTACCAAGGCCTGTACCAGCAGGAGATTGGCGAACGCCAGAAATTCCGCTACCCGCCCTTTGTGCGCATGATCCGGATGACGATCAAACACCCTGAGGCCCGTCCCTGCGAGCAGGCAGCCATCCTGCTGGCCAAAGACCTTACTGACCGGATAGGCCGGGGCGGCGTGCTGGGCCCGGAAGCCCCGCACATCTTCAAGATCAGAAACCAGTTCCTCCAGGAGATCCACGTGAAATTAGACCGCGAAAGCGGCCACCTGAAGCATTCCAAGAATCAGATTTTGGAAGCAGTGCAGGCACTTCTTCAGAACAAGGAGTTTAAGCAACTGCGAGTGGTGATTGATGTAGATCCATCGTAAGGTATTTGGTTGCCGTTTTGGGCCTGTTTTTGGGAAAACGGGCTTAGAACAAAACAGCTGTGCTGAGTTCTGAGTTGATCAGCAGGAGAAATCATCCCCTACCCCCTTCAAAGGGGGACGATATGCGTGTTCTCCAGTGTAAACACCCCTCTGCGCTCCCCTCAAGGGGAGAGTCAGCGTTTAGTAAGTAGTATTTGGGTTTGAGAGGCAATAGTGCGATTTGAGGCTGTTTCCCGAAAAACGTGCTCAAAAACGTCAGTACCCTCTATATAACCTCTTTCCCCACGCATTTTCCCAGTTCCAGTCTTTACTTCGAGCGCCTCGCTTGTGGCCCTGCAATACCAAAGCTAAGAGCAGACTACAACTCGGCCGCAAGGGCAGTGCGAGGGGGAAAGACGGGGCCCCGCGGCCGTGAGCGCTCGAAGGGAAACCATGGAACAATACAGCATAAGGACTTAAGGCGACAGCAGACACCACGCCAGCAGCAGGCGGAAATGCGGGAACAAGGTAAATGCAAGTTGAGAGGCAGTTTTAGTTGTTGGTGAGAACACCAACAACGGCGAAGTCGCTGGCCCAAAGGAACACCAATCAGCGTAAGCAACCGTCACTAAACCAATCCCTTACCTCTTCTTAAACAGTCTCCTTCCTCCTTCATTTCTATAAACCCATCTTCTCAGGCGTTTCACCTGAAAACTTACTAAACCGCCCTCCTCCTTCATCCTGAATTTAAGCCGGCTCAGTAGTGGTTTCTGCGGCTTCATCCTCATTTTAAGCGCATTAACAAATCATTAACATACAACCAAGCAACGGTTTGTTGAAATTTGCATCTATATAATCAAAGGCACTAGTCCAGAATTGGTCAAACCCTTCTAAAAAAATTTAAAAAATTTAACCATAAAAAATTATGAAAACTTACATCACCACCGCCTTCATCGCTTTTAGTTTATTGTTCCAAGTGGCTCCTGCTATGGCAGGAAATAGCCCGGCAAAAGGAACCGCCCCCGCAGTGACCAAGGCTTTCCAGCAGGTCCTGAAAACCAACTCGCTTCGCATCATGACCCTGGACTTGGCGCCAGGTGAGTTCCTGGATTTCCACGCCACCCCAGACCAAGAAGCTTACGCCGCCTCTGAAGGCACCCTTCGCGTAGTCACTTCAGACGGTCAGGAAAAAATGATACAAGTGAAAGCTGGCGACCGCCTTTGGATAGACCTGACCCATTATAAAAACTGGAATGCCGGAGAAAGTTCTTTGAAAATAATGCTCCTGGAGCAGCCTGAGGCATTATTAGTAAAAAAATCTAAGTAATTTTCATACCCGCTTAAACCTTAAGGATTTAGGCCCGTTAAATACCTTACATTCACACTCTATTTCAGCTTAAAAGTAGTCATCAGCTATCCGCTTGCGCTCTGGTAACTGACTACTTTTAAGCTTTTTTTATGCCCTCTGGGGTAAGCGCTTTTCCGCCAAAATAGGCCTCTGGCTAAAAATATCCCCATTTCTAAAGTATAACTATTCTTCTTTGGTCCCGGCTTTTCCAGGTTCATTCTGCTTCTGGCAGGGTTCAGGAGCAAAAATGCCGGCTTCCTCTGGTTTGCATTGGTATCCGTAAAAACACCTAGCATCTTTGTAACACCAACCCAGACAACTGCCCCACTGTGGGCAACGCGCCTTTGAGGAATTAGAGCCGTGTCTGTAGGTCCCAGCTGAGGGAATCAGCTTAAAAAAGAATTTAGGTTTTGTTTGTTAGTTAGGTGTAAGGGGCCCGGTTTTTCCGGGCTTTTTCATTTACCGGGTGTGCATTTCCAGGCGCTTACATGGGGCAAATTATATCAAGGTTAGTACTCGCGCCAGGTTATAATATGAAGTAGGAGGCCTCTTCCGGCTCATCACCTGTCAGGTCCAATTCAGGCGGAGGTTAGGCGGTTTAAGGGTACTGTTTTCCTGCTTCGCTCCCCTCCTTTCCATTTCACTCCGGGTTTTGCGGGGTTCAGGCAGAAAATGAACGGCTTCTTCCTGTTTGGGTTGTAGCCCCTGAAAAGACCCTGCATCTTTGTATCACTAAACAAGGCCACAGCCCCTGAATTCCCTCTCAGCTGGCTGCTTTCCCCGGAACTGTTTAGCATTTAGGTTTGAAAAAAAGTTTTGTTTGTTAGTTTGGTGTAAGGGGCCCGGTTTTTCCGGGCTTTTTCATTTTATAGCCTTTTCTATTTCCTTCCTTTCTGTTTTACGCGTACTTTCCTGAAAACAGGCCCAAAACAGCTTTTCACTTATGTATGGCGTGGATTAAAATCTTTGACAGCGAGGCCGAAGCCAAGGCCCAGGTTCCCCTTACCCGTACCAAAGCCCTGATGGCAGGTGGCCAGGAAATCTGTCTGGCCCATACCTCAGCGGGGATCTTCGCGGTAGAGAACCTTTGCCCACACCTGGGCGATGCGCTTAGCCGCGGCACCACCAATTACCTCAATGAGATTATCTGCCCCTGGCACAGCTATCGCTTCCACCTGATTTCAGGAGAGGAATGCCGTGGCCGTACCAGACCCCTGAAACGATTTGAATTGGAAACCCGGGAAGATGGGGTGTATGTGCAGCTACCCGAGTAAGCCCTGCCTTTGCCTTAAAAAGAGCGTTCCTGTTTCAAGCCCGTTTTACCAAAAACGGGCTTGAAACAGGAACGCTCTTTTAGAAATAAGCAGAAAAGGAATCTCCTTACAGTGAAGTTCCAGGGTTTTAACTCACCGGAACCAGCTTATAGATGATGCCTGGTTTCTCAACCGCAATGTAGAGGAATCCGTCTGGGCTCATGCGCACATCGCGCACGCGGCCAATGTCCTGGAGAAGCCTTTCTTCCCCGGTAATTTTGTTTCCCTCCACCTTGAGCCTGCTCAAGAATTTAAAACTCATAGAACCCACAAACAGACTTCCTTTCCAGCCTTTGTAGCGATCGCTGGTCAGGAAGGCCATACCCGAGGGCGCAATAGATGGCACCCAGATATGGATAGGATCAGTGACGCCGGGTTTCTTCTGGATATCGGAGATTTTGGTACCGTTGTAATCTATGCCGTAGGTGACATCGGCCCAGCCGTAATTGGCCCCTTTTTTCACAATGTTCACTTCGTCCCCTCCTTTGGGCCCGTGCTCATGCAGCCAGAGGTCACCGGAGGCCGGGTTCAATGCCAACCCTTGCGCATTGCGGTTGCCATAGGTAAAGATAGATTTCATGGCCCCTGCCTGCCCCACAAACGGGTTGTCTGCCGGAATGGAGCCGTCTTCTTTGATGCGGTGCGTTTTGCCGGCGTGTACCGTCAGGTTCTGCGGGTTCACCTTGGTGCCGCCCCGGTCTCCCATAGTAAAATACAGGTAGCCGTCGCGCCCGAACTCCATCCGGCAGCCGTAATGGTGGCGGGTTCTGGCGTAGGGCTGGGCCTCAAAAATCTGTTTCTGGTCTTTCAGGCTATTTCCCTCCAGGCGGGCGCGCATAATAGCAGTGGTAGACAAGGTTTGCCCGTCTTCTTTCTTAAACGCCGAATATGACAGGAATACAACTTGGTTTTTGCTGAAGTCTGGGTGCAGCTCAATATCCAGGAGCCCTCCCTGGCCCTGGGCCAGTACCTCAGGAGCACCTTCTATTTTCTGTAGTTGCCGGCCTTTGGTAAGCCGGTATAATGTACCTGACCGCTCTGTAATCAGCATTTCGCCGTTAGGAAGAAACGCCATGGCCCAGGGAACGTCCAGCCCGGTGGCCACGGTATCTAAGGTAAAACTAAGGTCCTGGGCGCGGTATACCGTACCAATTGTGGCTTGCTTTTTCTGGCCCGGCTGCAAGCCCTGCCGAATATAGCTTACCAACTGTCTGATCTCAGCATCTGTAAAGGTGGTGTCATACGCCAACATGCCCTGTTCGGGGTAACCGTGTTTAATGCTTTTAAAAAGGGCCTCCGGCGAATTGCCGTGCTGCCATTTACGGTTCACAAAAGTTTCCAGGTTCTGGCCGTGGCAACCGCCGCAGTAGTTGGTGTAATTGGTGCGGGCCGTCGCCAGGTCAGTGCCCGTTAACTGAGCTTCGCCAGAAGGCATATTTCCTGTGGCGGCAGTTGTGGAAGTAGTGTTTTGGCTACACCCGAGGTTGGTAGCCACCAGCAAGGCCAGCGGGACTATGGAGGTTAGGAAAGAACGCATACAGTCAAAAAGGGGAATTAAATAGGTAACAGGACTTCGGCTTAGACAGCAAGATACAAACCAGGGCTTTGAAGGCAAGTAGTTGGAAGCCTCGGTTTTAATCATGCGTCATTATAAAAAGCGTTTGGAGCCTGTTTTTAGAAAAACGGCTTTAAAACAGGAACGCCCGCTAAAGCGGGCGTTCCTGTTTTAAAATAAATGAAAGGCTATTGGCCCACAAAAAACACGGCGTTCCCGAACAGCAACTTACCGCCTTGCCAGAAAGCCCTGAACAAAGGGTTGTCCATTAGATACACAACCTGTCCGCGGCCCATTTCCTGGACACCCAGCACCATGCCGTTTTCCAGCTTAGCGGTGGTCTTGGACCCCACAAATCCGGTAGCGGCTACGGGTTTTTTCACTACCCCCACATTCCAGGCATCACGCATGAACTGGGGCAAGGCATTGGTCCTGATCAAGGCAGGGTAGGTGGTGCCGTACCCAAACGCCAACGGATGAGTATTGTCCAGGCTTATCCTGAACACACTGCCCTGCACTTCTTCTGAAATGGATTCCCGCTCGCGGTTGGCGTATTTCTTCAGTTCGCTGGCGTCTGGGGCTTTTTTGGCGTTGGTGGTGTCAGCGGCCTTCTTTTTCACGGAAAAATCGGGTTTATCGGCTAGGAAAGTAACCGCCGATTCCATGGCGATGAGTTTACCGCCCGCTTTTACCCAATCCTTCACTTTGGCAAGCATTTTCTCATCCAGCACCTTGCCGTAAGAACCGGTAGGCAGAATAAGTACGTCAAATTCATGCAGGGGCACGTTGGCAAAATAATCTGTGCCCAGAACGGTGACGGGGTAGCCCACTTGCTGCTCAAAGTAATGCCAGATCTCGCCAAAGCCATAGGCAGAAACGCCTTCGCCGGTAAGCAATGCTACTTTAGGCGCTTTGATGTACTTAATGCTGCTAGACCCGAAATCAGCGCCGCTGGTAACAAACCCGGTGGTAGAGGAAGTCAGTTTAACGCCCAGTGAATCTGCCGCGCGGGTCACCAATTGGTCAAACTTGTCACGCAGGCCTTCGTTGCCGGTACGGGTGATGATGAGCGTGCCCGGGGTATATTTCTCATTGTTCAGTTCAAACGGCACTTCTGAATAGCGCACCCGCACCTTCGCCTTTAAAAGGGCTGCCAGGAATTTAAGGTCCTGTACGCCGTTCCAATGGGCAATGTAAGCATACGCGTTGGCCGTAACAGGATTAGCCACCGTGGCAGCGGCTTTCTTTGTCTCAGACATGGTCACGCGGTTAGTGAAGGCCGCTCCTTTTAACCCATAGGCGTAAGGCAAGGACCAGGCGGTAATGTCATAGGTCACGGAGTCTTCCAGGCGGGCATTGGGCTCAAACAGCACGTTTAGTAGGGTAGATTTAGGCTGAAAGGCACTGATCACCAGGTCACCGGTTTCATATTTAACAGATTCGGTTTTGCCCGTGCCGTAGTTGAAGCCTTTGCCCGACCCGCCGGCCTTGGCGTAGCCGTACGTAATCTGCTGGCGGTCCAGGTATTGGGTAAGTTCCTTGATGGGGCCTTCCTCGCCTTTGGTTTTAAAGACGTAGCTGCGGTACTGACCGAAGGGTTTGGTCTGGGCGTCTGCATAGAACTTCTTGAATTCAGAAACTACTTTGTCTACTTTATCCGAAATGGCCTCTATGGTGGCCAAACTGGCGGCATGGTGATGGGCAATACGCTGGCTCAAGGTGAGGCTGTCACCGTCAGATTTCTGAATCACGACGCCGGCCCGGCCAGAGCCGCCTTGCTCATAGGTCATGGCAATGGCGCCCTGGTAAGTAGGCCAGGTATCGCCGTAGCTGGGGTAGAAAAGGTCAAAACGTTCGCGGGTAAAGTACAGCCAGTTGTTTTTGTCAAACTGCTTGCGGTTGTACTCGCCAATAATGCCCTGGAACTCACGCTGCCAAGGGGTAATGGCGTCATGGTAAGGCTTCGCCGAAGGGGCAAAATAATAGGGGTTGTCTACGCCCTGCTCATGGAAATCAGCGTGCAATTGGGGCATCCATTGGTTATAGACGGCGGCCCGCTGCTGAGATTCAATCTGGGTTTGCCAGGCCCAGTCCCGGTTCAGGTCAAAATAATAGTGGTTGGGGCGCCCACCTGGCCAGGGCTCCTGGTGCTCCCAGGCCCACGGCGAGGCATTGGGTTGTTGGTTGCGCACGCGGTTGTACCACATAGTGTAGCGGTCGCGGCCGTCTGGGTTCACGCAGGGGTCAATGATCACCACGGTGTTCTCCAGCCATTTCTGGGTCTGGGCATTGTTGGAGTTGAGCAGATCATACAGCACCTGCAATACGGCCTCAGAACTCACCGACTCATTGCCATGGATGTTGTAGCTCAGCCACACAATGGCCGGTTGTTTGCCCCCGGTGGGTTTGCCGGCGAGTAGCCCTGTGTTTTTCAGGTTATTGGTTCTGATCTCCTCCAGGCGTTGCATGTTGGCCGGCGAGGAAATGGTGGCCAGCAGCAACGGGCGCTTCTCATACGTGTGCCCGTAGGTCTGCAGCTGCATCTTTCCCTGGTTCTGGCTGGCCAGGTACTGCACGTAATCTACTATGCGGCCGTGGTAGGTGAACTGATCCCCCAGGCGGTAGCCTAGAAACTGTTCGGGCGTTTGCAGGGCGCTCTGGGCATTGCCTACAGAAAGGCCCATCCCAAACATGATCCCTATAAGGGCAAGCTTCAGTAAAGATTTTATCATAGAAAGGTTTAGCTAGGCCCAGGCCAGCCACTGGCCGCAGGCGACAAACAAAGTTTAAAAATTTCAATGACAAAATAAGATTTGGGAGCGCGTTTTACCCCTGTTTTTAGGAAAACAGGCTTAAAACGCGACAAGCCTCCTGAAAGGCAATTCCACAGCTATTAAAAAGAGAAAATGGGTGGTAATGGGATGTAAGGAGAATGAGAAAAACTTGCTTTCTTTGGACTTCATCCATCTTGTCCTTCATGCGTCTAAACTTCCGTTACCAAATCAGGCGGTGGCACCGGTACCTGGGCCTTTTTGCCGGTCTGCAGTTTCTGGCCTGGTCGTTAGGCGGCCTTTACTTCACCTGGAGTAACATGGACGAAATCCATGGGGACTTTCAACGGGCAGAGGCCCCTACCCTTGCCTGGCAGCCGGGTTGGGTAAGCCCAGACCAGGTACTTTCCCAGCTTCCTGCCCAGAGCAAGTTGCTAGACTTCAAAGTAGTGAATGTGTTAGGCCAGGCCACCTATCAGGTCAAATACCAACCTCACCTTTCGGCGCAGGCAAAAGGTCATGGCCACCAAGCCGCCGGGGCAGTTTACCAGTTGGCCGACGCCAGAACAGGTCAATTCAGGCCTTCCCTCACCAAAGAAGAAGCTATTCAAATGGCCCAGGCTGCTTTTATAGGGCACCCCACCGTCCAAAAAGTGGAACTGGTCACAGACGCGAACATCAACGGGCACCATGAGTATCGGGAAAGTCCGCTTCCGGCCTGGGCCGTGACCATGGCCCACCCCACCAACACAACCGTCTATGTGGCCGCCGCGCTGGGCTCGGTGAACAAATTCAGGAATGACAAATGGCGGGTTTTTGACTTCTTATGGATGTTGCACACCATGGACTATCAGACCCGTGACCACATAGGCAACTGGCTTCTGCGCGTCTTCTCTATTATTGGCGTGCTCACGGTGATGTCTGGGCTGATCTTGTACGGTTCCAGTTCACGGCTGCTGCGCCAGAAGAAAACACAGGCACAGGCGGCGCCTTCTAAAAAGAGGGCCCTTCACTGAAATTGGCAGTAGCCGTGATTTTCCTTAATTTCCCATTTACTACTCTAACAAACATTCTTCTATGAAACTATTTTTCCGGCAATGGCTGGTATTAGTGCTGCTGTTGGCATCTGTAGGGGCTTCGGCCCAGGCGCTGTCAGACTCCGCCTATATCCGGCAGAACTATACCAAAACGGAGCACCAGATTGCCATGCGGGACGGGACTAAGCTGTTTACCGTGGTGTATGCCCCCAAAGACAAAAGCCAGAAATACCCCATCATGCTTAGCCGCACGCCCTACTCTGTGGGGCCTTACGGCGAAGACAAGTACAAAACCAGCCTGGGCCCATCACCAGACATGCTGCGCGAAGGCTATATTTTCGCTTACCAGGATGTGCGCGGGAAGTACATGAGCGAAGGCGACTTTGTGAACATGAAGCCCATCATTGCCAAGAAAGGCAAAAAAGACGTGGACGAAAGCACTGACACCTATGACGCCATTGCCTGGCTAGTGAAGAACGTGCCCAACAACAATGGCCGCGTGGGCCAATGGGGCATCTCCTACCCCGGCTACTACACCACCGTAGGGCTGCTCAGCAACCATCCGGCCTTGAAAGCCGCCTCCCCGCAGGCCCCAGTCACCGATTGGTTCTGGGATGACTTTCACCACCACGGCGCTTTTTTCCTGCCGCACGCCTTTAACTTCTTGAGTTCCTTCGGGCAACCGCGACCTCAACCCTCACCTACCGGTGGCCCGCGGTTCAACCACGGCACCCCAGACGGCTATGACTTCTTTCTGCGCATGGGTCCGTTGAGCAATGCCAATACGCAGTACCTGAAGAACAACGTTTCCTTCTGGAATGACATCATCCAGCACCCTAACTATGACAGCTTCTGGCAAGCCATGAACCTGAGGCCCCACATGAAGAACATAAAACCGGCAGTGATGGTGGTAGGTGGCTGGTTTGACGCCGAAAATCTGTTTGGCGCCCTGGAAACGTACAAGACCATTGAGAAGAACAACCCGAAGACGTACAATACCATTGTGATGGGGCCCTGGTTCCATGGAGGTTGGGCCCGCTCCACCGGCCAAACCCTGGGTAAAGTTTCCTTCTCGCAGAAAACCTCTGAGTTCTACCGGCCCAACATTGAAGCCAAGTTCTTCCGGCATTACCTGAAAGGAAGCGGCAAAGGCACCCCAGACTTACCTGAGGCCTACATGTACAACACCGGCGCCAACCAGTGGCGCGAGTTTGCCGCCTGGCCTCCTAAAAACACCCAGGAGCGCCTGCTGTACTTTGTGGCCAACGGGAAGCTAAGCTTTGAGAAACCAACTTCGGTCACCGGCCCGGGCTTTGATGAATTTATCAGTGACCCCAACAAACCGGTGCCCTTTACCGAGGAAACCGCCATTGGCATGACCCGCGAATACATGACCGATGACCAGCGCTTCGCCGGTCGCCGGCCAGATGTGTTGGTGTACCAAACCGATGTTCTAACGGAGGACCTTACCCTGGCCGGCGAAATTCTCTCTGCGCTACAAGTCTCTACCACCGGCACAGACGCTGACTGGGTAGTGAAGCTTATTGACGTGTACCCAGACACGGCGGTGCAGAACCCGCACAACCCCGCCAGCGTGAAAATGGGTGGTTACCAGCAAATGGTGCGCAGTGAGGTATTGCGCGGCAGGTTCAGGAACAGCTACTCAACACCAGAGCCGTTTACGCCCAACCAGGTAACCCCCGTGAATGTGCCCCTGCAGGATTTGCTACACACCTTTAAGAAAGGCCACCGTGTAATGGTGCAGATACAGAGCACCTGGTTCCCGCTGGTGGACCGCAACCCCCAAACGTTTGTGCCTAATATCTATGAAGCCAAGCCCGAGGATTTCAAGAAAGCCACCCACCGGGTTTATCATACCCCCCAACAGCCTTCTTATTTAAAAGTGAAAGTGCTGTAGTTGTAAACTTACCAGTACAAAAAAGGCCACCCTTTCTAAAAAGGGTGGCCTTTTCTGTTTTAAGCCTGTTTTTCAGAAACTAGGCTTAAAATAGAAAAGGCCTTACCGCCCCACAATGCTTTTCCTTTACTAAACCTCAAGGGATTCCAGATTCAAATACTGGTCTCCTGTTTGTAAATCAAAAGATGAAATTCACCTTTCAAGTCCTTCATAAACTGCACGTCCCCATAAATTTTTCCATCTTTTTTTCAGGCGTCTGAAAATTTCTTCCTAGGCCCAAACAGTCTATAAAACCTGCTCATTTCATTGACTATCAATACATTAACTCTCTCATCAGACATATCAAAAACAAGCGCAAAAAAAATATTTGAAAAAAAATTTTCATGAAGGCATTTCTTCATCTTCTCTTCATCTTGACAAAGTAGTTTTGACACAGTAATCATTTAAAACGCACTTTAGTCAACTAAAACAACCTAACAAGATGAAAAAGTTAACCTTCTTCGCCGCCGCCTTTTTAGCCGCCGCTACCTCATTTGCCCAAACAACTACCGCCACTCAGCAGACCAACGTAAATGCTTCACATGGTACTACGGTGAGCACCACCGCTAAAACCACTACCACTGTGGGCGTAAGCACAGATGCCACTGGCAAAGGGGCTACGGTAAGTGAAGTAGCCAAGGCCAAAGGCGCTGAGCAAAAAGCCGCCGCCAAAACCCGTAAGGAGGACGCCAAGGCACAACAGAAGGCCACCAAAGAGGCAGCTGCCGGGGTAACCACAGATGTGACCGTTAAAACCAAAGCTGAAATTGAAGCCGCCAAGGCCCGCAGAGAAGAAGCAAAAGCCCAACATAAAGCTGATAAAGAAGCTGCCGCCCAAACCCGTGCCGATGTAAAGGTGCAAACCAAGGCTGAAATTGAAGCTGCCAAAGTAAAAAGAGAAGAAGCCAAAGCACAGGAAAAAGCCAGACAAGAGGCTGCCGCCCAAGCCAGAACCGAAGCCAAGGTGAAAGCCAAAGCAGACCTGGACGGTACCAAAGAAAAAGCCGATAACCACGGCCAGACTGTAAGCACTGTAGCCAAAACCACTACCGAAGCAGGAGTTGCCAAAGGTGAGGCTGTTAAAACCGCTGCTACCCTTAAAGCTGAGAAAGCAGCCAAAACCAGCGCCAAAGCTGGAGCTTCAGGAAGTGCCAAAGTAAGAGCCACTGGTGCTTCTGCTACCCGTCCGGTGAAAAGAGTAACTGGTGCTGCCGCCGGTGCGGTGAAGCCCGTGAACGTGAAAGCCAATGTTGGCGCCGGCCTGAAAGTAGGCAAAAACTAGTCCCCCAAGTCCCCCCGTTCCCACCCCTGGTTTGCAGGGGTGGGAAATTTTTCTACCTATAACGCCCTACCTACACATGAAAACACTATTTGGCCTCTGGATGTGTATTAACTGGTTGTTAATCACCTCCATTCCTGCTTACGGAGCATTAGAAAAACGTGTCCCCGCCAGCAGAATCATCAGGAACTAACTTGCAGCCAAAAGCTTTTCTATACCAGGAAAGGCCGTTGCTGTTTTAGGCACCTTTTTTGTAAAACAGCAACAAAACGTACATTACCCGTATCAGGAAGAAATCCCCCCATAAGCGCAACCCTTGTTGTCTTGGCCTATCTTTCCTGGCATTACCAAATTCATTACCTGAAACACCCAGCTTCATGAAAGCACTTTCTATTTTAGCCGCTGCCCTGCTCACTGCCTCTGCCACTTTTGCGCAAGCCCCTGTTGGAACCGAATTGGCAAAGAATGACATGTCTCCCGCTCTTGCCTCTAACACCGTAACGGGTGAGGCCAATGGCCTTGTTCATGCCTCTACTGCCCTTCCTGAAAATGAGGCGGCTTTTGGCCAAGGAAATTCAAGCGCCAGAAAAAGGAAAGCAGAACGTGACCGGCAAGAAGAGGCAGATCAGGACCTGACTAAAAAAGAGAAAGACGGCCAAGGCAGGAAAGTAAGCTCCACCGCGCGAGAAACGCAGGAAGAGGGGCAAGACAAAGGGCAAACCATTAAGGAGGTAGCCACCGCCAAGCGCCAGTCTAAACCTGAAAAAGTAGATCTTTCTGGCAAAGGTTCTGCGGCCCGTCCGCAAAGTGCTGCCCGCCCGGTAAAAGGGGCCGCCACCGGAGCTGTGAAAGCGGCCAATGGCGCAGCCAAAGCGGTACGGCCGGTTAAAGTGGGCGGGGCTGTAGGTGTTGGCAAAATCATTAAAGTAGGCAAAAACTAAAAAGGCCTACTCTCTTAATCTTACTACTTTCTTTTCATTACTCAGCCTTTCCGTTTCAGAAAGGCTGGTTTTCCATAAATCCTAAAACCTGACCACACAGATGAAAAAATTGATTGGATTCTGTTTCCTGCTTAGCCTGGGGTACATTTCCCCCGCTTTGGCAGCCCCGGCAACGGCTCTGCCCCAAGAGCCGGCTCCCTCAGACTCTACCTCTAAAAAAGGCTGGTGGACCATCGGTCTGGAGGCCGCCAACAACGCCTCTTTCTTTGGCCGCAATACAGCCATTCAATACCCATACATTGCCCCTTCCCTTACCTATACCCACTCATCGGGGCTGTTTATCTCGGCTATGTCTTACCAGCTGTTTGACACCGAAGACTTTGTGGACGAGACCGATGTTACTGCCGGGTATATCTTTAACCTTGGCAAGCGGGTAGATGGCTCATTGAGCTATTCCAGGTTCTTCTTCGGGCCCAATACGCCCCTGGTAAAGTCTGTTACCTCCAACGCCGTTACGGGAAATATTAACCTGGACTGGAAATACCTATATACCGGCCTTACTACTAGTTATGTCTTTGGGGGTTCCAGTGACCTGTTCACCGTTCTGGACAATTCGCGCTACATTCCGCTGCAAAACCTCTGGAAAGGCAAAAACGCCGTGGGCCTTGACCCTAAAATAAGTATCATAGCCGGCACCCAGGAGTTCTCAGAAACGCATACTACTACCACCCAAAACAAGAAGAAAGGACCAATTACCCCCTTAGATCCTCTTCTGGGAGGCGGTAAAAACGGAGGGAGCACCACTACCACCTCTACCACTACCACCAAGCGGTTTAAGGTGCTTAACTATTCCTTAAAAGTACCCGTGGTGTTTAGCATAAAAAATATAGATATTGAGCCGGCGTACCGTTTTGCCATTCCGGTTAACAAACTGGAAGGCGATGAGTCAAAACCTCAGTCATTTTACTCGCTTAACCTAGGCTATACCTTTTAATTTCTGACCACCCCCTTGCCCTATGCATATTCTGATAGTGGAGGATGAAACCAGTTTGGCCACTGAACTCATGCATTTTCTGGCGCAGGAACATTACCAATGTGACTGGGCCTCTAATGGGCGTGAAGCCTCAGAGAAAATTGCCGTAAACCGCTATGATTTCGTCTTACTAGACCTGGGCCTGCCTGACTATGACGGCCTGGACCTGCTCCAGGAACTAAAGGCTGTTGACAACGACCCTGCCATCATCATCTTAACCGCCCGGGGTGCCCTGGAAGACCGCATTAAGGGCCTGGGCCTGGGGGCCGATGATTACCTGGCCAAGCCTTTTTCCTTGCTGGAACTGGAGGCCCGCATGCAGGCAGTGCTGCGGCGTAAGTTCAAGCTTACCTCATCGTCGGTTTCTTTTCATGGCTTTGAGATGGACAGCAGCGCCCGCCGGGTTACCTACGGAGCCCAGGAAGTCACGCTCACCAAAAAGGAATTTGACCTGCTGCATTACCTATTGCTCCACAAAAACCGCATTCTCACGCGCCTGCAGCTTACAGAGCACATCTGGGGGAACATCCTGGAAGATGACTATGACTCCAATTACATAGACGTACATATCAAGAACGTGCGCAAAAAACTATCCGCGCACGCCCCCACAGACTGGCTGGAAACCGTGCGCGGCGTAGGCTATCGGGTAACAGTTTAATTTGGAAATATGGAAATGGGGAGATGTGAAGGTGATGGAATTTCCAGTCTTTGAATCTTCAAATTTTCACATCTCCTCACCTTCAAATTGAGTAAATGCGTCTTCAATCTAAGCTTACGCTATTCAGTGCTGCCTCAAAGGTGATCATCTTTCTGGTCATTCTGCTGTTGCTTCCTACTTTGGTTAACAAGGTGGCGCTGTTAAATGCAGACAATCGCCTGTTGCAGAAAGAAGAGAGGATGTACCAGATCATTGAAGAGCAGGGCATAGAATCTTTTATCACCGGCGA
The DNA here is from genome assembly GCF_054781795.1 of Rufibacter soli. Taxonomy (NCBI): domain Bacteria; kingdom Pseudomonadati; phylum Bacteroidota; class Cytophagia; order Cytophagales; family Hymenobacteraceae; genus Rufibacter; species Rufibacter soli. Next base: position 958,285 of record NZ_BAAGTS010000005.1, on the reverse strand, counting down.
GACCGGGAATGCCTACGGTAGCTACAATTTGTTCAGGGAGGAGTTTATCTCTTTAGAGGAGATTTCCTCTGGCAAGGTGGTCAACAGCATAGAGAATAGCCTGCGCAAGGTAGACAATCAAGTAGTGGAATACCGGGTGCTTTCCTCAACGTTTGACTTGGGCGGGAAACGGTACCTGCTGGAAATCGGACGGTCTCTGGACACCATTGGTGACAACAGCAAAACCCTGCAAACCTATGCCCTTTATTTTCTGCTGGGCGTGGTATTGATCACCACCTTTGTAGACTTGGCGTATAACAAACTACTGCTGCGCCCGCTCACGCTCATTGTTAAGCGGCTGCAGCGGGTAGAGCACCCCGCCACTTTCACGCCTAAGAAGCTAGACACCAATACTACCGACTTCCTGTACCTCAACAATACCATCAACGCCATGATGGGGCAAATACAGGAGGCCTTCCAGAAAGAGAAGGAGTTCATTGGTAACGTCTCGCATGAATTATTAACGCCAATCTCTATTCTGCAAAACCGCCTGGAGAACCTTCTCGCCGACCCTGAAACCCCGGAAAGCCTGCTGGAGAAACTGGTTGACAACCTGCGTACCCTGCATAGGCTCAAAAACATCATCCAGGCGTTGTTGCTCATCTCGCGCATTGAGAACGAGCAGTACCTGAAAAACGAAGCCGTGAACATTCCGGAGTTGGCCCGCGAGGTGGCCGGGGAAATTGAGGAGCGCGCCGAGGCCAAGGAAGTCAGCCTGGCCCTGGACCTTACCGGCGATTTCACCCTGGCCCACGCCAACCAATCTTTGCTCTTCACGCTGCTGTTTAACGTGGTCAACAACGCCATCAAGTACAACAAGCCCCAGGGCAGCATCACCATCAAAGGCCAGCCTACCGCCGCAGGCTATGAACTGTCCGTGACAGACACCGGGGTGGGCATCTCTGAAGAGCAGTTGCCCTATATTTTCAGCCGGTTCAAGCGCTTTCATGCCCCAGACGGCGAGAGCCACGGCCTAGGGCTTCCTATAGTCAATACCATCGCCAACTTCCATGGCATAGACGTATCCGTCACCTCGGTGAAAGACCAGGGCTCTACTTTCAAGTTTCAGTTTCCGGCGCAAGGCTAAACCGTTTTGAGCCCGTTTTTAGAAAAACAGGCCTAAAACGCTGTCTTCCGCTGCCCTCCTATTTTCTGGGTGCGTAAATAGTTACTTTCGCGTTCCATCTAACTTAGAGAAACCATGAAAGTAGGATTTATAGGATTAGGGATTATGGGTAGCCGCATGGCCGCCAACCTGCAGAAAGCGGGACATGAACTGGTGGTCTATAACCGTACCCCAGAGAAAGCAGATGACCTGGTAAAGCAAGGCGCGCTTCTGGCCGCTACGCCAGAGGAAGTGGGCCGCCAATGCCGCGTGGTGTTTACCATGCTGGCCACCCCAGAGGCCGTAGAGGAAGTGGCCCTGGGCAAAGAAGGCTTTTTAAAGGAAATGCCCGGCAATTCCCTCTGGGTTGACTCCAGCACCGTAAACCCCTCCTTTTCACAGCGTATGGCCCAGGTCAGCCTGAAAATGGGCCACCGTTTTCTGGATGCCCCCGTTTCTGGGTCACTTATGCCTGCCCAAACCGGCCAACTGGTGTTTCTGGTGGGCGGCGAGGCCAAAGACGTGGAAGAGGTGAAGCCGCTTCTAGACACCATGGGTAAGGCAGTGCAGCATATTGGAGGCCACGGCCAAGGCGCCAGCATGAAAATGGTGAACAACATGCTCTTCGGGCAAATCATGGCGGCCTTTGCCGAGGCCCTGCGCCTGGGCACCTCATTGGGCCTTACCGAGGAAGTACTTTGCCAGACCCTGCTAAATGGCCCCGGCGGTGCCCCGTTCCTCAAACTGAAAGAGCAAAAACTCCTCACTCGTGATTTCTCCCCTGAATTCCCTTTGGAATGGCTGCACAAAGACCTGCACCTGGCCGGTGTAACGGCCTATGAGCAGGGCATTGCCCTTCCGGTGCTGCACTCCGTGAAAGAGGTGTACGCGCAAGCCAAACAGGCGGGCCTGGCCCAGGAAGACTTTTCTGCGGTGTATGAGTTTGTAAACCCCAAATAAGTAAAAGCCGTTTTGGGCCCGTTTTTTGAAAAACAGGCCCAAAACTGCTTTTCTCAGATCAAGTCCTGCAAGTGGAGAGTGGTATGGAATTCCTGCATCTGCCGGCTTACCTTCAAGGTAAGTTTCCGGCCGGGCCGGTTCTGGAACAGGTTGAGCACCTCACTTAAGGATTTCCCCAGACAGGCCTCCCCGTTAATGCTGATAATGGCATCACCGGCCCGTAGCCCCGCCTTCGCCGCCGGTGAATTGGGCAGCACATCTGACACCGTGTAAAAGTTAAACCCCGGCAGGGGCGTGATCAATTCCAGTCCACTCAGGTTGTACACAAACGGGGCCTTCAGTTTACTGGTGGGCTTTAGCAGCATCCTTGATTTCTGGTAATCAAACACCACCTTAAACCGCTGCAACACATCGGCGCCCAGGTTGCCGTTGCGGTTGTTGAGGGTGAGCGCGTACCTGATGGAGACCGTATCTGGAAAGGACGCCGGCGGACTATTGAAGGTAAAGCTGCCTAACTCCAAGGACTTGATGCGGGTAATCTCCCCATGGATCTCGCCGTTGAGTCCGCGGCCCAAAAAAGCCTTGATCCTTTTCTCAGGCAGTTTTACGCCGGGCAAGGTGGGGGCGTATAGAAGCAGGCTGGAACTCATTCCGCTGTCTACAATCAGGCGCAGCGGGAACGTCTGCCCATCGGGGAAAGCTGCCTGCACGTTTACGTAGGGTTTGGCGTCTTCAATGGTTAAAGGTACCAGCGTGCATTTGCGGGCCTTGCGTTCTGGGTATTTACCGGGTTTATACAGAGTCATCACCTTGTTGGCGTAATCCATCTCCACCACAAAATTCTGGAACAAAGGATACCCGATGATGCCGTTCACTTCCATGCCTACCCGGCTGGACAACTCAAAGATATTTTCCTCCAGCACCAGTACGCTCTGGTTACGGGCCTCCAACCCCGAAAACCGGATGAAGTTGCCCGTAGACAGCATAGCCTGAATGCCGGCGCCTTTGCCCAAGCCACGCAGAAAAAGGCTCTGCACGTCATGCAGGGCTATAGAATCAAAGGCATTCAGTTCAATTAAAATGGTTCTGTCTACCCCCGTATCCACTACAAAATTCAGCGGCTTGGAATCATTGATCTGGATAGGGATAATAACCAGGTTGTGCACCAGCTTGAACGGAATGCGCACCTTGTTGCGGGGAAACTGGAATTTGAACCCTGCCTCATGTTCAGGCATGATTTGGCCGCTCACCAGGGCAGGCAAAAAGACCAACCCCAGAAAGAAGCACCCAATCAAAAATCTGGTGCGAAAAGCAGCAGGTTGCAGTTGACACATGCAGGACATATTCTGGCAGAGTAAGTTAACTAAAAAATGCCAATATTCCCTTCTTCTATCCTATGTACCCAGATTTTATTTGGGTTCCTTCTCTACCCCCTGCCATTCAGGTTTTTTACTGCTCAAATCCCTTTTTATCTGTCTTCCTGGAGCTGTCCTTGCGGGTCCTTTGGTCCTAGTCAATGCCAGAAACTTCCGTTCACCTTTTGCAGAAGGAAGGTAAGGAAAGAACTTTGTTTGGTTGCCAGGAGAGGCCGGGCGTTGGTTTTGGCCCTTTTTGCGAAAAATAGGCTGTAAACGCATTGGTTCTTTTTCCTAACTTGCCTCTTTGGCGCCCGTCCCACTAGAACAGACCGCGCCTAATTGAATTTACTAGACTTTTGCCTATGCCTGTTTCACCTTTCCAAGCCCTGCTGAACCTGGTTTTCACTCAGGAACAAACAGACCTCCAAACCCAGCTTGACCCTTTATACCAAGAGTTAGAGCACGCCCTGCAAGCAGCTCAACCCGGCCGCAAAAGCCAGGAGGAAATTAGTTTCAGGTTTGAGCGCCTGCGCCTGGGCGTGGGTATTGCCCTGCTGCAACTCCTCACTGACCTTGGCGGCGACGAGGAAAGCGCCCAGGTACGCGACCTGATGCAAGAGGCCCTGCAGGCCTCCTCCATCGCGGAGATTGACAAGGTGATCCAGCACAAAAGCCATCTGTTTGAAGAACTGTACACCGATCTTTACGTGAACCATGACGCCGAATACGTGCTGTCTTTGTTTGAGGCCACGCTTAATGCCTCTACCAAGGAGGAAATGGAGGACATCATTGAAAAAGCCCTGGAAGTAGCCGAGGACCTGGAGTTCCAGGAAGACGAAGACGATCAACCAGAAGCCTAACCCTGGGCGCTCCTTGCTTTCCGGCCTATGGACATCACCCTTACTACCCCCGCCCTGCTGTTCCCAGCGCTCTCCCTGTTGCTGCTGGCCTTTACCAACCGGTTTATGGCTTTGGCCAAGCTTATCAGGGACCTCAAGCACATTTACAAGAATACGCAGAGCCACTTAATTTACGGGCAGATCCAGAACCTGCGCACCAGGCTGGTGCTCATCCGAAACATGCAGGCCTTCGGCATAGCCAGTATGTTTTCCTGCGTGCTATGCATGTTCATGATTTATGCGGGCTGGCAAACCGCAGGCCAGCTCATCTTTGGGTTGGGCCTGGTACTGCTGTTGGTGTCCATGGCACTTTCCCTACGGGAGATTCAGATTTCCGTCAAAGCCCTGGAACTGGAGTTGAGTGACTTGGAGCATAAGGAACAGCTAGCCACCACTCCCCTTGAAACTATAAGGCAGACCGGTAATTAAATGCAGCCGGTTTACAAACAAGGCGCCGCCTTCGCGGTTATAGAATTATCAATTAACGCTTTAACTTCTTATACTGCTTTCTTCGGCTTCTGCGTTAGGAGTGGAAGCCGGTAAGAGGTTTTTACCTTTTGACTTTTTTGCCCGCACCCTACATGAGTACCAATCATCCGCGCCACATCTCCATTTCTGATTACCAATACGCCTTACCAGAAGAACAGATAGCCCAGTTCCCTCTGGAGGAGCGGGACCAATCTAAATTACTGCTATACCGGAATGGCCGTATCTCTGATGCCCGGTTCACCGATTTGCCCTCGGCGCTGCCACCCCAATCGCTTTTGGTGTTCAATGACACCAAAGTGGTACAGGCCCGGCTGCGCTTCCAGAAGGCTACCGGTGGCACCATAGAACTGTTCTGTCTTGAGCCGCTGGAACCCGTGCGCGAGGTGCAGCAGGCCATGCAGCAGACGTTTTCTGTGGTCTGGAAATGCCTGGTAGGCAATAACAAGCGCTGGCGCGAAGGTCGCCTGGAAATGCCCCTGGGACCCTACCCCGAAGACGGCTCTCTATGGGCGGAACGCCTGGCCCCAGCCGAGGAAGGGTTTGCTATTCATTTTACCTGGTCACCCGGGCACCAAACCTTTGCCGAAGTACTGGAACGGGCTGGCTTGCTACCGCTGCCTCCCTACATGAACCGTGACGCCGAGGAAAGCGACCAGCAACGCTACCAAACCATCTACGCTGCCCAGGCCGGCGCCGTAGCCGCCCCCACCGCGGGTCTGCACTTCACCCCAGCCGTGATGCAGGAGGTAAGGGCCCAGGACCATGAGCAGGCTTTTGTGACGCTCCACGTGGGGGCAGGAACTTTTAAGCCTGTGAAATCTGACGTGATGGAGCACCATTACATGCACGGCGAGCAGCTCTCTGTCAGCTATGGCTTTATTGAAAAATTGCTGCACCATGGGCCTAAACCGGTCATCGCCGTAGGCACCACGTCTATGCGTACCCTGGAAAGCCTGTACTGGTTGGGGGCGGGTATTTACCTAGGCCTCTTGCCCGGGGAGGAGGACCTTTCCCTGCCCCAGTGGTTCCCGTATGACGTGCGCACCACCCTTTCGGTGCAGGAAGCCCTGGAGGCCTTGCTATATTACCTTGACAGCCATAAACTAACGCACCTGCAAGCCAACACCCATATCCTTATCGCGCCGGGTTACTCCTTTAAGATCTGCACTGGCCTGATTACTAATTTCCACCAGCCGCAAAGTACCCTGCTATTGCTGGTATCAGCCTTAATTGGCCCCTCCTGGCAGAAAGTGTACCGGCATGCCCTGGCCAACAATTACCGGTTCCTGAGTTACGGAGACAGTTCGTTGCTGCTTCCGTAAGGTTGAAACCTGTTTCAAGCCCGTTTTTCAGAAAACAGGCTTAAAACAAAAATATGTTCTGTGTTGGCGTTATAGTCAGTTAAAGATAAAACCGGGCGCAACCAAGCATCAACCATCCTTTCCTGAAAGGGCATAAAACAAAAGAGGAGGCCAAGGCCTCCTCTTTTGTTTTATTATTGTCTCAACAGGTCATCCGCCAAAATATCCGGGGTTCTGGGTTAGGTTTACGTTAGCGTCCCGCTCCCGCTGCGGAATAGGGAACACCAGATTATTGGCGTTATAGGGTAACCCGTCAATGGTGGAGCGGGTTCTTTTGAGGTCATGTAAGCGCTGTCCTTCAAAAATCAATTCCAGCTTACGTTCCTGCAATACCTGGGCCAAGGTAACCGAAGCCCGGGGACTCAAACCTGCTCTGGCTCTAATAGTGTTTACATCTGCCACTGCCGTTACACCGCCAATGTTGGTGCCGGTCCGTATGCTGGCTTCTGCGCGGGTGAGATACATCTCGGCTAACCGAAGGATTGGAACCACCGCGTACTGCTCATCAAATTTATTGGTATAGCCATCTTCAAAGATACCCAGGCGCTCGTCTGAAGGATCATATTGGTCAATCAACTGGTTCTGGATTTCAATGTCGCCGCGTTGTAAAGGAGAATAATAGGTATTGAACTCATTAACCCCGTCCTGAGAGGTGACCTGAATGGCAAAGATGTCTTCAGTGCTGTTGGCGGTGTTGTTGAAGGCATCTGCATAGTCCGCCTCCAGCCGGTACCTGCCAGATTTGATTACCCGGTCTGCTGCCTGGCCTGCTTCCAGGAACTTCTCCTGTTGCAGGTACACACGGGAAAGCATGCCGGCCGCGGCCCACTTGGTGGCAAAAAAGCCATTGGTGCCTGGCAACAGGTTTTCGGCCTCGGTTAAGTCTTTCACCACCTGTGTATACACCTCGGCCACCGTGTTTCTTTTCACGTAAGAGGCTTCATTGATCAATGAGGTAGGTTGCAGCACCAGGGGCACTCCTGGGTTAGAAGCAGGATTACCGTCTACCCACGCCTTTCCAAACAACTTGACCAGCTCAAAGTACATAGCGCCTCTCAGAAACTTGGCCTCGCCTTCTACCCTGTTTCTTTTGGCCTGGTCTACCTTGCCAATATTGGCCAGTACACTGTTGGCAATGTTGATGACCCGGTAGCTGTCCATCCAGGTGGCGGCCACAAAGGAGTTGTTCTCCAGAATGGCTTTGTCATACACCTCCCCGGGCTGCGAATAGGTACCTACCCAGGCAATGTCTCCGTTATCTGCTAACAGGTCTGCTAAAAACATGATATCCCCTCCATACACATCGGCATCGCCGGCGGCGTCATAGGCGCCAACCAAAGCAGCCTCTACGTCTGAGGAGGTTCTCAAAGCCACTCCCGTTTCTACCTCATTCTTTGGATCTATGTCCAGTTGGTCATTGCAGCTAAACAGCAGGCTGGCAAAGCCTAGCAGCAGCGCGTATGATTTTATATTTCTTTTCATAACAAGTCTTTTTTTGGTGCACACTACTTCTTAGAACCCAATGTTAATTCCAAAAGTGATGGTTCTGGCCTGGGGAGCCCCATAGAAATCATTTCCTTGGGAGATATTACCCGCCAGGTAATCTGTGTTCACTTCTGGGTCCCATCCCTCATAGTCTGTGAAAGTGAGCAGGTTAAGGCCCACGGTGTAGATTCTCACTTTTTCCAGGTGGAATTTCTGCGTGAAGGCGCCAGGCAGGGTATACCCAAAGGTGAGGTTCTTCAGCCTGATGTAAGACCCGTCTGACAGGTACCGTGAAGAGTTGTCAGTTCCGTTGGCATAGCCCAGGTAGGCTCTTGGCACATCTGTGATATCGCCGGGTTTTTGCCATCTTCTCAGTTGGTCTTTGGTTTGGTTGTCATACCAGCTGGCGCTGGCGCTCATGTATTGGCCTGCCCCGTTGAAGATGTCATTGCCAAATACTCCTTGAAACAGCACGCTTAAGTCAAAGCCCTTAAAGGAGAAGTTGTTGGTAAGGCCCATGGTATAGTCTGGGTTGGGGTCACCAATCACTACTCTGTCTGCGGCACCAAAGTCATTAGTGGTCTCCCGGTTACGGGTACCGTCTGGGTTTAAGGTGTTCAGGTAATACAGGGCATCACCATTGTCTGGGTCAACACCGGCATACTCCACGCCAAAGAACACGCCAATAGGCTCCCCTTCTACGGCCCGGTTGAGATAACCACCGGTAATGATTTGGCCCTGCAGGTTCGTGATTTTATTGCGGTTTCTGGAGAAGTTGAAGTTGGTAGACCATTTAAAGTCACCAACCAGGTTGTCTGTGTTTAAGGCAAACTCAAACCCTTTGTTCTCCAATTCGCCTACGTTTCTGAGCTGGGTTCTAAACCCGGTGGTACCCGGTACGTTCACGCCCAAAAGCAGGTCATTGGTTTTCTTGATGTAATAATCCACTTCACCAGACACGCGCCCGTTCCAGAAGCCGAAGTCCAGACCAACGTCCAACTGGCCGGTTTCCTCCCATTTCAAGTCTGGGTTCTCAATCTGGATAGGGCTTTGGCCTGGTATTCCGCCGTAGCCGGCCCCGCCTGAGTATAAGCCCAGAGAAGCAAAGTTTCCAATCTCTGCGTTACCGGTTATCCCGTAGCTGGCTCTCAGTTTCAGGTAATTGATTAGGGTGGAGTTTTGCAGGAAAGACTCTTCACTAACTATCCAGCCCACAGATCCAGCGGGGAAGAAGCCATATCTGTTATCACGGCCAAAACGGGAAGAAGCATCTACCCGGCCACTTAGGCCTATCAGGTATTTCTCCTTCAGTTTGTAGTTCACCCTGGAGAAATAAGAAAGGAAGGAATAGTCTGTAGCAGAAGAAGACCCTTCGGTGATATCAGCAGAGCTGGTGAGTTTACGGTAGGCGTTACTTGGGAATTGCTGACCTTCCAAATAATTGGCATTCTGGTTAGACTCCTGGTAACTCATACCCAAAACGGCATCTAAGGTGTGGTCATCCCCAATGTTCTTGCTGTAGTTGAAGAAGTTATTGGTGTTGTAGTTGGTGATCTGCGTGTAAGAGTTTACCCCTATTCCATTGGGAGTACCGGTGTTTCTGGTGGTTAACTTACCATAGTACGCATCTTCATTCTGGGTTAGCAGGTCTAAACCAAACTCAGACCGGAAGGTTAAGCCGTTTATGATTTTATAGCTGGCGTACACGTTCGTGAAATTACGGAACACCGTAGTCAGGAAGTCGGCATCCAGGGCGTTGAGCAAAGGATTGTAGTACACCGGGTAATTGGTGTTAGGACGTCCCGTGGCCGGATCTAAGACCCCACTCACCAGGCCGGTTCTTGGGTCAATGGCCGGGGTAATAGGCGACAAGGCCACAATCTGCATAGGCGTGGCAAAGGCGTTGTCATTGCTCAACCGGTAGTTTTTGGTGCGGGTTAAACTAAAGTTCATGCCCAGGGCCAGTTTGTCAGTGGCTTGATGGTCTAGATTCAAACGCCCGCTCATCTTCTCAAAGCGGTTATTGATCAGGATACCTTCCTGGTTGCTGTGCGAAAGACCCGTGTAGAACCTGGTTTTCTCAGATCCACCCGCCGCGCTTACGTCTGTCTGGGTAATGGAGGCATCCTGGAACACCTCTTCCTGCCAGTCTGTGTTATAGGTTAAAGGATCAGTAGCCCCGGCAGCGTAGCGCTGCATACGGCCCTCATTAAAGGCTACCCAGAAAGGCTCGCCTTCCCGTTCCTCTGAGTTTCTGGCCGCTTCTCTAAGCAGCTCCACGTATTCAGCAGAGTTCAGGAATTCCCGCTTGTGGGTGGGCTTGCTGAAACCCGTGAAAAAACTCAGGTTGATTTTGGTGTCCCCGGTGATTCCTTTTTTAGTGGTGATCAACACCACCCCGTTGGCAGCCCGTGATCCGTAGATAGCGGCGGCGGCGGCGTCTTTCAATACCTCAATAGAGGCTATGTCATTGGGGTTCAAATCTGCCAGTGGGTTGGTAGGAGCCCCGTTGCTGTTAGGCACGCTGTTGGTTAACGGCACGCCGTCCAATACATACAGTGGCTCATTGCCGGCACTTACAGACGAAGAACCACGCACCCGCACCTTTATACCTTGGCCTAACTTTCCGTTCTGCTGCTCTACAAAAACCCCGGAGGTTCTACCCTGCAAGGCGTTTTCAAAGCTAGGGGATGGCGTATTCTGGATGGCCTCCGCCTTGATGGAGGAAATGGAGCCTGTGACGTCGCGCTTTTCCTGGCTACCGTACCCCACTACCACTACTTCGCCAATGGCTTTGGTGTCTTCCGTCATTTTTACGTCTAGGGTGTTACCAGAACCCACGGGTACCTCCCGGGTGGCAAAACCTATAAAAGTGAAGACCAACGTGGGGGAACCGGTCACATCTACAGAGTAGCGGCCATTGATATCTGTGCTGGCGCCCACAGTTGTACCTTTCACCACCACACTTACACCCGGGAGTGCTGAGCCATCTACCGCCGAAGTCACCCTTCCGGAGATGGTTCTATTTTGCGCCATGGCGTCAAGGCTGACTACCGTGAGCAAAATCAAGAACAAGAGTAAAAGTTTTTTCATCTGGTTTATTTTAAAGTTTGTTAGATAGGTTGGTAATATTTTCTTAAGATATCAGTTGAGGTCTATATTACAATAATCCCGTTGGCCATTCATCTAAAAATTAGCCAGCAAATCCAAAATCACAACTACCTTCACTTATACAACACACTGGCAATTAGAATGTTAAAAACCATTTTAATTTTAACATTAACCCGCTGGGTCGGTATTCAATCCCCCAAAATAAATTCCTACTTAAGGAAGGCTTAAACTTTGCCAAAGGCTGCGGCGGTGAAGAATTAGTAGAAAAGTAAATTCACCTGCTTTAATCCTATATGAATTTACTCAATTCTACTCTTATAAACTACAATTTATTGTTAATTTTATCCATAAATACGAACCAATAGAAAGGCTTGAGAAAAGGTGGAAACCTCAGGAAGCAGTAGCCCTTTCTTAGGCATAGTGATGGCTTTTCGTTAATATTACAGGATAAATTGTATTCCCTTATTTTATCTCAACCTCTATGAAGAATCTCTTATCTTTCAAGGTAGTTCTGGCAGTAGCATTCGCCTTTTTTCTGGCCGACACCGCTGCTATTGCCCAAATAAAAATGCCCGCGGCCAGCCCAGCAGCCACGGTAAAACAGGCCATTGGCCTAGCCGATGTTACGGTAGAGTACTCCCGCCCTAGCATGAAAGGCCGCAAGGTATTTGGTGACCTGGCCCCTTACGGCAAACTGTGGAGAACCGGCGCCAACAAATCCACCCAAATAGAATTCTCTGAAGAGGTAATGTTGGAAGGCAACAAAGTACCCGCCGGCAAATACGCGCTGTACACCATCCCCGGCGAGAAAGAGTGGACCATTATCATCCACAAGAACACAGAGCATTGGGGAGACGGCGGCAAAGACTACAAGCAAGCCGAAGACCTAGTACGTTTCAAGGTTACCCCTAAAAAGCTGGCCAATAAGGTAGAGACCTTCACCATCGGGTTTGCCGACCTCACCAATAATGGTGGCACTCTGGAAATCAGTTGGGAAAACACCCTGGTTCCCGTTAAAATCACCACCGATGTTGACGCCAAAGTGATGGCCCAGATTCAGGAAAAAGTGGTAAAGGGCACTAACGTGACGCCAGCGCTTTACGCGGCCGCTGCCAACTACTACGCCACTAACAACAAGGACCTGAAGCAGGCCCTTACCTGGTACCAGAAGGCCAACGAGAAAGATCCTAAATTCTACAACCTGCACTACCAGGCCAAACTTCAGGCACAACTGAAAGACTACAAAGGCGCCCGCGAAACGGCCCAGAAATCCATTGAGTTGTCTAAAAAAGAAAACAACGCAGATTACGTGGCGCTTAATGAAAAGCTGCTAGCCGAGATCAAAAACAACAAATAGCGTTTTAAGCCTGTTTTCTTAAAACCGGGCCCAAAACAGAAATCCCCGGCTTTCTACCAAAGAGAGCCGGGGATTTCTGTTTTAACGCAATTCCTTAAAAAAGATCACAGCCTGGTTTTACGCCCAGCGCACTTTCTCTTCTAACGGTACTACCCTTTTGCCGGTGGGCTCCTCCTTATCAGAATAGCCCAGGTAAAGAATTCCCAGAACTAAATCCTCCTCCCCCAAGTCCAGCATTTCTTTCATGGCCGGATAATACGCCATGCCTCCAGAGCCCCAATAAGAGGCAATACCCAGGGCGGTAGCACCCAGCAACAGGTTCTGGATGGCGCAGGCCGTGGCGGCAATCTCTTCCAACTCCGGAATCTTAGGGAGGTTGCCGCGCTGCATGTATGACACCAGTACATGAGAGGCTTTGTCGCCCATGTGGCGCAGTTTTTCCTCTTTGCTTTCCTGATAGCTTTCAGGGGCCATATTCTGGCGGTACAGTTGGGCATGCGCCGCACAAAACTCCTGCACCTTTTCCCCGGCATACACTATAAACCGCCAGGGCTCTGTGTGCCCGTGCGTAGGCGCCCAATCTGCCAGGGCCAGCAGCTCTTTAATCTGCGCGTTGGGTATTTGCTGGCCGTTCAGTTGCACCGGCTTTATGGTCCGTCTGCTTTGGATGATCTGCCGCAGGCGCTGAAAGTCTTCGTTCATGTTTTTCCTTTTTTCTGTTTTAAGCCCGTTTTTCAGAAAACAAGCTTAAAACGAATGGCTAATTGATTAACGGGCACAACCAAACTTCGTCCGGCAGCTTAATTTTCTTTAGCAGTAGATGTAGGTAAGATTGGTTGAAGCGCATAGCCAATGCCTACCACCAGGGCTGAACCGATGACGTTATACCAGAGATACGCAATATTGGTGGTGAAGTACAGCGCAAAGATGATCATTTGGGTAAGCACGGCGGCCCAGAAAACGGCGTTACCGGCCAGGCGCCGGAAGTAGAAGGCGGCAATGAAAACCCCCAGAATGGTACCGTAGAACAAGGAGCCCAGAATGTTCACAGCCTGAATCAGGTTTTCCAGCTGTGAGGCAAACAGCGCGAAGAAGATAGATACTGCCCCCCACCCTATGGTGAACCACCGCGAGGCCTGCACATAATGCTCATCTGAGGCACCCTTTTTAATAGACCGTTTGTACACGTCTACCACCGTAGTAGAGGCCAGGGAATTGAACGCCGAGGCCGTGCTGCCCATAGCGGCGCATAGCACCACCGCCAACAGCAACCCCACCAGCCCACGCGGCAGCTGCTGCGTCACAAAGGTCAGGAATACATAATCAGTGTCTTTGAAGTCGGTGCCCTGGTTGTGGGTCTTGACCAGTTGGTGCGCCTCCGCGCGCAGGCCCTTGCGCTTTTCCTCGGCTTGCTGCACTTGTTGGGCGGCCGCGTCCTTTTTGGCGTCATCGTTGGCCTGGTGGGCCGCCACCAGATCAAGGGTGGCTTGCTTTTTTGCCTGGAAGGCCTGGGTGCTTTCCTTTTCCAGTTGCTGCCAGGCCGGGGCGGCCGAAGAGGCTACCACATTTGCGGCCTGCTGCTGGTTAAAGTACAGCGGGGGCTGATGGAACTGATAGAACACAAACACCAGTACGCCAACCAACAAAATCAGAAATTGCATGGGCACCTTCACCAACCCATTCATGAGCAGACCCAGGCGGCTTTGCGCAATGGTTTCCCCACCCAGGTACCGGCCCACCTGTGACTGGTCCGTCCCGAAGTAGGAAAGGGCCAGGAAGAACCCGCCAATCAGGCCAGACCACAGGTTGTAGCGGTCATTGGGGTTGAAGTTTAGGTCTATCAGGTTCAGCTTGCCAGATTCGCCGGCCACTACTAAGGCTTCCGAAAGGCCCACGCCTTCGGGCAAAAGACGCACCACCACCACGGCCGCCGTGGCCATACCACCCAGCATCACCGCCATCTGCAGCCGCTGGGTCTGGCTCACGGCCTTGGTGCCCCCAACCACGGTGTAAAACGTGACTACCACCCCAATGAAAAGAATGGTGCCCGTCAGGTTCCAGCCTAGAATAGCCGACAGGATGATGGCCGGGGCGTAAATAGTGATTCCCGTGGAAAGGCCGCGCTGAAGCAGAAACAAAAGCGCCGCCAGAGAACGGGTCTTCAGGTCAAACCTGGTTTCCAGGTACTCATAGGCGGTAAACACCTTCAGGCGGTAATAAATGGGGATGGCCGTGATGGACAACACCACCATGGCCAGCGGAAGACCCAGGTAAAACTGGATAAACCGCATGCCGTCTTCAAATGCCTGCCCAGGGGTTGACAGAAAGGTGATGGCGCTGGCCTGGGTAGCCATAATGGAAAGGCCCATCATCCACCACCGCTCCGTATTATCAGCCCGCAAATACCCCGACATATGTTGGGTTTTCCGGGTTTTCCAGACGCCATACAATACAATAAAGGCAATGGTGCCCACCAAGACGCCCCAGTCTAGACCACTCATGCGTACGCGCGGGTTATGAGGTAGAATACCAGAATTAAAATAGCCAGCACCCCCAGCACCAACCCATACATGGCGGCCCAGGTTTTAAAGAACGGGGGCGGGTCTATATCTCCTTTGGTCATTTTTGGGTGTTGGTTTATGATTGCTTTTTTTGATTAGCTGCTACTTTCTGTTTTGGGCCTGTTTTCTGAAAAACAGGCCCAAAACAGAAATGTTATAAGGGGAATAGAACGTGAAGTAACCCCTCCCCTTTTTCAAATTCCTGATTCTTAATTCTTCTGTCCCAAAGACAATAGATTCACGAACAACCGGTAGGCCCCGGGCACGCCGGCCGGAAGCTCCCTGAAAAACGACAAACCCGTGTACACAAAATGGCCTTTCCCATATTTAGCGACCAGCAAACTGCTTTCGCGGGCCGGTTCCCCGGGGTCGTTGGTGGAAAGGATGGTCTCGTATTCCGGGGCCCATTGGCCCGGGAAGTAAAGGCCCCGCTCCTGCACCCATCCTTTAAAATCTTGGGAGGTTATTTTGTTGGGGCTGTTGAGAACCGGGTGGTCAGGCTTCAGGAATTTCACCTCAGAATCTTCTACGGTAACACGGTCACTGGAAAGCTTAAGCGGGAACGGGCCTAAATTCTGGGTCACTAAGCCATTGTTCACGTTGTACTGCACCACCAAGGTTCCGCCATCTTTCACGTACTCCAGTAACTGCGGCTGCTGGAATTTAAGGCGTTCCAAGGTATTATAGGCCCGCACGCCTACTACAATAGCATCAAATTTCTTCAGAGACGAGGCCGAAAGGTTCCCTATCTGCAATTGCTCCACCTGGTACCCAATCTGCTGGAGACTGGCTGGTACTTCATCGCCGGCGCCCATCAAATACCCTATGTGCTGCCCTTTGCGCTTGAGGTCCAGCTTTACGGCTTTAGCCTCTGCTACCGGAAACAGCATTTGGGTAGGCAAGTGGGAATAGCTAATGGTTTTTAGGCTCTGGCTATAATTCTTGCCGGCAATGGTGGCATTGGCGCTTACCGTACTTTCGGTTTGGGCCTCGCTGGGATGCACTAGAAACGTAAACAGTTGCTCTTCCCCTTTTTGGGCAAACTGAAAGGAGCCGCTGGCAGGTTCTGAGCGCCAGCCTTTGGGGAGTTGCAACTGCACTTGCCCTTCCAGGTGGTCTTTTCCCGCCCGCACCCGCACGGTAACCGGCTTGGGCTGGGTATCTGGGAACACGTATACTTTCTCGGTGAGGTTCACAAACACGGGCGGCGCTATCTCAAACGGGCGGTACTGTTCCCCCTCTACCGGATCTGTGCGCTTGTAAATTACGGGTAACACAAACGCCAGGGGCTGTCCCTGCACCAGCAAATGAACCTTTACCTGGGCGGCCGGCGGATTTTCAGGCAGACCTATCAATTGCTGGTCCTTCACCTGGAACATACCGGTAGTGCCGGGCTCCCGAAGCCAATACGGCGCGGAATACGGCATGCTGGCAGGAACGGGTAACTGGGTTTTGATAAAAACCGGTCGGTTTTCCTGCAGAGCCTGTCGCACCGCCGTATCGCGGGCCGCGAACAGGTATTCCACTTTGGAAAGCGAGACTTGCACCTTAGACCGGTTCACGGCCTCCAGTTGCAGTTGTAAGGATTGGCCCGGGGTAGCAGCGTAATCATTGGGAGAAGAGGCTTCCAGGTAGAGACCCAGACATGCTTTGAGCACCTGTAACAGTTCCTGTTGCTTTACCGCCTTCCAGGGAGAGGCAGGCATTTTCTCCAGGGCCGTATGCGCTTTTAATAGGGTAGGTACTATCCCAGCTGGGTTTGCCGGGTCATAGGCGGCCAGGGACTGCTGTAGTAATTTGGCCACCGCTTGGCTGCCGGGAACCCGATTCCACGTGGTAGTTACCCCTTCCAGCAGATCAGATTTGGCTGGGGCACCTTTCAGGAACTCAAAATATTCCAAGGCTTCGCCGCGGGCTCCGCTACTGCCAAAACCCTGGCTCTTGTGCATGCTCCGGCTTTCGGCGGCAATCTCAGGGTATGATTTCCCCAGCAGGGCATTGTACACGCCTACGTCCAGCTTTAGCTTGTCCTCGGGGTTGAACTGTTGGTTCTGGGCGTAGAAAAACGAGGAGGTATTCCAGAGCAGGCGCTTGGCTTGCCAGGGCGCTACGGTCTTGAGCTGCTCCGGAAAGCGCTTGGGGTCTGCGGCGGCGTCAAAGGCTTCCAGGGCAATCATGGCCGAGGCGGTGTGGTGCCCGTGCGTATTGGAGGGTACCGGCGAGAAACGGGTGATGATCACGTCTGGCTGAAACTTCCGGATCACCCAAACGGCATCTGCCAGAACCTGCTCCTTGTCCCAGATGGTAAAGGTCTCGGCGGGATTTTTAGAGAACCCGAAGTCGTTGGCGCGAGTAAAGAACTGCTCGCCCCCGTCCAGGCGGCGCGCCTGCAACAGTTCCTGCGTTCTGATCACGCCCAGTTCTTCCCGTATTTCTGGGCCAATGAGGTTCTGGCCACCATCGCCGCGGGTAAGGGACAGGTAGCCGGTACGCAGCTGGCGTTCATTGGCCAGGTAGGCAATCAGGCGAGTGTTCTCATCATCTGGGTGGGCGGCCAAGTATAACACGCTGCCCACCACGTTGAGTTTCTCTAGGGCCAGCCGTATCTGGGCAGCATTGGGCTTTTTGGGAGCCTGAGCCAGCAGCACAGGGGTGGCGGTACAGGTGGTGAGCAGCAACGCAGCTGCCAATAGTTGTTTCAATCTCATGCAAAGAAGCCGTTCATCTGTAATGGGGCGCTTTACCGGCATTGCCACAGCCTCCCCCGGGTAAAGCTATGGAATTTTACGCCAAGTGCAGAAGGCACCGGCCAGGAAATCAGGGGCAGTTTTTTCTTACAGGGTCTGCAAAGGAGGGCTAACCAAAGCCAAAGTAAGAAGCGCGGTAGCGTAGATAACTTTTTAAAGGTTTTCTTAGTTTACAGAAGTTCAAACACTGCTATAAAGGAACAAACGTATGAAGAACTTATGTGTACTACTTGCCTTGGCTGGCATGATCAGTTTTACTGCCTGCGACTCTCAAACCGGCAAAACCACCACCTCTGCCAGCACAGATTCTGAGCAGATGAACAATGACCAGATGGTAAATCCTCCGGCCAACGATACCACCGGCGCCTCGGCCACTGAGAAAACCCAGACCCGGGTAGGTAATTCCCAGACACGCGGCGAACAGAACACCTCCAATTCATCCACCACCAAAAACGTGGAAATGAAAGACAGCCTGTAACCTGCCGCTGGCACTTCGCAAAAAAAGGGATGCCGTTTCAGGCCTGTTTTCAAAAAAACAGGCCTGAAACGGCATCCCTTTAGCTGATGGGGTTTGGCCTACAGATAGACCAAAATTATTTGTTCTTTGCTTTTTGCTGCTCCTTGAATTCCTGGCCAGAGCGCAGCGTATAGAACTCACCTATTAGCGTACGGATCTTGATTTCATCCAGGGTAGAAAGTTTCTCTTCAATGGTTGCCTTGCGCTTTCCCAGGTTCTGCAGAATATAATCGGCGTAGTCCCAGTCACGGGAGGTCCAGTTCTGGCGTTTGGCGCGCACATTCTGCATAAAGGTGATATATGCTTCCCGCATGTGAATAGGGCTAATGGTACGCACGTTCCCGAAGGAGCCCAGCAACTCTTTCTCCCTTAGCCTCACTTCCTCGGCCTGCAGAGGCACCTCATCGGCCATGGGCTTGCTCTCCAGCTCATGGAACCGGGTCTTTAACTCCAGGAAGTCTCGCTTGGAGCTCTCTGAAAGGTTCTGG
The DNA here is from genome assembly GCF_054781795.1 of Rufibacter soli. Taxonomy (NCBI): domain Bacteria; kingdom Pseudomonadati; phylum Bacteroidota; class Cytophagia; order Cytophagales; family Hymenobacteraceae; genus Rufibacter; species Rufibacter soli. The sequence continues at coordinate 939,808 of NZ_BAAGTS010000005.1, read as the reverse complement.
AAGCCACTTTCAATCTTATTAGACTGCCGCGCGAAATCACTTTTGATGGTGGGCCACTCGGCACGGGTGGTGGTAGAAATTTTATCTGACTGCAGCCGAACCCACTCTTTGAAGGAACGCAGCTCTTGTTCCACCGCCGGTTCCTGGGTCTCTTTCACGGTGGCGGGCACTTCCTTCTCGGTCTCGGTTACCTGGGCTCGGGCAGAAAGTGCCAGAGCAGTAGAGATGCCTACTATCAGCCCTAAAAATCTTCTGGTATGCATGGGTAAAGTATGTATGGGTGGTTGCTTTGCCTTGCCAAATGTAGGTATTTTCCTGAAAGGCGGCAGGTGGTTTACAGCAAGAACAACGCCAAAACAACCCATAAATTTTAGATTCTAACCTCCTTTCCTGTTTTAAAGCCGTTTTTGCCAAAACTGCCCCAAAACAGAACTCCCTGCCTAAACTAAGTTAAGGCAGGGAGCACAGAAACGAGTTAGGCCTCAAAGGCCATTAGCAAAAGCGATTAGTTTTTCTCCAGAATCTGGAAGAGCTCGTCCAGCTTTGGCGTCAGGATGATCTCGGTGCGGCGGTTTTTCTGGCGTGCCTCTGGCGTAGTGGCCGGGTCTACCGGAACGTATTTGGAACGGCCCGACGGGGTAACCCGACCAGGGGCCACGCCGGCCTCGGTTAAGATACGGGTGATTTCGGTGGCTCGTAGCACGCTCAGGTCCCAGTTGTCCTGCATGCCCAGGGTTCCCTTGGCAACGGGAACGTCATCGGTGTGGCCTTCTACCACCACGTTCACGTCGGGCTGGTTCTGCAGCACAGAGGCTAGTTTCTTGAGGGCTTCCTGGCCGGCGGCGTCTACTTTGGTAGAGCCAGACTTGAACAGCAACTGGTTAGAGAGCGAAACATATACTTTTCCGTTGCGCACGTCTACGGTGAGGTCAGAGGCTTTGAAGCCCAACAGGGCATTGCTTACCACCTTGCGCAGGTTGTTTACGGCGCGGTCTTTCTCATCCAGAATGCGTTGCATTTCCTTGAGGCGGGCTTCGCGGGCTTGCAGATCGGCAGAAAGTTTGTCTACCTGCTGGCTTTTAGAGCTCAGGTTGGTGCGCAGGGAGGCTTCGGTGGCTGCTTTTTCCTCGGCTAGTTCGGCTTTCTCTTTGTTCAGGCGCTCTTTGTCTTGTTGCAGGCGGGCGCGTTCGCTTTCCAGTTCAGCTTTCTGTTTAGACAGTTCATCCTGCAGCACCACCAAAGAACGGTTTTCCGTTAAGGCAGCCTCATATTTTTTGGAAGACACGCAAGAACCCAAAAGCCCAAGGGCTATGGTGGCGGAGAAAACGGGAGCTAAAAATCTTTTTTTCATAAGTGGTAGGTATAGTGATCAGTATTTGTCGCAAAGATAAGTACCAGGCTTTTCATACGCAGTTACCCGGGGCTAAGGTTAAAACAGCGAAATATACTTGCCGAATGCAATTCTTTTAGGGGCTTGGCGCTAAGATTCTTCCATGCATACAATTACGGCTTGGTTTCTTTACGCTCTCACCCTCAAGGCAAACCTGTCACCAAGCGTATAGCCACCGCTTTGGTCTGGTACTTAAAATAGGAAACGGGCTATGCTTGCTTTCACCAAAACTGTTATCTTTGAAACTAGGCAAATCCGGGCCACAGGCTTAGACCGTAGGTGGCGCGGGTGTTGCCTTTTCTTTTTACCTCTTTTCCATTCAACCGCATGAAAACAAAAATCACCGTAAACAGCAATGGCTCCCTAAAAGTGGAAGGCGATCTGCTGGTAGTAGACGCCCAAGGCAATGAATATAACCTGCAGGGCCGTGAGGTGGTAAGCTTCTGCCGCTGCGGACTTTCCCAGAACAAGCCTTTCTGTGATGGATCGCACAAAAACCACTTTGAGCACAACGCTGTGGCGTTTGACCTGCCACCCAGAAAAGTCTAACCCCTACCTGACCCTTATAAAGATGCGCGGAGACCTGTTCTCCGCCATTTCTTTTTTTACGCCTTTTCTTAATTGATTCTCTAGCTCTACAGGAAACCCTATGTCTGAGATTGCAACCGCACCGGCCGCTACCGGCTTTAAGCGCGAGATTAAGTTATTTGACGCCGTCATGCTGGTGGCTGGCTCCATGATTGGTTCCGGCATTTTTATAGTAAGCGCAGACATTGGCCGCTCAGTGGGAAGCGCCGGGTATCTTCTGCTGGTGTGGGGCCTGACCGGCATCATGACCCTGGCAGGCGCCCTGAGTTACGGGGAACTTACCAGCCTTATGCCGCGCGCCGGCGGGCAGTACGTGTACCTAAGAGAGTCTTACGGGCATTTAGTGGCTTTTCTGTACGGCTGGACGCTTTTTCTGGTCATCCAGAGCGGCACCATCGCCGCCGTGGCGGTGGCCTTTGCCCGTTTTACCGGGGTGCTGGTGCCCTGGTTTTCTGAAGAAACCATCCTGCTGGATTTAGGCACCTTTGACCTGGGGGGAATCCCTTTTCACCCTACCTTCACCTCTGTACAGTTACTGGCTATAGGCTCTATTGTACTGCTCACGCTGGTTAACCAACAGGGAGTGCGGAACGGAACCCTTATCCAGAATATCTTTGGCAGCACCAAGATCATCGCCATTTTTGCCCTGCTGGGCTTTGGTTTGCTGCTGGGAACCAACTCTGAGGTCATGAATCTGAACTTCTCCAACCTCTGGGATGCCCAGTCTGTGGTGCTGAACAAAGAGACCGGTGAACTAACGCGCACCACCCTATCTGGTTGGGCCCTGATGGTAGGGATTGGCACGGCCATGATCGGGTCATTATTCTCTTCAGACGCCTGGAACAACATTGGGTTTTCTGGGGATGAGATCGTGAACCCCAAGCGTACCATTGTCTTGAGCATGGCCATTGGCACCGGTATTGTCACTATTCTCTACGTGCTGATTAATGTGGTGTACCTGGCAATTCTTCCGCTACAAGGCGATCCCGCCGGACTGGATGTGCTGAGCCGCGGTATTCAGTTTGCCAGCAATGACCGCATAGGCACGGCGGTGGCCGAAGTGATTGGCGGCGCCCCCGCCACTATCGCCATCGCTATCCTGATCATGGTGTCTACCTTTGGCTGTAACAACGGCGTGATTTTATCTGCGCCCCGCGTGTACTACGCCATGGCCAAAGACGGCCTGTTTTTCCCAAAAATGGCCAAACTGAACAAGAATGGCGTACCAGGCGCCGCCTTGACCCTGCAATGCGTTTGGGCGTGCATCTTGTGCTTGTCTGGCAAGTATGGCAACTTATTAGACTTTGTGATCTTTGCCGTGCTCCTGTTCTACATTCTAACCATTGCCGGCATTTTTGTCCTGCGCCGTACCATGCCAGATGCCCCGCGGCCCTACAAAGCCATTGGGTACCCGGTACTGCCGGCACTCTATATTATAATGGCTTCCTTTATCTGCACCATCCTGCTTATTTATAAACCAGACTACTCCTGGCCCGGCTTAATTCTGGTGGCCGTGGGGATACCGGTGTATTATTTCTTCGGGAAGCGTTTCAAAAAGATAGAAGCCTAACTCCCTATTTACTGGGCTTTTTTCAGCCTCCTGTTTTAGGCCCGTTTTGCAGAAAACGGGCCTAAAACAGGAGGCTTTTTAGTTGCGGGACAACAAAGATTCAAGGACGCCAGATGTTTTGAGCGCAGGAAAGAAATGGAGAGTCTTTAAACGTGAAAAGCCTTCCCCGTCTGGGAAGGCTTTTCAATTATTGATTAAATAACATATAACGCTATTAAATGGAGTGGCTTTCGCCGGTGCTTTCTAAGTATTTTCGTATCACCTAAAATTCTTATCTAAAACGATTTTCCTTGTTAAGTTTCAACGTAAAATATTCTTCTTTTTCAAGCTTCCTCTTTTCGCGTCAATCATTTAACCAATTGTTATACCTTCTTTAACGGCGCCAAAAGTAGCAAGTTGCAAATTGGACTAATTCTTTTCAAAAAAATCTGGTTATTGCCCCGGCAAGGGCAAGAATACATATTGCCAGCCAACAGAAGAGAAATCTCAGCCCACAGGATGGAAAGTAGGGCTAGACGCCGAGTAGCACAATAGAAAGTCACTGAGCGCGTTTCTGGCTATACCTACCTTTGGCTGAAGAATACGTACCAGATAAGTGCGATCAACCGCTTTACTTTGAACATGAAAAAATTACTATTGGCTAGCGCAGTGTCGCTTCTGAGTTTAGGGAGTGCCTGGGCCCAGACAACCATTGGGTTAAAGGGCGGCCTTAACGTGGCCACCGTGCGCGTGCCCGGCGGCAAAGTAGACCCTGTGTTGGGGGTGCATGCCGGCCTTTTCGCCTCTGCCCCTATCTCCAGTAAATTTGCCTTGCAGCCAGAGATCCTGTACTCTAAACAAGGCGTGCAGACCCGTGATTACACAGACCACTACCATTACCTGAACATCCCGCTCATTTTCAAGGGCACCATAAGCGGCGGGTTCCATGTGCAGGTGGGGCCGCAATTTGGGGTACTGCTATCAGCTAGCCGCCAATACGGCAAAACCTCTGTAGACCTCACCGACGACCTGAACCGGTATGACGGCGCCCTGGCCCTGGGGTTTGGGTATGATGTAGGTGCCTGGCAGGTTTCAGGGCGGTATAACGTGGGCTTGTCAGATACCAGAGATGAGCATGAGAAAGGGGTGAACTACGCCAACAACGTTTTTCAGCTTTCCCTTGGGTATAAAATAAGATAGGACCCGGCAAGAAAAGTCCCATGGCGCCTAGTTCTAGGGCTAAGCAGTTTCTCTACTCTAGAAGCCAAGGTTTAGTGCGAGAAAGCTCTTCCGCACCTCTAAGCCGATAGGAAGTATCACAAATATCTCCTTGTAAGGAAATACTAACCCAATCTCGAAGCCTACATTGTAGACTTTATACCAGAAGGCTTACAAAGACCTTTTTTCTGAGGTTACCCCTGGAGAATAGGAAACGGAGTGATGGATACGCTCTGTTTGGCTGGCTTCTTCCTCCTGGAACAGGGGCAATTGGTTTAGGCCAAGAATGGAGAAGACAAAAGTTCTGGCGAAAGGAGCCCGAAAATCTATCCGCTCCCAGTTTCGTTCTGGCTCAAAGGCTACCCGTTGGTGCGCAGGTACTTTTTCTGGATGGGTTGGTTTTCCTAGCAGAAGAATTCCTAAGAACAAACAAAGCACAAGAGTAGATTGTAATACCGTGTAAATTTTTTCCACACACTTGGGGGTTTGGTTCCTTAATTTACCTATTACTAAATTTGCTAGGCAACTAAGGTACAGATACTAACGGTCATTAGCAAAAATATAAATCAACTTTTTACGGGAATAGTATAAATACCTATCAAACTCTGTTTCCGGTTTTTACCACCTACCTATGTCCTCTTCCACTACATCCACTTCTAGGGTATCTATTCAACCCATTACAGACCCCGCCCCTATCCAAGCCATCGCCTTGGCTACCTGGACCCCCACCTATGAAGCCATTCTGGCCCAGGAGCAGATTGACTACATGCTGGAGCAACTATACACGCCAGAGGCCCTGCGCCGGCAAATGCAGGAAGGACAGACCTTTCTCTTACTTACCGCTGGCCATGAACCTGCCGCCTTTGCCGCTTTTTCCTGCCTGAAGGAAAAAGAGCACCTATTCAAATTAAACAAACTGTACATCCACCCACGCTTTCAGGGCCGGGGGTACGGAAAGCTACTTCTTGAAGAAGTGACACAACTGGTAAAACAGAAAGGCGGCAAAAAATTGGAGTTAAACGTGCACCGCGAAAACCCTGCAAAGGACTTTTATTTAAAACAGGGATTTAAAATATTACAAAAAATTGATATTCCATTTGGCCCTTTCACCTTGAATGACTACATTATGTGCTTAATTGTGACATCGCCTGAAAAAAAAGCCGGGTAATAAAAGTAGGACTTGGGCGTGTACATAATTTTACTAGATTTGTAAAATATTGCGGTTTACTAAACTATAAGTACATGCGTAAAGTTCTACTAATACTTGGTATTGTTCTTACATTTTCAGGTATGGGGTACAGCTGGGGTTTCTTTGGCCACAAAGTCATCCAGCAGTTAGCAATTTATGCCCTGCCACCCGCAATGCAGCCTTTCTACTATAGGCACATGATGCTATTGGTAGACACGTCTGTTCGGCCTGATGAGCGCCGGCAGTCAGATGCTGCCGAAGCGCCCCGCCACTTTATAGATATTGACGCCTTCGGCCCGCAGGCCGTGCAGCAAATGCCGCAGGCCTGGAAACCGGCCGCTGCCAAATACAGCGTGGATACGCTCAACAAATATGGAGTGGTGCCGTGGTACGTGCTTAAAATGAAAGAGAACCTCACCCGGGCCTTCTACCGCAAAGACACAGACAGCATTCTTTATTACTCGGCAGACCTGGCCCATTACATCCAGGACGCGCACGTGCCCTTGCACACCACCGTGAACCATGACGGCCACCTGAGCGGGCAAACGGGGCTGCACAGTCTCTGGGAGTCAAAGCTGCCGGAACAACACCTGTCTACCTATAATCTGCGGCACGCCAAGGCTAGTTACCTGGCCAACCCAGAGCAGGAAATCTGGAAAGTGATCAGAGCCTCGCACAAGCTGGTGCCAGAGCTGCTGGCCATGGAGAAAAAGGTAAGCAAAGACTTTACGCCAGACACTAAGTTCATAGAAGTGATGCGCAACGGGCAAAAGCGCCTGACCTACTCAGACGCATTCGCTACGGCCTACCACCAGGCTTTGGGCAATATGGTACAGGATAGAATGCGCGAGGCCGCCACCCAAACTGCCTCTTTCTGGTACACCTGTTGGGTAGACGGTGGCAAGCCAGACCTGGACCAAATGCTGCTTACTCCACGCACCAAAGAGGAGCAAAAACAAATGAAGCAGGAACAACTGGCCTGGAAAAAGGGAACCCTGCAGGAAAAAGACCTGCTGCTCACCAAAATCAGGATCTCGCTCATGAACGTGGTTGATTGGGTGAAAGAGCCGTTTGCTTAAGCCTATAATTCCGCTGTTTTTTATCCTTATCAACTGGCAGCCTGCGGATAATGTGAGGTGAATCCTGTACTTTTGTCGTCCGCATTCTAAAAGACCAGAAAGAACACATGCATATTGCAGTAGTAGGCAACATTGGTGCCGGCAAAACCACCCTGGCCACCAAGCTGGCCCAGCATTTTAAATGGGAAGTTTTCCTGGAGGCGGTGGATGACAACCCCTACCTCAAAGATTTCTATGATGACATGCCCCGGTGGGCGTTTCACCTGCAGGTCTTCTTTTTGAACAGCCGGTTTAACCAGGTCCTGAAGATAAACGAGCGTACCAATGGCGTAGTCCAGGATCGCACCATCTACGAAGACGCCTACATCTTCGCCAAGAACCTGCACCAGTCCGGCATGATGAGTGACCGCGACTTCCAGAACTATTTCAACCTGTTCCAGTCCATGACCAACATGGTAAAGGCCCCAGACCTGCTGGTGTACCTGAAGGCTGACTTGCCTAAACTGATTGGACAGATTCAGAAAAGAGGCAGGGACTATGAAGAGAACATCTCACTTTCCTACCTCAAGAACCTCAACGAGCACTATGAGCAATGGATCTCGGGCTACCACCAGGGCAAACTACTGGTGATAGACGTGAACAACATGGACTTTGTGCAGAACCCCGAGGACCTGGGACTTATAATTGACCGGATCAATATTGAGTTGTTCGGTTTGTTTTAAGCCAAACGCTAACTCATTCCTACCTTTTTCATAAATGTGTTTCGAGCCTGTTTTTCAGAAAACAGGCCCGAAACACATTTTCGTTTTACCCTTCTTTTTTCTTCGCTTCATCAGGTCAAAACACCGGAGGATAATTGAACCTTGGACCATGCTCGCTAATCCTTTGCCTCCCTTTTTGGGAGAATCCTATCCCAACCCGCAGAATTCCGTATGCAGAAGAAAAAAACAACGCTATGGACCTTCGTTCTTCTAAGACCTTGGGGGCCGCCCTCCTGCTTCTGTTGCTGGGAGGCACGGCCTGTGAGCGCACCTCTCCTTCTAACCAAAACCCAGAAAACCAACCTCGCACGCGGGCAGAAAAAGACCTGGCGGAACTGCGGGAATGGGTAAACGAAAAAACAGATAAGACAGACAGCACCGCCACCCAAAAGTGGCCAGAGGTAAAAGAGGAATTCAAACAGCGGAGCGCCCAGCTGGAGGAAAAGGCAGACAGCCTCTCTGAGGAATCAAAAGCTGAATACAAAGAACTTAGACGCCGGTTTGAGAATTGGGAAACCCGCAACCAGCAGCGCAGCCAGGTTCCCTTGCACCCAGAGACCCTGGCGCGTTTTGAGCAGGAATTGTTTGGGTCGGCCAACGCCCTTGAAAGCAATTGGACCGCCGCCCAGATGCGGGAAATTTACACGCAGTTTTTGCAAAACGTACGCACCCGGCGCGCCTCCTGGACCGCCTCAGACTGGGATTACGTAGATGAGGTGTATCGGCAGCTGAACCTGAAAAAAGAACAGGTGGAAGACCAGATTCCCACCAAAGACCAACTCAAAATCAAAGCCTTACAAGCGGAATACCTTACCCTGGAAACCGGCAAGGACGCCAAAGACCTCTTTAATGAGTTTAAAAAGGAAAGTGCCCAATAAAAATCAGTTAACTTTTTGGTTTTGGGAGGGAGCCGTAGGGAAAGAATCAAGCCAGCGCTCTGCGGTACCCACGTCATAAAAGAGCCTTACTTTTAGGGTATGGGAAAACCTGCGTTCCAAATCCCGGGCAGTGGCCAACTCTAATAGATGCCGCGGTATGACCAGGGCAAAATACCGGAGGCCATTTTCCTGCACCTTAGGCAGCCACTCATACTGTAGCCAGTCATTGGCTTCGGCCCAGTCACCGGTTACTTCCCGTTTGTCATTCAGTAGTTTGGGGCATTGTACGGACGCCTGCAGGGTCAGGTACTTTTCGGCTACTTCTACCACGTTTTCGGCGGAGATATGGCCGTCCCATTTTACGTAAATCCAACCATGCCCTTTCTGGTACTCCATGGAGACTTGGGAATGAGGGTTGGTAATAACCCAATGCGTGGCCATATAGAATACGTTTAAGAAGGAGCCCGGAGTGCAGACCTCTACAGGTCTAATCATACCAGTACGCGCTCAGTACCTGAATGTTCCCTTCTATACCTGACTTTATCGCGCCGCTGCTTCCGCTACCCAACCTGTAACCCCAGAAGCATCTTGCACCAGCCAATAGCCATCCTGCCTAGCCAGCACGCGCAGGGTGGTGTCGGCGGGGAGGCTTTTACGGGCCGAAGCGGTTTCAGAGGAGCCATCCAGTAGGTCCGTCGGTTTAGTGAGGTGCACACGCTGCAGGGGTTTATCAAGGGACTCTACCAGGGAGGCCGTGACGTAGCCCTGCTGGCCGTCTGGCAGTTGCACCCGGTACCAGTTAGCTGAGCCCGCCAGCACCTGCAGCGGGGCATGCAAGGGCAAAGAAAGGAGGCTACTCGCCTTGATAGAGGGAGATTCCCGTAGGGTGACGTTTGATTTGGCTACCCGGGCCCAATTCCCCAGCTTTTTCTCATCTACATTTAAGGGAGTAGGCTTGGTGCGGTCCTGGTAAACGAAGGGGTACGGGTCAACGGCTCCCTCGCCAAAACGGTAGATGCCAAAGTGCAGGTGTGGTGGCGTATGAATGGCGTTGCCGGTATTGCCCATCAGCCCCAATGTATCTCCAATAGACACCCGTTGACCAGGCTGCACCACCTGGCTGTCTAAGTGGGCGTAATACAGGCTCTGCCGGCGTTTGGGGTCAGAAAGCCAGACTACTTTTCCGCCAATGGGCGTGATGTCTACCCGGGTAATCACCCCTTCTGTAGCCGCAAGCACCGGGGTACGGCGGGCCGCGAAAATATCCACACCTTCATGCTTCCTGGCCCCGGCATCGCGCTCTGCGCCCCAAAAGCTTTGTACCGCCCTGCTGTCTTTGCCCTGTACCGGAAAGGCCAGCGTAGGTTGGGTTTCTATGGTGACGGTATATTGGCCACCGCGCAGCAGTTCTGGTTGCAGGCGCAGCAGATGGGGAAGGTCTTCCTCTATTTCATAGTCAAGGTGTTGGGAGGTGGTATCGGCGTACGCCACTTGTTTAGGCTGGGCGGCGTAGTCTGGATTGGCCTCAAATAGATCTAGGAAAACCTGCGGCGCCTCCTGGCCCTGGGTCTGTACTTTTATGGCTACCTTCTGTCCACGCTTTACGTTGAACTGGTAACTGGCCGCCAAGGGTTTATCTGCCGGGAAATAGCCCGTCTCCTTGAAGGGCAGGGTTACGGGCACGGGTTTCTGCAAAGCCCGCTCGCCGGCGGCTACCCATTCCTGGCCTAAAGCCGTCTGGTCCAATTTGGCTTCCTTAAGGCCGGCCCGGTACTTCTCATAAGGGCTCTGCTTTTTGAACACCGCTTTAAAGGTCTGTTTGGGGCTACAACCCGGCAAGGCCAAAAACAAGCCCACCAACAAGGCTAGCAAGAGAGACGGAAGAGCGTTATGGAAAGGTCTGGGGCGCATGAGGGAGGTTCTTTTAACAATAAACCCGCCTGCCTTGAATAAAGTTTATCCAGGGCAGGCGGGTTACTTTTTACGGGTAAAAGAAGAAAAGGGCCGTTGCGGTCCCTCTATAAAAAAACTATTCTTCCTCTATTCTGAAATGAGGGTGCTTGTAGGCTTTGGCCGCCTCTTCTTCCATGGTTTCATACTGGTCCAGCATGAGTTGGTCATTGCCTGAGTTGGATCCTTTCACATACACGCCTTCCGGAGTTCTGTAAATGGCATAGTTGTGCAACCCGAAGGGGAAGAGGTTGTTGCTGCGCAATTCTTTGGCATAGGTAAGGTCAAACTCTTCGCCACGGGCGGTGGTGACCAGGTATTTAGACGTTTGTGACATTGTGCGGTGCTTTTAATTAAAGTGGCGCCTTTAAGAAAGAAGGCACCCAGGAACGTATGGAAACGGGCCTTGCTTTTCTGGTAAGCTCAAAGTAAGAAAACCTGCAGGTCAATGACAAGCGCTTCCCTCTTCTCTATGGATTCTGTTTTAAGCCTGTTTTTCTGAAAACAGCCTTAAAACGGAAAAAGGCGTGGTCTATTCTTCTGGGGACACCGGGGCTGTTTCCATGACCACAATAGGGTCTCCCACCGATACCGTACCAGTAGACAGACCCAACAGGTTCATCCCAAACATTACCTTATTGCCTTGCTTCCGGTATTCAGAGAGGGTTTTAAGCGGCTCCTGCCCTGCCTGGGCGGTGTTCTGGTTGATAGTGGTAACGTTGCAGCGGCCGCAAGGCTTGGCTCCGTAGAACAGGACATTGCCAATTTTAAAGGTCTTCCATTTCTCCTCTGCGTACGGCGCGCCGCCCGTGAACACAAAAGTTGGCCTGAACCGGTCCATGGGCACGGGTTCCTCCAGGCGGCTGTTCAGGTCATTGAGTGATTCCTGGCCTATGATCATAAACGGGTACCCATCTGCGAAGCTCACTTTCTCATTGTGGCGGGCATAGTTGGGGTCTACTAACCTGATGGAATTTTCTGGCATGTACACCAAGCGGCAGTTTAACCCCAGGGCCTCAGAAAACCAGGCATCGGCTTGGTTGCCCACCAGGTAGGCAAAGCAGATGTCTTCCCACACGGTCACCAAGGTGGAGCGGGTACTGTCTGTTTCATAAGGCACTAGCAGGGGAGCCATTTCTTTGACCGTGTGCCGCACTTCCAATCCCTGGGGGGTAAGGCTCACTTTGAGCAGCGCCATTTCTGCAATCTTCCGTTGGGTCAGGAAAACGCCACTCTCGTCTATCAGCATCCACCGGCGGTCATATTGCAGCCCCCGCTCCTCCACGTTGGCACTCTGCAGAGAGATGCCGCCTAAAGATTTGATTGGGTAAATATTGATTTCACTGAGTACTAATGTTGACATAAAGCTTAAACTGAAGAGCGTGGCTTACCAAAGGTAGGAATGATTCTTAAAACGCGAAGCACCTACAGAAGGATTTGCACTTTAATAATAATTTCATCAGAAAAACAATATAAAACCTAAAGTTCTTCTAACACTTTACGCTTGGCAAGTCCCCAGTCCTTTCCTGTAGAGATCTAGCTTCTCTTCAGGTCAAAAGGATGGGGGGATTTATCCGTTTCAAAACCCATTGAAGAGACTTGTTAAGGTCTTTAGCAAATTTCTGTTTCAAGCCTGTTTTTCTCAAAACAGGCCCAAAACACTTGTTTGAATATAACCATTTACGCGCACTTAGGCGGCCATCAAAAGCAATAAAGCCAAGGTTTGTGTTATCCCTTAAATTCAACTTTTCCTATACATAATAAATCAACAAAGCTGGCTAACGGCAACAGCCTCAAGCGTTAAAGCCTAACTTCTTTCAGGACAAATACTTACCTAAAAAGCGGGAAAGCGTGCCAATAATTTTACCTGATCAAACCTAAAAGCAAGCAAATTTAACTTTGCTAAAATTTTAGGCAATCCCTTGGCGCCAATGGTAAAAAACGTAATTTTAGGAGACTGAAATTAAAGAGGAGCGCACGGAATGGGGACATATTTTCAGAGTTACCGCGAAGAGATATCGCTAACGGTGAGCACCAATCGCCCGCTTACGCTCTATGAGTTTAACCGGAGGTTGCGTGAGGAAATTGAGAATGCCCTGCCGCACCGCTACTGGATCATTGCCGAGATCTCTGAGGCCCGGGTGCACCACCAAAGCGGCCACTGCTACCTTACCCTCACAGACAAAGAACCCGGCGCCAAAAGCACGCTTACCGCCCAGGCCCGCGGCACCATCTGGAAACGCCAGTACAGTGAGATTGCCCAGTATTTTGAAGCCCAGACCGGCCATCCATTAAGGGCTGGGCTTAAAATCCTGTTCCAGGCCAGCCCGCGGTTTCATGAGTTGTACGGTTTCAGCCTGGACATCCATGATATTGACCCCACTTATACTCTGGGTGATTTGGCCCGGCAACGGCAGGAAACCATTTCGCGCCTGGAGACCGAAGGCCTCCTGAACCTGAACCAAAAGCAAACCCTGCCTCAGGTCCCACAACGCTTGGCCGTTATCTCGTCGCCCACTGCGGCCGGGTACCAGGATTTTGTAGCCCAGCTGGCGCACAACCCCTTCGGGTATGCCTTCGCCCTTACCCTTTTTGAGGCGAGCGTGCAGGGGGCAGAAGCGGTTTCGTCTATCAAGGCGGCCTTATCCAGGGTAACGCTGCAGCGCCAGGCCTTTGACGCGGTCATATTGATCAGGGGCGGCGGTTCCCAAACCGATTTGCTGTGCTTTGACCACTATGACTTGGCTTCGGCGGTAGCCCAGATGCCCTTGCCCGTGCTTACCGGCATTGGCCATGAGCGGGATGAATCTGTCACTGACCTGGTGGCGCATACGCCCCTGAAGACGCCTACCGCTGTGGCCGCCTTCCTGGTAGACCGACTCAACGAGTTTGAGGCCAGCATGGAGAATGTGTTCCTGGAAATTAAGGACGCAGCCACCACCCTAGCCTTGGCCCAGGAACGCCGTATAGCGTTGCTGGGGGCCCAGGTGCAGCAAGGCACCAACCATTTCCTGCATACCCACCACTACCAATTGGAGTGCCAGACCCGCACCCTCTCAGACAAGCCGCAGAAATTCCTTACCCAAGAGCAGCGGCATGTCATGTGTGAGGAACTCAGGCTTACCCACGCGGTGCAACAGGTATTGCGGGCCAAAGACACCCGGCAACAGCAACTGGCACAGCACTTGGAGAGCAGCAGTCAGAAGAAACTGGAGACGGGCCAACGCCGGGTTACCCACGTAGAACACTGCCTGCAAATGTTTTCCAAGCAACGCCTGCAGAAAGCACAGCTTTTGTTCCAGAAAAACCAGCAGCGCCTGCTCTACGGCAGCAAAGACCACCTGCAGACCAAAGGCCACCAATTGCAGCTGGTAGAGATGGACGTGCGCTCCCATGACCCTGAGATCATGCTTATGCGCGGCTACACCCTCACCTATGTTAACGGCAAACTGCTGCGCTCCCTGGACCAGGTGAAACCCGGCGACCAACTGAAAACCCGACTGCTGGCCGGCAGCGTGCACAGCAAGGTCACCAAAACAGAACAACCAGACTTATTTGAATAAACGCCCGGAACTTCCCCTCCAGGCTTTTCATAACCCATTAAAACAACCAGCCATGACCCCAAATTTAACATATAAGCAAGCCACCCAGGAACTGGAAACCATCCTCAAAGCCATTGAGAACGATGACGTAGACGTAGACGAACTTACCCAGAAAGTGCAGCGCTCCTCTGAACTCATCAAACTCTGCAAGCAGAAGCTCCGCACCGCCGAGGACGCTATTAACCAAGTGTTCCAAGACATTAACTGCGAAGCCCCCAAAGCGGAGTAATTTCCGTTTCAAGCCTGTTTTGGCCAAAACGGCCTTAAAACAGAAGTCCCCCTCTGAACTACATCAGAGGGGGACTTCTGTTTTAAGGGTTTCCTACTCCTTAATTATGGATAATTGGGTCAGCTTTCCCATCTGGGTCACCAATCACAAATCCGTTGGTGGTAGGCTTTCCGCCGGTGAGCAGCATAACACCCGCAGCATGTGGAGTAGCCATAGAGGTTCCGCTGATGGTATTGTAGGCACCACCTTTCCAGGTAGATTTAATGTTTACGCCTGGGGCGCAGTAATCAACCGGTGGGTTACCGTAATTAGAGAAGGAAGCCCATTTATCTCCAGTGCCCATCGCCGAGATGGTGTACACGTTGGTTCCATTGGCCCGGGCCGGAGAATGGTTATTGGCATCATCGGTCTCATTTCCGGCGGCAAGGCAGAAAATCACTCCGCCTTTGGCGGCATTTATCACCGCGTTGTCAAGCGTGGTGGAAACTCCACCGCCCAGGCTCATATTGGCCACGTCGCCGGCTTTACCGTTGGCAGCCACATAATCAATACCGGCCACTACCCCAGAGGTAGAGCCGCTACCACGGGAATTCAGCACTTTCACAGCCACCACGGTGGCGTTATAGGCAACTCCTATTACACCAATTTCGTTGTTTTTTGCCGCTATGGTACCCGCTACGTGAGAACCGTGTCCGTTTCCGTCATCTGGGCTGTTCGCGTCTGTGCCAGAAGTAATGAAAGTACGGCTGCGGTTCACGTCTACATTTAAGTCAGGGTGATCCAGATCAATGCCCGAATCTATGATCCAGGCCGTTTTACCGGTACCGTCTCCATTGCCCACGCGGGCAATGCCATACGGGACTTCCTGGGCTGGCTGGGTGGTGCCGCCTCCGCCGGGTTTGCCCAGGCTAATGATTTTGTCTGGCTCTATATAGGCCACGCGGCCGTCCTTCCGAAGTTTTTCTACCTCAGAATCTGACAGGCTCACCGCAAAACCCTGAATGGCCTTGCCGTACGCATGCCCCAGCGCTTCTGGGTTAAGCCCCCGTTCCCGCAGTATCTGCTGGCCAAAGGAACGCACCTGCTGTAAGCGTTCATTATAAGAAGCACCCGCTGCCATCCGCAGACCGCTTTCCTTTTTCAACACCACTATGTATTGGCCGGCAATGATTTCCCCGACGTTAGATTGGCCTACTACCTCCTCGGGTTGGGCGGCGTCTTCCACCTTTTCGCAACTCTGGAAAACGAAGGAGGAAGCGATGAGCGCGGCTCCAAACAAGAAGGAATTAGGGATTGGTTGAAAGTACTTCTTAATCATACTGTTTGTTAGTTAGGGGATGAAACAAAAAAATACAAATGGCACTAAATGTAATCCAATATATAGGAAACATTTTTAACGCGCAACCCCAAATCTGTGAATCTTTCAATTTATTTCCTCGTATAAACCCATCCTATATAGAATAATCATATATTCACAGAAGCCCAACTAAGTCCCCCACGCAAAGATTTCGGGCGAAATGGTCAGGCGGCGGTGCAATACTTGCGATTTGTACGCCCATCTTCTAGCTTTACCTTCCGCTCACCTCACAGGTTAAGTATGTCTTTTTTCCCTTGTCTCCCTTTTTCAAAGCCCAGGTTGCTTTTAAGTCTGGCCCTTACCGTAGCGCTGGCAAGTTGCCAGGGAGAGAAGTCCCCGGCAAACGTTGAGCAGCAGCCATCGGGTCCACAGCCGCCTACCATTCTCACCCAGCAAACTGCCCCAGACACGCTGGCCGCCTATGCGCAGACCCACCCCAATGACACCCTGGTTTTGCTCAGCACGCCCAAAGGCGATATCAAAATCCGACTCTATAAAGACACGCCCCTGCACCGGGCTAACTTTGTACGGCTGGCAAACTATGGCTTCTTTGACCAGACGGTGTTTTTCAGGGTAGAGAAGGATTTCATGATTCAGGGCGGCCGGTCAGAATCACAGTCGGTTAAGATTGGCACTTACCGCATTCCGGCAGAGATACGGCCCCATTATTTCCACAAGCGCGGGGCAGTGGGCATGGCGCGCTACGGCGATGCCGAAAACCCGGAGCGCATGTCTTCCAACCGCGACTTCTACATTGTGCAGGGCCATCCCCTCCCCGATTATGAGCTTCAGGCCAACATCAAGGAATTTAAGCTGAACCTTACCCCGGCTCAGAAACAAGTGTACCGCACCCAGGGCGGCGCCCCCAACCTGGACCAGACCTTCACCATCTTCGGCGAAGTAATAGAAGGCATGGCCGTGGTAGACAGTATTGCCGCCGTACCGGTAGATGCCCAGAAGTGGCCTTTGCAGGATGTGGGCATGAAGGTGAGGGTGATTAAATAACGGCGCTGGGTTCTGCCGTTATTACCTCTTCTTTTAACCCGGAAACCCTGTTTACTTATAGGAAGAAGTAGGGGCAACCCCTTGTGGTTGCCCATATGCGGTGGCCAACGATTTAGGGCAACCACATTCTACAACCCTTTTCCCACCGTTCGCCGTTGTTGGTGTTGCTAGGGGCCAACGACCAAGACTGGTTTTCGATTAGCTATATAACTTTTACTTCTTGTCTCTCCTTATTTAAGCCGTTACTCTTCATCACCATACTGCTAAGCCTCAAGGCTGGAGTGGCGGCCTGCCCGCGTCTGTTACTTTTCTCCTTCATGAGAAAAGTAACCAAAAGAATCAAGAAGCCCCGAACTCGCTGCCGCTCAGACAGGCGGGGCTTCCTCTTGGTACCACCGGGTAAAAGCCTTCTGCTGCGTAGGGCGCTTACGCTATTGCTGCTTGAATAGCTATTGCTTGCCCCTGCCCATGCTTCGGGCTACGCATGGCGGCCCTCCGCAAGGTCCAGGGCAGAAGAGCTTGTTGCTGATTGATTGGTTGCTAGGCCGGCATCGCCCTAAAGGGCGGATTTGGGGATTGTAGGGACAGGGCTTGACCTGTCCGCTGCAGTTCAGGCTGTAACCCTGTTTTAAAATGATTGCTCGTTCCAAGGCGCGGGCATTTCTGGAAGACTGCGCAAAAATGGCTAGAGACATTGCTTATACTTTAAGAACCAGTATATGGACAAACAGAAAACGCACCCCAGCCTGGGGTGCGTTTTCTGTTTGTTTTTAGAAAAACGTGCTTAAAACGGGTTTACCAGATGTGCACACGTTCAGCGTCTGGGAGGTACATTTTGTTGCCCGGTCCGCAGCCGAAGGCTTTGTAGAACTGCGGCATGTTAGATAGCGGGCCATTAATTCTAAAGGCCGCCGGAGAGTGCGGGTCTGTGAGCACTTGCTGGCGCAGGGCATCATCTGTGGAGTTGTTGCGCCAGATCTGGGCCCAGGCCAGGAAGAAACGCTGCTCTGGGGTAAAGCCGTCATACTTGCCTACATTCTTGTTGGCAATGGCTTTCTGCAGGGCACTGAAGGCAATGTTCAAGCCTCCAATATCGGCTATGTTTTCGCCCATGGTCAGCTTGCCGTTTACAAACACGCTGTCCAGAGGTTGGAAGGCGCTGTACTGACGGTCTACCATGTCGGTGCGCTCCTTGAACTTGGCCTTGTCCTCGGCGGTCCACCAGTCACGCAGGTTCCCGGTTGGGTCATACTGGCTACCCTGGTCGTCAAACCCGTGGGTCAATTCATGGCCAATCACGGCGCCCATACCACCGTAGTTCACGGCATCATCGGCTTTGGGGTCAAAGAACGGTGGCTGCAATATCCCGGCGGGGAACACAATCTCATTCATGGTAGGGCTATAGTAGGCGTTTACCGTGGGCGGCGTCATGCCCCACTCGGTGCGGTCTACGGGCTGGCCCAGCTTGGCTACGTTCTTGTTGTAGTTCCATTGGGCGGCGGCCATCATGTTCTTCACATAGGAGTCGCGGGAAATGGTGAGGCCGGTATAGTCTTTCCACTTGTCTGGGTACCCGATCTTCACGGCGAAGGCGTTCAGTTTGGCCATGGCCTGCTGCTTGGTGGCCTCACTCATCCAGTCCAGGTTTTTCACGTGTTCCTGGAAGGCGGCGCGCAGGTTGTTTACCATCTCCAGCGCTTTGGCTTTGGCTTCCGGGGTAAAGGTTTTCTTCACATATTCCTGGCCCAGGGCCTCGCCTATGGTGCCGTCTGTGGTACCAAGCACCCGTTTCCAGCGCGGCTGCATTTCTTTGGTACCACTCAGGAATTTGCTGTAGAAGTTGAAATTCTCCTGCACAAACGGTTGCGACAGGTATGGGGCGCTGCCGCGCACCAGGTGCCAGCGCAGATAAGTTTTCCAGTCAGACACCGGTACGCTGGCCAACATACGGTTGGCTTCCTTCAGGAACTCAGGCTGGGCTACAATCACCTCTTTGGCGGCCTGGGCTTTCATGGTGCCCAGCAAGGTAGGCCAGTTGAAGTTAGGCGCCAGTTTCTGGAGCTCGGCCACGGTCATTTTATTGTAGGTGGCGTAAGGGTCACGCTGCTGCACGCGGGTCATGGAAGCGTTGGCCAGGCGGGTTTCCATTTCCACTACCTTAGCGGCGTTCTGCCTGGCTTTGGCTTCTGAGTCGCCCATGAGTTGGAACATGCGGGCCACGTGGTTCTGGTACTCGTCTTTCACGCTCTTGGAGCGGGCATCGGATTTCAGGTAATAGTCACGGTCCGGTAACCCCAGGCCGCCCTGCCGGAGGTTGGCAATGTGCTGGGTGCTGTTCTTGCGGTCCTGGCTTACCCCAAACCCGAACAAGGCGCTACTGCCTATCTGCTTCTGGCGGGCCAGGGTTTGCAGCAGGGAGGCGCGGTCTTTGATGGCGTTGATTCGGTCCAGTTCAGGCTTCAGCGGCGAAAGGCCGGCCTTTTCAATGGCCATGGAGTCCATGCCGGCGGCGTAGAAATCACCTACCATTTGGGCGGTAGACCCTTTAGGGGCGTTGGTCTGGGCCATAGCAGCCGTCACCACAGAGCGCAAGGCGGCGTTGTTATTGTCGCGTAATTCATTGAAACTTCCCCAGCGGCTCTCAGCAGCCGGCACCGGGTTGTTTTTCAGCCATCCGCCGTTGGCGAACTGGTTAAAGTCTTCACACGGAGAAACGCTGCGGTTGAGGTTCTGCATGTTCAACCCCACCCCTGCTACCAGCGGCTCAGATTGACTGACTGCCGGCGTGTCTGTGGTAGTGGCCACCTGGGGAGCCGCGGCGGGTTTAGAGCAACCTGCCACCACCACCCCGCTCAAAGCGGAGGCCAGCCAAAGTATTTGGGTTTTCTTCATAGTATGTTTTGGTTTTAAATGAATTACCGGGCCTTCTGTGACAGCGGGCAAAGCAAACAATAAATGAAAATAGGAAAACTCCGCCCAAAATCCAAACACACGTTTGTTTAATCCCCTTCCCTATTCAATTCCCTCTGCTAATGCTTTGGCGCGTTTTGAGGGCGTTTTTAGAAAAACGTGCTTAAAACGGAGATTGGTCTGTTTCGCGCCATTCAAAGAAGGTGGCAAAGGACTTGGGTATCAGCGGTTGCTGGATGTACCGGGCGTACACGCGGGTAAAGCAGGCGCCGTAAAAGAAGATCATGGCCGAGTAGAAGATAAACAACAGCAATACCACAATAGAGCCAGAGGTGGAATACAATGATCCTATCCCACTGTTCACCAGCACCCTGGCTAAGACAATCTTACCTACCAGAAACAGTAGCGCCGTTACGCCCGCGCCCACCCAGATGGCCCGCTGGGGCATGTGGCCAAAAGGCAGGAACCTGAAAATAATGGCAAACCAGGTGGTTTCCACGGCAATGCCCAGCACCCGGTGCATCACCTCCAGGAGCAGATACTTCACGTTCTGGTTGTAAAACACATAATGCTCATTGATAAAAGCCTGCGAGGCATCAATCACCAGAAAGGCCAGAAACAGAATTCCGCTGGAAAAGATGATCACCAACGCCCTGAACCGGTTGCGCACCGCCTGGCGTAAGTGTTGCTTGCCTTTGAGGCCGATACTCCAAAGTTGGTTGATGGAATTCTGGAGGACGGTAAAAAGCGTGGTGGCCACAAAGGTAAGGAACAGGAAAGAAGCGGCCGCCGCCCAGCCGTTGCCCTGCAAATCCAGGAAATTGGTAAGGATAAGTTCAATCTGCCCCGCCGCGTTTTCACCTACCAGGGCCGCCATCTTGTCAAACAACTCGCCGGTGATAAGGGCATCTGAGAACAAGGTACCCAGCAGAGAGATGACCAGAATCAAGATAGGCGGCAGCGCGAACAAAGTAAAAAATGCTGCTGAGGAGGCCAGCCGCAAAGGATCATTCTGCTTGAACAGCACAAAAGCGTCTTGGAACAACCGCAGCACCGGCCGCAGGTAAGAGAGAAAAGGAGAGGGCATAAACGCGAGCATCTGGCCCCCTTACGTAAAAAAACAAGCCTGGGGCTATGCTAATTTACAAATGCCGAACCATCAGCTTTAGCTGTAGGCGCACAATGTCTCCCATAGAAGAGCAGTTCAGGAACTCTGGGTCCTGGTGATGGGCTGCCAGTTCCTTGGCCAGTTGCCGGGTTTTCTCTGGGGTGGAAATAGTGTCTTTGCGCATGCAGTCCACCAGGTCTTTGAGCCGGTGCCGGGCAGCGCCTATGCGCCTGATAAGCAAGGTGCGCTCCTCATTCTGGTACTGCTTCATGGTCTCGGGGTGCAGCCACTGGGTACAGAGGGCCACAATAGCGTTATTGTCTTTGAAATACTGTGGCAGGTACATGGTCTTGCGGCCTTCATAGGCTTCTTGGTCAAAGTCAATGGGTCTGACCCGGTACTGCTCTTCCTCAAAATCTGGGGTGACCACCACCACATAGTTATAAGACCGCATATCCCCCAGCAGCAAGGCAAAGCAACGTTCATTGAACTTGACAAACTCCTTGGCCAGGCGCACTTTATTCAGGTTGGGCCGCCCCAGGTAATCTTTGATAAACTGATCCCCGGGAATGCCGGCAATGTGTTCTTCTATAAGGGAACCGTCATGTACCAGGTAATTGATACGATTAGGCGACAGCACGTGCTCCAGTTCCAGCCCATACAAACGGGAGGCATCTGCCCGCTTGAAGTAGAAATAGTCGTAATTGTCATTGAGCAGGTTCACCACCCGTATTCTGAAGGGGTTGGAGTTCCCGAAGGTGCAGTAATCCACGCGCTGCACAGAAAGTTGCTCCATGAGGCTTTCGTTGCCATTAGATTTAAGCTGCACGTAAATGCGGGTGAGCCCTTCATAGATTTCCCGCATTTGGCTGGGCTCATAGATCACGGTTTGCCACAGCGTATCCTTTCCCTTGCTATCATATAAGGGATAAGCATCTGTGAAATGCAGCAGTTCCTGGTACGTGAGCGGCAAAGACACATCCCGGTAATATTCCCGCAGATACTTCCCCAGGGGTGCTCTCACGGGGTAGAAGTGCTTCTTTTTGGAGATATTGTTAGGGTCTGGGGTGTGGGGCATCTTACAGAAGTTCTTTGGCAGGGTCCCAGAAACGCTTTGCAAAATCCACTACTTTGTCGTCTTTCACTTCAATACCTTCTTTTTCCAGGTGGGCCTGCATGGCATCAAAGGACTCAAAATGCTGCTTGCCCGTGAGCAGGCCGTTACGGTTCACCACGCGGTAGGCCGGAATCCCTTTTTGGGCATGGGAGGCAATGAGCGCCCACCCCACCATGCGGGCAGAACCCTTGGCGCCCAGGTAGGCCGCAATGGCCCCATAAGAGGTAACCCGGCCCACCGGGATAAGCTTCACTACCTCATAGACATCCTGAAAAAAATTGGTCTTTTTATCTGGAGCTTCTGTTTTAGGCATAACTCTTGTGGCAAGGTGTAATTTAATAATTGTAAAACCGACTAATAACTTTTTACCGCAGGTCGCATTAAACCTTAAGGGGTCATTTGGGTCTATATTTATAAACCTAGCCAAAAAACGGGAATAATCTACCCTTGGTTGGCTTCTGTAGTGTCATACCTTCGCCTGGCCCGGGCCAGGAACCAAGTTTTAGCTCCTAATTCTCCCAAGGAATGAAAAATTTAGTATTGCTCTTATTACCCTCTCCCCTGGTTGCTCCTCCAGCATCTTTACCTAATTTTAACGTCTTAGGCTATAGGGCAGCTCTACCGGTGGCCTTGGCAGAAAGCTAACCTTGGGCGGTGTTGCCCGGGGCTCTTTTTAGTTTGCAAAAAGGTGTAGGTTTTATTCCTGAAACCAACGGAACCTACTAGTTTTGCTTATAGACCTTGATTCCTGTACCTACAAAAGTAAGGCAGGCAACAATACAATCTTTCTTCTGTTACATCTTTACCAAACCCATTTCACCAGCAGTGGCGCCTTTGCCGCGTGACGCATCTCATCCTTTATGAAGATAAAATATATTATTTACGCCCTTCTTATCCTTGGCTTTGGAGCTTTAGTGTTTTACCGGATCAGCAGCAATAAAGAAATGGCAGGCGCCGGTGGTCCGGGTGGACCAGGCGGTGGCAAGGGTCCTGGGGGACCAGGCGGGCCGGGTGGCGGAATGCCCATGCGGGTACAGGGCGTAGTAGTTACCCCGCAACGCTTCGCCAACACGCTGTCGGTGACCGGATCTATTGAGGCCAATGAGCAGGTAGAAATCAGATCACAGATTTCTGGTTTAGTGCGGGGCATTTTCTTCCAGGAGGGCAGCAACGTAAGCAAAGGCCAGGTTCTGGTGAAAATTGACGATTCTGAACTCAGAGCCCAGTTAACCCAGGCCCAGACCCGGCAGTCACTGGCGGCTGAGAACGAGCGCCGCGCCCGCCTGCTACTGGAGAAAGAAGCCATTAGCCGCGAGGAATATGACGTGGCCCGTGCCGAACTCAAAACGGCCCAGGCCCAGATTCAACTGGTGCGCGCACAATTAGCCAAAACCTCTATTGTAGCACCCTTCTCCGGCAAGGTAGGCTTACGGACCATCTCTTCCGGCTCCTTCCTGTCTCCTGAAACAGTGGTGACCAACTTGGTGAACACCAACCCCGTGAAAATCAGTTTTGCGGTACCGGAGAAATATGCCGGTCAGGTGAAACTTAACACAGACCTTACCTTTACCGTGGCCGGTTCTTCAGATACCCTTACTGCCCGCGTATATGCACTGGAGCCGGCTATTCAGGCTTCTTCCCGCACGCTCCAGATCAGGGCCCGGGCCGCCAACTCAAACGGTACGCTGTTGCCAGGTTCCTTTGCCAATATCCAATTGCCGCTAACCGTTATTTCAGACGCATTGCTTATTCCTACAGAGGCCGTGGTGCCGGTGCAGAATGGCAAGAAAGTGTTTGTCACGGATAACGGGAAAGCCAAAGAAGTAATGATTGAGACCTCCACCCGGACCGAGAAGGACCTGTTGGTTACCTCTGGCCTTAGCGCCGGTGATACCGTCCTGACTACCGGTATTTTGTCTTTGAAAGCAGGAAGCCCGGTAAAAGTGGCTTTGGGGAAGAAATAAAAAGCAGAAAAACATGAGTTTATCCACCACCAGTATTAAACGCCCGGTCTTCACGATTGTGCTCAACCTGCTCCTGATGCTATTTGGGGTGATTGGGTACACGTTCCTGGGCGTGAGGGAATATCCCTCCATTGACCCCGCCATCGTGTCGGTGCGGACCAGCTACTCTGGCGCCAACTCAGACATTATTGAGTCACAGATCACGGAGCCCTTGGAGAAAGCCATTAACTCTATTGACGGAGTCCGGAACATCTCCTCTACCTCTAACCAGGGGTCCAGCAACATCAACATTGAGTTCAACCTGGAGAAAAACCTGGAAGAGGCCGCCAATGACGTACGGGATAAAGTATCACAAGCCGTGAGAAGCCTTCCCGAGGACATTGACGCCCCACCGGTAGTTTCCAAAGCCGACGCCGACTCTGAGCCCATCATTACCATGACGGTGCGCAGTGCCAGCCGCGACGCCCTCCAAATCTCTGACTACGCCGAGAACGTGATCTCCCAGCGGTTGCAGACCATACCTGGGGTAAGTAGCATCCAGATCTGGGGTCAGAAACGCTATGCTATGCGCCTATGGCTGGACCCTATGAAGCTGGCCTCACATGGCCTTACCGTTGGTGACGTGCGCAATGCCCTTAACCGCCAGAACGTGGAATTACCTACCGGAAAAGTAAGCGGCAGCAATACAGAATTGACCGTTAAAACCCTGGGCAACCTGTCTAGCCAGGAGCAATTCAACAATTTGATTATTTCTTCTGAAGGGGAAACCATCACACGTTTCAGTGACGTGGGCCGGGCGGAGCTGGGCGCTGAAAACCTGGAAACCAAAATGACGGAATCTGGCACTCCCATGGTAGGCATGGCCATTATTCCGCAGCCGGGCACCAACTACCTGGAGATTGCCGGTAACTTCTATGACCAGTTTGAAAAACTAAAAACAGAGGTTCCCAAAGACATTCAGCTGGACATTGTGATGGACAACACCGTGTTCATCAAGAAATCAGTGATTGAGGTAGCCGAGACTATTTTGATCGCCTTGATTCTGGTAATCCTCATCATTTACCTGTTCTTTAGGGACTGGGGCATTGCATTCCGGCCTTTGATAGACATTCCGGTTTCCTTGATTGCCACCTTCTTCATCATGTACCTGGCCGGGTTCTCTATTAATGTGCTTACCCTGCTGGCTATTGTACTGGCGACTGGTCTGGTGGTGGATGACGGGATTGTGGTAACGGAAAACATCTACAAAAAAGTAGAGGAAGGCATGTCGCCTATTGAGGCTGCCATTAAGGGCTCCAATGAGATCTTCATGGCCGTTATCTCCATCTCCATTACGCTGGCTGCCGTGTTCTTACCAGTTATCTTCCTGGAAGGATTCGTAGGTAGGCTCTTCCGGGAGTTTGGGGTAGTGATTGGTGCGGCGGTATTGATCTCGGCCTTCGTGTCTCTGACCTTAACGCCTATGCTGAACGCCTACCTGATGAAGGGCGGCGAGCAGAAGAAATCAAGGTTCTATAACTGGACCGAGCCTATGTTCCAGAAAATGAACAGCAGCTACGCCGAGGCCCTGGCCGCTTTCATGAAGCGCAAATGGCTCAGTTTCCCTATTATCCTGGTTTGTCTTGGTTTAACGGTGTTGTTCTACATGACCCTGCAGAAAGAGACGGCCCCTTATGATGACCGAAGCATGCTGCGTGTGTCTGCCACCGGACCAGAGGGCGCCTCTTATGAGTACATGGACCGGTTTATGCTCGAACTCACCCAACTGGTGGAAGACTCTATTCCTGAGAAACAGGTGAACCTGGTCATTACCTCCCCTGGCTTTGGCGGGTCCAGCTCAGTGAACAGCGGTATGATGCGTCTAGCCCTTAAGCAGCCTGAAGACCGGGAACGCTCCCAGAAAGAAGTGGCCGACCATCTGACCAAACTGACCAAACGCTTCCCAGAAGCCAGAACCAACGTGAGCCAGCAGCCTACCATCTCGGTGAACCGCCGCGGGGGGCAGCCAATCCAGTACATTATTCAGGCGCCTAACTTTGAGAAGTTGCAGGAGAAAATACCGGTGTTCCTGGAAGCGGTGAACCAAAACCCCATCTTCACCAATGCCGATGTTAACCTGAAATTCAACAAGCCAGAGATAAACATCACCATTGATCGCGAAAAAGCGCAAAGCTTGGGCGTGTCTGTAATTGACGTGGCTCAAACCTTGCAGCTGTCTTTGAGTGGGCAACGCTTTGGGTATTTCCTGATGAATGGCCGCCAGTACCAGGTCATGGGCCAGTTTGACCGCCCAGACCGGAATGACCCCACCGACTTAACCTCTTTGTTTGTTCGCAGCTCTACCGGCCAACTGGTGCAGCTAGACAACCTGGTGACCATGAAAGAACGCAGCAGCCCGCCGCAATTGTACCACAACAACCGGTACCTTTCGGCCACCATCTCGGCTGGTCTGGCCCCGGGCAAAAGTATTGGCGACGGCATTGACGCCATGAACGAGATCAGAGACAAGGTGCTGGACAAAACCTTCACCACCGACCTGGCCGGTGAATCCCGTGACTTTGTAGAAAGTGGGTCCAATACCATGTTCGCCTTCGGGTTGGCTTTGCTCCTAATTTACCTGATTCTGGCGGCCCAGTTCGAAAGTTTCATTGACCCATTCATCATCATCCTTACGGTACCTATGGCGGTAGCCGGCGCGATGTTGTCGCTGTGGCTATTTGGCCAGACCTGGAACATCTTCAGCCAGATTGGGACCATCATGCTCATAGGCTTGGTAACTAAGAACGGGATCCTGATTGTGGAATTCGCCAACCAGTTGCGCGAGGACGGGAAGTCTAAGATGGACGCCATTCTGGAAGCCTCTGAAGCCCGTTTGCGCCCTATCCTTATGACCAGTTTGGCCATTGCGTTGGGTGCCTTGCCTATTGCCCTGGCCCTGGGTGCGGCGGCCCAAAGCCGTATTGGTATGGGGGTGGTGATTGTAGGCGGCACCATCTTCTCCCTGGTTTTAACCCTGTTCGTGATCCCAGCCGTGTATTCCATGTGGTCCAGGGAGCGCAAACACCATCCAGAGTTTGATCATATTGAAGAATATGAGAAATCGGTGGCCCATTAATTATTCATGATTTTATCTCCCTTATGATACCATATAAAAACTGGTTTCTGCCTGCCTTCCTTCTGGCGCTGTTCTTAGGAACGGCGCCGGCAAAGGCGCAGGAGCTATTAACGTTAGAGGAAGCCGTCAAAATTACCCTGGAGCGCAACTTTGACATTAAGCTTTTTGCCAATGATGTACAGATAGCCGAGAACAACGTGAGCCGCGGCAACGCCGGCATGCTGCCTCGTATTACTGCCAACCTTACCAATTCAAATTCCCTCCAGAACAGCTCCCAAACGCTATCTAGCGGGGAACCACGGGAAGTAAGGTGGGGCCAAGGCTCCAACCTGAACTACGGCGTGGGATTAAACTGGACCGTTTTCAACGGCTTTGCCATGTTTGCCCGCTACGAGCAGTTGCAGGAACTGCAGAAACTCGGTGAAGCTAACCTACAGCAAACGGTGCTTACCCGCGTGGGCGACGTGATCAGTACCTACTATGACCTGGTGCAGCAGCAACTGCAGTTACGGGCCTATGACACGGCCGTGGCGCTGTCGCGTTTCAGGGTTCAGACCGCCCAGACGCGCTTTGAGATCGGCAAGGCTGCCCGCCTGGAGGTGCTAAACGCTCAAGTGGACTTTAACACCGACACTACCAACCTGCTGCGCCAAAAAGACCTGTACCGCAACACCCAGATCCGGCTCAATGAAATCATGGCCCGCGAGGCGGCCACGCGGTTCAGGGTGGTAGACGGCATCACCATCAATGAACAGTTAGCCCTGGCGCAGCTTTCCTCCCTGGTGGAACAGCAGAACCCAGCCTTGAAAGTGGCCGTCCTGAACCGGCGCATTGCCGAGTTAGAGGCGAAACAAGTACGTGCCTCTCGCTATCCGGTCATTGACGTAAACACAGGGTATAACTTCAGCCGAAACCGTGCGGCCATTGGGTTCTCTACGCTCTCTACCGGCAACGGACTCACCTACGGCGTCACGGCCTCCCTGCCTATTTTCAACGGTTTTAACCAGCGCCGCAACGAACAGAACGCCAACATCCAGATCAACAGCGCCGAACTGCAGTTTGAGCAAGTAAATCAAAACTTGCAAGCCCAACTGGCCTCTGCCTTCCAGACCTACCAAACCAACCTGACGCTGGTACGCCTGGAGGAAAACAACCAGCGCATTGCCCGCCAAAACCTGGACATCACCATGGAAAAATACCGCTTAGGTAGCATCACCACTATGGAAGTGCGCGATGCCCAACTTAACTTTGTGAACTCTACCGTTCGCTATAGCAACGCCCTGTACCAGGCCAAAATCGCCGAGGTCTCCCTACGCGAAATTGCCGGTAACCTGGATTTGTAGTATCAATTGTTTTACGCAAAAAAGCGTTTCGGGCCTGTTTTTCAAAAAACAGGCCCGAAACGCTTTTTTGTTTTCCCTACTTTTCTTTAACCCTCCTGGAAAGAGCCTCCCCTCTTTTGTTCTTCTTGCCTCTTCTTTTCTTCATCCTCAATTCTTGCCCTTTCCCTTTTTATCCCTTCCCTTCTTATCCCTTCCCCTTTCTTGACCTCCCATCACCCTTTTGTCATCCTGAAAGGATCTTGTGGGCGAACTAGAAAAGCTTTCCTTCTTTGCCATTACCTACTTATCACCACTACCTGTTTTGGGCCTGTTTTTCAGAAAACAGGCCCAAAACAGAAAAGCTCTACCGCAAGTTTAGCGGTAGCGTAACTTGTGGTTCCTAGGTGGGGAGTTTCCAACTCCCCTTCTTCTGCTGGAAAGAATGGCTATTAAATGGAGGAAAGGTTGAAGCTAAGGAAGTTTATAAACTTACTCAAAGGCAAGCCACAAGTTACGCTCGCGCTAAACTTGCGGCAGAGAAATGGAAACCCGTTTTAAGCCTGTTTTTTAAAAAACAGGCTTAAAACGGGTTTCTAATTTTCACCTGCCTACTTCGCCTTTTGCGCCGCAGCCGCTTTCATCTGCTCCCGCAGTTGCTTCACTCTGTCCTCAAAGACGGTAGGCACTTCTCCTTTCACGGCTACTTCATTGAACAGCTCCATTAATTCTGGTTCATGCTGGGCGCGCTCGTTTTTACGCACGTCTATGTACACAAACTTGGTCCAGAGCACGGCCTTGAGTTTTTCCTTTTTCTCGTCTAGCATGATGTGTTCTACCAGCATGCTGGTGTCGGTGATCTGGATGATGGCCGTCTGGATGGTGACTAACTCACGAACCGTAGCGGGGCTTAGGTACACAATCTGATTTTGGCCCACTACCCAGGCCCGGCCGGTCTTCCGGAAAAAGGCGTGAATATCCATGCCATAGGCGGCTTCTACTTGGTCTTCGCGCTCGTTCTGGAAATAGTTAAGGAAGGCACTGTTGTTCAAATGCCCGAAGGGATCGCAGTGGTCAAACCGGATGCGGGTCTGGCTTTCCAGGAAGGAAGGCCTGGGGGAAGTGGTCTGGTGTTTCATAGCCTCAAAAGTTGCCAAAGGATTTGGGTAATGCAACGGCAAACCCGGGTTTCTGGATATACCTGCTATCCAATTAATGCTTTTCTGACCGCCTTGAACGAAAACAGCAGCCTTCTTCCCTGGAGAAAAAGCCTGCTGCTGTTTCTTATGGATGCACTAAAACTGATGCAAACGATTAGAATGAATTGCTCAACTAAGCGGATTCAGGATTTTCACCTGGTCCTCGGGCACGTTGGTGATAAAGAACTTCCCGGATTTTATACTGTCTACCAGGTCCTGGATATTTTTCTTATTGAACACGCCCAGCAAATGGTCCCGGTAGGCTTTAATGTCATTGTGCAGCGGGCAAGGATGTTTGTCTGAGCATTTCTTCATGCCCATGCCGCATTTCTTGAAAGCCTCCAGCCCGTCAATGGTATTCACCACTTCAAGAATGGTGATCTCAGCGGCAGGTCGGTGCAGGTAAAAACCGCCGTGTGGGCCTTTCATAGAGGCAATGACGCCCTTGCGCACCAGGTCCTGCAGGATCTTGCCCATAAAGGGGCTGGGCAATTCCAGTTCCTGTGAAAGTTCCTTGATGCCTACCTTTTTGCCGCCCCCATTATTGATGGCTATATATACGATCGCCCGTAGGGCGTATTCAGTTGTCTTAGATAACATACGCTTGTAACTTCTTCTCCCCTCTGCTCCGTGGCACGAAGGTAACCTTCTTTCATAGCTGTTCCAATCCTTCGGCACTTATCCGTTCCGGGGTCCAGGCCGGGGTCCAGACTAACTCTACGGAAACCTCGCGGTGCGGAAACTTCCGGAGTAGAATCTGCTCTGTGGCTGTGGTAATGGTATTGCTCATGGGGCAACCGGGCGTGGTCAGGGTCATTTCCACGTGAATCTCCTGGTCTGTGATCTTCACGTTATAAACCAGGCCCAGGTCCACAATGTTCACCCCAATCTCGGGGTCAATAATGTACTTCAAGACGTCATAGACTTCTTGGGTACGGTCAGGCGCGGGAGTTTCCATAAGCGAACGGGGTTAAGTGTTGGGCTTTATGAACCAGTAGTTGAAACACATTGATGGTATAGAGAATGGCGGCCAGGCAAAAAGAAATGCTTCCGGCCAGAATCACGGCCTGCTCCCGCCACAGCACCCCTGCCAGCAGCAGCAGAAACCCTATGAGGTAACTGATGTTCTGCCAACGCAGCAAATGGGTATTGAACAGGTCTTTAGGCAAAGGGGTTTTGTAACGCCCCACGTGGTCTTCATACACATGCATCCAGACAATGAAAGGCAGCGTCTTAAAGGTCTGCCCCAGAATGAGCGCTGATATGAACCCCAGGAAGATGGACAGGCCATACACCAAATACAGGGAAGACAGCACCCGCTGCGGAAGACCCAAGTTGGCGCTTACCAGAAAGACCAGGCCAATGGGCAGCACCAACAGAGCCAGGGCCACAAACGTCTGTTTCATGCCCAGGTCCAGGTCTTTGCGGTGCCCCAGCACCTTGGCGTCATGCAAAAACAACACAAACAGCACCAACCCACCTACCACAAGCGCGGCATACAATGGGGTGAGCGGCGACCGGAAGAACAGGTGGTCAAAAATGAAAAGCACCAGCCCGCCGTTGATCAGGTTATAAGACCAATTGAGCTTGCGGGTATCCTCGGGGTGGGCCAACAGGAACATAGGAATCAGCTTGCTGCCTACGCCAATGATCAACAGGAGAAACCAACCGGCCATGCCCATGTGGGCGTGCAACTGCAGGTAACGCAGGTGGTCTTGCGGCAGAAACGGATTGGTGAAGTTAATGGCCATTAATAGCCCTACAAACCCGGTCAGCAGCAGCCAGATAGCCGAGGTAACAATAAAATCAGCTTCAATGGTCCACTTGGGCGCTTTTCTGGCCGTCTGGATTACGTTGATGTTAAACAAGACAAAGGACGCCACCAGACAGCAGGCGGCCAGATGGATGACCAGGCCCAGGGAGAAGTTCCAGAAGGAGTACGCCAGCAGCACCGTTCCTGTGCCCAGCAACCCGAAGGTATAAAACGCCAGTTTCTCACTGTACAGTTTGCAATCCAGCACCACCGGCAGCAATTGGTACAATGCCCCAAAAATGACCATAGTCGCCCAGCCCAATACCGCCACGTGGGTAAGGGTAAGCAACTTAGGGTGAAAGTAATGGCCGCCAAACGCGTCTGTAGAAAACAGCAGCAGCACGCTCAGTACCAGAAAAGCCCCGGCGGCAAACGCGTAATGCGGCAGCACTACCCATTTACTGGGCGAATTGGAAATGCTTGCGGTGGCCATGGTTACGTTTCTTTATATATCAATAAATGCACTTCGGTGGGACTCACTTCCTTTACGACTATTTCAAACTGCCGCTCCTGCAACTTAGGCAGCAAAAACCGCGGAATCCGATGGTGGGTAACTTGCAGGGCCTGGCCGGGCGCCAGCTGTTCCATGGCATCCAGAATGGAGACCATGGGCTGGGGCATCTCCAGGTGCCGGACATCCAGGTGCGTGAGGTGCCCCTGGTATTGAAGGAGCAACTGCTCGTACTGAGTGCTATTGGGCGCAGCAGCGGAAACAGCTTCAGGAGTCCTGGCCTGGTTCCCTTCCTTCCAGAAGTAGCAGTAGACCAAGTCTTCGGCTTTTCCCTGGGTGAAGCTTGCATAACCTCTTTTCTTCAGGATCTGGATGAGGGGCGTAGGCTCAAAGGTGTTAATGATGACCAGCGCGTTGCGGTCGGTTATTTGGTCCACGCCTTTCATGATCACCAGAAAAGGGTCATTGCCCGTGGCGATGTCTTCCCGCACGTCTAGGTGGAGAAAGGCGTTTTGAGGCAGTTTTTCCAAAAACAGGGGTAAACCAGCTTGGGCCAGGGCGGGTTTCACGGGCGCCCCGGCCCCTTGCTGTTTCACCGTAAAGCCTAACGGCGCCAGTTTCTCAAAGAAGGTCTCTACCTCACATCCCCCAATGCGGGCCGCATCGGCTATGGTTACCCGGCTGGCCAGAATTTTCCGGAGCACCGGGTTGCGCAGCTTCTCAAAATGCCGGTTAATGCTGGCAATGGCGTCAATAGCGGCTGGATTGGCTTTTATGAGCGTTGAAATCTTGGTGGCGGCAGCTATTTCCATAGGTAGTATGTGTAACAGAGATGGCTTGGCAAGCGGTAGGTTTAGGCCCTTTAAGGCATGAAAGCATTTCCTTGGAAGAAACCTCCGGGCACCTAGATTATTTCCTTGGGCTATCCCCTTCCCTACTGTGGCTCCTATTATTCTTCCCAGAAAGCGGGCATGAAATCATCAGTGACAGGCTGACCTTTATGGTGTAGGGCCATCAGTTGGCCGGCCAGTTCCAGTTCATCTGCGTCTGCAATGACCTGCAGGTACGGGAATAGTTCGCGCTCCTCCCACCTGATGTGGACATTAAGCCCTTGCTCCAGCGTCTGGAATTGTTCTGCCGTTAAGCTTTTGTTTTCCCCAATAAGGTCAATCATCCACTCCAGCAGGCGGTGTTCTTCAAACAACCGCTCCCGCAGGGCATCTGTAGAAGGCAAAAAGCGTTTGATGAGCCACTCCTCTTCCTGGCAATGGGGTTGCAGAATGTTCTTCCAGAAGAAGGTCACATAGGCCTGCAAGATCTGTAAGTCGGCCTTGTTCTTAAGGCCGGCCTTCAGTTTCCAGCAGAAGAGCAGCCCAAAATGGTGCTCGCGGGAAAGGGGTACTAAACTTTTGTCTCTTTTCTGGGGTTTGATTGCCTTTTCCATGGCGTAGGGTGGGTGTGGCCCGTGGGGTAAAGTGGGGCAGGCCTTACCGGCCTGCCCGCTGATGTTACTTCAAAATCTCTTTCTCTAATTCCAGCGCTTTGGGGAACAGGATGTTGTTCTCCAGGTGGATGTGGCGGTGCAAATCTTCTTCAAACTCCTGCAGCTTGGCAAAGGCCACCTGGTAGGTTGCGCAGGCATCATCTGGCAGCGTGAAGTTGTTGGTTTTTTCTCTGATGGCTTCCAGCTCGCCGCCGGCGGCCTCATGCTCCATCTCCATCATGTTGATAGGGCTCTGGATGCTGCCAAAAGCGGGTTTGTCCAGTTTCTCGCCTTTCTGCTTGGCTTCATTCAACTGCTTGATGAATGGGAACAGCACGCGCTCCTCTTTGGGCATGTGGGCCTCCAGCTCATTGGCCACGTTGGTGAAATGCTTGGCCACCTCCAGCAGTTCCGGGTGACGGCTACCGTGTACGCGGGCAATCTTGGTGGTATATTCGTACAGCGCTGGAATGGCTTCCCGCACGTATTTGTGGTGGATGTTCACAATATAGTCGGCTAAGAAGGAAAGGTCCCAGCTCTGGAAATCGGTTTCGGCCACGGCCGAGGTATCTGGAAGGGCCTCCAGCTCGCGTTCTACCACGTCTGGGTCAATGCCTTTCTCCTCGCATACCTGGGCCACGGATTTTTTGCCGCCGCAGCAGAAGTCAATACCGTATTTCTTGAACACCTGGGCTTTCCTGAAGTCCTTGGCCACTAACTCGCCAATGCTTTCTTCCTCGGTAGGAGTCAGCTTAGAGATCTTCACCTCCCACACTTCGGGGCCCTGCTCCAGGTACTCCCATTTAAAGATATTACCACGCTCGCCCAGCAACTGATAGTACAGCGGTTTGGGGTCATGGTCATTGTGTATGATAAAGGCCTCACCGCCGCGTAGGTCATCAAACCACTCAAAAATGGTGGGGTGTTTCATGCGTGGTTCCAGGGTGGTTACATCTAAGGTTTCAATGGTTGCTGTAGTTGACATAGTGGTATGTTTTTTTGTTTTTATTCAATCACCGGGGTAAAGGTAAATGGGAGAAATTGAAAATAAAAGATAAAAAGGTATTTTATTATTTTACTTTACGATTACCTTTACAACGGGTTATAAAGCAGGAAACAAAAACCTGGGCTACATCCCCAACACAGGCTTTCATTGCTGATAATCAATCATATACAAATCTAAGGCGAATCACCTGCCTGGCAAATGATGGAAAATGCCTTTAGAAATGACTTTTGTCATGACAGCCCGCAATGCCTCTCTTTAGCTTAGCAGCAGTTATGGCCTCCACCCTGCTTGATCCTTTAAAGGTTGGGCAGGCACACTTACCTTTTTGCAAGAACCTGTTTTGAGCCTGTTTTTGCCAAAACAGGCTCAAAACACACTTTAGCCGCCGGCTAATTTTTTCTTCCTGGGCAGTCAGCAGGCCAGAGACCGGTACAGACTATCGCTTATAACTTAAAAACTATAGATAATGTCACTATGAAAAAGAGTACCCCAAAGCCCCAGGGACTAGCCTTCTCCCGCCTCTTCACCCAGCCCCACCAAACTGCGTATGACGCCTTCACGTATGAGCTGCGCTCCTCCACCATCAGAAACCCGGCGGGTGACGTGGTGGCCGAACTAAAAGACGTGGAAGTACCGGCGCAGTGGTCCCAGATAGCCACCGATATTCTGGCCCAGAAATATTTGCGGCGCGCAGGTGTGCCCCAGCCAGACGGCAACACCGGGGCTGAGTCTTCTGTAAAGCAGGTGGTTCACCGCATGGCCAACTGTTGGCGCAGCTGGGGCAGCCGGTACGGGTATTTCCAGACGGAGGCAGACGCCCAGGTATTCTATGATGAGTTGGTGTATATGCTCCTGGGCCAGTATGCCGCCCCCAACTCGCCGCAGTGGTTCAACACGGGCCTGCATGAATCTTATGGCATCACGGGCAAAGCCGAAGGTCACTTCTATGTGGACCCAACCACGCAGGAACTCAAGGAAACCACCTCGGCGTACGGACGGCCCCAGCCCCACGCCTGCTTTATCCTGTCAGTGCAGGATGACCTGGCCAAGAAAGGCGGGCTCATGGATTTGCTGGTGCGGGAGGCGCGCATCTTCAAGTACGGCTCGGGCGTGGGCACAAACTTCTCCGGCATCAGGGGAAAAGATGAAAACCTCTCCGGCGGTGGCACCTCCTCTGGGCTTATGTCATTCCTGCGCGTGGGTGACCGGGCGGCGGGGGCCATCAAATCTGGGGGCACTACTCGCCGGGCCGCCAAAATGGTAAGCCTGGACCTGGACCACCCAGAGATTGAGGCCTTTATCAACTGGAAGAAAGACGAGGAGAAAAAAGTAGCGGCCCTTATTGCGGCTGGCTACCCCGCAGATTATGAGGGCGAGGCCTACAGCACGGTTTCCGGACAGAACTCCAACAACTCGGTGCGCGTGCCCAACGCTTTCTTTGAGGCCCTGCAAAACAACGGCGACTGGCACCTAACCGCCCGTACCAACGGGAAAGTGTTGAAAAGCATTCCGGCCCGGCAACTTTGGCAGCAGGTGGCCCAGGCCGCCTGGTCTTGCGCCGACCCCGGCGTGCAGTTTGACACCATCATCAATGAGTGGCACACCTGCCCCGCCGAGGGCCCGATCAGGGGTTCCAATCCCTGCTCTGAATACATGTTCCTGGATGATACTGCCTGCAACCTGGCTTCTTTGAACCTGCTGCGCTTCTTTGATCCGGAGAAACAGGCGTTTGACGTGAAGGCCTTCGCGCATGCCAGCCGCCTTTGGACCGTGGTGCTGGAAATTTCGGTGCTCATGGCCCAGTTTCCTTCTGAAGTAGTAGCGCAACGTTCCTATGACTACCGCACCATTGGTCTGGGCTACGCCAACCTGGGGGCCTTACTCATGATTCAGGGACTGCCTTATGACAGTGAGGCGGCCCGCGCCATGGCCGCCGGCATTACCTCGCTCATGACCGGCACCGCTTACCAGACCTCCGCAGAAATGGCCGCAGCCCTAGGTGCTTTTGCTAAATATCCAGATAACCGGGAATCTATGCTGCGCGTCATCCGGAACCACCGCTACGCCAGCTTGAACCAGCAAGACCAATATGAAGGCCTCAGCATCACGCCCCTGGGCCTAAACCAGGACCTCTGCCCTCCCACCCTTTTAAAAGCGGCGCAAAAAGCCTGGGACACGGCCCTTCGCC
The DNA here is from genome assembly GCF_054781795.1 of Rufibacter soli. NCBI lineage: Bacteria > Pseudomonadati > Bacteroidota > Cytophagia > Cytophagales > Hymenobacteraceae > Rufibacter > Rufibacter soli. The sequence continues at coordinate 903,340 of NZ_BAAGTS010000005.1, read as the reverse complement.
AGGGCGAAAAATACGGCTACCGTAACGCCCAGGCCACCGTCATTGCGCCCACCGGCACCATTGGCCTGCTCATGGACTGTGACACCACCGGCGTGGAACCTGACTATGCCCTGGTCAAATACAAGAAACTGGCCGGCGGTGGCTACTTCAAAATCATCAACCAGTCCATCCCGGAGGCACTCAGGAAACTGGGCTACCCCGCTGACCAAGTAGCCGCTATTGTCAACTACGCCAAGGGACACGGCACCCTGGCTGGCGCGCCGCACCTGTCGCCGGAGGCATTGCTGGCCAAAGGTTTTCTGCCCCAGGACCTGGAAAAACTGGAGGTAGCGTTGGCCACGGCCTATGACCTCACTTCCCTGTTCAATGCCTATACGCTGGGTGAAGAATGTTTGCAACGGTTGGGCTTTACCCCGGCCCAGTACACGGCGCCGGAGTTTAACCTGCTCCAACGGCTGGGCTTTCCTCTGCAGCAGATCAATGAGGCCAATGATTACGTGTGCGGCACCATGACCGTAGAAGGCGCTCCTTACCTCCAGGAGGAACATTACCCAGTGTTTGATTGCGCTAACCGTTGCGGCCATAAAGGCACCAGGTTTATCAAGGCCGAAGGGCATATTCACATGATGGCAGCCGTGCAGCCCTTTATCTCAGGGGCCATCTCCAAAACCATTAATTTACCTAACGAGGCTACTGTTGATGAAGTAGCACATTGTTACCAACTGTCTTGGGAACTGGGCCTGAAAGCCTGCTCGTTGTACCGCGATGGCAGTAAACTTTCCCAGCCGCTCACGGCCAAAAGCTCCGCTACCCAGGAAGAGGAAAACCCGCAAGAGGAAAACACCAAATCCTCAGAAACCATCCTCAATCCTGAACAGGTTCTGCAGGCCGCCAAAGCCATCCTCTCAGAATCTGGCCACCAGGCGTTCAGGCAGCACCTCACCGCCATGGTAGAGCGCCACAAACTGCCCGATAAGCGCAAAGGGTTCACCCAGAAGGCCAAAATTGACGGCCACACGGTTTACATAAGGACCGGTGAGTACGCGGATGGGTCTTTGGGCGAGGTCTTTATTGACATGTACAAAGAAGGCGCCTCGTTTAGGTCTATTTTGAACTGCTTCGCTATTGCCGTGTCACTGGGCCTGCAGTACGGCGTGCCGTTGGAAGAATTTGTGAACCGCTTTACCTTTACCCGCTTTGAACCGGCGGGCCGCGTGGAGCATCCTAACATCAAATCCACTACCTCAGTGTTTGACTACCTGTTTAGGCTGCTGGGCTATGAGTACCTGAACCGGGTTGACCTGGTGCATGTGCCGGAACGGGAAAAGGAAATTCCCGCGGTTATACCTGCCCCGGCCGCTCCTAAAGTAGCCAACCTCCAGGAAATGAAGCCAGCCGCGGCTGGGAACACGTATCAGGTAGTTACCCAAACGCGTACCGTCTTAATGGAACAAACCCAGCAGGCCCTGGCCAGCCTCATGGGCGATGCCCCCATCTGCAACGTGTGCGGCCATATCACCATCCGGTCGGGTACCTGCTACAAGTGCCTGAACTGCGGTAATAGTCTGGGCTGCAGTTAAGCTGATTTAACTAAAAATCTACGGTCTGTTTTAGGCCTGTTTTTACAAAAACAGGCCGTAGATTTTCCTTGACTATAGTTTTCAGCATTCCCTTGCATGAGTTGATTTCTCCAACTTCAGTAAGGCAGGCGCTTAAAACGTAGCGTATAAGTTTTACATTCTACCATAACAGAGACGGCCCCTACATAAAGGGGCCGTCTCTGTTTTATGAAACAATTTCATGCTAGGTGATGGAGCTTTTACAAATCAGGTATGGATCTGCCTTTGTCTAAATTTCAACTCGCCATAAGTCTTCTCACTTTGCTGACCGCCTAGCTGGGCCAGAAAAAACAGCAGAATACCCACCGGCAGCAGCACGCTCAAGCCAAACATATAGCCAGTAAAATGGGCAAAATCCCCCAGGCCTAACCAGAGAAAAGCACCCTGGAGAAAAAGCATCGCTTCGGTGCCCAGGAAGGCAAACAGAAACAGGCCCATGCCCCAGCGGCTAAGGCCCTTCCGGAAGTTAAGCCAACCCAGCTGGGAGAACCACGCAAAAACCAGCAGGCTGATGAACCCAATAAGCACCAGGTGCAGATACCCGATGATAAAGAACCGAAGCTTGAAGGCCAGATCGGCCATGTAGGGAAAAGCCGTGAGCAGTTGCATGCCGATTTTCAGGGTGAAGGCTACCAGGGCCAACAGCCCCAATGCCCGTCCCCACGGCCCGAACAAGAAAAGGACCTTTTTCCGGACTGGCCATAAAATGCTAAAGAGCAGCCCCAGGGCTACCACCTGGCCTAAAGCAGCTGCGCCGCCTATCAAAAACACTTCCATGCCCGGCTTGGTCCAGAGCACCGAAAGCAGATACGCCGGCAGGCAGCACCAAAACAGCATTCGGGAAAACAGGCGGGCCGTTTTAGAGGGAAAGTATATTTGGTAATGTTCCAGCAGCCAGAAAACCAGTCCCAGCACTGCAAACGTAAACCAGCCGTTGTACTGGAAGTGCAGGTAAAAATAAATGGCGTTGTAGTAGAGCTCACTGAAGCTTCGGCCAGTGGCCATGATAGGCCCCATAGCCCAGGGCCCCAGAGAGGAAAGCGCCAGAAAAAACAGGCTGGCTTTCACCAAGCCCAGCGACACCGGGTATTTCTGCCTGATTGCGGGAACCGTCTTGACGTCATTCAGGAACTGGTAGATAAACCAGTAGCTGAGTAAAATGTGCGCCGAGGAAAAGGTAATGGAAGCGGCCGCGTAGCCCTGCACCGGAAACGAGAGCAACATGCCGCCCACCGCACCCTGCGAGAGCCAGAACTGCCAGGTATACGTGCGTTTGTTCTGAAGCTCAGGAGGTAAGAAAGCAACCAGCAGGGCTATAAACAAAGCCGAGTACAGCCATCCCAGCAGCGCCACATGGGAATGGGCATGCAGCAGGAATTTATAGTTCAACCCGACCACGGGCGCTACCAGCATCCAGCGGAGCAGCAGGCCTAAAAAAGCCACCACCACCAGGTTGAGCAAAGCTACCAGGAGCCAGTTTCGTTTGGAATGAATGTTCACGGGGGTAATTTACAAAAACCAAAAGGTGCTTTTGCAACCTAACCACAAGATTAGGTTTGGGCCACAATAGCCGTTTGCTTTACCAGTTCCAGCAGATCTTGCTGAAAGGCACGGCCCCGGTCTTTGGCGTACCAAATGTGTACCTGGGTCATGAGCTGCTCATGCGTGGCATCTGGGTGAAGGATCTTATAGCTTTGCAGCTGGGTTTGAATAGCAGTGGGCCGGGCTCCCCAGGTAAAGAGGTGCTCGCCGGTGGCGGCGTCAAAGCAGAGCAGTTTTGGAATAGAGCGGGCCCCATTGCTCAGGCAGGTATCCATAACGACAGGGTTTTGGTCCCGAAGCAGGATTGTCAATTCTATGGAAGGAATCTCGGCGGCAATGCCGGCCATAACAGGAAGCAGCTGGGCACCATCGCCGCACCAGGCTTCTACCAGCACCAACCATTTCCAATCTGGCCGGTGGGCCAGCAGGGCAGTGCTCAGATCTGGGGTTAAGGCAAACTGCTTTTCTACCCGCTTCATGCGCTGCAGGTTCAGTTTGGTGAAGTCAATACGTTCCGGGGTAAGTTCCTCGCCAGTGGTGGTATTCTTTTCCACCGCTTCTTCTACCAGGGCACGGTAGGCGTCATAACTCAACGGATTCACTAACTCTATTTCAGACAGGGCCAACATTTTCATCTTGTTGCGTTTGTTATTTGGTAAAAGTACCGTTCCCTGCTTCGCCATAAAATGACATGTATCACCAATAGACAAGGCTTTACCAGCCGTTTCATTTCTCTATACCCTGCACACCAGCCCTGAAGACTTTAGACGTTTTAGGCCTGTTTTGGTTAAAACGGGCTTAAAACAGGAAACAGACTTAACAAGTGCACCCAGCAAACAGCCGTAACTAACTACTGCTAAAAGCGTTAGTTCTGGATACACCAATGACGAAATAATGAAAAAGGTACTTATTATTTTACTTTCGGTGTTTGCGTTTGCCTGCAGCCACGCCGAAAACAAATCAGAGGACACCAACCGTGGCACTGGTGCCGTGAATGAAAGCGTAGAATAAGGAGCCGGGGAAGAAATAAGCCCGCAACTGGAAATAGACTCAGACACCGCCCGCAACCTGAAGGTGGATACCATTTCCTCAGCCCAAGAGGAACACCAACGGCAATAGGATTACCAAAAGCAGGAGGCCCGCCAACGGCAACAGTAGCCCTTGCATTCTTCCAACTTCTTTGAGACAGCCCTCTCTTTACGTTTTGAGCCTGTTTTTCTAAAAACGGGCCCAAAAGGCAAAGTGAGGGTTTATAAGTTTGAACCAGCTCTTGCTACCTTTTACTAGGCAATGCTAAAGCCAGCCTCACCCCTACTAAGGCTACAGATCTCTTTTGGAAAAGATCCTTCTGGCGGTTAAAAGAGGCAGCAGCGCCCAGAGCAACAAGAGCCCAAAGGAAAGGCCCACGCCCCACGCACTCCCAAAAATATGCTTGTACAGGGCGCCGGTGTACCCCATCAGGGCAGACACATCAAGGTTGAGCAGCACCATGATGCGGCCCAGGTCAATGGGGTTAAGTGCCGTCATGGCCAGGGTAGCGTACTCCAGCGGATAATCCCCGAAGGAATACAGGATAAAGAGCACCATGCCGTCATAGATCAGCGCGAAATAAAACCACAGCAGCAGCGAAATACCTATGCCCTTGGCTTTGTCACGGGTGAGCACGCAGGCCAGAAACGCCAAGGCGGAGAAAATGAAGGTGATGAAAAGGCCAGTGAGCACCAGGTACAGCCCCGTCACCCCGGCCCCACTTACCAATACCGGTATTCCCACGCCTACCCCAAAGGCCGCCGAAAGCGAAAGCGCCACCCCCAGGTACTCGCTCAGGAATATCTTCTGGCGGTTTATGGGCTGGGCTACCAGCAGCTCAATAAACTCATAGGAATTGTAAAAGTGCGTGGTGGCAAACACAATGCTGATAAGTGGTACGGTGAGCAGCACCAGGTTCAACAGGCTCAGGATTCCTTTTTCGGGCCCGCCGCCCAGGTTAAACAGCCCAATGGAGAGCAGCAGCAGAAACAAGGTGTAGGCGATAATGATTTTACTCTTGAGAATGTCAAGCAGCACGTATTTTATAATCTTTCTCATGGCGTCACTCCTACGTTCATCATTTTAGCCACGGCCCGGCTCAGGCGCTCTTCCTGGGTGTGGCCTTTCAGGGCGTCAATGGTTTCATAAAACTTCACGCTGCCGTCTACCAGGCACAGCACCTCATCGGCTACCTCCTCAATCTCACTCATGATGTGCGAGGTGATCAGAATTAGTTTGCCCTTTTCTTTCTCTTCCAGGATTTTGCGCTTTAGAATCTCCGCTGAAACGGGGTCAAGGCCGGCGGTGGGCTCATCCAGAATCAGGATCTGCGGGTTGAACAGAAAGGCCAGCGCGGCACTTACTTTCTGCTTGGTGCCGCCAGACAAAGCGCCCATGCGTTTGTCAAACATGGCGGGTAGCTGGTACTGGTCCATCAGGTCTTCATCTACCACAGGCTCGTCCTGCCTTATATCCCGGATCATCTGCACCACCTGCCTGATCTTCATGTTCTCTGGGTAGCGACCAATCTGGGGCATATAACCTATTTGGCTGCGGTAGGCGTGCTTTTTAAGGATGCTCTGACCATTGATCCTAATATCACCGGCATCGGGCAGGACCATGCCCAGAATACTCTTACTCAGGGTTGTTTTACCGGCACCGTTAGGGCCAATCACTGAGATGACTTTGCCTGGGTCAAAGGCAACATTTATATTTTTAAGCACCTGCAGTTTGCCGTAGCGCTTGCTTAAATCTTGTATTTCTATCATGGTCTATCTTCTTCATCAACGGGCGCTTGTCTACCAACTGGTCTGGGATAATACTGGGAACCACCTTCTCCACATTGTCCAGTAGGTTGATCATAAAGCTGCGCATGAACATCACCGAGGCCGGTACCCTTTCCACCAGCATGGAGTACAAACTCACTGGCCGGTAAGGCACATCGCCTACCTGGTCCCTGCCAAGGTCATAGCCCGTGTATCTTTCCCAGTAATTATGCTCAAAGAAATTGTCCGGTGAGTTGCCGTTGGTGCTCACATCAAAGGAGTTGCCCGTGAAGTTGTTTAACCGGAACGTGTCTGCCAGACAGGAAGTAAGCAGCTTTACCGCCCAGCCATTACGTTCAAAATCATTTTCTTGGATATGCAAGCGGCTGGAACTTTCCATGTGCATGGCCGTGGTGTTGCGCCGGAATACATTGCGGTAAATAACACTGTTGCTGATGTCTTTGAGGAGCAGGCCGTAAGAGGCAGCGCCCCAGTTGTCTTCAAAGGTGTTGTGCTCCATGCGCACGTTGCTGGTGTACATTACGGCCACCCCCGCCCCGTTGTGCCGGAAGGTATTGTGCGTGTACACGTTACGGTCTGAGAACATGAAGTGCATGCCGTAGCGCTGGTTCAGGTGGCTAAGGTTCCGGTGTACCCTGGCGTCTTTCACCACCTCCAGGTAAATACCATCCCGGTGGCCCTGTACGTCATTGTTACTGATAGTGGCTTCCTCACAATAGTACAGGTGAATGGCGTTGCCCAAGGCAGATTCATTGCGGTTGGCGTTCTCCCCTTTCACCTTGTTGCCTTTAATGACAATACCCCTGGAGTTCTGCAGGTAAATGGCGAAGAAGGTTTTCAGGATGGTATTGTCCAGGATCTGGATATTCCGGCGGCCCAGTACTCTAATGGCAGCATCATCTCTGCTGTAGCTGGTGGCCACATTCTGGAGGGTAAACCCTTTCACGGTTACCTGGTCTGCGGTGACGGTGATAATCTCACCGGTGTTTTTGCCGTCAATGACCGGGTTATTCTCCCCAATAAGGGTTAAAGGTTTATTAATTTCTATCCCAGATTCCTGGTACAGCCCACCGCGCACCAGCACCGTGTCACCGGGTTTGGCCTTCCGGACGGCCTGTTTCACAGAGGTGTAGGTACAGGTCTTGCACACGTTCAAGGTACTGGCCTCGGCCCCCAAGCCCCACAGCAGCAGGGCCAGCAGACACACCAGTACGGGGGAAAGTTTACTCAAGTCTCTCATTATTTTTAACCACTTCCAGCACCTGGTCCCACCGGAGCAGGTTCCCGCCGTGTTCCTGTTGCATTTTCTTGGCAGTCGCTTCCTCTGCCACCGCAGTCAGGTGCATACCCATAGGGCTGGGCAGAGCCTTGCTCCGCAGAAAGTAGGCTTTGCCTGCCTCAATCAGCTGACCGGGCCGTGAAAAGTCAGAAACCATAACAAAGGCCGCTGTCTTTTGCTGATCTGGTTGGTCATTCAAAAAGGCCGCCAGGCATTCTCCTGAGTCAAAGAAAATAGCCTTGCCCTTGTCGTTTACCAGTTCAGCGCCAAACCGGTTATCAGAAACGGTCATACTGCAGTGGGCACAGTTGGCCTGGCCGTAAGGTATAGACTTTGGCTCTACAGAACAAGCCGTGAGCAGTCCTACCAACAAAAGCAGGAGGCAAATAGGGGTTATTCCTTTTTTCATGGCACAGGTATTTGATGGGGGGTGGGCTGGGTTACTTTTTGGGTAGAACGACTAAGATAGAACGCTACGCCCGCAAACACAATGGCTAACAGAATACCCGCACTACCCAGGGCCGGCAAAGACAGGGCATCAAAGTTGAGGAGTTGTTTGCTCCCCAGCAACGGCGGAATATACGTCATGCCCGGTATCTTGATGGGGGCGTGCGGACTCAGGTTGGTGCCGAACTTTACCAGCCAGAGGTAAAAATCAAAGATGCCTACCATGCCGCCTATCATAAGCAGCACGGCCCAGGTGAGCACCAGTTTCCTTCGGCCCAACAAGGCTACCAGAACACCGGTAACCATAAAGAAAATAACGATGTAGGGCATCACTTTAAGTTCGGCAAAGGAATCTGCGTGAATGGGGGCCATGCCGATGTAATGGTTGAGGATGTTGAAATTCTGTAGCACGCTCTCTGAACTGCCGGAGATTTTGTACACCCAGATATGCATTTCAAGGCCTTCGGGGTACTGGGGAGCCTTGAGGTAGATTTTCCACATGGGGAAAAAGAACAGAAGGCCCAAGGAGATGGCTGCGATAAACATCAGCACTTTGTGATAAGTCTTCATCCTTCTTGGGTTAAGAGAATGTTGGGGAATTTGATTGTTGTTTCTTGCTGGCTTGCACCAGGTTCCGCCCCTACTGCTTGCGGGCATTTTGCAGCGCCGGCAAGACAAGAGCGGCATAAATGGTGGCCCGGCTGGGCGCATTCAGTAGGCCTGACAAAGGTCATTTCTACTTGGGGGAGGTCTTTTAAAGAATCAGCGGAGGCTGCCCGGGCAACCTCCGCTGATTTGTCCTTGACGGTGTTAGTTGATAGAGGCGGTTGCCGGCGGAACCGGTTTCTTCTTACCAGTAGAGAACGAGATGGGCACGCTGGAACCCTTAGGCGATACCCGCACGTAACCTTGCATCTCCTGGTGCAGCGCAGAGCAGAAGTCTGTGCAGTAGAAGGGGAATACACCGGTTTGTTTAGGCACCCATTTCAGGGTCTGGGTGGCGCCTGGCATAATCAGGGTTTCGGCGTTGGTGGCACCCATCACGGCAAATCCGTGCGGTACGTCCCAGTCTTGCTCCAGGTTGGTCACGTGGAAATTCACGGTATCCCCTACTTGTATCCCTTCAATGTTATCTGGGGTTAAGTGGCTCCGGATGGCGGTCATGCGGACAGTGACCACATTGCCTTTCCGTACTATGCTCACGTCACTTTCCTTCTTAACGGCCTGCGGGTGGGTGTTCTCATCCAGCTTGTGGAACTTGACACTTTTAGGGGCAATTAAGTCAGCTTTGATTCCTTGGGCGTAGTGTGGTTCAGCCACCGTTGGGAAGTCCAGAAGCATCTTCATCTTTTCCCCGCTGATGTCTATCAACTGGGCAGAGTGCATGAGTTCCGGGCCGGTAGGCAGGAAGCGGTCTTTGGTGATTTTATTCATAACCACCAGGTATTTGCCATAGGGCTCACGGGTATCACCGCCAGGAATCATCAAGTGACCAGGTGAGTAGTACACTGGCATTCTGTCTTTTACCTGCAAGTCTTTCAAGCTCCATTTCACCACTTCTGATGACACGAACATGGTAGAGTAAGCATTGCCTTTGCCGTCAAACTCAGTGTGCAACGGCCCCAGGCCTGGTTCTTTCACCTCGCCTTGCAGCACGGCTTCATACTTCAGCACCGGAATTCCGTTTTTCTCGCCGTCAAACTGCTTGTTTTTGATAGCAGCCTGCATTTTTGAGAAAGAGAAAACAGGTAGTGAGGAAGCCAGTTTACCGTTTACCACCATAAACTCACCGGTAGGGTCTACGTCAATTCCGTGCGGTGATTTTGGCGCGGGCAACAGGTACATCATGCCAGGGCAGTCTTCAGGCAGCAGGTAGCGCACCTTTTTCTTGATGGTGGACTTAGCAGAGTGGGTTCCCTTGTCCAGCTTGTTATGGTAATAGTTGGCTGGCATCTCCTTGGCTTTGCCTTCAGCGGCATATTTAGCCGCCAGTTTCCAGTTAATGGCCGCTAAGTAGTCACGGTCATTCTGCGAGGCTCCCAGTTCTTTGAGGGTACCGGCTTTCTCTGTGTTATAAGTGGTAAAGAACACCCAGTCATTAGAAGGGCCTTTGCCGCCATTGGCGAGGTCATAGTCAAAGCCAGGTACCAGAATCTGGAAGTCCAGGTCCATATCACCTTTCTCCTTGTCTACCTTAATAAAGGAAATGGAGCCCCTGAACTTGTCTTTGTACTCGTCCATGCTCACGTCTGCGGTACCACCCTTCATGTCTAACGGCACACTGAAGCGGGTACCCGCCAGCACGTACTCATTGTTGTTGGTTGGGTAAGGTGAACAGTGGTTACCGGCGCTGTTAGGTATTTCCATGATCTCCACGGTTTCAAACGTGGTAAGGTCTACCCTGGCCACCCGCGGCGTGTTATTGCCGTTCACAAACAGCCACCGGCCATCAGCCATACCATCGGCGCGCGACAATTTGGGGTGGTGGAGGTCATCCCAGGGAATAAAGCCGTGGGAGGTCTGTAGCATGGGTTTGGTTTCCTCATTGTAGCCGTAGCCGTTTTCAGGGAACTGGGAGAACACCGGAATGATCTTCAGAAGCCTGCCAGACGGAATACCGTAAACAGACACCTGCCCGTTAAAGCCGCCGGAAAGGAAAGAATACAACTCATCATGTTTGCCAGGGGCCACATACACTTTAGAAGCGGCGTCTGCGTCTACCCCAGCGGCGGCGCCTCCGCCGCTGTTGCCGTCAGATTTACAGCTCTGCAGGGCTGTACCAGCCACTATTGACAGCAGCAGGGCGGCTTTAGGTGCGGCCTTCCAGAAATTATTGATCAAGATTCCCATAAGGAGAAAGGTTAAATATGATAATCTGGTTAGATGGATTTATCGTTCTGTCTCAGGTACTCAAGAAGTGCCCGGGCATCTGCCTCATTTATGTTCTGGTTGGTCATCTGAGTTAAGTGCTCAGCCAGAAGTTTTTTGGCCGTAGGGTCTTTCTTGGTCATTTCATCTGGGTTTATAATCATGTTCATGATCCACTCAGGAGACCGGCGCTTGGTCACGCCCGCTAAGCCTGGGCCTACTATCTTCTGGTCTGATAACTGATGGCAGGCAGAGCATTTGCCTTCAAAGATTGATTTCCCGTTGGTGGCCAGGGCTTGGTCAATGTCAGCTCCCACATCCACGGTCTTCACGGGTCCTACGCCTTTGCCGTCATCTTCTGGCTCAGCAGCGGCAGTAGTTCCTTCATTGATGTTGTACTCTGCCTTGGTCTCTTCTTTTTTCTCAGAAGAACAGCTTACCAGAAGCGCACCCCCAATTAAAAGGAGGGCAGGAAATCTCATAGCGGCTTTAAAAGTCATAGCAATGCGGTTGTTGAAGCGTAATACCTGTTTTTTCATGGTTCTAATGGTTAACTGTTTAAAATTGAAGTGAAGGCTAAAAAATTGGTAAGGTTAAACGTCTTTAAATGGGTAATGTTATTCTTCTATCTAATTGTCTTTTAATATAATAGGACTAAATCAGGAGCATCTCTAAAGAATCCAAACCACTTTTCGCTCCCTCTTCAGAATCCGGTTCCGGCCCGCCGCCAACTGCCTGGCAGGCGTTTGAAGCGAGGAAAAAGGGCGGATTTTCTGGTCTGTTAAGGAGGGCATTGTCTTTCGAAAAATCACTTGGTTTAGCTTTGCTTCAGAATAAGGGCACGCCTAAAATCCTGCCCTGCAACCTATGTCTCCTCCTTTTATCAGGCCTTTCCTGCTCCTCACCTGCCGGGCCTTTTATTCTCTTCACAAAAATCTTCCGGTTGGGTTCTGCTTCGGTTCTCTTCTGCTTTTTTCCACTGACCAACCTACCCTTGGGCAGATGCTATACCGGTAAAGCGAACAATTATTCTACATGGGTTAAAAGGTAAGCCCCGAGGCATGGGTGGCATTGATTTCTGGACAAATGTAGATAACTCTTTAAAAATAATAAAGGACCTTAATATCTTTTTTTAGTGACCAATGTCATTTTATGTTTTGTGATCCCATAAGACCTTTGATCCAGAAAAGAAGCAAAACGGTCTTGTACGCCGTTGGGCTGGGTTTGTCCTTATCATTTTTGGTCCATTGAGCCTTTAACCAGCAAAGACAAGCACTCTGGAAACCATTGAAAAGAAATAATTCTAGCCAGAAAGCCCAAGCTCTTTTAGAAACCTCTTAACCCACTTATTGAAATAACATTTACCAATCAACACTAATATGAAGTACAAAAAACTCTGGATGGGATTCATTGCCGTAATGGTAGGGTCCTTCGCTGTTCTCGGGTACTACGGATCTGAGATTTACCGGAAGGCCCCGCCTATCCCTGAAAAAGTGGTCACCGCCTCAGGCAAAACCATCTTTGTCGCCCAAGATATTAAAGACGGGCAAAACGTGTGGCAATCCATTGGGGGCCAGGAACTGGGCTCCATCTGGGGACACGGCGCCTACGTGGCCCCTGACTGGACCGCCGACTGGCTACACAAAGAAGCCATGTTCTTTCTGGACCGCTGGGCCCAGGAGGCCAAAGGCACTACTTTTGAGAAGCTGGACGTGGAAACCAAGGCCATGTTGCAGGCCCGCCTGCAGCAGCAGATCAGGGCCAACACCTATGACCCTGCCACCGGCACCCTTTCCATCTCAGACCTGCGGGCCGAAGCCATTGCCGGGGTAAGCGAGCACTACACCGGGCTCTTCATGAATGACCCAACCCTGGCCAAGTACCGTGATGCCTACGCCATGAAGGACAACACGGTGCAGGACCCGGAGCGCATGCGCAAGATGAACGCCTTCTTCTTCTGGGCGTCCTGGGCCTGCGTAACGGAACGCCCCGGCCTGGACATTACCTACACCAATAACTGGCCCGCCGAGGAACTGGTAGGCAACCGCCCCAGCAGTGACCTCATCATCTGGACCGGTTTCAGTGTGATTGTGTTGATTGCCGGTATTGGATTGCTCGCCTTCTATTATGCCTCTAATAAAGAGGAGGAGATAGACGTAGACAAACTGCCTAAAGAAGACCCCTTGCTGGGATTGAAGGCTACTCCTTCTATGAAGGCGACCCTTAAGTACTTCTGGATTGTGACCGCTTTATTTGTGGTGCAGATTACGCTAGGCGTGGTAACAGCGCACTACGGCGTGGAAGGCCAAGCCCTGTACGGCTTTGATTTGGCCAACTTCCTGCCTTACTCTATTACTCGTACCTGGCACGTACAGCTGGCCATCTTCTGGATTGCCACTTCCTGGCTGGCCACCGGTTTGTATATTGCCCCCGCGGTTTCTGGGCATGAGCCTAAATTCCAGCGCCTGGGCGTCAACTTCCTGTTCATCTGTTTGCTTATTATAGTAGTGGGTTCTCTGGCCGGACAGTGGTACGGCGTGATGCAGAAACTGGGCTACGCGCAAAACTTCTGGTTTGGGCACCAAGGCTATGAGTACGTAGACCTGGGTCGTTTCTGGCAGATATTCCTACTGATAGGCTTATTCCTGTGGCTGTTCCTAATGGTGCGGGCAATTATACCGGCCTTTAGAAGAGAAGCCGAAGGCCGCCACTTGCTGGGCATGTTCATGATCTCCTCGGCTGCCATTGCCTTGTTCTGGGCCGCCGGGCTTATGTGGGGCCAGCACACCAACCTGGCCGTGGCCGAGTACTGGCGCTGGTGGGTAGTCCATCTTTGGGTAGAAGGTTTCTTTGAAGTATTTGCCACCGTGGTGATCGCCTTCCTATTTGTGCGCATGGGCTTGCTGGAAACCAAAATGGCGACCGCTACCGTGCTCTTCTCCACCATCATCTTCCTGTTCGGGGGCATCATAGGCACCTTCCACCACCTCTACTTCAGTGGTACGCCTACGTCGGTGATGGCTCTGGGCGCCACCTTTAGCGCGCTGGAAGTGGTACCGCTGGTATTGATCGGGTTTGAGGCCTACCATAACTTCAAGATCAGTAAGATTACCCAATGGATTGTCGCTTACAAATGGCCTATCTACTGCTTTATTGCGGTGGCGTTCTGGAACCTGGTAGGGGCTGGCGTGTTCGGCTTCCTGATCAACCCTCCTATCGCGCTCTACTACATGCAAGGGCTTAACACCACGCCGGTACACGGCCACACCGCTCTGTTTGGGGTGTACGGGGTGCTGGGCATAGGCCTGATGCTGTTCGTGCTCAAAGGCCTGTCTAGCCGAAGACGCTGGAAAGACGGCGTGATCAGCTTCGCCTTCTGGTCCATCAATATCGGGTTGGCGCTTATGGTCTTGATCAGTGTGCTGCCTATTGGCTTAATGCAGACCTGGGCCAGCGTGAAATACGGCCTATGGTATGCCCGCTCCATGGAGTTCATGCAGACAGACACCATGGAAACCCTGCGCTGGATGCGCGTGATCGGGGACACCATCTTTGCTGTAGGCGTGTTGGCCCTGGCCTGGTTCGTGATTGGCTTAAAGACGGGTTGGTCTCTGGAAGACGATGAGGACGTAGCCAAAAGCATTGAAACCAAACGGGAGAAAATGGTGCGGTAATCGCCCAACCCACTGTAGCAAGCCTCTGATTCCAGGAAAGCGAGCCGTTTTGAGCCCGTTTTCCTGAAAACAGGCTCAAAACAGAACACCACCTTTCTATTTTTTTAAACCCTGCCGGGAGCAACAAACTGGTTTTAGCGTACCCGTTGCCCTGGCAGGGTTTTTACTTCCCCAGCATACATAGATTAAAATACTTCAAAACTGCCTGCCTCCTGTTTTAGAGCCGTTTTCTAAAAACCAGGCCTAAAACGCAACCTAGCAAAGCATCCTTTTGAAAAACAACCACTTATTACGCCCTTGGTACGGGCCACTGGTCATAGCAACTGGCTAGGCCTTCCCTTTCTTCTAGCAGAAACTTAAAAAAGTAATACCTATCATTCTTTGGGGTGACGGCCATCATGCGCCCCTCCCCCAGACACCGGTACTTTTACATATCTAATTATTCAGAAACAACCACTTATCAGCCATGAAAACCTTTACCAAAACGAAAGCGGCTCCCTTGTTAGGAATTGCGATCTACTGTCTTGGTCTCCTATTCGCTTGTACAGACGTTAAAAAAGAACGGGAAATTGCCTCGGCGGCCATTGCGGCCGGTTCAAAAGTGTTGCCCCAAATTGAGGCAGAACTGACCACTGCCCCCAATGTGCCCCGGCCTATTGCCCGTAAATACCCCGCCAAAGTGGTGGTGCGTCTGGAGGTAACCGAGGTGGTACAAAAGCTGGCTGATGGCGTGGAATACACTTTCTGGACCTTTGGCGGATCTGTACCGGGCAAATTCATAAGAATACGGGAGGGAGACGAAGTGGAGTTTCACTTAATGAACCACCCAGACAGCAAAAACCCGCATAACATTGACTTGCACGCTGTGTCTGGTCCTGGCGGGGGCGCTGCCTCAACCTTTACCGCCCCGGGTCACGAAACCATCTTTGACTTCAAAGCCCTGAACCCTGGTCTTTACGTGTACCATTGCGCTACCGCCCCGGTAGGGATGCACATTGCCAACGGGATGTACGGCCTTATTCTGGTAGAACCCAAAGAAGGCTTACCGGCGGTAGACAAGGAATACTACGTGATGCAGGGTGACTTCTACACCAAAGGCGATTTTGGTGCCCCCGGCCTTCAGCCGTTTGATATGAACAAAGCCCTGAAAGAGGAACCAACCTACGTGGTGTTCAACGGCTCTGTAGGGTCCCTCACCGGTGAGAAAGCCTTGACGGCGCAAACCGGCGAAACTGTTAGGCTTTTTGTAGGCAACGGCGGTCCAAACCTGATCTCTTCCTTCCACGTGATTGGCGAAATCTTTGACAAAGTGTACCAGGAAGGCGGCTCTAAAATAAACGAGAACGTGCAGACTACCCTGGTTCCAGCCGGTGGTGCGGCCATCACAGAATTTAAGGCAGATGTACCTGGTAACTATGTGCTGGTAGACCACTCTATCTTCAGGGCCTTCAACAAAGGGGCACTGGGCATGCTTAAAGTAACGGGCAAGGAAGACAAGAAAGTGTACTCTGGTCAGATCATGGATAAAATCTACCTGCCCGAAGGTGCCACCGTACAGGAAATGCCTGACTCTAAAGCCCCGCTGGCTCCGGTGGCCGCTACCAAAGACGGACGCATCGCCCTGGGCAAGGCAGTCTTCGCCCAGAACTGCCAGGCCTGTCACCAGGCTGAAGGACAAGGGATCAAAGGCGCCTTCCCGCCCATTGCCAAGTCTGACTACCTCAACGCAGACGTGAACCGTGCCATTGGCGTAGTAGCCCACGGTCTGGAAGGCCAGATCAAGGTGAACGGTGATCTCTACAACAGCACCATGCCTAAGCTGACGCTTACAGATGAGCAGATTGCCAACGTACTTACCTTCGTGTATAACCAATGGGGCAACAAAGGCCACGAAGTAACCACTGAACAGGTTAAAAAAGTACGGGCCCTGCCTCCTAGTCACTAATCAGTAAAGAAACCCAAGGCAGCAGAAAGACCGGGATATGCCTCCCGGCTTTCTGCTCCTTTCGGTTTTTGGCCTAAATGCTTATTGACCTTAAATTTCAGGAATACCATTACCCCTAATGCCATGTATCGCTTCTTACTTTTAGCCGTTTGTCTTTCCGTTTTTTCCCTGGCCGGCATGGCCCAGAAAAATCCTTCAACGGGTTTGGTCATGATCAAAGGCGGAAGTTTTGTGCCGCTCTACGGCGCTGACACCAAACAGGTGAAAGTGGCTTCTTTTCAGTTAGATGCCTATCCGGTGACCAACGCGCAGTATGAGGCATTTGTACAGGCTTATCCCAAATGGAGCAAGACTGCCGTCAAAAAGATCTTCGCGGACCAGAATTACCTTAAGCATTGGGCTAGCCCTTTAGGTGTGGGCCCAGAGGCCGCTAAACTCAAAAACAGCCCGGTCACCAACGTCTCCTGGTTTGCCGCCAAAGCCTACTGTGAATGCCAGGGTAAACGGCTGCCAACTTCTAATGAATGGGAATTTGCCGCCCTGGCCAGTGAAACCAAACCAGACGCCACCAATGACGAGAAGTTTTACCAACGCAGCCTGGAATGGTACAGCAAACCCAACCCCAAATTTCTGCCCCCGGTAAAAGAAAGCTTTAAGAATTATTATGGCGCCTACGGCATGATTGGACTGGTCTGGGAATGGACCCAGGATTACAATTCTGCCTTATTGGTAGGCGAGGGCCGGTCTAATGCCAGTCTGGACAAGCAGGAGTTCTGCGGGTCTGGGGCCAGCGGGGCCACCAACGTGAAAAATTACGTAGCCTTTATGCGCTATGCATTCAGGTCTAGCCTCAAGGCCAATTACACCGTGGCCAACCTGGGTTTCAGGTGTGCGGCCAGTATGCCGGTAGCCGCCCGTTAAGCAAGGCTGATTATTTATATTAAAGTACCAGTGCCATGAAACGATTCTCTTTTTTTTTCCCTCTTTTGCTAACCGCGCTGCTTTTGGCCGGTTGCCAGGAAACCCCTGAAGACCAGCCCGTGCTGGACCAACCTCAGACCGCAGTTGCAACGCCAGCTAATGCCGCTGTCTCAGACCTTTCCATCTATAACGTTTCTTCAGATTGGACCACCCAGGCTGGCAAAGAAATAAAACTGGAAGCGTTCAAAGGCAAGCCCCTATTAGTTTCCATGGTGTATACCAGTTGCGCCTTCGCCTGCCCCAGAACCGTAGCCGATCTGCAGATCATTGAGAAACGACTGGCCGCCTATAAAACCGATGATTTTAACGTAGTACTAGTAACTATTGACCCGGCCCGCGATACTACCGCCCGCCTGCAGGCCTTCGCCGCAGAGAACAACCTGGACCTGAACCGCTGGACCCTTCTGACCAGCAGCCCAGACAACATCCAGGAGCTGGCCGCGCTCCTTAACGTGAAATACCGTAAAGCAATCAACGGCGAGTTCGCCCACTCTAACCTCATTACCCTGCTTAACGCCCAGGGCGAGATCGTGCATCAGCAGCAAGGTTTAGGAGCCTCCCCAGAAGAGACTCTCACCAAGATGCAGGAGTTGCTGCCGGCCATTAAAAAGTAAAAGGGGTACACTTTTATAATATCATCGGCCTGCCCTTTTCAGAGCAGGCCGATGATATTTTTTGTTTCAAGAAGGTACTTAGAAGAAGGATTTGACGGGTTCAATGGATTTAACTTTCAGCTCAAAAACCATCAACAGCTTACTAAATGCAGACTCTCCCCTTGAGGGGAGAGTCTGCGGTAAATGAGCGGTATTACGTTTTGTGGAGCAGAAATGTGTTTCAAGCCTGTTTTTCCAAAAACGGCCCTGAAACAGAATTCTATACTTATAAGTAATTATTCCTTTTTGAATTTAATGCGGCAGGTGGAAGTCAGTTTATAGACCACTTGCCCCGTTTTGGGGTTAAGCAGCGTGACTTTGCCCTCTTCCTTCAATTTCTCAAAGGCCTTCACATAATTCTCGCGGCTATAAGGCGTACCCACGTTATGCTTTTGGTAAATTTTTTCAAGGGTCATGCTGTTGAAATGGCTGGCTTTCTGTGCCAGATCCTGTGTGAGGTTCATCTGGGAAAAAGGCAGGTATTGGTAATACTCGGGCACCAGTACCTTAATGGCCTTCTGGTTGGCCCCGAAGAGCGCTACCCCGTCTTCCTGGTACTCACAATAAGGCAACAACAGCTCTTTGAACCGGGTATGGGCCACCTCGTTTTTAGAAACCAACAGCAGGTAAAACTGCGTCTGGTCCTTGCCCGGGGCATTTATCTTAAAGGTAGAGGTCTGGTACTGCCTGTCCAGCAAGCTTTCCCGGAACTGCTCCAGCGCGAATTTCTCTTTTTTAGGGGCCTGGCCTGGCCGAAGCAAAAACTCCTTCATTTTGGGCAGCCGGTCGCCCAGCAAAGTAGCTAGTGCGCTGTCATCTTTGGCAGATTTAAGAGCCGTGGCCAGCCGTTTATACTCAAACAGCACCAGAAAATCTGACTGCCCCTGGTCCATGGCCAGGTGCCATAACTCCTGGGCCAATTTAGGGCCGAAGGGGTCTGCAGTGACAAAGGCCGGGTTGCCTTGCTGTAGCTGTTCCTTCACCCAGGTCAGGTGCTCTGGAGTTTGCAGAAAAAACGGTTTGTGGTGAAGTTCGTCAAAGAAAGGCAGGGCTTCTAATTGCTCCTGCAGGCGCAGCAGGCCGGCCTTGTTGCCGTCCAGAAAAGCGGGTTGCACCACCTTGTTGCCGTCCTGGCGGGAGCCGGCGCTCAAGACCAGGTTTTTGAGGATCCCGTGGGGAGCGGCGGTACCGTCTTCCGGCGCAAAGCCGGCCTGAAGATCCAGGTATAGCAAAGGCTTTTCCGGGGAGGCAACTCCTTCTGCCAACTGCATTTCCACCCAGACTTTGAAGAACGGCGGCACCACCTCTGCTTTAATGGCAGCGGCATCTGGTTGTTGCTTAAAAAAATCTTTAGGGTCACTCCCGGCCACTCCTTCTCTCCTACAATGAATAGTGCCGCACTGTGCAGCGCGACATCAAAATCTAGCCTGCAAAATTACCGCTCTCCCCTGACATCTGAAAGCCGCTTTTGAACCAGATTTCCGTTTTAAGCCTGTTTTCCTAAAAACAGGCTCAAAACGTATGCGCCCCCTTACTGCCAGCCTGGTTAAGACCATCATCTCTAAGCGTTTAGAAAAATGACGAAGGTCATTTTTCTTGATGATCTTCATCTCTGGGGGCGCACTGTTATCTCTCTAAATTGCCAGCTAGAATAAGTATTAACCGCACGTTATTGTCCTTTCCTTATGTTACAAAATTTTCTGCACACGTTCCATATTCCGGTTATGGGGCTGGCCTTTTCTATTGACTCCCCGCTTAAAGTGGCCCGTTTTGGAATCTCCTCCGTTCTTTCCCTTTGTGATGATGCCCTCCTGGAAGACATGCGCCGTTACTATGCCGGTGTGTTCCAGAAGCCCTACGTGCCTATTTCAAAAGACGACGAAGATGGCCGTGCCCGCCGCGCCACTGCCTACCTGGACTTGGTAGACGACGTGGTAAATGAGCAGATTGAGCGCGTGCGCGAAGAGGCCTTTGCCCCCGGCACCCAACTGACCAAATACTTTGAGCTGCTCCCAGATACCTCTCCCCTAAAAGTGCTGTACCAGCAAATGCTGGTTACCAGAGACGCCCCTTACCAACAATACCTACAGGCCCAACTCCGTGAGGCCGTTACCCCCGGCAGCATAGACGTGAACATCATGACTAAGCTGGACAAGACCAATTTCGGTTCAGATGGCCAGCCGCTTCCGGCGGAATTCACAGATGCTTCTGCCGCCCTGCGCGGGTTCGCCAAAAGCAAAGTGCGGTCATCCATTGTTTTCTCGGCAGGCATGAACATGCGGCTTTATGGCTACCTGGACCAGTTCCCCTGTTTTCTGCCCAACGCCGCCGGCGAGTTTGAAAAGAAAGTGATCTTAAAGGTAAGCGACTACCGCTCGGCCGCCGTGCAAGGGAAAATCCTGGCCAAGAAAGGCATCTGGATCTCTGAGTTCAGGGTAGAGTCTGGCTTGAACTGCGGGGGCCACGCCTTCGCCACTGACGGTTTCTTGATGGGTCCCATTCTGGAGGAGTTCAAGCAGAACCGCCAGGCCCTTAGGGCCGAACTTTGGGACATGTGCCACGCCGTTCTTTCGGCCAAGGGCCTTCCTGCCCCTACCCAACCCCCCCTGCAGAAACTGACCGTGCAGGGCGGCCTGGGTACGGCACATGAGCATGAATTTCTGATGGAGCATTACGGGGCCGACGCTGTGGGCTGGGGAACGCCGTTCCTGCTGGTACCGGAAGCCACTACCGTAGACGCCTTTACCCTCACGCAGCTCTCTGACGCCACCGCCGACGACCTGTATCTGAGCCCCATCTCGCCCTTGGGCGTTCCGTTCAACGCCCTGCGCAACACCACCAGCGAGCAGTTGACCCAGAGCCGTATTGCCAAGGGCAAACCCGGTAGCCCCTGCATCAAAAAGCACCTGGTCTCTAACACTGAGTTCACCGATGAGCCTATCTGCACGGCCTCACGCAAATACCAGCGCCGCAAACTGGAGCAGTTAAAAAGCCAGGAACTGTCTGTAGAAGCCTACCAGCGCGAAGAAGCCAAAGTACTGGCCAAAGAATGCCTCTGTGAAGGCCTGGCCAATACCGCTACCGAGGAATACGGCCTCAACAAGAAAGGAAGCAATCCAGTGGCCATTTGCCCGGGCCCTAACCTGGCCTTTTTCTCGGGTATCTTTAAGCTACAGGAAATGGTAGACCATATCTACGGCCGCTTTAACGCCCTTAACCAGACCTACCGGCCGCACGTGTTCATCAATGAGCTGAACCTGTACGTGGCTTACTGGAAAAACAAGAAAGAAGAGCACCTGGAAAACTTTAACCAGAAGCAGCAGAAGTACCTGCAAACCTTCCGGCAGAACCTCCACGAGGGCATCCAGTACTACAAAGAACTGCTTCCTTCCCTCTTCTCTTCAGAGGAACTGGAACGCCAGGTCATCACCTTGAATGAGCTATTGGAGGCCGAAGACCAGTTGCAACTTTCTGTGGTACCCGCCTAACGCTTGAGATGGACACGATCAGACTCACGCGCCGCTTCACCTTTGAGGCGGCGCACGCGTTAGCGCACTATGACGGCCTATGCCGCCACATCCATGGCCATTCCTATAAGCTGGAAATTACCATTACCGGCCGGCCAAAGGCAGAGCCGGGCCACCCCAAAGACGGCATGGTGCTGGACTTCGGGGAACTGAAGCAGTTGGTGCAGGCCCACGTGCTGGATTCCCTGGACCATGCCCTGGTGCTGCGCCAGGACAGCCCTGCCTCTTTACTGGAGGCTTTACAGGAACACAAACTGCTTCTCCTGCCCTACCAACCTACCTGCGAGAACCTGTTGTTGTATGTTAAAGACCGCTTGCAACCCAGCCTGCCCGCTGAGGTTAGCCTGCACAGCCTTAAGCTTTGGGAAACGGAAAACGCCTTTGGCGAGTGGTATGCAGGAGATAATTTTTAGGAATGATTGATTGCCTTTTTGTTCTCTAGAAGAACAGACTGGCCATAAACCTAGAGTCCCTTTATTAAGCCTGTTTTTAAGAAAACGTGCTTAATAAAGGGACTCTCTCTTTCTATTCTAATGAATGGAAGATTAGTAGGTATTGAAAGACCCTTAAAAAGAAAAGCACCAGTCAACGACGGTGCCCTTCAAACAACAACAAAAATCTTCTTGCTTAGCCAATGGCTTTCGCCAGGCAGCCGGTTATTGCTTTAGCCAGCTCTTGGTACCCATCTTTGGTATAATGTACGTCATTGGGTGCTTGGCCATGCTTTTTGTGCACCTTCTTTGATACCTTGTAAATATCATTTACGGGTATGCCGTGCTTGGCCATTACTTCTTTGGCAATGGCATTGTATTTCTGGGCATCCTCCACGAAGCGGCCCGGTTCATTTTCGGGCACATAGGAGGTGGTGACAAAAAGCAGTTTGGCATTGGTTTTCTTCAGGATTTTCACCAGTTCCTCCAGGTTGGCGCGGTACTGCTCTGGCGTGGTGGTGAGTTTGCCATTTACTTTGTCGCGGCTCTCCTCGGCTTTTACATTGGGCAGGCGGTAGCACAGATCCCAGAGGCCCCAGTTAAACTGAATCACATCCCATTTCTCCTGGCCCAGCCATTCCTCTATTTTTTTGAGGCCGGTACCAGTGTGCTGGGCGTTGCCTTTGTTATGTACTACTGTGGCCTTCTCTGCCAGCATTTGCTCTACAAACGGGAAGTAGCCAATGGAAATGGAGTCTCCAATGATGAGCACATTCTTTTTGGGTGGCGCAAAGCTGAGGGACAGGAACGCCAGCAGCAGCAAACAGGTTATTCTTTTCATGGCACTCTTTTAGATGTGTTTTCAGATTCTTCTATTCCTTCACCAGCCACGTTTCTGCGCTGTGCGCCCGCACAAACTCCTCATTCACATCAATGCCCAGCCCAGGACCTTCTGGAACCAGGGCATGGCCGGCCTCTACCTGCAAGGGCGTTTCCAGCACTTTGTTGGCGGTCTCAAACATATCCAATTGGTGCTCCTGGCTCACCGGGTTGGCCAGCACAGCGGTGAAATGCCAGGTAGCGGAAAAGCCGATGGCCGTGCAGACCCCAATATGCGGACCAACGGCCAGGCCTTCTTCCTGCGCCCGTTCCACAATGCGCCTGCCGCCGGTAATGCCGCAGCGCACAATGTCTGGCTGGGCTACCCGCATGGCTTTTTGCTGGAACCAAGGCTCAAACTCGCGCACGGTGCGTAGGGGTTCGCCAATAGCAATTGGTGTCTCAATAGCCTGAGCCAGACGGGCGTGGCCGGCCACATCCTCGGGGTCTATGGGTGATTCAAACCAGGTGGCGTTCAGTTCATCTAAGCCTTTGCCAATCTGCAGGGCTGCCTCATAGTCATGCCGGCAGATGGCGTCAAATGCCAGTTCGGCGGTGGGCCCTATGGCGTCCCTGATGGCCCTGCACTCTGCCAAGGTATTGTCTGGCGTATTCCCGAAGAAGATTTTCACGCCTTTAAAACCTTGCTGCACAATTTCCTTGGCGTGGGCCTGCCGCTCTTCCAGGGTAGGGCGTCTTACGCCAGATACATACAGCGGCAACCGAAGCGTGGGGTTAGTCCCCAGCAATTGGTGCAAGGGCTTGCCTTCGGCTTTGCCTTTTATATCCCAGAGGGCAATATCTAAAGCGGTTATGGCATCTATGGTGAAGGAGGCCGTGTGGCCGCGCACGTGGTTAAGGTGGTATAGGCGGTCGTATACCAACTCCGGCGCCAGCGGGTCCATCCCCAGGATGGCGGGCCCCAAGAGTTTGGCAATTAGGGTAGCGGGGACCTCTGGAACCAGCGGGGCCTGCGCCTCGCCCCACCCTATTAATCCAGTATCAGTGGTGATTTTGACCAGGCAAGATTCGGTGAGGCGGCTGTAGGCGTGGCGCCATTGGGGCTCAAAATAATAATCTGTGCCCGGTAGTCGGTTGGGGGCTCCCGCGTGGCCGCCTACCCGGTAATGATGGTCATATTTAAAGGCAAATACTTCTACAGACGCAATCTTCATAGTCAGGAAATTCCAGGGAAAGATTCATTTTGCCCCCTTTGGAAAGGGCTGTGTTTTAAGGCTGTTTTTCAAAAAACGGCCTTAAAACAGCTCTAAGCATATTTAATGTAAAAGAACAAGACCGCAGCGGTCACAATGGCCCAATAGATAACCGGGTTCCGAAAACCGCGGCTTTCCTCCCTTAGTTCGGGTGGCAGGGCCAGGCTGC
This sequence comes from Rufibacter soli, assembly GCF_054781795.1. Taxonomy (NCBI): domain Bacteria; kingdom Pseudomonadati; phylum Bacteroidota; class Cytophagia; order Cytophagales; family Hymenobacteraceae; genus Rufibacter; species Rufibacter soli. The sequence continues at coordinate 879,296 of NZ_BAAGTS010000005.1, read as the reverse complement.
TGCGGGTCCAGATCATGCCCACCAGTTCTTCGGCGGGTTTTGGTTTGGTATACAAACTCACGATGGCGCAGGTGGCCATACAGGTCCAGAACACAATACCGGTCCGGTTGTAGAATGGCATCTCAGGGAATCCGAACTGCAGGATGAAAGACAAGGGAATGGTTAAAATACCAGCTGCCAGGGCCCCGGCGTGCGTAGTGCGTTTCCAGAGGATGCCCAGCAAAAACATGGTAGCAATGCCGGGCGTGAACAAGCCATAGGCGCTTAATAAATACAGGAACACCGGTTTGTCTGAGTGGGTGAGTAATAGACTGGTGCACATGATCCCCAGCAGGATAATAACAATCCCAGACAGCCGCCCAAACCGTACGCTCTGGGCCTCGGTGGCATTTTTCTTAAAGTAGGGCAAGTACACGTCCATGGTAAGAATGGTAGTGCAGGAGTTGATGGCCCCGGAAAGGTGCGACATGATGGCGGCAATCAAACCCGCCATAACCAAGCCCACCAGTCCAGAGGGCAACAGGTTTTTAACCAGCGTAGGAAAAATTAAATCTGCCTTCTCCAGGTTCGGGAACAACTGCGGGGCCACCAGCGCCGGGCCAATGATCATGAACGGAATCAGGAATTTAAGGTAATCGGCAAAAATAACCCCCATGCGCGCATGCCACTCATTCTTGGCTGCCAGCGTGCGCTGCACGATAAACTGGTTGGTGGCACAGTAAAATACACTAATACAGATGGCGCCGCCCAAATACATGGTCCAGGGAAAGGCAGGATCATCGGCGGGCAAGAGAATATCCCAGTCTTTGGAGGTAGCCAAGACCGCATCTATGCCGCCGGCCGCGCTGATGGTGGTATAAGAAAGCGCTGCCATCCCCATCATTAGTACGCCCAGCTGAAGCATTTCCGTCCAGATTACGGCGCGCAAACCACCCAAAATGGTGTAGATGCCGGTTGCCGCCGCCAGTGCCAGTACGCTGTATTCCATGGGAATACCTAGCAGCGAATGCAGAGACAAGGCCCCCAGATACAGCACCGCCCCAATCTCCACAAAAATGTAGGTAAACAGCACCAGCACAGAATAGGTAGTTCTGGCACCGGCCCCAAACCGCTTCTGCAGGAACTCTGGCATGGTGTAAAACCCGTTGCGCAGGTAGAAAGGAAGAAAGATCCAGAGCAATGCGTTAAACCCTAGCAAGATAGCGCCCCATTCTGTGATCATGGCCACAAACCCGCGGCTATAAGCCACCCCCATAGTGCCCACCAATTGATGGCTGCTGATGTTGGCGGCCATAATACTTCCGCCAATCATCCACCAGGGCAGTTTATCACCGGCCAGGAAATAATCCTTTTTGGTTTTAAGCCGCTTTTTGGAGGCATACAGGCCCAAAGCCAGCACGCCTAAAATGTATAGCGCGAAAATGGAGAGGTCAAGGGTAGATAGGTCAAAGCTCATACGTTTTTGTTTGTTCGTTTAGAGGATGGGCGCGGGTGGTAATGGGCAAACTTTAGATCACCGGGGAGGTGAGTCTGTTTTGGGGCTGTTTTTCAAAAAACAGCCCCAAAACAGAGGTAGACTTACTAGCTGTCCATTTCAAGACCGGCTTGCCGGGCTACCTGCAACAGTTGGTTCACGTCCCAATCCTCAAAGAAGCCCGGGATCGGTCCCCTGATCTTGGCAGAACTCATGGCTCCTCTTCTTACCAGAATCTCTTTCCAGAGGCAGCGGTTGGCTACGTCTTTTTCATAGGCGGCCAGGCGGGCAAACGGCGCGAAGAATGCTACGGCTTCTTCGGGTTTTCCAGCTTCCAGTAAATTCCAGGTCTGGCTGAATTTGTCTGGCATGTAGCAGGCGGGCATGGTGCCGCAGCAACCGGCCTCGTATTCCTCGGGCAGGAAAACCCCGCTGTTGCCGCCAAACACGCCCACCAACTTGTTCTGGGGGTGCGCCAGAATCTTGCGGGCCTTGTGGATGATGTTACCGAACTCCAGCTTAATGTATTGCAGGTTCTTGAGTTTATTAGAAAGCCCTACCAGAAAGTCTACCGGCATTGAAATATCGCTTAGCTGGTGGTCCTGGATGATGAGCGGGATAGAAATAGCCTTGTCAATAGTCTTAAAATAAGCCTCAATCTCTCCAAGGCCAGACCGCCACCGCCCAAAGAACGGAGGCATACACATAACGGCATCTGCCCCTACGCTTTGTGCATACTTGGCCAACTCAGCGGCGCAGTAAGAAGACGGGTGGTTCACGGTCACCACTACCGGAATGCGGTCCGCCACTTTCTCCACAACAAAGGCCGTCAGTTTTTTCTTCTCCTCGTCCAGCATCAGGTGGCCTTCAGAGGCGTTGGCCAGCGTCACCAAGCCGTGCAGCCCATTGTCAATGCAGAAGTTAATGAGGCGTTCCTGGCTTTCATAATCAATGGTTTCATCTTCATGGAAGCAGGTGCCCAGAATGGCGTAAATACCGCGTAATGGAGTAGATGTTGGCATAGGAATCAGACTTATCTGAGTAAATAGGTGAATGACAATAGAGAGGACCCAATCAGGAAAAAGGTCACTATTTTTTTAAAGGCAGAATCTGACAGCATCCTGAACGAGAGCATACCTAACCCATAACCCGCCACGGAGGGCAGGATCACTTTGGGCAACATAGACCAGGTTTGCTCTGGTAGTTTCTGCTGGAAACCCATGCTCACCACCCCAAACGCCATAATCATGAACAAGTAGGCCAGCATGGTATTTCTAGTCTGTTGCTTGTCCTGGAAAGCGGCGTTCAGGTGCAGGGCCACTAGTGGGCCGTTAATGCCAGTGGAAGGCGTTAAGACCCCACTAAAGAAACCGCTTGCCCACGCCATGGCCGGGTAAGCAAACACCAGCACTTTTTTGCGCAGAGACAACAGGGAGGCCAGCATAATTACTACCAACGTCACCTGCTTGAGCACCCTGGGGTCTACCTGGTTCAAGACGAATATCCCAACCAACAGCCCGGCACTGGCGCTTACAATAATTTTAAGGAGCGTGGGCCGGTGAATGGTCTTCAGGTTTTTGGCGGACAGCATGGCAAACAAAGACGTAAGAACCGACATGGCCAGGTTCAAAAACACCAGCATGGTAAAGTCCAGCACCTGCACCAGCAGCAATGTAGTGGCAATGGCAAACCCGAAGCCCAGAATTCCCTGTACCCAACCGGCCACCAGAAATGCCCCTAATATCCACCAGATTTCCTCCATTAAGGCGTCATTTTAGAAGTAAGAGACAAACCGCCGTCCACCAGGATAGTGGCCCCGGTCATGCCCATAAGGGAAAAATCACTTAAGTACCACACGTGCCGGGCAATTTCCTCCACGCTTACCAGGGTATGCGTGGGAATGGAAGTAAGGTGCGTTTTAAGCAGTTCAGGGTCTTTCTGCTGGTTCTTTTTAGAAAGGCCGCCCTCCACAATACCAGGAGCCACCTCATTTACCAGAATATTGTCGGCCGCCAATTCCAGGGCCAGCGTCTTGCATAGCATGCGCACCGATGCCTTGGAGATACAGTAGGCGGAGATTCGGGCGTTTGGCCGCTCTGCGGCCCAGCTTCCTATAAACGTAATGCGGCCGGGCAATTGGTTTTCCTTCATTCTGCGGGCGGCTTGCACGGCCAAATGATAGCTTCCCCAGAAATTGACTTCCAGCTGTTGGCGTAACTGTTCTGTGGTTAAGGCACCGGACAAAGCGCCGGCCACCACAATGCCCGCGTTGGGCACTATTACCTGGGCCACCCCCCATTTCTGCTCCACGGCGGTAAGCCAGTCGGTTACCTGGGCTTCAGAGGAAACGTCTACCTGCTGGTAAAACAAATCGGCGCAGCCGCTGGCCTTCAACTCTTCCAGTTGGGACTGAGCTTCCTGGGGAGAAAGCAGGTCACTGATAGCAACGCGCAAGCCCTGCTGCCCCAGCAACAAAGCAATGGCTTTGCCTATGTCTCCCAATCCGCCGGAAATGAGGGCTATTTTTTTCATAATTTCTTTAGTAGCTCTTGGTTAGCTCAATTTGCCAATCGGCCAGTTTTTGGTTTAGGGCTTCTTTTAGAAAAACAGGCCCTAAACAGCTTGTCTTCTGTCAGTTTAAAACTTTAGGCGCTTTCCTGTTTTAGGTCCGTTTTTCTAAAAAACAGGCTTAAAACAGAAAAGCGCAAAATCTTACAGGAACAAAAAGAGGGTAATGCTTTAACTTTCTTAGGCCATGATATTGGTAGTTGCCCCCAATTTTTCTATTTCCACGGTGACTACATCGCCAGGTTTTAGCCAGTTCTTCTCTGGTAAGCCCATAATGACTCCCTGCGGCGTACCAGTTAAGATAATATCACCGGGCTCCAGCGTCATGTGTTTAGACAGGAAAGAAATAATCTCTTTGATGGAGAAAATCATATCTCCGGTATTGGAGTTCTGGCGCTGCTCTCCGTTAAGAGTACAGGTAAGTTGCAGGTTCTGCGCATTACCCACCTCCTCTGCCGTCACCAGGTATTTGCCCAACGGCAGGAACCCGTCCAGGCTTTTACCCAGTAACCACTGGGAGCTCAGGAACTGTAGATCACGGCAAGACATGTCATTGGCGGTGCAATAGCCTAGCACGTAGTCCAGGGCCTCTTCTTCAGAAACATGCTTGGCCTTGCGGCCGATCACCACCCCCAATTCCACCTCATAATCAAACTGTTCGCCCACCGGCCCCAACTCCACTTCTTTGCCATAATCCAGCAAGGTATTGTTGTATTTGGTAAACACCACCGGCACGGTAGGAATGGCCATGCCACTTTCCAAGGCGTGCTGCCGGTAATTTAACCCAATACAGATGATCTTGGGGGGCGCAGGCACACAAGGGCCAATTTCCAGGCTTTCTTCGGCCAGGAAACCATTTTCCTGCTCCAGGGCTTGCCGCTGTAGTTCTTGTAGTTCAGTTACATCTTCCAACTCCAGGGGCCGAACTCCAGAAAATCTTGCGTGACTGGAAAGAGGCAGCACTCCTTTTGGGGTAACCAGGCCAGGGACCAAAGCGCCTTGCTGTCTGTAATAGAGTATTTTCATAGGTATTGATTATCAGGGGAAGGGCTTTAGTAAGTAGCCCGTCCGCCGGTTAAGTCAAAGGTAAAACCTGTGGTGAAGCTGTTCTTTTTGGACACAATATAAGAAGCCAGATTGGCGGCCTCCTCTAAAGTGCCACACCGTTTCATGGGAATTTTATCTGTCATGTATTTCACCTGCTGTTCTGGCATGGCATCTACCAAAGGGGTCCTGATTACAGCCGGGGCAATGGCGTTGACGGTGATGCCCGTCTCCGCGTATTCTTTGCCTTGTACTTTGGTCATGCCAATCACGGCCGCTTTTGAAGCAGAGTATGCCAACATGCCCGCATTTCCTTCTTTCCCGGCCACCGAGGCCACATGCAAGATTCTTCCATAGTTTTTTTCCAACATGTGGGGCAGCACTGCCTTTGAAGTATAGAAACTGCTCATGAAGTTAAGGTCAAATACCTTTTGCAGGTCTTGGGTGCTCACCTGGTGGCTCTTGCCGTTGGTGATGCCCGTTATTCCGGCGCAGTTCACCAATATATCAATCTGGCCCCATTCCTTCATTACCTGAGCAATAACCTCTTCCACCACCTCCTGCTTGGTGATATCTACAGAAAAAGCCATACAAGGGGAAGTCTCCTGATGAAAGTTCGATGTTAAAGCTTCCTGGTTAATATCTAACAGGGCCACTCGGGCGCCATCCACTAATAATTTTTTTGAGATAGCCAGTCCTATTCCAGAGGCTGCCCCGGTAACAATTGCTACCTGACCGGTGAATTCTCCCATTATTTAAGTTTTTTATATTTTTTGAAGAAATAAAATCTCATAAATCTGGCAGACATGAAAACACCTTTGCTGTACTTTTACCAAGATCAAGACCAATTGAACCTGACTGCTTTTACAAACTTAGTCTTCCTGCCTTTCTTAAAAATCTAGAAATTCAATTAAAAACTATACTTTTTTAACACAATCGTCTTTCCTGAACAAATTGCCCTTAGGTATAGGACTTGATAAAGCGCCTGGCAGATACAGAGCAGAAAAACGCCTTTAATTCATGCTGACAAACTATTTCCACCCAGTTTTTCCAAAGCTGTTTCCCAGATTCCTTTTCAGAATTAAATCAACTCCGGTCAACTTTGACAATAGCATCAAAATAGACTTGTTTATTCTTTCTCAAATTGTGCGTCGCATTTTTACCTTTAGGGAATTTGTCACTTTCTGCTCCTAAAAATTCCCTCTTTCGCCCTCGCCTCTACCCCTGGCTAAATTGAACTAATTCCCCAAGCGGGCAGGATCTCATAATCTAGATAAGTGGAAGTCTTTGGTTAGGGTATTTAGAAAATTGGAGGCAAACTACTAGTACACGAGAATCAATGGTTCCTCTTCTTTGGTAGCTAAGAGCTGGTTTTATTCAGATAGGAAGGGGCATCTACAGGCAACAATTATAAGGTCTGTTTTGAGCCTGTTTTCTTTAAAACTGGCTCAAAACGGTTAACCCATTGGCTACTGGCAAAAGAGAATTCCTGGACCTACCTCTTGAAAGAGGGCTTTCTGCTTATGGAGAAAACCAATCTCCAAAACTTATAATCTGCCTTTTCCCTATGGCTAGGACCAAACCAGAAGCTTACTGTATTGTCGCTAAATTCTCGTCAAAATTCATCATGACTTTGGCCGGGTACACCGCACTGTTCAGCCAGTCATCTAATTTGTATTTAGTGAAGTAGGTGGGGTAATAACCGTTATGTTCTTTTTGCACCACGGTAAATGCATTAGCGATTGATTTTGCTTTAGCCAGGTAAAGGTCTTTTTTGGTGGCCTGGTAGGCTTCCCAATAAGTATCTATCATAATGCCGGCCGCACGGCCCACGGGCATCCAGTACACGTACTGTTCCTGCACACTGGGCGTGATCCAGTTGGTACCCAAACGGGCGGGGTTGGGTTTGCCCACCTGCACGCTATCTGGCTTTTCCCAAATCACAAACTGATCTTCTGAGAACCGGACTAGCTCTTCAGCCAGCTTTATATTGGCAGGTTCATTTTTCTTGTTTCTGAAAAGGTAAATGGCCAAGTCACAGGCCTGCTCGCGGCTAAGGTTTTGGTACGGGGGCCGGGCATAGATATCTTCAAACTGAGCATGCCAGTCAAAAGAAGCCACCGGGTTAGCCATAGTCCAGTCAAAGGCTTTTTTGGTGGCGGCTTCTAACCCCGCTACCTTATAGTCTTTGCTTAACCTGTCAAAGTAATTGATGATAGACGTAGGGATGGTGATATGCTTTTCAATGGGCTTTCCTGTCTGGTTGTTCACAAACAGATACCAGCTACCAGAGGGCAGTTGGGTTTTCAGGTAGGTATCGGCAATCTTCTTGGCGGCATCAAAATACTTTTGGTCTTTGGTGTAATCATACAGGTCCAGGTAGGCATGGCCCGCGTCTGTACCGTAAATGATCATGGAGTTCTCATAGCGCATATGAGAATCTGGCTTTTGGTCAAAAATCTCTTTGTAACCGTAATAGGTAGGCGGAAAATTGACCAACGCGTGGTCTTTCCCGAAGGTGATATTCAAGAGATAATCTGCTACAATGCGGGCCAGTTCAATAGACTCTTTGGCTTCCTCGGGTTTAAGGCGCGCATAGGTTACCGCCCCAATCACCAGGGCGCTGAAGATCTTAGAGGGATAGCGGTAGGTTTTATAAGTGGGATCTGGCGCTTTGTGCTCTCTCCAATACTTCACAAAGTCTTTGTGCAGCAGGTCTTGCAGGGCCAGTTCAGCGCTCTTGTCATAAGCCAACACAGGCTGGTGGTAAATTCCATTAAACGGGGCGGCCCGGTAATACCTTCCTTCCCCGGCTATGCCTAATACGGCTCCTTTGCTGGACAGCCCCGACACTTTCACTTGAAATTTACCAACCGGTACCTGGGCCCAGATAGGGCTCAGGGCCTCATAGGGGGTTTTGCCAACAAAGGAATACGTTTGGCCGTTGGCCTCAGATTTTACCTCATACTTATATTTTGCGGCGTTGGCTACTGGTTTAAACTCAAAGGCTGGCGCATAGATAAATCGCTTGGCCGCTTTGTTCCAGAAGGGCACCTTGCCTGGCACACCCGGCCTGATAGGCACCGTAGACTCCGCCAGGGCCACCTCCCCGTATGATTTCTGCTTGTTTGCCTGCGCCGCTGCCTCCTGCGGAACGGAAAGTAAAAGAGCACCTCCCAAGGCAAGGAGAAGGGGACTAACTGATTTTCTAATACTGTGGAGGGACTTCATCATCATTTGTAAAAGGTAAAACCTATCTCAATTTTGCTAAATCGTTTTCAAGGGTCATCAATACTTTTGCCGGGTACACATTGCTGTTTAACCAGTAATTCATTTTGTGCTTGGTGAAAAAGGTAGGGTAATCACCGTCATGGTGGCTTTGCACTACCGTAAAAGAATTAGCAATGGATTTGGCCTTGGCCAGGTACATTTCGTTTTTAGTGACATCATAGGCCTCCCAGAAAGTGGTGACCATTATGCCGGCGGCGCGGCCCACGGGCATCCAGTACACGTACTGCTCCTGCACGCTGGGCGTGATCCAGTTTTTACTGATATTGCCGGGCACTGCCTTGCCGACGGTGATATCCATGGGTCTTTCCCAAATCACAAACTGGTCTTCAGAGAACCGGATAAGCTCTTCGGCCAGCTTAATATTGTCTGGGTTTGCTTTGCGGTTTCTGAGCAGGTAAATAGCCAGGTCGCAGGCTTGCTCGCGGCTGAGGTTATGGTAAGGAGGACGCTCATAGATATCTTCAAATTGCCCGTGCCAATCAAAGGTTTTCACCGGACCTTCCATAATGTATTTAAGAGCTTTCTGGGTAGATGCCTCTAATCCCTTTACCCCGTAATCATTTGCCAGCCGGTCAAAATAATTGATGGTAGACGTGGGAATGGCAATGTTTTTGGCGGTTGGCTTACCTGAGTCCTTGTCTATAAACAGGTACCAGCTTCCGTTATCCATTTGGGTTTTGGTATAGGTTTCGGCTATCAATTTGGCGGCGTTCAGGTATTTCTGGTCTTTGGTTACATCATACAGGTCCAGGTACGCATTCCCGGCATCTGCAGGTATAATGGTCATGATGCTGTTGGTGTTGATCTTTTTGTTGTTCTCCTTGAAATGCTCCTCATACCCGTAATAGGAAGGCGGAAAATCCTGGTACTGGTTTCCTTTGGGTAAGCTGATGCTGATTAAAAAGTCCGCAATGCTACGGGCCAGCGCAACTGACCTTTTCTCTTCGGTTGGTTTAAGCTTGCCATAGGTAAGGGCACCTATGATGAGGGCAGAATAGATCTTGGTGGGGTATCTGTAAAGATTGTAGCTGGGGTCTGGCTTTTTGTTGGTTAGCCAGTACTCTATAAAATCTTTATGCATTAATTTCTCCAGGGCTAGTTTGGCGCTTTGGTCATAGGGCATAACCGGAGGCTCATGGTAAGTGCCGTTGAACGGGGCGGCCCGGTAGTACCGTCCTTCGCCGGCGGTTCCTACCTCCTTGCCCGCTGAAGATACCCCCGTCACTTTAATCTTAAAATACCCCACCGGAACAGCGGCCCATACCGGACTCACCGGCGCATAGGGCACTTTATTTTCAAACTGGTGTTTGCTGTCATCCACCTCAGAGGTTAAAACGAATCTATAGGTAGCTGCATTAGGAACAGACTTAAAATCAAAGGCCGGTGCATAAATAAACCGCTTGGCGGCCACGTTCCAGAAAGGCACCTTGCCCGGCACACCCGGCCTGATGGGCTCCGTTGATTCTTTAAGCGCTCTTTGGCCCAAGGACTCTTTCCCTAATACAGTTGCCGCCTGACCAGACTCATTGGTTTTCACCTTACAGGAATAGAAAAGCCCGGAAAGGGAAAAAGCAACGCAAACGAATAATTTTGATCTCATCTCTTCTTAGTTTATTATGAAGACCTTTTTGTGGGTCTAGAAATACTTTTACAACAAGTGAAAATGCCGGACCAGCCTTTATCTGTTTTAAGCCTGTTTTTTGAAAAATGGCCTTAAAACGCAGAGTGGATGCTGACAAGGTGTTTTTTCAAGCTGGTCAGGAACGCTGTTTAAGTTTTTGCACAGCAATTGTTCCCGCCTTCCCACCTTAAAAATTTAATCTACCTTTTCTCCCAGCTTCGGATTGATATTGATCTCTGACTGAGGGATAGGCCACAACTCGTCTATGCCTTTCCGGAAGTTGCGGGTGGTTACGTACCAGCGCCGGAAGGGGTCATTTGGCGTAGTGGATGACTTTTTGCGGATAGCCGTTTTGGACACGGGGTATGGATGTCCGTAGAAATCTCCCTTCAACACCTGATCGGCAATTCCCCAGCGTAATAGGTCCCAGTACCGTATTCCTTCCAAAGCCAACTCTACCCGCCGCTCATTGCGCAAGATAGGTCTTAGCAAGGCAGCGCTGGTTTGGGTAATAGGCGGCATGTTCACAGAAGCCCGTCCGCGCACTTTATTGATGGTGGCGTCTAACAAGGTCTGATCAATCGCCTGGCCGGCCTCTAGTTTCGCTTCCAGGTAGCTCAACAAAACCTCTGCGTAACGAATGATGGGAATATTGCCGCCATTGCTGGTATTGAGGTTACCGGTCACGCTTTCATCAATGTATTTTTTAATGCAGTAACCAGTTTTGGAATTCAGGTTCATGATCCGGTCTGGGTAACCAGCGGAATCTGGGTGCGAGATATACCTGGCAGCCTTTAGCGGCGCGTGGTTGTAATAGATGGAATACCGTAACCTTGGGTCGCGGTTTTTGCCAATATCCGTGTAATCATAGCGGGGATCTGTGTAGGAGAAAGTACTGCCGTCTGTGAACTGATAGGCTTCCATGAGGCTGGCCAGCGGGTTAATGAAGGTAAAACCACCCATGGCGCGGGGAGCATTATTGTTCATGAAGGCATTCCCTAACAGGTCAGGCACAAACTGGATACTGAAGATATTCTCAGCGCTGTTTTCATTGGCCTGTATAAACAAGGTGCTGTACTGCGGGTCTATGATGTTATCGCCAAAATCAATGATAGATTTATAAGTATCTGCAGCCTCTGAAAACCTTTTATCTGCCAGTTGAATGCGGCCTAAAAAGGCTAGGGCAGCCTGCTTGCATACTCTGCCTTTTTCTGCTGCTGGTATGTCTTTAAAGCGGGGCAAATCTGCCGCGGCGGCCATATACTCCGCAATCACAAAATTGATGATATCCTTGCGAGGAGTCTTGGAAACAGTATTGGCTTCATCGGGCGTAAGCACTTTGGTTACCAAGGGCACGGCCCCAAAATGCTGTGACAGGTAGAAATACTGGCAGGCCCTGATAAAGCGCGCCTCTGCTATCAACCGCTTCTTCTTAGCTTCGTCTAGGGAGCTTCTGCCAATGTTTTCCAAAAAGTCATTGCTGCGGGCTATACGCTTGTAGCTTGAATTCCAGTATTGATCCATAAGCCCCAGCGTGTTCACAAGCGTACCGTTAGACAACCGCACAAAATTGATATTGTCGCCTTGGCCATGGTAGGCATTATCTGAGGCAATATCCAGGTTGATCAGCCCTATCCAGGACCACCAGTCAGAGACGGTGCTTCCGCCGGCGTTGGCATTGATGCCTCCTCTGTACAAAGAAGCTAACGCCAACATCACATTATCTTCGCTTTGCCAGAAGGTAGTAGCATCATATTCATCAAGCGGGTTCTTTTCCAATTGATCAGAACAAGAACTCACCGAGAAGAAAACCACTAATAACAGGGCTATCGGTTTAGAAATATATTTCATCATCTTCATGATTCTAATTTTAAGACTACCTAAAAAGTTACATTAAGCCCCAGCGTGTACACGGCCATGATAGGGTAGAAATCAGCGTTGCCTATCAACTCAGGATCCCATCCTTTGCGGTAATTGCTGAAGGTGTGCATGTTCTCTCCGCTTAGATAAAAACGGGCATTGGCAATCTTCACTTTCTCCGTTAACAGGGTGGGCAGCTTGTAGCCTAGCTGCACATTTTTGATGCGCAGGTAAGAGCCGTCCAGGGTCCAGAAGGAAGACAGGATGGTATTGTTGGTACCTGCGTCAGGCACATTCTCCAATCTGGGGTAGATAGCATTTCTGTTGGGGTTCTGGTCCGTCCAGCGGCCTTCATATTGCCACCGTTGTATGTTACCGGTGGTATTGAAGAGCGCCCAACCGGCATAATCCTGAAGGCGGCCGGTCACCTCTGAAATTCCCTGCAGCAAGACACTCAGGTCAAACCCGCCATAGCTGGCCCCCAGATTAGCGCCAAAGGTATATTTGGGAATCTGGCTGCCTAACACTTTTCTATCATAAGTAGCATCTACTATCCCGTCTGGCACCCCTTCCGGACCACTGATATCTTTGTACCGAATGTCGCCGGGTTTGGCAGATGGATTAACGGCTTTCATATTGGCCCAACTGTCAATATCTGCCTGGTCTACAAACAATCCGTCTGCTACGTACCCGTAATAAATATCCATAGGGTGCCCAATGAACAGGCTGCTGCCATTTCCTACCAATCCATTTGGTTGCACAATATTCCCTACCCCTAAATCAAGCACCTTATTGTTGATAATACTGAAGTTACCCTTTAGGGAATAGGAGAACTTGCCTACTGTGTTTTGGTGGCCTAAGGTGAACTCCCAACCCGTGTTTTCCAGACTGCCGGTGTTGCGCTGTGACAGTCCAAACCCTAACACCCCAGAGACACTAGCCGATGGGCTGTATAAGATATCATAGGTATATCTGTCAAAATAAGTAGCTGAGAAATTCAACTTGTTCTTAAGGATAGCTACCTCTAAGCCAATATCCTTGGTTCTGGTGGACTCCCATCTGAGTGTGGTATCAACTAAGGTGGTTCTGGCCACCCCCTGCACTATCTGGCCCCCAAAGGAATAGTTGGTTCCACTAGCGTTGGCATTTGATTGGCTGAGCGTGTTCTGGTACTGGTAGTTGCCAATGTTTTGGTTACCCAGCACTCCATAAGAAGCCTTCAGTTTAAGTTCGCTTATCCAAGGTGCCAATTTCTGCACAAACTGCTCCTGCCCAATGCGCCAGCCGGCCGCCACAGAAGGGAAAACGGCGTATTTATTACCAGTAGGGAAACGAGAGGAGCCATCTCTTCTCACAACGCCTTCCAGCAGGTATTTATTAGCATAGCTGTAGGTGGCCCGGGCAAATTGGGACTCAAGGGCATTTTCTGAACCTGTTCCATTTGCCTGCTGATTGAGCGGTGACCCTACGTTTAAGACCGTAAGGTCATTGCCCGGAAAATTGTCTCTGAAGGCATTGAAGTTTTCCCGCTTGAAGTCTTCAAACGAATAGCCTGCCAACACTCCCACCTGGTGGTTCCCAATTTGTTTGGTGTACTCGGCCAGCCCCTGGAGGGTGTAATAATAGTTGGCGCTGTTGTATTCCCTTAAAAAATTAGGCCCAATAGTGAGGGAACTTAGTTTCTGGTTGGAGCGGAATTCAGTTTCCCGTTCGTTGCCTTGCACATAAGAAGTAATAAAGGATAATTTAAGGTCATTGATAAGCTGGTAGTCTAGTCTCAGGTTTCCGTTCAGGTTAAGCTCCTTCTGCTTGTTAAAAGAATTGGTAGCCAGGTAAGACACCGGAGTTCCCCTACCCGCCCCAATGGCATATTCTCCATTTTTGTCAATGGCTACAAAGCTTCCGTTGGTTCTGGCCGCCTGCCCAATAATACCTAGCATGGAGCCGCTAAACCCAGTTACCCCAGATGGGGCCATGGGTTCATTTACAATAGAAGATATTGCTGCTAGGCGGGTGGTTAAGGTAAACTTATCACTTAAGGAGGTAGTCATGTTCAACCGCACGTTAAACCGGTTATAATCATTTCTTACCACCAACCCGTCCTGGTACAGATAGCCTAGAGAGAGGTTAAACTTATTGGTATTAGAACCACCGCTTACAGTCAGGTTATGTCCCGTCTGCAGCGCTTTTTCTGACAGAACATGCTTTAAGAATTTATTATTGGGGAAGTCAGGATCATTTTGGGCCCGGTATTTCTCCACTATGGCCAATTGCTCGGGAGTTAAGGTGCTGGAACCATTCTGGGCTTCAAAATAGGCCTGCTGATAATCCCATGAATCTACAAAATCTGGATAGGCGGTGGGGCGCTGGGTACCCACATACGCGTTATAGGAAACCTTAAGCTTGCCTGCGGCGCCAGATTTGGTGGTAATCAGGATAACCCCATTGGCGGCCCTAGATCCGTAGATGGCTGCCGAAGAAGCATCTTTCAGGACAGAAATAGTCTCCACATCATTGGGGTCTACATCATTGTAATTATCAACGGGTATGCCGTCTACCAGTATTAAGGCAGAGGGCGTAGCGCCGAAGGAACCCACCCCCCGTATGCTGATAGAGCCATTGGGCACTCCTGGCCTGCCGGTGCGTTGTGTTACGGTAACACCCGGCATTTGTCCGGTCAGGGCTTCGCGCAATTGGGTGACGGGGCGGTTGGCAATTTGCTCTGCTGAAATCTGCGAGATAGAGCCTACTACATTTTCCCGCTTCTGCGTTCCGTACCCAACCACTACTACCTCACCAAGCGTCTTGGTATCACTTTTAAGGACAACGTCTATTACGGAGGCACTCCCTACGGCCACCTCCTGGGCGATAAACCCTACATAAGAGAAGACAAGAATGCCCCCGGTATCTGGAACTTCTAAGGTGAATTTACCGGAAATATCAGTACTGGTGCCTACCGTGGTGCCCTTCAGGGCCACAGTTACCCCTATTAAAGGCTCTCCGGTCTCTGATACCACTTTCCCTGTGATGGTTTTGGCCAAGGCTGCTGGGCGTGCTCCCAGATTGAAACCTACCGAAGAAGTCAGGCGGGTAAGTGGAACCAGACTTTCACCCGCCAGCATTGGTGGGTAAGAGCGGGTAGCGGCCTCTGCCTGGCCCAGGGTGGCCGCTTGGCCTACCAGCGCCACGATCAACACAAGTCCACAATCAAGAATACTCCGTTTTCTTTTTTTCATGTATTTAGCAGATTATGTATCAGTTTACTTGTATTGTCTGAGTCTTTTTGGTGGAAGAACCCGGAAAAAATTAGCAATGAAATACCAGGCCATGAAAAAATCATAGCTGTCACGCAGATCGGAAATTGATGCAAGGATTTTTATCAGATCACCCGCAGGTATCTAATCTAACCTATTGGAGCAAGGCACCTTCCAGCTTATACTGGGCCCCACTTTTATTTAGTTACTAGCAAAGGCCCATAAAGTGGGCCCGCCTTATTTTATGATAGCTCACGCTCCTGACAGGAGATGCCGCCTTAACGCCTTTCAAAAAGAAAGTATATCAGTACTAATTCGTCCATGTTAGACAGGACAGGACTAACCCCTATATTTTACTGGCCTTAGGGTAGGTAACTACCACAGCTTCTGTCCTTTTAAAGAACCAAGCAGCCAAGACTAGACCACACCTTGAACTATTGGTTTTTGATTTAAACAAATCTAGAACAATAAAAAATAGCAAAAATTTAAAAACCAACCCATTTTGTATACTTTTTTAACATTATTTCAATAAATTAGACTTTCATTTCATTTTCTCCATGAAAGCCCAATTCCATAAGCTGCCTCTTGTCACAGACACTTCCTTTCTTTTTCAGGAATGGAACTGCTCTTACTTTGACAAGCCCTGGCACTTTCACAGAGAATATGAATTGGTTTTAATAGAGGAAAGCCGGGGCACTAAATTTATTGGGGACAATGTAAGCAGATTTGAAGAGGGTGATTTATTTCTGCTGGGCTCCAACCTCCCCCATCTGTTTAGAAATGACAAAGAATATTATGAGGGTGACGCGGCCTTAGTGGCAAAGTCTACGTTTCTGCACTTCTCAGAAGACTTTCTAGGAGCCAATTTCTTCCAGGTGCCGGAGATGCTACCGGTCAAGGATTTGCTGGACCACTCCGCCCTTGGGTTGGAGATATTCGGCCAGACCAAAAAACAGGTCATCACCCAGCTGCAACACATGAAAAAGGGAAACTCCTCCCAGAGGCTATTGGGTCTCCTGAACATCCTTTTTCTACTGGCTGAATCCAATGAGATTGCACCGCTCCTGACCACCCGGTTTGCCCCTTTGGCCCATACTAATTCAAAGGATACCAACAGGATTGACAAGATCCTGGAGTTTATTATGCAGAACTATACCCAGGAAATCTATGTCTCTGAAATTGCCGCCAGGCTTAACATGAGCGACGCCTCCTTCTCCAGGTATTTCAAGCACCACACCCATAAATCCTTTTCCAGCTACGTAACGGAGATCAGAATAAGCCATGCGTGCCGTTTGCTGATGCAGGGCGAGGAAAGTATTGCCCAGATAGGGTTTTTGAGTGGCTTTGAGAACCTCTCTAACTTCTACAGGCACTTTAGAAAGATTACGGGCCTGGTTCCCAAGGAATACAGAAGCAGGTTTATGAAAACCCGGGAAGCCTTACCTCTGGTTGTAGCTCTGTAACCTTAGAAAATTTTGGGTATTAAGACCTCAGCCTTTGAAAGCAGGCGTAGGGAGCCCGGAAAAGCCGCAGTTCTTTACCACAAATAAAGACCCCGCCAAGGGCTGCTCCTTAGTCTGCTGGGCAGAAAGGCCAATGCTGGCACTGGTAATATAAAGGTCAGAAAGGGCGGGCCCACCAAAGGTACAAGATGTGACCCGGGCTACAGGCAATTTCAAATGGTCCAGCAACTGACCGGTCTTGGGATCGAAACGCCCCACGCCCCACCCTTCCCATAAAGCCACCCAGAGCATACCCTCTGCATCAATGGTCATGCCATCAGGCTTGCCTAATGCATCCGGAATGGCCACTACTGGTCTTTTGTTAAATAAGAATCCTTTCGACGGTTCATAGTCATAGGCCACCACCTGCCGGGTGGGCGTATCAATGAAATAAAATGTACTTTGGTCTGGGCTCCAGGCCAAGCCGTTGGAGACCGACACCCCCGGAAGCTTAAGCGAGACAGTGCCATCTGGGGCCAGCATGTACAAATTACCCATTCCTTGTTTGTTGACAAGGCTCATGGTCCCAGCCCAGAAGCGGCCGGCTGGGTCACATTTACCGTCGTTCATCCGGTTTTCAGGCAATTCAGTTTCCACTTGCGCCACCCACTGCAGGGTCTTGTTCTCTAAATCCAGAAAGGCAAAACCGTTTTGCAGTGCCGCCACCACCCCTCCGTTTTCCCGCACCGCTATTGCCCCCACCTTCTGGCCAATCTCAAATACCTTATGTTCCTGGGTGGCTGGGTAAAAATAATGCAGGATACCAGGTTGGATGTCCACCCAAAGAATCCGGTGCCGGGCCGCATCCCAAACAGGCCCTTCGCCCAGCAGGCACTCATGGTTTCCTACTACTTCCCATTTATTGCTTTCCATAGAATGGCGTTTAATCCTGTGTCTGTTTTAGGCCTGTTTTTAGAAAAACAGGCCTAAAACAGACACAGCAAAATAGACAAACTTCTACCGCATTTCCGTTTTAAGCCTGTTTTTAAGAAAACAGGCTTAAAACGGAAATGCGGTAACCTCCCAGGTTCCCTTATTTGGCCAACGCCTGATACAAAATCTCGGCGGGGTGCAGGGCTTTCTTGGCGGTACCGTCCTTGATCTGGTGGCGGCAGCTGGTGCCGGCGGCGGCAATCAAGACTTCAGGGGCAGCCTGCCGCACCGCGGGGAACAAGACCAGCTCCCCTATCTGCATGGACACATCATAGTGCTCTTTCTCATAGCCAAAAGAACCGGCCATGCCACAGCACCCTGATGGGATCATCTCCACCTCATAGTTCTGGGGCAGGGACAGGATTTTCTGCGTGGGCGTGAGCGCCTGCAGGGCCTTTTGGTAGCAGTGCCCATGCAGCTTGATTTGCTTTTTTTCCTGCGTGAACGCTGCGGGGGAAATGTTGCCGGCCTCGGCTTCGCGCAGCAGGAACTCCTCTAACAGGAACGAGTTAGCGGCTACTTTTTTGGCGAGCGGCAGCAACTCCATTGGCACCAGGTCCAGGTACTCATCGCGGAGCGTGAGCAGCGCCGAGGGCTCTATCCCTACCAGCGGAATGCCGCTTTCCATGGCCTTGCCCAGCAACTGCACGTTCTTGATGGCGATCTTTTTAGCGTCGCGCACCAGCCCCTTGGAGAGATAGGTGCGGCCGCTTTCCCCGTGCTCCGGCAGTTGCACATCATAGCCCAGCGCCGACAGCAATTTGACGGTGGTCTGGCCTATCTCAACATCATTGTAGTTGGTGAATTCATCGCAGAACAGGTACACCGTTTTACCGGTGCCCGGCACGCGCTTCTGCTCTTTCTTCCAGTTAGAAAACCAGCTTTTGAGGGTGGTGGCGCCTACGGTGGGCAGGGAACGGTTAACGGCAAAACCTACCGTCTTCTTAATCAATTTACCCATCACCGGGTTGCTGACCATGAAATTATAGACACCCGGCACCAGCGAGGCCAGCTGCTGCATTTTGGTGAAGTTCCCAATCATGCGGGTGCGCAGGGGCACGCCGTTGGCATCATGGTAATGCTGCAGGAACTCGGCCTTCATCTTGGCCACGTCCACGCTTGAGGGGCACTCGGACTTGCAGGCCTTGCAGCTCAGGCATAGGTCCATGACCTCCTTGATTTCCTTATGGTCAAACTTGTTGAGTTTCTCTGAGTTGGTAAGGAACTGGCGCAGGATGTTGGCACGGGCGCGGGTGGTGTCTTTCTCCTGCCGGGTGGCCATGTAGCTGGGGCACATGGTGCCGCCGCTCACGTGGGTCTTGCGGCAGTCACCGGAGCCGGAGCATTTCTCGGCCATGCGCAGAATGCCTTCCTGCGCCGAGAAATCAAACAGCGTCTCCACAGGGATGACCGCCTGGGCGATCTTCTCCTCGTAGCGCAGAAATTCGTTCATGGGCGGGGTGTCCACAATCTTGCCCGCGTTGAATACGCCTTTGGGGTCAAAGGCGTGCTTTACCTCCTTCAGCAGCGCGTACACCTCAGGGCCCAGGGCGGCGGGAATAAACTCGCCGCGCAGGCGACCGTCGCCGTGCTCGCCGCTCAGGGAGCCGTTATATTTTTTCACCAGCTCGGTGGTTTCCGCGAGCACCGTCCGGAAAAGCTGTTTCCCTTCCTCAGTTTTGAGGTTAATCATGGGTTCCACGTGCAGCTCCCCGGCGCCGGCGTGGGCGTAGTAAGAGGCCTGCAGGTTGTGTTTATCCAATATTCCCTGGAGGTCGGTGATATAGGCGGGAAGGTCCTCGGGGGAGACGGCACAGTCTTCAATCAGGTTCACGGGTTGCAGATCACCGGGCAGGTTCCGGATCAGGCCCAGGCCGGCCTTGCGCACCTCCCACACGGGTTTAGTGAGCGCGCCCCGCACCAGCGGGTAGGCGTAACCCAGCCCAGCGGCTTTCAGATCGGCTACCAGCGCCTCTGCCTTTTGGGTGATGGTGTCCTGGCTGTCAGCCATGAACTCCACCATGAGCAGCGCGGCCGGGTCTCCTTCAATAAAGAAGCGGTTCTGCTCGTAGGTTTTATGGCCCTTAGTGAAGTCCATGATATATTTATCCACCAACTCAGAGGCCATGGGCTGGTGCTTGAGGATGATGATGTTGGCTTCCAGGGCCTCTAGCAGGGAATTGAAATGCACGCACACCAAGCCTTCCTCTTTGGGCGGCAAGGGCAGCAGGTTCAGTTTGGCCTCCAGGATAAAGGCCAGAGTGCCTTCTGAGCCGGCCAGCAGCTTGCAAAGGTTCAGCGTGGTCTGCCTTTGGGCATCGGCGCCCTGGTCTACCAGAAAGTCTAGGGCGTAGCCGGTGTTGCGGCGGGTAAGTGTTTTCTTAGGGTAGTTCTGCTCAATGACAGCGCGGTTGGTTTCGTCTGAGATCAGGCCGTACACCTTGCGGTAGATATCGCCCTCCAGGTTCTGGAGCGTGAGTTTCTGCTGGAGCTCCTGGTGCGTGAGGGGCTTGAACTCGGCCTCTGAGCCATCACAGAGCAGGACCTTGGCAGATAGTAGGTGTGTGCGGGTGTCGCCCCAGACAATAGAGTGCAGGCCGCAGGAGTTGTTGCCTATCATGCCGCCCACCATGGCGCGGCTGGCAGTGGAGGTCTCGGGGCCGAACAGCAGGCCGTGCGGCCGCAGGGTGGCGTTGAGGTCGTCTCTGATCACGCCCGGCTGCACCCGTACCCACTGCTCTTTTTGGTTTACCTCCAGTACCTGGGTAAAGTGTTTGGAGATGTCCACCACCAGGCCATGGCCCACCACCTGGCCTGCCAGAGAGGTACCCGCCGCCCGGGGAATGAGGGTGAGGCGGTGGGTGTTGGCGAATAAAATAAGCTTTTTAAGGTCCTCCTTGGTTTGGGGAATGGCTACGGCCGTAGGCTTCTCCTGGTACACCGAGGCATCTGTGGAGTAAACCATTTTCTGAGCCAGGTGCAGAGAAGATGCATCATCAAAATACAGCTCACCGGTTAAGGAAGCCTGTAATTCTGAAAAATCGGATGTGGATGGGGAACTATGCATACAAAACAAAGTAGGGCCATGGCCTGGCCGAGAACCAGTTGGCTGCTGATGGAATTACAAACTTCCCTAAAAAAGCTTACAAGTCCATTTAAAATAACGCTTTTCCTGCCCTTCTCTTATACCCGTTTCTTTTTATCTCCTTATTTTTTTATCTCCTTATTTATAAAATAGCCACTTCTCTTTTACTACTCCAAACCTCTTAAAGCGTTTTAGGCCTGTTTTTGGAAAAACAGGCCTAAAACGCTTCAATAGATTAATTGACCAGAACTTAAAGTCTGGCACCAGGCAACCGCCTTATTTCTGGGTAGAGAACTTATAAACGCTGCTGGTTTTATACGTTTCCCCGGGCTTTAACACCGTAGATGGGAAAGAAGGCTGATTGGGAGAATCTGGGAAATGTTGGGTCTCCAGGCAGAAGGCGTTTCTGAACGTGTCTTTGGCTCCACCTTTAAAGGTGTTTTTGCCCGACATGAAGTTGCCGCTGTAGAACTGGATACCCGGCTCTTGAGTGAATACTTCCATCACAATACCGCTTTTGTCTCCTACTACCTCAGCCGCCTTGCTCATGGCTCCTGCTTCAGGCTTGTTCAGCACATAATTATGGTCATAGCCCTTTCCTTTCAGCAACTGATCTTGTTGAGCATTAATTCTGGCGCCGATGGCCGTAGGCTTGGTGAAGTCAAAGGGAGTACCAGCTACCAGCTCCAGTTTACCAGTTGGGATAAGCGTGGCATCAACGGGTGTGAATTTATCGGCGTTGATCTGGAGCACATGGCCCAGAATGTTGCCGCTACCCTCCCCATTAAGGTTGAAATAGGCATGGTTGGTCAGGTTTACAACGGTGGGTTTATCCGTGGTAGCCTCATAGTCCATCTTCAGTTCATTGTCATCGGTGAGGGTATAGGTCACCTTGGCTTTCAGGTTGCCGGGGTAGCCTTCCTCCATGTCTTTGGAGGTATAGGTTAGGACCACCGTATGGGCATCTGGTTGCTGGGCTTCCCAGAATGCATAATGAAACCCATTCTTGCCGCCGTGCAGGCTGTTAGCACCATCATTGGCCGGCAGGCTGTATTTCTGGCCATCTAAGGTGAAAGTTGATTTGCCAATACGGTTTCCGTATCGTCCAATAATAGCCCCGTAATACCCATCTGTGGAGGTTTCATATTCGCCCACATTTTTCAGGCCTACCACCACATCTGTTAGCTTGCCGTTTTTGTCTGGCACTTGCAACTCCACCACACGCCCGCCATAATTGGTGATGGTAGCTTTCACGTTGTTTTTATTGGTGAGCGTGTAGAGCTGCGCCTCTTGCCCATCTTTGGTTTTGCCAAAGGAAACTCCTTGTACCGGAGTCTGCTCTGCGGCTGAAGTGGAGGTAGTAGTTTCATTGGTGCTGGCAGTTTTGGTGTCACAGCTGGTCAGGTTACCCGCCAGCCCTACTCCCAGGCACGACATAAACAGCAGGGATTGCGCTTTTGATCTCTTTTTCATAGTAGACTTTAATGGAAGTTATTTGTTAGAAGGTTTAGGGCTCCAAATGGTTCGCTTGAATACTTGTCAATTAAACATTTTAAAATGACTTTTCCAGCATTCTGCTCTTGGATTTACTTTTTCCTTCGGCGCTACTTCATGTTTGTTATGGTTCCTTTTGGCACATCCAACCCATTGAGTTAGCCTCATCAGAAAAGAGGTGCGCCCACGGGAGACTATTTCCCGTAGGCGCACCTCTTTATTCTGCTCTTCTATTTAATTTATAGAAGATGGAGTACTTGAGATATTCCCAAACTTATCCCTGACGCATCACCCCAATTTTCTGGCCGTTCCAATCTGGGAACAGGACACTATCTTTTTGGATATTCAGGTGCCGGCCGGCTACTTCACTGAACACGCTCCTGAAATCTGTAGTGACGGGTAAATCACGACCGTCTTCCAGGTTTTCTATTGCCAGGGCTGGCACTTTACCGTGTACCAAGCCACCATTTACGTTATTGCCCAAAATAAACATGCAGGAGCCGCGGCCGTGGTCGGTGCCATTGCTCCCATTCTGGTGCACGGTCCGTCCAAACTCAGTCATGGTCATCACGTCCACGTCATCCTGGTAGGCTTCCAGATCGGTCCAGAAGGCCGTGATGCTTTGGCTCAGGTCATTTACGTTGCGGGCGAAAGTGCCCTGGGCGGTGCCTTGGTTAAAGTGGGTGTCCCAGCCCCCGGTCTCGGTGAAGGCCACTTCTAGACCCACATCCATCTTGATGAGTTGCGCTATCTGTTTAAGCGAGTTGCCCAGCGGGCTGTTAGGGTAAACGGCGTTGTTAGCGGGTATGTAATTTTTGACATCAGACTTCTGCAGCATTTTAAGCGCCTCAAAGCTCTCCTTGCCTGTCTTGTTCAGCAGCGTAGAAGAGGTTTGGTCATAGAGGTCTTCAAAACTGTGCGAAGCGATATTAGTGGCCCGCGGATTTCCGCGCATCTGGATGGCAAAATCCTGCAGATTGCTAATGGCCACCGCCGCATGATCCCCATAAAAAGATTTAGGCAAAGACGAGGTAAGGCTTACCGCCTGGAATGGCGTGGCAGCCTCATGGCCCAAAAGCCCCACAGCCCGATTAAGCCAGCCGCTGGGAGTGCCCTTGTGGAACGGAGTACCGGCCTCCATGTAGTCCTGGGCGTCAAAATGGGATCGGGTGGGGTTTGGTGACCCAACACCGTGCACAATGGCCAGACGTTTTTCCTGGAACAGCGGCGCGAAGGCCTGCATAGACGGGTGCAAGCCAAAACGGCCGTCCAAGTCTATTAGGGGATTAGCCGCTGACCGTGCCGCCGACATAAATAAACTGGGCCGGGCTTTCTTGAGGTGTTCATCTGTGAACGGGCTCACCGCCATCAGGCCATCCATGGCCCCCCGCTGGAAAATAGTGACCAAGATCTTATTTTTCTTGTACGGCGCCAGAATCTTGTGGCTGCTGGCCGCCTGGGCCAGAAAGTTAGGTACCCCGCCAAGACCAGCGGCAAACAGGGCCAGTGCCCCAGATTTCAGAAAACCCCTTCTTGATGTCATTGCTTCGTTCTTTTCTTATTAATAAACGGCTTACCGGCGCTGGAATTCAGGTGACCCAATAATGATGCCCACTACCTGGGCCAACATCATGTTCTGGGCTTTACCTCCCTGGGCTTCTTTGGCATATTGTCCTTTGCGACGCTGGTTTTCCTTATTTGGGTTTTGCTTTTGCCCTTTGCCTTTCACATTCATGCGCATGGTCTCTTCCTGCATCATTTCTTCTTCCTGCGCAGGCACGGCTTTGTTGGCCGCCGCATCTACCTTCTGGCTAAATTCAGGGTCAGTTAAAGTAGGAGTAAGCCGTTTAATGGTCTCTTGCAAGTCGCGTTCTGGCATGAGGTAGTTGCTATACACTTTCAGGGCCTCTTGGGCGCTTTCGGGCTCCCGGTTTTGGTGCAAGGCCGGCAAATTGATTTTCACGCCCTGTATGCGCTGTGCCGCCAACGCCAGCCCGAAGTTCATGCGGGTAAGCAGCGAGCCCGTGTTGATCCAGTACTGCCCCTTGTCAGGAAAACCGGTGGGTGCCTGGTAAGAGTACATCTTCTCTCCCATGCGGTTGATCCAGTTGTAGAGTTGGGTAGGGTCTGTGACCTCAGCGTTTAGGCTGCGCACTGAACTGATGGCCAGTTCAAAGGGGGACTTGGTTTTCTCCCGCAACGCCTCCTTGTCCCAGAACTCCCTGGAGGCTACCATGGTCAAAAGCACCTGCTTAATATCCCCATTGGTTTTGGTGAAGGTCTTAGCCATCTGGTCAATCAGGTCTTTGGAGGGGTTATCGTTCACAAAGCGAGTGGCTATTTTGGTAGAGATAAAGCGGGCGGTAGATGAATGCTGCGCCAGCATATGGATCAGTTTCTGTCCCTCTTCATAGCCACCGTTGGCTGGGAATTTAGTACCCAACACAACTTTCTCGCCTTTGTCATGCCTGTTGCTGGCAAACACGAAATCCCCTTCCCTTATAAATCCATTTTGGTTGAGGTTGGTCTGTTTCAGGTACCTGGCTGCCGGCGCGTTCTTCTGGCCAGCTCCGTAGGCATTCAACCCTGGAAAAATGGTCCAACCGGTAAAGATGCGGGCCGCTTGCGTGACATCACTTTGCGTATAGCCTCCGTCTACCCCTAGGGTATGAAGCTCCATAATTTCACGGGCGTAGTTCTCATTTAGACCCTGGGCTTTTCTGGCTTGTTGCAATTTTTCTGCCACCTGCCGTTTCTGCATAGTGGTATCAGAAGCTTGCCTACGCTTCAAGCCCTTTATTCTGCGCTGGCCTTTCCGTTGGTCTTCAGCAGACATTGCTTGCATTGGGGCGGTACTTCTAAAGTTGTCCAGATACGTGAGCATGGCCGGTGATTTGGCAGTGGCCAGCAGCAGGGTCTCAAACTGGCCCAGGGCATTGGGTCTTATGGCATCTCGCTCGTAAGCAGTAATAAAATGCGAACAGTCGTTGTCTGTGAGGGAAA
Source organism: Rufibacter soli (assembly GCF_054781795.1). Taxonomy (NCBI): domain Bacteria; kingdom Pseudomonadati; phylum Bacteroidota; class Cytophagia; order Cytophagales; family Hymenobacteraceae; genus Rufibacter; species Rufibacter soli. Next base: position 854,167 of record NZ_BAAGTS010000005.1, on the reverse strand, counting down.
CGTTGAAATGGTTAAACCAGAAACTGGTCATTACCTCCTGCAGTTGGTTTTGGGAGTAGGCAGCCCTCAGTATCTTCTGCCCGATAAGCTCTTTGTAGAGTTCGCGCTGGGGTTGCAGGTTGTTCTTGCGCATGTAGGCGGTAAGGGTTCTGCGGTACTCTTCTTTATCACCTTTTTTTACTTCGTTTTTATCTACTGCCCCGTCTTTGATGGCCATGCGCAATACCTGCCCCCCCTTAGGGAAAGCCTGCACTAACTGGGCATTGCTCATTTGAAGGGTTTTGTACCCAGCCAGCCTCTGGTTTAGCTGATCATTGGTAAGATTGGCGTTCAGTTGTTGGTCCAACCAATTTTCCAGGCCCATCTTTACCACCTCTTCTACCTGCCCAGGGGTAGCCCCATAAGTGAACCGACCCAATAAATGCGCCGCCGCCTGCCGCTCGCTAAGCCCGGCCTTTTTATACGGGAAAGCCTTTTTCACATACCGGGTACCGGATGTGAAAGAGAAGAATATAACCCCACTCAGGATTACTGCCAGCAAGGTATAGAGGTACTTGGCTTTGTGTTGCATAAGATGAAGGTTGGGATTCAAAAATCCTTTAGCAAGCTACTATACCCGATTAGACAGGCAATACCTGGTAAGGTTAAATCTTAGGTTAAAATAAATTAAGGTTCGGCTCGTGCGCTTTGCTTTCTAAAGCGGTTACTTGTGCCATTATTCTCCTGAAAGGGCACTTTTTCCTTCTAATGCTTTTACCCCTAATGATAACTTGGGCATTATTATAGTTTTAAAAAGAGGATAAGTGGATGGTAGTTAGCCCCACAAGGGGACCGGTGAACCAGGAAGGTTTAGATAGAAAGGAAAAGCCCAATAGCAAAGGAATAGCACCCTCATTCACTTTTGAGGCTATATAAGGGAGTTTATTTCCAACTGTCTATGATTCCTGAAGTCTCTGGTTGAAGACAGCCCTGGGAATGGCATTTACTTGGTTTTACACGAGGCCTATAGCGCTAAGCAGCCACTGGAACAGAGAAAGTGAAGGTGCTACCGGCCCCCGTTTCACTTGTAATTACCAGCGTACCGCCGTGCCGCTCCACAAACTCTTTGGAAAGGTTTAATCCAATGCCAGACCCTTTTTCGCCTTTCGTGCCAAAGGTGGTGACGTGCTCCAGGTTGCCCTGCTGCAGTTCTTTCAATTGGTCTGGCTTGATTCCCACGCCTTGGTCGGCGATAGAAATATAGACCCTACCCTCCTCTTCCCTGGCGGTAATAGAAATAGTATCTCCTTCATTGGAGTATTTTATGGCATTAGAAACTAGGTTCCTAAAAATAGTCTGCAACATGTTAGGGTCAGCGCTAATCTGGAGCCAACCAGGCACCAGGCATTCCAGTTTCATGGTTTTAGAATCTAAATAAGGCTGCAAAATAGATTGCAGCTTCTCTAACTCTTCCAGCAGATTTAAGGTGACCGGTTCATAGGTGACTGCCTCAAACTGGGCCTTGGACCATTCCAGCAAGTTGACGAGCAGCTGCAGGGTTTTACCAGAATTGTTTTTCACCTTCTCTACTTCTTCCTTGAATTTTTCCCACGGCAGGTTTTCAGCGTTTTTCAACAGTAGGGTTAAGGTAGAGTTAGTGATAAAAACCGAATTAATTAGGTCATGGGCAATCAGAGACAAAAGCTTGTCTTTGAACTGCCCGTGCTTGAGGAGTTGCTCATTCAGGTGATTGATTTCTTCCTGCCTTTTTTTCTCTTCGGTTATGTCTATTACCACCTCCAGCACGGCAGGGAGTTGCGAGTCTGAGAAAGGGAAGGGAATCTTGTTGGTCAGAAAATATTTCTTGGTCCCATCCGGCAGAAGCAAATGTTCTTCACAGGTTAGCATCCGGCTGGGGAAGTCCTCATTGGGGCATTGGGCGTTGGTAACCACCTCATAAACCCAACCTTTGGGAAGAGGCGGCTCCTTTTTACCCAACAAGTCGTCTACTTTAAGAGAGTAAAAATCAGCGGCTGCTACGTTGGCCAGAATAATGGAGTGCTCACTGTCTTTTGCAAAAATACGGTGCGGAACCAGGTCAATGGCTTGGCGCAACCTTCTCTTTGATAGGTTTAGACTGATCTGGGTCTTTACCCGCACCAGCAACTCCATGCCTTTAAAGGGCTTGTTGATATAATCTGCGGCACCTGCCTGAAAAGCTTTGTCAATTGCTTCCTCATCAGTTTTATCTGTCAGAAAAATGATGGGCACAGTCTTGGTGCGGGGGGCTTCCCTTAATTGCCGGGCCAGATCATACGCGGAGAGCCCTTGGGTAGGAATCTCCATAAGGATCACGTCTGGGAGCCGCTCTTTGCAGTGTTCCAGCACTTGCTCGGCCTTTTCCATAACCAGTAGCCGATAATAAGGACTCAGGATGGACGTAATAAATTGAAGGCTCTGGGGGTCATTCTCAACTACCAAAACAGTATAAATGGTCGTTCCCTGTTTTGTTTGATCATCACTTTCCATAACAAAAGTGTTTATCTGGTAATAAGGAACTCTGAAGTGGGCTTCTTCCTCCTTAACCGGTCATTTTTTACTCTGGTAACAGTGAAGGCCCTTGGTCACTGCGTTTCATTTTCTCTTTTTTGATTAGTTCCTGCTTAGGTTGGCCAGCACCTCTGGATAGCGTTGGAGCTTTTGTGCTTTGCCAAAAATAATCCAGGGAGCCAGGTTTCTGGGGATGGGAATCTAACAGGCTGACTCTTTGCCAAATAATAGATTCGGCCTGTAGACGTGTGGGACCTTTACGGGCACCATCTTTTTATAAACAGCTAGTTAAACCAATAACTGATTTCAAAGCATTTGCCCCGAACTATAAATTCCACCCGTTTACCAACTGCTTTCATGATTTAGAACTCTTCCTTCTAATAAACTATCAATTTATAATTGATATAATACTATAACACCTTATGTGGAAGAAGGTTTACTTTCACCGACCAGTTATATGTTAATTTTTCCTGATGGAATTATGAAGGAAGGTTTTAATCCCAGCAAAACACTAAAATTGGAGGCAAGACTGCCTTCTGAATGAAGGCAGTGTAAACTTAGCATACCCTAATTTTTGGCAGAAGAGGTTACTTGGAGTGGATCGAAGGATATGAAGGAAAAGGAAGGCTGGATTTGAAAAGCTGAGTTAACAAGGATTACCTGGAGGGAAAATATATTAACTGATTTTTGGCCAAGCTACTACACCTTATCATGATGTGGGTGGAGAATGTTCTCTACCACCTTCAGGAGGTCCTGTTCAGAAAATGGCTTGGTAAGGTAATCTGTTGCGCCCAATTCCAGTCCATAACTTCTATCCATTTTGGTAGACTTGGCAGAAAGGAAGACCACAGGTATCTCAGAGGTGTCGGGGTGTTTTTTCAAAGTTTCCAGCACACAGAATCCGTCAGACTCAGGCATCATGATGTCACAGATAATGAGGTCTGGGAGATTTTTAATGGCAGAGGCTATTCCTTGCTTGCCGTCTTCGGCCAGCAATACGTCATAATGCGCGAAAGTAAGTATTTGGGCAGCATTCTCCCTTATGAACTGGTTGTCTTCTATTAGAAGGATCTTTTCCATAAGTAAAGTAAATACCGCTTTCCATCATCTGTTTCTTGAACCAAAAACTAAAAAGAAGGATTTCCCATGAGGGAATGAACATCCTAATCTGCACGCGCCACCTACCTCTTTTTACTAATCCAGGCCTATAAGGTTATTAAAATAAGCTAATGCAATACGTTAATATTTACTCTTTCAGATGGTTAAAAGGGATTCTTGGCGTATTGAATTGCGAGTCCAGCAATCGGTTCATAGGCATTTATCCTAGCACCCAAGTCGTGCAAATTGGAAACAGATTGTTTGGAAGACAAGTGCTGAAGGATTGCATAGCAACAACTTGCCAAGCAGGCAAGATTACTCCTAGCCTACGCAGTTTTGGAAAGGGAAAGAAGCACAAAAAAGCCCCAAATCGCTTTATCAGCAATTTGGGGCTTTTATCAAGCAGAGAGAGAGGGATTCGAACCCCCGGACCCGCAAAGGTCAACGGTTTTCAAGACCGCCGCAATCGACCACTCTGCCATCTCTCTAAATGTGACACAAAAGTAATGCATGCAGGTGAACCAGTCAAGAGGTACCCCACGCTTTTTTCTCAATTCCCTTCATTTTTTTGCCCCTCCAAGCACTTTCTTCCTGATACTCATGGCGCTACCCCTTTTGTCAGAAAAGAAAATAATTCTTCTTTTGTGATTATCCCGCCCCTTCCTCCTAGTCCTGAGAAAGGAAGATTGGCGTTTTGAGGGTGTTTTTGGAAAAACAGGCTTGAAACGCCAATCTTTAGGAGCGGTCCTTCTCCAGGCGTTTGGTGAGCGCATCTACGCTGATATTGATCTCAAAGCCTAGAATCAGGATCATGCATACAAAGTCCAGCCAAACCATTAAACCTATGAGTGCGCCAATAGACCCATAGAACTTGTTGTAGGAGTCAAACTTGCCAATGTAGAGCGAGAACAGCCAGGACACCAAAAAGATCAGAAACGTAGCCACCACTGAGCCCGCCGAGACGAATGGCCATTTGTCATGGACCGCCGGCACATAGTAGTAAATCATAGATGTGGCCAGGAAGAAAAGCAGGGCTACGGCAACGTACTTCACAGATACAATCAACCCATAGGTAAACGCTTCCGTCACAATCTCATAAAACACCAGCGCATCCAGAATGTAGGTCCCGAAGAAAATGGCGCCAATGGCCAGAAACAAAATGAGCGCCAAGGCCACGGTGAGCGCAGTGGCAATGAGCCGTTTCCGTAGATAGGTGCGCCGCCTGAAGGTTTTATACTTCTTGTCAAAGGCATCCATGAGGCTCATAATGCCATTGGTAGACAAGACCAGCGCAAACAGAAAACCGAAGGAAAGCAACCCGCCCCGAGGCTTGTTCACAATGTCTTCAATGGTCTCAGCACCGGCGTTGTAAATCTCCGGGGGCATTACGTCTTCCAGCAAGGTAAGAATGTCACGGTCCAGGTGCCCCACCGGTATGTAGGGAATGAGCGTGAACAGGAAGATAATGGTAGGGAAAATGGCCAGCGTGAAGTTGAAGGCCATGTAAGAGGCCCGCTTGGTGAGCGAGTCATGGTGCAGCTCATCAATCACTACCTTGAGCACATGGTACACAGACACCTTTCCCTCCACAAAACGCACGCGCTTGAGAAAGACAATAAACTTACGGTACTGTCTGGACTGGGTGACGTGCTCCGTTAGGGTCATACGGTAAAGTAAGGGTCTAACTTGGCATGAATTTCGGCGGGCACCGCTGTAGGCCTGCCGCTTTTCATGTCTACAAACACCATCATGGTCTCGCCTATGGTCAAAAGCTCCTGCGCCTCATTGTACACCTCGTACTCAAACTTTATACGGGCCCCGCGGGGTTTTTCGCGTACAAACAGCTTTACTTTGAGTAGGTCATCATACCGGGCGGGCTTTATGTACTTGCATTTGAGCTCCAACACGGGCATCATCACGCCTTCGGCCTCCATCTCTTTGTAATGGATGTCCAGCTGCCGGAACGTCTCAGTACGGGCTACCTCAAAGTAAGCCGCGTAGTTGCCGTAATAGACGTAGCCCATCTGGTCGGTCTCGGCGTAGCGTACGCGTATCTGCACTTCAGATTCAAACACTGCTCTTTCTTTAAAGACTGAAATAAGGCCGTTTTTAGAAAAACGGCCCCAAAACGCGTTGCTTAGCGCATAATCTTGCGCTGGTTCATGGCTGCATGGAAACGGGCGGCGTTGCGCCGGTGCTCAGCTTCGGTCACCGCAAAAGCGTGGTACCCCGAGAAGTCTTCCTTGGCGCAGAAATAAAGGTACTCGTTTTCCTCAGGGTTCAGCACTGCGTTCAAAGAAGTGATGGAAGGCAGGTTGATAGGCCCCGGCGGCAGCCCTTTGTATTTATAAGTATTGTAAGGCGAGTCAGTTTTCAGGTGCTCGTTCAAAACCCGTCTAATGCCAAAGTCGCCGGTGGCGAACACCACCGTGGGGTCTGCCTGTAGCAGCATGCCTTTCCTCAGGCGATTCAGGTACACCCCGGCAATACGAGGGCGCTCATCGGCGTGCACGCTCTGCTCAGCCTGCACAATAGAGGCCAGAATAGACACTTGCGTAGGCGTTAGGTTATGGGCCTTGGCTTTGGCCTTGCGCTCAGCGGTCCAGAAGGTGTCATACTCCTTTTTCATGCGCTCCATCATCTCCGGGGCCGGCGTGGTCCAGTAGATCTCGTAGGTGTTCGGGATGAACATGGTCAGGATGGTGGTGGTGTCAAAGCCCAGCTTTTTGGTGAACGACGGGCTGTTGAGCAACGAGTCAATCTCCTGCGGCGAGGAGTTAATGAACGTGCTCAGCTTATGGGCCAGGTCTTTTTTAAGGCGCACGTTGGTGTAGGTGAGCTTGACCGGGTCCTGGTCGCCGGAGCGGAGTTTGGCAATCAATTGGTAGTTGGTCATGCCGTCTTTCAATTCATACCGGCCGGGCTTCACCAGCTTTGGGTAGTCCATGAGCTTGGCCATAAACCTGAGACTCAGGCGGTCAATCACCACGTTTTTGGCGTCAATAGAATCCATGGCCTGCTCATAGGTAGCCCCTTTGGGGATAAGCACATATACCGGCTCGCCTTTGTTCTCTACATTGGCAGTGTATACAATCTGGTAGGCGTAGTAAGAAAAACACACAAACAGGAACATCAGCAACACCAGCGCATACGTCCATTTTGAGGTTTTCTGCTCCTTTCTTGGCTTTCTTGGCCTTGGAGACGAAGGAATATTTTGTTCTGACATAGGGGACAAAGATACGAATTTAGTAAATGAGTGAGAGCGGGGTTTGATTGAATGATTGAGAGAAGGTGGAAATCCGTTTTGAGGCTGTTTTTTGAAAAACAGGTCTAAAACGCAAAATCATAATTGGGCGTATGTCATGGAAGTTTCCGCTAATTTAAAATTGACCAAGTAAACTCAATAGCTTTGCAGGCAGGCAATAGGTTCACTATCTCCCTATTCTCTCCTTCATTCAATCATTCAATCTCTCAATAAATATGTCCCAGGCAACCTTTTTACGCATACACCCAGACAACCCGCAACCTAAAGCCATACAGCAGGCGGTGGAGATCATAAAGAAAGGCGGTCTGGTCATTTACCCCACAGACACTATTTATGGTCTGGGCTGTGACCTGATGAACGGAAGGGCGGTGGAACGGCTTTGCCAGCTGCGGGGCCTCAAACCAGATAAGGCGCAGCTCTCCTTTATCTGCCATGATCTGACCCACATCTCAGACTACGCCAAGATTTCTAACCAAACCTACAAAGTCATGAAGAAGGCCCTGCCCGGCCCGTTCACCTTTGTACTGGAGGCCAGCAGCAACGTGCCCAAGATTGGCGGGGCCCGCCGGAAAACGGTAGGGATCAGAATTCCGGACAACAACATTTGCCTTTCCATGGTGCGGGAGTTAGGCACGCCCATTGTGTCCACCTCCATCCGTGACGAAGACGAAGTCATTGAATACACCACCGACCCAGAACTGATCTATGAGAAGTACCGCAACCTGGTAGACCTGGTCATTGACGGCGGCTACGGCAACAACATCGCCTCTACGGTCATTAACTGCGAGCATGATGAATTTGACATCCTGCGCCAAGGGGCTGGCGAAATTGAGGAATATCTTTAAAAGAGTCTTGAGTTCTGAGTCTAGAGTCCTGAGTCAGGCATATGAATAGAAAACGGAAGAGTCCGAAGTCATGACTTCGGACTCTTCCGTTTTGGGCCTGTTTTTCAGAAAACAGCCCTAAAACCATCACTAATATTTTTTAAAACTCAATACTCAGAACTCAGGACTCAGAACTAGCGCCCTGTGGGCGCTTATGCTTCCAGCGTTTGTGAGACCAGAGGTACTCAGCGGGGTACTTTTCAATCCAGGACTCCAGGGCGCGGGCGAAGGCCTCGGTGAGCGGGTGCCCTGGTTCTTTCACGTCGGCCACCGGAGCCGGAAGCAGCTCCTGAAAAACAACCTCATAGAACCCCCGGCGGGTGTGGCGCATGCCCACAAAAAAAGTTGGGTACTGAAAAGAGGCCCTTAGCTTATCCGCGCCCACATAAAAGGCGGTGTCCTGGTGCAGAAATGTGGTCCAGTGCTGAATCTCGCCGTAGGGCGGAATCTGGTCTGAGAGGAGGGTAAGAATGCGGGGCTCGCCGCGGTGCCGCAAAAGGTGCCGCAAGGTGTCTTTCATTCTAACCAGCACGATACCAAAGCGGCTGCGCAGAAACCACATAAAGGACTCAAAAAAGGAGCTGGCCAAGGGCTTGTACACACCGTCAATGGGGAAAGTAAACCGGTTATTGCCAGACGCCGACATAAACTCCCAGTTGCCCAGGTGCGCGCCCAACACCATAACCGGGGTACCTTGTCGCAGGTGCTCCTCCAGCAGTTCTCCGCCCCGCAAGTCTACTCTTTTCTTCAGTTCCTGCGGGGTAAGAGAGGCCAGTTTCAAGGTTTCCAGCATGGTATCTGTAAGGTTCAAAAAGAATTGCTTCTCAATATTCCTGAGCTCAGAAATGCTTTTCCCAGGAAAAGACCTTTCCAGGTTCTGGCGCACCACTTTCTTCCGGTAACCCACCACGTAATACAGAACCCAGTACAAAAAGGTAGACAAGCCATACAGTAACGAAAAAGGCAGTAGGGAAATGCCTTTCAGGAACCACCAAAGTGGGTATTGGCTAGGCTTGAGCTGCGGCCTGGACTTAGAAAAAGATGAAACGTTTTTGATGGCTTTTCAGAAAAACAGGCTGGTAAACGCTCTTGCGCCTACCAGCCTTTGGGTAAAAATCAACTCTAAGGTAAAGATAAATGCCTGTTCGGGCAAAATAGTCAGTTACCTTCCAGGAGCAGCGCCGCTTTACAAAAGGTAGAAACCCGCCCGCCTTCCCCATAATACTCCTCAAGGAATATGGGTTGGGCTTCCTCCTTCTTACTGTTACTGATCAGCTTTTTTGAAAAACGGCGCCAGAATCTCATAGGAATGCACCCGCGCGGCATGGTCATACACATTGGTTCCTACCATAATCTCGTCTACTCCGGTCTCGTCCAGAAATTGCTGCAAATCGGCTTGCACCGTAGCAGGGCTTCCCACAAAAGAGTAGCGTAACATCTGCTGCACGGCGTACCGCTCCGAAGCATCCCAAAGGCCGTCCATACTTTTCACGGGAGGCTGCATGAGTCTTCCCGTGCCGCGTACCACGTTCAGGAACGATTGGTACAGGGAGGTGGAAAGGTACAGGGCTTCCTCGTCAGAGTCGGCAGCGATTACGTTCACGCAGGCAATGGCATAAGGCTCTTTCAACTCCCCAATGGGTTGAAAACTGTCACGGTATACTTTAAGGGCGGCCTGTAGCTGGGTTGGGGCAAAGTGGCTGGCAAACGCATACGGCAAACCTAGAATACCGGCCAACTGGGCACCAAACGTGCTGGAACCCAGAATCCAGATGGGCACCTGGGAGCCTTCGCCAGGCACGGCCCGCACCCGGGCGGTAGGGTCAACAGGCCCCAGGTAAGTCTTTAACTCTACCACGTTCTGCGGAAAATCATCTACGGAGCCCCGCAAATCGCGCCGCAGGGCCATGGAGGTAAGTTGATCAGTCCCCGGCGCTCTACCCAGGCCCAAGTCAATACGACCAGGATACAAAGACGCCAACGTCCCGAACTGCTCTGCCACCACCAGCGGCGCATGGTTAGGCAGCATGATTCCGCCGGAGCCTACTCTTATCTTAGAGGTAGCTCCCGCCACGTGCCCAATCAACACCACCGTGGCCGAACTGGCAATACCGGCCATATTGTGGTGCTCAGCCATCCAGTACCGGGTGAACCCCCACTTCTCCACGTTCTGGGCCAGGTCAACGGTATTTTTAAAAGAATCGGTGGCGGTTTTCCCCTCCAGAATGGGCACCAGGTCTAACACCGAAACAGGTATATCTGCAAGTTTTTTAGTAGGCATAATTTTCACGCTTTTTACACACCCTTTTGTACGGGTGATTCAGTAAAAGGCAAAAGTACCCCCATTAAGTTCGGGCGGCGTAAGGTTTGCCCGTTACTTTAAGGATACCACCTTGGGGAGTTATTAGTGTTAACTTGATAGGTGATCCCAGTTGCGTTATCCTAAGGAATCCCGTTTTGGGCCTGTTTTGCGGAAAACGGGCTGGAAACAGGTTTGATTTGCAGAAGAGGTCATCCCCCTACCCCCTTCAAAGGGGGACGAAAAAGAGGGCAATAGTAAAATCAGCAGAGCATCTCCTCCTGTGTAAACACCCCTCTGCGCTCCCCTCAAGGGGAGAGTCTGCGGTGAATGAGCGGTTTAAGTTTGTAAAATAGCAGTGCGTTTTGAGCCTGTTTTCGGAAAAACGTGCCTAGAACGCTACCCACCTTTATCCAGTCCCCCCACGCATTCCCTCAGTTCCAGTCTTTACTTCGAGCGCCTCGCTTGTGGCCCTGCAATATCAGAAGCTAAAAGATAACTACAACTCGGCCGCAAGGGCAGTGCGAGGGGGAAAGACGGGGCCCCGCGGCCGTGAGCGCTCGGAGGGAAACCATGAAACAACTAAGCATAAGGACTTGAGGAAACAGCAGACGCCACGCCAGCAGCAGGCGGGAATGCGTGCATAAAACAATATCAACTTGTAAAGTTGGCCGCCATAAACTCCAAGAACGGCATACAAGACATATAGATAAAACAGCTTAACTTTTAATCCCCAAGACAAATACCAAACAACTCAAAACTTTCCTTTACTTGCACCCTAGCAATAGTACGCCTTACATGCCCTTAGTTACAGAACTCCATTTCAACCCCAGCATTGCTTTTTTCCAGCAGGCCTTTGCCGCAGATGAACTGTGGCTGGAAGCCCAGGAGCATTACCAGAAGCAGAGTTACCGCAACCGCTGCCATATTCTCACCGCGCAGGGCGTGGTGCCATTGACCGTGCCCGTAAAAAACGGCAACAGCAAAACCCTTATCACCGAGCTGGAAATTGACTACGCCCAGCGGTGGCTGGAGGTGCATTGGCGTACTATCAGGAGCGCCTACGGCAGTGCACCCTTCTTTGAGTTCTATGCAGACTATATCAAAGACGTGTATGACCGCCGGCCAGCCCTGCTATGGGACCTCAATATGGAGTTATTCAAACTTTTTGCTAAATTCCTGAAACTGAAGAAACCCATACACCTTACCCAGACGTATGTTAAAACCTATGAGGAACCGGTCATGGACGGGCGCAATAGACTTCACCCTAAGAAGGAACCTGACAATTTGCGCCTAAACCCCTACCGGCAGGTTTTTGGCAAACAATTTGCACCTAATCTGAGTATACTGGACTTGTTGTTTAACCTAGGCCCAGAGGCATCTATCTACCTACAGAACTAGCGGCTTTCTGTTGAACATTTGCCCTTCTCAGCTTGTTTACACAATAGCGAACGCCATAAGCAGCAGCCAGTTGCAGCAGACGCACTAATTTTTTTACTAGACTAGACTACATGGAAGCCAAATTCTCAAATAGAGTGAAAGAGGTTATCTCTCTCAGTCGCGAGGAAGCCATACGCCTGGGCCATGACTACATTGGCACAGAGCATTTGCTTCTGGGTATGATCCGCGAAGGAGAAGGCACCGCTATTGCTTTGCTTAAAAAACTGGGGGTGCCCATGGAGGAACTCAAGTACGCGCTTGAGCAGGCCACCAAGAACACCGCCAGCCCTAATACCAATATTACCGGAAGTATCCCGCTTACCAAACAGACGGAAAAGGTCCTGAAAATAACCTACCTGGAGGCTAAAATCTTCAAGTCAGACATCATAGGTACAGAACACCTGTTGCTGTCTATTTTGCGGGATGAGGATAATATATCATCGCAAACCTTAGCCAAATTCAACGTGAACTATGAAGCCATTCGGGACTCGTTAGACTACCATGCTAACAACCCTCTCGCCTCCTCAGATACCGATGACAACGATGATAACGACAAACTCTTCGGTTCTTCCTCTAAAGGGGGAACAGGCGCCGCTGCCAAGAAGGGTGCCGAGAAATCCCGCACTCCGGTGCTGGACAACTTCGGCCGTGATCTGACTAAGTTGGCCGAGGAAGGCAAACTGGACCCAATTGTGGGCCGTGAAAAAGAAATCGAACGTGTGGCCCAGGTATTGAGCCGCCGCAAGAAAAACAACCCAATCCTGATTGGAGAACCGGGGGTAGGTAAAACGGCTATCGCCGAAGGCCTGGCCCTGCGCATTATCCAGAAGAAAGTGTCAAGAGTGCTGTTCGGCAAACGTGTGGTGACTTTAGACCTGGCCTCTCTGGTGGCCGGTACCAAGTACCGCGGCCAATTTGAGGAACGCATGAAAGCGGTGATGAACGAACTGGAGAAATCTCCGGACGTGATCCTGTTCATTGATGAGCTGCACACTATTGTAGGTGCTGGTGGAGCGTCAGGCTCGCTGGATGCCTCCAACATGTTCAAGCCAGCTTTGGCCCGCGGTGAGATCCAATGCATTGGCGCCACTACGCTAGATGAGTACCGTCAGTATATTGAGAAAGATGGTGCCCTGGCCCGTAGGTTCCAGATTGTGATGGTAGACCCTACCACCCCTGAGGAAACTATTGAGATCCTGCACAACATCAAAGACAAATACCAGGACCACCACCACGTAACCTACTCAGACAAAGCCATTGAGGCCTGCGTGAAGCTGAGCGACCGCTACATGAGCGACCGTTTCCTGCCAGACAAAGCCATTGACATTCTGGATGAGGCCGGTGCCCGCGTGCACATCAACAACATTGTGGTGCCTGAGGATATTCTTAAGCTGGAAGAGCAAATTGAGAACATCAAGGACGAGAAAAACCGCGTGGTGAAAAGCCAGAAGTATGAAGAGGCTGCCCAGCTGCGTGACAAAGAGAAAAAACTTTTAGATCAACTTGACTCAGCCAAAAAGAACTGGGAAGAGGAGACCAAGAAGAAGCGTTACGCCGTGAAAGAGGAAAACGTGGCCGAGGTAATCGCCATGATGACTGGCATTCCAGTGAAACGTATCGCGCAGAAAGAGAGCTTGAAGCTGCTCAACATGGGCGAAGAACTGAAAGGCAAAGTGATTGGCCAGGACAAAGCCATTACGCAGTTGGTGAAAGCCATTCAGCGTACCCGCGTTGGCCTGAAAGATCCTAAAAAACCAATTGGCTCGTTTGTCTTCTTAGGCCCTACCGGGGTTGGTAAAACCGAGTTGGCCAAAGTGTTGGCTACCTACCTGTTTGATAAAGAAGACGCCCTGGTGCGCATTGACATGAGTGAGTACATGGAGAAATTCAGCGTATCTCGCTTGGTGGGAGCGCCTCCGGGCTACGTGGGTTACGAAGAAGGTGGTCAGCTGACGGAGAAAATCCGCCGCAAGCCTTACTCCGTGGTACTGCTGGATGAGATTGAGAAAGCCCACCCAGACGTGTATAACCTGTTGTTGCAAGTGCTGGATGATGGTGTGTTGACTGATGGTCTGGGCCGTAAGGTAGACTTTAGAAACACCATCATCATCATGACCTCCAACATTGGGGCGCGTGACTTGCAGGATTTCGGGGCTGGGGTTGGTTTCGCTACCAAAACCCGCCAGGAAAACGTGGACGAAATCATGAAAGCCACCATTGGGGCGGCCTTGAAGAAAACGTTCTCGCCTGAGTTCCTGAACCGTCTGGATGACGTGATTGTGTTCAACAGCCTGCAAAAAGAAGATATCCATAAAATCATTGATATCTCGCTTTCCAAACTGTTGGGCCGCGTGAAAACGCTGGGCTACACCATAGAGATCACTGACAAGGCCAAGGATTTTGTGGCCGAGAAAGGATATGACTCTAAATATGGTGCCCGTCCGTTGAACCGCGCCATCACTAAGTACATGGAAGACCCTATTGCAGAGGAAATCCTGAAAGCCGAACTGGCCCAGGGAGACACCATTGTAATTGATTATGAAGAGGGGAAAGAGGAACTAAAATTCTCAAACCGCAAGAATGAGAACGCCGTTCCAGACACCTCAGATGATCTTCCGGAGTCCTCTTCATCCTCTGAAGAAGAAGAGACCACACCCACTGACGGAAAGAAGAAAGACTAAGTAACTTCTAATATTTCAAAAAGGCTGACAGACAATCTGTCAGCCTTTTTCCGTTTTAAGGCTATTTTTCTGAAAACAGGCTCAAAACAGAAAAATAAATCATTTTCTATTTTAGGGCTATTTCCTTGAAAATAGGCTAAAATAACAATGGGTAAATGGTATTGCTATTGCGTTGATAACCAGTTGAACCGCTTATTGTCAATCCCTTAATAATAGCATCTATTTTCAGGGAATTACGGCTTAATAAAAAAAGTAACAAAAATTTCACACTGCCCTATTCTTTCCTAAATTTGGTTTCTTGTACCAACATCAATCTGCTTCAATGTCAGACCCAACCAACCCGAATACCAAATTTGAGATTCTGGACCGCAAAAATGCCGAGGCCCTTTTAGGAGGCGGCCAGGCGCGCATTGATGCCCAACATAAAAAAGGAAAGCTTACCGCCCGCGAACGCATAGACCTTCTCCTGGATGAAGGCTCCTTTGAGGAAATTGGCAAATTTGTCATGCACCGCTCCAAAGACTTTGGGCTAGACAAAGAATATTACTTAGGTGATGGCGTGGTGACTGGCTACGGCACCGTGAACGGCCGCCTGGTCTACGTTTTCTCCCAGGACTTCACCGTTTTTGGCGGCTCCCTCTCTGAAACCCACGCTGAAAAGATTGTCAAGATCATGGATCTGGCCATGAAAAACGGCGCGCCTGTGATTGGCCTCAATGACTCGGGCGGAGCCCGTATTCAGGAAGGCGTGGTTTCTTTGGGTGGCTACGCCGATATCTTCTACAAAAACACCCTGGCCTCTGGCGTGGTGCCGCAACTATCCGGCATCATGGGGCCCTGCGCCGGCGGCGCGGTATACTCCCCGGCCATCACGGACTTTATCCTGATGGTAGAGGACACGTCCTATATGTTTGTGACCGGCCCTAACGTGGTAAAAACGGTGACCCATGAGACCGTGACCTCAGAGGAACTGGGCGGCGCCAGTACCCACTCTACCAAAAGCGGCGTGACCCACTTCTCCTGCGCCAATGAGGTGGTCTGCATCCAGAACATAAAGCAGCTGCTGAGCTACATGCCCCAGAACTGCGAGGAGCTCCCCCCTGCCCTGCCCTATGAGGCAAAGGCAGACGAGACCCGCCAGGTGCTGGATACCATTGTGCCCGAGAACCCCAACCAGCCCTATGACATGCGCGAGGTGATTGAAGGCATTATTGATGAGGGCACGTTCCTGGAGGTGCACAAGAACTTCGGGGAGAACATTGTGGTGGGCTTTGCCCGCCTGGCCGGCCGCAGCATTGGCATTGTGGGCAACCAGCCGGCGGTGCTGGCGGGTGTGCTGGACATCAACGCCTCTACCAAGGCCGCCCGTTTCGTGCGCTTCTGTGACAGCTTTAACATTCCGTTGCTGGTGCTGGAAGACGTACCCGGTTTCTTACCGGGTACTGACCAGGAATGGCGTGGCATCATTACCAACGGTGCCAAATTACTTTACGCCTTCTGTGAGGCCACTGTGCCGCGCGTGACCGTGATTACCCGCAAGGCCTACGGCGGCGCCTATGACGTGATGAACTCCAAACACATTGGCGCCGATCTGAACTACGCATGGCCTACCGCCGAGATTGCCGTGATGGGAGCCAAAGGTGCCGCGGAGATTATCTTCAAGCGGGAGATTGCCGCCGCCGAAGACCCTGAAGCCAAACTGGCCGAGAAAGTAGCCGAGTATCAGGCTAAATTCGCGACGCCTTACCGCGCAGCGCACCGCGGCTTTGTGGATGAGGTGATCTATCCGTCAGAGACGCGTGCCAAGCTTATTAAGGCATTTAAGATGCTGGAAAACAAGGTAGACCAACTGCCCAGAAAGAAACACGGCAATATTCCGCTGTAAAAAAGACCCTAGGCTCTAGATTTTAGAGATTAGACCTTGAAATCTTTCGTCTAGCGTTTAATAGCCAATATTTAACATCAAATAACATATTACGCTTCCGGTTGTTGGTGACAAAGCGCCTCCGCCGTACTATTTACACAGACAAACAACAATGGAGAGACCTTTGCTCCGACTAAACAGAAAGCTATGAGAGAAGAAAGCTTTGAATTCCTTCAGACCTACCTCAACAACGCCGCCCCTACCGGCTTTGAGTCCTCTGGCCAGCAATTGTGGCTGGATTACATAAAGCCCTACATTGACGAGTACTTCGTGGACACCTACGGGACCGTGGTGGGCGTGATTAACCCAGAGGCCGAATACAAGGTAGTGATTGAGGCCCACGCCGATGAGATTGCCTGGTTTGTGAACTACATCACGCCAGAGGGCTACATCTACGTGCGTCGCAACGGTGGCTCAGATGCCCTGATCGCACCGTCTAAGCGGGTGAACATCCATACCAGCAAAGGCACTGTAAAAGCCGTGTTCGGCTGGCCGGCCATTCACGTGCGCAAGATAGAGCAAGACAAAGCCCCCACCATTGAGACCATTTTCCTAGATTGTGGCGCCGCCAACCGTCAGGAAGTAGAAGATATGGGCGTGCACGTAGGCTGCGTGGTCACTTTTGATGATGAACTGTTTGTGATGAACGACAAGTTCTACGTGGGTCGCGCCCTGGACAACAGAATAGGCGGTTTCATGATTGCCGAAGTGGCTCGCTTGCTGAAGGAAAACAAAAAGAAACTTCCGTTTGGGTTATACATTGTCAATGCGGTACAGGAAGAGATTGGCCTGCGCGGTGCCGAGATGATTGCGCACCGCATTAAGCCAGACCTGGCCATCATTACAGACGTGACCCATGACACGCAGTCACCTATGTATGAGAAAAAGACCAACGGTGACCTGCATTGCGGCAAAGGCCCGGTATTGACCTACGGTCCGGCGGTACAGAACAACGTGCTGAACATGCTCATTGCGGTGGCCCAAAAGCATGAGATTCCGTTCCAACGCGCGGCTGCCACCCGCGCCACTGGTACTGACACAGACGCGTTTGCCTACTCTTCTGACGGCGTGGCCTCTGCCCTTATCTCTCTGCCGCTCAAATACATGCACACCACCGTAGAGACCGTGCACAAAGATGACGTGCAGAACATTATTCAGCTGTACTACCAGTTCTTGCTGCAGTTAGAGTCGGGGCATGATTTCCGGTATATGAAATAACCCGTTTTAAGCCTGTTTTTCTAAAATCAGGCTCAAAATAGGAGAAAGGCCAGTGGGTTTTACAACCTTACTGGCCTTTCTGTTATAAGGCAGTTTTCTGAAAAACTGCCCTATAACAGAAGCCTTGGTTTTGATTGAAAGTCATGCCGCCATACACATTTTCTAACGCATCTTGTGTATGTTGCAACACCATGCAATTACTTACCCCACGGCTGATCCTGCGCGAGTTCCAGGAAGAAGACTGGCACTTCACTAACCTATATGAGGCTAATGAAGAGGTCATGCGCTACCAAACCAGCGGCACCCGTACCAGCCAGGAAAGCCTGGAATACATTCAACAGTGCCTAACAGAGGCCCAGGAAGAACCCCGCACCCTCTATGATCTTGCCATTGTGCTGGAAGCTACGCAGATGCTCATTGGCCGCGTGGGCATGAAAGTGGATTATGACGCCGAGGAGGCCGTTCTTTGGTACATTCTCAACCGGTCTTATTGGAGCAAAGGCTATGTCTCAGAGGCGGCCACGGCCATGCTGCGCTTCGGGTTTGACCAACTGCACCTGCACCGCATCTGGGCCGACTGTGACCCCCGCAACACCGGGTCTTACCGGGTTATGGAGAAAATTGGCATGCGCCATGAGGCCCATTTCAAAGAGAATATCTTTATCAAAGGTGAGTGGTGCGATTCCTACGTATACGCGATTCTGGACCGGGAATGGAGGAATCAGTCAGCAGTTAAGAGTTAAGAACTAAGGACATAGTAGATTACTGTTCCTTTTCATGAAACTCCAGACCAACCCTGAAATGCGAAGCCAGTTATAAATCTACAGATCGAAAATCCATTACTTTCAAATAGAACCTAATTCTTTAAAGTGCTTTTCACAGACCAAATGAACAGGCAGGTGGAGCTTCGGCAGCCGCCACAACGTATTGTCTCTCTGGTGCCTTCACAAACGGAATTACTGTTTGATTTAGGTCTGGGTGAAAAGGTGGTGGGCGTTACCAAGTTTTGTGTGCACCCAAAAGCCCAGGTGAAAGCCGTGACTAAAGTGGGTGGCACCAAAGACTTTAAATTGGAGGTAATAGAACAACTCAAGCCAGACCTGATAATCGGGAACAAAGAGGAGAATGACCAGGTGCTAATTGAGGCCCTTGAGCAGGAATTTCCCGTTTGGATGAGTGACATTTACACGCTGCAAGATGCCCTAGACATGATTACCGGTATAGGTCAGGTGACAGGCGCTACAGATAAGGCAGAGGCGCTGGTAAAGGAAATTCACCAGAGCTTTGCCTCCTTGCCACCTGCCTTCCCTCCTATTCCAACGGCCTATTTTATCTGGCGGAAGCCTTACATCGCCGTAGGGGGTGACAACTTTATTGACCACATGCTCCAGTGCTGCGGGTTTGACAATGTATTCAAGCAATTGCCACGGTATCCAGAACTCAACAAAGATACTATTCAGGCTGCCAACCCAAAACTGATTCTACTTTCCTCTGAGCCGTATCCTTTCAAAGAAAAGCACCTGGCGGAGTTTCAGGCCATTTGCCCAGAGGCCCAAATCAAGATAGTAGACGGTGAAATGTTCAGTTGGTACGGAAGCCGATTGATCCAAACGGTTCCTTATCTGCGGCAACTGGTGAAGGAGGTGACGCAGCTTTTGAAATAGAGCGCAAAAAAAAGCCCTTCCGCTTAAGGCAGAAGGGCTTTTCTATTTACAGAAGCTTAACTTCGTTAGGGTCTTGATTGTCCGGGTTTGGCTAACTCGGTTTGCAAGGCTACGGCCTCAGACAAGTGCTCTTTCAGTACCGGAAGAATCTGGTCAATAAAGGCTTGCACGTCCTTGTCGGCTACCTCTTTGTCGGCTTTCTCATAGACGGCCACGGCTTCTTCATAGGCTTTCACCTCTGCTTCGGCAAACGATTTGTCAAATTCAGCCCCTTTTTTAGTCTCCAGGCTATCTACAATGGCTTTCTTTTCAGTACCCATCTCGGCAGGAAGTTTTACGTCTTTCTGCTTGGCAATATCTGCCAACACTGGGGTAGTTCTGGAGTGTACATGGTAGATTTTTTGCCCTAAAGCACCCACGTCACCAGACTTTGCCTGGTCACCGGCCATCATACCGGCCATTAATTGAAAGTTATCTGTAGTAGCTGCTTCTTGCAGGAATTTTTCCACTTTTACCTGATCTTTGGCATAAGCTTCTTTGTCTACGGTGTTACAAGAAACCATTCCTAAACTACCTAGTACAAAAGAAGAAGCGACTAACCAAATATTGGACTTTTTCATAGTTGTATTTTTTAGTAACTGCTTGTTGTAAGAGTTATTATAACGTTAAAACCGCTTGCTGGTTATAAAAGTTCACCACTATTCTATTTACTCCCTCTCCCAGAGGCATTTGAAATATATAAAAGTTATATTTTTACTTGCTGGACATAAATTTTAACAGCCCTATTACCTTTAAACCCACATATTACTTTTCTCATAAACCAATTATCGGCTATAAGGCCTAAATGTTAAAGTTTTCAGGGAGGATCTAAGGAGTCTCAGCTTTTATAACCGAGAATTACAAAGACCTTTTCGTAGGGGTTCATCTTTATAGAAGAGACCTATATAACTCCTTTCAGCAACTCGTTTTAAGCAGAATTGAGTGAACCAAGGAGGCAAACTTCCATCATTTACTTCCCCAGCAAAAACCTCTTAAAGAAAGGAGCCTCCAGACAACAGAATAATTTCCTGTCGCCTAGAGGCTTCTTTCTAGGTTACTGCCTTTTCTGTTTTAAGGCTGTTTTTGAAAAAACGGCCTTAAAACAGGGGTGTGACTTCCACTGCTTATCTTTTAACTAATTCAAATCCTGCTTTCTGCATTTCGTCCCAATAGCGGGGGTATGATTTGCGAACTACTTTGGGCTCCTTTATCACCACCGGGTACTTTAGGCCCAGCGGCGCAAAAGCCATGGCCATGCGGTGGTCTTCATAGGTATGGATGGTGGGCTCGGTTTGGGGCTTGTTTGGCAAAAACACCTTGAAAACGTCTGGGGCAATTTCGCGCA
This sequence comes from Rufibacter soli, assembly GCF_054781795.1. NCBI lineage: Bacteria > Pseudomonadati > Bacteroidota > Cytophagia > Cytophagales > Hymenobacteraceae > Rufibacter > Rufibacter soli. Next base: position 833,781 of record NZ_BAAGTS010000005.1, on the reverse strand, counting down.
GCTCGGCACCTAGCTTAACCAGCTCAAACTGAAGCGCGGCTATGCGGTCGGTTTCTTTGATGCGAAGGCTCTCCAAGCCGGTCATCTCTACTTCCACCCCTAAGCCGGCGGCCAAGGCAGCTACGGTCTGGGCCAAATCTGGGCACGCGAAGAAATCTATGCGAGCAATTGGTTCCTGCACCGGGGTTTTGGTTAGGCGCACGCCGGTTTCCGTGAACTCGGTTTGCACGCCAAACGGCTCCATCAAAGTAGGGAGCACACTATCACCCTGCAAAGAGTTTGCTCTTAGCGACGGCAGGAAAACATCCGCCTCTTGGGCCAGGGCTACCATGCTGTACCAATAACTGGCCGCCGACCAGTCAGACTCCACGGTGAATTCTTGAGTTTGATACTTTTGGTGGGGCACCGTGATTTTCTGGCCCTCAAACGTAGCCTGTACGCCAAAATGCGCCATCTGCGCCAGGGTCATCCTGATATAAGGCTCTGAGCTAATCTTGCCTTCCAGGGTCAGTTCCAGCCCCTCCGGCAGCAATGGCCCGATCATCAGCAACGCCGAGATATATTGGCTACTGATATCTGAGCGAACCGTCAATTGATTGGTGTCCGAGGCCTCAAACCCGTTCATCTGCAGTGGCGGGTAACCTTCCTCGCCGAGGTACTCAATCTTGGCGCCCAGTTTCCGGAGCGCCTCTACCAGCACACCTATGGGCCGCTGGCACATGCGGGGCGTACCCGTAAGGGTAAGTTTCTGACCGGTAGCGGCGTAGTAGGCAGTTAAAAACCGCATGACCGTGCCGGCATCCTCGGCGCTTACCTCTGCCCCGGCCTTGGTAGACAGCAGGCGGTTGAGCAGTTGGGTATCATTGGCATCTGACAGGTTATGGATAGGAAAATCATGGCCACTGAGAGCTCTGATAATCAAGGCACGGTTGGCCTCACTCTTAGAAGCGGGCAATTGAAAGGTTCCGTGCAACACCCCGGTAGAGTGAGACACGCGCACGGCGGCAGCTGACATCATAAAGAATGGTAATAACGCAAGGCGCTTTGCACCTCGGGTAAAGTAATGGGTTGATCATACACGGCCTCGCCAATTTTCTGCAGCAGCGTGCAGTTAATGGTGGCGCCGCTGTTTTTCTTGTCATGCAGGCATAGGGCACTAATGGCTTGCAGGTCTGTTTCTTGAAGAATCACTTTTTCATAGACTGACAGCACAAAGGTCTCTACCTGCTCCAGTTCCCTTTGCGAGAGCAAGTTGCGCTGCACCGAAAGCCAGGCCTCACAGAGCATGCCCACAGCAATAGCCTCGCCGTGCAACAGTTGCTGGCCCGGCTTTTCCAGGAAAAAACTTTCTACGGCGTGGCCAATGGTATGCCCGAAGTTGAGAATCTTGCGCAGTCCGTTCTCCAATGGGTCTGCCGTCACCACCCGGCTTTTAATGTCTATGGAATGCTTGATCAAGTCGGTCCAGTCCTCGGTGAACAGGCCAATGTAGCGCTGCTCCTGAAACATGTCGGCGTCCATGATGAGCCAGTGCTTGATCATTTCGGCGTAGCCCGATTTCATCTGGCGCAGATCCAGGGTCTTGAGAAATTCTGGGTTCACCAATACGGCCATAGGCTCCCGGAAAACGCCCAGGTGGTTTTTAAAGCCCATGAAATCTATGCCGGTCTTGCCGCCTACGCTGGCATCTACCTGCGCCAGCAAGGTGGTGGGCACGTTCACGAACCCTATGCCCCGCTTATAAAGGCTAGCGCAGAAGCCGCCCAGGTCGGTAAGCACCCCGCCACCCAGATTCACCACCAGGCTCCAGCGGTCCAGGCCCAGATTGGTAAGAGAGCGCCATACCAGTTCACAGGTAGCCAGGTTTTTGTTTTCCTCGCCACTCTGAATCTGCACCACGTGGTGGTCCTGGGGCAAGTAAGGCTTTAGGATGGGGTAGCAGTGCCGGAAGGTATTTTCATCTACCAACACCACGGTTTTCTGCAAGGCCCGGTGCGGCAATTGCTTTTGCCACTCGCCCAAAGCGTCTTTGCCTATGAATATTTCCTCGGTCACAATTCTTCAATTTTAAAATCGTTTTGCAGCTGTTTTCGCAAAAACGGGCTTAAAACGAAATGAACTTCTAAAGAAGGGAATGGAAACGCCCACATCAAAGTAAAATGTGCAGAAATTGAGCGAAGGCCTTTGCACCGGGCCAAGGACGGTCGCCCATTTACAAGGTTTTTGCCGTATGTAGGGGAAGAATCTGGCCAGGAAAGCGCGTTTGAAAGCAGACAGGAAAAGTGATTTCTATCAGTTTACTTTTTTTGTTTGGTTACACCGGAATAACGTAATTGAAAACTAACAACCGTTTTTACCTTATCTTTGCCTACCCTAACTGTAGCATCTACCCTATATGATAACGGCACCCAAAGTATCCTTTGATAACACAGCCATCGCGTTTGCTGACAAGTCAGATGCCGAGCTGTATAAAACCTACCTTCTGTTTGCCGCCATGAACAACAATTCATTGGTGAAGATGGGCGGCGGGATGATCAACAAAGCCCTGAGCTGGAAACTGCCCGTGAAGTTCCTGATCAAAAAAAGCATCTTTGAGCAGTTCTGCGGCGGCGAGACCATCCAAGAATGCAAGCCCACTATTGAGCGCCTGGCCAAGTCTGGCATTGGCACCATCCTGGATTACTCCGTGGAAGGCGAAAGCAACGAGGGCAGCTATGACCACACGGTGCAGGAAATCCTCTCTACCATTGAAATGGCCGCCCGCAATGAGCATATCCCCTTCTCGGTGTTCAAGACTACTGGTCTGGCAGACCCAGAACTGCTGGCTAAAGCCCAAACCACCCAGGAACTGACCCTGGAGGAAAAAGCCGCCTTTGGGCGCATACGGGCGCGCGTGAAAACCATCTGCCAAAGCGCCTATGAGCATGGCGTGCGGGTCTTCATTGACGCCGAGGAAAGCTGGATGCAGGAAACCATTGACCAACTCTGCTATGAGATGATGGAGCTCTACAACCAGGAAAGGCCTATTGTCTACAATACCTACCAGCTTTACCGCCATGACCGCCTGGACGTGATCAAGCGTGACTATGAGCGTGCCCTCAAGCACGGGTATTACTTTGGGGCCAAGCTGGTGCGGGGTGCCTACATGGAGAAAGAGGCCCGCGTAGCCCAGGAAAACGGCTACCCCAACCCCATCAACCCCACCAAGCAAGCCACCGACGATTTGTATGATGAGACCTTGCGCTTTTGTGTGGAGCACATTGACCGCATTGCCATCTGCGCCGGTACCCACAATGAACATAGCTGCATTACGCTTATGGAGCTGATGGAGCAACATGATATTCAGCCGGATGATGAGCGCATCTATTTTGCGCAGCTGTTGGGCATGAGCGATAACCTGTCTTATAACCTGGCGCACGCCGGCTATAAAGTGGCTAAATACGTTCCCTTTGGCCCAGTAGAGGCTGTAATGCCTTACCTGCTGCGCCGCGCAGATGAGAACACCGCCATTGCCGGCCAAAGCAGCCGCGAGTTCTCGCTGGTGAAAAAAGAGCTGGAACGCCGTCGACGCTAAGCGGCTACCCTTAATATAGAGAAACCCGTTTTGGGGCCATTTTCAAGAAAACGGCCCCAAAACGGGTTTCTCTATTCTGGCCTCTGGTACATACGGCACCGGCCCAAAAGAAAAGCGTCTCTTACGCAAACCGTAAGAGACGCTTTTCATCTTGTCCTAGTAAGGTGTGCTTACGCACACCACTAATTACTGAGCAGTTGTGCCAGTAGTGGCAGCAGTTGAATCAGTAGTAGTAGTAGTGGTAGTAGTAGAAGCAGCAGTAGTATCTACAGTTGCATCAGCTGCAGGCTCAGTAGCCTCAGTTGTAGTTTCAGTAGTAGTTTCAGTTGTTTCAGCAGTTTTAGACTCGCAAGAAGCGAAAACGAACATACCAGCAACTAGGGCAAGAGAAAATACCTTTTTCATTTTGGTGAGTTTTAAAGTGTTTTAGCGTTAATTTCACCCTTTATACCACTACCCCCCGGGAGGTAACCCACTGTTTTCAGAAATTTTTTATTTTTTTTCTGTGGGTTACTAAATCCCTGAAACTGTATTAATTGACAAGCATGAGTAGTAAGGCCATGGCAACTGATGCCGCCATAATAGAAGGAATTCTTCTGGATGATGAGGCGGCGTTGAGTAAGTTATACAAGCTCCACTTCCCAATGGTGCTGTTCTTTGTGCAAAGCAACAACGGCACTGAGGATGACGCCAAAGATATTTTCCAGGAAGCGGTCATTGTTTTCTATGAGAAGATAAGGGCCCGGCAATTGGAGCTTAACTGCCAGATAAAAACGTACCTGTACTCTATCTGCCGGCGGCTGTGGCTCAAAAGGCTCTCCCGCAACAGCAGGTTCAGTCATGGCATGATGGAAGACACTGAGGCCGAACTTGCCCCAGAGGCAGACCCGGACGCAGATGTGGCCGAGCAGAACGAATTGAAGTTTGAGGCCATGGCCAATGCCCTGGCGCAATTGGGGGAACCCTGCAAAAGCCTGCTGGAAGATTTTTACATCCAGGGACTGGCCATGCCGGAGATCACCCAGAAGTTTGGCTACAACAACGTAGACTCTGCTAAAAACCAAAAGTACAAGTGCCTGATGCGCCTGAAGAAACTTTTCTTCCTGGATTATCAACTACCGTCTTAGGCACCAAGCTTGCGTACATACAGACATCTGAGAAGATGCACATCTATATATGAGTGACAGGGAATTATTAGAACTGATAGAGCGCTACCACCAGCACCAGGTAACGTCTTCTGAACGCCAGGCGCTAGAGGCCCAGATGGCCGCCGACCCGGCTTTTGCCCAGCAGGTGCGGGAAGCCCAGCTTTTCCATGCTGCCTTGCAGAACCATGGCAAGCAAAAGTCTCTGCGTGACCGCTTAAACCGCCAGCACCAAGCCTGGAAACAGGAAAATCAGGTAGCGGCCCCAGAGCCGGTGCTCCTGCGCCGCCGTACCCCCATGCAGATTTTTATGCGCCGCTACGGCGCCACCATGGGCGTAGCCGCCACAGTGGCTATTGTCACGGTATTCAGCAGCCTTTTGGGCATGGAAATGTGGCGCAACGCCACCAAGCAGCAAACGGCGCGTTACGTAGAATTGCGCCGCGAGGTAGATGCGCTTAAACGCCAGCAGGACGCCTTGCTGAACACCACACCTTCCTCTCCGCGCGCAACCACCGTTAATCCCGGTCAGTTCACGGGTACCGGGTTCGCCCTTACCTCAGACGGCTATTTTGTGACCAGCTACCATGTGATAGAAGGCGCAGACTCGCTCATGATTGAAAACAAGAGCGGCAACAAATACAAAGTAGAGGAAATCTATTCAGACCAGGTGCGTGATTTGGCCCTGCTTCGGGTAACAGACACCTCCTTCACCGGTTTCGGCAAACTGCCTTATTCCTTTAAAGCCAAGGAAACTGACCTGGGCGAGAAAGTCTTCACGCTGGGTTACCCCAGAGAAGATGTGGTGTTTGGGGAAGGTACCCTCAGTTCCAAGTCTGGGGTGTACGGAGATACCGCCTCTTACCAGATCTCCATTCCCCTTAACCCCGGCAACAGCGGCGGACCTCTACTGGATGACCGCGGCAACATGATTGGCGTGATCAGTGGCAAAATGCTGGGAGTAGATGGGGCGGCCTTCGCGGTGAAGTCTGCCTACCTGCTCACCTTGCTGGAGCAGCTACCGCAGAACCGTTTGCCAAAGCCGGTTTCCTTACCTAAAGTGAATACATTGGCCGGTACCAGCCGCCCGCAGCAACTCAAGAAGCTTCAGGATTTTGTGTACATGGTGAAAATCTATAACTAACCTAAGTTCCTCTGGTTTAGGCCTTCTTTTGCAAAAACACCCTTAAAACGCCCGTGCCTGCACGGGCGTTTTTCTTTTGCTCTTTTCCAAGGGTTGTAACTTATACGTATTGATTGCGTTTATCAAAGCTCTGATTGCTAGTTGCCGGTTTTGCAGCTGGCACTGTAATTAGCAATATGTTACATCTACTAAACATTAAACAACGAACTATGGAAAATCGCACCGGAAACACCAACTCAAGAATGATGACGGGTATGTTCAGAGACAGAAGCAGCGCTGAGCGCGCGTATGATGCTTTGCACCGTCGTGGCTATACCAAAGATGACGTAAACGTGATCATGAGCGATGACGCCCGCAAGCGCCACTTCGCTGATGGTGATGACACTGAACTGGGTAGCAAAGCACTGGAAGGTGCTGGCGCTGGTTCTGCCATTGGCGGTACACTTGGTGCTATTGTAGGGGCTATTGCCGCTATTGGTACCTCAGTGGCTCTGCCAGGATTAGGCCTTATCATTGCCGGTCCGTTAGCGGCTGGTCTGGCTGGTGCCGGAGCTGGTGGTCTTACTGGTGGTTTACTAGGCGCCCTGGTTGGCTCTGGTATTCCAGAAGACCGTGCAAAAGTATATGAGTCTGGTATTAAAGAAGGTAACATTGTAATGGGCGTGACTCCCCGCACCGCGGAAGATGCCGATTACTTTGAGAACGAGTGGCGCACCAACAGCGGTGAGCACATTTATCGTTAATCTATAGGCACCCCTTTGTAAAAAGCCCCGGCTCTTCATTGAGCCGGGGCTTTTTTATTAGTAGGTTTCCTGTTTTGGGCCAGTTTTTGAGAAAACGGCCCTAAAACAGAAAGTGGGTAATATCCACTAGTTATTTCAGTTCCAGCCTGATGGGCAGCGTCATACGCACAGGTACGTTACGGCCGTTCTGGCTGCCTGGCTTCCAGCGGGGCATCTTCTCTATGACCCGCACGGCCTCTTCTTCGGTGCCATAGCCCAGACCTTTGAGCACTTGCACGTCTTTGATTTCCCCGGTGACAGATACCACAAAGCTCAGGATGACAGTGCCCTCTAAGCCTTGGGCCTGGGCGGCTCTGGGGTATTTGATATTCCGGCCCAGGTACGCCATGAGCTTTGGCATGCCGCCTTCAAACTCCGGCATAAACTCGGCGCTGTAAAATACCTCTGTGGGGGCAGCAGTTTCCCCATGACCGGTTCCAGTCCCTGGGCCGGATCCTTCACCGGGCAGTGGGTTGCCCACCTCTGTATTTCCGTCTCCGGGAGAGGTGACCGTTCCTGAGTTGGCCTTCTGCAAATCTTCCTGCGTTGGTATTTCATCCACCACCGCGGTGTTGTTATCTACCACTTTAGGGGTGGTGTTCTTGATGGTGGGGGCCTCGGATTTGGCGGCAGCGGCGGGCTCAACCGGCTTTACCTTGGCCACCTCCTTAATCTCCTCCAGATCAACGTGGGTCATCTCTATAACTGGGCCCAACTTCCGTACCTTGGCTATTCCGGGTTTACCAGCCAGCAGGTTCGCTACCACGGGGGCTGAGAATAATAGCACAAAGAATCCTACCGCATACAGTAACGCCTGGCTGAGGTGCTGGTGGTAGACTTTGCGCAGCACATAGGCGCCGTAGGCCTTGTTTCGGCCCTCAAAAATCATGTCTTCTAAGGAAAGGGCAATGGCGGTGTTGGTTTCCATGGCGGTAGAGGTTAGAGGTGAGGTAAGGACTTCTTTCCCCCATGATGCCCATGTCCAAATATTTCCATACCGCCCTCTGCAAATTTTTTTGCTTCTCCCCTTTTGTCTGCCTGCTCAGGACCCAGGCAAAACAAAAACCGTCCTCCACTGTTAAATTTTTAGGCCTAAAATGCATAAGTACTGCCGGGTTCTGCTTACTTGCATTTCTTTTCATAAATAAATTTCTGGGCCACACCTTTCTGGAACAGGTATACGTTTAAGAAAAGTGCTGTTAAGAATTAGGCACTACTTTTGCACATACTACTAAAGACCTTACAAACAAGATTATATGTTTTCATTCAAAACTAAACTGGTCGCTTTTGGCACTGCCGCCTCGGTGGTGTTTGGGGTAACCTCCTATAAACTCCTGGAACCGCAGGGAGAAGTGCGCGACCAGAAAACTGAAGTGCTCTCTAAGGTCCTGTTGCAGGGGCTGAGTTCCGCCCATTACGCGCCTGAAAAGCTGGATGATAATTTCTCCAGAAAAGCCTTCAACCTTTACCTGGAGCGCTTAGACTACAATAAAAAATTCCTGCTTAAGTCTGACGTAGACCAACTTATGGCCTACCAGAACCAACTGGACGATGAATTCAAGAACGGCTCCTTCAAGTTCTTTGACCTCTCCATGTCCCTGTTCCAGCAGCGCCTAAAAGACGCTGAAGCCTATTACAAGGAAATCCTGGACAAGCCTTTCAACTTTGACCAGGAAGAAACCATTGAGGTAAAGCCTGAGAAACTCAAGTTTGCGGCCTCACCGGCGGCCTTGAAAGAAGAATGGCGCAAATACCTTAAATACCAGGCCCTCATTCGGGTGGCCGATGCTGTGGACAGCCAGCAGAAAGCTGACACCGTGGGCAACAAAGAGCCCAAAAAGACCCCGGAAGCCATTGAGGCCGATGCCCGCAAGAAGCTCAGAGATAATTATGATGACCTCTTCAAACGCATGAAGCAGCTGGAGAATGAAGACTGGCGTTCTTCTTATCTCAATTCGTTTGCCAACATCTATGACCCGCACACAGAGTATTTTGCCCCTAAAGAAAAAGAAGACTTTGACTTTGAGTTTTCTGGCCGGTTAGAAGGTATTGGTGCGGTGCTGCAGGAGAAAGACGGATTCATTAAAGTATCTGAGATTACCCCCGGCAGCCCGTCTTATTTGCAAGGCGAACTTAAGGCCGGTGACATGATCCTGAAAGTGGCCCAGGGCAATGAGGAACCCGTTGACATCCAGGGCATGCGTATTGACAAGGCCGTTTCCCTGATCAGAGGGAAGAAAGGCACCGAAGTTCGCCTTCATGTGAAGAAAGTAGACGGTACCATGAAAATCATCCCTATCATTAGAGATGTGGTGGTACGGGAAGAAGGCTATGCCAAGTCTTTACTTATCAAAGGCGATAAACCCATTGGCTATATCCATCTGCCTGCCTTCTACGCCGACTTTAAAAATGCCGGTGGCCGTAACAGCGGAAAAGATGTAGCTGCTGAAGTGCAGAAACTGAAACAGGAGAACGCCGCCGGTATCATTCTTGACTTACGTAACAACGGTGGTGGCTCCTTGCAAGACGTGGTAGACATGGTGGGACTATTCATTAAGTCTGGTCCGGTAGTACAGGTGAAATCTGCTAACGGCCCGGCGGCCGTGCTTGATGACCGTGACCCGCAGGTGCAGTTTGCTGGTCCTTTGGTTTTGCTGGTGAATGAGAACAGTGCCTCTGCCTCTGAGATCATGGCTGCCGCCATCCAGGACTACAAACGCGGTCTTATCATTGGTAGCAGTACTTACGGCAAAGGAACCGTACAACAGTTCTTTGACCTGGACCAAGTGCTTCCTGCTTCTTTTGACGCCGTAAAACCATTGGGTCACCTAAAACTTACTACCCAGAAATATTACCGGGTAAGCGGTAAAACGGTGCAATTGCGTGGCGTGACCCCAGACGTGGTGCTACCTGATACCTATACCTATTTGAAATACGGGGAAAAAGAGCAGGAATACGCCTTGCCATTTGATGAGATACAGCCGGCCAAATACACTACCTGGTCCAGCCCTAACTTCCCAATGGAGAAATTGAAGGCTGTTTCCAGAGCCAGGGTAGAAAAGAGCCCTACTTTCTCGCTTATAAACCAGGCGGCCTTGCGCTTAAAAGAGAGAACCGAGAATTCTACCCGCTCGCTTAAGCTCAGCACTTACTTAGCCGAGGAGCGGAAGAACCAGCAGGAATCTAAGAAACTGGAAGCCGTGCGCAAAAACATACCCCAGTTAGACGTAGCAGGACTCAAGCCTGACGTTACAAAATTGGCGGGAGACACCGCGGCCAGTGCCCGTTTTCAGGCCTTTACCCGCAACGCCAAGAAAGACCTGTACATTCAAGAGGCCGTGGCTATCTTAAGAAGCGGGTTGTAATCCACTAAGAGAACTTACACAAAACAAAACGCCGCTACTGGTTTCAGTAGCGGCGTTTTTTATGCGTTCTGGTAAAAACGGCTTTAAAACTACCTAGCCTCTCATTTTCCCGAACGCCTGTTCCAGGTCCTTGATCAGGTAATCTGGGTCTTCCAGACCAATATAAAACCGTACCAGGGTAAAGGGCAGGGAAGATTTGTAGTTACCAGATTTATAGGCCGCAGCTGCCGGATAGATGAGCGACTCATGGCCTCCCCAGGAAGCGGCCATCAGGAAGTGCTGCAGGCTGTCACAGAACCTGTCTACCTCCTCTATGTGGTCGGTGCGCAGCCGTATGGTAAATTGACCGGTATTGCTGCGCATCTGTTTCTTGGCCAAGTGGTACTGGGGATGCGAAGGAAGGAAAGGCCAAAGGATTTCCGCTACCTCTGGCCTGTGCTGCAGATAAGACACCACCTGGCGGGTGGTTTGGGCTATTCTTTCCATGCGCAAGGGCAGCGTCCTAAGGCCCCTCAAGAGCAGCCAAGCGTCATTTGGCGAAAGCACTGCCCCCAGGGTCATGTATTCCGTCTCAAAAATTCGGTTTATCCTCTCCCTGGAGCCACACACTACCCCACCCATGACGTCACTATGGCCGCCAATGTATTTGGTAGCCGAATGGATCACCAGATCTACCCCCAACGCTGCCGGGTTTTGGAACAAGGGCGTAGCAAAGCTGTTGTCTATAACCGTAACTATGTTCTGCTCTCTGGCAATGGCCGTGATGACCGCAATGTCTTGCAGTTCAAATGTAAAGGAATTGGGGCTTTCCAGGTAATACAGCACGGTATTCTCCTGGGTGGCCTGCCGGAAGTTCTGGGCATCTGCCCCGTCTACCATGGTCACCTCCACCCCAAACCGGGGCAGAAAGGATTTCATTAATTTATTGGTCCAGGTATAGGGTTTTTGTACGCATACCACATGGTCGCCCGCTTTTACCTGTGAAAGCACCGCTGCCGCCACGGCCGCTATGCCGCTGCCAAAGGCAATGGCGTGCTCAGTACCCTCCAGCGCCGCCAGTTTTTTCTCCAGGATATCAACGGTTGGGTTGTTGCCGCGGGTATAAAAGTCAACCTCCGCCTCGTGCTCCAGGGCAAACCGCATGTCTGCCACGGTTTTACAGGCAAAGTTACTGGTCTGGAATATAGGAGGCGCCACTGCATTGAAATACGCAGAGCGCTCTTCCCCCAACTCATTCAGGATATAAGATAAGTCCATGCCTAGTAGAATAGTTTCTCCCTTCTACTCTCAGCTGCGCATCAGGGTTTTATCCAGTCAATGGAGGGATTTGCTGTAAACCAAAAGGACCTGCCCGGGGGCAGGTCCTTTTGGTTTACGGATATTTTCTTGTTCTAGAACCTGATGCGCAGGTTCGCCTCTACTTGCGGATCTGGCTTGGCCAGGCCATTGTATTCCTTCGTGATATCAAAAGACGTGGTAAGTTGCACGTTGTCCTTCAGGTTGATACCGGCATTCACGTTCCAGGGAGCAGATTTATCAAACTGGCCCCGGTAATTCACCCCACCGGTTAAGAACTTAATATTGGCCATAGTGCCAAACTGGTATTCCTGGGTACCGCCTTTCAAGGCTTGGTTCATCAGGAAGGAGGGAGTGATGCTGATATCCTGGGCTAAATTAAGCTTATACCCCGCGGTCACCAATAATTCTCTCACGCCCACATGCTCGGCGCTTTCCACCAGGTTATAGGTAGGCTCCAGGATGCTGGCAACGGTGGCACCGGCGTAAAAATTATGGATTTTCAGCCACATACCAGCGTCTATATCTGGCCTAAGATCATTGTCATGGCCTACCATTTTCTTTTCCTGGTTAACGGTCATCTCGGCAAGGTCTACCTGCAGGTATTCAGCGGCTAACTGGGCCCCAAAGGCAAGGCTACTTTCTGTGCCCAACCGGAACCGCTTGGCATAGGAAAACCCAAGTTTACCTAACCAATAAGGGCCAAACTGATCATAAACCCCAATCACCCCAATCCCATTTGGGTTGTTGTCATTGATACTGCCCTGGTAATGCGCAATCACAGATAAAGGGGAAGAAGAAGCGTCTCTCCTAATAGAATTGAGGTGACCGTTCAGGCCAAACTCCCTTACCTTATCGGCGCCGGCAAAGGCAGGGTTGAGGTAGAAATAATTTTGTTGGTACACCCGCGGAATAACCATTCTTTGGGGATTATCCTGGGCTTGGGTAATACTTGCAGACAATAATAGCAGGCTGAAAGCAACAACTTGTTTCAGATTCATGTTATTTTTTGATGGTTAGTAAGAGGTACCACTACCTTTATCTCACACTAGGCAAGAAAAATGATACCCGACAAAGACGTGAAAAGAACTACCATCCCAAAAATAAAGTTCATGAAAACGTAACCCTATATATTCAAGCAATTAAATATAAAAACCCAAATCAGCCTTAACAGATTGTAATACCAATTTTGGGTTGCGTTTTTTTCTCAACTTTTCTTTTTCTTCCCTTAGCATTCTACACAATCAGCAAAGATTAAGCTGACTTTCTGGACTAGCCATTGAGAAATCTCCAAGGATTAATCCAAAGCTCGAAAAGTCTTTTAGGGTTTAGAAACCTCTGGCCGTGTCATCTCCTCTCGGGTCTGCTCCTCCTTCCAGGGTTCCGTTAGGCAGCCTGAGAATTCCGTCTACGGCGCCATACCGTCCGCGCTCTTTTACTTGGTGGCCACGTTGCTTCAGGGTTTGGCGCGTTGCCGGCAAAAGGGCGGTAGGTTCTGGCTCTACTCTGTCTGGCAGCCATTGGTGGTGTAACCTGGGCGCCGCTACTGCCCCCTGCATGCTCATGCCATGGTCAATGACATTTAAAATAGCCTGGAACACTGACGTGATAATGGTAGAGCCACCCGGCGTACCGACCACCATGAACAGTTTACCGTCTTTTTCCAGAATAGAAGGTGTCATGGAGCTAAGCATTCGCTTACCAGGGGCAATGGCATTGGCCTCCCCGCCTATTAACCCAAACATATTAGGTACTCCAGGCTTAGCGCTGAAATCATCCATCTCATTGTTCAGAAGAAAACCCGCGCCCTCCACCATTACCTTTGAGCCGTACCCTCCATTTAAGGTGGTGGTGATAGAGGCTGCATTGCCCCATTGGTCTACAATAGAATAATGGGTGGTCTGGTCACTTTCCTTCACCAGCAATTGGCCCGCCGCCACCTGGTTGGAGGGAGTCGTTTTATCCATAGAGAAAGAAGCCATGCGTTTTTTAAGGTAGTCCGCATCCAGCAGGTTAGAAACGGGCACTTTGAAAAAGTCAGGGTCGCCCAAATAAGCCGCACGGTCGGCATACACCCGTCGCTCGGCTTCTACCATCAAGTGCACGGTGTTAGGGTTTTGCCAGCCCCAGCCTTTCAGGTCATAAGGCTCCACCATTTTAAGCAACTGCAGTAACGCAATACCCCCGCTGGAGGGAGGCGGCATAGAAATAACCTTGTACCCCCGGTAAGTGCCGGAGATGGGCAATCGCCATTTGGCCTCATATGCTTTTAGATCCTGGTGAGTTATAATTCCCCCACCCCGTTGCATTTCCTTCACCAGCAGATCTGCCGTTTCGCCTTCATAAAAGCCCGCCTGCCCGCGGTCCCTTATCCTTTCCAGGGTGCGGGCCAGTTCTGGCAAAGGCAATACATCTCCTTTCTGCCAGGGGGTATCCCGTACCAGCCCGGTTTTAAATTTATTTGCTTTCTCAAATTCTTCTTTGGAGCCATTAAGCATGCGGGCCTCCCGCTCCGTGAGAATAACGCCTTTCTGAGCCAGGTCAATGGCAGGCTGCACCACCTGCGCCCAGGGCAGGGTACCCAGCTTCTGGTGCATGGCTACCATTCCGGCCACGGCCCCGGGTACGCCCACGGCCAAATGCCCTAGGGTGCTGGCATCTGCCACCACATTGCCTTGGGCGTCTAAATACATGTCTCGGGCGGCGGCCTTTGGCGCTTTCTCCCGGTAGTCCAGGGCTCCTACTTCGCCGTCTTGCTTCCGGTACACCAGAAACCCGCCGCCGCCAATATTCCCGGCCACGGGGTACGCCACCGCCAGGGCAAAACCAGTAGCCACCGCCGCATCATAGGCATTGCCGCCTTTCTGCAGAATCTCCAACCCTATGCGTGACGCTTCTGGGTGGGCGCTCACCACCATACCCCGTTTACCGGTTTCCCCTTTTTCTTTGAGGCCGGCAGACACCCCGGTGTCGCTGGGTTTACAGCCGGCTAACTGCAACAACAGGCAGAGGAATAGAACAGGGTAAACAGATTTTCTTTTCATCTTAGTTTAGGTCTTCTTTCTTAAAAACAGGCTCAAAACACAAAAACGGCCGGCAAGACAAGTAAGGAATTTACAAGCCATAAAAAAAGCCTGCCGGAAATTATCCGGCAGGCTTTCTAAGATTGATAAACGAAGAAGTTAGTTTTTGATGATTCTGGCTTGGTAAGACTTGTCTCCTGCCTGTACCTTCACCAGGTACATACCGGCGGCTACACTGCCTAACTGCTTGGTCAGTTGCTTGTTCAACGTATCTATTGATCCGTTGGCCCGGCCTATCACTTCGCCACGCAGGTTATACACCACCGCAGACAGGTTAGCTTGGGCCGCAACCCCGGCAGGAAGTTGTAAGGTAACAGTTCCTGTGGTGGGGTTAGGCGTTACCCTGAACGAAGCTGCTTTATCTTCACGTACACTTAACGGGTCATTGGCAGTGAATGCAAATCTGGCATACACCGGCAAGTGATCAGAAGTTGTAGTAGCGTAGCTGTTGATATAATCGTTAGGGTCTTCAATAGTGATAGAATTAGGCATGTAATCATCGACCAATTCATTAGAGATGATGATATGATCCAGGAAGCTTTTTGAGCTCGGGAAGGAGAAGCCTCCGTTCTGGGCCAGTGGGTAGGTAAGCACTTTGTATTTCTCTACGTCTGTCACAAACGAGTTGTAGCTAGATACGCCGCCACTGTTGATAGACCCATACACGTTGTCATTGTAGTCACCTAACAGAATTACGTTGTGGTCTTTATAGTACATATCAAGGGAATCTTTCAACACCTTGATATCGGCCAATCTACGGTTATAATCTGCGGAGGCTGATCCAGACTTGGCGTGGATGTCAATGACCCTGATGCGCTTGGTGATGCCACCTACGGTTACGTCAAACGTGCCCATGTATGGCAATCTGCCTGAAGACCAGAAATCATCATCAATCAAGGTAGTAGTACCGGCCACGGCCTGTCTGTACAGGGCTTCAAACATTACCCTGAACCCAACTGGTTTTACCGTGGCTGTGTTGTAAATGAAGCCAATCTTCTGAGCTGGGAAAGGCGTGGTAGAAGAGTTAGGCTTGATAGAGTATGAATACACCTGTGAGATGCTTTTCGCATAGCCTGGCATGGCTTCCACCACCTTGTCCATGGCTGCTTCTTCAGATAATTCCTCTACCGCAATAATGTCCATGTTTAGTTTCTGGAACACTTTGGTCACATTCTCCACTTGCAAGTCGTCATTGGTGGGACCAAACTCACCGGTGCCGTCTTTGATATCTGAGGCGAAGAACTCCACGTTGTAGGTGGCAATGTCAAAGGTCTCAGAACGAAGAACAGAAGAACCAGACACTGTTGGACCGTTAACCGCCAAGTTGCCAACTGAACCAGCAAAAGCAAGAGCACCTGTATAGCTTAACTGCTTAGCGGTTGGGGCGAAGCGCACATACACCGTGGCACCCGCCTCAGCAGTAGCGGAAGGAACCACCACGGAAGAGGTGAAGGTAGTGTTGTCTGCAGACACCTGGAAACCGGCTGGAGCGGTAACCGTGATGTTACCGTACCCTAAGGAATTGAATTTAAAACTTTGGCTGGTAGAAACGGCATTAGCCGCAGTCTCAGCAAAGGTTAAAGCCGTGGTTGGGATGAAAGATGAAGTGGAAAGGCTCTCTACTTTGTAATCATCAATCTTCCACTCAGAGCTGTTGTTGGAACCACCGGCCGTGGTTTGGTATACAAAGGCCACGTACGTATTGGCAGATTTGTAAGGAGTAAGGTTGATGCCGGTAGATTGTTTCCAGGTACCGGTAGCGGTTGGGAAATCACCTTCAATCTCAGTCCAGTCAGCGGTGTTGATGGTGCCTGAGCCATTATAGGTAGTAGACACGAATAGCTTCAAGCCTGGGCCTGCAAAGAATTTTCTGGCATAGAAAGACAGCACTGCAAAATCTGACATGGAGGTTAGGTCCATAGCTGGTGAGATCAACCAGTCATTGCTTGCCGTATTGGTATCTGAGAAACCATTCATTACCGCCGCACCGGGGGCCGAGTTTGGACCTGTGGCAGTGTACATCCAGCTGTTGGTTGGACCAGACACGTTTACTTGCGTCCAGCCAGAGTTAGTCAGGAAGTTAGGATCGTTGAAATTCTGCACCAGAGGGTTAATTCCAGTTCCTGAAAGATTTACAACTACGTCTTGAGCGCCGGTAGCACTATGTGTAATGGTTCCAGTGCTGCTGGTAAGGGTTGTTGGCGCGAAGCGCACAGACACTTTGGCGCCGGCAGTTACCTCAGCTGGGGTGAAGGTTAAGGCGGTCGTACCAAATGTACCCACGGTAGTTCCTTCGCCTTTCGCTATCTGGAAAGGACCGGTTACGGCCACGGTTACATTGCTGGTTAAGTTTGCTCCTGTTACGGTGTAAGATTTAACGGCAGACGTCTTGGTTAGCGCGGTTGGAGAGAAATCAAGGCTAGCTACAGAGGCGTTTATGCTTGGCGTGGCTACCGCGGCGGTAGTAAAGGTCCAGGTGCTGCCAGTGATACCCGCAAAGAAATTGCCGGCGCCATCTTTAAAAGCGGTATTAGCGACAGTTACGGTGTAGGTAGTAGAAGGCTTTAACGCTAAGTTACGAACGGTTACGGTAGACCCGTTATATACCGTTTCAGGATCATTAGCGGCACGTGTCAGGCTTTCTGTGCTAGAAGAAATAGTAATTACTCCTGTTCCGGCCACTACAGGCTCACTGAAGGTAAATACCAAATCCAGATCTGTAGAAACGCTGGCCGCTGCATTAACGGGGGTAGTAGATACTAAAGTTGGAGCAGTATTATCATTGGCGATCAATTGGGCAGACAGGTCATCAACGGCGTAAATACCATCACTTCCTGAAGCATCTGAATCACGCCATCTTACCCAAATCACTGCATCTACAGCCAAGGGAACCATAATGTTTCCAGAGATGGCCGTCTTATTGGCTTCCTCGTTTCCATTAACAGCAGCAGCGGCAGTAGTGGCCGTGAGCTTTTCAACTAAATCAAGGCTTTCTACAGGAGTCCAGGTACCGGTAAGCAAGCTGGTGGCATCCAGGCTGTATTCAAACACTGTCTTCTCCAGAACAGTAGCGCTGGAACCACTTCTCCATTGCTCCATGGTAGCCTCAATTTTAAGGCCCGTTACGGCAGTTCCCGAGGTATTTTTGAAGCTCGCCCCAAAAGCTGGAATTGCTGAACCCGAAGCTAAGGACCCAAATGCTCGGTCTGCTTCTCCTGTAGTTCCTACATTATATATACCCCCAGAATTTCCTGATCCATCATTGGTAATGATAGTAAGAGCGCCAGTACCAGTGCCACCATATCGGCTAAATTCCCAGCCTGCAGGCAGAGTAGGCAAACCATTAAAGTTCTGGGTATAGGCCGTAGTGGTTAGGTTCACCTGCCCATAAGCCAAGCTACCGCTGATGCCCGAAAAGAGCAGAGCAGCCACCAGCATACTAAGTTTTTGTAAGGGTTTTATCATAAAAATAGAAAAGAATGGATGTTACGTTTTAGGGGGCTAATCTCACAAACCACTTACTCACAAGTGTTAGTGCAGCGTATGCCGTTGACAAAAGTAACCATTCCTTCTCAAGCCTATGTTATGAATAGGTAAAATAATTTACCCCTTTTCAAACGCTTCCCCTTCACCTCCTTCTCCCTTTTATTCGGTTTGAAAATCTATAGACTCCATTAATTTTAGCAATACTAAATTTTTTAGAAAATTAATTTATAATATATTGATAATCAATAATTTATCTACATATAAAATTCCTATCAATTGCAACTCTGGGGCTAGGTTTTCTGTTGGGTATATATGAAGAAGGTACAAGACGAAAATGTGATTCCGCTCTTCCAGGAAGAGCAAAAAACGCTGGATTCTGCCTGGAAGAAATCTATTCCGGCGCAGGTTTTCCTTAACTACTTTTTTGCTATCAATTACCATATCAACCATAGCGGCGAAGAGGCAGGGTTGAAGCACCTGGCCTTCTTTAGGCAGCACTCCGCTGATCTCACCGAGCAGGAGACACAGGCCCTTTCTAAGATTCTGCATAACTGCTGGAGCACAGAATATGCCTTGCGCGCCACCGCCGAACTAGGCGATGAAATGTATTTGCGTAATGCGCTGCACTGGACATTCCCGCAGGCCTACTATTCCATTTTTGCGGGACTGCAGGCGTTTCTCTATACCCTGGGCATTAAGACCAGCCATGAGGCGGCCATCAGAAGGGAGGCTGGCAGACTGGTGGTAAAAAACGCCTACCCTAGGTCTATTGGCTTCTATGCCGCAGGGGCGTACAATGACTTTAGCATTCATAGGTTGCCATTGGCGGGGTATAAGGCCAGCCTGCAGATTGCCGGCAAGGAGATTGAGGCGCAGGCTCAAATTGGTCAGTTTCTGCGTACCACGCGTAAACTTACGGCCAACACCATTAGGCAACAGGTACAGAGCAACCCTTCCACGGCCATCAAAAGCAGTAAGACGGGTCAGGTGCTGGATAAATGGTCGGCGCAGCACTGGCAGCAGATTACCTGGCGCATGGGGTATACCACCCTGTTTGACTTGCTCAGCCGCCTGCGCATTTCTTCGTCACAGAAAGAGATTGACCGCTTTGTAGAAGCTGACATTGATTTCAGGCTGTTCCATGAGTCCTTGCTGGCCATTGTGAGCTACCTCAATGGTATTCATGAAACCTACGTGGCGCAGGCCCTGGGCCTGGAGAAATACCAGAAGTTAGTCGCTGAACTGCCTGAGCACCTGCAGCATAGTTTTGTGGAAGCCCGCCTGCACCAACAGGTAGAGCCCAACTTTGAAACAGGAACCACGTCCATGCACCTATCCGCGGCAGCTTAACCTTACTACATATATACAAAAAGAGCCTCTACTGGAGGCTCTTTTTGTTTTAAGCCTGTTTTTAAGAAAACAGGCTTAAAACGCATTTATATAATAGTCATGCTATAAGCTTTGGCTTACCACCAAGGTTACTCATGGCTAAAGCTTTCAATCTTCACGCCCTTGGCCCCAGCCTCTTTCAAGGCTTCCTCGGCGCTGAGCTTAATTTGGTTAAGTTTGAATTCATGCCCCTCAAACAAGGCAATAATTTCAGGGGAAACGGAGGTAGGGTCAGCGGCTTGCTGCATGTGGCCGGCTTGCTCAATGGTGAAACACATCGCCTTGATTTTAGGCCCTTTGATTCTCACCTGGCTGGCGTTGAATTTGATCAGGTTCTGTTTCAGGTAATCCTTCACAAAATCCTCCTCAGAAATATCTGTTTCGGCCAGCCGAAGCACCTCCTGGTAACTACGTTTATGCAGGAACTCCTTTAAAGTAGGCTGAATTCCTTTCCTGATGTCTGGGTCACTGATCTGATGGGCATAGATCAAAATATTGAAAAGCCACCGGAGCGTACCGTCATTTTCTTCAAAAATCAAACTCAATTCACATTTCATAGGCAGGGGGTTAATGTTGACTTTAACGGGTAAATACTGTTTTGGATTAGAAGAAACAGCACCCTTGCCCCATTTGGAGAGGGTATGAAAGGGGAATGGTTACCCTAACGCGCTACCGTCCAAACGGTTTGCTAGACCTTTCCAGTAAGAGCAGCAAAAGAAATCTATTTCCTGTTTTGGGCCTGTTTTCGCAAAAACGGCCTCAAAACAGCAGGCTCAGGCATTATTAGTTTCAATTTCAGAAAGGTGCAGGAGCTATTAGGGTTCATTGCGCAAGCCAATCCTGGTATTTCAGAAAGCAATCACTGTATCTATGGGAATAATTTCCGAAATTCGCGCTTTGATTTAAGAAAACTGAAAGACCGTTTCCATGCATTTAAGCGAACAGGAACTACGCCGGCGCCATGAGCGCGAAGAGCTCCAGAAGATGGGCATCAACCCCTACCCTTCCGAACTTTTTGAAGTGACCGCCCAGGCCAAGGATATAAAGGAGAACTACGATCCAGAGCAGAACAACTACCAGGAAGTTAGCCTGGCGGGCCGCCTCATGAGCCGCCGCGTAATGGGCAAGGCCTCCTTTGCCGAACTCATGGACAGCTCGGGCCGCATCCAGATCTACGTGTCCAGAGATGACATCGCCCCCGGCGAGAACAAGGACCTGTACAACACCGTGTTCAAAAAGATGCTGGACATTGGTGACTTCATCGGTATTAAAGGCTACGTGTTCAAGACCCAGGTTGGTGAAACCTCTGTACACGTAACCGAGCTGGTGCTGCTAGCTAAGTCGTTGAAACCGCTCCCTATTGTAAAGCGCGAGGTTGACGAAAACGGCGTGGAGCACGTGTATGATGCGTTTTCTGACCCAGAGCTCCGTTATCGTCAGCGCTACGTGGATTTAGTGGTGAACCCACATGTGAAAGAGGCGTTCATCAAGCGTACTAAGCTAGTGAACACCATGCGCGAGTATCTCAACGAGCGTGGCTACTTGGAGGTGGAAACCCCTATTCTGCAGCCTTTGTACGGTGGCGCCGCGGCCCGTCCGTTCAAGACACACCACAACACCCTGGACATGACCTTGTACCTGCGTATTGCCAATGAGCTCTACCTGAAGCGTCTGATTGTGGGTGGCTTTGACGGTGTGTACGAGTTCTCTAAAGACTTCCGGAACGAAGGCATGAGCCGTTTCCACAACCCGGAGTTCACCCAGGTGGAACTGTACGTAGCCTACAAAGACTACTACTGGATGATGGATTTGGTAGAGGAGATGGTGGAGAAAGTGGCCTTGGCGCTGCATGGCACCACTGAAGTGCAGGTAGGCGAGAACGTGATCAACTTCGCGCGCCCCTGGAAGCGTTTCACCATGTTTGAGGCCATTGAACACTTCACCAAGATTGACATCTCTGAAATGGACGAGCCCCAGCTGCGCGAGACGGCCGGCAGCCTGGGCATTAAGCTAGACCCGAACATTGGCAAAGGCAAAATCATTGACGAGATCTTCGGGGAGAAATGCGAAGCGCAATTGATTCAGCCAACCTTCATCACGGATTACCCCGTAGAGATGAGCCCGCTGGCCAAAAAGCACCGCACCAAAGAAGGTCTGGTAGAACGTTTTGAAGCCATCTGTAATGGTAAAGAAATCTGCAATGCCTTCTCTGAGCTCAACGACCCTATTGACCAGCGCGCCCGCTTTGAGGAGCAACTGGAACTAGGCAAGCGCGGTGACACTGAGGCCATGGTCCTGGACGAGGACTTCCTGCGCGCCCTGGAGTACGGCATGCCGCCAACGGCCGGTTTAGGTATTGGTATTGACCGCCTCAGCATGATCATGACCAACTCGCACTCCATCCAGGATGTGCTGTTCTTCCCGCAGATGAAGCCAGAGAATAATTCTTAATGTGCTAATTTTTTAATGTGCTGATGTGCTATGGTGCACTGGTTTTATAAAACAGAAAGGCCGCTCTTTTAGTAGAGCGGCCTTTCTGTTTTAAGCCTGTTTTCCGCAAAACAGCCTCAAAACGCAATACCGGTATTCCTTCTCCCCGAGGGAGATGGTTAGGATGAGGGGGTTGGCCTTGCAGATTATGTAGGAACAAGTTGCGACTTGTCCGATGTGGTTCAAATGGCAAAGCAGTTTCACTTAGGAATAAATTTTTCAGAGACACCCAGCTCCCCGCCATAGTTTGATATACCTAATTTGAGGCTTACACCTCACTGAAGTTGAAAACTTCCACCCTTTTTAGGTCCAAGTTGAAAACTTGAACCAGAGGAATTTAGCATAGACCCAAAACCCTATAAAATCGAAAAGCCTTCCCATGAAGAGAAGGCTTTTCTGTATTGGTCAAATAATTTCTGTTGCTACTGTTTGATGTGGCTTTCGCCTGTATACTAAGAACTTGATGTATCCCTTAAAAACTAAATCTAAATCGATCTCTATTATTAAGTTTTAACCTCAAGTTTATTTCTTAGCGTTTACTTCATCGCTTTTCGCTTAGTACTATTTAACCAATCATGCTTTCTTACTTTAACGTCCCTGCCGGGGCAAGGTTTCAAAGTAAGGCAAGAATCTGGGGACTAAGCGCCGGCTGAAGAACCTTCGCCGCCCCTGCCTGCTTTGCCGGCACCGCCAGTGTTTCCGCCTGAAGAGGCTTCCACGTTACCGCCGGTGGGGTTGTTTTCCAGGTGAGAGGTTGCTTTGGTGTTAGATCCGGTGTTTACCACATCTGCGTCACCGCTTCCGCCTTTTTTGCCTAACATGGAACCTGCGCTGGCGCTAAGGGCCTGAAGTTGCTCCATGCCCGCCTGCAATTTAGATTCCAGGTCCTGGCCTAATTTAGAGGCTGATTTTTTCAGGCTGCCACGGGTGGCTTCACCGGTTTCTGGGGCCATCAAGATACCCGCTACCACACCGGCACTGGCACCTGCCAATAAAGCCAGAATGATTTTTCCGCTATTGTCTTTCATGAGTTCTATTTGTTTAAAGGAATAATTTCTGCGGAGGAGGCCCACCAGAGGCTGCCAAGACTCTCGCAAAGGGTTAACGGAAACAAGTCTGTTTTTGTTATAAATACGGACCCGCTTCCTGGCCTATCAAAATAGGTATTAGCTTCTGCCGGTAGAGGCATCGGCGGTTGTTCCTGAAGTGGCATCTGCCCCTACAGAAGTGGTGGTAGAAGCGTCATCGCCTTCGGTGCCGCCCAACAGGCTGGCCAGACCGCCAAATTTCTCAATGTACGCGCCTATTTGGCCGTTCACGCCTTCGGCCACCTGGCCGGCTATTTTCATCAGGCTCTCACGCGAGTCTTTGCCATTGCTGGGGGCCATTAAGATACCAACTACTACACCGGCAGCAGCACCGGCGGCGGCAGCTAATAGAACTTTTGAATTGTCATTTTTCATAGTATTGTAGAATAAAGGTGAATGTACGGGTGGGTGCACAAAGAAAGGGTTCCTGGTAAGGACCCCGCTTTTCTTCAGGCAATATGCTAAACAATAAATATATATTGTAACATATATTCATGCGGTTTACGGTTTCCCTCCCCTTTAGGTTAAGGGTTTTGCCTGGTTTTAGAAAATATGCTTAAAAAACGTGGCCTTGGGTAGCGGCCCGGCCCGCCGGTTTGCGTATACCCACCATCTTTGAATACTACCTCACACTACTACCACTATGAAAAAATCCCTTCTTTTATCTGCCCTGCTGATGGCGGCCTTGCCCTTCAGTTGCAAAACCAGCAGTCAGGTTGCCTGCATAGACCCCGCCAAAATAGACAAAGAAAGAGCCTGCATCATGATTTATGACCCCGTATGCGGCTGCGACGGCAAAACCTACAGCAATTCCTGCCTGGCAGAAATCAGTGGCCTTATTTCCTATACCAAAGGCGAATGCCCGCCCAAAGGCACTAACCAATAAACCTGTATGAGCAAAAAAAAATACTTCCTGCAGACAAGCCCTTTCAGGGTACCCACCACCGACGGGAAATTAATTGAAGAACATTTTGGCCTGGCCAGCACCCACACCAGCGCTTTTAGCGTGGCGCACATGGTAGCTCCTCCTAAATGGGGAGAGCCGCACCAGACCCCTGAGTTTGATGAAGTCACTATTGTATTAAGGGGCCGAAAACAGATTGAGATAGATGGGGAAACAGTAATATTAACCGCAGGCCAAACCCTCCTGATCAAGGCTGGGGCCCGCATTCAGTACTCCAACCCCTTTGACGAGGAATGTGAGTACTGGTCAGTGTGCGTGCCTGCCTTTGATATCAACAGCGTGAACCGGGAAGAGGAGTAATCTTGGGCGTATCCCCGGGTTATGCCCTATCTTGATATTCCCTTCAGGGCCTGCTTTTTAAGATCAAAGCACCGTATTAACCTGGCTAACTTACTTTTCTAGGAATTATCTACCAACCACCTATGACCCAACCTTACTATTCTCTTTTTAAAAGAGCCTGGACTTTTGCCGCCTTGGGGGCACTTTCTTTGCTGGCCCTGGGAAGTTGCAGCAAACCAGCCGCCACCTCCAAGCTGAGCACCCCAGCCTCAGCCACCAACCCACCGGCCTTTTCCCTGATCAAAGAGGATGACTTGCGGCGTGACCTGTTCTCCTTGGCCAGCGACAGCCTGCGCGGCCGCCGGGCCGGTGAGACCGAGGAACTACGTGCCGCCGCCTGGATGGCCGAACGCGCCCGCGAAGCCGGTCTCCTACCCGCCGGCGATGATGGTACTTATTTTCAGTTCTTTCCCATGCGCAGGATGCAGGTCTCGCCCCTTAGCCAGATCACACTTAATAACCGTAACTTGCAGCTAAACAAAGAAGCATGGGTGACTGCGCCGGTAGAAGGTCAGGTGGAAGGAACGCCTGTCTTCCTCAACACTTATGCAGATACCACCAAACAGAGCGTGCGGGGTAAGATTGTGGTCATGCGGATGCTGCCTCCTTCCACCCTTCCGGCTCTCGGCATGAGCCTTTGGGGCTACCGGTATATCTTATCGGCGGTGCGGCAGCAGGGCATGACCTTAACCAGAGCCGGCGCGGCCGCCATTGTTCTCCTCGCAGATTCCACTACGCAGGCCAATCTGGCATTTGCCGGGCATGGGTTTGAAGAAGGAAGCTACCAATTGGAAGGCCCTTCCACCACCGCCCAAACCAATTCCAGAGCAGTTCCAACCTTAATTGTGCTACCTACGGTAGGCGGCCAATCTATGGCAGACAATCTGCGCAAATCTTCCTCGGCAGCTAAAATCCAGATCAAGGTAGACAGCTATATTTATCCATCCGCAAACGTGGTGGCCCGGGCGCCCGGTGCTGATCCTGCTCTGAAAAACGAATATGTGCTCTTTAGCGGGCACCATGACCATGACGGCGTGGGTACCCCCATCAAGGGAGACTCCATCTGGAATGGCGCTGATGACAACGGAACCGTAAGCGTGGCCATGTTGGCCATTGCCCGCGCCTGGAAACAGAACCCTGGACAGCGCTCTGCCCTTTTTGTCTGGCACGGCGCCGAGGAACGCGGACTGCTAGGCTCCCGCTGGTACGCTGAACACCCTACGGTTAAGAAAGAGGCTATAGTGGCCGTGCTCAACGGTGATATGATTGGCCGCAACGCGCCAGACTCTGCCGCGCTGTTGGGTTCCATCAAGCCCCACCGCAACTCCGCCGCTTTGGTAGACATGGCCCTGCAAGCAAACCAGAACTTCACCAAATTCAAGCTGGACACCTCCTGGGACGAACAAGGGCACCCCGAAGGCTGGTATTTCAGGAGTGATCATCTGCCTTATGCGCGCGCAGGCATTCCGGCTATCTTCTTCACAACCCTCCTGCACCCAGATTACCACACCCCCCGAGATGAGGCCCAATACATAGACATCACCAAACTGGCCAAGATGACCCGCTGGATGTACGCCACTGGCTGGGCCATTTCCAACACCCCGCAACGCCCTACCGTTGACCCTGATTTCAAGTTGGAACGGTAAGATCTACACACCAACCCAATCTTGTTTTAGGCCTGATTTTGTAAAAACAGGCCTAAAACAGAAAGCCCTCTGCAGTCCAGCAGAGGGCTTTCTGTTTTAGGGAGGTGCACAATAAATACATTATGCAATTTAGCTTCAGGGTAGCATGATCGCTTGCAAAAGCGGCTTTGTGAGTGTTATCATCAACAACCGGTATTGCTCGACCAGAACAAGCGGCAACCACAACACTATGATCTACAAAAAGTGGACAGGCATTACAGCTACAACCACCCTGATCATTTCCCTGACATGAGAAGTTTACGTTCTCACTTGTTTTAACCTCACTTTTGGAAAAACAGGCTCAAAACGCAATTGCCTTCTAAGCACTCAGGGCCAGTAACTCTTTGGCGCTTTGGTAGGCATTTTCAGAAGGGTTGGCACCGGCAATCATCTGGGCAATTTCCACCACGCGTTCGTCGTGGCTCAACTGCCTGATGCGGCTGACGGTACGTTCGGCGCGGTCTTCTTTGTAGACAAAGTAATGGGTATCACCCTGGGCCGCCATTTGCGGTAAGTGCGAGATACAGATCAACTGGTGCTTCTGTGACATCTGCTGCATCATCTTACCTACCTTCACGGCAATCTCCCCGGAGATACCGGTGTCAATCTCGTCAAAGATAATGGTAGGCAATGCGGTTTTGTCGGCGAGCAGGTACTTTACGCATAACATCAGGCGCGAGAATTCCCCACCCGAGGCAGCCTTACTTAAGGTTTGTGGCGCAGCCCCTTTGTTGGCGCTGAACAAGATGTTGACCACATCAATACCTGTAGCAGCTGGCGCCGATACTTTGTGCTCCACTACTACCCTGGCATTAGGCATGCCTAGCTCAGAAAGTAGACGGTGCAGCTCGTCCTGGAACGTGCCAAAAACGCTGGTGCGGCTTTCAGAGAGTTTCTGGGCTTGGGCCTCTACTTCTTGCAGGGCAGCAGCCAGGGCTACCTTGGTTTTCTCAATGGCGGCATCCAGGTTATGGACGCTACTAACTTTCACTTCCAGTTCGGCCTGCAGGGCCAGCAATTCTTCTACGGTACGTACCTGGTGCTTGCGCTGAAGGGTATAGATAAGGTCCAGCCGTTCTTGTAATTGTTCGGCGCGCTGGGGGTCTGCCTCGGTTTTGCGTTCGGCGTCTTCCAGCTCCCCGGCAATGTCATTGAGTTCAATCAGGCAGCTGTCCAGGCGCTCTTTCAGGGACTGGAAAGTCTCGCCGTACTCGGTTACCTGGCCCACCAGATGGCTGGCGTCTTTCATGGCTCCGGCAGCGTTGTACTCACTTTCTGAAATGTATTGCAGGGCCTGGCTCAGCTTCAGCTTGATCTCCTCGGCGTGCTCCAGTTGCTTGAGCTCTACCTCGTGGCTTTCCTGTTCCTCGGCCTGTAGGTTGGCCTCAGACAATTCATTGAGCAGGTAGGTATTGTAATCCAGTTCTTTCTGTGACTGGGCCAACTGGCCTTCCAGGTCTTTGAACTCCTTCTCCAGTTTTCGGTAGGTGCGGTATGCCGAACCGTATTGGGCACGCAGCCCTTCGTTCTGGGCGTACAAGTCCAGGATGTTGAGTTGGTACACCGGGTCACCCAACAACAGGGTGTCATGCTGCGAGTGGATGTCCATGAGTTGGTCCCCTATGCGGCGCAGGGTTTCCAGGGTCACGGGTGTGTCATTCACAAACGCGCGCGACTTGCCAGTCGGGCTGATCTCCCGGCGCAGCAGGCTGACCGGTTCAAAGTCCAGGTCTTCTTCCTCAAAAAAGCGTTCCAGGTGGTACTCAGACACGTTGAAGGCGCCTTCAATCACGCATTTCTGGTCCTGGTTGAACAGCAGTTTTGAGTCGGCCCGGTTGCCCAGCAGCAGCCCAATGGCGCCCAGCATAATGGATTTACCGGCTCCGGTTTCACCAGTGATAATGTTCAACAACGGGGAGGGCTGCAGTTCCAGCTGCTCAATAAGGGCGTAATTCTTTATCTTAAGCTCTACAAGCATGAGGTAGATGGGCGGGTTTGTTTGTACGTGGTGCGGATGCTTCTAATAGACAAAGATGCTAATTTATTTAGTTTCATCACTAATAAACATAGCCAAAAAAATCTCTATTTATCTGGACCAGGCTTACTGCGCGGCCTCCAGGTCTAGCACCACTTCCTCTACGTGCCCAAAGGGTAAATGGTGCAGAAAACGTCTACCATCCCGTATCGCCAACGTGTTATGCAAGCAAGCTTCTAAGATTCCAGAAAAGACCCTGCCCTGAGTAGTGATTACCTGCACGGGTTTGCCAACCCGAGGAGGGAGGTCTTGCTCAAGACTGGAACGGAAGATGCGGATTTGTCTTTTCCCCATGGCGTTTTGAGGGTGTTTTCCTAAAAACGGGCTTAAAACAGAAACTACCGCTGCAGCAAGGTTTCGTAGCGGGCGCGGTTAGTTGGGTCTACCTGACTAAGCAGTTCATAGGCCTGTTGCTTCTGGGCCGGCGTGGCCGTGGTGAACGCATTGCTCAGTTCCGCTGATTTAGCCTCAAAAAAGGACCGGAGAACGGCAGCCCCTGGCCGTAGCCGGGCTACCTGCTGAATGTTGCGCAGGGCTTCCAAAATGTTTTGGCGACCTTTCTCTGGGTCACGGGCCATTAAATCAAGGCCTTGGCGGTGGTACAGGTACAGGGCTGCGCGGTATGGTTCAAACTGCGGGTCTACCAGGTTATTGATAAGCCAGTAGCGGTTACGGGTATCTGCCGTGGCACTCCAGCCACCGCCTCCCGCTCCCCCAGAAGAAGTCACGAGGTTTAGGATGTTGCGGGCCTCGGCCAGCGCATTGGCCCCACCCATGCGCGAGAAGCTGTCATTGTCCATACCAATGATGGTGTAGGCGTAGAAAGACAGAATGGCGGTAAGGTTGGTGGTGAAGGTGTTGGGCGCGTACTGCAGCGGCTGCGCCTGGGTATAATCAAACTCGAATTTAGTATCTACAAAAGACAGCACTGTGGTTTCATAGCCGGTGCCATACGTGGGCCGGCTGGAGATGACTTGGGTGTTGGCCTCAAATACGCCCACCTGGGGCATGGCCCGCAGCGTGATAAATAACTTGCAGCGGATGCGCTCTTCGTTCTGGTACACGTCACTGGTCCAGCGGGTATTGTTCATGACCTCAGAGATGGCGTTCTGCATCTGCTGGAACACCTGCCGGTCAGTGGCCTGAATCTGGTCACTGTTCACAATGACCTCGCAGCGCAGCTCCTGCGCCATGGAACAAAGCGGGAACAGAAGACCCAGCAGTACCCACCCTATTTTTTTTGCAGACATGCCCACTCGGTTTTTATAGATTCAAGAATATCCAGGGCTACCTCTTCCTTAGACTTCAGCGCATATTCCTCCACCGTGTTTGGTTTCACAATGGTGATTTTGTTGGTATCATGCTTGAAACCGGCCCCGGGCGTACGCAACGAATTGAGCACCACCATGTTCAGGTTCTTTTTAAGAAGCTTACCGCGGGCGTTCTCCAGTTCCTGGTCGGTTTCAAGGGCGAAACCCACCGAAAACTGGTCTGTCCGTTTCTGCTGGCCTAAGGTAGCCGCTATATCAACGTTCTTTACCAGTTCAATGGTAAAGGTATCCTCGTTTTTTTTTATTTTGGAAGAGGCCATTTCCTTCGGCCGGTAATCTGCCACTGCGGCTGCAAATACCCAGACATCCGCCTGGGCAGCCTTGGCTTGGCAGGCGGCAAACATCTCCTGGGCGGTCATGACGGGTATCACCTCCAACAGCGGGTGTTCCAGCGTGAGGGAGGTGGGGCCTACTACCAGATATACTTGGGCGCCCTGCTCGGCGAAGGCGCGGGCAAGGGCGAACCCCATCTTACCGGTGGAGTGGTTACCAATGAACCGGACCGGGTCCAGGGGCTCATATGTGGGCCCGGCGGTGAGGAGTACTTTCTTGCCGCTAAACAAAGACACGGGGCGTAAAATGTTCTTCTAATACCTGCATGATCTCTTCGGGTTCGGCTAGGCGCCCCTGCCCTACCAGGCCACTGGCTAGTTCACCGTGGCCGGCTTCAATAAGATGGTTGCCATAGCTTTGCAGCAGCCTGAAATTCTCTTGCACCGCTGGGTGCTGGTACATGTCCAGGTCCATGGCCGGGGCCACAAAGACCGGGCACCGGGCCGAGAGGTAGGTAGCCGTCAATAAATTATCACAGAGGCCGCGGGCCATCTTGCCTACCGTGTTCGCGCTGGCCGGGGCAATGACCAGGGCATCGGCCCAGAGGCCCAGTTCCACATGGTTGTGCCAGAGGCCAGAGGCATCTGACCGCACAAAATCACTTAACACCGGATTCTTTGAAAGCGTGGCCAGCGTGACAGGGGTTATAAAAGCAGAAGCAGAAGTGGTCAGGATTACCTGCACTTCTGCTTCTGCTTTTATAAGGAGGCGTACCAACAAAGCTGCTTTATAAGCCGCAATGCTCCCGCACACCCCCAGGATTATTTTCTTATGCCGAAGCATTCAGAAGGCGCTTAACTAAAACGCAGATGAGGTTTCCGCTTCATCATCGGCGCTGCGGAAATAAACTTTGCCTTCAATGAACTCCTCAATAGCCATGTTGGTAGGCTTAGGCATACGCTCATAGTATTTGGAGATCTCAATCTGCTCACGGTTCTCAAACACTTCTTCCAGGTTGTCTACGGTGGTGGCAAACTCGGCCAGTTTAGAGTTCAACTCCTCTTTTACTTTCACCGCAATCTGGTTTGCACGCTTAGAAATGATGGAAAGGGACTTATACACGTTTCCGGTTTCTTCAGCTAGGTTTGAAACGTTGCGCGTTACAATGGATGCTGGTACTTGTGCCATATATCTAGAAAATTGGGTGGTTACAAAAATTATTGATTGGTTGGGGCAGTAGTAGCCCTAGCCGTCTGAAATTTTTTCAGTTTCTCCAGTTCCTGCAGGGTGGTTTCATAAATCTGCTCTGCACTACGTGAGAACTTGCTTTTAGGGTACGTGTCTATAAAACCCTGGTAAAAAGAAACGACCTCCTGGTAGCGTTCCTGCTGCTTGCTTTCAATGCTTTCCCTGGCGTAGTTGTACTGGGCGTCTATGCGCAAAAAGGCGGCCTCCTCATTATACAAAGAAGACGGAAAGCTTTTCCTGAAATTCTCCAGGGCTACCACCGCTGCCTTGTAATACTGGGGGTCATAATTGGTAAGCTTGTAGTACTGTTTGGCGTTGTTGAAGGCTTTTACCTCTACTTTGCCAGAAAGCTCATCATAAATCTTGTTGGCCTCTGCCATGTACTTACTTTGCGGGTAGCGGCGCATAAACTCCTGCAAGGCGCTCATGGCCTGGGCCGTGCTCTGCTGGTCCAGGTTATAGCTGGGTGACTCATTGGTGAGCGAGCGGGCGTTCATGAAAGCGGCCTCCTCGGCGTACTGGCTTCTAGGGAACGTCTGCCCGAAAGAAGTGAAGTGGAAAGAGCTTTCCAGGTACAGGTGCTGGTAGAATTTGGTGTAGGCGTAAAGAAAATTGGCTCGCTCATACTCGCTGCGCCCTTTCAAGAGGGGCATGAGGTCTTCTAAAAGCGCGCCTGCTTTATCATATTCCTCTTTCTCATAATAAGAAAGCGCAGCGGCGTATTTCTTGTCTACGTCGTCGCTTTTCAGGATTTTATTGTATTTCCCGCATGAACCCAACAGCAATACCGTGAGCAGAATGGGTAAATAGGAAAGAATGCGTTTGGTCATAAGCACGCAAAAATAACGTTTTTTTTTATATGTAACAGAACGAATCACAGCTAGCCTAAGTATAAGGGCCGATTTATTGCCCCCGTTTGAATTTACCCCCATTTATTTTCCTAGCTGGGTACGGCACGGCTTTCCCTTTTTGAATGATGACTGGCGCCGGGGCAGTTTTGGCGGGTGCGGCAACAGGCTTTTCAGGAGCCGCTTTCTTTTTGAAGGGCGAATTTTTCACAGGAGCAGGTTTCTTGGCCGGAACCGCCTTTTTGGCCGGTACCCGCTTCTTGGCGGGCCCTCGCCAGGCCAGCACCGAGGCCTTGGTAGGTATTTCCTTGCCGCGCCACTCAAAACCACTCAGCTTTTTATCAGGATCCTCCAGTTCATGCGGCGGAATCAGCTTGGCCTCAGGGTTCTCCAGAAAAGAGATGAACTGAATTTTACCGTCTTTAAAGAGCATGCGCATGTCACTGCTCACAGCCCGGTTCATGCCCAGCGTGGCGGTATCCCCGTCCAGGGCAAAATAGAGGCTTTCGGCGTTGCCATTCACATCAATGCGGCTGATCTTACTGTTGGTAAAATGCGCGATCATGCTGCGGCCTTTTATCTGGTTGAAATTCTCCAGGGTATCTCTGGAAATGGCAAAAGCATCTCCATACATGCGCATTTGGTGCAGGCTGTTGTTTTTCAGTTGCATCACCACGCTGTCTGCGGTCATCTGGTTTTTGCTGGCCCACAGCCGGGGGTTTCGGCTCATGTAAATCACAGAGTCGTTCAAATCATAAGTGAGTGAGTCACAAAGTCCCTGCAGATCAGATTTGAAGATGCGCACGTCATAATAGGCGTACAGTTTCCCTTTTTTGGCCTTGTTGCGGGTGTTCTCTACCGAGTACAGCGTATCTGCCGACAGGTACATGGTGTCACGGGAAACAATGCTTTTCATGACCGGCGACCCAAATACCTTGGCCCTGCCGCCGGCCCGCCAGTATTGGGCCGTCTGCCCGGTAATAATGGTGGTGTCTTTAATAGAGGTCATGGACACGTTGCGGGAGGCGGTGTAAAACTCACGGCCCTTGTCATAGGTAAGTTCATCGCCCCTAATAATATAGTCTGGGGTTTTAATGCTGGCATTGCCCCTGAAGTTAGAGGCCCTAGTAACCGTATTGTAAGTACCGCGGTTGGCAAACAAAGTCCCGTCCGGCGATTTAATGGTGGTGGGCCCAAAAAACTCCACTACTTTGCTGACGGTGTTGTAGGCCATGGTATCACTGACCACCTCGGCGTTCTGACCCAGGTACTTCACGCCTTTCTTGAAACCAAGCACCTTCACATCAGAGGCATAGGTCCCTAATTGGCTTTGAATGGTGTAGTCTGCCCCTACTATGTTCCCGCCTTCGGTGTAATAAGCCCGTTTGGCGTCCAGGTTGTAGTTGAGCGAAGGTGTGGTGAGGGTCATCTCGGCGTCACGGAGGGTCACGCCGCCGCGCATGTTGGCAACGCGCCGGGTACCGTCATAGCTGGCCGTGGCGCTGGTGGCATCCATGCTTTCCTGGGTAATGTGCACGTTCCCGAACACCTCCATGCGGTTCCGGTCCTTGGCGTACTGGTAGGCAGAGTCGGCGGTGAGGGTGGTGGAACCCTGGCGCATGACAACGTTACCCAGCAAACGGCGCACTTCCTCGCCGTTATAGGTACCGGCCTCTAACGTATTTGCGGACACTTCTACCGGCTGCCCCTTCGGTGGCGTGTCCTGGCCATAGGACAGCAGGGCAGAAAACACGGAGAAAAGAGATACTAACCCTATCTTTGCGAACTTCATCAATGATTTCAATACGTGCGAAATTAGTAAGATCAAGCTTAACATTCGTTTTTGTTAGCGAAAAAGGTTAGAGAGAGCTTCATTAGCCGCCATTCATGCCTCGCCAGGCCAAGTTCTGGTGCCCATACATTGTTCCAGCTAATGCGCGCCATGGCCCTTTGCCGCCCAAAAGACAATTATCATGCTTGGTTTCACCAAATGCCTTCCTTTGCCTATGCGCCAGAAAGTCTTAGATTATATAACTGCCCACGGGTTAGCCACCCCAGACACCAAAATCTTAGTTGCCGTAAGCGGCGGCCTTGATTCTGTAGTATTGGCAGACCTGTTGCACCGCCTCAAATTCTCCTTTGCCGTACTGCACTGCAACTTCGGCCTGCGCGGCGAAGAATCAGACGCCGATGAACTCTTTGTACGTAAACTGGCCAAACAATATGACGCGCCATTCTACAGTGAACAGTTCCAGACCCAGGCCTTTGCTGAACAGGAAGGCATTTCCATCCAGATGGCGGCACGCACCCTGCGCTACGAGTGGTTTGAGCAGATGCGTACCCAACTGGGCTATGACGTCATCGCTACGGCCCACCACCAGAGTGATGCCTTGGAGACGGTGCTTTTAAACCTGGTGCGCGGCACCGGCTTGGCGGGTCTGCATGGCATTCTTCCTAAAATGGGACACCTCATCCGTCCGCTGCTAGGCCTCACCAAAGATGATCTGTATGACTGGCTGGTTACCAAACGCCTGGCCTGGCGTGAAGATTCCAGCAATGAGAACACCAAATACAACCGCAACCTGGTACGCCAGGACGTGATTCCCGTGCTCAAGCAACTAAACCCCAACCTGGAGGAAACCTTCACCCAAACCCTGGAACGCCTGCAAGGCGCCGAGGCCGTGTTTCTAGCCTCTTTTTTGGAAATCAAGGCCAAAACGCAACGCCAGGAGAACGGCGCCACCTACCTGCGTATTGCCCCGCTGCAGGAAAGCCCCGCGCCGGTGGTGCTGTTGCATGAGTTGCTAAAACCTTTCCATTTCAACTACGCCCAGGCCCAGGAGATTGCCGCCGGCTGGGACGGACTTTCCGGTAAGACCTTCGTCTCGCCGGCCTACGTATTGGTAAAAGACCGCGAGGAACTGGTGATTACGCCCAAGGCCCTGGAGAAATTTGGCAGCCTGTCTGTGCCCGAAGACACCACTGAAATCCAGTTTGGGCCTTATTTGGCAAAAATAGCCCGGAAACCCGCCGAAGGTTACAAGGTGCCCCGCTCCAAAGACGTGGCCGCCCTGGACGCAGATCTGGTGAAATTTCCGCTCAAGCTTAGGCCCTGGAAACAAGGCGACTGGTTTATCCCGCTGGGCATGAACGGCAAAAAGAAAGTGAGCGACCTGCTCATAGACAAGAAAATACCCGCCAACCTAAAGCCAGACGTGTGGGTGCTGGTCTCAGACGCTTCCTTGACCTGGGTCATTGGCCAGCAGTTAGATAACCGCTTTAAGATTTCGGAAAATACGCAGCAGGTGCTGGAGATCACGGTGAGCCGGGTTTAATTGTTGATGGTTAATTGCTTATTGTTAATTGCTGATTGTTGTTCAATAATTATCCGTGGTTTGAGAATAAGGGAACAGTCAACAATATGAACAATTAACAATTTGAGCAACCAGCAATTAAAACCGATTTCCTTTTCACCCTCCCGCACTTTTACCTAATTTCGCCGCGTAGTTTTTATATAGTCTAACCAAACGCAAACATATAATGAAAGTAACCGTTGTTGGAGCCGGAAACGTAGGGGCCACCTGTGCCGACGTGTTGGCTTACCGCGAAATCGCCAATGAAGTAGTGTTAGTAGATATCAAAGAGGGTTTTGCTGAAGGCAAGGCGCTGGATATCTGGCAGAAATCCCCCATTAACCTGTATGACACCCGCACCGTGGGGGTGACCAACGACTATAGCCGTACCGCCAATTCAGATGTAGTGGTGATTACTTCAGGTTTGCCCCGCAAACCCGGCATGACCCGCGATGATTTGATCAGCACCAACGCCGGCATCGTGCGTTCCGTGACTGAGAACGTGATCAAGCACTCGCCGGAGGCCATCATCATTGTGGTTTCCAACCCACTGGATGTGATGACCTACGCCGCGCACCTCACTTCTAAACTGCCCCGCACCAAAGTAATGGGTATGGCCGGTATCCTGGACACCGCCCGTTACCGCGCCTTCTTAGCCGAAGAACTGAACGTGTCTCCTAAAGACATTCAGGCGGTATTGATGGGTGGCCACGGTGATACTATGGTTCCGCTTCCTCGCTACACTACCGTGGGTGGTATTCCGGTAACTGAACTGATTGACCCTGCTAAACTGGACGCCATTGTAGACCGCACCAAAAACGGTGGTGGTGAACTGGTGAAACTGATGGGTACCTCAGCCTGGTATGCTCCAGGTTCTGCCGCTGCCCAAATGGTAGAAGCCATTGTGCGTGACCAGAAACGGGTGTTCCCGGTTTGTATCAAACTGGAAGGCGAGTATGGCATCACTGGCACATACCTGGGTGTACCAGTAGTGTTAGGCAAAAACGGCGTAGAGCGCGTAATTGAGCTTCAATTGAACGAAGACGAAATGGCTCTTTTGAAAGCCTCTGAGAAAGCCGTGCGTGAAGTAATGGACGTGTTAGACAACATGCCTGCCAACGCCTAAGCTTTAAAATATCTAATTAACAGGAGAGCCCGGCCATTTGGCCGGGCTCTCCTGTTTTAGGCCCGTTTTTCAGAAAACAGGCTTAAAACGCCTACTGCTTATACACCACGCCGTCCTTCATCACAAAGGTAACCTGCTGCAACAGCTTGATATCTTTCAACGGGTCCCCAGTTACAGCTACCAAGTCCGCTAATTTCCCCTTCTCCACGGTGCCCAGCTTATCTGATAAGCCTATTAACTCGGCGGCGCTGACGGTGGCAGCTTTGATGGCTTCAATGGGTGGCATGCCGGCTTCTACCATATATTCAAACTCCTTCGCGTTTTTGCCATGCATGAACACCCCGGCATCAGTCCCGAAGGCGATTTTCACCCCGGCTTTGTAAGCTTTGGCAAACGTACCCTGCAACTGCGGCCCAATGGCCAGGGCTTTGGGCGTCACCAACGCGGGGTAATAGCCTTTGATCTTAGCCGAGTCAGCCACGGATTTGCCGGCTGTGAGGGTGGGAACGTACCAAGTGCTATTCTTTTTCATGAGCTTCATAGTTTCCTCATCCATGAGCGTGCCGTGCTCCACAGAGGTCACTCCGGCCCGTACGGCCCGTTTCATGCCTTCGGCGCCGTGGGCGTGCACCGCTACTTTCAGGCCCAAATCACGGGCGGTTTCTACAATGGCTCTTATTTCTTCTTCAGTGAACTGCGGGGCCGAGCCGTCTTTCGCTACGCTCAGCACCCCGCCCGTAGAAGCAATCTTGATCAAATCAGCGCCGTTCTTGTATTGGTAACGCACTGCCTTGCGGGCCTCATCTGGCCCATTGGCCACGCCCTGGGCCGGCCCCGGGTCTCCTTGCAAATCTGCTCGGTAGTTATTGGTGGGGTCCATGTGCCCGCCGGTAGCCGAAATAGCCTTGCCTACCACCAACATACGCGGTCCTTTCACCAGGCCTTGGTTGATGGCATTGCGCAACTGCACGTTAATGCCGCTTCCACCCAGGTCCCGCACCGTGGTAAACCCGGCTAAAAGAGTCCTCTCCGCGTAGTTCACCGACCGGAAGGCGATGGTGCCCTGGTTTAAAGAAATAGCTTCGGCGTACGCCGTGGGGCTGGTCTCGCTTTCAAAGTGCACGTGCATGTCCATAAAACCGGGCATCACCGTCTGGTTCTTCAGGTCGATGACCTTAGTGCCCGCGGCCGGAGCGGTATAGCCTTTCTCCACGGCCACAATCTGGTTGCCTTCTATCACCACGGTCATCTCTGGTTGGGCCTTTTCTTTGAGCCCGTCAATGAGGAAGCCGCAGTGTACCAGGGTTCTTTGGGCCTTGGCATCCAGGCCCGAAAAGGTTAGCCAGGCCAGGGTAGCTACTAAGAGGTAGAATTTTTGCATATAGGTTGAGTGTCGAAAAAATGAAGAATCTAATGTACTAAAATAAGGGAAGCAGTCACTATTCTAACCTCTTTCCTGGACCTTGACGTTTTGGGCTTGTTTTTTGGAAAAACGGCCTTAAAACGCACCAAGCTGCCACTTCTGCTTGCTTTCCCCGCAAAAAATCTTACCTTGATACCATAACCAACTAAGGGCATGGCAATAGATCTCTGGTGGCTCTGGCTTATAGCCGGTATTCTGTTATTGGTAGCGGAAATGGTAACCGGCACCTTTTACCTACTGTGGCTGGGCGTAGCGGCCATGGTGGCGGCAGTGTTGGCCTATCTTTTCCCTGATCTGCATTGGCTGCCGCCGGCCGCCGCCAGTGTGACTGGTCTGCTATTGATCCTACTCACCAAACCACTCACCACCCGCCTCCGGCAAGCCCGCGGCTACGCAGACCCTGCCCACCAACTCACCAACAAAGAAGGCGAAGTACTGGAGGCCATCTCCCCTACCCGCTTGGGTATTGTGCGCGTAGGCACCGAGATCTGGTCGGCCAGTGCCCATGAGGACCTGGCCCCGGGCCAACGGGTTCTGGTAGTCAGCCAAAGCAGCACGGTCCTGAAAGTAGTTCCTATTAAGTAGGCTTATGTTTTTATAATTTATTACAGCTATACATTATAATTTAAATTACCAACAAGCTAAGCTAATATTTAAAAGCGTCTTCTATCCAATATTATAATCAACCATAATTAATTACATGAAAACTTTTATATCTGACTTAATTCCTAAGCTAAAAAGATATTCTCATAATTTAGATAATCTAACTTTACTTACAGACAAACACTGGGTAATAATTGATGAAATAGACTTAGCTAAGAATGTATATATCTTTAGAAAAAACGGTCAACTAATTATTTCTCAAAATGGAAAAGTAGAAAAAGCTACTTGGGAATATTTAGGCAATAATTCTATTCTAATTGATCGTGATCAAGATAGTTATCTTTTCAGACATGGGTTCTTTGATGAAAACGTTTTAGCCCTTAAAGTTGATGGAAAAGAAGAATACGCATTTATGATAAATGAGAACAGTTATGAAGGTGAAATTAACTCTTTTGAAAAAATAACTAATTTTCTTAAATTAAAATATTTAGATTCAAATACAGGAAGTTTTATTATAAACTCCATTAACCTTGAATTAAATAACCATAACAAAATTGCTCCTAAAGTAAAAGTTGAAAAATATACCACTAGTAAAGGAATAATAGAGATAGAAACAGAAGGTATATATAATACAGTTTCAATAGGAAACCCTGTATATACTAACAAAAACCCTACACCGAATGGAAAATACAAAATAGGTTTTTTATTTTATATTCATATTAAAGATGGATTAATATCCGATATTACACTTTTCTAATCGTTTAGAATTTATATAAATATTCACTCAGATGACTACTTCCCTTATCATCCTTGCCTCCGTCATCGTGCTCATGGCGCTCTCCATTAGAATTATCCAGCAACAGAAGGTGGCTGTGGTAGAGCGGCTGGGTAAGTTCCAGCGCATCATGCACCCGGGCCTGAACCTGTTTATCCCTATTGTAGACCGCGTGCGGGTTTACCATGATTTGCGCATTCAGCAGACCAACGTGCCCCCTCAGTCGGTGATTACCCGTGACAACGTGCAGGTGCTCATTGACACCATTGTGTTCTATCAGGTAGTTGGGCCCGAGCAGGCTACTTACGGCATTTTTGACTACGTGCTGGGCGTGCGAAACATCACCACCGCCACCATGCGGCAGATTATTGGTAACCTGGAACTGGACGAGACCCTCTCGGGCCGCGAGCGGATCTCTGCGGAAATCAGGACTGCCCTGGACGAGGCCACCGAGAAATGGGGCGTGCGCATTGAGCGCGTGGAGGTCATTGACATCAAACCCCCGGTAGACATTCAGGAAGCCATGGACAAGCAGATGAAAGCCGAACGTAACCGCCGCGCCACTATCCTGGAAGCCGAAGCCGCCAAGCAGGACATGATTCTTCGGGCCGAGGGTGACAAAACCAGCAAGGTGCTCCGTGCCGAAGGCGAGCGTGCCTCAGCGGAACTCCACGCCTTAGGCCAAGCCAAATCTATAATTGACGTGGCCGAAGCAGAGAAAACCCGAATCAAATTATTAATGGAAGCCGGATTAGATGACCGCGTACTCACCTACAAATCCTTTGAGGCCCTTGAGAAAATTGCCATGGGCCCAGCCAATAAGATTTTCCTGCCTACTGCGGCAGTAGAAACGTTGGGCAACATCGGCGCCATAGGCGATATGATCCAGAGCAGCAAAAACTAACCCTCCGTTTTAAGCCCGTTTTTGTAAAAACAGGCCCAAACAAGTGATAGCGGCTACTCAGAAACAAGAAGGCCTCGCTGGTAAACCAGCGAGGCCTTCTTGTTTTTCTGTATTGGTTGACTGTCTCTTCTCTTCTCGTTGTACTCCAACTCGTCCTAAATTTTAACTCTTATCCGCCCTAAAACTGTCTCTGGCTCCTTCTGAAATGCACTTCCCCCTTTGTCATCCTGGAAGGATCTTGTGGGCGAACGGTAGTAGCAGTCCTTCAAAGCCATTACCGTTCGCTACCGAGATCCTTTCAGGATGACAAAATAGTAGGTAAGAGTAAGAGTAGGATCAGGAAAAGGTTGATATAGCGCGCTATGAATAAGTGATTGAAAGAAAATAAGCCTCTTCCGTTTTAAGTCCGTTTTTCCAAAAACAGCCCTAAAACACCCAATCCCTATCCCTCAAAAAACTGACAACTAGTAACTGACAACTAATGAAACCCTACTTCTGGCTTGCCTTGAACAGTTTCTGCTTCTCTTCCTTGGTCAGGCTTTCATAGCCAGAGACGGAGATCTTGTCCAGAATCTGGTCAATCTCCATCTGGGAAGGGTGCCCGGCCATACCGGAAGACACCGGCATAGAAGCATTTGGGGTGGCGGTGTACGGCCTGTTTGGGTTTTTGTACGTCACCTTAAGGGGAGACCGGCGTTTGAACAAGCCACTGAAGAAGCCCAGCACCGCCTGTACGGGCCGGCCCAAATCTGTGCCGCGCTGCAGTTGCTGAATGTAGAGAAAGCCCAGGATAGCGCCGCCCAAGTGGGCGATGTTGCCCCCGGCATTGCTCCCCACGGCTCCGGAAATAGAGAGCAGCACCATTACGGCGGCAATATACTTGATCCGGATAGGACCCAGCAGAATGAGGTTGAACGTGTAATTGGGCAATAAGGTAGCCGCGGCCACCATCACCGAAATCACGCTGCCAGAGGCCCCCATCATAAAAGAGCGGTCGGCGCGCAGCTGCAGGTACGGGATGGTGTTGTAGGTAAGCAGGTAGAAAAGCCCTCCGGCCAGACCTCCCAGC
Organism: Rufibacter soli; assembly: GCF_054781795.1. Classification (NCBI taxonomy): domain Bacteria; kingdom Pseudomonadati; phylum Bacteroidota; class Cytophagia; order Cytophagales; family Hymenobacteraceae; genus Rufibacter; species Rufibacter soli. Next base: position 792,963 of record NZ_BAAGTS010000005.1, on the reverse strand, counting down.
ACGTAGAGGTTCACCAGGCGCTTATCGCCCAGGTATTCCCGTATCAGCATGCCAAACCAGTACAGGTTGAGCAGGTTAAAGATGATATGGAAAAACTCCAGATGGGTGAAGAAATAGGTAAACAGGGTCCAGGGCCGGTAGGCAAACAACTGCAGGTTGCTGGGCAGTTGCAGAAAGGTCATGAGGTACGAAAACGTGCCCCCAGAACCGCTCAGGGTCATGATGGTCCGCACCACAATGAGCACGGCAAACACCACCACATTTATGAAAATGAGTTGGTGCAGCGCGTTGTTCCCCTTGCTGAACGCAGATTTTATATCGTCAAAGATACTGGTCATAGATTAGTAGAAGTTTGTGCGTTTCCGCTCCCAGAGCTTAAGCAGGATATAGGCGAAGAGCATTCCGCCTAAGTGGGCATAGTGCGCCACGTTGTCACCGGGCGTCCGGTTTAATCCAGAGTAAAGCTCAAACGCACCGTACAGTAATACGAAATATTTGGCCTTGATAGGTATAGGAAAAAACAGCAACATGAGTTCTGTGTTGGGGAACAGCATGCCAAAGGCCATCAGAATCCCAAACACCGCCCCAGAGGCGCCCAACATAGGGCTGTTCACCATCACCTCAGATAATTTAGACGCAATGGTCTTCGCCTGCATGATAAACTGAGGATCTGTGGGGTTGCGGTTAAAGCCTATCATGAAGTCCTGCAGGCCCCGCACGTTCACCCCGGCGCTCTGCACCAGATCCCTGAAATCAATGGGGTCTGGATTCTGCATAAAGGCCGCCACCCCGTCCATGACCGTGGTTACCTCATAGCCCCGCACCAATGAATACAGTACGCTCGCGCCCAGACCGGTTACCAGGTAAAAGACCAGAAAGCGTTTTTCGCCCCAATGGCGCTCCAGCAACGGCCCGAAGATGAACAAACTAAACATGTTACTGAACAGGTGCATCAGGTTGCCATGCATGAACATGTGGGTCACGAACTGGAACGGCCGGAACGCATCTGACCGGATATCATGTAAGGCAAACAGATCCGTGGGAAAAAGCCTATCGCTCAGAAAGTACATAAGTACGTTCAGGATAAGCAGGTTTCGCACCATGGGTGTGATAGGTGGCATAGCGTAGTAATGTGGTAAAGGGGTAATGAAAGGCTGGCCCACAGAATACTATGGCGTCCTTCTTATTTATATAATAACCAGCCCGGGGGAGAAGGGTTCTGCTCCCAAGAGTACGGCATACCGGCATATTTGATACCCTGCGCGGCTAAAAACCAGCAATTTACCTGGTTCCTCACCTGCTGTCCCCGCAGCTTAGCCCCGCAGAAAGAGATCCTGCAACTGCTCGGTCTGCAGAATGACCAGGGTCTTTTGGCCGCTGGGTGTGTAATTGGGCACCTGGCAGCCAAACAGCCTGTCCACCAGCGCATTCATTTCCTGGTCGCTCAACCGGCCCGTGAACCGGCTGGCCACGCGTTTGGCCATGGCCCGGGCCAGGTTCTCCTGCCGGTCTACCTTTAACGCTGACAGGTTGTTTTTATATTGTTCCAGCAGCCCTTCAATCAGCTCCCGCTCATCCCGCAGCGGAATATCTGCCGGAATACCATTCACCACCAACGTATTATTCCCGAAGTCATTGAAGACAAAGCCCAGGGCATTGAACTCCTCGGCCAGCTCCATGACCAGGGAGAAATCTCCCGGCGAGAGCGGCAGGGTCTGCGGGAACAGCAATTGCTGTGAGGCGCCCGTGCGTTTGCCCAAGGCCTGGCTGTATTTTTCATACAAAATGCGTTCCTGAGCGGCCTGCTGGTCTACTACCATCAAGCCAGATTTCACCTGCACCATCAAATATTTCTGGTGCACCTGCAGAGCTTTAGAGCCACCGGTCAGGTTGCCACTGCCTAGCAGGGTCTCTTCCTCTTCCGGGAAAAGGCTGGTTTCTTCTGTGGTAGCGGTTCTGTTTACTTCCCTGGCCGGGGCCGAAGCCGCATATTGGTGGCCACTGCTTCCGCCTGAGGCGCGGCTGGTAAAGGTGGTGGGCAAGCCCGATGAGGGCGAAGTTCTGGGGGCCTGCGCGGGGGCCGTCTCAAAGTCCATAGAGGCCGGGAATTTCATGGGCTGCAGCGGCATGTAGTTCACATCAGCGCCAAAGTCCAGAGACGGGGCAATGTTGTGCAGGCCCAGGCTCTGCTTCACAGCCGCGCGCACAATGGCATAGACCGTTTTTTCGTCCTCAAATTTGATCTCGGTCTTGGTGGGGTGCACATTGATGTCTATGGTTTCAGGGGCGATTTCCAGAAACAAGACGTAAAACGGAAAGCTATCTTTGGGCAACAGGCCCTCAAAGGCCGTAAGCACGGCGTGGTTCAGGTACTGGCTTTTGATAAACCGGTTGTTCACGAAGAAGAACTGCTCGCCGCGGCTCTTTTTGGCAAACTCAGGCTTGCCTATATAGCCCTTTACGGTCAGAAACGGCGTGGTTTCCTCACAGGCGGCCATCTGCTCTTTATACTCTTTGCCAAAGATGCTCACAATGCGCTGGCTCAATTTACCGGCGGGCAGGTTCATCACCTCCACCTCGTTCTGGTATAGGGCAAAGGCAATCTCTGGGTTGGCCAGGGCCACGCGCTGGAACTCATCCAGAATATGGCGCATCTCCACGGGGTTGCTTTTCAGGAAGTTACGGCGGGCGGGCACGTTAAAAAACAGGTTCTTCACGCACACAATGGTGCCCTCGGCCATGGCCTCAGGTTCCTGCTTGAGCACCTCATTGCCTTCAATGGTAAGGCAGGTACCCAGCTCGGCACCGCGGGCGCGGGTCTTCATCTCTACCTGGGCTACGGCGGCAATAGAGGCCATGGCCTCGCCCCTGAAACCCATGGTCCTGATCCGGAACAGGTCTTCGGTGGTTTTTATCTTGGAGGTGGCGTGGCGTTCAAAACACATGCGGGCGTCGGTGGGGGTCATGCCCTGGCCGTCGTCCACCACCTGTATTAATTGCTTGCCCGCGTCTTTGATGATTAACTGTACGCTGGTGCTGCGCGCATCTACGCTATTCTCCAACAACTCCTTTACCACTGAGGCCGGGCGCTGCACCACTTCGCCGGCGGCGATCTGGTTGGCCAGGTACTCTGGTAATAAACGGATGATATCTGCCATAAATCTTCCCTGCGTAGTTAATTATTTTTATTCTCCCCTACCGTTCCGTATGGGCCCAAACTGGGGGTTGGCCCGAACTTTTTAAGGCAGAAAAGCAAAATTTTGAGTAATATTACCAGCTTAAACAGTAGGGTAAGTTCCCTCACCTTCTGCCAGTTCTATCTTTTGGTGCCCGTTTTCTGCGGTGGGTCCACTGCCGCCAAAACGAGCCCTGCAAGGTAGAGGCTTTTGAGGAAACTACTTTGGCCTTTCCTGTTTTACGCCCGTTTTTCTAAAAACACCCGTAAAACACCCTGGGCCCACCCTGCCGGCCGGCTTATTTCCTCTGCGAAATTAGGCCTATGAAACAGTTATTCAAATTTTAATTACGCGTTGCGAAATGCTAAATCGATATAGCCTGGTACTGCTTCTGGTGGTAATGGGCGCCTGGATGGCATTGTCGGGGTTCGGCCCCAAAGGCCGGGGCAATATTTCCATACAGGAACAACGCTGGGTAGACAGTGTGTATCAAACCCTTACGCCTGAGCAGCGTCTGGGACAACTCTTTATGGTGGCGGCCTACTCAAACAGCGGGCAAGGCCACGTGCGCGAAATTGAGAACCTGGTGAGCCAGTACGGCATTGGCGGTATCATGTTCATGCAGGGCGGCCCTGTGCGCCAGGCCAAACTCACTAACCGCTACCAAAGCCTGGCCAAAGTACCTTTACTGGTAGCCATTGACGCCGAGTGGGGCCTGGACATGCGCCTGGATAGCAGCATGCACTTCGCCAAGCAGATGACCCTGGGGGCCTTGCCCGATGACCGCTATGTGTACCTCATGGGCCGCGAGATTGCACTCAAACTTAAGCGCCTGGGCATTCACGTGAACTTCTCGCCGGTGGTAGACGTGAACAGCAACCCTAATAACCCGGTGATTGGCAACCGCTCCTTTGGCGAAAGCAAAGAAAAGGTAACCGCCCGTGGCATTGCTTACATCAAAGGTCTGCAGGACCACGGCATTATTGCGGTGGCCAAACACTTCCCCGGCCACGGCGACACCGATGCAGACTCCCACTTCTCCCTACCCGTGCTTTCCCATGACATGGCCCGCCTCACCGAGGTGGAGCTTTACCCCTTCAAGCGCTCTTTTGACGCCGGCGTGATGGGCGTAATGGTGGCCCACCTGCACGTACCCAAGCTAGATTCCATTGTGAACCGCGCCGCTACGCTCTCGCCGTACCTGGTCAATGACCTGCTTAAAGGCAAGATGCAGTATGAGGGCCTGGTTTTTACTGATGCCCTCAACATGAAAGGCGTGACCCGCTACCACAAGCCCGGCGAGGTAGACGCTCTGGCGCTGATTGCAGGTAATGACGTGCTGCTGTTCTCTGAAGACGTGCCCAAGGCCATGCAAAGCATTAAGCTGGCCATTGCCGCGGGCCAGATTACAGAGCAGGAAATAGAGCTGCGCGTGCGCAAGATGCTGCATGCCAAGTTCTGGGCCGGCTTGAACCAATACACCCCTATTGACCTGACCAACCTTTCCAGTGACCTGAGCCGCCCCGGAAGCAAGGTATTGCAGCAGCAGCTGTATGAGCAGGCGGTTACGGTAGTGGCCAACAAAAACAACCTGCTGCCCTTCCGGATGCTGGACACTACGTCTTTTGCCTCTCTTTCTATAGGGGCTGGGTCACATAATATGTTCACCCAAACCCTGGACAAATACACCTCTTTCAAGAAATTCGCCATTACCAGCCGCGCCGCGCCAGACAGCGTGTACCGCAACTTAAAGCGGGACCTGGCGGGGTCAGACGTGGTGGTGGTATCGCTACATAACCTCAACAACAACCCGGGCAACAACTTCAACCTATCGGGCAACGCCCTGGGCTTTATAAAGGAGCTGCAGCGCGATTCCACCAAAAAAGTGGTGGTGGTAGTGATGGGCAATGCCTATAGCCTCAAGAACTTTGAAAGCAGCCAGTGGCTGGTGTGTGGCTATGAAGACAATGAAGTGGTGAATCGGGTGATTCCGCAGGTGCTATTTGGTGCTTTGCCTGGTATTGGCCGGTTACCTGTGACCGCCTCCCCTAAATTCAAAGCCGGAGACGGCATCACTACGCCTTCTTTAAATCGCTTGAAATACTCAGTGCCCGAGAGCGTGGGCATGAACTCCACCATTCTCAAGCAGATTGACAACATTGCCTTAGAGGCCATTGCCTACGCAGCTACCCCGGGCTGTCAGGTGCTGGTGGTAAAGGACGGCACCGTGGTGCTGGAGAAAGCCTACGGCTATTACACCTATGACCGCAGCCAGCCGGTCACAGAGAAAACCATCTATGACCTGGCCTCCATCACCAAAGTGGCGGCCACACTGCAGGCCGTGATGTTCCTGAAAGACCAGGGCCGTCTGAAACTGGAGGAGAAATTGATTACGTACCTGCCCGAGCTCAGGGGAACCAACAAGGCTAGCCTGACCGTGCGCGACGTGCTGCTGCACCAGGCCGGGCTGGTAGCCTTTATCCCTTTCTGGAAACAGACGCTGCGGAACGGTAACCTCAACCCTATTTATTATGACACCCTGCGGTCTGAAAAATTCCCCAATGAGGTAGTGCCCGGCATTTACAGTAACCAGCGCCTGGAAGATTCTGTCTGGACCTGGATTGTAAAATCTGACCTCACGGGTAAGCGGGTGGCCAACGGCAAGTTTGAATACCGCTATTCAGACCTGGGCCTACACATCATGAAACGGGTGGCCGAGCGCCTTTTGAACCAACCCCTCCCCGACTTCCTGGAACAGAACTTCTACGCGCCGCTGGGGGCCTCTACCCTTACCTTCAACCCGCTTAACAAATTCCTGAAAGAGCAGATTGCCCCCACCGCTACCACTTCAGACCTGAAAGCCAACGTGACCGTGCAAGGCACCGTGCATGACGGCAACGCGGCTCTGCTGGGCGGCACCGCAGGCCATGCGGGTTTGTTCTCCAATGCCAACGACCTGGCCATTCTCATGCAGATGGACCTGCAGAACGGCAATTACGGCGGGCAGCAGTACTTCAAAACCCCGGTAGTAACTGAGTTCTCTAAAGGTGCCAGCCAATACAGCCGCCGCGGCATGGGCTGGGACAAACCAGACCCAGATGGCAACGGCCCTACCTCAGAACTGGCCCCCATGAGTACCTTTGGCCATACCGGTTTCACGGGCACGGGCACCTGGCTTGACCCAGACAACAACATTATTTACATCTTCCTCTCCAACCGCGTATACCCTGATGCAGAGAATGATAAGCTGCTCAAGTACAACATCAGGACCCGCATTCATGATGTGGTGTACCAATCGTTAGAATTGAAACCGTAACTTCGCCAGGTAAACCCAAACGCGTATGAAGATTGGAATCGTGTGCTACCCCACTTTTGGCGGTAGCGGAGTGGTAGCCACTGAATTAGGCAAAGCCTTGGCTGACAAGGGCCACAAGGTGCATTTTATCACCTACAGTCAGCCCGCCCGCCTGGATTCTTTCAATGAGAACCTTTTCTACCACGAGGTCAACATCCCTAACTACCCGCTTTTTCAGTACCCGCCCTATGAACTGGCCCTGGCCAGCAAGATGGTAGATATTGTGCAGTTTGAGCATTTAGACGTGCTGCACGTGCACTACGCCATCCCGCACGCCTCGGCAGCGTACATGGCCAAGCAGATTCTGCGCACCAAAGGCATCCAGATACCGGTCATCACCACCCTGCACGGCACAGACATCACCCTGGTAGGCAAAGACGCCTCCTATGAGCCGGTGGTCACCTTCAGTATCAACCAGTCAGACGCGGTCACCTCTGTCTCTGAGGACCTGCGCCGCGAGACGTATGAGTACTTCTCCATTGAGAAAGACATTGTGGTGATCCCCAACTTCATCAATCTGGAGCGGTTCCAGAAACAGCGCAAGGAGCACTTCAAATCGGCCATCGCGCCGCAGGGCGAGAAACTGCTGGTGCACACTTCTAACTTTAGGGGCGTGAAACGGATTGGCGACGTGATCAAGATTTTCTCCAAGGTGCGCGAGCAGATTCCCTCCAAACTTATTCTGGTAGGCGACGGTCCCGAGCGCCCCAAGATGGAGAACCTGTGCCGCAAGCTGGGCGTGAGCGCCGATGTGCGGTTCCTGGGCAAGCTGGAAGCCGTGGAAGAACTCCTTTCCATTGCTGATGTCTTTTTGATGCCCTCTGAGAAAGAGAGTTTCGGGCTGGCCGCCCTGGAGGCCATGGCCTGCGAGGTGCCCGTTATTTCCTCTAACGCCGGCGGCCTGCCCGAGCTGAACGTGGACGGCGTGACTGGTTTCGTAAGCAACGTGGGCGATGTGAAAGACATGGTCAAGAACACGCTCTTCGTGCTTCAGGATGACCAGCTACCCACCTTCAAAGCCAATGCGCTGGCCCGCGCCAAGGAATTTGAAATTAATCGGATTGTGCCCCTTTATGAGGCTGTCTACCAACAGGCCGCAGAATGTGTTAAGGCGCAGGCCGGGGTGTAAATTTCAAATTCAGGTTATAAATTCCTCTTTTATTATGAGACCCTTAATTCTGGTCCTTCTGGCTTTATTTGCCCTCACTGGTCCTACGGCCTTTGCTCAATCTAAAGCGACTGATTATTTAAACATTCCAGGCCCTATTTCTTTCAATCAAACCACCTTCCATTTGGCTTGGTCTTCCAACCCAAATCCTTCCTATTTTAAACAAGAGTATATTCCGGCTGGGGAAAGCGCAGAAAAATTCAACCAGATGGTTTTATTGGAGGTGGTTACTGGAAACTTGACAACCTTAGATGCTGTAAGGGCACAAGTTATGTTGCTGGAGGAAAGAAAGAAGAAGGATGCGGTGGCACAGTACCAGGTTTTTGATAGGGATGGCTCTGAAGAAATTATTTTAGACTTCATGTTAAGTGCCGGTTCCAAGGACGCCCTTTCTGTGGTGGAGTGGAGTGGTTATAGATACACTCCATTTATTGATAAGGACGGAAAGAAAGGAGTACTGCTTTTTGCCATTAGCAAACGGGGGTACGGCAAAGACATAAATGACTTCTTTTCCAACTTAAAGGCTAACCGTATGGATTGGATTAATGTTCTGGGAGCTTTAAGCGTTCCTCAGGCAAGAATACAAAACACAAACTAAGGAGAGAACCTTCTTTACAAAAATCCTAATCCAAGTAGACCAATAGTCAGTAGAATAATGCCTCTCGTCTGTTTTGGGCCTGTTTTTCAGAAGAGGTGCCCAAAACAGAAATAGCACCTCATCCATTTCCTGATAGCCCCTACCCACGTGAAACCAGAACACTCCACAGAAAACCCCTGGACCAGCCTAGACTCAAAACCGGTGTACAGCAACCCCTGGATCAGCGTGCGCGAAGAACAGGTGATCAACCCCGGTGGCGGGCAGGGCATCTATGGTATTGTGTCCATGAAAAACAAGGCCATTGGTATTGTGCCCATAGACCAGGAGGGAAATACCTGGCTGGTGGGACAGTACCGCTACCCCTTAAAAGAGTATTCCTGGGAGATCCCAATGGGCGGCGGACCGGTGGAGCTGAACGTGCTGGAATCTGCCAAACGGGAACTGAAGGAAGAGACCGGCTTTACCGCTGAGGAGTGGACCATGATTGCCCGTTTGCACACTTCTAATTCCGTCACTGATGAAGAAGGCTTTGTTTTTCTGGCCGAGGAACTGACCGCGGGGGAAACGGAATTTGAGGAAACCGAGGACATTAAAATCTGGAAACTACCCCTCTCTGAGGCCGTGCGCCTGGTCATGGATAACGAGATTACAGATGCCATTAGCGTGGCTGGGTTACTGAAAGCAGAGAAGATCCTTTTAAGCCGTCGTCCAAAATAAACGGTCTGGTTTGGCACTAAGTGCCGGAGCAAGGCGTTCCCGTTTCAGAGCCGTTTTTCAGAAAACAGGTCAAAAACGGCTTTGCGGCATATAGACCATGTGGCGCCTTTGTCATTTATTAGTAATTTTGGACGCATGAAAAAGCTAAAAGGACTCGGGAAAAAAGTATATGCCGTGTGGTGTACCACCTGGTTTGTGCTGCCTTTTATCACTTCCTACCCGCTTTTCAGGATTATGATTGCCAAACCTAACCGGTTCAGGCACGCCCACAACTTAAACCGGCTTTGGGCCAAGATGCAGCTACGTATGTACCTGATGCCCGTAACGGTGCAAGGCCAGGAATGGCTGGACCCCAAACAGAAATACGTCTTCGCCCCTAACCATAGCTCCTACATTGACATCCCCATGATTCTGGCGGCCATTCCGGGCTTCCTTAATTTTGTGGGTAAAAAATCCCTGACTAAAGTACCGCTCTGGGGCAAGATCTATGACGCCCTGTACATCTCTGTGGACCGCGAGAGCGCCATTAGTAGTGCCAAGGCGTATATTGCAAGCAAGCAAAGCCTGGAGGCCGGCCGTAGCGTGGTCATCTTCCCCGAAGGCAAGATCTCCCCAGAATCGGGCCACAATCTGTTGCCTTTCAAGGACGGTCCTTTCAAGTTGGCCATTGAGAAGCAGGTGCCGCTGGTGCCTATCACCATGCCCTACAACCACCTGTTTCTGCCAGACGTGAAGGGCAAGTTGATCATCAGATACCACCCCCTGGAAATCATCATCCACCAGCCAATTCCTACCCAGGGGCTAACCATGCACGATCTGGAGTTCCTGAAACAGCAGACCTACTCCATCATACAAAAGACCCTACAATACAAGAATAATGAGCACGAACATAGAAACCTTACGCCAGTTGGCGCACTTAGCCCGGCTTGAGTTTGACGAGACCAAAGAGCAGGAGATGCTCCAGGACCTGAACAACATCCTTAACTGGGTAGACCAACTGCGCGAACTAGACACCCAGAATGTGGAGCCATTAATCCATATCTCAGAAGAAGTGAACGTGATGCGTGATGACTTGGCCCAAAACACCGTGCGCCATGAAGACGCCCTGAAACTGGCGCCGCGCAAAGACTCAGACTATTTTAGGGTACCAAAGGTTCTGGAGTAAGCCAGAATGAAGCTTTTCTCTTTCTGGCCAGCCCTGGAGCCCGGCCGCCGAATCCTGTATTTCCTTTTAACCGCTATGGTGCTGGGGGCAATGGCCCTTAGCCTTTACGGCTATTTTAAGGGAGACCAAATGGTATTCCCTCTGGAGAAACAGGCAGATCTTTTTCCGGCGGAAGCCCATTTGAATCCGTCTACCTCCTTGCTAACGCCCATGCGGGTGGAAGTAAATGCCTATCTGGTAGCCGAGACCTACACCATTGGTGACATGCAACTGCCCTTATGGGCTACCGGGGTTTATTTTACCGGAATGATGGTGGCCATGGCCTTTTTCTGGACCATTGCCAGCACCTTGCGCCGTATTCCGTATTACGTGGCGGTGGCGCTGGGCATGCTCTGGCTGTCTACCCTCAACCTGGATCTGCTGGGCATCTTCCCTGACACCAGCCGGTACATGCTCATGATTAGCCTGGGCACGCTGGGCATCCTGAGCTTCCTGTTTCATGCCTTCTGGAGCAATGTGTCTTTCCTGGGCCGGTTTCTGGCCTTCACAGTGGTGCTATTAGGCCTAAACGCCCTTTTATTCCATTTTTCACCCCTTCCTGCTGAGCTCACGGCCTTGCACATAGTCAACTATGGTACCATTGCCGGGTTTGCGGCCTCGGTGCTATTCATGGTGCTGGTAGCCTATGAGAACCTGCATGGTCTGTTGTGGTTTAACACGCAGGCACAGCAGCCCCAGCGCCGGTTTGGTCTGTTGCAGTTTGTCTTGATTAGTGTTCTGTACCTGGGCAACCTGCTACTGCTCTACCTCAAGCAGACCGGCATGCTTCCCTTTGCCTTCACCGGACTGGACGCTTTGCTGGTTTTCCTGATCTCTGCTTTGGTGGGCTTATGGGGCCTTAGGCAGCGGCAGATGCAGTACGCGCGCTTTTTCTCTTTTGAGACTGAGGCTGTGCCGCTGTACCTGGTGCTAGCGTTGCTGACCTTCCTGAATCTTGGCTATGCGTTTCTACTGGCCAATGACCCGTTGGTGAATGCCTACCGTAGCGCCATCATCCTGACCCACCTGGCCTATGGGGTCGCGTTTTTACTCTACGTAGTCATTAACTTCGGTCCGCTTATTAAGCAGAAACTGCGGGTGTACAAAGTGGTGTATGACCCCAAAATGCTGCCATTTTTCACAGTGTATCTGATGGGTACGGTGCTGGTGGTGGTAATGCTGGTTAGGAGCCAGTATGCCCTGTATTTCCAGCACCAGGCCGGGTACTTCAATTACCTGGGTGACCTGTACCGCCAAACCGAGGAACGCCCGCTCCTGGCGGAGCAGTTTTACAATGAAGGCACGGTACTCTCCAAAAACAACCTTCGTTCCAGCTTCTCGCTCACAGACATGTACCACCAGGCCGGCATGCGTTACCTGGAAATGCAGCGCCTGCGCGAAGTGATGCAACAGAAAACCTCACCTGAGGCCTATCTACGTCTAGCCAATCTCTATACCAATTCCGCTGATCTGTTTGACCACCTGGGCGTTTTGCAGGAAGCCGTGAAGCAGTATCCAAACAATGCACCCCTGCTCAATAACCTGGGTCTGTTGTACGGTACCACTTCCTTTGCTGACTCGGCGGGCTTCTACCTGGACGCCGCCCTGGCGCAAAGCCCAGAGCCCGAAGTGATCCAGGCCAACCAATTACACTTTCTGGCCAGCCACGGGTTTGCCAAACAGGCCCAGGAATTCTCGCAGAAATATGGTGCAGGCACCTATGGCCCGCTGCTTACCAACCGACTGGCCATCTCAGCGGTGACCAAAGCGCCCATTCCTGCAAAACTACCCGCCTTACCTGCAGACAGCAATTTGACTTCCCAACGCTTTGCGTATGCCTTTAACCAGTACCTGTTTGCGGGAAATGGTAAAGACAGCACGGTATTCTCCAGGTTAGACCAACTCCTGCGGCAGGAAAGCAACCAGAACTTCCACGGTGACCTGAGCCTGGCAAAGGCATTATTGTTATACCAGAAAGGAGCTCCCGCCCAAGCGAAAAACAATCTAGAGGCCCTGGCCAGTACTAGCGGCGGAGCGTCCGGTTATTACTATGATATCCTGGGCCAATGGATGATGGCCGCCCGCTTGTATCCGTTGGCAGCCAGTTATTTCCAGAAAGCCCGCGAGGCCGGCTACCGTGACGCCCACTTACATGCCGTGGTAGCAATTGCCTTGGCAGGTGATGGCGCGCAGGCTGCTCAGATAGCATTAGCACCCCAGCAATACCCTGAGGCGTGGCAGAAAAAAGCCGCCACCCAAATTGCCATTGCCACGCAACTTTCCCCGGAACAAGCCACTGCAGCCCCAGATTCTTTGAAAGTGCAATTCTTACAACTGCGGGCGGCTTCTTTGCCGCTGACCCAGGTGGAAGCCGTGGCGAACCAGATTACTACGTCGGCCTTGGCTCCGGTAGCGGCCATTCCGTTGGTGAAGCGGTACCTGCAGGAGAAAAACTTCACCACCACCGGCAATCTGCTGCGCATCCATTTCCCGGCCAGCTTCCCTAAAGGGGCCCTTAAATCTGAAGCCAATGCCCTGCAGGCTGAACTTTGGTGGAAGAATGGCCAGTGGCAGGAGTTGAACACGCAATTACCTAAACTTTATTTCACGCCTCAGGATGCAGGCATTCGGCTTTACTACCAGGCTCTGCTGGCCCAGCGTAATAAAAACACCAAGTCCGCGACTAATCTTTATAACCAACTGCTGCAGCGCGCACCGGGTCTGGAAGCAGGGCAACTGGCTGCCGCCGATTTCTTTGTTGCCCAGAAACAGCCCATGCGGGCCTATGAGTTGCTGCTGGAGGCCGTAGAGTTCAATCCGGCTTCTGTCACGCTGCGCAAGGCTTACATTAAAACGGCCCTGAATCAAGGGTTGCGGGAATATGCCTTGCAGGGATTGGAGCAACTGGAACCTTTGCTAAGTGCTCCGGAATACCTTACCTTTAAAAGAGAAATAGACGCCCAATTGCAGGCCACAGAGGCACAGCAGCAAGGGTGGCAATAAAGACCTTGTATGAGCACCATCATCAAAACTGAGAATATCTCCAAGATTTACCAGATGGGTACCGAGACCATACATGCGTTGCGGTCTATCTCCATTGAAATCCAAAAGGGGGAATACGTGGCGTTCATGGGTCCTTCGGGTTCCGGGAAGTCTACCCTCATGAACATTGTGGGTTGCCTGGACACCCCTACCGCCGGCACTTACATTCTCAATGGCCATGATGTGAGTAACATGGTTGACAATGAACTGGCCACCATCCGCAATAAAGAGATTGGGTTCGTGTTTCAGACCTTCAACCTCTTGCCCCGCTCCTCTTCTTTAGACAACGTGGCCCTGCCCCTCATTTACGCCGGCTACGGAAAATCTGAACGGGAAGAGCGCGCCATGGAGGCCCTCAACAGCGTAGGCCTGGGCTCCAGGGCACACCACAAACCCAATGAACTATCAGGGGGCCAACGCCAACGGGTAGCCGTAGCCCGCGCTCTGGTCAACGACCCCAGCATTATCCTGGCCGATGAGCCTACTGGTAACCTGGACACCAAAACCTCTTATGAGATTATGGGCCTGTTTGAGAATCTGCACGCCAAAGGCAACACCATTATCATGGTTACCCATGAGGATGACATTGCCCATTACGCCCACCGCATTGTGCGCCTGCGCGACGGCCTGATAGAGTCTGATGAGCCCAATTTAGATATTAAGGTACCTGCCATGCAGGCGGCCACGCTTAACCCTCAACAATGAAGATTTACACCAAGACCGGCGATAAGGGCGAAACTTCCCTGATTGGCGGGACCCGCGTTAAAAAATCACACTTACGCATTGAAGCCTACGGCACTATTGATGAGCTGAACTCCTTTATTGGGGTGGTGCGGGACCAGGAAGTAAACCTGAAGCGCCAGGATATTTTCTCTGAGATCCAGGACCGCCTATTCACCATTGGCTCTACCCTGGCCACTGATCCTGACAAGGAAGGCAAAATACAGACCCCAGACCTGCACGAAGGCGACATCACCTTCCTGGAGGCCCAAATGGACCTCTTGGACCAAACCCTGCCTGCGCTCCGTAGCTTTATCTTGCCCGGCGGCCACCCCTCCGTTTCATTCTGTCATGTGGCCCGCACCGTTTGCCGGCGCGCAGAACGGCTCACCATCGCGCTGCAGGAAGAATCGCCGGTAGATGACCTGGTAATCAAATACCTGAACCGCCTCTCAGATTACCTCTTTGTTTTAAGCCGCGCCATTGGTTTTGAATTAGGGGTAAAAGAAATAACTTGGAAGCCTCGTATGTGAGGCTTTTTTTATTCAGAATTACCGCAATTACGTATTAATGCTCATTCCTCATCCCATACCTATGCAAACAGACGCCATGTCCATACCTACCACCGTTACCACGGCCAGCCAGTTGGCCAACCTTGATTTAGACAACCTCCAGTTCGGGAAAGTGTTCGCTGACCACATGCTGGTCATTGATTATAAAGACGGTGCCTGGCAACAGCCTCAGATCTTGCCGTACGGTCCTATTGAGTTAAGCCCCGCCACCGCCGCTCTGCATTACGGCCAGGCCATGTTTGAAGGCATGAAAGCCTACAAAACCCCTCAGGGGAAAGTGGTGCTTTTCCGGCCCAGAGATAACTGGGCACGCATGAACAAATCTGCTATGCGCCTTTGCATGCCAGAAATTCCAGAGGAACTGTTCATGGAAGGCCTTAAGCAACTGATTGCCTTAGACGCTGACTGGGTGCCGCAACGTCCTGGTTACTCCTTGTACATCCGCCCGTTCATGTTTGGGTCTGAGGGTTTATTAGGGGTACGTCCTGCGTCTGAATACAAGTTCATGATCTTCTGCAGCCCGGCCAGCGGCTATTATGCAGAGCCGGTTCGCGTAAAGATTGAAGAAACCTACACCCGCGCGGTAGAAGGCGGTTTTGGCTTCGCGAAGGCCGCTGGAAACTACGGTGGCTCTTTGCTTCCCGCCAAGCAGGCCCATGATGAAGGCTTCCACCAAATCATCTGGACCGACGGCCGCGAGCACAACTACATTGAGGAGTCCGGTACCATGAACGTGATGTTTGTGCTGGACGGCAAGCTGGTGACCCCAGCCTTAAGCACCTCTATTCTGGCCGGTATCACCAGAGACAGCGTTCTGCAACTGGCCCGCGACTGGGGCGTTCCGGTAGAGGAAAGACGCATTAAGGTGCAGGAGATTGTGGACGCCTACCGCGCCGGCAAACTGCAAGACGCCTTCGGGACCGGTACCGCCGCTACTATCGCGCATATCAAGTCCATCACCTTCCGGGGCGAGGAAATGCTTTTGCCGCCGGTAGAAGAGCGTCAGCTTTCCAACAAGATCGCCACGGAACTAGATAACATCCGCTACGGTATCTCCCCAGATCCGCATGGATGGGTAGTGCCGGTGGAGTAGTCTTTTATTGGTTTTGCTTAATCCGTTTTGAGCCTGTTTTTCTAAAAATAGGCTCAAAACGGATTTTTTGTTTTTAGAGTGGAAGTGATCTCTTTTGATTGTAGCGGCGTTACAGTGTAACGCCGCTACAGCCCAGATAAACCGCTAATCGCAGTTGATGAAAGTCCAGAAAAGTGCGCTAAATGATTCCCGTCTTTATTGGTATTCTCACCAATAACCAAAGCCACAACCTTTTTTACCTTCGTCTCTTATATCTAGTATCTTTGCACCAAGGGCTAATTCCCCTGTACTACTAGTATGACCCAAGAACAAATCAAAGAATTGAAAGGCCGGGTAGAGGCGTTGAGGAGGTATCTTTGACTACGATACCAAGAAAGAACAGGTAGCGGCCATTGAGGCACAGTCGGCGGCGGCAGGTTTCTGGGATGACCCCAAGAAAGCTGAGACCGTGCTCAAGGAAGCCAAAAGCCTCAAGACCTGGACCGATGATTTCGAGAAAACCTCCAAAGCGGTAGATGATGTGGAAGTGCTCTTCGACTTCTACAAAGAAGGTGACGTCTCTGAAGAGGAAATCAACACTGAGTATAAAGCCGCTGAGGCTACCGTGGAAGGCCTGGAATTCAAGCGAATGCTCAGCAATGAGGAAGACCAACTAGGCGCCGTACTGGAGGTGAATTCAGGAGCAGGCGGCACGGAAAGCCAGGACTGGGCTGAGATGCTCTACCGAATGTACCTCATGTGGGGCGAGCGCAAAGGGTACTCCGTGAAGCAAATTGACTTCCAACCCGGTGAAGGCGCCGGTATCAAATCTGCCACGCTGCAGTTTGACGGCGATTTTGCCTACGGCTACCTCAAAGCCGAGATTGGCGTGCACCGTCTGGTGCGCATCTCCCCTTTTGACTCCGGCGGAAGACGGCACACCTCCTTTGCCTCTGTCTTTGTGTACCCCGTGGTAGATGACACCATTGAGATCACCGTAAACCCCGGCGACATTGAGTGGGATACGTATAGAGCCGGCGGTGCGGGTGGACAGAACGTTAACAAGGTGGAAACGGCAGTTCGCCTCAAGCACAAACCCACGGGCATTACCATTGCCGTGCAGATTGAGCGATCGCAGCTCATGAATAAGGAGCACGCCATCAGAATGCTGAAATCACAGCTCTACCAGATTGAGATCAACAAGCGCAACGAGGAGCGTGACAAGGTAGAAAGCACCAAAAAGCGGATTGACTTCGGGTCACAGATACGCAACTACGTGCTGCACCCTTATAAACTCATTAAAGACATAAGAACCGGCGTGGAACGCACCGATGTGCAGAACGTACTGGACGGCGATCTGGATGACTACATCAAGGCGTACCTGATGCAGAGTTAAGCTTCTTAATTAACTAAATAGAAAAGCCCCCTCCAGATAATTCAGGAAGGGGCTTTACCGTTTCAGGGCCGTTTTGGCCAAAACAGGCTTAAACCAGGAATACTGTTCTGCCTTTGGCGTTTAGTATGGCTGGTCGCCAGCAGCTAAGCCAATGGCGACTAAGCCGCATAATATAGTCCCTAAAACCACGCAGGCCACTTCTCCGGCGGTAAACGTAGAAGATATTGATCGGGCCGGGCATGCCGTCCTGAAAAAGAAATTGCGCGCCCGTAACACGGGTATCAACGGCAGGAAAGAAAAAACCGAGATAAGCCACAGTGGGTCGGGCAGCCTGGACAAGACGGTTAAGACAAAAAAAGCAACCATAAGCCAGCCTGAAGAATAGGTTTCCTGGTAGTTCTGTTCCTGAGCTCTTAACAAGACTCTGCTAAACAAATGCTGTCCGAAAAAGATAATAAAAACCGACCGCCAGAAAGGCATGATCTCGTCCCTTTCCTCAAACTCCTTTACAAAGCGCCAGTTCTGATAGAACCAGTAGATCTGGTAGAGGCCAAGCGTTAACATGCAGAGCATCGCAAATTTCCAGACGGGCTGCACATGGTAATATTCTTCAATTATGTCTTCCTGTTCCTCTGTGTAATACGAAAATTCCTCAGGTGAAACAGGCAGCCCGTCTGCGGGTAAATTTACTTCCATGGGTATGAATATTTTATAGGGTTAAATAATATAATACTGGATATCATCAAAAAAACGGACTGGTTTTGGCCTGGGGACTCTTTAGATATAATGACCTCCCGCAAGGCAAAGCAACTTTAAGAGGATTAAATAACAGAATGAGTAGGAAGGCTGAGGCACAGAAGAATGCGGACCAACTTTAGCACTATTCCCCTAATGTAGGATTATATTCTTTCTCCCGCAACCCCCAGGAACTGTTGTTTATAGCCATCTGTTTTTGAAGTACCAAATACCTGACCCAGAAGGTTCTTCCTACGCCTGCCTGGTTTTGGGTTTGCCTCCAAAGCATTTGATTACATGAAGATTAATAGCCCTGAGATGAGTGCGCCACGGGCGAGAAATAGAGGCGAATTGATTCCGGCTTATCTTAAAAAGGGCTGGGCACTGCCTATTCTGCTTTTGGTTTTCCTGCTGGCGGGGGCGGGTACACCTGCTTCTAAACCAGAGCCCATTGTACTGCAGAAAGAGGTGCTGCCCTTCACGGCAAAAGAATTCCATATTGCAGACATTGTAGACGAGCGCTCCAATAAAAAGGGGGTGGCGTTTTTACTGCCCTCTGCTCCTACTGCGCAGCCCATAGACTTAAAAGACGGCGCCGTGACGGGCATGAAGAACTACGTGCGGCAAAGCCTGAAACAGAACCAGGCCTTGAGGCCCATCACCATCCGAGTGAAAGAATACCAACTGAAGGAAAGCCCCGCCGAGAAAGGACGCGTGGCCGGTCAGGCGAAGATCACGGTGGCCTTTGAGGTGCAACGCGAGGGCAAGTACCTGCATCTGCTGGATTATAGCTCAAGCGCCGGTTATGTCCGGCCTTCGGCCACGCCGCCCACCATGGTGGAACCTATGCTCCGGCGGTTACTGGCAGGTTCCTTGCGATACCTCACCACCTGGGTAGACAAGGAGGCCCCAGGCAATGAGAAACTTGCCCATTCCATTAAGGTGCATTTTGAGGACTATCAGCAGAGCCTAGATGACGACACTGTGTTCTATGACCCTAAACGCCCCTTAACTTGGGCAGATTTCCAGGGTGGTTCGAGGCTGTCAAAAGGGTATGCGGCCTCAGTCTTTCCGGGTATTTCCAATGAGATAGAGGCTGCCGTAGAGAATGGCGTGCTGCAAATCAAAATCACCTCTAAACCTTACATGCTCCGTCAGCTTTCCAAAGCCCTGCCACAGGCCAAAGATGACTATACCCTCAACCATGAACAGCGGCACTTTGACATTGTGAAACTGGTCTCTGAACACTACAAACAGCGCCTGAAGCCTGAGAAAATTACCCTGGAAGACTATGAAAGCCAGATCAAATACCAGTACCTGGAGGTGCTCTGGGAACTAGACAAACTGCAGAAACAGTATGACCTTGAAACCGACCATGGCCTTAACCACTCTGCCCAGACCCGCTGGAACCAGAAAATTGATTTAGAGCTGCAGACCTTGAAAGTAAAACCCTGATCACCAGACGATATAAAAAAACAGAAGCCACTCCTTTTAGGGAGTGGCCTCTGTTTTTAAGGCGTTTTTCAGAAAACAGGCCTAAAACAACCTGTTACCCAAATAACTCATCCAGCACCCCGGCTAGCCGGATGCCCCCTTTCAGCAACCTATCGTTGAGGGTTTCAATGTGGTCAAAATTGTAGCGGTAGCTAAGTTTCTCCTCGGGCTTGGTAATGCCTTTGTAGAGCTTATCGGCTATTTGGTAAGACTCAAAGAACCACTCAGGGGCCAATTGCCGTTGCCAGGTCTTTACCTGGTCTTTGGTCGCGAAGTTGATGGCCGTGGCATACTCGGTGTAGCTTAACTGCTGGTATTCTATCAACTCTGAATCCCACAGGCGGTGCAAGTTAGAGGGTTTGTTAAACCACTCCAGCCTCACACGGTTGCCACCTAAATCCTCAGGCCGGCCCACGTGCATGGGCTGGTGTACATCTCCTACCAGGTGAATAAGCAGGCGCAGGTTCATTTGCTTTTGGGCCTGCGGCAGGTCTTTTTTCTTCAACTCAGAGATGAGGAAATTGATTTTGGTATAGGCGTCTGTTACGGTGTCCTGGTGCAGGTAAGCCTCTACCTGCTGGAAGTTCAGGCCCTCTTTCAGGTTCACGTAATGCCAGGTGTCCAGGAAATTGTAAGCGGGATCAGACTTCACAAAATCGGCCCAGTTACTGGCCATGGCAATAGACTCGTTGCCCAGAATTTTCTTGATGTTCTTTCTGGTTTTAGAGGAAATGTGACGGTCGGCAACCTCGCCCACAATGCGGTGCCCCAACATGCCCCAGCCCATAGACTGAAGCGGAAGGTACACGAACAGGGCCAGAGCCAATATTTTCTTGAAAGCGCGCATGGCTGATTAAATTGAAGTGGAAACGCCGCAAAAATAGGGAAAATTACGGTCTCGTACCGGCTTTCTGTTTTAAGCCCGTTTTCGCCAAAACAGGCTTAAAACGCCTTCTCAAAAATCACGCACTGAACAGACCACGCCCCCGGCATTGGCCGGATTCTCTAACAGTTGGACTACCTTTTTGGCCGCGGCCTCTGGGCTTGCCAACTCGCCTTTGGTTTTGTAGTCCCGAAACTGCTGTACGCTACTGAATTGATCCACATCGGCTTCCCTGATCTGTTCCTGCATCTCGGTGTCAATAATGCCCGGGGCCAGGGAGAAGACCTTTACGCCCGTACCCAGCTTCTCCTGCTCCAGCTGCGCCGTCTCAGAGAGCATGTCCAGGGCGGCTTTGGAGGCGCAGTACGCGGCCCAGCCGTCTTTGGCCTTCCGGCCAGCGCCCGAACTGATGTTCACCACCAGTTTCTCGCAGCTCTGGCGGTGCTGGTAGCTCTGCAGGAACATGTTCATGAGCATGGCCGGCACAATCACGTTCACGTCAAAGACGAACTCAAAATGCTCGTTCTGGCTCTGCCCCACGTACCCAATCTCGCCAATCACCCCGGCATTGTTAATGAGCACCAACTTCTTAGCGTCCTCAAAGGGCGCAAAGATTTTGTGCAAGTTATGCTCAACCCCGGCAATGTCTGAAAAGTCCAGCGGCTGGTGCCTATAGCGGGCATGCTGCATAGTACAGTTGCGCGATACGCCTATCACGTAATTCTGATCGTCTTTCAGTAATTGCTCTGCCAGGGCCTTGCCCAGCCCCCGGCTAGTGCCGGTGATGATAAAGTAGTTCATTTATCTAATTAGGAATTAAGAATTGGGAATCCTTTCTTCAATTTAGGACATACGCATAATCAGGGGCAAATAGTTGAGGCCTTCGATTTCTTTCGTGGACCATATTGCGCCACATGCATCTTTTCGTAAAGTAGGTAAAAATGGTCTTTTCCGTATTTTTTCTCTAACAAAAGACGGCCCACTAAATTAAAGCAATCATCTTCAGGAACACCAATGCAACTGTTAATATGTACAAGAGTTACACCATACTCGTCCGCTAACTTTTGAAAGAAAGCATAAGGCATTGTAGTAGAATCGTTTTCATAGGGTGGACGAATCAACAAGGTCAACCTACCTGCCCTTACCTCCCTTTCCGCGAGTCCTTTAGCCGTGGCACAATCTTTCACTTCTTGGTGGTACTGATTAAGGAATCGTTGCTCCGGGGTCTCCAGTAACTGCCATCCAAAGACACCTATAACCGAAACCCCTAGAAGCAGGATAACACCTACCAAAAGGAAGGGATTGTTCTTATAATAGCGACTTTCTTTCATGGTTGATTGTGCCTAAAATGAAATGATACAATCTGCACTGTCAATTCCATCAAGGGGCCAATAAATAAGAAGAGCCGCCACCAAAACGGCAACGGCTCTTCTTATTTTATTTGTCATCCTGAAAGGACCTTGGCTGCGAACAGTAATGGCTATTAATGCCAGCTACTGCCGTCTGCCATCAATATACTTCCAGTAGGATAAGTGAGAATATTACAAAATATACTGGCTCAGGTCACGATTCTTCACCATGTCTCTTAATCGTTCCTCCACCAATTCTGGGGTGATCATAAGGTGCGCGTTAGGTGGAATAGTGTCTGGCACGTCATAAAGAATGTCGTTCAGCAGGCGACTCATGACGGTATGCAGGCGGCGGGCACCGATGTTCTCTACCTCGGCGTTTACCTCAAAAGCGATTTCGGCAATCTTGTGCAGCGACTCGTCTGAGAAGGTCAGTTCCACCTCTTCGGCGCGCAGCAGCTCTTCATATTGCTTAGTAAGCGCGTTCTTGGGGAACTTGAGGATCTGGTAGAAGTCCTCCTTGCTCAGGCTCTGCAGTTCTACTCTAATCGGGAATCGCCCCTGCAATTCAGGAATCAAATCTGAAGGTTTGGCCACATGGAAAGCGCCGGCGGCGATGAATAGGATATGGTCGGTTTTGATGACACCGTACTTGGTGTTGACGGTGCTGCCTTCCACAATAGGCAGCAGGTCGCGCTGCACGCCTTCGCGGCTCACGTCTGGACCACCACCTCCTTTGTTACTGGCGCTGGCTACCTTGTCAATCTCGTCAATGAAGATCACCCCGGCGTTCTCGGCCTTCATGATGGCTTCTTCCTTCACCTCGTCCATGTCAATGAGCTTGGCCGCCTCTTCTTCCAGTAGTATTTTGCGGGCCTCGGCAATAGTTACCTTGCGCTTCTTGGTTTTCTTGGGCATCATGTTCCCAATCATCTCCTGAATGCCGGCCATCTGCATTTCATCCATACCCGGTCCCATCACGCCCACGCCCGAAGACGGATTCTGTGACACCTTAATGTCAATTTTGCGGTCTTCCAGCTCGCCGTTCCTGATCTTCTCTCTGAAACGTTCGCGGGTGCGCTCGTTCAACTCCAGGTCGCTTTCGGGTACCTCTGAAGAAGAAGACGTATTGCTGCCGGTTCCGAAACCCATCATGTTGTCACTGCGGGTACCCGGCTGACTGATAGGCGGGATCAATGCATCCAGAATGACTTCCTCCACCATTAGGGCGGCCTGTTGCTTAACCTCTTCCTTGCGGCGGGTCTTGACCATGTTTACGGCCTGTTCTACCAGGTCCCGCACCATGCTCTCCACGTCGCGGCCCACGTAGCCTACCTCCGTGAACTTAGAGGCTTCCACTTTGGTGAAAGGCGCATCAGCGATGTTAGCCAGGCGGCGGGCAATCTCGGTTTTCCCCACACCCGTGGCGCCAATCATGAGAATGTTGTTGGGCACGATCTCCTTCTGCATCTCGGGGTCTGCGTGCATGCGGCGCCAGCGGTTACGCAGGGCAATGGCCACGTTACGCTTGGCATCATGCTGCCCAATGATATATTTATCCAGCTCCGCTACAATCTGGCTGGGGGTTAAGTACTTGCTTGAATCTAACATAAGTTAATTTTGATGGAGAGATGGAATGATTGAGTGAATGGTTTCAAACAGACTATTCCTCTCTTCCTGTTTATTTACTCTTGTTACAGTTTACTATCGTTGGTGTCAGCTAAGCTAACGGTTATTCTAAACAAGGGGTTAGTAGCTAGAAATCCCAGCACTAAAACGATCCTGATTCCGGCGTTACGGTTTAACCCCGCTACCTTGTTGGATTCCTGTTTTAAGCCTGTTTTCAGAAAAGTGGCCTTAAAACAGAAACCATTTTCAATTCTGCATTAGCACCTCAGCGCATTAAAACATCAGCACATTCCCCTAATCCAGCTTCTTTTTGAGAAACCGGTCCAGGTCTGTGTTGAGGGTGAGGTAATGCCCGGCGCCGGCCACGTGGAACTTGGCGTAGGAATACTCAAACCGGAAGGCATGTACTTTCACGGACGCCCCGAAGGAAAACCCAGCCATGCCACCCGCATTCTCCACGACGAGCTCCTTTCTTCTAAGGTGATTGTACCCGCCCCGTAACTGAAAATTATCACTGAGCAGCAACTCCCCGCCTACCACAAAGTGCCGGGCCAGCTTATCCCCGAAGGTTTTCTTCTCCTTCACCTCCTCGTTGTTCTCGTTGAGGGTGCCTTTCTTGTTTGGGTCCAGGTAGACAATGTCAAAGCGTTGGAGCTGGTGCGCCGTCACCGACAGCCGGAATGGGGCGTGTTCTGGTTTGTAGCTGGCGCCCACCTGTATGTCCAGGGGCATGTCTTCGCGCTCTCCGTTGCCGAAGGTGTTGAGCATATAGCCCAGGTTCTTAATGGCCAGGCCTACTACAAAATCCTGTTCCGGGTGCTTGAAGATGCCACCCAGGTCTACCAGCGCCGCCACCGCCTGATCCCCGGCAATGCTGGAGACGGCAACTTTTGCGGTGGCCCCCAGGGTGAACGTTTCAATGGTTGCCGCATGCGAAAAAGCAATTCCATAGTCCCTTACCCTGAAACTTCCCTCCTCCTGGCCGGTGGCATCAGTTTGGGTGAAGGCGCCATAATCCAGGTATTGTATGCCCACGGCGTTACGGCCCCAGCGGGGGCTTTCAAACGCGTACTGCAAGTTGTTCTGCCGAATGCCGGCCAGGTAGTTGAGGTAGGTGAGCCCCAGTTGGTGATTGGTTTTGCCGTGCAGCAGCGCCGGGTTGGCCGTTACCGCGTTCACGTCTTCCAGGCCAGAAGAAATGTTTACTCCGCCCAAAGCCGCCACCCGGGCATGCGTGGGCACGTCCAGGAACCGGAAAGCAGAACGCCCTCCCACCTGGGCCCAGGCCAGCGGCCCATAGGCTACCAGCAAGAAGCTCAGGAGGAAGAGGCGTTTTGGCATTGTTTTCCTAAAAAGAGGTCAGAATCAGATATCAGCCTGGGTAGTGGGCATGGCGTCTTCGCGTACGCGCAGGTCCAGGGGCTTAGCCACTTTCTCCGGCAATAGCGCAAAGTCCAGCACCTCGTCCACGTAGTCTACATAATGGATGTTAAGGCCCTCAATGTAGTGCGCCGAGATCTCATTCACGTCCTTGCGGTTCTTGTAGCACAAGATCACATCTTTAATGCCAGCGCGCTTGGCGGCCAGAATCTTCTCTTTGATCCCTCCTACCGGCAACACTTTCCCGCGCAGCGTGATCTCGCCGGTCATGGCCAGGTGCGAGCGTACCTTGCGTTGGGTAAACACCGAGGCAATAGAGGTAAAGATGGCAATACCGGCGCTTGGCCCATCCTTCGGCACGGCCCCTTCGGGGAAGTGGATGTGCAGGTCATACTGGTCAAACAGGCGGTAATCAATGCCCATTTCCTCTGCGTGAGCGCGTAGGTAAGAAACGGCCGTAATGGCAGATTCCTTCATCACATCGCCCAGCTGCCCAGACAAGGTCAGTTTGCCTTTGCCACGGCTTAGCAGAGACTCCACAAATAGGATATCCCCGCCCACGCTGGTCCAGGCCAGGCCAGTCACCACGCCGGCGGTCTCGTTGTCCTGGTATAGTTCCTTGTCAAAAATCTCAGGGCCCAGAATGCGTACCACGTCTTTGGCCTCCAGCTTGGCCGGCCACTGTTCTTCCATGGCTTTGGACTTGGCAATGTTTCTTACTACGGCGCCCAGTTTGCGCTCCAGGTTCCGCACGCCCGACTCACGGGTGTAGTCTTCAATCACTTTCTGGATGGCCGCGGTAGAGAAGGCCACGTCTTTAGCTTGTAGGCCGTGGTCTTCCTTGAGTTTAGGCAACAGGTGGCGTTTGGCAATCTCGGTTTTCTCTTCAATGGTATATCCGGTTACCTCAATAATCTCCATACGGTCACGCAGGGCCGGGTGAATAGTATCCAGGGCGTTGGCAGTGGCAATAAACAAGACCTTAGACAGGTCATATTCCACCTCCAGGTAATTATCCGCGAAGGTATGGTTCTGCTCCGGGTCCAGCACCTCCAGCAACGCGCTGGACGGGTCACCCCTGAAGTCTGAGTTCAGCTTGTCTACCTCATCCAGAATCATAACCGGGTTTGATGAACCCACTTTCTTGATCTGGCTGATGATGCGGCCTGGCATGGCGCCCACGTAGGTCTTACGGTGGCCCCTGATCTCAGCTTCATCACGCACGCCGCCCAAGGCAATGCGCACGTATTTACGGCCCAAGGCCTTGGCCACAGAACGGCCCAGCGAGGTTTTACCCACGCCCGGAGGCCCGTAAAGGCACAGGATTGGCGCCTTCATGTCATTCTTCAGCTTAAGCACGGCCAAGTACTCCAGAATGCGCTCCTTCACCTTCTCCAGGCCGTAATGGTCGGCGTCCAGGATTTTTTTGGTGCGCTTGAGGTTAAAGTTGTCCTTAGTATAGTCATGCCAAGGCAAATCCAACAGAAACTCGCAGTAGTTCAGGGCAATAGGGTACTCAGCGGCCTGCGGGTTAAGACGCGTCAGCTTGTCCAGTTCCTTGTTAAAGTGCTTGGCTACGGCCTCTGGCCACTTTTTCTTGAGGGCGGCGGCGCGCATTTTCTCCACTTCCTGCTCAGGGCCTTCCATGCCCAGCTCGTCCTGCAAGACCTTGATCTGCTGACGCAGGAAATAGTCGCGCTGCTGCTCATCAATGTCGGTGTGCACCTTGCTATGGATTTCCTGCTTGATCTCCAGCATCTGGATTTCCCGGATCATGAGTTGCAGCAAGGTAGTGCCCCGCTCCACGCCGTCGTTAATTTCCAGCAGCTTTTGCTTCTGGGCTACTTCGGCGTTGATGTTGCTGGACAGGAAATGCGTCAGGAAAGACGGGCTGTCAATATTGTCCAGGGCCACCTGCGCCTCCTGCGGAATCTCAGGATTGAGTTTCAGGATTTTGGCGGCAGCCTCCTGCAGAGATTCCACCAGCGCCTTCACCTCTTTGCTGTTCTTTTTAGGGAACGTCTCGGGGCAGTAAGACACCTTGGCCACCATGTACGGCTCTTCCTGGGTCACTTCCTCTATCTTGAAGCGGCTCTGTCCCTGAATAATGATGGTAGTGTTACCGTCTGGCAGCACCAGCATCTTCAGGATCTTGGCCATGGTCCCCACCTGGTACAGATCTTCCTGGGCCGGGTCTTCGGCGAGCATGTTTTTCTGAGCCACTACCCCCACCGTTTTGTCGCCGCGGTAGGCCTTGCGTACCAGCCGTACAGATTTCTTGCGGCTCACGGTAATAGGAATCACTACTCCCGGGAAAAGCACGGTATTTCTGATGGGCAACAGAGGCAGGGCCTCCGGGTTATTTTTTTCCGCTCCTTCGGCATCATCCAACTCAGAGGTAATGATGGAAATCAATTCCCCATTGCTGTCGTCAGATAAATCGGACAGCATGAGTTGCTGAAGGAGGTTCTCTTGGGTATAATTCATACGTTGTCTTTCTGAGGATGCCAAATTGGCAGCATTCCTCCCGTAGTTCTGTTGTTTGTCTTGAAGATAGATACTTGTCAAGAGCTGTGCCAATATATCTGCGTAAATCTGCGGGCCTGCAGATAAATTTCCCTAGAAAGAGTACATTTGGTATTGTATTCTGAGACCAAGCTTTTCAGAACGCCTTTTGTTATGTACCGCATGCGTCATCTTTTACTTTTCCTGCTCTGCTGGACGTTGGGTTTATCCGTTGTGGGGCAAACCAAGTCTCCCTTGCGTCTCCGGCAAAAACCCGTTTCTGATTCGCTTCGGCAGAAAGCCCCCAAGCCCCAGGTGGTGCTGGAGTTCCCCAACATCAATCGTGTGCCTTACTATTACAACAAGGCTAAGTATGAAAATATTCTGAAGCTGGAAAAGAAAAATGTCTGGGAGAAAGTGCTGCCCCTGCTGGAAGAGTACGTGGGCAACTTCGGAATTGACAATTTTCATAGAGACACCAAGCTGCTCTGGCGCCTGGGCCAGTTGTATGAACGGCAGGGCCAGTTGGAAACCGCCATTGCCTATTACCGGCTGGTACTGAAACACCACCGCACCGACATTAAACAGGTGCAGCAGTACTATGACTCCCTGGAAGCCAAATCAGAAAGTATTTATCTACCCCTGGCCCACTATTATGACCTGGTGGAATACCGTAAGTCAGTAGCCACCTTCAAGCCTCCGCGCGGCGTGTACACGAACATGGGCGATGCCATTAACTCAAAGGTAGAGGATTATGGACCGGCCGTGCACCGCGATGAGGACCTGTTCATCTATACCTCGCGCCGCAAAGGCGTGAAAGCCACCGGCACCGACGAGGACCTGTACTTCTCGCGCTATGAAAACGGTTTTTGGCAAGAGGGACAGTCCTTCGGCAAGCCCATTAACAGTATCTACAATGAGGGTTCAGCCTGCCTTAGCCGCGATGGCAAGACTCTCTACTTTGCGCGCTGCGAAAGCCCCGACGGGTTTGGCAACTGTGACCTATACACCGCCACCAAGCTGGCAGACGGTTCCTGGGGCCAAATCAAGAACCTGGGCGCCAGCGTGAACAGCAAAGCCTGGGATTCTCAGCCCACGCTATCGCCCAATGAAGACACCCTGTACTTCGCCTCTGACCGCCTGGGCGGCTTTGGCATGTCTGATATTTATTACACCTACAAAATGAAGAGCGGCCTTTGGTCGCCAGCCGATAACCTGGGGCCCGTGATCAATACGCGTGAAAGCGAGGTAAGCCCGTATTTCCACCCGCTGTACCAGGTGCTGTATTTCAGCTCAAGGGGGCAGTTGCTCAACTTCGGGGATTTTGACATCTATAAGTCTTACCGTGTCAAAGGCCAGTGGCAGGAGCCCCGCAATATAGGACCGCTGGTGAACGGTAAAGGCAGTGAGTACTATTTCACCATCAACGCCGCCTCTACCAACCTGTACTACGCCCGCTCAGAACCCACCGACCTCAAGAACCTGGACCTTTTCTCGTTCCCGCTGCCCATGGAGGCGCACCCACTGGCCGTAACCAAACTGACCGGCGTACTCACAGATTCCATCACCAACAAACCGCTCAACGGCATCATCTCCATCATTGACCTGGACAATGGCATTGAGGTGGCCAGCAAGTACCTGCGTGAAGACGGTTCCTTTGACTTTGACCTCATTGACAACAGCCGCTACATGATGCTCATTCAGAGTCCAGACTTTTTCTCAATTGAGAAAGAGATTGACCTCAAGAATGACACGGTCATGAAGATCATGAGCACCTTGATTGACTACAGCATCCCGCTTATCTTCAAGAACATTGAGTTTGATGAAGCCAAGGCTGAAATCAAAGACGCCATGAAACCCACCCTTGACCGCATTGTGCTGTTTCTGGTAGACCACCCCAAAGTGCGGCTCAGCATTGAAGGCCATACAGACAGCAGCGGCGACCCAGACGCCAACATAGAGTTATCCCAGTGGCGGGCCTTCTCCATCCAGAAGTACCTGGAAAACAAGGGAAAACTAGAGCCCGGCCGGATAGATGCCGTAGGCAAAGGAAGCGCTGAACCCATAAAGCCTGAAGTGACCCTGGAAGACCGGGCCGTAAACCGCCGGGTAGAGTTCAAGCTCATTAAACCCACTGAGGGCGGGACCGGTAATTGGTAAAACCAATCTGCCTATCTGCCTAAAAAAAGACCGGAAGCCGTTTTGAGCCTGTTTTTCAAAAAACAGGCTCAAAACGGCTTCCGGCATTAAAGGGTAAACTGGGCTACAGCTTAATGGTCTTGATTTGTTTGATAGGGTCGATCTTTTCCCTTGGTTCCCGGCCTTCCTTCAGGGCGCGTCCTCCTACGTTGATGATAAACCCTACACTAAAAACAGAGTTACCGGCCGTCATGAATTCGCGGTTCTTCAACCCGAAGTTGCTGCCGCTGGTGTACTGCAATTGCAGAGATGGGGTCAAAGTCATGCGGGTATAAAAAACCGGCTCAAAGAAGATATTGTCTTCGGTGGCCTGTTTTATGTCATTGCGCACAAACTCACTCATGTTCACGTAGCTCAAGCGCAGGGCTGTGCCATAGTTCAGGGGAAAGTCCTTTCCGAAGAGCCCAATGGATTTCTTTTTCTTGGAGGAGTAGTTCACCTGCATGAAATACTTATTGAAGCTGGTCTCCTGGCGGTCATAGGTGATGAGGCCTTCAGAGGTTTTGTCTTTGTAGGTGCGGTCGCTGCTGCCTTTTCCCAACCCGGCGTACACTTCCAGAATACGGTTCTGGTCTGGCCCAAAGGTGGTAAAGTACCCACCGCCGGCCTCCAGCAGGTTATGCCGGAAATCTTTCTTTTTATTGTTATTGTTCATCATGGCCCCGCTCAACAGCACGCCCACGTGGTCGGTGACGGCGTAGGCCGAGTTGAAGGTGGCATTGCCTTTCAAGGTGATGTGCCCGCTGGTGCTCAATTCACCTTTAGAGCTTAACATGGGGGTGTTGGGGGTGTTGGGCATATACACAGAGGAACAGCCTGTAGCGCCCAGGACCAGGCAAAGCCCGGCCATTTTTAGGAAATGTTTTTTCATAAAGTACTCTTAATTATTCCTTTTACTTTCTGCCTGCCCTACGTTGCCTGAGAGGCTTCCCCATCACGGCTCTTACCCAATCCAACTGATTATTTACAGGCCTAAGGTCTTCTGCACATCGCCGGTACGGCACAGCACAGAGCGTTTCTTGCCCGCTATTTCCAGGTTAAGGATATTGGTCTGGTCCGTGTACACCTCGGTGAGGAGCGCGTTCTGCACAAACAGTTGCCCCGTGGGGGTTTTGCCCGCCGGAATCTCCAGGTACAGCCAGACGGCATCCGCCTCTTCCTGGGCCCCCAGAAACTTCTGCGGCACCTTAGTCCCCTTGGCCGCTGAGATTGACAGGTGGGCCTGCAGGTACTCCGCCATGAGTTTGTTCACCCGCTCAGAGCGGTCTAGCCTGATATTGGTCTTATGGCGCCGGCTCAGGGCCTCTTCCAAGTCATTGGCAAACACCCGCACCGCCAGTTCATAGGTCTGGTTCTTGGGGTTGTAGCGGGCATCTGTAATGCTGGTATGGAACTCATGGGCCCAGGCGGGCAACGGAAGCACAAACACGCACACCAGGGCAAAATATAAAGCCTTCTTAATATTCATATGTCCTTTTAAACAGGAAGAGACGCAAAATTATTGCGCCTCCTCCTGTTCTAAATATGGGTTTAACTTTTGTCCGCAAGCCTATCTCCTAAGGTCTAGCGGCTTGCTCTCTAGTTGAACAACCACTTGTAAAAGTCATTGCCAATGGCAAAGGCCATGAGGCCCAACAACAGCACCATGCCTACTTTCTGGGCGTTCTCCAAAAACTTATCTGAAGGCTTGCGGCCCGAGATCATCTCATAAGTCAGGAACATCACGTGCCCGCCGTCCAGCGCCGGAATAGGCAGGAAGTTCATGAACGCCAGCACCATAGACAACATAGCGGTAATAGTCCAGAAGTTTATCCAGGAAAAATCACCGCCAAAGGTTTGGGCAATCATCATAGGGCCGCCAATAGACTTAGACGCCGAGGCTTCGCCGCTAAATATCTTTCCAAACCCTTTGATCTGGGTAGAGATGATGGTGTAGGCCTTGTCAATGCCCGCTGGAACAGACTCTAAGATACCGTATTCTCTGGTGGCTCTTGGCAACAACGGACGGGGGTTGAACCCAAGGGTGCCGTTTTCCTCCAGGGCCACCTTTTTGCTGATGGTCTGGCCATTGCGCTCAATTTCAATAGCCACCGTTTTGTTGGCGCTTTGTTTCAGGGCCTTCTGCAGGTCACTAAAATACTGGATGGGCTGGTCTCCCACGCGGGTGATTTTGTCACCCTTCTGCAGGCCAATGGAAGAGGCCGGTGTGCCGGACTGCACCCTTTCTACCACAAAGGGCTCACGAGGCAGAATAAAGCTGGTTTTATCATCATCAATGAGCTGGTCCATAAGATCAGCCGGAATAGCGATGTTCAATGTTTGGCCGTCGCGCTCTACTGTGTAAGAACTGTTACTGCCAAGCAGCACATCTGGATCATACACGTCATTGAACTCTACCAGCGGCTTGCCGTTGATAGCCACAATCTTGTCACCATCCCGTAGGCCTATTTTCTTGGCCGTATCATTGGTTACAATGCCGTATTTCACGTCTTTGGCCAGCAAATAGGTCTCGCCGTACATATAGGTGAGGGCGGCAAAAATGATGATACCCGTAATCACGTTGAAAATGATTCCGCCCATCATGACAATAAGGCGCTGCCAGGCCGGTTTGGCCCTAAACTCCCAGGGCTGAGGCTCCTGTGCCAGCGTAGCCGTGTCCAGAGACTCATCCACCATGCCCGAGATCTTCACAAACCCGCCCAGCGGAATAAGGCCGATCATGTATTCTGTTTCGCCTACCTGCTTGCTTACCAGTTTGGGCGGGAACCCGATGGCGTATTTCTCTACGCGCATCCCAAACCATTTGGCGGCCAGCATGTGGCCTAATTCATGTATTCCTACCAAGATGGTCAGGCCCAGAATCAACTGGCCGGCCATTACTAATGCATCCATTTACTCTGATTATAAGGTAATTACCGGCCTGCGTGAAGGCGCTGGGCTGGCATTTTGTATTTTGGGTTCAGGGGCCTACGCTGGCGGCGTAAAGACTAGGGACGAAGCAGCGCAAGTGCCCGGGATCGGGTTTCCTGGTCTGTTTCCACAAAGTCCACCAACGAAGGCTCGGCAATATACGCAACTTTAGCGAGACAGTCAGAAATGAGGTCAGACATCTCCAAAAAGCCAATCTCCTCGCGCAGGAAGGCCGCCACGGCCACCTCATTGGCCGCATTGAGCACGCAGGGGGCGTTTCCGCCTTGCTCCATGGCGGCAAAGGCCAGGCCCAGATTTCTAAACGTTTCCAGGTCTGGCTGCTCAAAGGTAAGCTGCGGGTACTGGAGGAAATTGAACCTGGGGAAGTCAGATTTAAGCCGGTTGGGGTAGTTGAGCGCGTACTGAATGGGTAGCTTCATGTCGGGCAGGCCCATCTGCGCCTTTAAAGAGCCGTCCTCAAACTGAACGAGCGAATGCACAATAGATTGCGGGTGCACCACCACGTCTACCTGGTCATTGCGGAGCCCGAAGAGCCACTTGGCCTCAATCACCTCCAGACCTTTGTTCATGAGCGAGGCAGAGTCAATGGTGATCTTGGCGCCCATTTCCCAGTTGGGGTGTTTTAAGGCCTGCGCCCTGGTCACGGTCTGTAAAAAATCCCGGTCTTTGCCCCTAAAAGGGCCACCCGAGGCCGTGAGGATGATTTTCTCAATGGGGTTATGGAATTCGCCGGCCAGGCACTGGAAAATAGCGCTGTGCTCAGAGTCAACCGGGTAAATGTTCACGCCTTTCTCGCGGGCTAGCTGGGTGATGAGTTGCCCGGCCACTACCAGGGTCTCCTTGTTGGCCAGGGCGATGGCCTTGCCCGCCTCAATGGCCTTGATGGTGGGTTGCAGGCCGGCGTAGCCCACCATGGCGGTAAGCACAATGTCAATGGTATCCATCTGCACCACAGAATTAACCGCGCTCATGCCCGCATATACCTTGATAGGTTGCGCCGCTAACGCATCACGCACCTGCTCATAGAGGTTTTCCTGGGTAATCACCACCGCGTTGGGCTGGAAGGCAATTGCCTGGGTGATTAGCAGATCTGCGTTGGAATGGGCGGTAAGCACCTCTACCTCAAATGCCTGCGGCTGGGCCTGTATCACTTCCAGGGCCTGAGTACCAATGGAGCCTGTAGAGCCAAGAATGGCAATTCGTTTCTTCATGTAAAAAGGGAAAAGCCGTTTTGGGCCTGTTTTTGCGAAATTAGGGGAAAAACGGGAAAACCTGTCCTTTCTTGGATTAGTCTTCCAGCACAATCACGCCATCGTCTTTCATTTCCATAATTTTACCGGTATGGGCGTCTATTGTGAGGGTATGCCGGGTATGGCTATAGCCGCTTTTAGGGGTGTTCCAGATTACGTTGAATATCCAGACCATGGCATCCAGGTCAGGCCGGTATTCTGCCTTCACCTCCGTAGTGTTAACCCCCTCACCACTGAGGTAGAAATTCTCCTTGAGGGCGATCTTCCGGGCCTCCACTTGCGAAATGACCTTTCCCCTGGATTTGTTTTTCCGGATGGCCGGTAACGGGACTGGCTTCACCAATTCCCCACCTTCGTCCAGCTCCAGGTTAAAACTGAACAGGGGAGTTTTATTTTGCGGATCCAGCACGTTGAAGCACAGATCATACGGATTAGGGGCGACTGACCAGCTTTTAGCCGATGGAACCAAAGTGTAAAGCCTGTCCAGTTCCACCACCTGTCCGCCGTTTAATGTCATCCGTTTATAGAACCTCCTTCCTACCCTTTCTACCAAGTGGGCTTGCACTTTTTGAGCAATGTCTGCAGGCAGGTCTTCCAGCGAGAACGGGGTTCTGGGGTAATACCCGAAATAAGCGGAAGTGGGGCAGCTTGGGCGTACCTTCTCCGGGACAGGAGTCACCCTAAGGATCGGCACCTGGGTAGCCATGGTGGTGATATCCTGGCGCATAGGCTTTACCCGGTTGTATAAATAAAGTTCTGCCTGGTAGGTGGCCGTAGAGTCATAGTAAGGTAAGGTGATTTTGCAAAGGCCCTGGGCATTGGACCGGGTAGTGCCTATATACTGCACATCATTCTTCAGGATCACGCAGTAAATACTATCAACAGGCGCCCCTGTCTTATCCTCTACAATGGAGATAAAAAACTGTCGCTGGCCCAGCGTAAGTAAGGGAAGAAACCAGAAAAGCCCTGCCACTAGCACGCTCCCAATTCCCGTATACCTTCTTTTTCCCATAGATAGGTTTTCCCTCTCATTGGCTTTTAAGCCTGTTTTTCCAAAAACACCCTCAAAACGCAGGTTAAGCCGGAATGATCTCCCGCAAGAGCAATTTGTCAATCTTACTGCCGTCCAGGTCTACCACTTCCAGCTCAAAGCCGTTGTAAGTGAACTTCTCGCCGGTGGCCGGAATACGGTTCAGGTAATAGATGACAAAGCCGGCCAGGGTCTCAAACTCGGCGGGGTTCTTTTTCACTACTTCGCGCTTTAGTTGCCGGTTCAGTTCTTTGATCTCCAGGCCGCCGCTTACCAGGTAAGAACCGTCTTCGCGTTTCACCAGCAGAGGCTCCTCTTCCTCGTCTACGTCAGGGATATCGCCTACGATGGCCTCCAGAATGTCATGCAGGGTGATGATGCCCTCCACGGAGCCAAACTCGTCTACCACAATGCCCAAATACTGCTTCTGGGCCCTGAACAAACTGAGTACCGCACTGGCGTACATGGTTTCAGGCACGTAGATGGGCGGTTTGGCCAGGGCTGTGACAGGCAGGCGTTGGGTGACCAGGTTCTCGTAAAAGTCCTTCGCGTGCAGGATACCTACCACTTTGTCCTGCTGGCTGTCATACACCGGAAACTTGGAGTGCACGCTGGTCTTGAGTTTCAGGTGCACCTCTTCCAGAGAATCCAGCGGATGGACCCATTCCACGTCGCGGCGGTGGGTTCTTAGGTTACGCGCCCGCTGGCCTGAGTAGTGAAAGATGTTCTGATGCAGGTCGGTCTCTTCTTTGGCCAGTACGCCTTGCCGGCCAGCGGTCTTGATCACTTGGCGCAGTTCCTCCTCAGACATTTTCTCTTCTTCGGCCTGTTTTACTCGCAACAGTTTCATGACCAGATTAGTGGACAACGACAATAGCTTTACCAAAGGCAAGGTAAGCCGGGTAAAACCTTTGATGATGGGTGCTACAAAGAGGGCAATGCGTTCGCTGTTGCCCATGGCCAAGGTCTTGGGAATCAACTCCCCTATCACAATGGAAAAATAGGTGATCAGGCCTACCACAATGACAATGGAAAGGGTATCGGCGTACGGGGCCAGAAAATCAACCTGCACCAGCACGCTCCGCATGTCATCTGAAAGGGCCGCCCCGCCATAGGCCCCCAACACTACGCCAATCAAGGTAATGCCCACCTGCACCGCAGACAGGAAATCCTCGGGCTCGGCTAATAAATCCAGCACTGTCTGGGCATTCCTGCTCCCGTCTTTGGCCTTCTGCCGCATCCTGTCTTTCCTCACAGAGATAATGGAGATTTCTGAAAGGGCGAAAAAGGCATTCAGCAGGGTTAAGATAACAAGGATGAAGATTTCCATAGGGGCGCAGGAGATGGCGGGGTAGTATGAACGAAACGTGTGAAACAAAGGGGAATTGCGTTTTAAGCCTGTTTTTGGAAAAATAGGCTTAAAACACCCAAGGCCTCTAACACCCGCACTCCCCCACAAACGGGAGCGTTTGGGTCTGGCCTGTTTTCAGGTCTTTCACGTGCAGCACGCCTGTCTTCTGGGCCACCTCGTCACCGGTTTGCTGGCTTTTCTTTATCGTCACCCGCACCTCATAGCGGCCTTTTGGGTCTTTGTACGGAGAGCGGAGGGTCAGGGAATCACTTTGGGCAGCCCCAGCCAGGGGAATTCTAACGCCGTTCACCGAGATTAAGGCTTTCTGCTGGTAGTCATTGAAGTAGATGTATTTTTCCTGAGCAAATTCCTGTTGGTTTCTGGAAAAGTAACAGGCGCAGCCCGCAAACTCCTCCACATACCCGTTCATCACATCTACCGTGAAAGGGGCCTCGGCCTGCCCGGGTTGTGCAGGCACCGTGTCTGGCGCGCTTGCCTCTGGCTTTTGGACAACATCTACCGGGTGTTCGGGGGCCGCTTGGGTAGTGGCTATCTTGGTGTCTTGGACCGTTTTGTTTTCGCGGCAGCCGAACAGTACCGTGGCGCAAGCGGCTATAAAAAAGGACAGAATGGGTTTCATGGGTTTTTCAATTGGCCTAAAACCGCATACGGAGTTCTTTCCAAAAGGCTATCTAATGAGTTGCCTTCCCTATGTCATTTACCTGGCTAAGAGGCAGAGAGCACTTGCAAAAGGCCGTCGGCCAGGGTGCGGTCATTGCTCAAGCGGGGTACCTTGTTCTGCCCGCCCAACTTGCCTTGCCGCTTCATGTATACCTGAAACGCATCTGATGGCAGCGCGGTCACTTGCAAGGTGGCCAGAATATTGCCCGTGATTAGGTCATCATAGTAACTGTTGCGCTTGCGCAGGTGCCAGTTAAGGGCTTTGGCAAACCGCTCAGGTTCCTGCGGGGGTTGGGCAAAAGCCACCAGCCACTCATGATAAGACGGTTCTTCGCCCTGGCTTACAAAAGGCGCCACCGTAAACTCAGTCACGGCCACCTCCGGGAATTCGGCCATGGCATCTTGTAAAGCCCCTTCCACCTCCTCGGCAATAACGTGCTCGCCAAAGGCGGAGATGAAATGCTTGAGACGGCCGCTTACCACCACCTTGTGCGGGAACAGGGAGGTGAACTTGACCGTGTCCCCAATGGAGTAGCCCCAAAGGCCAGCGTTGCTGTTGAGGATGAGCGCGTAATTCACCCCGGTTTTTACCTCGGCCAGCGTGAGGCGGCGAGGATTGGGTTGGTAGAACTCCTCGGCGGGGATGAATTCATAGAAAATACCGCTGTCGGCGAGCAGCAGCAGGCCTGGGTCTTCTTGCGCGTTCTGGAACGCGAAAAAGCCTTCTGAAGCCGGGAACGTCTCAATAGAATCTACGGGACGCCCGATGCTCTCCATCAATTTCGCCCGGTATGGGGCAAAGTTCACGCCGCCGTACACAAACAGGTTAAAGTCCGGAAACACGTCTTTGATCTGCTTGCCAGTGCGTGCCATGATTTTGTCAAAGTACATCTGCACCCACGGCGGAATACCTGAGATCAAGGTCATTTGCTGGCCCAGGGTCTCGTTTACAATGGCGTCTAGCTTGGTTTCCCAATCTTCCAGGATGTTGGTCTGGTAGCTGGGCAATTGATTACCGCGCAGGTAGGCCGGGATATGATGGTTCACAATCCCTGACAACCTACCCGTGTTAATGCCGGCCACTTGTTCCAGCACCGGGCTGCCGCTCAGGAAGATGAGTTTCCCGTCCAGGAACTGGCCTTTGCCGGTTTCATGGATGTAATTAAGCAGCGCGTTCTTGGCGCCGTTGATGTGGTTTGGAATAGAGTCTGGGGTAATAGGGATGTATTTGGTGCCCGAGGTGGTGCCGGATGTCTTGGCGAAGTACAGCGGCAGCCCGGGCCAAAGCACATTGTTCTCTCCGGTTTTGAGACGGTCAAAATAGGGCCGTAGCGCCTCATAATCACGCACCGGTACTGCCTGGTCCAAGTCTTTGGGGGTCTGGATGTCCTTGAAATAGTGGTCTTTCCCGAAGGCCGTGCCCGCCGCTTTCTGGATTAGGCCCTGGAATACCCGCTGCTGGGCCTCGCCGGGCCGCTCCATCCAGTTTTGTTGTCGGGCAACGGTCCAGGCCGCCAATGGTTTACTCAAGAATGATTTTACTCCCATGTAGAATTTTGCTAGTGAAAATCATATCCCTCACGTCCTTAATTGTGGCCGTTTCTTAGGTTTTGCCAGTGAAGGGGGGTAAAGATAGCAATCTTACGCTAGTAACCTCCTGCCGCACGGGCCGACGATGGGTGCCTGATTCTGGCTAAACGGCACTAAACGGGCAAAATGTTTCCAGCAGTGCTTTGCGCTACACCGGGTAAATCGCTTATAAATTGGGCCTGAAGAACCAAATGTCCTTTTTTCTAGTACCTTAAACCTGTTTTAACCTAACATTGAAAACTATGGCAACTACTACTGGTACCGCCGTTTGGCAAGGAGGCCTCAAAGAGGGCAAAGGAACGGTTTCTACCCAAAGCGGCGCATTAGACGCCCGATACTCCTTCGGGTCTCGTTTTGAAGAGGGTGTGTCTGGCACCAACCCAGAAGAATTGGTGGGCGCGGCGCATGCGGGCTGCTTCTCCATGTTTCTAGCCAGCCTGCTGGAAGGCAACGGCACTCCGGCCACTTCTGTGAAAACTGACGCCAAGGTGCTGCTTGGCAAAGACGACACCGGCCCCTTCATCAGAAGAATTGACCTGGTTACGGAAGCCGAAGTACCAGGGCTGTCTAACGATGACCTGCAGAAACTGGCCCAGAAAGCCAAAGAAGGCTGTCCTATCTCCCGGGCACTGGGCGGGGTAAAAGAAATCACGCTTTCTATTTCCCTGAAGGGCGCCTAAGGCTCACCAGGGTTTAGAAGCATGTTTGCCTTTTTCTGGGCTGCTAACGGCCTGGCCAGGCCTGCGTTTCAATTCTTTTGGCAGTATGGCGCGGCTGTGCTGCCAGAAGAACAGGAACGCAGCCCTACCCTTTGTCCTGGTACCTTGGCAAACCAAAATCAAGCAAGCCCCAGCCGGTAGCAATTTTTCACTATATTTGCCCGATAATATTAATGCATGAGATCATTGGCTAGAGTTGGTTTGCGCCCTTCGCGCGACCATAAAATCTCCTTCGGGGTACAGTTGGCACTGGTGCTGCTGTGGATCATTTACAGTTTGTTTCTGATTTTTACAGAGCCCGGCAGCTCTACCAACGACCGCCATTTCATACACTACGTTTTCATGGCGCTGGCCATTGGTTACCTCCTGTTTATCCTGGCCCAGAACACGTCTTTGTTCGGGACCCAGTCTTACCTGGAGATCACACCGGCCTATGTGGTAGAGAAACGAGGGCACTTTAAGAAGAAAACCGCTATTTACCTGCAGGAAGTAACCGGCATTGTGCTGAACAATACGCTGGCCAAATTTAACATGCGGGACGGCAGCCGCTGCCAGATAGACCTGAAACTGGTGAGCAACCGCAAAAGCCAGAATCTGGTGAAAGAGAAACTGATGGAGGTTGCCCAAAAGCATGACATTCCGGTAACCGATAACTCAACTTCTAACCGCCGCCGGTAACCTGTTTCTGGCCTGTTTTGCCAAAAATACCCTTAAAACAGAAACGGCCCCTCTTTGCGGAGGGGCCGTTTCTGTTTTAAACCTTACTGGCTTTTAGTTAAGGTTTGGCTGCGGCGTGGTACGCAGGTAAGGCTTGATGACCTTATGGCCTTTCGGGAATTTAGCCTCTACTTCCTCTTGCTTCACAGACGGCAGAATCACGCAATCCTGGCCGTTCTCCCAGTTGGCGGGGGTTGCCACGCTGTGGTTGGCCGTTAACTGCAAGGAGTCAATCACGCGCAGGATCTCCGCGAAATTACGACCGGTAGAAGCGGGATAGGTAAAGATCAGCTTCACTTTCTTGTCTGGCCCAATCACAAATACTGAGCGCACGGTGAACGTGTCGCTGGCGTTGGGGTGAATCATGTCATACAGGTTAGACACATGACGGTCTGCATCTGCAATGATAGGGAAGTTCACCGTGGTATTCTGGGTTTCGTTGATGTCCTGGATCCAGCCGTGGTGTGAGTCTAGGGGGTCAACGCTCAAGGCAGCCACTTTCACGTTGCGGCGGTCAAACTCATCTTTGATGCGGGCTACCGCGCCCAGTTCAGTGGTACAAACGGGGGTATAATCCCGGGGGTGCGAAAACAGCACGGCCCAGCCATCTCCAATCCACTCATGAAAATGAATGGTGCCTTCTGAAGTCTCTGCCGTGAAATCTGGTGCGATATCGCCTAGTCTTAATGCCATGGTTTTATTTGTTTCGGTGGTAAATGGTGTAGTGTTTTAGGATCTATTTTATCGGTTGTTCCTTTGTTAGAAACACTGTTCAGCCCTTTCAGCTGGATAATCTCTATAGGACCAGTAGACAAATAAAAAAGCTTATTGCCGCAAATCCAACTAAACAGAAAGATAATTATCAAGTTAACAGGAAATGCTACTTTCTTCTTAAACATTAGTAACTGTGCAGATACCATAAAAGGAAAATTTTTAGGGAGATTTGATATTGGGTTTGGTGTTGCTTCACTTAATAAGAGATTGAAAAGAAAAGTCGGTTTGGTGTTTTGGGTCTGTTTTTTGGGAAATGGGACTAGAACGGAAATGACCTGCTTAAGCTCGCCATCCCAACCCCCTACTAAGGGGACAGTATGTGAGGAATGAGGCCCAGGCCTCAGGGAAGTTGGAAACTTCCCGAAATGATAGGTCCAGGCTGGAAACTTGAACCAGGTAGATGTCTGCTGGTGTAAACACCCCTCTGCGCTCCCCTCAAGGGGAGAGTCTGCATTTATTAGGCGGCATTTGGGATTGAGAGGTAATAGTGAGTTTTGAGCATGGTTTCGGGAAAACGTGCCTAAAACGCCAACAACTTCTAACCATAATCTCCATTACGCATTCCCTGATTCCAGTCTTTACTTCGAGCGCCTCGCTTGTGGCCCTGAAACGGTTTAACTAAGAGAGAACTGCAACCCGGCCGCAAGGGCAGTGCGAGGGGGAAAGACGGGGCCCCGCGGCCGTGAGCGCTCGGAGGGAAACCATGAAACAAAAAAGCATAAGGACTTAAGGCGACAGCGCTCACCACGCCAGCAGCAGGCGGAAAGGCGTGGACAAGGTAGGTGCAAATGGAGAGGCAGTCCCGGTCGTTGGTGAGAACACCAACAACGGCCAAGAAACACCAGCAACGGCGAGCAAGGATCAAGAGATAGGCAGACTCCACGCTACCAGATATCGAAACAGGAAAACGAAAAAGCGACTTCACCCTCTATAAAAGCTTCCTTCTCCTCCTAAAAACAAAACTGCTGTTTTGAGCCTATTTCCGTAAAAACAGGCTTAAAACAGCAGTAGAAAGAATATTAAAAAGAATTAAATCTGATTTGCCTCTTCTGCCACTACCAAAGCGGTCACCTTAGAAAAATCAGAAAGAAACGTGGTATCCAGAATCTCACAGGTAGCATCCCGTACCCGTTTCATGAGAAGCCTGATCTCACAGGTAGCCTCATCCACGCATTCCTCA
Organism: Rufibacter soli; assembly: GCF_054781795.1. Classification (NCBI taxonomy): domain Bacteria; kingdom Pseudomonadati; phylum Bacteroidota; class Cytophagia; order Cytophagales; family Hymenobacteraceae; genus Rufibacter; species Rufibacter soli. The sequence goes on along the minus strand of NZ_BAAGTS010000005.1, from coordinate 751,546 downwards.
CATTTCTTATAATAGAGATGGCTTACGCAGTGCACCGGTGCCAGAGGACCGTCTACCATACGTATCACGTTGCCCACGGAGAGTTGCGCCGGGTCTTTGACCAAGGTATAGCCGCCGTTCTTGCCGCGGGTGCTTTGCACTACCTGCTGTATCTTCAGGTCTACCAGAATGGCTTCCAGGAACTTACGCGGGATGCGCTCGGCGGCGGCTATCTCAGAGATAAGCACCAAACCACGCTCATGTTGCTTCGCTAGGTAGAGAAGCGCTTTTAAGGCGTACTTGGCTTTTTTTGAAATCATAGGGTGTGAGAGAAAACGCGTTATTAAACCGCCTTCACCTTGAACTTCTTCTGTAGCTCCTGAATAGAAGCCTTGAATTTCTTGTCGGTATCAATCAGGTCAGACACCGTCTGCACCGAGTGGATGACCGTAGAGTGGTCGCGGCCGCCAAAATGGTAGCCTATAGACTTTAACGAGTGGCTGGTAAACTCTTTGGCGAAGTACATGGCCACCTGACGCGCCGTCACAATTTCTTTCTTGCGGGTCTTGGCTTTCAAGGAATCCAGGGTCACCTGGAAATACTCGGCTACGGTTTTCTGGATGAAATCCAGGTTTACTTCGGTCTCCACATCTTCAATGATGTGCTTGAGCGCCGATTTGGCCAGTTCCAGATCAATCTCTTTGCGGTTCAAGGAGGACTGCGCTATTAACGAAATCAACACGCCTTCCAGTTCCCGCACGTTAGTGTCTACGCTGTAGGCCAGGTACTCAATCACATTGTCCGGGATGTGAATACCGTCACTCTGCATCTTCTTGTAGATGATGGCCATACGCGTCTCAAAGTCCGGGCTCTGCAAATCTGCCGTAAGGCCCCACTTGAAACGGGACAACAGACGCTCTTCCAGGCCTTTCAGGTCACGGGGCGGGCAGTCTGAGGTCATCACAATCTGCTTGCCGCTTTGGTGCAGGTGGTTGAAGATGTGGAAGAACATCTCCTGGGTTTTCTCTTTGCCGCTCAGGAACTGCACGTCATCGATGATGAGAATATCTACCAACAGGTAGAAATTGGCGAAGTCCTGGACGTTGTTGGTCTTGAGCGACTCAATGAACTGGTTCACGAATTTCTCAGAAGACACGTAGAGCACAAACTTATCTGGATTGTTGCTCTTGATGTGGTTACCAATGGCTTGCACCAGGTGGGTTTTGCCCAGCCCTACGCCGCCATACACCATTAAAGGGTTGAAAGACGTGGTACCTGGTTTATTAGCGACGGCATAGCCGGCTGAACGTGCTAATCTATTGCAGTCGCCTTCAATGTAGTTCTCAAAGGTATAGCTCTGGTTGAGCTGGGAGTTGAAGAAGTGCCGGTCAATGGCTTTCGACTCAAACGGGTTCTTCAGGAAAGAGCGCTCCGGGCTGTAAGAATTAGCCACGGCGGCGGGCACCTTCTTGGTAGGGATGTTTACCGTCTGGGGCTTACTATGGTCGTTGCCCTGGTCAACAATAATAGAATACTCCAGGCGGCCCTCTGAGCCCAGTTCCTGGAACACCACTTTCTTAAGCAGACCTACATAATGCTCTTCCAGCCACTCATAGAAGAATTGGCTGGGCACTTGTATGGTGAGCACGTTGCCAGTCAGAGACAAAGGCACGATCGGCTCGAACCACGTTTTGTAGCTCTGCTCGCCTATGTTGTCCCTGATAACTTGTAAACAGTTATGCCAGACGGTTGTACAGTCTTTTACCATTAACATCGCTTCTTCCAATCCCGCTTTTTTGAGTGTCTAAAATTTCCAGAGGGCTACAAAAATGAAAAAAAACTCTTGAACAAAAAACTTGAACCTTATGAAATATTGACACTATTATCCAAAGGCAGAACAGAGGCCGTAGTGGCTGTTTTTGTTTTCTTCTTTCTGTCAAATGTAAAGTCTATGCGGCCTAAATTGATGCCCGACCAACCCACTTGGTTCACCAGCGTCACGTGTCCGCTGGGGTGAGTCACGCGGTCTGGCTCATCTAAGAATGTATGGGTGTGACCGCCAATGATCAGGTCAATGCCGCTTACCTGGGTAGCCAGTTTCACGTCGTCAATTTTCTGATACTCATACTTATAACCCAAGTGCGACAGGCAGATGACCAGGTCTACTTTCTCCTGCTCCTTTAAAATCTTCACCATTTTCTGGGCCGTGGCCACGGGGTCTAGGTATTTGGTGTTGCCGTAGTTGTTGTCTGCCACAATACCGGACAGCTGAATACCCAACCCAAACACGCCAATCTTAAGCCCTTCTTTCTGGAACACCTTATAAGGCTTGAAACGCCCCTGCAGAATGGTGTCTGTAAAGTCATAATTGGCGATGATGAACGGGAACCCCGCGTTTGGCAACTGCTTCTGCAGACCTTCCAGGCCGTTGTCAAAATCATGGTTTCCCAGGGTGGCGGCGTCATAGCCCATCTGGGTCATGAGCTTGTACTCCAGTTCGCCCCCGAAGAAGTTGAAGTAGGGCGTTCCCTGCCAGATGTCACCGGCATCCAGCAACAGCACATTAGGTTCCTGCGCCCTGATCTGCTTTACCAGTGTAGCTCTTCGGGCCATGCCGCCCATACCACCGTTTTTGCGCCCGTCATTAGGAAACGGGTCAATGCGCGAGTGCATGTCATTGGTGTGCAGAATAGTCAGTTTAATAGAGGTCGCGGCGGCGCTACCAATACTTGGTAAGCCCAACACCGCCAAACCAGCCGTCCCGGCCAAGGTACTCTTTATAAAATCCCTGCGTTTCATTTTCTTTGGATATACTAGATGTTGGATGTTAGATTTTAGACTGCTCCTTGAAAGCCTCTAAAAATCTAGCATCTAACATCTATTGTCTAACATCTAATTCAGCACTTTTACGCGACCGTCTTTCTCAGCGGAAATAGTCTTGCCTTGGGCGTTGCGTTGCTTTATCTCTTTCATGATGGCATCCCGGGCCAGTAAGCCCACTTGCTCTGTCTTAAGGGCTTTCTTCAGAAAGCTCATGTTGTCGCCGCCGTTGGCTAAGTAATCTGAGATAGCAATGGTGTAGGTTTTGGAGGGATCAAAAGGCTTTTGATCAATGAAGATGCTCTCTACCTTACCGTTACGCATGGTGTAAGTGGCATTGGCCACAGACAATATCTGGGTGCGGGCGGCAAAATCAAACATCTCCTGCACCGTCTGCCCCGGAAGGGTCAAGACAAGCAATTCATTTTCAAAGGGCATCAGTTCAAAGACATCACCTACGGTGATTGGGCCTTTGTCTATGGGGTTGCGCAGGCTTCCGCTGGTCACGGCCCCCATGTCTATGGGCTTTTTGTATACCGCCATGGATTGGGTACGGGTAAGGTCGGCCACGAAATTTCCCAGGGCAGATTCAATGACTCCTTTTTCCAGGGCAATAGGTGCCTGCCCTACTACCTCGTTCATGGTTTGGTCTACGCGGGTGCGGTAAGGGATAATTGTTTTTTCGGCGGTTGGGTCTGCCGCCACCTGCATGTTCACCGGTATATCGGTTGGGTTACCCAGCTGCGCCGAGGGGGTAAGGGGCCGTTGACAGCCAGTGGTGGCTAAGGCTACCCCCAGGCCCAGGGCTACAAATCGGGCCGAAAAACTAGTCAAAAAAAATTTCATGTTGTAAATACTGATTTGCTCAAAGATACGCCTGCCTTTGGTAAAAACCCAAAGTGCCTTAGACACCGCTCACAGAGGATTGGCCGTTAAATAATACCAAAACGGTCATAAACCGGCAAACGGTTCCCAATATAACCACTTGACAATGAAGCAGTTTTTCACTATACTTGTTCAATACCGGTAGTTAGCCGGTGGTTAATGGTTTTTCTGCCTGAACACCCATGCTACAGCTTTACCTGGAGATAGGCCACGTACAATGGCACAAGGCGTTGGCCCTGTCAGGGCTTATGCCTAAGGCGGAAAATCACCAGAAGATACCCGCCTACCAGAAGGCCAGAAAGCCTGGCAATTGGCGCCTGCCGTTATCTTCACCAGAGTCCTTTCAAAGGCCTTCTCATGATTCGCCGCAGGTGACAGGCTGGGTTGACAGCGGGACCTCCTTCCCCTTTTCCCGTACCGCGCCACCTGGGCCGGCCTGCTTTTCCGGCGGGCCTTCATGACGCCAACTATACTTATTGCTTAGGATCCCCGTTAATTCAGTACACCGCCTTCTATTACTGAGAGGCCAGAATTCAAAAACCGTTCCACGCGTATTGCCCAAGGGCGAATTACCTTTACCACCGTTCCAGAAACCATGAGCATTTCTTACCTGCAGTACAGCAAATTCATTCTCCTTAAAGTTAGTTTTGACGTGGCCTTGTTTGAGAAAGAACTCAGAAAATGCCTGCGGTTGTTACTCACCCATGAGATAAGAGAACTGAAACGCTGGTGCCGGGCCACCTTCCCAAAGAGCTTCAGAAACATTATGGGCCGCTGCTTCCGTTATTTCTGGCGTATAAAAGCCATATCCTTTAAAAAGGGGACCCCGCCCGCAACACCTGCCGAGGGGTAATTCCCAACCAAGATATTTACCAACCCTTTTTACCTTTTAGGTCTATCCCGTTTTGGGGCCGTTTTTCAGAAAACAGCCCCAAAACGGTTTTTCATTTTTACCCCGACCTAAAGCTACCCAGCGGGCATTTTTCCTAAACGGGGTTTCTTTAATTGGCGTATCTTGCGGGTAACTTGCTTGAACAGGCCCCGCCATGGAAACCAACCAACTCCCTACCCACCCTGATTACCCTTTAGCCACCCAGGTACTGCTGGTGCGCCCATCGGCCTTTGGGGCGAACCCAGAGACCGCCGCCTCCAACGCTTTTCAGCAGGAAGTACCGGCGGGCGCCGAAGAGAAAGTGCAGCAAAAGGCGTTAGACGAGTTTAACCAGTTCTTGCTCAAGCTCTGGGCCGCGCGAGTAGACGCCGTAGTGGTCAATGACCCTGAAACGCCCTCTACCCCAGACGCCATTTTCCCCAACAACTGGATCTCCTTCCATAAAGGAGGCAAAGTAGTGCTCTACCCCATGTTCTCCCCTATCCGCCGCCAGGAACGCCACCCGGAATTGCTGGCCCAGTTACAGGAAGAGCACGGCTTGCCCTTCACTGAAGTCATAGACCTCACCTATTTTGAAAAAGAAGGCAAGTTTCTGGAAGGCACCGGTAGCCTGGTGCTGGACCGCCAACATAAAATCGCCTATGCCTGCCTCTCTGACCGCACCCACCCAGAGCCGCTGCAAGTGTTCTGCGAGAAAATGGGATACCGCCCTGTGGCGTTTCACGGTGTAGATAGCAATAACCTGCCCATTTACCACACCAACGTAATAATGAGCATTGGCGTAGACTTCGCGCTTGTGTGCCTGGAGGCGATACCTGATGAAGCCGAACAAGGCCTTTTACTGGAAGCACTGGTAGATACCGGCAAGGAGATCATTGACCTGAGCCTGGCGCAGGTAAAGAAGATGGCGGGCAACATGTTGCAGGTCCGGAACAAGGCCGGCGAGCCTGTATTGATCATGTCTGAGAAAGGCTATAAGGCCCTGCGCAAAGACCAGTTTGAAGAACTCAACCGCCTCACCAAAATGGTCCGCGCCGACCTAAGAACCATTGAGGCCCACGGCGGCGGAAGCGCCCGGTGTATGCTGGCGGAGATTTTTTAATTGTTGATTGTTAATTGCTGATTGTTCGAATTTGATCAACAGCTGACAATTAACAATCAACAATGAACAATCCGTTTACAGCCTGTTTTCTGAAAAGTAGGCTTAAAACGCTTTTCGTTTTTTTTAGGGCACTAACCTCCATAAAGAATGTGGCAACAACTGAAAGCGTGGGCCAAACGGTTAAAGGCCGATATCAAGGCCCTGGCGCTGGCGCTTGGCGATGCGCGGGTGCCTTTTTTGGCCAAGCTTGTGGCTAGTATCACGGTTGCCTACGCCTTAAGCCCCATTGACCTTATCCCCGATTTCATTCCCATACTTGGCTACCTGGACGACTTATTGCTTTTACCACTGGGCATCTGGCTTTCCATTAAATTAATTCCACCGCCCCTACTGGAGGAGTTCAGACAGCGGGTGGCGCAGGAAGGCAGTCTTCCACTCGGGAAAAACCGAATTGCCGCTGCGGTCATCATTTTCCTGTGGCTTGTGGCGGCCTGGTGGGCGGGACAATGGGCCTGGCACCTCTACCAGCACAGCTAAAGATTCAGGAGGAGCTGCCTAAGCTTCTGGGCATCTACCGTGGCATTGCCGCCAATGGTGTTGTTGAAAAAGCACCACACCGTTTTCTCGTCTAACAGCCAATCCTGCGCCATGTAGGCAAACCGTTCCAGTTCCTCCTCGGGGTAAGATCCGCGGTAAAGTTGCTCATGGCCATGCAGCCGCATGTAGACCGTATTGGTGGTAGAGGTAGCCAGGGCGGGCCATTTCTTTCCGGCACTAATCACCACCAGCGTAATATTGAATTCTTCCAGCAGTTCCAGCACTTCCTCGGCATGCCAGGAGGCGTGGCGCACTTCCAGGGCAAACACCGTGTTTGGGTAGAGTTTCCGGAGCAGGGTGAAGAAATGCTTCGCGATGAGCTCATTGTAGTGGAAAGAGCCCGGCAACTGTACCAGCACCGGCCCTAAGCGGTCACCCATCAGCAGGAAACGGTCCATCCATTTTCTAAGCGGCTCCTCTACATTCTGCAGCCGGCTTTCATGCGTAATGGAGCGGTGCAATTTGGGCGCGAACTTAAAATGCGGCGGGGTGATTTCCAGCCATTTCAGGATGGTCTTTTCCATGGTGAAATGGTAGAAACTGCTGTTGACCTCGGTGCAGTTGAAGTGCTGCGCATAAAATGGCAACATCTCCGCTGATTTTATGTCTTCCGGGTAGAAGATGCCTTTCCAGGCGTAGCTGTACCCAGAGGTACCTATGTATAATTTATCTTCTGCGATGTCCATGAAGAGTAGAGACGGAGTTTACTCGGTTATGGTTTCTAGAATAGCCGCGGCGGATGAAGAACATGGTTTGTTTAGTAGCTTAGGCCTTTAGATTTGAATTAAGGAAAGTCTTGGTACGATTGATCTGCAAGAGTAGTCATCCCCTACCCCCTTCACAGGGGGACGATAGGCGTAAAGTGAGGCCCAGGCCTCAGGGAAGTTGAAAACTTCCCAAATGGTGGGTCCAAGTTGGAAACTTGAACCAGAAAAGACATACTGATGTAAACACCCCTCTTAATCTCCCCTCAAGGGGAGAGTCTGCGCTTAGTAAGCGGTACTGGAAATTGTCAGGCAGTAGTGCGTTTCGAGGCTGCTTTTGGAAAAACATGCCCAAAACGCCAACAGCCCCAATGCGGTCATTAAAGAACATCATCCCCACGTATTTCCCAATTCCAGTCTTTACTTCGAGCGCCTCGCTTGTGGCCATAGAAAGACTATAGCTAAGAGCAGATTACAGCTAGGCCGCAAGGGCAGTGCGAGGGGGAAAGACGGGGCCCCGCGGCCGTGAGCGCTCGGAGGGAAACTATGCAACTGAAAAGCATAAGGGCTTAAGGCAAGAACAGGCACCACGCCAGCAGCAGGCGGAAAGGCGTGCACAAATTCAAACAATAGCAACCAGCGAAATGCCCTATCTAAAAGAAAAGAATACCAAGAGGATTAAGCCCACTCAATAGAACCTAGATACCGAATTCAATTAAATCTTCCTCCCCCACTACCTCTTTCTAACCCATAATTACCCAAACCCACCCAAAACGGCTGGCTGATTTCCGTTGGTAGCCGTAGAACAGTTCAGCCAAAAAGCTATATTTACTCTTTCATTCGCTTGCAATTGTATGACAGAAATCCCCTCTTCAGAGGCTTTATTCCCAGAGTTTGAGCCAGTAACCGCCGAGCAGTGGGCCTCTAAAATAAAACAAGATTTAAAAGGCGCTGATCCCGCAGACCTGCAGTGGCAAAGCTATGAGGGGATTGGCATTGCCCCATTTTATACCAAAGAAGATCTCCCTGCTGACCCAGCCTATGCCTCCAGGCCAGGGCAATTCCCTTACCTGCGCACTGCCAAGAAAACGAGCAACAACTGGCTGAACCTGCAGGCCATCCACGCCACCGGCAAGGGCCACGAGGCCGTAGACAAAGCCGCCGATGTGCTGACCCGCGGGGCAGACGGTATCCATTTCATTATTATGAATGGGTTTGAGTTTGACTGCGATTACCTGATCCAGCACCTGGACCTGACCAAGGTGCCCGTCTCTTATACCGTTTCCACGGAAGCGGCTAATTTTCTGCACCACCTCATTACCGGGTTAAGAAGACAAGGCATAAACCTTAGCCAGTTGCAGGGCTTCCTCAAATGTGCGCCAATCATGTCTTCAGAAAGCTACAAGCTGCTGGACATGGACCACGCAAGACATTTGTTGGAGCAGTCGCTGGACGCAGACCAATTTTACGCCCTTACCATCAATGGCTCCCATTTCAGTAACAAAGGCGCCACGCTGGTACAGGAAATCGCCATTACCCTGGCCATTGCCGTCTGTTACACCAATGGGTTAACGCATGAGATCTTGCCGGTAGAGCGCATTTTACAGAACATGCAGTTCCACCTCACCGCCGGCACCAACTATTTCTTTGAGATAGCCAAGCTGCGCGCCGCGCGCCTGCTCTGGGCCAAAGTGGTGGAAGCCTACAAAGCCCCAAAAGAAGTGGCCGGCGCGCTGCGCATACACGTATCTACCTCCCGGTGGCACCAGGCCACGCTGGACCCACATACTAATTTACTGCGCCACACTACCCAAATGATGAGTGCCATTATTGGCGGCGCCGATTCAGTGGAAGTAGAACCGTTTGACAGTACTTTTAGGGAAAACAACGCCTTTAGTGAGCGTATTGCCCGCAACATCCCCATCATTCTCAAAGAAGAGGCCTACCTTGACCAGGCCATTGACCCCGCCGCCGGCTCTTACTATCTAGAGCACCTCACCCAGGAAATAGCCGAAAAGGCCTGGGCCCTGTTCCAGGAAATTGAAGGGTATGGCGGGTTTCTGGCGGCCTCTGCTGCTGGTTTCATCCAAGATCTGATCAAAGAAACCAGCCACCAGAAGTTCAAGGACATTGCCACTGGCAAAGAAGTCATCCTGGGTACCAATAAATACCCCAATCCCAATGAGCAGCATGATTTTGACCCTGAAAACCTGATCCAGAGCAAGCAGTTTGACAGCACCCGTGCCTCCTACTCCTATGAAGTGATGCGGTTGGCCACGGAACTGCATTTCCGGAAGAAAAAACGTCGCCCGCATGCGTTGGTGGTCCATTTGGGGAATGCCCTCCAGGAAAATATCCATGCCTCTTTTGCGCGCGAGTTTTTTACCTGTTCTGGCTTCACTACCCAAGTATTGAAGGTGAATTCGGTGCAAGAAGCCTTGGCCCAGGTAAAACCTTTAGATGCCCAGGTGATTGTGATGGCTACTCCAGAACAGGCGTTTGCAGACTTCGCGGAGGAGTTCGCCAAAGGCATGCGCACCCAGCACCAGGAAAGCCCTGCCTTGATTCTAGCGGATAATCCCCTGCACCTGAAAGATGAACTGAAGGCCCATGGCTTTGATGAATTCCTTTTCCAAGGCTGTGACACAAAAGAAATCATCACCCGCATACAGGAACGGCTGGGCGCGTAGCGCCTAGTCCTGAGTCCTGAGTTCTGAGTTTTGAGTCCTGAGTCACTCTCCCCTCTTGTCATCCTGAAAGGAACTTGTAGGCGAACTAAACAGGCTGAAGCGATGAAACAATTTTACAACTTAGTCTTAGGTCAGTCGAAAAGTACAGTGGTTTGCATGTGGCCGCCTAAATTACAGCTGATCCGCAAGGTACTTTCAGGATGACAAAGAAGAAAGCGACGCACCTAATTATGACAACATCCGCAGGAGCCTTTTTTCTTGATTCTTGCAACTTGACACCAACCCTATGAAACCAGATTTCACTAAGATACCTTTTACGTTTCAGGGCTCTTTTTCAGAAAACAGGCCCAAAACGGAACCTAAAAGCTGGAAAACCGCCGAGCGCCTGCCGTTGCAGAACTTCTACACCAAGGAAGACACAGCCGGCTTTGAGCACCTGGACTTTGCCGCCGGTTTGCCGCCCTACCTGCGAGGACCGTACAGCACCATGTACGTCAAGAATCCCTGGACCATCCGGCAGTACGCCGGCTTCAGTACCGCCGAAGAGTCCAACGCCTTCTACCGCCGCAACCTGGCGGCCGGGCAGAAAGGACTCTCAGTGGCCTTTGACCTAGCCACGCACCGAGGCTATGACTCTGACCATCCGCGCGTGGTAGGTGATGTGGGCAAGGCCGGCGTGGCGATCGACTCCATCCTGGACATGAAGATTCTGTTTGACCAGATTCCGCTGGACCAGATGAGCGTGTCTATGACCATGAACGGGGCGGTATTGCCTATTCTGGCGTTCTACATTGTGGCGGCAGAGGAACAGGGCGTACAACCGGAGCAGTTGAGCGGCACCATTCAGAATGATATCCTGAAGGAGTTTATGGTGCGCAACACCTACATCTATCCGCCGGAGCCCAGCATGAAGATTATAGCGGATATCTTCGCGTACACCTCCCAGCACATGCCCAAATTCAACTCCATCTCCATCTCGGGCTACCACATGCAGGAAGCCGGGGCCACGGCCGATTTGGAGTTGGCCTACACCCTGGCAGACGGCTTGGAATATGTGCGCACCGGTTTGGCCGCAGGTATGGACATTGACACTTTCGCGCCGCGTCTGTCGTTCTTCTGGGCCATTGGTATGAACCACTTCATGGAGATTGCCAAGATGCGCGCCGCCCGTATGCTGTGGGCCAAACTCATCAAGCAGTTCAACCCTAAGAGCGATAAGTCCCTGGCCCTGCGCACGCACTGCCAAACCAGTGGCTGGAGCCTCACCGAACAGGACCCGTTCAACAACGTGGCCCGCACCACCGTGGAGGCCCTGGCCGCCGCTTTGGGCGGAACCCAGAGCCTGCACACCAACGCCCTGGACGAGGCCATTGCCCTACCCACTGATTTTTCGGCGCGCATTGCCCGTAACACCCAGATTTACCTGCAACAGGAAACGCACATTACCAAGACCGTAGACCCCTGGGGCGGCTCTTATTACGTGGAGGGCCTCACCCACCAACTCGCGCACCGCGCCTGGGATTTGATCCAGGAGGTGGAACGCCTGGGTGGCATGGCCAAAGCTATTGAAACCGGGCTCCCTAAAATGCGCATTGAAGAAGCTGCCGCGCGCAAACAGGCGCGCATTGATGCCGGCAAAGACGTGATTGTGGGCGTGAATAAATACAAACCAGAATCTGAGGAGAAACTGGAGATCCTGGACATTGACAACACCGCCGTCCGCGAATCACAGTTAGCCCGCCTGGCGCACCTGCGCGAAAACCGCGATGACGCCGCCGTCTTCGCCGCCATGGACGCTTTGACCAACGCCGCCGAGACCGGTGAGGGTAACCTGCTGGAACTGGCCGTGCAGGCCGCCCGCGTGCGTTGCAGTCTGGGCGAGATCTCCTATGCCTTAGAAAAAGTATTCGGCCGTCACCGGGCCACCATCAGATCCATATCAGGCGTGTACAGTTCAGAGATTTCAGACGATGAGAACTTCGGCAAGGCCCAGGCCCTCGCTGATCAATTTGCTACCCAGGAAGGCCGTCGGCCCCGTATCATGGTGGCCAAGATGGGCCAGGATGGCCACGACCGTGGTTCTAAAGTCATTGCCACCTCCTTCGCAGATCTAGGCTTTGACGTGGACCTAGGCCCATTGTTCCAAACTCCAGAGGAAGTAGCGCTGCAAGCCGCCGAAAATGACGTGCACGTGGTGGGGGTCAGCAGCTTGGCTGCCGGCCACAAAACGTTGATTCCTTCCCTTATTGCTGAATTGAAAAAACTAGGCCGCGAGGACATAATGGTTATTGCCGGTGGGGTAATACCCGCCCAAGACTACCAGTTCCTGTATGATGCGGGCGTAGCAGGCGTGTTCGGACCAGGTACGGTGATTAGCGTAGCTGCGCAGGACATTCTGGAGAAGTTGCTGAAAGCGTAGTTATTGCCTAGCGAGTCTGGAGAACCGCGCCAGGTTTTAAGTAGCGTTTTGGGCCTGTTTTTCCAAAAACGCCTCTAAAACAGAGTCTTTCTTTCCCGCCCCTAATCCCTGAAAAAAGAAGTTTTCAGGGATTAGGGGCGGGATTTTCATTTCCTGACCTTCAATTATTAGGTCTCACCCCTCTATTTGAGTTACTCACTCACCTTCAACCACTTACCACTAGGTAGTTTTTCGTTAAAAAGTGTTAAAACTTAAATAATTACTAGTATTTATGAATATAGTTATTATATTCGAATCCCCGCTCCAACCTAACGCTGCCCTTTATGAAACTACGTGTCACCTTAGGCATCACCCTGATGCTCTTTCTTAACTCGGTAACTATCCTCTCAGATAGCAAGGGAACTCCCTTTTTAAGTGAAAAGCCCCTAGCCCAAGGTCCAGCTTACCAGCAAGCTCCCCAACAGGCTAAAGTTTTATGCGCCATCTACAGTAAATCAGTAAAGGAAAAAATCTAAGCTCCCCTGTTTTTCCCTTTGCTTCTTATGGCATTCGTTTGCTTTTCCCTTATCCTGTTTCTTTAGAACAGTTCAGTGATCTTAGTCTGCCAGCCCCTCAGGCAGTTGGAGAGGCCTGTTCTTCCAACAACTTTTTCTTTCTGATGCTATGTCACTTTCCTGGTGGCAGGCGTTTCTCTACTGGGGCACCGCTTGCGGTGTAGACCTAAGAAATTGGCGCAATCTTTGATTTGTGCCTTCTGGTTTACTAGTTGAGAAAGAGATGAAGACGTACGTGCGTTCCTTGTTATTTTTGCCCCTGTGTTTTTTGGCGTTGGGGGCTATGGCCCAGAAAGAAGCCACCAATTGGTACTTCGGCCGGAGAGCGGGCATCTCCTTTGCGCAACCAGAGCCAGCGCCGCTTAAAAACGGAATGCTCTTCAGCGAAGAAGGCAGCGCCGTAATCTCAGACGCCCAAGGCAATCTGCTGTTTTACTCCAATGGCATGCAGGTCTGGAACAAAAACCACCAGGTTATGGCCAACGGCAGCGAGTTGAAAGGCCATGAATCCTCGGTGCAATCTGCGTTGATTCTGCCTAAACCCGGCTCCTCCACTCTCTTCTATTTATTCACCACCGACTTTCAGGGCCAGGACCACGGGCTGCAGTACCACGTGGTAGATATAAGCAAAAACGGCGGCCTGGGCGAAGTAGTCTCCAAGAACAACCTCGTCTTTGCGCCCGTCACCGAAAAGCTTACCGCCGTAAAACACCGCAACGGCCGCGATTTCTGGGTACTTACCCACCGCTGGAACAGCACCGCTTTCTATGCTTACCTCGTCACCGCCAACGGCATTACCTTTACCCCCGTGGAGAGCCGCATTGGCGCCATGCATACCGGGGACAACGGCGCGGCCATTGGGTTCCTGAAAGCCTCTCCGGCCGGCGATAAACTGGCGGTGGCTACCTGGGCCCCTGTGAATAAAATTGAGCTTTTTGACTTTAACAACGCAACCGGGCTGGTGACCAACGTGGTAGATCTGGGCAAGTTTGAAGAGGCCTATGGCGTAGAATTCTCGCCGGACGGCAGCAAACTGTACGGCGGCAAAAACGGCATTGCCGGCGGTGAGGCCCGTATTTTCCAGTTCAACCTGAAGGCCGGCACCCCCGACGCCATCATTCACTCTGGCCTGCAGGTAGCCAAAAGCCTGAGCCGCAAAATTGGCGCCCTGCAACTAGGCCCAGATGGCCGCATTTACGTGGCCCGAAACGGCAGCGGGTACTTAGGAGTAATCAGAAACCCTAACGCGCTGGGCCCCAATTGTGATTACAAAGACAATGGACTGAGCCTGGGCAACCAGAAAAGCGAGTTTGGGCTACCCAACTTCCCGGGCTTCTATTTCCATAACCTCACCCCGCCTACCGGGTACGTGGTACAGCAAAAGTAAAAGTGGTTGATTGTTAATTGCTGATTGTCCTGCCAAGTGCGCAACAATCAGCAATTAACAATCAACAATTAATTAGTACTTTTCGCGTAGTTCGCAGAAAACACCTTCATACACGTGCCTAAACGATTTTCGCCAGATGAATATGCCGCCGGAGTCCTGTCCGGGAACCGGGTATTGCTAAGCCGGGCCATCACCCTGGTGGAAAGTACCCTGCCTTCTGATCAGGTTCTGGCGCACCAAGTCATGGAGAAGATTTTGCCCCACACCGGCAAGTCTGTGCGGGTAGGGATCACGGGCGTGCCCGGCGTGGGCAAAAGCACCTTTATTGAGGCCTTCGGGAATGTATTGGTGGAACAGCACGGCAAGAAATTGGCCGTTCTGGCCATTGACCCCACCAGCCAGCGCACCGGCGGAAGCATCTTAGGCGACAAAACCCGCATGGAAACCTTATCAGTGCACCCTCAGGTGTACATAAGGCCCTCACCGGCGGGCAAGACCCTGGGCGGAGTGGCCCGAAGCACCCGGGAAAGCATCTTGCTCTGTGAAGCCGCCGGTTTTGACGTCATCTTCGTGGAAACCGTGGGCGTGGGTCAGTCTGAGACCGCCGTGCATGAGATGGTGGACTTTTTCCTGCTCCTGATGCTGGCCGGGGCCGGCGATGAACTGCAGGGCATCAAGAAAGGCATCATGGAAATGGCCGATGCCATTGCTATCACCAAGGCAGACGGAGCCAACCTGCATCCCGCCACTAGCGCCCAGGCCGAGTACCAAAGCGCCCTGCACCTCTTCCCATTAGGCGCCTCCACCTGGAGCCCTCGGGTTAGCGTCTGTTCTGCCTATGAGAAATCTGGATTAGCCGCTATCTGGAAAACCATTCAGGACTACGTGCAACTCACACAAGACAATGGGTATTTTAATCGCCGGAGGCAGGACCAGAACCTGCATTGGCTCAAACACAGCATCAGGCAGAGCCTGGAAGAACGATTCTACCAGAATCCTGCTATACAAGCAAAGTGGGAACAAGTAGCCCAGCAGGTAACCACCGGCCAGAAATCTCCCTTCGCGGCCGCGGAAGAACTCTTGAACTCCGCCCATTCTTAGAGTCTCTGTTTTGAGCCCGTTTTTGTAAAAACAGGCTTAAAACGCGGTAGCAATAAATAAATGCAAAAGCCGCCTCTTCACCGCAGACTCCCCCCTCGAGGGGGGCAAGGGGGGTGTTTACACCAGCGAACCTTTCCTAGTTCAAGTTTCCAACTTGGACCCAACATTCGGGAAGTTTCCAACTTCCCTGAGGCCCTGGCCTCACCCTATGCATTTCGTCCCCTTTGAAGGGGGTAGGAGGATGATTACCCGTGCAGAGGTACCACCCAGCGTGATTTATCTCAGAAATTGTTTTTAAGGCTGTCGCCTCACTGAAGTTGAAAACTTCAGTCTAAAGTAGGTCCAAGTTGAAAACTTGAACCAGAAGATGAGAGAAGATGAATTCCGGTTAGGAGCTATCAGCAGAAGTGCGTCATCCCCCTACCCCCTTCAAAGGGGGACGAAAAAGAGGTTCCTCACCAAGTGCTCATAACTAGCTCAGGTCTGCGCCAAAACAATGAACAATCAGCAATCAACAATCTTACTAACTCCTCGGGTGGAACTCCTGCATGACCTGCTTCAGGTAGTCCCGGTCCAGGTGGGTGTAGATTTCGGTGGTGGTGATGGACTCGTGGCCCAGCATTTCCTGTACGGCCCGTAGATCGGCGCCGCCCTCAATGAGGTGCGTGGCAAAGGAGTGCCTAAATGTGTGCGGGCTGATGCTTTTCTCCAGGCCGGTCTTAGCGGCCAGGTCTTTGATGATGCTGAACACCATAACCCGGGTTAGACTGGTGCCGCGGCGGTTCAGGAACACAAAATCCTCGTGCCCTTTCTTGATGGTTTGGTGCCGACGAACGCCGTCCATGTAGAGTTTAATGTACTTGAGGGCATCGCGGCCAATGGGCACCAGGCGTTCTTTGTTGCCCTTGCCGGTGATGCGCAGGAAGCCCAGGTCCTCATACAGGTTGCTTATTTTGAGTTCTATCAGTTCGGTGACCCGTAGGCCAGAGCTATAGAGAGTCTCTAGCATGGCTTTGTTACGGGTGCCTTCGGGGGTGCTCACGTCTATGGCATCAAAGAGGCTGACAATCTCATGGTAGCTGAGCGTGTCTGGCAGTTTGCGCTTGAGTTTGGGGCTTTCAATGGTCTCGGTGGGGTCTGCGTTGAGCAGGTCTTCCATGATCAGGAACTTGTAGAACGCCCGTATACCCGAGATGGTGCGGGCCTGGGTATGCGGGGTCATGCCCAAGGTATTGATCCACTCCAGAAACCCCTGCAGGTGCGTGGGTTCTACCGCCAGCGGCCCTACAGTTTGCTGGGTGACCTCAAAATACTGCACCAGTTTGCGCACATCGCGCAGATAGGCCTCAACCGAGTGGCCGGACAAGGATTTCTCCAGTTGGAGATAACCTTGGAATTGGGAAAGACTGACAGACCAGTTCATGGGGGGAAGGAAAAAGAACTACAGAAAGGGCCTTTTGCCGGCACGCTTAGAAAAGGCTTGCCGGCTAGCCACCCAAAGGTAGTTATTCCGTACCTTTGGACATGACGCCAGCCTACTTTTTTTGGGTATTGGTAAAATTCTGACAGAACTATGAAAATACTGATCCTGAACGGCCCCAACCTTAATCTATTAGGCCGCCGTGAGAAATCCATCTACGGGTCGCGCTCTTTTGAGGACTACCTGGAGAAAGACCTTATTCCTGCTTTCCCAGATATGGAGTTGGAGTATTTCCAGTCTAACATTGAGGGCGCCCTTATTGACAAGCTGCACGAGGTGGGGTTTCATTACCAAGGCATCGTCTTTAACGCCGGGGCCTACACGCATTCCTCGCTGGCCCTGGCAGATGCTATTGCTGCCATTGAAACCCCGGTGGTGGAGGTGCATATCTCCAATGTGTTCGCCCGGGAGGCCAACCGGCACGTCACTTTTATTGGCGGACGGGCCGTAGGAAGCATCAGTGGGTTTGGGTTGGAAAGTTATCGACTTGCCCTGCAGCACTTTGAGCGCCAGAAACCAAACAAGGTGGGCTTTACTTACACCAAAGCGTAACCTAGCGGCGTTTTTCACGTGTTGCACAGTTCGGCGTGTTTTCCGTTTCCAATTTCCGTTTTAGGCCTGTTTTCAGGAAAACACCTCTAAAACAACCCTGCCCCAACGCTTATGTGCCGCTGCCCTTACCCAAAACGTTCACTACCAAACCCTCTTGTCCATGCTTAACTTTTATCCGGGTCCCTCCCAAGTCTACCCCGAGGTTCGTGATTACTTAACCATGGCCTATGATGAGGGAATGCTCAGTATTCCGCACCGCGGCGAGCGTTTTGTGCAGATGATGCGGGAGTTGGTAGGGCTGCTGCGCACCAAACTCAACATTCCCCAGGACTACTATATTTTCTTTACCTCTTCGGCCACCGAGTGCTGGGAGATTATTGCCCAGAACCTCACGCCCAACAAAAGCCTGCATTTGTACAATGGGGCCTTCGGGGAGAAATGGTGCGAGTATGCCAAGCGCCTGCGCCCCGATTCCTATGGCCAGGCCTTTGGGCTAGACGAGGTGCTGGACGCACCCAACCTGCCCGTGGAGGATGACACCGATGTAATCTGCGTGACCCAAACCGAGACCTCTAACGGCACCCAGGTGGGCATGAACACGCTACTTAAGCTCCAGAACCAGTTCAAAGATCCATTGCTGGCCGTAGACGCCACCTCTAGCATGGCCGGGCTCAACCTCAAGTTCATTAGGGCAGATATCTGGTTTGCCTCGGTACAGAAATGCTTCGGGCTACCGGCCGGGTTGTCAGTGTTGGTGTGTTCCCCGCGTACCATTCAGCGGGCCAAGGCGCTCAATGACCGGCGGCATTACAACAGCCTGGTGTTCCAGTACGAGAAAATGCTCAATTACCAGACGGCCTATACGCCTAATGTACTCAACCTGTACCTACTCAAGAAGGTGCTGGAGGCGCGGGTGCTCATTAAAAATGTAGACCAGCACCTGGTGCAGCGCGCTCAGGACCTGTACGCGTTTCTGGAGGAGGAACCGCAGATGCAGTTACTGGTAGAGAACCCCGAGGTGCGCTCCCACACGGTGCTGGCCGTGAAGGGGCAAGATAAATGGGTACAGGAGGTGAAGCGTCAGGCCGCCGGCCGAAGCATTACCTTGGGTAACGGCTACGGCCCCTGGGCCAAGAACACGTTCAGGATCGCCAACTTCCCGGCTATCGTGGATTCTGAATATGACGTGCTCCGGAATTTTATTTCCACACATTATCACTAATTTCGCGTCTTGAACGGTTCCCATGCCGCCTAGACCTGCGCCCCTATGTTTGAATTCAGCTTTAAAGAGATTGTTTCTGTTAGCCTTATCCTGTTTGCCATCATTGATATTTTAGGTTCTATTCCTATCATCATTCAGTTGCGGCAGCGCGAAGGCGTGATACAATCTGAGAAAGCTACCCTAGTGGCCGGCGTATTAATGATCGTGTTCCTGTTTGTGGGAGACGGTATCTTAAAACTCTTCGGGATTGATTTTGCCTCTTTTGCCATTGCCGGGGCCATTATTATCTTTCTCATGGGCATGGAGATGGTGCTGGGTATTCACCTATTCCACTCTAACCCCGAAGTAAAAACCGGTTCCATTGTTCCCCTGGCCTTCCCCCTGATTGTGGGCGCCGGCACCATGACCACCCTCCTTTCCCTGCGCTCTGCCTACGCCTTGCCTAACGTACTGGTGGGCATCTTGCTTAACCTCTTGTTTGTGTACCTGGTACTCAAGAGCTCTAACTGGCTGGAACGCAAACTAGGCCAGAACGGCACCGAAGTACTGCGCAAGGTGTTTGGCGTGATTCTGCTGGCTATTGCCATTAAGCTATTTAAAACAAACGTGACGTTCTAACCCGTTTTAAGCCCGTTTTGGCTAAAACAGGTCTAAAACAGCCTTTATCTTTATTGGAGGCGCAGGCAACCTTTGTCTACTTTTGCGCATCTTGCAGCAAACCCTATTCCATGAAAAACCTGCTGCTTGCCCTGTTGTTGCTCGTTTCTATAAGTACCCAGGCCCAGCGCTTCCAGGGTAAAATTGTAGACCAGAAAAACGCACCGCTGCCTTACGTGAACATTGGCGTGGTGGGCAAGAACGTAGGCACGGTTTCTTCCGCCAACGGCGAATTCTCTCTGCTCCTGCCTGATTCCCTGAACGCCCAGACCTTGCTTATTTCCGCCATTGGCTATGCTCCCTCAAAATTCATAGTAAGCGAATTCAAGCAAAAACATGCCGGCCAAGCCGCAATCATTCACTTAAAGGAGCAGGCGGTGGCCCTCCAGGAAGTGGTGGTTCGTCCCCGCAAAACGGTCACCAAAGTGGTAGGCAACACCACCACCTCAAAATCAATCATGGCGGGGTTCAAGAGTAACAGCCTGGGTGCGGAAGTAGGCATTGCCCTGAAAATCAAGAAGCCCTCTTTCCTGGAGAAAGTCACCTTCAACATTGCCGGCAACCAGTATGACACCCTTTTTCTCAGGATAAACGTGTATAAAATGACGGAAAGCGGGCCCGCTAAAAACCTCCTCCGGGAGCCCATTTACCTAAACGTAGCCAAAAAAGACATAGGCGATGGTGTTACCCTTGACTTGAGCAACCGCCATATTTACCTGGAATCTGACGTATTGCTTTCCCTGGAACTGGTGCGCGACCTGGGGCACGGAGGCTTATCCTTTAGTGGAGGTTTCCTTAACCGGGACTGCTATTTCAGGCAAACCAGCCAAAGCACCTGGGAAAAGATTCCGGTTGTGGGGCTGGGCTTTAACGCCACCATCAGCCAGGAGAAGTAAGATCCAAACAAACTGTCTTTCTCCGTTTTAGGCCTGTTTTTCTGAAAACGGGCCCAAAACGCCTTTTTTGATAGGCCGCCGGAAGCTCCACTAAAATAATCTTTTGCCCAAGCACCAGTCCTAGCCCGGCAATAGGTAATTTTGCAGCAGACTAACCCTACCCATTTTGATAGAGATTTTTACCGATGGCGCGTCGCGCGGGAACCCCGGCCCTGGCGGCTACGGTGCTATTTTACGCTACGGCCGGCACGTGAAGGAATTGAGCGCTGGTTTTAAGAAAACTACCAACAACCGCATGGAACTGCTGGCCGTGATTGTGGCCCTGGAAGCCATCACCAAACCCGGCATACCCGTCACCGTTTATTCAGATTCCAAGTACGTGGTAGACGCCGTAGACAAGAAATGGGTGTTTGGCTGGGAAAAGAAAGGCTTCACCGGCAAAGCCAACCCCGACCTCTGGCAACGCTTCCTGAAGATTTACCGCCAGCACCAGGTGCGCTTTGTCTGGGTACGCGGCCACGCCGGCCACCCAGAGAACGAACGCTGCGACGAACTAGCCGTCGCCGCCGCCCTCCAACCCAACCTTCCGCCAGACAAAGGGTTTGAAGCAAGTAACTAATGTGCTAATGAGTTAATGTGCTAATGTGCTAGTTGATTCATTTCAATAATGGATGAATTCAGAAATTGACTTTAGCCTCATTAAATCCCTCATGTTTTCACAAATTAAGTAAGTGTTCATAGTAACCCATCTTCACTAACTAGCACATCAGCCCATTTTCTAATTAGCACATTAACCAAGTGGCCAACGACTATTTCCAGTTTAAGCAGTTTCTGATCAGGCAAGACCGGTGCGCCATGAAGGTGTGCACAGACTCCTGCGTGCTGGGAGCCTATGCCCAGGTAAGCGGGGCCATGCGCATTCTGGATATTGGGGCAGGCACGGGTCTGTTGAGTCTGATGGTGGCGCAACGGGCCCCAGGTGCCGTCATTGACGCTGTGGAAATAGACCCAGACGCGGCGGCCCAGGCCGAAGAAAATATTTCCCAAAGCCCTTGGGCTGACCGGGTGCGGCTGTTCCCGGTAAGTCTGCAGCAGTTTGCCCAGACTTCGCCCGAGCCCTATGATGTTATTCTAAGCAACCCGCCGTTTTTCCAGGCCTCGTTGAAATCACCGGATGCCGCCAAGAACAAAGCCAAGCACACTGAAGCCTTATCTTTTACTGAAATCACGGCCTTCGCCACGCAGTTTCTGGCACCCACCGGTAAAATGCATATTCTGCTGCCCCCGCATGAGGCCCGGGTCTTTGAGCGTGAGGCCCAGGCGGCTGGCTTCCAGACGGAAAAAATCCTTTGGCTGGAGGCCACACCCGGCGGAAAACTATTGCGGGGCATCTTCACGTATTCGCGGGAAGCTGCTGTTGTAACGGAGGAGACCCTGGCCGTGCGGGAAAAAGACCATCAGTACACCAACGCCTTCCAGAATCTGTTGCAAGCGTATTACCTTATTTTCTGAGGGAGCGTTTTAGGCCTGTTTTCCTGAAAACGTGCTCAAAACACCACGTAAGTCCCTAAGGCACTCTCAATGCTAAAAGGGGCTTGGGAAGAAGCTGAAAACTACCCTCCCTTTTGCCTAAAACCTGCTTTTAGAACCCTGTTTTTTCTGAGAAGTTGACGCCGTACTGCTCCAGTTCCGCCAGGATTGGCTCGTAGATTTCTGGCTGCAGCGGTACCACTACCCCGGTTACGTTCAGTTTGCCCTGCAGGAGCAGCCGGGCGGCAATGCCAACGGGCAGACCCACGGTTTTGGCCATGGCAGTATGCACCTCGTCTTCACCCAGCACCACCAGAGAGGAGGAGAGTTGCCGGCGTTGGCCCGTTAGCTCGTACTCAAACAGGTGCAGCATCACAATCATATCTTTATCGCCGGGGTTCAGTTGCCATTTCTGGGTCAACAGCTTTTCCAGGACCTGGGCGGGGGTAGCCTGCGCCATAGCGATGGGCAGGTCACTAAACAAGCCGGCCCATTCCACCAGATCCAGTTCCGGCGCATCAGAAGCAAGCCCCACGTAGCGGGCCACCCGGTCCCGAAGGTCACTTCCCTCCTGCCCATCCTTGGGCAGGAAGCTTTCCACCAGTTGCCCGTACGTCATTCCCTCCGTCATTTCCAGAGGATAAGAATCGTCGGTTAGTCCCAATTGCACCAATACGTCCCAAGCCTGGCAATAGCCGGGCCTACGAAGGGTGCCGCGCAACATGGTGGGAATGTCCTCCAGGCCATAAGGAGCGCGGTACGCCAGGGAGTTCCGGTTGGCATAGCCGTCAAAGGCGCCAAACCCGTCAATCAGGAAAGTCTCGGTGCGCCGGAACAGGTGCGGGTAGGGAATGTATTTGTAGGTGCCTTCCTCTATGTACTTGGCTGTGCCTTGCCCGGCTAGCACCACGTTGCGGGGGTTCCAGGTGAATTTGTAGTGCCAAGGGTTATTGTCAGACTCTGGGGCCATGAGGCCACCCGTAAAGCTCTTGAAGGAGGTAATTCTACCGCCCTGGGCCTGAATGTCATGGATGATCTTCATGGCCGACATATGGTCAATACCGGGGTCAAGGCCGCACTCCATAAGAAAGGTAAGGCCTTTGGCCTGGGCTTGGGCGTGCAGGCTACTGATTTCTTCGGGCACATATGAGGCCGTAACCAGGTGTTTGCCCATGGCCAGGCAACTCTGCGCCACCAGGGGGTGGAAAATGGCAGGTAACAGGGAAATGACTACGTCGGCCTGGGCCACCTCCGCCTCGCGCTGCGCCTCATCCAGCACATCTATCGCAAAGGTCCGGACTGCGGCGTGCTGCTGAACCGCCAAAGGCAGGTGCGCTACTGAAACATCGCCAATGGCTACTTGCCACCCTTCGGGGCCGGCATGGTGCAACAGGTAGTCAATAAGCACGGAAGCAGAGCGGCCAGCGCCCAGGAGGAGGATCTTTTTCATAGGAGGGAAGGTATTTGCGGTAAAATGGGTATTTTCTCCCGGACAGGCAACCACTTCTTGCATTTTCGGGCTAACTTATTAACTTTGGCTCCCGTACGTGCTCGTGCGGTTACCGCATATATGATAGAACAAGTACAACTCAACATCACCTACGAGGTGGTGTCTTCCCCGGAAGAATTGACCGATCAGGAACGGCAGGTATTCTACCTGGCCCAGAAAGCCACCAACAACGCTTACGCACCCTACTCCAACTATCTGGTTGGGGCTGCCCTGCGCCTGTCAGACGGCAGCCTGCACCAAGGCACCAACCAGGAGAACGCCGCTTACCCCTCAGGGCTCTGCGCCGAGCGTACCCTTTTGTTTGGCGTGGGCTCCAACTACCCAGATGAAACCATAGAGGTGATGGCCGTGACCGTACGCCGCCGCCACGAAGAACATTTCCTGAAGGCCTGTTCCTGCGGGGCCTGCCGCCAGGTCATGGCTGAGTACCAGAACCGCCAGAACGCGCCTATCCGCCTCATCATGCAAGGAGACAACGGGCAGGTGATCCGCCTGAAGAGCGTGGAGGACCTCCTGCCCTTTATGTTCACGAAAGACCAGCTCTAGCGTGCCCGCCCTTCACCGGACGATTTCTGTACCCCGCACGGCGCATCTTCATCAGTTGGGCACCCTCTCCCCTGACACCAGGCATCTCTGGATTGCGTGCCACGGGTATGGGCAACTGGCCCGGTATTTTATAAGGCATTTTGAAGCGGTAGCAGACACAGAGACGGTGGTCATTGCCCCAGAGGGGCTGTCCAGGTTTTATCTGAACGGTTTCTCAGGCCGCGTGGGTGCCACCTGGATGACCAAGGAGGAACGCCTGTCTGAGATTGAGGACTACATCGCTTACCTGAACCTGGTACGCCAAACGGCCCTGGAAGAAGCCCCGCGGGCTATCTTGCATGTTTTAGGCTTCTCACAAGGAGCGGCCACAGTTTGCCGGTGGCTGGCGCAGGCGCAATGGCCCGTGACCGAACTGGTTCTGTGGGCCGGCGTCTTCCCAGAGGATATGGAGCTGGCCACGGTTGAACCTACCCTGGCCCACACCCGCCTCACCTACGTGTATGGCCTTCAGGATGAGATGGTGACTAATGACCGCATGGAAGAGCAATTGGCTAAAATCGCAAAGGCAGGGCTTCACCCCAAGGTTATTTCTTTCCAGGGCAAGCATGAATTGAATACCGGGGTGCTCCAGCAATTGAAAGCCGAGTGGTAGTCATCCTGTACTGATGGGCTTGGACAAAACTTCCTATTTCATGTTTTAAGCCCGTTTTCTTAAAAACAGGCTCAAAACAGCATTACACTCTCTCCCAGATGCCCGGCACCACAATCTCCAGCAGATGTTGGTCCGGGTCCCGGAAGTAGCAGGACTTTCGGCCGTGCGGCCAGGTCTGCTCATGTTCCAGGGCTACTCCGGCCTTATTAAGCTTTTCTTTCCAGGATTCATACTCGGGTAGTTGGCATTCAAAAGCCACGTGCAGTTGGCCCTGCCCAAAATGCGCCGGCAGGTCTTTGCTCTGGCGGGTTTTCTGGGCGTTAAAACAGAGCAAAACAGACCTCCCAACCCTGAAAAACACATGCCTTCCGGCCACCTGGCCGATGACCGGCAATCCTAATACCGAAATATAGAAAGCAGTGGTGCGTTCCAGGTCCTGCACGTACAGACAGGTTTCTTTGATCTGGGTAAAGGTCATAGG
Source organism: Rufibacter soli (assembly GCF_054781795.1). Lineage (NCBI taxonomy): Bacteria > Pseudomonadati > Bacteroidota > Cytophagia > Cytophagales > Hymenobacteraceae > Rufibacter > Rufibacter soli. Next base: position 726,890 of record NZ_BAAGTS010000005.1, on the reverse strand, counting down.
GCACGGCTCTTTTTGTCTTCCAACGCAGACGGCCCTAACAAGGATATTCTGTTTTAAGCCTGTTTTTCTGAAAACGGCCCTAAAACAGAAACGCCCCACTAGTCATAGAACCAGTGAGGCGTTTCTGTTTTATGTATTGTCTACTGCTTGTTCACTACCGTGGCAGAGGCCTGCGCGGAAGGCAGGATCAGCACTTCGGCTATGTTCACGTGTTTGGGCCTGGTTACCATGAAAACAATCACGTCAGCTATGTCTTCGGCCTGGAGGGGCTCAAAACCTTTGTACACGTTGGCGGCGCGCTCTTTGTCGCCTTTAAAGCGTACTTCAGAGAACTCGGTCTGGACCAGGCCCGGTTTTACTTCTGACACTTTCACGCCTTCATGCACCAAGTCTATCCGCATGGCCTTAGAAAGGGCGTCCACCGCAAATTTGCTGGCACAATACACATTTCCGTTGGCGTAGGCCTCTTTGCCAGCAATAGAGCCAATGTTGATGATGTGCCCAGATTTGCGTTCCACCATAACGGGTAACACTTCCTTGGTCACGTAGAGCAAGCCCTTCACGTTAATGTCTATCATGGCGTCCCAATCGTCTACGTCACCGCTCTGGATGGGAGACAGGCCGTGGGCATTGCCGGCATTATTCACCAGCACGTCAATGGCCCGCCACTCCTGGGGCAAGCTGGCAAGTGCCTGGCGCACCACCTCGCGATCCCGCACGTCAAACAAAAGTGGGTAAACTGAATCAGGGCCAATTTCCTGGGCCAGTTCCTGCAGTTTCTCCTGGCGGCGGCCCGTAATAATGACTTTGTAGCCGTTTTGGGCCAGTTGAACGGCCGTTGCTCTTCCTATGCCGGAGGAAGCACCCGTAACCAAGGCAATTTTCTGGGCCATGTGATTGGTTATTCGAAGTTTAGGTAAAGGGTGATGGTATTGGTGTTCAGTTTCTGGAGGGTGTTGTTGTACACCGTGTTATAAGGTTCCCGGATATCACTTAGCCCCCGGGAATACCGTAGCTCAGGCGAGAACTTGAAAAACGGGTAGAACATATCCAGCCCCACACCACATTCTAAGGAAATATCAAAAGGCTTGATCTGCAATACTTCTGAGTTTCCTTTCTTGGGACCGCCCACAACATAGGTTGGTTTTATACCGCCAATGAAATACATCTGGGTATTTCTTCGGCGTTTAGACTCATATTTCACCAGCAAGGGCAGCTCTCCGGAGAAGGTATTGACCTCCTGCAGCTTCATGCCGTTCTCTGAGCCCTCAAAATTGCCAACATACTCAATGGCCCGGCTGTGGTACCCCACCCCTGGTTGGGCGCGCAGCACCACATCTTGAGAGAGACGGTACGTGGTGATAAAGTTCACGTTGAACCCAATCCCGGCTTTTTCATTGACAGAAGAAAGATCATACACCAAACTGGGGTTAGCAGGATCATTTACAAAAGTAGGGTCTATGCTGTTAATGTAGGCTTGCGAATGCTCCAGCGTATACCAGGAACTGTTCAACCCCAGGGAGAAGCCCCACCTGAGTTTCTTGTATTCATAGCCTGGTAAGTTCTCGCCACTGAGTTTGCCCTGCGCCAGAGCCTGCTGGCCCAGCATAGATAAAACCAGAAATAGAAAAGGGGTTATTTTGTGCCTATGTAAATAGAGCTGATGCCGAAGGTAAGTGAGTGCCATTCTGTGTTTTTAAATCCTATTTTCCGGAAGATAGCGATGAAGTCTTTGCCGTCTGGGAACGCCTGCACTGATTCAGGCAGGTACGTATACGCAGCATTGTCTTTAGAGATTAGCTTCCCGAAAACGGGCAGGATATTCTTGAAATAAAAGTTATAGCCTTGTTTCATGGGGAACCGCTGCGGCTTGGAGAACTCCAGGATTACGGCCATGCCGCCCGGTTTCAAGACCCGGTACATCTCAGCCAGGCCTTTCTCCAGGTTCTCAAAGTTACGCACCCCAAACGCCACCGTAATAGCGTCAAAATGATTGTCTGGGTATTGGATGTTCTCAGAGTCACCCAGGTAGAGCTGCACCAGATGGTCCAGGCCGCGCTTGGCTATTTTCTCCCGGCCCACCTGCAACATTCCCTCAGAGATATCAATGCCTATCACCTGCTTGGGGTTAAGGCTAAGCGTCTCCAGGGCGAAGTCTCCGGTACCGGTGGCAATGTCCAGAATTATCTGGGGCTTGGTGCGGGCCAACAGCCTCACCGCTTTCTTGCGCCAAAGAATATCAATCCCTGCACTTAAGAAATGGTTGAGAAAGTCATAGCGCTTGGCAATGCTGTTGAACATTTGCGCCACCTGGGTTTTCTTTCCGCTTTCCTGGTCTTTATATGGAACTACTGACATGTACTTGTCTCTGTATTGAAAAGCAAAGCTACTATGGTTTAACTAGAAATCCTTCATTATGTTGTATGCCACCCCCATAGAAAAACAGCGCCCCGGCCAAATAGACCGGGGCGCTGCAGTTTACTTATTTTAAAGGAGATTCTTATTGCTCGTCTCCGGTTTTGATCACATTGAACTCAGTGCGGCGGTTAAGCTGCATGTTCTCAGGAGAATCGTTCGGGGCAGCCGGACGACGCTCGCCGTAGCTTACGGTGATCATGCGGTTGCTGGAGATACCTTGTTTCAACAGGTAGTTGTAAGCAGCCATGGCACGGTTCTCACCAAGCGTGATGTTATAGGCATCTGAGGCACGAGAGTCACAGTGACCGTCAATGGAGATACGCAGCGAAGGATTGGCCTTCATTACTTTGGCAACATTGTCCAGTTCAGAGATAGACTCAGGGCGCAGGTTGTACTTGTCTGTGTCATAGTAGATGCGTTTGAAGGCAAAAGCGCCTACTCCTACCGCTGAAGTATCTTCAAAGGCAATGTAGAAGTCTTTCTCTACCACGGTGGTGTCATTCAAAGACAAAGGCACTTCAAATTGCTCTGTAGTGATGGCTTTGCCGTCTTTAGAAAGAGCTACCTGGTAAGGACGGGCAGAAAGCACAGTTACCTGGTAGTTTCCAGAGTCTGGCTTAGTCACGTCACGGTACTCAAGCGGCGTGTTATTAGCTGTTTTACCGGTAAATACCAGTTCTACGCCAGGGATGATGGTTGAGTCACGCAGGCTGTATACATGGCCACGGATAATGGCGTTGCGGATGTAGTTAATGGTGTAGATGTCTTTTTCACCGTAACCACCCATGCGGTAAGATGAAAGGTACGCGTAAGAGCCATCTGGGCTTAAACGATAGTACGTATCATCATCTGGCGTGTTTACTGGGTAACCCATGTTCTCAGGTCTGCTCCAGCGGCGGGCTACAGTGTCAAACTCAATCTTGAAGATGTCATAGCCACCCATGGTGTTATGACCACGTGAGCTGAAATACATGGTTCTGCCGTCGGCGGTAAAGTAAGGGCTATCCTCATCATAGGCAGTGTTCACCCCGTTCCCGAAGTTCTTGGCAACACCCCAGTCACCGTTTGGCTGGCGCTCTGAAAAATAGATATCCAGGTCACCATTCTCAGAATACTGGTTGGTGGAGAAGAAGATGGTGCTTCCGTCTTTGGTTACGAAGGCATCGCTTTCAAATCCTTTGGTGTTGATGTTCTTGCCCAACTTCTGAGGAGTTCCCCACTCGCCGCCTTCCGCACGGGTAGAAACAAAGATATCTCCGTTCTCATCCTGGCGGTACATCAGCAATTTGCTGTCATTGTCAAATAACTGGATAGAGGCATCGTGGCCGGTACCGTTCAAGCGGCTACCCAAAGATTTAGGGGATTCCCAAGAATCTGGTCCTAAACGGCGGGTCTCAAAAATATCTTCGTAGTACTCACCGTCAGCAGCTTCTTTTCCACCGGTTACGGCAGCGCTACGGGAAGTGAACAACAGGTAGTTATCGTCAGAGGAAATAACGGGGCTGTGCTCAGAGTAAGGAGTATTCACCGTTGGCCCTAAGTTTTTCACGAAGAAATCTCTGGGGTTAGCCACTTCTCTTTTGGCGTTACGGGCGTGTTGCAGAAGCAGAGCGGCCTGCTCTTTGCCTTCATCGTCGCGTTTGCCTAAGGTTGCCTGGTAAGCAGTGGCGTTTTTGATGGCGTTGTCAAACTCGTAGTTCACCAGATCCACTCTACCTAACCAGTAAAGCACATCATCACCCACTTTTGGCTTAAGTTTATAGGCTTTGTAGATGTATTCGCTTGCTTTTTCTTTATCAAAGGCAATTAAGCTGATACCTGCACGGTACAGAGCCTTGGCATTGTCCGGCTCACGCTCCAATGCTTTCTCATAGAAGGGGAGAGCGGCCCGGAAGTTCGCCTGGTTAAACATCTTATCCCCGCTCCTGATAAGCTTACGCGTACTCTGGGCCATGGCCCCATAAGCCATGAGAAACAGCGTAAGAAAGAGAAAGGACGTTCTTAACAACCGCTTGTCTAAGTGATTCATAGTGTAAAAGGTTTAGGTATAGTGCTTCTAAATTGGCGCAAAATCTTACAATGGTTCCCCCTGGAAGTACCCCATGAGGCACCCCCTTTTATGGCCGAAGACATAAAAGAGAAGTACAATAATATTTAAAAATTGTCAGATAATTAATCCAAAGAAAGAAATAATTAAACTTAAATATTGGCAAAGTGCTTTTATTACAAAATATGGCCGTTTTCTATATAGGCAAGATAGATACTCTCGCCGCCATACGATACTCTCAAATTGCCCAAATGGTTACCAAAACGCATAGAATATTGTATAATAAGTTACCTGCGCCAGTCGCAGAAAATGGTATGTTTTTATTTTGATACCTTTGCAGTCTTATCTAGTAGTCAAAATACCATGGTCATTAAAGAAGCAAAGTTTGTCACCAGTAATACCCGCGCTGACTTATGCCCGCAGACAGACCTGCCGGAGTACGCTTTCATAGGGCGTTCAAATGTAGGAAAGTCTTCCTTAATTAACACACTTACCAATAGACTGAAACTGGCAAAGACCTCTTCTTTTCCAGGAAAGACACAGTTAATCAACCATTTTCTCATCAATGATGACTGGTACCTGGTAGATTTACCAGGCTACGGCTGGGCCAAAGTAAGCAAAGACTCACGGGAAACCTGGCGCAAGATGATCAATTTCTACCTGCGTAACAGGCCTAACCTGGCCTGCGTGTTTGTCTTGATTGACTCCCGCTTGCCCCCGCAGAAGCCAGATCTTGAATTTATGGAGCAATTGGGAACCATGGGAGTGCCTTTTGTGCTTATCTTCACAAAGATTGACAAACAGTCAAAGATCAAGACGGAGGCCAACATTGCCCTTTTTATGAAGACATTAAAGGAAACATGGGAGGAGCCACCTATGTATATGACCAGTTCCTCTTCTACCAAGGAGGGGCGCGAGGAAATCCTTAACTTCATAAGTGACGTAAACCGCCGGTACAATGAAGAACGCCAAGCGTGATAAGCCATTTTCCCAGTTTATTTATTCCATAAAAATGAAAGTAAGAAACACACTAGTAGTTGCCTTTTTTGTTTTCTTTGCCGCCGGAGCCTTTGCTTTTCCTGGCGCCGCGCCCGCTACGTATGTTCAGACTGGTAAACTGCCGGTAGCTGAGCACTATCCCGGAGGGCAGGATTCTTTGGTGGCGCACCTGCAGCGCAGTATCCAGTACCCGGCCCTGGCCAAGCGTAACCGCACCATGGGTACCTGTATTGTGGGCTTCACCCTTACCAATGAAGGGGCTATCACTAACGTGAAGATCCTGAAGGAAGTAGGCGGTGGTCTGGGCCAGGAAGCAGTACGGGTAGTGAAACTCCTTAAATTTAATGCTCCCGGTTACAGCCAGCAATACAGTGTTCCGGTAAACTTCAAACTCTAAATTCACCTCATAACCCAAATTTCCCTATGCCGTTTGACTTGAAAGAGATCGCTTCTATTTCCGGTATGCCGGGTCTATACAGAATCATAGCCCCTACCCGTAGCGGAATCATTGTAGAAAGCCTCGCTGAAAAGCCAGTAAGAAGTGTAGCGCAGTCACGTAACCGCGTTTCTATTCTGCAAGAAATTTCCATGTATACCAATGACGAGGAGCAGACTGTTCCTTTAGCCGATATTTTTGACAGAATCAGACAACAGTACGGCTCTGACCTGCCGGTAAACGCCAAGTCAAGCAGCCAGGAACTTTCTTCTTTTGTAGAGACGGTGCTCCCAGACTATGACCGCGAACGGGTTTATAGCTCAGACATGAAAAAACTGGTGCAGTGGTACCAAACCGTAAGCCAGTTTGTGCCTTACAGTGAAGAAACCGCTCCTGAGGCCGCTCCGGCCAGCCCTGCCACAGAAACCGAAGCAGACGCAGAGCCAGCCAAGGGCAAGAAAACTTCAGCCAAATAGGCGTACGTCATAGACTTCTTTATAAAAGGAAAGGCCCCTGCCAATGGCAGGGGCCTTTCCTTTTATAAAGTGGTAGGGTGCTTAATCTTCTTTACACCAACTGCGCATTGCGCACCGGGCGCGCCACCAGCAGGCTCTCCACTTCGTCTACCATTTCTTTGGAGCCAATGTAGAAGGTGCACCGCTGGTGCAGATCAGAAGGCTGAATCTCCAGAATACGCTGTCTGCCGTCTGAGGCCTTTCCGCCCGCCTGCTCTACTATAAAAGACAAGGCATTGCACTCATACAGAAGTCTGAGTTTTCCACCCGGCGATTTTAAGGTATTGGGGTACATATAGATACCGCCCTTGAGCAGGTTCCGGTGAAAGTCGGCTACCAGGGAGCCAATGTAGCGGGCTGCATAGTTGCGTACGCGGCAAAGCTCAATGTAATGCTTAATGCCCTCTGGGAAGTAATTGAAGCCACCTTCGTTCACGGAGTAAATGCTACCGTTCTTAGGGGTGGTGATGTTGGGGTGAGACAGGAAGAATTCGCCCAGGGAAGTCTCATAGGTAAAGCCGTTCACGCCGTTGCCGGTGGTATATACCAACATGGTGCTGGAGCCGTAAATAATATAGCCCGCCGCTACCTGCTCGGTGCCTTTCTGGAAGCAATCATCAATGGTGCCTTCCGTTCCTAATTCAGAGATGCGTCTGTAAATAGAGAAGATGGTGCCAATAGACACGTTCACGTCAATATTAGAGGAACCATCCAGCGGGTCAATGGCGACAATATACTTTCCTTTGAGGTTACCTGTCTGGATTACCTCATCCTCTTCCTCAGAAATAATGGTGCAAACCTCTCCCCCGTTCCGGAGCGCCCTAATGAAACGTATATTTGCTACTACATCCAGTTTTTGCTGTTCTTCGCCCTGTACGTTCTGTTTTCCGTAAGCGCCTCCAATATCTGTGAGGCCCGCGTGGTTGATGGCACGGTTCACAATTTTAGCGGCCAGCGCTATATCACGCAGCAACTGAGAGAGTTCACCGGTGGCATACGGGAAATCCTCTTGCTTCCGCATGATAAAGCGGTCTAGTGTGGTGCCCACCGGAAGGGCCAGGTTTTCTTTGATATTATTCATAGGAAAAGTTGTTAAAGGGTAAGGGGACTTGAGATATAGCAACTAAATCAATTACAAAAATAGCAATCTTAACCGGATAAAAAATTCGGTTTTTACCAATTTTGACAAATTAAAGGGCAATAAATGATAGTTTATAAATTTGGCGGCGCATCTGTAAAGGACGCGGCAGCGTTTAGGAACCTATTCCAGATTCTTAAGGGTCTTCCTATAAACGCAAACCCGCTGGTTGTGGTTTCGGCTATGGGCAAGACCACCAACGCGTTAGAGACCTGTTTTACCCAGGCATTCAAGGGCGAATCTTACGCAGCGGCCTTACAGCAAACCCGGCTTTACCATTGGCAGATTCTGCAGGAGCTTTTCCCCGAGCCTGCGCACCCGGTCTATGAGGCGGTAGGCCAGCAGTTCACCCAGTTAGAGGAATCCTTGCGCCAGACCATCCCCCAGGATTTTGACCGGCAGTATGACCAGATCATCAGCGTGGGCGAGCTACTGTCCAGCCTGATCCTGCACCATTTCCTCTGCCAGCGAGGGTATAAAAACCAGTGGCTGGATGCCCGCGACTTCCTCCGCACCGATGCCACCTGGCGCGAGGCCCGCTTGGATTGGGACTGGACCGAAAAGGAGATTTCCTCCAAGCTTCCCGCTCTTCTGCAGGAGGCACCCGCCATTACCCAAGGCTTCATTGGCCGCGCGGCTGATGGGCAGACCACCACCCTGGGCCGCGAAGGGTCAGACTTCAGCGCGGCTATTTTTGCCTACTGCCTACAGGCCCCGGCCCTTACCATCTGGAAAGACGTGCCCGGCCTACTCAACGCCGATCCCAAACTATTTGAGGAGACCACCCGGTATGAAGAGATTGCCTATCAGGAAGCCATTGAGATGGCCTACTACGGAGCCTCTGTCATACACCCCAAAACAGTGCAGCCGCTGGCCAAGCGTTGCATTCCTTTATATATTAAATCCTTTCTGCACCCGCAGGAACCCGGCACGGTCATCCACAGTTGCCAGCATGACCGTATTGCGCCGGCCTATATCCTTAAACAGAACCAGTGCCTGCTGTCCTTCCACACCAAAGACCTGGGTTTTATAACGGAGCAACAGTTGGGCACCATCTTTCAGGCCTTGGGCCAGCACCGCGTCAAGATTAACATGATGCAGAACTCAGCTATCTCCTTCTCTGTGTGCGTTGACCATGACCAAGCCAGAATAGACGCGCTCAAGGCAGACCTGGCAGAAGAATTCAATGTACTCTACAACCAGCCGCTGTTTCTGTACACTATCAAAAACTATGATGAGGCCAGCCTGCAAAAACTTACCGCCGGAAAAGAAATTCTCCTGGAGCAGCGCAGCCGCCAGACCTTCCAGTTTGTGTGCAGGCCGGCAGCCAACAAGTGACGGTTGACGCCGTGCGTTTTAGGCCTGTTTTTAGAAAAACGGCCGCAAAACGCCCTGCATCCCTGAGGGGAAATAAATGTTCTTGGCCCGGCCCGCTGGTATACTGTAAAGGCAACAACCTCTTGCAACTTGTTTTGCAGAAAGGGCCTGGTTGTCGTACCTTTGCGGCATGAAAAGGCCCTCTGTTTTAAGGGGCCATTTTAGCAACTACTTAAACTTTTAAAAAGATTATGGCAGTATTAATAGGCAAAAAAGCACCTTCTTTCAAGGCAACCGCCGTGGTAGACGGTGAGTTTGAGGAAGATTTCTCCTTAGAGCAGTACCTTGGCAAGCAGCACGTGGTTTTCTTCTTCTACCCCCTGGATTTCACGTTCGTGTGCCCTACTGAGATCATCGCGTTCCAGGACCGTCTGGAAGATTTCAAACGCAAGAACGTAGCCGTGGTAGGCTGTTCCGTTGACTCCCATTTCTCGCACTGGGCCTGGTTGAATACCCCCCGTGATAAAGGCGGCATTGAAGGCGTTACTTACCCCTTGGTAGCTGACAACTCTAAAACCATTGCCAAGAACTTTGACGTACTGGCTGGTGACTATGACTACAACGACCAAGGCGAGTTGATCTTTGTGGGTGACCCAGTTGCCTACCGCGGTCTGTTCCTGATTGACAAGCACGGCATAGTGCGTCACCAGGTAGTAAATGACCTGCCTTTAGGCCGCAGCATTGATGAGGCGCTACGCATGGTAGATGCCCTGCAGTACTTTGAGGAAAAAGGCGAAGTTTGCCCCGCTAACTGGGAAGAAGGAAAAGAAGCCATGCAGGCTACCCGCGAGGGCGTTTCCAGCTACCTGGCCTCTAACTAATCCTGGTTTTTACCAACCTTTTTTAAAAAAAGCCCCTTCTGTACGGAGGGGCTTTTTTATTAACCGGCCACTCTAAAGGTTATTCCTTTTCATAGACTATTATTCTCCTGCTCCGCACATTTCCGTTTTAAGCCCGTTTTCCGGAAAAGAGGCCTAAAACGCCAGAAATTGTTCCTTCTTTTTTACCAACCCCGGTGGCGTTTCGTTAATTAACCCAGACGTTCCTTTTAAATACGTTAAAGGCCGTACCTTTGCAGTGAACCGGGTCACCTCCTTACGTAGGAAGGTATTAAATGTCTCCCCCCATTTTATACTTTTAACCCCACCTAGATGTCTACTATTTTATACGAAGTTGGAATTCGCGCCTATGGTCTGGGCGTGCGGCTAGCGGCCCCTTTTGTGCCGAAGGCGTCTTTATGGGTAAAGGGCCGAAAAGATATCTTTCAACAGATACGGGAGAAGCTGCAAGGTAATACCGCCCCGTTGGCTTGGTTCCACTGCGCCAGCTTGGGCGAGTTTGAGCAAGGCCGTCCTCTCATAGAAGCCTTTAAGGAAAAATTTCCTGAGTTTAAGGTGGTGCTTACCTTTTTCTCCCCTTCCGGTTATGAGGTGAGAAAGAACTACGCCGGCGCCGATTTCATTTTCTACCTGCCCCTGGACACCGACCACAACGCCCGCTGCTTTGTCTCTTTGGTAAAGCCCAAGTTGGCCGTGTTTGTGAAGTACGAGTTCTGGCACCATTACACCAAGGCGTTGCGCAAACGGCATATTCCTATGTTTTCGGTGTCTGCTATTTTCAGACCCAACCAGGTGTATTTTAGAAAGGGCGGCGGCTTTTACCGGCGCATTCTGGAGCGCTTTTCCCATATCTTCACCCAAAATCAGGAATCACTGGAACTGTTGGCCGGTATTGACTACAGCAAGGTGAGCCTGGCCGGCGATACCCGCGTAGACCGTGTGCTGCAAAGCGCCGAAAAGGTGGCCCCAATTGCGGTAGCGCAGGCTTTTAAAGGCCAGGAGCCTACCATGGTGATAGGCAGCAGCTGGCCCCAGGATATGAAAGTGCTGGCGCCTTTTATGCAGGAACAATTGTCTACCCTCAAGTTTATTGTGGCCCCGCATGAGATTAAGGATCAGGAGTTGGCTGAACTGGAAGCGCAGTTCCCAGGCCAGGCCGTACGGTTCTCCCAGGCAGACCCCGCCACCGTGGCCAGCTTCCGGATTTTGCTCATAGACAACATAGGCATGCTCTCCAGCCTTTACCAGTACGCCGATTACGCCTACGTGGGCGGCGCGTTTGGCAAAGGCCTGCACAACACCCTGGAACCCGCCGCCTTTGGGCCACCTATCTTTTTCGGGCCCAAATACGCCAAATTTCAGGAAGCCATTGACCTGGTAGAAATTGGCGCGGCTTTTCCGGTGCACACTTCCCAGGAGTTGACAAAGGCCTTTACCGCGTTGGCAGAAAACCCTTCGGAGAGGGCCAAGATTAAAGCCGCAATTCAGGAATACCTGAAAAAACAGGCCGGGGCTACAGATCGTATCTTAACCTCTTTAGATTATTGGTTACCTTCACGGCAAGCATGACAGGCACAGTAGTAAAATCAACCGGCTCTTGGTATCTGGTACGCGCCCACCAAGAGGGGCAGCTGTACAAATGCCGCCTGCGCGGGAAGTTCAAGAACAAAGGGCTTAAGGTGAGTAACCCGTTGGCCGTAGGCGATGAGGTGACCATGGAACTGGAAGGCGGCGAGCACCAGGCCGTCATCACCGAAATCAAACCCCGCCGCAACTACATCATCAGAAAGTCTACCCACAAAGCGCACCACGCACACATAGTGGCCTCCAACTTAGACGTGGCCTACCTGGTAGTGACGTTGGTCTCGCCGCGCACGTCGTTTGGGTTTATAGACCGGTTTTTGGTTACCGCCGAAGCTTACCAGATTCCGGCTACGCTCCTTTTTAACAAGATTGACTTGTATGACGAGGAGGCGCTGGGATACATGAACCAGGTGATAGATCTGTATGAGCGTATTGGCTACCCTTGCCTTCCGCTCTCGGCGCACACCGGCGAGGGCTTGCCGGAGGTACAGAAACTACTTACCGGCAAGACCTCTTTGTTCACCGGCCACTCAGGGGTAGGAAAAAGTACGCTGGTGAATGCCTTGGTCCCGGATTTGGCCATCAAAACCTCAGAGATCTCGGCGTTCTCAGACAAAGGGGTGCACACCACTACCTTTGCCGAAATGTTTGAGGTGGAGCCCGGCACCTATCTTATTGATACCCCCGGCATTAAGGAACTGGGCGTGGTGGAAATGAAGAAAGAGGAGATCGGCCATTACTTTCCCGAGATGCGCGCACTCCTGAACAAATGCCGATTCAACAACTGCATCCATATCAATGAACCGGGCTGCGCCGTGCAGGAAGCCGTAAAGAAAGGCAAAATTGCCCTGCCCCGCTATGAAAGCTACCTGAGCCTGCTCCAGGACGAGGACACGCACCGGTAAAACGGGAGTTCTGAGTTCTGAGCCTTGAGTTCTGAGTCCTGAGTTTTCCTTGAGGTAAATTAAGAACTGGCCCAGATAAGTCATTTCCTGTTTTGGGGCTGTTTTTGGAAAATCGGGCTTAAAACGCCCGTGGCCTCTGTTCTACCCTGAAATCAGAAGAAGAGCCAGAAATTCCGTATCTTTGCGGACCTAAACAACGTTCTGACGCAAGCTTAGCTTCTTTTGAACCGTTGTAACCTCAATTAAAACACACTATATGAAAACTGCAGAAATCCATACCGCCAAAGGCGTCATGAAAGTTGAGTTCTACGAGCAAGATGCGCCTAAAACGGTAGAAAACTTCACCAAATTGGCCAAAGAAGGCTTCTATGACGGCCTTTCCTTTCACCGCGTACTGCCAGACTTCGTGATTCAGGGTGGTTGCCCTAACTCCAGAGAAGGCGCTAAAGGCATGCCTGGCACCGGCGGACCCGGCTACAAAATTGACTGTGAACTAACCGGCGGAAACCAGTTCCACGACCGTGGCGTGTTGTCTATGGCCCACGCAGGCCGCAACACCGGCGGTTCTCAGTTCTTCATCTGCCACAGCCGTAACAACACCGCTCACCTTGACCGCAACCACACCTGCTTCGGAAAAGTAGTAGAAGGCGTGGACATTATTGATGACATCCGCCAGGGCGACCGTATTGAGAAGATTGTAGTAAACGAAGACTAATTGATTGCTGGTTGTTAGTTGCTGATTGTTTTTGATCAACAATTGACAATCAGCAATTTACAATTAAAAGGAAAGGCCGAAGGACAGCAGATGTTCTTCGGCTTTTGTTTTTTAGAGCAACAGCAGCAGCAGGGAGTAGGCGACAGCCCCTAGCAGAAAAGCAGAGAAGCGACTCTCCCGTTCTTCGGGCAGTTCCTCTTTGAGCACATTGAGCACCACCCCGCCAGCCAGAAAAGCCAGCAGTAAGGCCGTGACCGGCTCTGTTACTTCTATGACCAGACCCAGCGCCCAACCTATGGCCAGGGAAACCACCAGAATCCAGCGGCCGGCATACCGGTAACGGTCTTTGTAATGTTCGCGCAGGCCAAAGTCATTGACCAGAAAATGCAGGGCCATGGCCGAGAAATAAAAGAAGACCTCTTCCCAATCCTGCTCTTCGCGTTGGTGCAACAAGTACCCTATTAACGCATTGTACATCCCGAAGGAGAGCACGTGAATCCAGAAGACAGCCGGCGGGGCGGCCTTTGCGGTGCCCTTGCCCCCCTGCCGGGAATTGACCGCCATACGTTCTAACCCGTAAAACACCACCAGGCCTAAGAGCGCCATAAGGTAAACGTGGTGCTTGAGAAAAAAGAGGCCATTTGAGTTGGCGGCCGCCTGCACGTGCCCTTGCCCTTCTTGCAATTCCGGGAAGAGGTGCAGGAACACATACGCCACAGATACCCCGCCTGCGCCAGAGAGCCAGATACTGCGGGGCACCCCTTCCAAAAACCTAAGCTTGCCGGCAAACAGGTGGATCACCATAAAGCCTAAAAGCGGGAGAAGCGTCAGTAAAAAATTTGGCATACAGGAAGGGGATTTATCCTTTTTACTGCCGGGGGCCCTTAAAAGTTAAAGCCCGGGGTAAAAACCCCGGGCTTTAGTATTCTTGCGTTTTAGGCCTGTTTTCAGAAAAACAGCTTAAAAACGTCTTTTGTCGTCCTCTTCTTCGTCGTCCTCATCGTCCTCTAGGCTGAAGCTACCGCCAGAGAACATACTGCTGAGCAGGTCTTTGAACTGAAGGCCGGCGGTCAGGCGGTTACGGGAAATGAGGCTGTACTCGGCCAGGCCGTGCAGGCAGAACTCCATCCAGAACAGGTGCTCGGCCTCGTCTTTAGGCGTAGGCTGAAACTTCTCGGCTACCTCAGAAAGGCCGGGCACCTGCAGCAATTCGCGTTTGTACTCTTCGTCTGAGGCGTCGCTCAGCAGGTCAAGGGTATGGCCGTCTGAGAACCAGGCCGTCACTTTCTTGTAAGGATCTTTCTCTTTCTGCTTCTTGAACTTATCTGGGTCCGGGAAGTAGTGCAGGAACTGGGTCCGGATGGCCTTGCCCATCAATCTATAGGCCACGCCGCCGGCTCCCTCCTGCTCGCCTTCATACACCAGCTCCACCTTTCCGGTCACGGCTGGCACGGCGGCCAGGAAATCTGCCACGCGCACGTGGGTCTGCTTTTCGCCGTTTAGCAGCACGCGGCGCTCGGCGGCGCTCACTACGTTCTCATAAGCAGAGATGGTCAAGCGGGCCGAGACACCGCTCTTGGCGTCCACGTACTCACTCTCCCGGGCCTCAAAGGCAATCTGCTCCACCAGGTCATGGATGAGTTCATGGCCCAACACACGCTCCTGCTGGGCAGGTGTAATGCGGGCTTCCTGCTTGGTGATGCGTTTACCCACTTCAATGCTTTTAGGGTAGTGGGTGATGATCTGGGAGTCAATCCGGTCTTTGAGCGGAGTCACAATAGAGCCCCGGTTGGTATAGTCTTCTGGGTTGGCGGTGAACACAAACTGGATATCCAGCGGCAGCCTGATCTTGAAGCCCCGGATCTGGATGTCTCCTTCCTGCAGGATATTAAACAAGGACACCTGGATACGGGCCTGCAAATCTGGCAGCTCATTGATCACGAAAATGCCGCGGTGCGCCCTTGGGATCAGCCCAAAGTGGATCACGCGCTCATCAGAATATGGTAGTTTTAAGGTAGCGGCCTTGATGGGGTCGGCGTCGCCGATAAGGTCAGCCACGGACACGTCTGGGGTGGCCAGTTTCTCTGTGTAGCGCTCATCACGGTGCAGCCAGGCAATGGGGGTTTCATCCCCGTGGTGCAGAAGCTGGTCATGGGCGAAGCGAGAGAGCGGCTGCAGGGGATCGTCGTTAAGTTCAGAGCCGGCTATCACGGGCACGTATTCATCCAGGAGTTGCACCAGCAGGCGCGCAATGCGGGTCTTGGCCTGCCCGCGCAAGCCCAGCAGGTTAATGTGGTGCCGACTTAAAATGGCGCGCTGCAGGTCTGGAATCACGGTCTCCTCGTACCCGAAAATACCGGGGAACACCTCTTCGCCACTGCTCAGCTTTTTGATAAGGTTGGCGCGCAACTCCTCTTTGACGGAACGGGGTTCATAGCCAGCGGCCTTCAGCTGGCCCAGTGTTTTAATTTTGTGTAGCTGTTCTGCGGGAATATCTGTGTATAACATTTTTTGTATCAGGTTATTATGGTAGATAGCAATAAAGATTGCGTACCTTGTAGATTCATTAATTTACCAACTATGCGCCTACTTGCCCTTTCTTCTTTTATTATGATAGTAGCGCGTCTTCTGGTGTTTGCGGGCATTGGCCTGTGCATTGCCCAGGTTGACTTTGTCTTTCTGGCTATTTTCTTTATTGTGGCAGGCAGTGTGCTCAGCCTTGTTTCTTACCTCATGAAAAGCAAAAGGTTAGCGCGCTAGCCTAGCTGTTTTAGAGCCGTTTTGGAAAAAACAGGCCTAAAACGCAAAAGTTTAATTTGTAGGTTTATATTGCCCTCATATGAAAACGACGTCTCTCCTTTATTTTGCTGGCGCCGCCCTGGCCGTAATCACTGCCGCATTACGAATTGCCCACTTGATAGAGCGCCCCACTGCTTACCTTTTGTTTAGCGTGACTCTGGCACTAGGTGTGTGGGCCAATGAATTACGCCGCCGTGAAATAAAGAAAGACCAGCAGTAACACTCTTTGTTCTTTTCTTGTCAATGAAAGCTCGGCTTCAAGGTTACATGCGTCTTTTTCGGTTACGGCCGTAGTCCCGGAAGACCAGATCGCCTAATCCCTGTAACCCGCTGTAATACGCCTGCCCGTTATTGACTTGGGTAAACTCCTCCACAAACTGTTGCAGGTAGGGGTCTGAGGCAATCATGAAGGTGGTAATAGGAATGTTCAGCCGCCGGCACTGGGCCGCCAGGTTAAGCGTCTTGTTCACTACCTTCCTATCCAGCCCGAAACTGTTTTTGTAGTACTTCAGGCCTTCTTTCAAACACGTGGGTTTGCCGTCTGTGATCATGAAGATCTGCTTGTTGCTGGTCTTGCGCCGGCGCAGCAGGTCCATGGCCAGTTCCAGGCCCGCCACGGTGTTGGTATGGTAGGGTCCCACCATGAGGTAAGGCAGGTCTTTCACGCTGATCTGCCAGGCATCATTCCCAAACACGATAATGTCCAGGTTGTCTTTGGGGTACTTTATCTTGACCAGCTCGGCCAGGGCCATGGCCACTTTCTTGGCCGGCGTGATGCGGTCCTCGCCATACAGAATCATGGAGTGTGAGATGTCAATCATGAGCACGGTGCTGGTCTGGCTTTTGTGCTCGCGCTCGGTCACCTCCAGGTCCTGCTCGGTGAGGAAGAAATCATCGCCTATGCCGTGTTCTATCTGCGCATTGCGGATAGACTCAGTCAGCTCAATCTGCTCGGCGGCATCGCCGAAGCGGAACTCGCGGCGGTCTGCCGAGGGCTCGTCACCGATACCAGTTTTAGGTGTGGTATGATCTCCACGACCGCCTCTTTTCAGCTTCCCGAAGATTTCTTCCAGGGCGCTTTTCCTTATTTTTTGCTCGCCTTTCGCCTGCAGCTTAAACTGTCCGTCAGGGCCCTTATCATCAATGTAGCCTTTCTTCTTGAGGTCCTCAAAGAAGTCTCCCAGGCCATAGGAATCATTGGTGAGGTTGTATTTTTTATCCAGTTCGCTCATCCAGGACATGGCCTCGGCTACGTCTCCGGCGGTAAGGGTAATCAGCTGAAGAAAAATCTGGAGCAAAGACTCAAAGCCTTGATCCTTGGGTTCCTCCGGCACATAATCTGAGAATCTATATCCGGCTGCCATTGCTTCGTTTTTTGATGGGGCACAAGTTACAAGTCTACTAGCGTAAGACTACTTCTGGCGTGGTATGCTTTTTCACACCGCTCTTTTGCAGCTCTTTTAGAATAACTGGTTTTCAAAAACTACTTAGAAAGTCTTGGGTGCTGTGTCTACTGGTTAACAACGTCTAAACGCAATTGTTCACCCCATGGGTAACCTTATAGGGTAAAAGGAGTAAACAACAAGTATTAGTCCTATTGTTTTATTATTAGAATTACATTTTACATGCGTGCCATCTGGAAAAATACTGTTCTAGCCGAGAGTGATACAACCATTGAGGTAGAAGGGAACCATTATTTTCCGCCCACCTCCCTTAACTGGGAATTTTTCAAGCCAAGCGCCCGGCATTCTACCTGCAACTGGAAAGGCGATGCCTCTTACTTTAATCTGCAGGTGGGCCATTTTGAGAACCAAGACGCGGCCTGGACCTACCCCCAAACCAAAGAGAAGGCCAAAAACATTGAGGGATACATTGCCTTCTGGAAAGGCGTGCAAGTGGTAGACGACCACTTTATTGCCCATGTCTCTAGTCAAAAAGTCTTGGCCTAAGGACCTGCTGTAAACGAAGCTATTGAAAACAAAACGCCCAGCAGTTTCCTGCCGGGCGTTTTGATACTGTTTTGCTAAAAACGGGCCTAAAACGGCTTTGCCTTAGCTATCAATCCATTTGAATTTGTACTCCAGCTGGGGTATTTTCATGCGGTCGGCCACGCGGCGCAGACGGTCAGGCAGGGTCATTAAGTAGTCCCGGGCACGTTCGCCGGCCTCGTTCAGGCCGCTCATGCTGGCAATTTTCCACTCGCGGTTCAGGGTCTCCATGATCTCCACGTAGTCAGCAGAGGTGTACACCCCGGTACGCTGGGCAGCGTCTGTGAAGTGCCCAAAGGTCTGGCCCTGGTCAATGCCCAGTTCGCGCAGGTAGTGGGCTGGCATCACAATTTTCTTGCGCATCATGTCTTCATAGGCGATCATCATTTCTGACGGGTCTACCTCAAAGATTTTCTTCACGAAGGTTTTATAGGCCTTAGCGTGGCGTCCTTCATCAGCGGCGATGAAGTTACAGATACGCGACAAGGTGGTCTCGCCTACTTTCTTGGCCAACGCGCCCACCCGGCGGTGCGAGTAGTTAGTGGCGGTTTCCTGGAAAGAGGTGTACACAAAGCTGCGGTAAGGATCATTGTCGGTTTTAATGTCCATGCCGTCCGCGATGAGGTACTGGGTAGAGGCCTCCATCTGGCGCATGTCAATGCGGCCGGTCAGGTAAAGGTAGCGGTTCAGCAGGTCACCGTGGCGGTTTTCCTCGGCGGTCCAGCCGCGGTTCCACTTCATCCAGGAGCTGTGCTCGTCTTTAGACAAGTCAGAAATGCTCATGATCCAGCTCTCATAGGTTGGCAGGGCCTCCTCGGTGATAGTGTCCCCAATGAGAACAGCCAGCAGGTCATAAGACAATTCGCGGGCGCGCTCTTTCAGGTCACGTATCTCATCAAAGAAATTATCTAGGCGGGCGTCTGGCAGAAAGTCTGCCGGTTGCCAGCTGTCTTCTACAGATTTCAGGAACTCCGGAAGGGTATCATCCAGAAAGTTCTCCAGGTATTTCATCACCTCTGCGCGGGTGGACATGACCGATGATATCATAAACTCAATAGATATGGGATGACAAATATAATGATTTTAAACCAGAAATTCTGGAAGAACCTTGCTGCACCGGAACTGTTCCTTGGCGTCAGGATTTCACTGGCCCTTTGGATTGAACTTATCCGTACGTATAAACAGCCCCTAAGGTGTCAAATTTATAGAAAGCCCGCCTGGGAAAAGTAATTACAGAATACTATATTTGGTTACACCGTTGGCCCTTGCATATGTCTCTGCCGTTGCTTAAAAAAGTACTTCCGGCTAAAACCCGGCTCTCTCTACGGAAGCTCTACTGGTACTCCAGAGGATGGCTTTACCTGGGCAACAAAGTGTACTGCCCGCTCTGCGAAGACTCGTTCAGGATGTTCCTGCCCTTCGGCCCCGAACGCCGTACGCAGGCGCTCTGTCCCCGGTGCCACACCCTGGAGCGCCACCGGCTGCTCTGGCTCTATCTGCAGGAGCAGGCGCATATTCAGGAGCGGCACCTGGAGGTACTTCATTTCGCCCCGGAGCCTATTCTGCAGCAACGCCTGAAAAGCCTCCTGAACCTGAAGTACCGCAGCGCCGACCTTACCTCGCCGGAGGCCATGGACCACGTAGACATTCAGTCGCTGCCCTACCCAGACCACACCTTTGACCTTATTCTCTGCTCCCACGTGCTGGCCCACATTCCCCTGGACCGCAAGGCCCTGCAGGAAATGGGGCGTGTGCTACGGCCCAACGGGCAGTTGCTTCTTCAGGCGCGCATACATCCTATAGCTACCACCCTGGAAGTCCCCGGGGCCCGTACTCCCGCCCAACGCCTCAAAGCCTATGGCCAGGCAGACCGGTACCGCAACTACGGCCAGGATTTTGCCCAACGCGTGGCCACGGAGGGTTTCACGGTAGAAACCGTAGAGTACGCCCAAACCCGAAGCCCCGAGGAGCAAGCCCATTTGGGTCTGGGCCAAGGGCATTTTATCTTTGTGGCCACCCGTATTGCTAATGAACCGAAGTAAGCGACTGGCCTATTTATTCCCAAGTTTGCATAGGCACCTCCTTAGGGTAGTTGGCCCGCTGCGGCACTTCGCCTGGCGGCTGAAATCAAAACCACCTATCCCGCGGGATGAAATTACCCAGGATATGCTGCCTGCCGCTTTGGAGGGTTACCCCTCCCAGCTTTTTTACTTGCCGGGGCAAACCGTGGCGTTTCATTTAAAAGCAAAATTACCCAATAACCACTTATTACTGGAGCACTACCAAACCGATGAGGTTTGGGAAACCATCACCGAGCATACGTTTGATGAGTTGCTGCAAACAGATACGCTGGATGAAGCCCAGAACGGCTGCCATTGGCCCGTAGGGTGGGAATTTCCCTTACCTGCCGCTGCGGCACCAGGTTATTACCGCGCCACCCTCGCCAACCCAGAACTGGAGCACCCTTCCTACCTTCATTTTCTGGTAGGCTCTGCGGCACCTTCAGATAACGTGGCGGTCCTGGCCCCGGTCACTACCTGGCTGGCTTACAACGGCTACGGCGGGCAATCCTTGTACCGCAATGCCTTAGGCGAGGGGTACGTTCCGTTTGTTTCCAGCCAGCGTCCCAACACCGCCCTTACCTATCACTGTACCCACCCGCTACAGCACAACCTACGCATAGAGGCCCATATCTATCAGTGGTTTGCCGCCAACTATGCCGCAGACCTGTATCCAGATTACTTCCTGGAGGCCCATCCCGAACTGCTGGCTGGCTACAAAGTATTGGTACTGGCCTACCACGCAGAGTATTTCTCTGAGAAGATGTACCGCACCCTCTGGGAAATGGTCTTTCAAAAGGGAATTTCTTTGCTGGCGCTGGGCGGGAATCAGATATATTGGCAAGTGCGGTGGCACCAGAATTTCACCCAGCTGGAATGCCGAAAAAACGGCTCTTTTTTCCAAAACGAAGCTACCCGGGGAACCCTCTGGCGCCACACCTCCCGCCCTGAGGCTCTACTGTTGGGCGCCCAATTCTCAGAGGCTGGCATGGGTACCTATGCCCCCTACCAAGTCCTGGAACCCGGCCATTGGATTTTTGCCGGTACTGGAGTAAAAGAAGGCGAAACCTTCGGCGCCACCGGCCTGGACGGCCTTCCCATCTGCGGGGATGAAACCGATAAGACCACCTGGAGCACACCCGCAAACACGTTAGTCTTGGCGAGAGGCCTGAACAAAGCAGCAGGAGTAGTAGGAGAGATTTACGAATTTGATGACCCTGCCTGGGACGGCGGCAGAGGGGAAATCACATTCACAGAGGTAACTGAGTCATGCGCGGTTTTAAATACCGGCTCCATCCAGAGTGGCTCCGGGTTGGGAGTAGATGGTGCTTTTACGCAATTGATTGAGAATTTTATCCAGCGTTACGCCCGTACTTCCAGCGGTGGTACCAACGGCGAATGAATTGCAGCGGCACCCTATTTTGGGTAAGTGCTTGCAGTACCTGATATACCGGTGTCATGCCCTGTTCCTGCCGTAAAATATCTAGCAGCTTTGACGCCTCTTTGTAATTGGCTGTAAAGTAGGCATGCCTCGCCTCATATTTGATTCTTGTCAACAACGATTCCTTTTCCAGCGGCGTCTTCACCAGCTTTCGGGCTTTCTGGATTACCTGTACCGTTGAGGCCAGCTGCTTATCCCCAACCTGGTATACCTTTTTTGATAAAGAACGGGGGTGCATACGGCGTTGGCACAGCACTTGGTCCAGGAAATGGTACTGCCAGTTGCGTGCTGACCTTACCCAGAAATCGAAATCTTCATACGCCAGTTCAGGGTCATAACCGTTCAACTCTTCCAGCACCTGCCGCCGCATCATCATGGTGGGGGGGCAGATAAAATACCGGCCTAGCACTTGGGCAAACACCTCTCCCTCAGCTGGGGCGGGTGTCAATGTTCCCTGCGCAGAACGGGCGTAGAAAAACCCCAAGGACCTGGATTGTTCGTCTATGAGTTCTGCATCCGTGTACACCACCCCATAATTTACCGGCAATCCTTGAAAGGCCGTTACCTGCCGGGCTACCCGTTCGGGGTGCAGCACGTCATCGGTGGCAAAGTCAATGATAAACTCGCCCTGGCTCAGCTGGAGGGCCTGGTTAAAGGAAGCGCAGTTCCCTTGGTTTTCCTGATTGGGAAGGAATCTTATCTGGGGAAAGCGGACGCAGTACTCTTGGATAATTTCTACGCTGGCATCGGTGCTTTTGTCATCCACCACCAAAATCTCCAAATTAGCGTACGTCTGGGCCAGGACCGAGTCTAGCGCCTGGCGCAGAAAGGGCGCGTGGTTGTAGCAAAGACAAATAATGGAAACCAGCGGCGGCGTCATGAAGAAAAAAAGTAGGACCTGAACAGGAACAGGTGAAACAATAGGTACAGCCCGTACCTTATGGCGTGCGCCACAGGCAGCCCCTCCAGCCCCAACACCGGCATAAGCCATGCCACCAACGCCACATATACTACCCCCGAGGCCAATTGCGTGAACACGTACAGTTTTACGCGCGCCTGCACCGTTATAATGTACGACAAAACCCAGGCGCTCATCTTCAGGAAATCACCTAGTAGCTGGTAATCCATTAGACCTCGGGAGGCCAGAAACTCCCGGTCAAAAAGTACCTGAATAAAAAAATCACGCTGCCAGCCAAAGACCAGCAGGCCTATGCCCAGCACCGGCACTAACAGGAACAGCACGCTGCGAACGTATTCCTTTAGTTCCTTCGGCTGCGGCAACAACGCGGCAATGCGTGGGTAATACACCATACCCAGCACCGAGACATACACCATAGTATAACTATCTGAAATCTTGGCGACCGCCTGCCATAGGCCGGTCTCATACAAGGAGAATTGCTGAATGGCCAACTCCCGCACTACAAAATCTACCAGCTTGGCCCCTACCAGCGTGGACAGCGCCATGACCAGAAACTTGCCCAGCTCCCGCCAGACGCCTTTCGGGAGTTTTATCTGGCAACCCGGGATTAGTTTTTTCTGGAACACCACGGCAAAGCCCACTAACCCGCTCACCGATTGGCCCGTCAGGAACAGAACCAAGGCCGTAATTACCTCTACCCTGCCCACGGCCCACCAGGTTACTGCAATGCTCACCAGGCTGGTCAACAGACTCAGCCACACGTACGGCCGTAGTGCCTGCCTTGCCAGCAACACCGCCAACCAGAACAACTGAAGCAGCAACAGCACAAAAAGCCCTAGCACTAAGCCTAGACTTACAAAAGAACTGTCAAGCAGCAGTTGCTCCCCAAAGCGTTCCAGAAAGAAGGAAGGAAACAGCCACACCCCCCACAAGGCACCAAGAAAGGTAACCCCGTTGAGGAAAAGTCCGGCCCAGAAAAAAGAACGGTAAGACTGACTTTGGGGCCCGCTTTGGGCCAGGTGCCGGATGAGACCCACGTTAATTCCGCTGTTAGGCAGTGTGGTGAGCAAGGCAATCAGGTTCTGGAAATGCGCCAGCAGCGTAATGCCGTTGGGCCCGTAGTACACGGCAAACAACTTATTGACCAGCAGCGCACTGCCTGCCCGGGCCACAGTAGAAAGCCCTGACCAAACCGAATTCCCCAGAAATTGCCGCATGTGCTGCCTTCGCGCCATGGTGCAAACTACAAAGAAATTAGAGGAAAGTTACCGTTTGGGATAAAGCCCTTCTTGGGGATATTTCCATTTTGGGGCCGTTTTTTTGAAAACAGGCCTAAAACGGAAGTACTAGCATTTACGGAGATCAGGAGAAAAACTGGGTGATGTGCTGGATTACGTGTATCTGTTCCTGCTCTGTCATGCCTGGGAAAAGCGGGAGGCTGAGGCTTGTTTGGGCCAGTTGCTCGGTGATGGGGAAATCGCCTTTCTGATATCCTAAATGCTGGTAGGCTACCTGCAGGTGGGGTGGCACGGGGTAGTGGATCAATGTTTGGATGCCCTGGTCCTGAAGGTACTGTTGCAAGGCATCGCGCTGTCGCGTTCTGATCACGTAGAGGTGGTATACATGATCAATCCTTGGAGACGGAACAAAGGGCATTACCACATCGCCTACGCCCGCCAGTTCCTTTGTGTAGACAGCTGCCAGCCGTTTCCGTTCCTGGTTCAACACATCCAGCACCGGCAGTTTTTCAGACAGAACCGCCGCCTGCAGGGAGTCTAGCCGCGAATTGATACCTGCCTGCGCGTATTCATAGCGCCTGGATTGGCCATAGTTGTGGTATTGGCGTACCCAGGTGGCCAAATCCTCTTCTTGGGTAGCAACCGCCCCGCCATCGCCTACGGCACCCAGGTTTTTGGTGGGGTAAAAGCTGGTGGCGTTGATCTTGCCAAAGGTACCTACCTGCTTACCCCGGTACGTAGCCCCGTGCGCCTGCGCGAAATCTTCTATTAATACCAGTTGGTGGTTCTGGCAGAGCTGCAGCAGCCCATCCAGCTCACAGGGTTGGCCGTACAGGTGAATAGGAAGCAGCGCCTTGGTGCGGAAAGTGATAACTGGGGCCACCGTAGCGGCGGTTATGTTGTAGGTGTGTGGGTCTGGCTCGGCGAAGATGGGGATGGCCCCTACCTGCTGCACGGCATTGATGGTGGCAATGTAGCCGTTGGCGGGCACAATGACCTCGTCCCCTGGCTCCAGTCCTACCGCCCGAAGGCACAGCACCAGCGCATCATACCCATTCCCTACCCCGATCGCTTCCTTACTCCCTAAATAGTGCGCAAAAGCCTGCTCAAACGCCGTCACGCTGGGGCCCAGAATAAACCGGTTCCGGCGGTACTCCGCTACCAGCGCCTCTTCTACCTGCTGCTGCAGGCCCTGCGGGAAATCACGGAAGGTATTGAAGGGAACGTTCATCTTTAAAAGGGAAATACAAGCAGAAGGTGAAGGTAGAGAAACAATTTCTTCTCTAAAAAAGCAACGGCTGTTTTAGGCCCGTTTTGCCAAAAACAGGCTTAAAACAGGTTTTGTTTCTAATGCAAAGTTAGGCAGTCTCTCCTATTTCCATCACGAACGTAGGCTTTCGGGTACCTACTCCGCCCATGCGTTCTTTGAACGTGAGTAGGCCCGTGTAGCTCTTCTCAGATTCCTGCGGCGGGGCCGATACCCCTAAATCAAAGCAGGAGATTTGCTGTTGCTGGCAGTACTGGTACAAACCGGCGTTGAGCATCACGCTGGGGCTAAAGGCATTGAACCGTTGCGGGCTGGCTGGGTATAGATGGTTCAAAATGGAAGAAGACACCAATACCGCCACGCCCACAGCCGCCAGTTCCTGCCCCTTCCGGACTGTAAACAGCAGGTATCTATCCGGAAACAATTGAAAATAATGGGTCAGTTGGGCCAAGGATAAGGAAAGGGGTTTCTGCTTTTCCTGCCGGCACTGCTGCAGCAAGGCGTAGGCCTCGGGCAAGGCGGCTAAAGTTTCCTGCTGGAAAGTAAAACCAGCGGCCTCGCATTTCTTTAAGCGTCGCCGGGCTGAAGAGTGGAGTATGGTGGAAAATGGCGCCTCTGTGACCGGGATATGGTGGTTCAGCTGGTCAAAGGCTAAGGAATATCCCAGTTTCGGCAAGGCCGCCCGGACTAATTGGTTGGTTGACGGGGCGTAGGCGTCAGGGCACTGGAGCCAAGTAATCTGACGGCAACCAGCCTGAATCAGGTCATGGCGCACAAATTGAAGAAATTCCTGGATCAATCCTTCTGGAATCTTCGGGTCCACCTGCAGCCCGCCAAAGGGAGCCCGCCAGGGGGAAAAGGCTTTCTTATCCTCCACTGAAAAATGCGCCAGCCCTACCACTAGCCCCGATTCTTTCTCCAGCAAAACATAGGTACGCCCGTTGGGGGCCTGCTGAAGGGCCACATGTGCCGGTTGCAGGTACAGGAACACCTCAAAAGAAAACGGTAAGCGCTCTACTTCCGCCAGGGAAAAAAGGCAACGTATTTGATACCGGGCGGTAGACTGGTCAGAAGATATCATCTGGTGGCAAGCAACTCCTTAAATTCGGGATACGACCTGATGTAGTCTGCCTCCTCATAAAGGGTAGAAGTCATGCAGCAGAGAACGGCGCCTTTAGAAGGTCTTACTTTTATCCAGCAATAGGGCGGAATGTACAGTCCCTGGGTGGGTGAACTTAGCTCAAATTCCTGTCGGCCCTGGGCGGTTTCGGTCTCTACTTGCACGCTGCCTTGCAGGGCTACCAACACCTCTTGGGTGGTGCGGTGGGCGTGGCCGCCGCGCTCGCTTCCTTCGGGCCCGCCGTAGACCCAGAAAACCCGTTGCACGGCAAAGGGCAACCCCTGGGCGTCTTGGGTAGAGACCAGGGTACCGGTAGCGTCTGGCAAATGGGTAAACAAAAGCAGGTAGGGTTCAGCAAACGTCATGGCCTCAAAGTTACGCAAACCTGCCCAAATGTAGCTTTCTAAGGATCAGGCCTTTTTACTGGCGCGTGTGGTTAATTTCAATATCTTTGCAGCCCTTTTTTCCCAGGAAACCTCACTGTATGCTGTACCTGCTGCTCTGCATCTTTTTTAACGCGCTGCTGTTCTTCATCTTTAAGCTGTTCAATAGGTATGGGGTGCGCACGTTCCAGGGCATCGCGCTAAACTACGTGATGTGCCTGTTGACCGGGGCAGCCGTTGACTGGAAGGACGTTACCCTTATGTGGCAGCATGCCGGCGAGCCCTGGACCTTGGCCAGCTGGGTGTTGGGCACCCTGTTCATCAGCAGTTTTTACCTGGTGGCAGTAGCTACCAATCGCATTGGCGTGGCGGCTACCTCGGTGGCCATGAAAATATCTTTGGTCATTCCGGTGCTGTTCAGCCTATTAGTGCTGCAAAACAATGTGAAAGAGTACTCGGTGCTCAATTATGTGGGCATAGGGCTGGCGCTGGTGGCGGTGGTTTTAACCTCGCGCCGCAGCGAAAACGGCACCCAACTGCCGGCCAGCAGATGGGCCCTGGTGCTGCCGCTGGTGGTGTTCCTGGCCGCGGGCCTGGGCGACGTGATTATCAATTACGCCAATGAAAAACTGATGGAACCCCAGATGGCCGGCGCGTTCACCATGTTCACCTTCACGGCCTCGGCGGTGATTGGCGTGGCGGCGCTGGTGTACCAGGCGATGGTGCAGAAAGTCTCTTTGGAGGGCAAAAGCCTGGTGGCAGGCCTGGCGCTGGGCATCCCTAACTATTTCTCCATTTTCTTCCTGATCAAAGCGCTCTCGGCGTTCCAGAATGACGGGGCGTTCCTGTACCCGGTCAACAACATTGGCATTATCCTGCTAGGCACCCTGGGCGGAATCCTGTTTTTTGGCGAGCGCCTGAGCAAGGTCAACTGGCTGGGTTTCCTGTTGGCGATCATCGCCCTTGGGCTTATGGCCTACCAAGAGTTGCAGGCCATGCTGTTTTAAGCCTGTTTTTCCAAAAACGGCTCTAAAACAGAAGCGAAAGGATTAGGCTGTTTCGTACTTTTGCCCTTTATGGAGGACACCTACCGCACCATAGAAGCCCCCGTGGAGGGGTTGTACAAAGAGAAAGGCAGCAAGTTTATTGCCAAGACCTATCCCGTACGCTCTGAGGAGGAAGTGAAGGAGATTCTCCAGGCCCTGCGCAAAGAGTATTTTGATGCCCGCCACCACTGCTACGCCTACCTGCTGGGTGCCGACAAAACCACCTTCCGGGCCAATGATGACGGCGAGCCCAACCACTCGGCGGGTGACCCCATTCTGGGCCAGATACGGTCTGCCGGATTAAGTAATGTGCTGGTAGTGGTGATTAGGTATTTTGGGGGCGTGAAACTGGGCGTGGGCGGCCTCATCCATGCTTACAAAACCGCCACCGCCGAGGCCCTGACCCAGGCGCAGGTGATAGAGCGCCATGAAACCCAGCTTATAACTGTGCAGTTTGCCTATGAGCAGATGAATGACATCATGAAGTTGGTGAAAGACCTGGACGTGCCGGTGCGGGCGCAGGATTTCAATTTGGATTGCCGCCTTACGGTAGAAGTGCGCACCAGCTTGGCTGCTCAGCTAGAAGCACAATTTGCCTCTTTCGGCCTTGTAATGAAAGACTAGACTTCTTTCTGTTTTGGGCCTGTTTTGCCTAAAACGTGCTCAAAACAGAATACAAGGCCCTGCCCTTCTTTCTACCGGGCGTAGGCATCTCAATTCAAATACTTACGTACCTTTCGGGGCAAAAGCACCTAACCACTTTCCTGTGAGCACCTCGCCAAAAGACACCCTTAGCAGCCGCATTTCCACCAAAAGCATTTTTGATAGAGGTGTGGGCCAGAAGCCAGGCTCCTTAACAGTTTCCAAAGACGCCCTGGCGCCGCGGCTCTTCCTGGTTTCTTTTGATGAGGAGAGCCACCAAGCCCTGGAATTTGACACCTATGATGATCTTTGGCAGGCCTTTCAGGCTCAGCCCGAGCTGCGCCACTGGATAGATGTGCGGGGCTACGGCGACGTGGCCTTGCTGGAGCGTATGACCCAGGATTTCAAGATCCATCCGCTGCAGATGGAAGACGTGATCAATGATTACCAGCGGCCCAAGGTAGAAGAAGAGCATAACCGGCTTTTTATAGTGTCGCGCATGGTGGCGTTCCTGCCAGACCATACCATTGAAAACGACCAGCTGTCTATCTTTACCGGGCCCAACTACGTAGTCACGTTCCAGAGCGACTATGAAGACTGTCTGGACCCGCTGCGCGAACGGATAAAAATAGGCAAGGGCTCCATCAGGCGGCGGCCCGCCATGTACATGGCCTATGCTATGCTGGATGTGGTCATGGACCATTACTTTCCGGCCATGGCCCAGCTAGGCGAATACGCTGAGGAACTGGAAGACTGCCTGTTTGAGAACCCCAACCGGCAACTGCTCAGCAAGATTCTGAACCTGAAGCGGGAAGTGGTGAAGATGAGAAGGATCATCTGGCCGGAGCGCGACAAAATCAATGAGATTCTGCGCATGGACGAGCACATGATTCCGGCAGAACTCAAGATCTACTTTAAAGACATTTATGACCACGCGGTGCAGTTGATGGACCTGGTAGACAACTACAAAGAGACCATTAACAGCCTGGCAGACCTGTATCTTTCTAACGTGAGCAACCGCATGAACGAGGTCATGAAAGTGTTGACCATCATCTCTACGGTCTTTATTCCATTAAGCTTTATTGTGGGCCTTTACGGCATGAACTTCTCCCGAACCCAGCCAGATGGTGAGGTAAACCCTTTGAACATGCCTGAGCTTTACCAACCATACGGGTACGTCACTTTGCTGGGCTTTATGCTTCTGGTAGTGATTGGAATGGTGTATTATTTCTACCGCAAGGGCTGGCTTTCAAAAAGCTAACCGCTACCTATAGCCCTAAAAAGAAATGTCCTGCAGAAGGCTTTCGCGCCAACTGCAGGACATGTTCTATGAAAAACGGGGAAGCTTATTTCTGTGCTACGAGATTCACATTCAGCTCAAACTCATTGCTGATCGCTTTGTCACCCAGGTTGTCAAAGAAAGAACCAGAACCGTATTTGATGTCATATTTAGTTCTGTCTACTTTGATGTTGGCGTTAGCCTTGATCTGGTTTCCGGCGTGCGTGATAGTGGCCGGGAACTGTACTGGCTTCTTAATGCCTTTGATGGTCAAGTCACCGGTCATCAGGTATTTTCCTTTGCCAGTTGACTTCACGTTAGTGATTACCAGGGTAGATTTAGGGTATTTGGCAGTGCTGAAGAAATCATCTGATTT
This sequence comes from Rufibacter soli, assembly GCF_054781795.1. NCBI lineage: Bacteria > Pseudomonadati > Bacteroidota > Cytophagia > Cytophagales > Hymenobacteraceae > Rufibacter > Rufibacter soli. Next base: position 697,359 of record NZ_BAAGTS010000005.1, on the reverse strand, counting down.
CAAGTGGCCTACCAGGTCGCCGTTATATTTAGGGTCGGTGATATCGGTAACGGTAATAGAAGGCATGTCAATTTCAAACTGGCCGCCAAGAATGTTTTTACCGTCACTTTTCAGCTGACCACTGGCAATGTTAATAGCTCCGGTGTGTTCGCCGGCTACTTTAGTACCTTTCCAGGTTACTTTAGATTGGTCTTTAACCACTTTGTAGTCTACTCCTTTGCCAGCAAAGGCGAATGATCCTAGCGCAACCAGCGCGGCTAATACGGTGTTTCTAAGTTTCATCTTTGGTTGTTGTAATGTTTAACTGATGCAAATGTACAGACAATTAATGTATGTACATACATATTTTTTATTTTTTTTTAGCCAACCTTATTTAAAGCCGCTAAAAGCCGATTTCGCCCCAAATTATTTTTTTATACTGTATGAGTTCTGCCCGATTCCTGGACCTGTGGGTTACTCATTATTGGCGGGAATGATATAGCAGAATGGGAATCTCCTACCCTTCTCCCGGCAGCTAAAGATCTGTTAGGTGAATGGCTTCCGAATCTAGCCCACCAAACTACTACCTTAATTAACCAAGCTGACTGCGCCTAGGTTAGTTTGGGGCTGTTTTAGGAAAAACGGGCTTAAAACGGAAGGAAGTACTTTAAGTGTATTGCCCTGAATGGAAGAATCAAGGATTAATCCCGGCCCTGTACCACGGTTTTCTGGAGCACGCCTTTATCAGTAGAGAAAACCGTGTATTGGTTTTTCACTTCATTGTACTGCACGCTCACCGGGTAACCGGTGGTAATGGCATCCTGCCCCAGGGGCTGGGTCTGCACATCAAAAAGATAGGCTTTTCTGGGACCTGTTTCACGCACCACATACAGTTTGCGGTCTCCCCCAAAGTGGAAATACTGCACTTCTTTGGCAGAAGATGTCACAAACCGCCGGTCTAGCAACAGCTTCCCGTCTTGCTCAAACAAGGCTACCCGGCCAGGGTCTGAACGGGCAATAATAAAAGACTTGCCGCCTTCTTCCTGAATCATTTTGAAGGTACTGCGCCGGTCTGGCCTTAGCAGTTGGCGCCGCTCAATGATCTCACCGGTCAGGTCAAAGGTAATGACCTCGCCGGCCTGGCTGACGGTGGTAAACGATGAGCGCCGGAAGGAAATACCTACTTTAGGGAACAGCCCCGAGCGGATACTGGCGTTCAGGTTAATGGGGAAACCAGGGTAAGGCTCGCCCTGGGGGCTGAAAGCGTTCACCAGCCCGTTTTCCTGGACCACCAGCAATACATTGCGGCCATTTACTTTCACGTGCTGGGGAGGAGCGGCTAGGCGGCCGTCCAGGCGCATGGGTCCCCAACCGGGTTGCAGGTTGCCTTGCATGTCCAGGATAAAGACGTGACCCAGGTTGTCATCTGCCGCCAGTTTATAGTTGCCGTTCTTGTCATAGTCAAACACCGTGAGGCGCTGAAGCCGGAGGCTATCCCCCAGGGTAAACGGAAAATTATCCACGTCCTGGCCATTCTTATCAATGCAGTAAATGCGGTTGGCCGTGGCGAAGAAATACTTGAGGCGTTTGTCTGCCCCATACGGGAGTTGCAGCACAGGCCCCATCACCCTGCTGAACAAGGTATCGGTCCAGTTGCGTTTGACGTGCTTGGTGGCGCCTACCCCGTACAGCACCAACGCAGAATCCTGCACTACCAGCTCGTCACTGTTGTCTATAGGGTATTGGGTCAGGAAAGGTTGGGTGATCAGGTTCTTGGCCAGGTCAAAGGTCTCTACCTGCCAGATGCCCTCGCGGGCAATGGCGGCTTTAATGGAAGACTCTACCTGGTGGCGCAGCAAGATGCTGGTGTAGTATTGTTTCTCGGCGGCGCTGAACTGCACGCTCAGGTAATTAAATTTCTTGATGATGGCGCTGTGCCGCAGCAGGCTGGCCTGTTGTTGCGGGCTCATGGCGCGCAGGAGCAGGTTCCAGGCATTGGCGGTATTAATGAACAGCCCCAGGTTATCTTCCTGCTGTGACTCCGTTAAAAGCGGTTGCAGAGCCTCAGACTTGCTCCAGACCTTGCCAGTCTCTACATCCGTCAGGAGGGCCCGCATGGTCTGCACGTCATCGGTGAACAGGATATACTCGCCCAGGGTGGTGTAATAGGTTTGCTCAAAGCCTTTGAACAATTCGCCAAACAATTGCTGTGGGAGCTCGCGGGTAGTGAGTAACCGGATGGTATTCTTCCCGTGTTTTTCCTCGGTGCCGGCGGTGCGGCCAGGCTGCAGGCGGTTAAGCAGGGCCTGGGTGTGGGCAGGGTTAGAGGCCTGCGCAAACAGAATCTTCTCTGGGCTGGATTTGGTGTCATAGGCCTCCAGGTAGCAAAGGCCCAGTTCACCGTTAAAGGAGTTGGAAAGCGTGTCTACAAAAGACGGCTCTGTTTTGGCAGACCGCAGCACGCCCATCTGGTTCAGGCCCAGGTGTAAAACCACGGCCGCCCGCGTAGGCAGGACCTCGCGCAGCTTAAACGGTTTGGGGGCGTGCCCCTGCAACCGGCTGTACAAAGAGCCTTCCACCGTTTCTGGGTTGGAGAAACCGTTCAGGAAAAGCCGGTTGTTGTCTAGCTTAAGTTCCAGCATGCTGTTGCGACACAGGCTGCTGAGCAGGTTCACGTCATCCTGCATGTCCTTCTTCAGGAAGACACCCAGCAGGTCTGGCAATTGCTGGAAATTGATGAACACGTTGGCGTAGACGTCTGGCTGGCTCAGGTAATTGGTGCTCTTGTAATCTTTAGCCGGGGACTCCAGCTGCCCGCGGTTGATCTTCCGGATAACCTCCTCCACCAGCACCGTACTGGGGCTGATGACCAGGTTGTTGTGGAAGCTGAAATAGGAAAGGTTGTCTTTATTGGTTTTACTAACGATGTCTGTGATCTGGTAGCCCTGGTAATTGCGGCTTTCCATGCGGTACTCTCCGGTCTTGACCACTTGCTCAACCAGCGTACGAATATAGCGGTGCTCTGCCACAGTATTCACCGGCACGTAATAGATGAGTTCCTGGTCTGTGCGGCCTTGCACGTGCAAAGACACCAACACGTTTTTATTGGTGAGGAACCGGCGAAGCTGCACCCGGCCACTGGACAGGCTATCTAAGAGGGTTATCTGGTCATCCAGGCGCAGCACGTAGGGCATTTCTGAGATGGTGGCCCAGAGGTCAGACTGCTGCAAGTGGTCTATGAACCGCGGCGCGTTGTTGGTTTCCACCACAAAAACGGCGTCATCGGGTACCAGGGTCCAGAGGCTTACCTTTTCACGGGCCTCGGTCCATTTTGAAAATGCGTAAAAGCCCAGCGCCAACAGCACCACTGCACCAAACAGCCAGTAAATAGTCTTTTTTGGCATCCTGAAAGCGTAGTCCCCAACAATAAACAGGGAGGTTAGGAAACACAAAAATAACGGAAAAACAACCGCTTCAGCGATCTGCCCCCATAAATTGAAGAATGAGGCCCAAACAGCCCCTCCTGCCGCTTTTCTTCTTACCTTCGGGGGTAAAAAGCAGGCGGGCAGCGTTTTTGGCAGCCCTTTTCTGGCTCGCAGCGGCTTCTTTCACGCTGCCTAACCTAAGTTTCTATGCGCATTGTGATTCAGCGGGTGTCTGAGGCCTCCGTTACCATTGAAGGAAAGATTAACGGCCAGATTGGCCCGGGATTATTAGTATTGGCGGGCTTCACGGCTACTGACACCCAGGAAGACCTTACCTGGATGGCCAAAAAGATAGTGCAACTGCGCATTTTCTCTGATGACCAGGACAAGATGAACCTAAGCGTGCAGGACGTGAAAGACGGCATATTACTGATCAGTCAATTTACGCTCTTCGCGCTCACCAAGAAAGGGAACCGCCCCTCCTATATTCAGGCGGCCCCACCCGAGGTAGCCATCCCGCTGTACAGCCGGTTTCACCAACTGCTGGAACAGGAACTGGGCCGCTCTGTACCCACCGGTATCTTCGGCGCCGACATGAAGGTAGCCCTGGTCAACGACGGCCCCGTGACCATCACCATTGACTCGCAGAACCGGGAATAAGGGATTGTTGGTTGTTTCGAAATTCATTTAGATTAATCTTTGAGAATATCCTCAATAAAGATTTATTAAATTAATGACAGCTATAAGCTTATAAATAATTAAATAACAAATGATCACAAACATACCCAATTATAAAGATTACGAAAAAATTGCTGTTGAATGTTGGGCGCAAGCAATAGATACTTTATACAGTATTGATAAACAAATTGATGAATTAGGTATTGAGGAAGAACTAACTCAAGAAATATATGACTTTTCACAACCCCACTATAGAACTGCAATTGTATTATTACATCAGGGGATAGAAGCTATAATGAAAGGTACTATTTGCAATTACTCTCCAATGTTATTAATTGATAATAAACGTACAGACTGGCCAGTATTACCTACGCAGAGGAATAAAGACTTTAATGAGCTATTTACAATTGGAGCTGAATCCTTACTATATACCTATTGTGCTGTGGTTGGGGACTCAGTTACACACGAAACTGTCATCTTTCTCGAAAGAATAAGAAAGTTAAGGAATGAGATCGTACATGGGTTTAACTCTAAAAAAATAAAACCTAAAGAAATTTTAAAAGATATACTTAATTCTTATACAACTTTTATAGGTAAAGACGAATGGTGGAATGAATTGAGAAGATTGCATTGGGAGCATCCTCTTATGTTTTATTATGATTCTGGATCTGAAAGATCGAGTTTCGCTGAAAGACTAAATTATGTTTTAAAAAAATTAGGAAAAGGCGAATTCCTAAAACATAGTTCTTTCAATATCAAACAAAGAAGGTACATATGTCCATTTTGCAAAAATGAGTTCGAGAGAGAGTATGATGATTACGATTTAAAATGGGCAATATTAAAACCAAACACACAATTAAGCACCACATTAGTCTGCTATAATTGTGACCAAGAAACTGAAATTATTAGAAAAGAATGCACAAACGAAACCTGTGAAGGCAATGTAATCCACTTGGAAGAATATAATAATTTCTGCATGACGTGCGGTCATTCTCAGAGTAAAGGTTGATTCAACCCAGCTGTTAACCCATTCAATCACTCATTCTCTAATTATCAAAAACATGACCTTAGAAGAAGCCCAGCAAAGCGTAGACACCTGGATCAAAGAAGTGGGGGTTCGGTATTTCTCTGAGCTGACTAACCTGGCCATTCTCACCGAGGAAGTAGGCGAAGTGGCCCGCATCATTGCGCGCCGGTACGGCGATCAGTCGTTTAAGAAAAGCGATGAAGAGGTAGACCTGGGCGCAGAGATGGCCGATGTGCTGTTTGTCTTGATTGCCCTGGCCAACCAGACCGGCGTGAACCTCACCGAGGCCTTCGCCAAAGGCATGGAGAAACGCACTTCCAGAGACAAAGACCGCCACCAGAACAACCCTAAATTGAGGTAACCCCATAAAAAGAGCCTTCCTGTTTTGGGGCCGCTTTTGGAAAAACGGCCCCAAAACAGGAAGGCTCTTTTCTGCAGAGAATAGGCTCTTACTGAGCGGGTACCAGAAAATCTCCCTGCAGAACAGGAACTACCTGATACACGTCTTCCTGGAGGCAGAATTCAATATCGGGTAGAATATGCAGTCGCTCCAGCCGCTGCACGTGCGAGGACATGGACAAAAAGCCCAGCAAATCTGACTTGGCGGTTTGGTACAGGTGATAGGCTGCCAGCGTGGCATCATGGTTCAGTTCAAAATCCCCTTCCAGGCGCTCGGCCAGGGCTCCGGCAAACAGGGTGTCTTCCAGGTTGAACAGGCCTTTCCAGCCCGCGCATACCACCACTACGTCTTTGCCCGCTTGGCGCAGGTAGTCGGCCACCGCGCCCACGTTCAGAAACGCCCCAATCAACACCTCATCTGCGGCGCGGGAAAGCCGAATAGCCTGCGTACCGTTAGTGGTAGTGATGGCTAGGTGGCGGCCGCGCACACTTTCCTCGCGGTAATGAAACGGCGAATTGCCCAGATCAAAACCCTCGGCCTTTACGCCATCCCGCTCAGCGGCCACCAGGTAGTTCTGGTCTTTATAGGCCATGCATTCGGTGAGTTCACTTACGGGCGCAATGTGTACCACGCCATGAGACAGGGCCGTAACCATGCTGGAGGTGGCCCGCAGCACGTCTACCGCCACGGCAATCTTTCCTTGTAACTTAAAAAGGGGCAACAGCTCTGGGCTGAAGCAAACATCTATGGAAGGCATTTTTATGAATTCTGAGTCTTGAGTTCTGAGTCCTGAGTCTTTGGTTCTTGAGTGGTTGCGTCTTAAAAAATTGACGTTTCGGGCCTGTTTTTGGAAAAACAGGCCCGAAACGTCAAGATGGTTCTGAACCCTGAACCCCTGAAGAATTTTTCAACCCAGGAATCAGAACTCAAGACTCAGAACTCTTTGCAAAGACTTAGAACTACCTATAAGGTTGGCTTGTAGAAAGGCAGTTTTACTACCTGGGCCTTGAGTTGCTTGTTGCGCACTTTGATAAAGATCTCGGTGCCCGGGGTAGTGAATTCTGCTTGCAGGTAACCCAGCCCTACGCCTTTACCCAAAGAGGGAGACATGGTACCGGAGGTCACCTCGCCAATGGTTTGGCCTTCGGCGTTTACTATCTCATAGTGGCTGCGCGGAATGCCTTGCTCCATCATCTCAAAACCAATGAGCTTGCGGCTCACGCCCTGCTCTTTCTGGGCTTTCAGGTTCTGGGCATTGGTGAAGTCTTTGCTGAATTTAGTCACCCAACCCAGACCAGCCTCTAGCGGCGAGGTGGTATCTGTAATGTCATTGCCGTACAGGCAGTAGCCCATCTCCAGACGCAGGGTGTCGCGGGCGCCCAGGCCAATGGGCTTGATACCTACCGGCGCACCGGCTTCCATGATTTTCTCAAACACCTCTTTGGCGTTCTCATTGGGCACGTAGATCTCAAACCCGCCGGCGCCGGTGTAACCGGTAGCGGAGATGATCACGTCTGGCACCCCGGCAAACACGCCTTTGTCAAAGGTGTAATACACCATATTGGCCAGATCAACAGTGGTCAGTGATTGTAGCGCTTCTACGGCTTTAGGTCCCTGCACCGCAAAAAGCGACGTCTCATCAGAGATATTCTTCAGTTGGGCGTTATTGGTGTTGAACTGGCTAATCCAGTTCCAGTCTTTTTCAATGTTAGAGGCGTTCACCACCAGCATGTATTCTTCGGGGGCCAGGCAATACACCAGCAGGTCATCCACAATGCCGCCTTCCTGGTTTGGCAGGTAAGCGTACTGGATCTTGCCCGGCGTAAGCTTAGAGGCGTCATTAGAGGTTACCCGTTGGATAAGGTCTAAGGCGTTTGGTCCTGACACCAGGAACTCGCCCATGTGCGAGACATCAAAAATACCCACTGCTTTTCTCACAGCGTGGTGCTCTTCCAGGTCAGAGCTGTAGCGTACGGGCATGTTGTAGCCGGCAAAAGGGACCATTTTGGCGCCCAGTGCCTCATGCACATCGTTTAGGGCTATTTTCTTTAATTCCATTGTATGTTTGCTTTAGCTGGTGCAGTAAATTGACAGGCAAAAGTAGGCAAATAGCCTGGGTTTAGAAACCGGTATTTCAGGGGCAGGTAATTAGCAGTTGCTATGGTACTCATTTGAAAACCATCTCATGCCTTACTAAATTAAATACAAAATCAATACCTACCCTTAGGTATTATAACATGGCGAATAGTGCAACAGAAACCTCAGAAACGTGTTAAAACAGAGGAACCCCGCTAAAAATCAGCATTACACTTATTACTTATATCCCATATTATGGTTTAAAAATTCAAAACTAGGCCCAGTTGACGCACGTAATACCTTAGTTAGTAAAATTCCCCCTACTAGAGTCTTCTGCGACCTGCTCTCCTTTCACAGAAAAAGAGGAAGTCAGGAGAATTTGAACTGGAGAATTGCTTTGTACGCTTAACGCCGGAGGTATGAGTTTTAGGGATACAATTTTAAACGAGGCGCAGATAATCTTTGAGAAAAAGGGAATAGAAAATACGTCTATTGATAATTTATTGACTGCTTTGGGTATTTCAAGGGGTACTCTGCATGAGATTGCCCCTACTAAGAAATACCTGGTACAGCTGTGCATCATTCAGTCTATTGAAAACAGGCAGGCCGTAGTAGAAGAGATAGTAGCGGCGGCAGACCACCCTATGGAAGCGGTGCTGCAGTTACTGCAACTGAGCATGGAAGAGGTGCACTCCTTCAGTTCTGAGTTTGTGCAGGACCTGCGCGATTTCTACCCCAGATCCTGGGCCCGCCTGGAGCTGTTCATGCGCAGTCTTTCCCGCAACTACCTGCAGCCCCTTTTGGCTAAAAGCATTGAGTTAGGCTACCTGCAGCAAGACCTACCGCCGGAGTTGGTGGTGCGCCTGTTCTTAAATCAGTTACAGGGCTTGCTCAACCCACAACTGTTTCCGGCAGATGCGTTTGATTACCAGCAATTGTTTAAAATAGTGTTTGTTTACCATTTAAGAGGCTGTGCTACGCCCTTGGGGCAGCAACACATTGAAAAATTTACGCACAAAGCCATGACTGTTTAAGGTCTCTAAAAAAGGACTAAATTTACCTGGCCGGCTTTCCTGAAAAAGGAGAGCTCGGCTTTTCTGTATATATACCCAGAGAGGCCATTTCTCTCTTCTAGCGCGCGCCCCATGAATCTTTCAACCAAGCTCTTTGCCGGCTTCGTTCTTATTTCTTTCCTGTTTACGGCCGTGGCCATTGTCAATTACCGCCTCTCAGAAGACGTGATTGCCAACTCCAACTTCGTTACTGATTCGCAGAACATTACCCGTACCTCAGCGTCTCTGCAAAGGAGCCTTATTGATATGGAAACCGGTCTGCGGGGCTACCTGCTCACGGGCAACAAAACGTTTCTGGAGCCTTACAATTCAGCGGCAGAGCTTTTACCCAGCCAGTTTCAGCTGCTCAAGGACTACATGAAGGAAAACCCTGAGCAGTTAAAGCGGGTGAAGGAGATTGAAGACATCCATGAGAAGTGGCGGCGGGATTTTGCCGAACTCCTTATTGTGGAGAAAGAGAAAGAAACCGCCAAAGGCGATTCAACCGGCAAGGTCACCGCCCTGGACCACGGCTTTCTGGTGGTTAACGAGGAAGGGAAACGCCTTACTGACCAGATGCGGGTGTATTTCAAATCCTTTAACAGCATTGAGTTTCAGGTGCGGGAAGTGCGCAAGACCCGCCTGGAGGAAAGTATTGAAGACACCCGCCGCATTTCCACCACGCTCACCATCTTCTCGGTGCTGCTGGGCCTGAGCTGGGCATACTACATTACCCGCCTTATCTCGCGCCGCATCATGAAAATGGTGAACCTGGCAGACCGCATCTCACATGGCGAATACAAAACCCAGATTGAGGACAATGAACGGGATGAACTCTCCCGGCTGTCTGCGTCCCTTAACCGCATGGCTGAAACCATTGACACCACCTTTACCCAGCTAGACAGCAAGAACAAGGAACTGGACCAGTTTGCCTACGTGGTATCCCATGACCTGAAGGCTCCGCTGCGCGGCATTGAGAACGCCTCCCGCTGGGTAGAAGAAGACATGGGCAAAGAGCTGCCAGACCACATACGCGAATACCTCATGATGATGCGCATACGGGTGCACCGCATGGAAAACCTGATTAATGGTATTCTAGCATTGGCCCGCATTGGCCGCTCTAACCTGGAGGAGGAAACGGTAGACGTGCAGTACCTCCTCTTTGAAGTGATTGACATGCTTAATCCGCCGGCCGGTTTCCAGGTGCATTTACCGGAGCGCCTGCCCAAAGTGCACGCCGCCAAGGTAGAGTTGCAGCAAGTATTCTCCAACCTGATCAGTAACGCCATTAAATACCACCACGCCCCCGAAGGCAACATAACGGTGGGCTACCAGGAGTTGGAAGACCAGCATGAGTTCTCTGTGGCAGATGATGGCCCCGGCATTGAGCAGGAGTACCATGACCGTATTTTTGTGCTGTTCCAGACCCTGCAGGAACGTGATGCCGTGGAAAGTACCGGGGTTGGCCTGGCCATTGTGAAAAAAATTGTAGAGAGGCGCGGAGGCCGCATAAAAGTGGATTCCCAGATGGGAAAAGGCTCGGTTTTCAGCTTCACCTGGCCTAAAGTGTAATTGACCCTCCCGTATTTTTACCTTATATTTGAAATTTACCAGTACCTAAAGAAAGAGAAATGAGTGAACCGCAAGCCAGTATTTTGTTAGTAGAAGACGATTATCTTGACGCCATGAGCGTGGAGAGAGAGTTAAGGAAAATCAAAGTGATGGTTCCGCTCCACAAAGCCAAAAACGGACGTGAGGCCCTGGCCATGCTCCGCGGAGAGCCCGGAGTGCCTAAGCTCAACCCGTTGCCCACTATCATTTTGCTAGACATCAACATGCCAAAGATGAACGGGATTGAGTTTCTGGAAGAGTTGCGCCGCGACCCTTTCCTGTCTCACCTGAACGTTTTCATCATGACTACCTCCAGTGAAGACTCTGACCGCCACGCGGCCCAAAACCTACGGGTAAATGGCTACATTGTAAAGCCCCTTACCTTTGACACTTTTAATGATGGCGCCTCCAGCCTGGACAGCTTCAGCCTGTTTCTGGACCTGCTTAAACTGAAACCCCAATAACCCTTCCCCCTTTCCCTTTAAAAGCCGAAATCCGTTTTGGGCCTGTTTTTCAGAAAACAGGCCCAAAACGGATTTCGGCTTTTAGGCTTGTGTTAAACGCTTATTTCTATCTTTTAATCTTGCGGCTCCATTTCCAGGGCTAGTTCTACTGGGTCTGCCAACAGCTTGAAGGTAAGCCGGTGGTGCGCGCAGGTACCGTGCAGGGCAATGGCGGCTCGATGGGTTTTGGTGGGGTAACCGGCGTTCTGCTCCCAACCGTACTGCGGGTGCTCGGCGGCCAGGGTGCGCATAAGGTCATCGCGGTGCGTTTTGGCCAGGATGGAGGCCGCGGCAATACTGAAGAACCGGCTGTCGCCTTTCACCATGCAGGCATGTGGCACCTCTTTATAAGGGGTGAACCGGTTGCCGTCTACCAGCAGGTACTCCGGGGCAATGGGCAATTGGTCCAAAGCCCGGTGCATGGCCAGAAAGGAGGCCTTCAAGATATTAATGGCATCTATCTCCTGGGGGCTCACCTGGGCCACGGCCCAATGGATGGCGTTTTTGGTCACCTCCTCGCGCAGCAGTTCCCGTTGTTTGGCGTTCAGTTGTTTAGAGTCTGTGAGCAACGGATGAAAATAGTCTGGCGGCAATACCACGGCAGACGCCACCACCGGCCCCGCTAAACACCCGCGGCCCGCCTCATCCAGGCCTACCTCTAACACTTTACCGCTATAATTGGAAATGAGCATGTTGCCTATTTTATCATTTTCTAATCCTAAACAGCAAATTGACGCAAATAATTCTAATTAATATAGGCTTATATAAATATATCTCCTTAAATTAAGCAGCCTTATCATCAAAAAGGTATTCACCTGCCCAAGTTAGTTCTTTGCCAGGCAATATGTCTTTTGTTTTACATGTACTATTGACAATTCCTTTATGAGCCAACCCCATCAAACCAACCATGAAATTCTGGAGAGCCCTGCCTTCAAGAAACTGGTCAAACAGCGCTGGTCTTTCTCCTTGATCCTCACCTTCTGCATGCTGTTTGTCTATTTTGGCTTTCTGCTGCTGGTAGCCTTCAACAAAGACGTACTGGCGTCCCGTATTGGAGACGTGACAACGCTTGCCATTCCAGTGGGCTTGGGTATTATCCTGTTTGCCTGGGTGCTTACGGGCATCTATGTATTCTGGGCCAACAACAAGTACGACAACTCTGTGGAAGAATTCAAAAGCAAAATTCTTTAGCCTTACCCCTACTCCCATCCTACCCTCCTTACCACTCTAACAAATGCTTTCATCAAACATCCTGCTTCTGGTCGCCCCACCGTCTAACTCCACGTTGGGCACGGCCAATCCGGTGTCTATTGCCATGTTTTTCCTCTTTGTGGCCGTAACGCTTTACATTACCTACTGGGCCGCCAAGAAAACCAAGACCGGCTCTGAGTTCTACGCCGCCGGCCGTAACATCTCGGGCTTCCAGAACGGCCTGGCCCTGGCTGGCGACTATATGAGTGCCGCCTCCTTTCTGGGCATTGCCGGCATGGTGGCCACCAAAGGCTATGACGGCCTTATCTACTCCATCGGGTTTCTGGTGGGCTGGCCGCTCATCATGTTTTTGATCGCCGAGCCCCTGCGTAACCTGGGTAAGTATACCTTCGCCGATGTGGTGGCCTACCGCCTGCGCCAGCGCCCTATCAGAATTGCCTCTAGCGTGGGTTCGTTGCTTACCATTGCCTTCTACCTGATTGCCCAAATGGTGGGCGCCGGCGGTCTTATCAAAACCCTGTTCGGGCTGGAATATGAATATGCCGTAGTGGTGGTAGGTATTGTAATGACCATGTATGTGCTTTTTGGCGGCATGATTGCCACTACTTGGGTACAGATCATTAAAGCGGTATTGCTCTTGAGCGGGGCTACGGTGCTGGTGTTGCTTTCGCTGGCTAAGTTTGGATTTAGCCCCGGCAACCTGCTGCAGACGGTAAGCACACAATACGGCCAGGAAATGCTGTCGCCGGGCGGATACATCACCAACCCGTTTGACGCGTTGTCTCTGGGGCTGGCGCTGATGCTGGGTACGGCCGGCTTGCCGCACATTCTCATGCGCTTTTACACCGTGCCTAACGCGAAAGCCGCCCGCAAATCGGTGTTCGTGGCTACGGGCTTTATCGGGTATTTCTATCTGCTCACGTTTTTGATCGGCTTTTCGGCCATGGCGTTGGTGGGCAAGCCAGCTATTGAGGGTATAGACAAGGGCGGTAACATGGCGGCCCTGCTGCTAGCCGAGCAAACCGGGGGAACGGCGTTCCTGGGCTTTATTGCCGCCGTGGCCTTTGCCACCATTCTGGCGGTAGTGGCGGGACTGACTTTATCTGGCGCTTCCAGTATTTCGCACGACCTGTACGTGCACGTGTTCAAGAACGGCGTCTCTAATGAGAAAGGCGAGATGAAAGTAGCCAAGCGCGCCACCGTGGCCCTGGGCATTCTCTCTATTTTGCTGGGCTTGGTGTTCAAGGGGCAGAACGTGGCGTTTATGGTGGGCCTTGCGTTCTCTATTGCCGCCAGCGCCAACTTCCCCGCCCTGCTCATGTCCATTATCTGGAAACGGTTTACCACCAAAGGGGCGGTTTGGAGCATCGCCACCGGCGCCCTGCTTTCTTTGGTACTTATCGTACTCAGCCCTACCATCATGGTAGACATCATGGGCTATGACGAAGCTATTTTCCCGCTCAAGAACCCGGCGTTGGTGTCTATGACCGGCGCGTTTCTAATGGGAATTGTAGTGTCTCTGCTGCAACCGGAGCCTACCGCCGCCGCCAAGTTTGAATCTGAGAAACTGAGAACCTACCTGGGCGTGGGCGCGGAGTAAAGCAGCCTTTCCCAGCTAGCTGCATGAGGCGTTTTAAGGCTACTTTTTGAAAAGTAGGCTTAAAACGCCTCAGGTCTTTTCATACCAAACCGGGCCCTTATCCTGTGAATTTGATAAAATTCCAGCCAATTGGCTGCCATCTTTGGCTACTTCAGTTTAAATTTCAATATTAAACCCCCAAACCGACCTAACAAACAAATGGATTACCGCATTAATACTTTTGAAGAGTACCAGGAAACCTACCAGCGCAGCGTAGACCAACCAGAGGAGTTCTGGGCCGGCATAGCCGATAATTTTGTCTGGCGCAAAAAGTGGGACAAGGTGCTGGACTGGAACTTTGTTGAGCCTAAGGTGAAATGGTTTGTGAACGGCAAGCTCAACATCACCGAGAACTGCCTGGACCGCCACCTGGAAAAGCGCGGCAACAAACTGGCCCTCATCTGGGAGCCCAATGACCCCAAAGAGCGTTTTGTGCGCTACACGTACCGCGAGTTGCACGAGAAGGTCTGCCAGATGGCCAACGTGCTCAAGCGCAACGGCGTGAAGAAAGGCGACCGCGTAGTGATTTACCTGCCCATGATCCCTGAACTGGCGTTCAGCATGCTGGCCTGTGCCCGCATTGGGGCCGTGCACTCGGTGATTTTTGCAGGGTTCTCCCATACTGCTATGGCAGACCGCATCAATGATGCCCAAGCTAAAGTAGTGATTACCTCAGATGGTCTGAACCGTGGCTCCAAGCAGATTCCCGTCAAACGTGTGGTGGATGAAGCCGTAGCCGATTGCCCCAGCGTGGAGAAAATAATAGTAGTAGAGCGGGTAAGCTGGGCGGTGCAGATGAAGGAAGGCCGTGACGTGTGGTACCATGAAGAAGTGGAACACGTTGACAAAAACTGCCCCGCTGAGGAAATGGACGCTGAAGACTTACTCTTTATCCTCTACACCTCCGGCTCTACCGGCAAGCCCAAAGGCGTGGTGCATACCTGCGGCGGCTACATGGTCTACACAGACTACACCTTCAGAAACGTGTTCCAGTACCAGGAAAGCGACATTTACTGGTGCACCGCAGACCTGGGTTGGGTAACCGGCCACTCCTACCTGCTCTATGGACCACTACTGAGCGGCGCCACTACCTTGATGTTTGAAGGTGTACCTACGTTCCCAGACCCAGGCCGTTTCTGGCAGGTGATTGACAAATTCGGTGTGAACATTTTCTATACCGCGCCAACCGCCATCCGGTCGTTGATGGCTTCTGGCCTGGACCACGTACTGTCCTATAGCCTGGATTCTCTGCGGGTATTGGGCTCAGTGGGTGAACCTATCAATGAGGAAGCGTGGTACTGGTACTACATTCACGTGGGCAAAGAGCGCTGCCCGGTGGTAGACACCTGGTGGCAGACTGAGACGGGCGGCATCATGCTCAGCTCGCTGGCCAACGTGACGCCTACCAAGCCCGGCCACGCAGCCTATGCACTACCAGGCGTGCAGCCTATTCTGGTTGACCAGGCCGGCGAGGAAATCACAGAAAACGAACAGGAAGGCTACCTCTGCGTGAAATTCCCGTGGCCCGGCATGATCAGGACCACTTATGGCGACCATGAGCGCTGCCGCCAGAGCTATTTCAGCGCCTACCCGGGCCTGTATTTCACCGGTGATGGGGCCAAGCGGGACAAAGACGGCCTCTGGCGTATTATTGGCCGCGTAGATGACGTGATCAACGTGTCTGGGCACCGCTTCGGCACCGCCGAGATTGAGAACGCCATCAACCAGAATAAGCACATAGTGGAAAGCGCCGTGGTAGGGTACCCACATGATGTGAAAGGGCAAGGCATTTACGCCTTTGTGGTCTGCGGCGATGAGAGCCCGCAGAGCCCCGAGAACCTGCGCGCCGAGGTGATTGAGACCGTAGTGGACCAGATTGGTAAGATTGCCAAACCAGACAAGATCCAGATTGTGAGTGGGCTTCCCAAAACCAGATCCGGGAAGATCATGCGCCGCATTCTGCGCAAGGTAGCTGAGGGCGAAACCTCTAACCTGGGGGATACCAGCACGCTGTTAGACCCACCTATTGTAGACGAGATTATTCAAGGGGCCTTATAAGCCCCTTTTTTTTGGCTGATGCACGGTCAATTCCCAAGCGAGAGCTTTAATGTGTCTCTTCCGTCTTACCTTTTGCCGGGATTTACGTTTCAGAGTCTGGTATGACCCGGCTTTTCAGGTTACCTTATGTTTGGCAGAGGCATTACCCAAGCGGTTTAGCTGCTTTTGAAACCTATTTTTTATTCCTATTCCCAGTAAAATGAAGATAAATATTCGGCATGACCAACAAGATCAGCAGTTTACCGCCTGCCTTAACGAAGATGAAATAGGCGAACTGGCCTATGCCCTGCCGGAACCGCAGGTGATTGATTTCCAGCATACCTTTATCGAGGAAGAGCACCGGGGCAAAGGAGTAGCCGACCAACTTATCAAACATGGCCTTGACTACGCCCAGCAGCAGAAACTGGAAGTGAGGGCCACCTGCACCGCCGTGGCACGTTACCTGGAGAAAAACCCGCTGTAGCCCCCTTTGCATTTTTGACACCTTACCCTAGGAGGAATTATTTCTAAAAGACAAGGCTTTGATTTCATAAGGATAAAAAGAGGCCACTCGCAAATAGCACTTTGCGGGTGGCCTCTTTCTTTTCGGCCCTAAGAAAAGGCACTTGTAGTGAATGCTCCAGCGTGCGCGCCGTTGCGGTTTGTCAGTTTAATTTATTTCCTGGTTTGGGTCTGTTTTTTAAAAAACAGGCTATAAACAGAAAAAGAGCCTGAACATGGGTTCAGACTCTTTTCTCTACAAACAAACCTAATAAAGTCTTCTTATCTGGGAATGATCAATTGCTGGCCTGGGTGAATGAGGTTAGGGTCTTTGATCTGATCCAGGTTGGCTTGGTGAATCTTGTGCCACTGTTGGGCATCGCCGTACAGGTTTTTGGCAATTTTAGAGAGAGAGTCTCCGCTCTTTACGGTATATGTTTCCTGGCCGGCGGTAGGAGTAGTTCCGGCCGCTGGCTGGCCGGCGTTTTGCTTAAAAAAATCGGTTCCTCCGGGTTGGGTAGCTGGCTTTTGAACCGGCTTCTCCTCGCCTTTTTTTAGAAAATCAAAAAGTCCCATAGTTGTATTTTAAGGTTAATGGTCAGTTTCTTAAATAAGTATCTGGCTGGCAGACACGTTTCTACTTACGGGGGCGTACTAGATAAGTTTATTTCTTTTCTTAGAACTGTCCCTGAAAAGGCACGTATGAAAAACGGGTTTGCCGAACGCATACCAGATAAATACTGAAACCATAAACCTAAAACTATGAAAATGAGAACCGCATCTTCTGCCAGCCGTCTGTTTACCCTTGTGTGCCTGGTTTGGCTGAGCGCCTTTACCTTTAGCTGTAACAAAAAGAACGAAGGAGGCGGCAATGCTTCCATGATTTCAGGTACCTCCAGCAAAGTCTGGAAAGCCAGCAAAGAAACCACCGCCTCCGGCGACAAAGACAAGATAAGCGGCGACGAAAAGCAGGAGCAAATCCAGTTCTTCGCCAACGGCAACTTCACCCAAACCTCGGCCAGCAACTCTGCCAACGGAACCTGGGCCTATGATGCCGCCAACAAGACCCTGAGTCTGACTTATGCCGGCAGCAGCACCAGCGAGAACTTCACGGTGACTGAACTAGACGAGGATGACCTGAAACTGCAGGCCCCAGACGGCTCTACCCTTACCATGAAAGCCGAATAACATTACCTTTCCTTTCTCTGACAGCAGGCCCGCTTAAGCAATTTAGGTGGGCCTGTTTCTTTGAAGGGAAAGCTCAGTGGTGGCAGTTCCATTTTTGGGCATAGAACTGTTTTGAGGCCGTTTTTTGAAAAACAGGCGTAAAACAGGCGTAAAACAGCCGTGCTACCAAGAAATCACTTTAATGCGTATCTTTTCCCTTTCTCCCTCCATTCCTATTGAAACGTAGGTGGCAACTTTTTGAATTGGAAGACCAACCCTGGTTCCCGCACGCGGTGCGCCAGGGCATGATGGATGTACTGCGGTTCATGATCACGTGGCTGGGCATCTACAAACCCATTGTGCCCCTGCTACGCGATGCCCTGGCCCACACTCACCAAACCCACCTAGTAGATTTGTGCTCCGGGGCCGGGGGCGGCATCCAGCAGATATGGAAGGAGTTGGAAACCCAAACCAACCAAAAGATCACCATTACCCTCACCGACAAGTTCCCTAACCTAGAGGCCTACCAATACCTTTCCAGTCAAAGCAACGGAGCCCTGCGGTTTGTACCGGAACCCGTAGACGCCACGGCTGTGCCCCCGTCATTAACCGGTTTCAGGACGGTCTTCTCGGCATTTCACCACTTTCCGCCGGCGGCGGCCCAGGCTATTCTTAAAGATGCGGTGCGGCAGAACCAGGGTATTGGGGTATTTGAGGGGGCAGGTAAGCGCTGGCATGAGTTGCTGTTGGTGTGGCTGGTGTTCCCATTGCTCATTCTGCTCATCACACCCTTTATCAGGCCCTTTACCTGGAGCAGGCTTTTCTTTACCTATGTGTTGCCGCTTATTCCGGTGGGCACCGTGTGGGACGGGACAGTTTCCCTGTTGCGCATGTACACGCCGCAGCACCTGCAAACCATGGTAGACTCCCTACATGCGCCGCATTATACCTGGCATATTGGCCGGGCCCGGCACTGGAGTGGCACCGGGGTCTTGTATTTGATTGGATATCCTTCTAAACTGCAACCATGAACGCTTCCTGGCCAGATGCCTGGCGCCTGCTCCGCATCCCCTTCTCCCTGTTTTTGATGCCTATTTTCTGGTTCGCGCTGAGTGCGGCCCCGGAGGAGGTGACCCTATGGCGGGGGGCGGCGGTTTTCTTTATCCTGCATGGGCTGGTCTACCCGGCAAGCAACGGCTACAACTCTTACTATGACCGTGATGAAGGCAGCATTGGCGGCCTAAAACACCCACCCCAAGTCACCGAAAGCCTCTATTGGCTGGTACTGGCCTTTGATGGTTTGGCCGTAGTGCTATCTGCATTTCTCTCCTTGCCGTTTGCCGGTTTGGTGTTGGTGTATCTGCTGGTTTCCAAGGCCTATAGCTACACGGGCATAAGACTGAAACAATATCCGCTGCTGAGTACGCTGGTGGTGGTGACATTCCAGGGAGCGTTTACCTTTTTGATGGTGCAGGTGGGCATTGGGGTTTCGCAAGGCACCCTGTGGCAAAAAAACAATCTGCTGCTGGCTTTGGTGAGTTCGCTTTTCTTGTGTGGCTCTTACCCGCTCACCCAGGTGTACCAGCACCAGGAAGATGCCCGCCGCGGCGACCGCACCCTTAGCTTGCTCCTGGGTGTTACCGGCACGTTTCTTTTTGCCGCTATCAGTTTGCTGGTAGCTACCGCGCTGCTGCTTTACACCTATTGGCTCCGGGAGGAACAGGTGAACAGCCTTATTTTCCTGGGCTGCACTTTTCCGGTACTGGCGGTTTTTACGTGGTGGGTCTGGCAGGTCAGGCAATCCCTTAAGGCGGCTAATTTTGAGAATACCATGCGCATGAACAAGGTTTCCTCGTTGAGCATGAGCCTGGCATTTGGGCTGATGTTGGCCTGGCATTTCTGGGCAAGGTAATCAGGCCAACTATGCCAGCGGAGGCACGTACCTATTTGGAGATTCTTTTCCTAAAAACATGCGTAAAACGCTTTTCTCTCTGGTGGCCCTGTTAGCCTTTGCCTCTGCTTGCCAACCTTCAACAGAGGAGAACACCACCACCACCGTGTCTAAATCAGGCTCCACCAAGACAACCACTACCCGCACCAAAGGCCAGAAGCCAGATAAGAAAAACAAAGCCATTCAGCATATTGTGCAGCGCACCCATGCCTTCTCCTCGCCAGACCAGCCAGACTATTTCCGGTTGGCCCTGCACGGAGATGCCGTAACCAGCGGTCAGGTAGAATTCACCGTCACCACCCATGATGGCCAGAAAATCTATGAGGAGCATTTCCCGGCCGCCGACCTGGAAGCCAGTATGGTCTATGAGATGAAAACACCCACGGCCAGCGCTTCAGAGCGTGAAGCCTACATCCTGAAACGGATGGAGGAGTTTTTCCTGCCGGCTAATTTCATCACGCCCGCTATTGCCCAAGGGGCTTCCCCTCCCACCGATCTTTCTAAGGAAGCCGCCTGGAAAAGAATCCAAGCCAACCCTGGTTCTATAGGGTTCAAATATTTGCTGGGGAAAGAAGATGGGCGTTTGCTGGCGTATGACCCTGCACAGAAAAAAGCAGTGCGGTACGGCAGTTTCGGTGGGTAAGCTGGGTTAGTGTTTTGTCGTTTAGTAAAACTATTTTCTCCTAACCTACTTTCTTCACAACTTCCCGTTTTTGTCTATCCGCTGGCGCTAGAAAAAAGTCTCGCGCTATTTGCTTCCTGCGTTTTGAGGCTATTTTCCCGAAAACAGGCCCAAAACGCAAAAGACTAAAAAAGAGAAGGCCCCGCAGATTTCTCTACGGGGCCTTCTGAGTATAACGCCAAATCTAAAATCCAGCGTCTAGAATCTAAAGTCTATCACTTAGCTGTTCATGGAGATCAGGAACTCATCATTGTCCTTGGTGCCTTTCATGCGGTCTTTCAGGAACTCCATGGCTTCCACAGAATTCATGTCAGACATGAACTTACGCAGGATCCAAACACGGCTGAGTTCGTCGCGGTCCATAAGGAGGTCTTCGCGACGGGTACCAGATGCCGGAACGTCAATGGCTGGGTACACACGCTTGTTGGCCAGCTTTCTGTCCAGCTGAAGCTCCATGTTACCGGTTCCTTTGAACTCTTCAAAGATTACCTCATCCATTTTAGAGCCGGTCTCAATCAGGGCGGTAGCGATAATGGTTAAAGAACCACCGTTTTCTACGTTACGGGCCGCCCCGAAGAAGCGCTTAGGTTTGTGCAAGGCGTTGGCGTCTACCCCACCAGATAGGATTTTACCGGAAGACGGCACCACGGTATTATACGCACGGGCCAGACGGGTAATAGAGTCCAGGAGAATAACCACATCATGGCCACACTCTACCATGCGCTTGGCTTTGTCCAGTACAATGCTGGAGATTTTCACGTGGCGCTCGGCCTGCTCGTCAAAGGTAGAAGCAATCACCTCGGCGTTTACGCTGCGGGCCATGTCTGTTACCTCCTCGGGGCGTTCGTCAATCAAGAGGATCATTAGGTATACTTCCGGGTGATTCTCTGTAATGGCGTTGGCTATCTCCTTCAGCAACACCGTTTTACCGGTCTTGGGTTGTGCCACAATCAAACCACGCTGGCCTTTACCAATAGGGGCAAAAAGGTCCATGATGCGGGTAGAATATTGGCTGGAGCGGGTAGTTAGTTTCAGGCGTTCCTCTGGAAACAAAGGCGTTAAGTGCTGGAAAGGAATGCGGTCCCGGATCTCCTCAGTGGTACGTCCGTTCACGGAGTCTACTTTGAGCAGGGCGAAGTATTTCTCGCCTTCTTTAGGCGCACGAACGGTTCCTTTTACAGTATCTCCGGTCTTTAAACCAAATAATTTGATCTGCGACGGGGATACATAAATATCATCTGGGCTAGCCAGGTAATGGTAGTGCGAAGAACGCAGAAAGCCGTAGCCATCTTGCATTAATTCCAGGACGCCTTCGTTGGCGATAACGCCGTCAAACTCCTTGAAGGTAAGCGCATTGGCATTCCCCTGTGGCTGGCGGCCCTGTTGTTGGGGCTGCTGCTCCCGGCGGTTCTGCCAATTAGGGTTGTTTTCGCGGCCGCCTTCACGGGGCTGGCCATTTTCACGCGGTTGGGCATTATCACGGGGCTGGTTGCCTTCGCGGGGCTCTCTGGGCGTGTTTTCCCTTGGTTCGCGGTTATTGTTGTTTTCCCGGGGCTGTGCGTCTCTTCCTTCACGTTGCTCTCTTGGCTCACGGGTAGGCCGCTCTGCGTTGTCACGGGGCTGAGAGTCGCGCTGCTCCCGGCTCTCTCTTGGCTGAAACTCACGCGGTTGCATGCGGTTCTCGCGGGGTTCACGGGCCTCAGGCCGCGCCTCGCGGGTTTCTTCTCTGGGGGCACGGGCTACGCGGGGTCTTTCTTCACGGGCAGCAGGGGCGCGTTCCGTCCTGGCAGGGCGGGCCGGGGCCGTACGTGCCGGTCTTTCTTCTGTAGGGGCAGGTGCCGCTTCTGGGGCTTCTACCGCCTGGGGAGCCTCTGGGGCCGCCACCTCTGCCACTGGTTCAGAAGTTACTTCTGGTTCGCCTGCCACACGAGCCGCTTTTTTATATTTTTTGGGGAGTTGTTCTACCGGAGTGATAGCTTGCTGGTCCAGGATTTTATAAACCAGGTCTTGTTTGCTGAGTTTCTTGAAGTTGGTCACGCCGAGGTTTTCAGCAATTTCTTTGAGCTCTGAAAGAAGTGAATCTTTCAACTCGTCAATGTTATACATAAATAGAAATAATTAGCTATTCGGTTTTAAAGCATAGCGGTTGCAGAGCGCAACAGACAGACGGATAAAAACAGGAAATTGAGTGAAGTAAGATCTAATGAAGAACCAGTGATGGCGGTCGTTCTGAAAATGTACTGCAATGATAGACAGCCCTGCTCTTATTTACAAGCAATACGAGTTTTTTTATATAAAAAGTTACACATATTTTCATAAAAACACATGCTTTGCCTAAGCCTATTCAAAATATTCTATTTTTGCGTTAGATAACCAGAAGCACCATGTTACAGATCCCCGTTTTACGCGAGCAGACAGACCACGTTATTGCCGGTTTAGAGAAAAGAAACTTCCGCAACGCGGCCCAGGAAGTACAATCCATCCTGGACCTGGACCAGAAACGCCGCTCCCTGCAAACCGAGCGGGACGAGCTCCTGGGCCGGGCCAACGCCCTGGCTAAGGAAATTGGCGGCCTGATGAAAAGCGGCCAGAAAGAACAGGCCGAAGCGCTCAAAACCGAGACCGCCGACCTGAAACTCCGCACCAAGGCCTTAGACGAAGAAGTACAGCAACTGGAGCAAGACCTGCAGCAAGCGCTCTACAAGTTGCCCAACATTCCACACCACAGCGTGCCCGCCGGAAAGTCTTCTGAAGACAACGAAGTAGTGCTGGAGCACGGCTCCATTCCTGATTTATCAGAAAGCGCCGCCCCTCACTGGGATCTAATCAAGCAATATGACATCATAGACTTTGACTTAGGCAACAAGATCACCGGTGCCGGTTTTCCGGTGTACAAAGGCCAAGGTGCCAGATTGCAGCGCGCCCTCATCAACTTCTTTTTAGAGGAGGCCCTTGCCGCCGGCTACACCGAGGTACAACCACCCATCATGGTGAACGAGGCTTCTGGTTACGGTACCGGTCAACTCCCCGACAAAGAAGGCCAGATGTACCACGCCGTGGCCGATAACCTCTACCTCATCCCCACCGCCGAAGTACCCATCACCAACCTGTACCGCGACGAGATCATCGCCGAAGGCAAGCTGCCCATCAAAAATGTAGGCTACACGCCTTGCTTTAGAAGAGAGGCCGGTTCCTGGGGTGCTGATGTGCGCGGCCTGAACCGCCTGCACCAGTTTGACAAAGTGGAAATAGTACAGATTCAGGCCCCGGAGAAATCCTATGAAGCCCTGGAGCAGATGAGCCAGTACATTCAGGGCCTGCTCCAGAAGCTAGAACTCCCCTACCGTGTGCTGCGCCTTTGCGGCGGCGACATGGGCTTCACCTCGGCCCTTACTTATG
Source organism: Rufibacter soli (assembly GCF_054781795.1). Lineage (NCBI taxonomy): Bacteria > Pseudomonadati > Bacteroidota > Cytophagia > Cytophagales > Hymenobacteraceae > Rufibacter > Rufibacter soli. The sequence continues at coordinate 674,020 of NZ_BAAGTS010000005.1, read as the reverse complement.
ACATGGAAGTGTACTCCGCGGCCCAGGGCCGATGGCTGGAAGTAAGCTCTGTGTCCAACTTTGAGACCTTCCAGGCCAACCGCCTCAAACTGCGCCAGCGCACCGAGGGCGGAAAGCCCCAGCTCCTGCACACCCTCAATGGCAGTGCCCTGGCCCTGCCTCGTATTGTAGCGGCTTTATTAGAGAACAACCAAACTCCTGAAGGCATCAAGTTACCTAAAGCCCTGCACCGGTTTACCGGGTTTGAGATGATCACCAAATAATGGTATAGGTTTCAAAGGCGTTTTAGGCTTGTTTTATGAAAAACAGGCTTTAAATAGGAAGGATAGGGAAGCCCTCGCAGATATGATTTGCGAGGGCTTTTTTTTGTAGGAAGAATTTGCGTTTGCCTTTATGGGCGGCTCGCTCTGGTTCAAGTTTTTAACTTGGACCCACTATGGTGGGAAGTTTGCAACTTCCCTGGGGCGTCAGCCCCATCCCAAGCGTTCCACTTTCCCGTCGTCCGCCGTTGTTGGTGTTCTCACCAACGACCAAAACTGCCTCTCCATTGGCAACTGCCTTTCTGTATACTCCTTCCCGCATTACTGCTTCCGGTTAACCCTTGGATTGTCTGCTTGTCTAGGGCTTCATGAACTTTTTTGTTTCATCTTCTCTCTCCGAGCGCTCACGGCCGCGAGGCCCCGCCTTCCGCCCTCGCGCTGTACCCTCTCGCCTGGCCCCGCAGGGCCTGCCGCTGCCGCGGCACCGGGTCGAGTGCTAGGCGCACTGCCGAAAGGCTGGAAACGGAAAATGCATGGTTTTATAGTTTAAAGAGACATTGATAGGTAAAGTCGTTTTAGGCACGTTTTAGGGAAAACAGGGTCAAAACGAAACAACACTTACTAAGCGCAGACTCTCCCCTTGAGGGGAGCAAAGAGGGGTGTTTACACAGGCGATCTTTCTCACCCCCATTAAGAAATTGCCTATCAACCAGTAAGTATAGCGCTACCGTTTACACTATGTACAACAAAGGCTCACGCATTTGGTGAAGAGATACTCAAACTGTCCCTATGCCTAAAAATACAATTACTTACTATCTCCTTTATTGTCAGATAGCGCCTTATCCAGTTCTTCTGGCGATGGGTTTTTCATGGGGGTACTCTCCCCTATTACCACCATGGGGAAGCGCACCCTGCCGCGGTTCATGTCTTTGATGGCTTGCATGGCCTGGTCGCTTTCTTCTACATTCACGTAGTCAAAGTCGATGTCTTTCTCCTCAAAGTAGCTTTGAATGGCTATGGTCTTTTTGCACCAGTCGGCGCCGTACAGGATAGGTTTAGATGCCATAAGCGATCAAGTTTGTTATGCCGCTTTAACGGCTTTTCCTGAAAACAGGCTAAATACGCGCTTGGCTTTTCGGCTATCCAGCTGGACTTACCTCGGGGAGCTCAAAATTGAACTGGATCTCGCGCATGCACCGGAAGTGGCCTTGGGGACATTTAGCATAGCCAATTTTGGAGCAGGGCCGACAATACAGGTTCTTCACTTCCAGCACCTCAAAATCCTGTGTGTAGGGATACATGCCAAACTCGGGCACCGTGTTGCCCCAGATGCTGTAGATCTTCTTTTTAAAGGCCGCCGCAATGTGCATGAGCCCGGTGTCATGGCTGAACACCGCCCGGGCCTGCCGCACCAAAGAAGCCGATCCGTTCAGATTGTACTTTCCGGCTGCGTTGTAAATAATAGTGTTTTTAGGCTCCGTGGAAGGCAGCGAAAGGTAGGGCTGCGTAGTGAAATAGACTTCTATCATCTTGGCCACCGGCACATCTTCTTTGCCGCCCAGCAGCACTATAGGGCCGTTAATTTTCTCGCAGAGCTCTATCAGGCGGTCAATGGGCAGGCGTTTGGTGTAGTGCTGCGCCCCAATGGCAATAGCGTAATAGCCATTTTGATGCGTGACCGGCAGCGTATTCAGGTCTACCTCGTCTTTCTCCGGAATGAAATAATCCAACCCTTGCCCGTCGTTCTGCACGCCCAGCGAAGCCGCCGTGGCCAGGTAGCGGTCCACAATGTGCACCTTGGGCATCTGGTTGATCTTGAACTTCACCAGCAGCCATTTCTGGTAGTTAAGCTTGTTGAAGCTGCGGTGCGGGCGGCCCAGGCGGGCTTTCATGATGCGGGTGCGCAGGTTGTGGTGCAGGTCCAGCACCAGGTCATAGTTTTCGGCCTTGAGCTGCGCCAACAAGTCTTTGAGCGAGTTCTCCAGGCAGAATACCTTGTCTACGTAGGGGTTGCTGGCAATAATGTTTCTAAAGGCGGCCTTGGTGCAGAAATGAACCTCGGCGCCCGGCACCTGCTGCTTCACGCACCGGATAACCGGCGTGGTGAGCACAATGTCGCCAATGGAGGAGAACCGGATAATGAGGATTTTTTTCACGCGCCTGCCGTTTGTTGCCGCGGCAAAGGTACGGGTTGCCCGGGAGATTTCCTGCGGGAAGGGGCGGTTCTGTTTTAGGGCCGTTTTCTGAAAAACGCACTGAAAACGGCTGGGATGGAAAGGGACTACATCCAGGCCGCAAACTTTCAACTTTGATCTTTTATAGTAGGTCCTTTCCCCTCTTTGTCATCCTGAATGGATCTTGGTAGCGAATGATAATGACATTTACTCCAACGCTTTTCTAGCTGGCCCACAAGATCCATTCAGGATGACAAAGAGGAGAGGAAGTGAATGTAAAAGAAAAGTCATCAACAAAGCAGCTCGCTTAGAGGCACTTTATTGATGACTTTTTATTTGCTTATAGTTACTAGTAACTTGAGACTAATCACTAACCTCCTACAACCCATATTTATCAATCAAATACACCAGAGCGGCCATAGAGGCGCCGCCCAGTTCCAACTCCCTCCGGTTTACCTTGTCAAAGGTGTCGTTGGCGGTGTGGTGGATGTCAAAGTAGCGCTGGGAATCTGGGCGGAAGCCGATCAGGGCCACGCGGCCATCTTTGAGGGGACCAATGTCGGCGCCGCCGCCGTTGCGGTCAATATCATGCAGACCATAAGGGGCCAGCAACTGTTTCCAGCTAAGCGCTTTCTGGAAGGCCGGCTCAGTAGTGGCGCTTATCCCGAAGCCGCGGGGGGTGAACCCACCGGCGTCTGACTCAACGGCGGCAATATGCTTCTCGCCCTGCTTTTTTGCTACCTCGGCGTACTTGGTGCCGCCACGAAGGCCGTTCTCCTCGTTCATGTACATGACGGCCCGTATGGTACGCTTGGGTTTGTAACCCATGGCCTTCATCAGGCGCAGCACTTCCATGGACTGCACGCAGCCGGTGCCGTCATCATGGGCGCCTTCGCCAATGTCCCAGCTGTCCAGGTGGCCGCCAACCACAATAATCTCGTCGGGTCTCTCAGAGCCTTTGATCTCGCCAATCACGTTGTAGCTGAGCACGTCTGGCAACCACTGCGGGTTCATGCGCAGGTGGAACTGCAGTTTTTCGTCTTCCTTCAGGAGCTTGGTCAAAAGATCAGCGCCTTTGCTGCTAATGGCCACCGCCGGAATCTTGGGGGCGTCCTCGGCATATTTCAAGCCTCCGGTATGCGGGAAATCATCACTGTTAGAGGCCATGGAACGGACCACCACGCCCACCGCGCCCAACTTAGCGGCCTCAGAGGGCCCGCTGGAGCGCTGGTCTACGGCATCACGGTAGGCAAGACCCGTGGTAATGTGCGTCTGGTTGAAGGCCCGGTTAAAGAAGACAATCTTGCCCTGCACTTTTTTCTTGCCCAGCTTCTTGAGTTCGTCAATGCTTTGCACCTCCAATACCTCGGCGGTAAGGCCGTTGGCGGGGGTGGCCACGGAGCCGCCCAAGGCCAGCACGTTCACCTCGCGGGTGGGGCTGATCCTGGAGTTCACAATGGCCGCGTATTCTTTGTCGCCACGCACCCAGTGGGGCACCATCACTTCTTGCAGGTACACACGGTCCAGGCCCATTTTCTCCATCTCCTGGCGGGCCCATTCCACGGCGGCGGCGGCTTGCGGCGATCCGCTGAGGCGGGCACCTATGCGGCTGGTGAGGTAGCGCAGCTGCTCATAGCTCTGGCCCTGGGTAAGCGCCTGGTCATATATTTTCCTGATGTGCAGGGAATCCTGGTTCTGGGCCGAAACCCCCAGCGGAAGGGCCAGCGCTGCAGCCAGCGCCCAATGTTTGAAGAGAGATTGCATGTTTGGTTAGAGTGGTTTGTGCGAAAGTCCAAATTATACAATTCGGCGTGAAAAGCGGCAATGCGGGCGGCAACTTTTTAGCCTGCCCGTTCCTCTGCTCCACGGCTTGCTTTTAAAACCATTGGATAATGAGGTGCCTGGTATCCTGTGGGTAATTTCCAAGGCAGTGGTTCCCAAATGAAATGGCCTTACTTTTACCCCATTATTACGTTAATGCCTACGTTGCCAGAAAGGCCCGCTCAAGGGGTATATTTTTGAACTATCCCAGGGTAGAAGGCCTTTTCAATTAGGGAACAATGGAATTCAACTTTAACCTTTTCCTGCCCTTTCCCCTCTCACAGAGTGGAAAAAACAACGGGGCCGGCACATCCAATAACCTATGCAGAGCTTACTTTCAAAAGAATATAAAAACGAGTTTGTCAAGACCTTCCCCGGCGATGCCAGCGGCAACAAAACGCCTCGCCAAACTCCGGGAGTGCTGTACAGCAAAACCACGCCCACGCCGGTAAAGCTGCCGGTGCTGCTGGCCTGGTCAGAGGACCTGGCGCAGGAATTAGGCATCTCCAAGCCCGAAACCCAGCCAGAGATTGACATTCTGGGTGGGAACTTGGTCACGCCTTCCATGCAGCCCTACGCCGCCTGCTACGCCGGGCACCAGTTCGGCAACTGGGCCGGCCAGCTAGGCGACGGCCGCGCCATTACCCTAGCCGAGTGGGAAGCCCCCGACGGCAAAAACTGGGAGTTCCAGCTCAAGGGCGCCGGCCCCACCCCCTACTCCCGCCGCGCAGACGGGCGGGCGGTGCTCCGTTCCTCAGTGAGGGAATATCTCATGAGTGAGGCCATGCATTACCTGGGCGTGCCCACCACCCGGGCCTTGAGTTTGGTAGGCACCGGCGAGAAGATTGTGCGCGACATGTTCTACAACGGCAACCCCGCCTATGAGCCTGGCGCCGTGGTCATGCGCGTGGCACCCACTTTTCTGCGCTTCGGGAGTTTTGAGATGCCCGCCGCCCGCAAGGAACTGGACAACCTGAAAAAATTGGTTGACTGGACCATTGACCGCTATTATCCGCACCTGCGGGGCGAAGGCCGAGTATTGGCCTGGTTCAAGGAGATGGTGGAGAAAACGGCGCACCTGATGGTGGAATGGATGCGGGTAGGCTTTGTGCACGGCGTCATGAACACTGATAACATGTCCATTCTGGGCCTTACCATTGACTACGGCCCTTACTCCTTCCTGGACAACTACGACCTGCGCTTCACCCCCAATACCACAGATTTGCCGGGCCGCCGCTACGCCTTCGGGCAGCAGGCCACCATTGGCCAGTGGAACCTGGGTTGCCTGGCCAGCGCCCTGGCGCCGCTTTTCACCGGCACCGAGGAACTGGTAGCGGCCCTGGAAGGCTACGGCGATCTTTTCTACCAGAAGTACTACACCATGCTCGGGAATAAGCTTGGCCTGGATGAGGTAAAGGAAACAGACATGGAATTTATCACCCAACTGGAGAAAACCCTCTCTACGGTGCAGCCAGACATGACTATCTTCTACCAACTCCTCATTGACATGCCCCTGAACCTGCAGACCGAGGAAGAGATAGCAGCCTACTTCAAAGACAGCTTCTACGCGGAGCCGACAGCCAGCGAGCGCGAGGCCTTGCATGAGTTTATCACCGCCTATATCACCCGCCTCAACGCCAATACTACTCCGCGTGGGGAAGCCCAGGAACGTATGCGCCAGGCCAGCCCCCGGTTTATCCTGCGTAACTATCTCCTGCATCAAGCAATTGAGGAACTGGAGAAAGGCGAAGACACGCTGTTTAAAAAGCTGCAGGAAGCCATGAAAACTCCATATTCAAAAGAGAATGATGAGTTCTTTGCCAAACGCCCCGACTGGGCCAGCCAGAAAGCCGGCTGTTCCATGTTGTCTTGCAGTTCTTAATTAACCAATGACTAGAGCAGCATATGAAGGGTAAAAAAGGAAAGGGTGAGCTATACAGATAGCACCCCCTTTCCTTTTTTACTATTCCTGGTTCAAGTTTTCAACTTGGACCTACTATGGCGGGAAGTTTTCAACTTCCCTGAGGCGCTAGCCTCAATTGGCGATTTCCCTTTTGGGCCTGTTTTTGGAAAAACGGGCTTAAAACAGATTTTTAAAATAGAGAATATAATTCCAGTTCAATCAGAACATGGGGGCCACTACCGTTCGCCCACAAGATCCTTCCAGGATGACAAAAGAGAGGGAAGTATTCGCAATAATGCATTGTTGAATTTGCTATCATTTGCTACTTATACAAATACAGCAACCTGCTTTTGCTACCACTCCCTTTCCCTACTTCACCTCCAAAATCCGCTTCAAGTCTGCCGCAGAAACGGTGAGCAACCCAACCGGAGGAAGTCGCTCCGTTAAAACCCGCCAGTTGTTGTCTGCCTTGAAAACAGGCTGCAGGAGTTTGAGGGCTTCGTCTACTTTGCCGGTGTTGGCTAAGGTAATGGCGTGCCAGTACTGCATTTCCAGGTTGTTGGGCTGAAGTTGTTCGGCGGCGCTGTATTCTTTCATGGCCAGGGCCATGTCGTTTTTCTCTACGGCCAGGTCGCCGTTGTTCATGTGCTCGTAGGCGCGTTGCACGGTGAGTAGGCGGCGAAGTTCTTTCAGGGGCGCCTCGTGGTCATCTACCCGCAGGTCCACCAGGCGCTCGTTCCAGGGTTGCTTGTTGCTTTTGCCGGGTACCACAAGCAGGGCCGCAGATTGCCGTCCGCGTATGTCACCACCCTGGGCCTCGGCGGCATCCAGAGCCGCCAGTACCCGCTCGGCCAGAGGCAGGTGGGCCTTCTCCTGGAACGCTTTGGCCATGGCGGGCCATACCTTGTCTGAGAGCATCATGTTGGCCTGCACTGAGAAATCCTTGCCAGTGATGTGCCCCGCGTAGGTGATGCATTTGTTCCCGGTGTGGGTGGCCACGCCGCCTTTGGCGTCCAGAATGGTCACCTGGCGCACCTCGCGGCCGGTATCATCAGAAAGCAGAATCTTGAGTGTCTCTGCGGCAGATTTCCCTTGCTTCATGAGCGCCAGTCCCCGCAGCCCGAAGGATTTATTGGTGAATGACTGCGTGGCCACCACGCCAACCCCGGCCTCACCCCAACTCACCGACGTGCCCACCGAGAACCAGTGGCTTTGCACGGCCACGGCCATCTCACCGGTTTTAGGGTCGCGGGCCACAATGGAATAGGTATGCGCCAATGGTTCCTCGGGGTTAAATACCTGCGCCGTGGCGGCTGGTGCGGTAGCCAGCAGTCCCAGGCCAAAGAGTAAAAGAAGCTTCTTCATGGAAGTACGTGTTGCATGATTTACCTTGAAAGATAAGCAAAAAAGGATTCCCCTGGCGGCCGCGTCAACTGGCGCTTGAGCCAAAGGGCCGTGCAGGAAATACCTTGGGCAGCACGCCGCTTTTACAGCACTAAACCCGCAAGCCGTTTTAAGCCCGTTTTTCCCAAAACAGGTCTAAAACACAGGGGTTTCCAAACCTGCCAATTCTTGCTTACATTTAGCTTGCTATTCCAAACTACTCAAACAAACCCTATGATTAAACATTTACCTAAGCTCTTATGCCTTTCCTTGCTGGCGCTGGGGCAGGCGCAGGCGCAGCAATTGCCTATGGCACAGTTCGGGCAGATGAAGGCCCGCAGCATTGGCCCCGGCGTGATGAGCGGCCGCGTGACCGCCATTGACGCCGTGGTTTCCAACCCAGACATCATTTATGTGGGCGCGGCCTCCGGCGGCGTTTGGAAAAGCGAGAACGGAGGCACCACCTTCGCCCCCATTTTTGACGAGCAGCCCAATATCAACATTGGCGCCCTGGCCGTGCAGCAGAGCAACCCCAGCGTGGTGTGGGCCGGTACCGGCGAAGGCAACCCGCGCAACTCGGTGAACATGGGCAACGGCATCTACAAAAGCCTGGACGGCGGCCGCACCTGGAAACACATGGGCCTGGACAAGACCTTCAACATCCACCGCATTCTCATCAACCCTTCTAACCCAGACATTGTCTACGCGGGCGTGATTGGTCTGCCGTTTGGCGAGCACCCGGAACGCGGCGTGTACAAAACCACCAACGGCGGCCAGACCTGGCAGCGCATGCTGTTCACCAACGAGAAATCGGGCGTGGCCGAGATGATCATGGACCCCGTGAACCCCGACAAGCTGATCGTGGCCATGTGGGAACACCGCCGCACCCCCTGGGACTTCACCTCGGGCGGACCCGGCTCCGGGCTCTACATCACCTATGACGCGGGCAAGACCTGGAAAAAGAAAGGCGCAACAGACGGGCTTCCGGCCGGTAACTTCGGCCGTTTGGGCCTGGCCCAGAGCCGCAGCATGCCCGGCCGGGTGTACGCCCTGGTAGAGGCCACCAAAAACGGCCTGTACCGCTCAGACGACGGCGGCGAGAAATGGACCAAGGTCACCGAGGAGCCTTCCATTGTGACCAACCGCGCCTTCTACTTCAATGAGATCTATGTAGACCCCAAGAACGAGAACCGCATCTACATGCTCTACCAGCCGGTGGCCGTGAGCGAGGACGGGGGCAAGACCTTTACCGTGACCGCCTCCATGGACCAGGTGCACGCCGATCACCACGCCTTCTGGATCCACCCCGAGAACCCCAACCTGCTCCTGGACGGCAATGACGGTGGCCTGGCCATCAGCCGGGACCGGGGCAAGACCTGGAGCTTCCCCGAGACCCTGCCCCTGGGCCAGTTTTACCACATCAACGTAGACAACGAGGTGCCCTACAACGTGTACGGCGGCCTGCAGGACAACGGCTCCTGGACCGGACCTGGCTACACCTTTACCCGCGGCGGCATTAGAAACTACTACTGGCAGACGGTGCAGGGCGGCGACGGCTTTGACGTGGTGCCGGACCCCACAGATGCCCGCTACGGCTACGCCATGTCACAGGGCGGCAGCCTGGCCCGGTATGATAAAGTAACCGGCAACTCCTACATCGCCAAGCCCACCGCCCCTGACCTCAAAACCAAGCTGCGCTTCAACTGGAACGCGGCCATTGCCCTGGATCCCTTCAACAAGGCCGGCGTGTACTACGCCAGCCAGTACCTGCACGTGTCTTCAGACAAAGGCCTCACCTGGCAGACCATTTCCCCGGACCTGACTCGCAACAACCCCGCCCAGCAGAAGCAGCAGGAAAGCGGCGGCCTGAGCCTGGACATCACCTCAGCAGAGAACCACAACACCATTCTCACCGTGGCCCCCAGCACCCTGGAGAAAGGCGTGATCTGGGTGGGCACTGATGACGGCCACGTGCAACTCACCCGCGACGGCGGCAAGTCCTGGACCAACCTGCGTGACCGCCTGCCCGGCCTGCCGGCCGAAGCCTGGATCCCGCAGATTACCGCCTCCCGCCACTGGGCCGGCGAGGCGTTCGTGGTGGCCAACCATTACCGCTTCGGGAAGGATTTCAGCCCCTACGTGTACCGCACCGTTGACTTTGGCAAAACCTGGACCCGCCTGGTAGATGACAAGAAAGTGCGCGGTTACGCCCTCTCCTTCCTGCAGGACCCTTCCCAACCCAACCTCATGTTCACCGGCACCGAGCACGGCCTGTGGGTGAGCCTGAATGAGGGCAAGGACTGGACCCAGTGGACCCAAGGCCTACCTTCGGTTCCGGTCATGGACCTGGCCCTTCAGGAGCGCGAGGCAGACCTGGTGATCGGTACCTTCGGGCGCGCCGTGTACGTGCTGGACAACATCAGGCCGCTGCGCCAACTGGCTGCTACGGGCGGGAAGATGCTTGACAAACCAATGGCCGTGTTTGAGCCCTCGGCCGCCTATTTGGCCTCTTACTCCTCGGCGCCCGGCTACGGCTCTGATTCGGACAACCTTTACCAGGCCGCCAACAAATCGGCTGGGGCCACCATTCCCTACTACCTGAAACCCAAGGCTTCTACCCCGGCCCCTGGCCCGGCCAAGAAAGCCCCTACCAAGAAGAAATTACCCGCCACGGTCTTAAATGAGGAGTCTGGCACGCGCATGGCTACCTCTTTACCGGCCCGTGACAGCGCCGCTGCTCCGGCTGCGGCCCGTGGTCCTAAAGTAGACTCGGTGTTCGTGCGGGTCTATGATGAGCAGAATAGACACATCCGGACCATTTCCCAAAAACCAGATTCCACATTAGGCTTCCAGCGCATTACCTGGAACCTGACCGAACGCGGCATCAGACAGGCCGGTGGCGGAGGCGGTGGTAGAGGCCAGCGCCCTGGCGGTGAGCCTAGCGGAAGCCCGGTACTGCCCGGAAAATACAAATTGGTGATGCAATACGCCGGCACCAAGGACTCCACCTTTGTGAACGTGTTAGCTGATCCACGCATCCCTTACCAGAAAGAGAATGTGATTGCCCGCCGCCAGCAGTTGGAGCGCCTGAACAAAAGCACTCTGCAGCTGAATGACCTGCTAGACCGCCTGCAGCAAGCCTCTGACGCCACTGACGCCATCACCGGACAATTAAAGGTGGTTGGGGGCAAGGAGTCCGTTGAACTACAGCGCTCCACCAAAGCCATGCAGGATTCCATTAAAACGTACCGGGAATTCCTTCAGGGGAAAGGGCTTTCCCGTCAGGGTTACGGCCGTCCTACCCAACTCACGGCCCTCTCTAAACTACAGGAGGCCCGCTCTTATCTGGGTGGCCGCTCAGAGCCCCTCACCCAAACCGAGACGCAGCTGGTAGAGCAGGTGGAAACCCTTACCCAGGAAGCCGTAGGAAAGGTAAACTCCTTCTTCTCCACCATCTGGGCTGGCTACCGCCAGAAAATACAGTCTGCCAACCTAAGCGTATTTAAAGAGGAGAAAACCAAAGTGGTACTTTAAGCCTGTTTTGAGAAAAACGGCTCTAAAACGCCCCGCTGCTTTTTTTGCAGCGGGGCGTTTTGTTTTTAAAGGGATGTGTAGCGGCGTTACCCTGTAACGCCGTGGTGCTATGAAACAATAGTGCCTCTTCGCCAGATAGACCTTCCTTCAGGGCATTAAAAGTTGTTGCAAAAGTCAGTGTTGGTTATTTGTAACGATTCCGCTGCGTAGAGACACGGCGTTACAGGGTAACGCCGCTACTTTTTTTAGGGGTTTTGTCAATAAACAGGTAGGAACCAGGTATTTGGCCAATTCGTTTAAAGATTGCACCAGATACTATCCCTATGTCAAAATATGACACCTTCAGCAAAAACGCCCGCCGGCTAACCGGCTATGATTATCGGGGTGAAGGACTGTATTTCATCACTATCTGCACGCAAGACCGCTTTCCTTTTTTTGGTGAGGTAAAGGATGGCACCATGGTGCTTTCTGATGAAGGACATATTGCGCATGATTATTGGCTAGAACTGGAACAGCATTGGCCCGGTGTATTTCTCGGTGAATTTGTTGTCATGCCCAATCATCTCCACGGTATTATTGGATTAGAAGGAGTGATAGGGATTGATACGGTTTCCGGGAATAGTTTTCCCTTGCATAGTATTGCTCCAGTCTATAAAAATGCATACATGTCTAATATAGCGGCAAAGGCAGGATCCATTTCCCACATTGTTGGTTATTATAAGTCTATCTGCACCAAAATGATCAGGAGCGTAAGTACAGAGCCCTTCGGGTGGCAGCCCCGGTTCCATGACCGTATCATCAGGACCACACGCGAGTTACGCCTTATAGAAAATTACATCCTCTCAAACCCTGTTAATTGGCAAGAAGATCAATTCTATAAAGATTGAAATGTAGCGCCATTACCCTGTAACGCCGTGGTTCCAGGAAACAACGACCTCTCTCCCACTTAATTCCTCTATTCCCTGGCATTAAAATATTTTTATTACAAATGCCAGTGTTGGTAATTAGAACCGGATCTGCAGCGTAGTACCACGGCGTTACAGTGTAACGCCGCTACAGTGATTAATTCTTGTTTTGAGCCTATTTCCAGAAATAGACCCTCAAAACGCAATGGATTTAAAAGCTCCATAAATAAAAATCCCCACGCACCAGAGAGGCGCGTAGGGATTTTTTAGTTAACCCTTTGGCGGAAGCCTAGTTGGCTACAACCTTCCGCTCAATCTCTCTCAGGTTCTCTATTTTCTTGTTACGCAGGAAACCATTGATGTCTTCAAAGTGCTCTCTAATTCGCTTGTTCCCGAACTCAAATACCTTGGTGGCCAGCCCATCCAGGAAATCACGGTCGTGGGAAACCAGAATCAACGTGCCGTCAAAGGCCTTGAGGGCGTCTTTCAGGATGTCCTTGGTCTTGATGTCCAGGTGGTTGGTAGGCTCATCCAGAATTAAGAGGTTCACGGGCTGAAGCAAGAGCTTGATCATGGCCAGACGGGTCTTTTCGCCCCCAGACAGCATCTTCACTTTCTTCTCCACGGTATCGCCGCTAAACATGAACGCGCCCAGAATGTCTTTGATGCGGGTGCGCATGTCGCCCACGGCAATCTGGTCAATGGTCTGGAACACGGTCAGGTCCTCATCCAGCAGAGACGCCTGGTTCTGCGCGAAGTACCCGATCATGGAATTGTGGCCCAGCTGCAGTTTGCCGTCATAGTCAATCTCGCCCATAATGGCTTTGATGAGCGTAGACTTACCTTCACCGTTCTTGCCCACAAACGCAATCTTTTCGCCGCGCTCAATGGTCAGAGACGCATCTTTGAACACGGTATGATCACCGTATTTCTTGGTGAGTTCCTCTACAATAACAGGGTAATTACCCGAGCGCGGGGCGGGCGGGAATTTGAGGTTCAGCGCTGAGGTGTCTACCTCATCTACCTGAATAATCTCAATCTTCTCCAGCATTTTCACCCTAGACTGTACCTGCAGCGTTTTGGAATAGGTCCCTTTGAAACGATCTATAAATCCTTGAATATCCGCGATCTCTTTCTGCTGATCCTCAAACTGACGCTGCTGCTGCTCACGGCGCTCTTTGCGCAGTTGCAGGTATTGGCTGTAAGGTACCTTGTAGTCATAGATACGACCCATGGTCACCTCAATGGTGCGATTGGTAAGGTTATCCACGAAGGCCTTGTCGTGGGAAATCACGATTACGGCCTTGGCGTTGTTCATCAGGAAATCCTCCAGCCACTGCACTGACTCAATGTCCAGGTGGTTGGTAGGCTCATCCAGGAGAATCAAATCTGGTTTTTGCAGCAGGATCTTGGCCAGCTCAATGCGCATGCGCCAGCCCCCGGAGAACTCACTGGTAGAGCGCGTGAAATCTGAGCGTAGGAAGCCCAGGCCCAAGAGGGTTTTCTCTACCTCGGCGTCAAAGTTGATCTCTTCAATGGAGTAGTATTTCTCACTCAGCTCAGAGACGTCCTCAATAAGTTTCATGTAGGCGTCAGACTCATAGTCAGTGCGGGTTTCCAGCTGGGAGTTAAGGTCGTCCATCTGCCGCTTCATCTCCAGGATGCTCCCAAACGCCTTAGACGCTTCTTCAAACACGGTGCTCTCGTCTTTGGTAAGCAAATGCTGCGGCAGGTACGCGATCACGGCATCTTTAGGGGCAGATACCTTGCCGCGGGTTGGCTTGTTGACCCCGGCAATGATCTTGAGAAGGGTAGATTTTCCTGCGCCGTTTTTCCCCATCAGGGCTATCCGGTCACTTTCATTGATGTTGAAGGTAATGTTACTGAAAAGAGCCGCGCCGTTGAATTCAACAGCGACCGAGTCAACTGAAATCATGGTTTTCTAGAAATAAGACCGCAAAGATACTAGGATTTCCCTGATTAGTCCGAACTCAGGGTCCGTAAAAAGAGACCTGCGCCAGGGAGAATCCTATTGAAAAACCACAACACTGCCCGTGGCAGATTGGCTCCATTTCAGCCTAATTTTAGAAAATCAGGCTGAAAGCAATATCTCATAGAAATTATTAGTAAACGAAAGGTTAGGCGCTGCAACCTATTGGGCCTGAGCGGGGTCATCTAGTAAAGCCAAAGCGCCGCGTATGAAAAATATCCTCTACCCTTTTCTATTTTTACTTTTAACCATCAGTTGCACCTCAACAGACGAGATCTCTCCCGAACCAGAACCTTATAGCCCGGGCACCCTGGTTCCCTCGCAGGTCATTGGCCAATGGAAGCTGGTAAAAATGATGTATCGTGCTCAGATAGCTGGCCAACACCCTTCACCTCTTCGTTTGCCTTATGAGGAAATTCTCCAGCTGTACCCTGATAGTTCCATTATCAGGCACCGGGATGGCGTGAAAGCGACGGGGTCTTTTTCTATCAAAACATACCCCAACACCACAGAATGGCAAGTTTTAGTAAAGCTGGATGACCCCACGGTCGCCTTCCACACCATCGGTATCGGGGGTTATGACAAGATGTACCCTCAGGGCATGCCGTTGTGGAACGGAGAGAAGGAGTACCTTATGAATGATGCATCGGCCTCAGATGGGCCAATCGTGTATTACCAAAAAGTGCCAGCCACCAAGTAGCTGCCTTTGCTTTTAAGCCTGCCATCTTTTCAGGATTGTTTGGGGAAAAATTTGCTCCCCTTGGTTTGGCTGGTCAGCCAAGAAACCGGGGAGCTGCAGTAGCGGGTTACCCGAAATATTTGTATCTTTTCACAAAAGAACTTTTCCTTTAGGGCAAAACCTGCTGGGCTGTGTACGCTTGGAATGGTTTTTGCCGTTCCACTGCTATGACTATTCTTAAAAAGCCGATACAAAGAACCTCGGCCAGCCTGTTATTGGCTGTTTTTTTTGTGTTCCCGGTACTAGCCCAGGATGACCCTGTTTCCTCGGTTTCCTCCTTTGACAAAACCTTTGTGAATTGGCACAACCTGGACCCCACCAAAGATCAGGTGCAGGGCACCGGCGTAAACCGCGCCTACCAGGAGCTGCTGGTGAACAAGAAACCCAAGAAAACCATTGTGGTGGCCGTCATTGACAGCGGCATTGATATCTTCCATGATGAACTGAAAGGCAAGATCTGGACCAACCCCAAAGAGGTAGCCGGTAATGGTCAGGACGATGACGGTAACGGGTACGTGGACGATGTGCACGGCTGGGGTTTCCTGGGCAACGCCAAAGGCGAAAATGTGCGATATGAAACCTATGAATATGTGCGGCTGCTGAGAAAACTGGCGCCCACCTATCAGAACATCTCCTCCATAAAAGAGGTACCCCTAGCCCAGCAACCCGAATACAAAATCTACCATCAGGCCAAAGAGGCCTATGAGAAAGAGTTGGCCAAACACACTGCCACCAGAGCCTCCCTACAATCGTTTGAGAAGGCGCTGGTGACCGTACAGGGCATCCTGGGCGAGCACTTTAAATCCAATACCTACACGCTGGAGCAGGTAAAGCTGATTTCAACGGCAGATGAGCGTTTGCTGGCCGCCCGCGCCTGGTGGCTGGACGTGCACAGCAAGGGTCTGAGCGTAGAATCCTTCCAAAAGTTTAAGGAACACACAGACACTTTCCTGGACAAGCATCTGAACCTTAACTTCACCCCGCGCGCCCTGGTAGCCGACAACCCGGAATCTATCACAGACACCAAATACGGCAACAATGATGTGGTAGGCCCCCGGCCCAATCATGGCACCCCGGTAGCAGGGCTTATTGCCGGCTTGCGGGGCAACAACCTGGGCATAGACGGCATTGCCGAAGACATCCAGATCATGGCCTTACGGGCGGTGCCCGAAGGCGATGAGTATGACAAAGACATTGCCCTGGCCATCAGGTACGCGGTTGATAACGGGGCCAACATCATCAACATGAGCTTCGGGAAGAGCTTTTCACCCCAGAAATCTTTTGTGGACGAGGCCGTGAAGTACGCCGAATCTAAAAACGTGCTGCTAGTGCACGCCGCCGGTAATGAGGCCACCAACAATGACCAGGTAACGCACTACCCCAGCCGCGTGCTTTTAGACGGCAGCCAGATCAAATCCTGGATTGAAGTAGGCGCTACTTCTAGGCTTTTAGGCAAAGACCTAATTGGTGTGTTCTCCAACTACGGAAAACAGACGGTAGACTTGTTCGCGCCGGGTGTGGAGATTGTCTCCCTAGCCCCAGATAACAAGTACAACAAGATGGACGGTACCAGTTTCTCCAGCCCAGTGGTGAGCGGTGTGGCAGCCCTGGTGTGGTCGCACTACCCAGAGTTGTCGGCGGTAGAATTGAAAGAGGTGATTCTGAAGTCGGCTACCCTGCACCCCAAGGAAACTGCCACCTACCCCAACCTGGAGTCTAAGGACAGAAAACGCGCCAAGCTGGTTGACCTTTCCGCCACCGGCGGCATTGTCAATGCCTACAACGCCCTGATTCTAGCCGATAAGATGATGAAGCAAAAGAACGCGAAAAGCTAACGCAGTACCTTACGTATTCTTTATCCAGGACCGCCCCAGATGTCATTTCTGGGGCGGTCCTGTTTTAGGGCCGTTTTTAGAAAAACAGGCCTAAAACAGAACTCCACTTGCTGCGCCTGGACTTCCCGTGCAAATTCACTCTACAGCCACTAACGCCCGTTATTAAGATATTACAATACTAAAGGGTATTTTTTAGGGATTTTTTAACCAGATTAGAAAAGAACGAAATTAAGTCTATATTTGCCTCACCTTCCCTATCCACCCTTTATTATATAACTATAGAATGAAACGTTTACTCAAAAAAGTCATTACACCTTTCCTTCCTTCTTACAAGGTTGTGACCACCACCTACCAAATCATTCCAGGCCTGCCTATCACCAAAAAGCTGTCTTCGCATGCTTTTGACAAAGGCGCTGCCAAAGAAGCAAAGGAATTTTACGGCAAAGTGATTTCCTCAGAATTCACCAAGACACTGGCTCCGGTAGAGGTAAAATTGCGCGTGGCGGGCATCACGGTTAAGAAAACCCATTACGGCCCTATTCAGCACCTCAACAAGAAAAAGATCCAGTACCACGCCTAGTTTTGGCCCTGGGTGTACCCTCAAAAAAAGCCTTTCTGTTTACGAGCAGGAAGGCTTTTCTATTTCCTCAGCCTTTCGCCATTCTCTCTCCTAAGCCCGGCTTCTTTCACTTCCTGTTTAGAGCCCGTTTTTCAGAAAACAAGGTCAAACCGGCCTTCCTACCTTAGACACCACTTGTAACCATTTCTTCTTTTAACCGGTTACTTTTCCCTTTCTAACCAGCCTTTTCTTTCTAAGCGCCACCTTGGCAATGCCCTATTTTTACTTCTCTAAAAATTTCAGCAAAAATTTCACATTCCATATCCCAACTTTATTCATCTGAAATCAAGGGATGTAGCAGGGTAAAACAATGCAAAATCATAAACTCATTAACATATTGAAGTACAGACCATTGCACACCATGCGAATTTCTTATTTGTGAAATTTTCAATGCAACCCTTTGTGCAATCGATTGTGCAACTTATTGCACAGTTTTTAGTCTTTATTTCACTAAACCCACACAGGAGCTTTGGTTAAGTTATATCAATTCAATAATTTAGAAGCAGTTCACTCCTCAAAAATACCATTCCCCTAACCTTCCTCCATGAAAAAACATCTACTCTTATTAAAGCTTCTCGCCCTTCTCCTGCTATTAGGGCTAAGTCCGCAGGTGGGTGCCTTTACCCCCACCAATGTAGACATTACGGTGGCCTTAGATGGCTCCGGCAATTTCACCAAGATCCAGGACGCTATCAACGCCGTGCCCTCCAACAGCGAGCGCCGTACCGTTATTTACATCAAGCGCGGCCTGTATAACACGGAGAAACTCATGGTGCCCGCTGACAAAAAGAATGTCTCCTTTATTGGGGAAAGCCGGGAAGAGACCATCATCAGTTACCATATCTATGACTGCGCCACAGGTAAGTGCCCCTCCGCCGATGCCGCCAAATGGCCCGAGGACAACATGCGTACCTCCGCTACGCTCACTATTGCCGGAGATGGGTTCAGGGCCGAGAACCTTACCCTCCAGAACACGGCGGGGCCGGTAGGTCAGGCGTTGGCCCTCACCGTGCTAGGCGACAAAAACGTTTTCATCAACTGCAACCTGTTGGGCTACCAGGACACTATTTACCTGTGGCAACCCGGCAAACGCAGCTATTTTGAGAACTGCCTGGTGCAGGGCCGCACAGACTATATCTATGGGGCCGGTAATGCGTTTTTCCAGACCTGTGAGATCAGGAGTTTCGGGGGAGGCTGGATTACGGCCCCTTCCACCCCCAAAGACCAGCCCTACGGTTACGTGTTCAACAATTGCCGGCTAACCTACGCCACCAACAGCCCCCGCGCCGGTGATGACGGAACATTAATCCGGCTGGGCCGCCCTTGGCATGAGTACCCTAAGGTGACCTGGATGAACTCTTACATGACCGAGATGATTCACCCCGAAGGTTGGGGCGACAAGTGGAGCATGGACTACTCAGACACCAGCACCGACCTTAAACTGTATGAATACAACAACAACGGCCCCGGGGCCGATATGAGCAAGCGGGCCAAATGGGCTGGTCTGCGCGCCATGACCGCCACTGAGGCCCTGGAGTACACCGTACAGAAAGTAATGGCCGGCACAGACAACTGGGACCCCAGCGCCGAGGCGCCCACGGTAACCTCCTACACCTGGGCTGGCGCTGGGACCACCAAAAGCTGGCTATTGGCTGCCAATTGGAACCCTGCAGCGGTTCCCACCACCGGCCAGTCTGCCACGGTAGATGGCACCCATGAAATTATAGCGGATGGTGGTTCCTTTCTAGCCGACCTGGCCCTGAAAAACGGGGCTAAGCTTTCTATCACCGCCAACAGCACCCTGGCGTACCTTTCCCTGGCTGCGTCAGAAATCTCTACCACCGGTACGGCCACCCTTTCCGGAAAGATCGCGACCAAAGAAGCCAATAAATTTACCGGAACCGGCACCCTCACCTTACCTGCAACCCTTACGGGCGTGCATGAATTCAGCAAGGAAGGCACTGGCAAGCTTATTTTAACTGGCAACAGCCCAGACTTTTCGGGCAACTGGCTGGTGAAAACAGGTATTCTGGAGGCCAATACCTCTAGCGCCCTGGGCAAAGGCCATGTAACCGTTAGCAGCGGGGCCACCCTTAGTATTGGCAACGGCGGCGCTTTTCAGCCTAAATCCCAATTAAAGGTGGTGGCCGGCGCCGCCCTGGTCTTGAACGCAGACCTTACTTTAAGCGAATTCTTTATTGACAACACCCTGCAAGCCATAGGCGAGTACAGCGCCACTACCCACCCAACCCTTATTTCGGGGACGGGGAAAATTATAGTGGGTCGCCCCAGTTCCTTCACGTTTGTGGGAGGCGCCAACGGCAACTGGGACAACCCGGCAAACTACAGCCCTCAATTGTTACCGCAAGCCGGCGAAACCGTGCTGGTGAATCGCGAGATTGAAACCACCAGCCTGGTGTTCCCCGGCAAGTTAGTGATCCAGAGCGCCGGCAACATCCGCATGCGGGGCGCCCATTCTGCTACCGGCGAAATTGAGATGCAGGCTGGCGCCAGAATTGCCTACGCCACCGGCGGGGCCATGTTCTCGCTAGACGCCCCCCTGAATGTGACCGGTGATATCCTGGTGCAGATCAACAGCAATTCTACCGCCGAAGGCGGGCACCAGTTCCAGTTGCTGGGCAATACCAAGGGTACTGGCAAGATTACGGTCTACAACACCAGAGGCGCGCCGGCTACTACCAGCAACATGATTTTAAAAGGAGACAACAGCGCCTTCACCGGTACTTGGGACCTCACCAGAGCCAACGCCGTGGCCGAGTCGGTGACAAAGTTGGAGGGTACCAGCGCCAATGCCTTCGGGAACGGCAAAATACTGGTAGGCGCCAACAATGTGCTTGTCTTCAGCCATGAAAAAAGTGCGGGCAACAATCTTGACCTCACCGTGTCTGGTACCGGAAAAGTAGTCTTGAAAACGGCGGTGCAGGTGAGAACCTTTACCTTGAACGGCACGGCCATGGCAGATGGCACTTACTCGGCGGCTACGCATCCGGCCATCCTGGAAGGCACCGGCTCTATTGTGGTGTCCAGCACCGTGACTGCGTCTAAAGAAGAACTGCAGAAAAAACCGGTCCGGTTCTATGACAACACTCTGTACCTGGACGGCACCCGCTCCCTGGTAACCGTCTACACCTTAACGGGGTCAGTACTGCTAAAGGAAAACAGCAACCGCATGATTTCTTTCCAGGGCCGTAGGCCCGGCATCTACGTGGCCCGCTACACCGTTGACGGCAAAAAAGGAGTGTTGAAATTCTTTGTGCGCTAAGCACTTCTCAAGAGAAATCCTCTATTGTCATCCATAGAAAAAAGCCCGGGCAAACCCGGGCTTTTTTTCATTCCTTTCTTTTCTGGCAGGTGATTTTCCTGCCGGTATTTTTTCTAATGCAACCGGAAGCCAAGACGTTTTGGGCCTGTTTTTCAAAAAACGGCCTTAAAACGGTTTACCCTTCGGCGGCGCCGCTTTCTACGGTTTTGGAGCCTGGTACGGGGGTAGCCTCGGGGTTGAGGTTCCACTCATTGTTGAGCAGGGCAATGGCGTGGCTGGCGGTCATATCAAACTGGCACGGCACCACAGACACGTAATTTTCCGCCAAGGCGGCTTCATCTGTGTCATCGCCTTTGTCAAAGTTCACGAAGTTGCCCGTGAGCCAGAAATAGCTGCGGCCGCGAGGGTCCAGGCGTTCGTCAAACTCTTCTTCCCACTTGGCGCGGGCCTGGCGGCATACTTTCACGCCGGCAATGGGCTCCTTAGATTTCTTAGGGAAGTTCACATTGAGGGCCACACCGTGCGGAATGCCAAACTCCAGGGCCTGCCGCACAATCAGCTCCACGTACTCCTCGGTATGGGAGAAATCTATCTCATGGCCATAGTCACACAAAGAGAACCCAATGGCGGGTAAGCCTTCAATGGCCGCCTCTATGGCCGCCGACATGGTACCTGAATAGAGTACGCTGATGCTGGAGTTGGAGCCGTGGTTGATGCCACTCACCACCAGATCGGGCCGGCGGTCTTTGAGCACATGGTTTTTGGCCAGCTTCACGCAGTCGGCGGGGGTACCGGAACACTCATAGGCCTCTACCTCGGTAAAGGCCAAGGATCTATCTAACCGGAGCGTATTGCCGATGGTAATGGCGTGTCCCATACCCGACTGCGGCCCATCGGGTGCCACTACCACCACTTCGCCAATTTTTCGCATTACCTTCACCAGGGTGTGAATGCCCGGGGCCGTGATGCCATCGTCATTCGAAATTAAAATAAGCGGCTTCTTCTTCATCTTACTCAAAGTTTGCGACCAAATTACTTGGTATACGCGCCACCGCCAAATGCAATTGCGTAACTTCACCACAAGGCTTGCGTTATGCCCCAAGATGCTGTACCTATGCGGTCTAAACTAGTTCACCCATGAAGCATACCACCCTGCTGCTGGGCGCCTTGCTGGCGCTGGCGGCCTGCCAACAAGAAAGCACCTCTGAGCAAACTAATAAGGAGGCCCAACTGGATGAGGCCGCCGCTGCCATTTCTGAAGACGCTGCCCAGGACCCCAGCCTGAACGCTGAGGCGCCAGATGCCTCTGCGCCTTCTACCGCTTCTGATGAGGCCATGTCTGAAGTGCCGCTTCCGGGTGCCACCTCTACGGCCTCTGCCGCCCCCAGCGCCGCTAACCCACTTTTCAACCTCACCCTACAGGCAGGTCAGGCTGGGGCCGTGAAAGTAGGCATGACCATTGAGGAACTGAAAAAGCAGTACGGGCAAAACAAGATCCGGGAAATAGACCACGCCCTAGAAGGCACCACCACCAAAGCCTATGAAGTGTTAGGCGAACGCCACCGGCCCGACCTGCTGGTGGAGCAACAATGCAAAGGCACTGCCTGCACCGTCTTCCGGATCACCGTGCTCAACCCTTCGTTCCGGACCCAGGGCGGCATTGGTATTGGCAGCATGTTCAGAGACGTGAAAGAGAGTATTCCCATCTCCAGCGTAGGCGCCGGCGAAGGTAATTTCGTGGCTATCTCTGAAGGGGCCCGCATGAGTTTCGTGCTGGACATGCGCGGCATCCCAGCTCAACGCTGGAATAAACTCAAAGTAAAAGACATCCCCAATTCCACCATGGTGTCTGGCATCATGCTCTGGTAGCCGGGTCAGGTTTTTCTGTTTCAAAGGTGTTTTCCGGAAAACGGCCCTAAAACACCAATACGCTAAAATTTAGGATTATGACTTTCTTCCGTTCCCTGTACCGCTATCAAGACGAAGGTTTATTGATTATTAGGGTTGGTATTGGCATTATGTTTCTCCTGCACGGCTGGCCTAAAATGATGGGTGGGCAGGAGATGTGGACCAAGGTAGGCAGCGCCGTGGAAACCATAGGGATTACCGGTGGGTTCACGTTCTTCGGGTTTATGGCGGCGTTCGCCGAAACCGTGGGAGGCTTGTTTATTGCCTTGGGTCTGTTCTTCCGGATTTCTAATTTCCTCCTGTTTTCCACCATGGTGGTAGCTACTCTTAAGCACGTCATGGCCCAAGATGGCTTTAACGCGTATTCGCATGCTTTGGAGGCGGCTTACCTGTTCATTGGGTTGTTTTTTATTGGCCCGGGGCGGTATAGTTTGGATTACCTTTGGTTTGATAGAGAGCCAGTGGAGGAAGGGGATTGGGAGTAGAATGAGCTTGCTTTTGCTTGATTAAAGATTTCCGTTGCTGGTGTTCCTAGGGTCAACGACTTAGACTGCTCTTCAATTGGCTATAAAGTATTCACTTCCAACTCTCCACTTTTAGGCCTTTAATGTCCACCCCCTTTCTTGCCGAGCCTCCAAGCTGAAGTGGCGGTCTGCCCGCGTCTGTCACTTTTCTCCTTGATGAGAAAAGTAACCAAAAGAATCAAGAAGCTCCGAACTCGCTGCCGCTCAGACAGGCGGGGCTTCACTTTGGTACCACCGGGTGAAAGCCTTCTGTTCCATAGGGAGCTTACGCTATAGCTTCTCGATGCGTCATTACTTGCCCCTACCCATGCTTCGGGCTACGCAGTGGCGGCCCTCCGCAAGGTCCAGGGCAGATTAGCCTATTGCTGATTGATTGGTTGCAAGGCCTGCAGCGCCCTAAAGGGCGGGAAGGGAAATGTAGGGACAGGGCTTGACCTGTCCGCTGCGGTTCGGGCGGTAACCAAGTTTGATTTCTAGTTACCTCCTCCAAACCTCTGGTGTTTTAAGCCTGTTTTTAGAAAAACGGGCCTAAAACGCCTTTACCCTATTACTTACGTATTCCCCGTTTCCAGCCTTTCGGCTGAGCGCCTAGCACTCGACCCGGTGCCGCGGATGCGGCAGGCCCTGCGGGGCCAGGTGAGAGGGTACAGCGCGAGGGCGGAAGGCGGGGCCTCGAGGCCGTGAGCGCTCGGAGAGAGAAGATGGAACAACACAGCCCATGAATCCCTAGACAAACAGCCCATCTAAAGCACAAATAAATTCTTTATCCAACAACCCCCTAAGTCACAAGCAAACACCATACACAAAGGCAAAACTTTCAAATAACCCCCAAAACCCCTAACATTACCTTTTCAACAAACCGCCACCCATGCTGCTTTCCCTACTTCTTACCCTCACTACCCTTCTCACTCCGGCACCAGACTGGAAAACGCCATACGAGAAAAGCAACGGCACCAAAACCGCTACTTACCAGGAATGCATTGCCTATTACCAGCAACTGGACCAGGCGTACCCTGAAATTAAGATGACCGAGGCCGGAATGACCGATGTGGGCCAACCCCTGCACACCGTCATCATTTCCACCGACGGCGACTTTGACCCGGCTTCTATCCACCGGAAAGGAAAGACGGTCTTGTTGGTGCAGAACGGCATTCACCCCGGCGAGCCTGAGGGAATTGACGCGACCATGATGCTGGCCCGGGACCTGATGCAGCAGAAAAAACTGAAAAGCCAACTGGACAAGGTGGTGCTGGTCATTATTCCTATCTACAACGTAGGCGGCGCCCTCAACCGCAACAGCTACACCCGCACCAACCAAAACGGGCCCGAGAGCTACGGCTTCCGGGGCAATGCCCGTAACCTGGACCTGAACCGCGATTTCATCAAGGAAGATTCTAAGAATGCGCGCTCTTTCGCTACTATCTTCCGCACTTGGGACCCTGAGATTTTCGTGGACAACCATACCAGCAACGGCGCTGACTACCAGTACACTATGACCCTTATCCCTACGCAGCACAACAAACTAGGCGGAGCCTTGGGCACTTTATTGAAGCAACAGATGGTGCCAGCGTTGTACCAGGCCATGGAAAAACGCAAGTGGCCGCTGGTGCCTTACGTGAACTCGCGGGGTGAGTCGCCGGAGACGGGTATTTTTGGGTTTATGGAGTCTCCGCGCTATGCCACTGGCTACACAACCCTGTTCCAGACGCTGGGCTTCGTGCCAGAGACGCACATGCTCAAACCTTTTGACAAGCGCGTGGCCTCTACCTATGACCTTATGCTGGAGTTCCTGGACTATGCCGCCAAGCACGGGAAAGAAGTACAGGCGGCCCGTCAGAAAGACCGCGCGGCCCTGCAAACGCAGCAGCAGTTTGTCCTGAACTGGGCCCCTGATACAACCCAGTCTGAGACCATCCAATTCAGAGGCTATGAAGCCAAATATAAGCCCAGCGAGGTTAGCGGATTGGAGCGTTTGTACTATGACCGTAAAGCGCCATTCACCCGCCCGGTGAAGTTCTTTGACACCTACCGCCCTACCGTTACCGTCACCAAGCCGGTGGCTTACCTTATTCCGCAGGCCTGGACCGAGGTTATTGAGCGCCTTCAGCAGAACCAAGTGGAATTGAAACGCCTGAGCAAAGACACCGTGCTTACCCCCGAGGTCTACTATATTACAGACTATAAAACCGGTCCCCGTCCCTATGAAGGACATTACCTCCATACTGATGTGCAGGTCCAAAAATCGCAGCAACCTATCCGGTACTTTAAAGGCGACTACGTGGTGTATCTGAACCAGGTGAGCAACCGGTTCTTAGTGGAAACGTTGGAGCCGCAGGGTCCTGACTCCTACTTCGCCTGGAACTTCTTTGACTCGGTGCTGGGTCAGAAGGAATATTTCTCAGCCTACGTGTTTGAAGACCTGGCCGCCCAGTACCTTAAGCAAGACCCTAAACTGAAGGCCTCCCTGGAAGCAGCTAAAGACAAAGATGCCAACCTGGCCAAAAGCGCCCGCGAGCAACTCAACTTCATTTACCGCAACACCCCGCACTATGAGAACACCCACATGCGCTACCCCGTTACCCGGTGGTTGGCCGGGGCGCTGCCGGTTCAGTAACCGCCCGTTTTAAGCCTGTTTTTTGGAAAACAAGCCCAAAACAGAAATCAGCAGAAAAGCCTCTCCTACCCCAGGAGAGGCTTTTCTGCTTTAATCCAAAAAATAATTCTCTCCGCCCTTGACTTTAATTACGAAACTTTCGTAATATTATGAAAACATCGTAGACAACTACCCATGGAAAAGCTAACCCAACAGGAAGAAGAGGCCATGCAGGTAATCTGGGAGGCCGGCGGCGGTTTCATCAAAGATTTCTTGCAGATGCTGCCTGAGCCCAAACCGCCTTATACCACGCTCGCCTCCACGGTAAAGAACCTGGAGAAGAAAGGCTTTCTGGCGGCAGAGAAACTGGGTAACACCTACCGCTACGCCCCGCTCATCCAAGCACCTGAGTACAAGAAGAAATTCATGAAAGGGTTTGTGGGCGATTATTTCCAGAACTCCTACAAAGAGCTAGTGGCCTTCTTCGTGAAGGAAAAGCAGCTTTCGCCTGCTGAGCTGAAGGAGATCATCCAGATGATTGAAAACCAAAACCCCGAATAACATGCCGGCTCTTTTCCTTTACTTGCTACAGGTGAACGTGGGGCTGGTGCTCTTCTACCTGGCTTACCACCTGGTTTTGCGCCAGATCACTTTCCATGCCTGGAACCGGCTGTTCTTGGTGGCTGGTATTCTACTCTCGGCGGGGTTGCCTCTGGTAGATGTCAGCCTATTGCTGGCGCAGAACGGGAAAGTGTACCAAACCATTTCGGCCATGAGCTTTGAATGGGCGGCCCCGGCTATGAGGACAGCGCCAACCGCAACTTCCTTTGATTTTTGGCTGGTGCCGATGGGCATTTTTTGGCTGGGCGTTTTGGTGATGACGGTCCGTTTGGTGGTGCAGGGGGCTTCGTTGTACAGGATTCATCGGCGGTCACGCCCGGCCAGCTACCAGGGCATTACCTTTAGAGAAATAGAAGCAGATTTGCCGCCATTTTCCTTCGCGAACACCATTTACTTTAACCCTATCAAACACCCCGAGCAAGCCTGGCGCGGCATTCTGCAGCATGAGTACACCCACGTGCAGCAAGCCCATACGCTAGATATTTTGCTGGCTGAGTTCACCACTGTGTTCCTGTGGTTCAACCCGGTGGTATGGCGCTGGCGTGCGGCCCTCAAGCAAAACCTGGAGTTCCTCACCGACCAGCAGACCCTACAGGCGGGCATTGACCGCAAACAATACCAGTTCTCGCTTTTGCAGACCACTACTACGCTTCCGCTTACCCTCGCTTCCGCTTTTAGTTATCCATCACTTAAACAAAGAATCATGATGATGAACCAACATCCCTCGGCCAAGGTACAACGCCTGCGTTTCCTGGCCACCCTGCCTCTGCTGGTGCTCTTGCTGCTGGGCTTCCAGGGCATTGCCTCCTCCAGTAGTCAATGGGAAGGCCTGCTGCCACAGGAAACCACCCAAGACGGACAGAAAGCCTATGAGGCCTTTCTCAAACGCAACCCCACCGCAAAAGGCCTGCGTTGGAGCAACGGGCAAATTGCCGTGGTATTGAAATCAGGGGAGACCGAAACGTACCCTAACACCCCGGCCGGCGTGGCCCAGCTAGAGAAGAAATACGGCAGCTTGCCTACCCCTCCGCCACCGCCGCCACCGCCTGCGGCACCTCCTGCTGCACCGGCCGCCGCGTTAGCCCCACCTCCGCCGCCGCCGCCTATGAACGTGACCCTCACCAAGGAATTCAAGCAACGCAACCCTACGGTGAAAGGCATTAGCGCCGCCAGTGACGGTCTGTATGTGATCCTGAAATCTGGGGAGGTAGAATCCTTTGACAACACGGCCGCTGGTAGAGCCGCCTTTGAGAAAAAATACGGCACCTTGCCGCCGCCTCCACCACCGGTGAGGCGTTCTAAGGAAGACCTGCCACCCCCACCGCCGCCGGTAAGAAAGAACTAACTCGCCGGTGGTTGTAAATCATTCTTCTGGCAAAGTTGTTTTGAGCCTGTTTTTGGGAAAACAGGCTCAAAACAAAAAATAGGAAAGCCTTCCCTAAGGGGGAAGGCTTTTTCTTTGCCCGATTTTCTGCCTCTCGCTTTTCAGGTAAATCCTTCTAGCTTTGCAGAAGACCTACACCCAACTTTCAATAATTTGGCAGACATTTTAGAAATTCAGGGCTTAAGCAAGCGCTATGGCAGTGTGCAGGCCCTGGACCAGCTAAGCATCAACGTGCCCCAGGGCAGTATTTATGGCTTGCTGGGGCCTAACGGCAGCGGGAAAACCACCACCTTGGGCATTGTGTTGGACGTGATCAACGCCAGCGCCGGCAGTTTTCAATGGTTTGGCCAGCCCATGTCCAAAACCACCAAACGCCGCATTGGCGCGCTGCTGGAAACCCCCAACTTTTATCCTTACCTCACTGGCCAGGAAAACCTGCGCATTGCCGCCGATGTGAAGCGCGTGGACCACAGCCAGGTGCAGCGGTCTTTGGAAATGGTGGGTTTGGCCAACCGCAAAAACGATAAATTCAAAGGCTACTCCCTGGGCATGAAGCAGCGGCTGGCTATTGGGTCGGCGCTGCTGGGCAACCCAGAGGTGCTGGTATTAGACGAACCCACCAACGGCCTGGACCCCGAAGGCATTGCCGAAGTACGCCGTCTTATTCTGGACGTGGCCGCCCAGGGCAAAACCATTGTATTGGCCAGTCACCTATTAGATGAGGTAGAGAAAGTCTGTACCCACATGGCCGTTCTGCGCACTGGTAAACTCAAAGCCCAGGGACCGGTCTCCTCTATCATGGCCACCAATGACCTGGTGTTCATTAGCGGCGGCGCCCCCCTGGAGCAGCTCTTGCAGATAGCCCGCTCGTTACCGCTGGTGGCGCAGGCGCAGCAGGTGCAGCAACAGGTACAGCTCACGCTGCGCGAAGGCGTAGACAGCACAGCCCTTAACCGCGCTTTCTTTGACCAGGGCATTGCACTGGGCCAGCTGGTGGTGCGCAAGAAAAGCCTGGAAAGCCAGTTCCTTGAAATCATTAAAGCCGACCACGCATGACCTCCCTTCTTCGCATAGAACTTCGAAAAATCTTACCGTATTCCACCTTCTGGGTGATTCTGCTGTTGCAGTGCGCGCTGCTGTTCATCTTTTTCTACGCCCGCGGCAACGTCATGATCAATGGGCAAATGGCGGGCGCCGAGCTGTACCAGTTTCCCAAGATCTGGCCCCACCTGGCGTACGTCTCCAGCTACCTGAACCTGATACCCGGTATCCTGATCATCATTCTGGTAGCAGATGAATACGCGTACCGGACGTTCCGGCAACAGGTGATAGACGGCTTCTCCCGCGCTGATTTAGTTCAAAGTAAATACTCTGTGATTCTGCTCTTGGCGGCCTTCTTTGCGGTGTACGTACTGGCGCTGGGGCTTGGCTTCGGGCTTACGTATGGCAACACTGTAGGGACCGACAGCATTTTCACAGACGTGCAGTTTATCTTCTACTACCTGGTGCAGTTGGTGGGCTACATGAGTTTGGCCATGTTCGTGGCGTTTCTGGTCAAGAAAACCGGCCTGGCCATTCTGTTCTTCATGGCCTATACGCTGCTGATAGAACGCCTGCTGCAATGGCAAATGCCAGACCAGGTAGACAAGTTTTTCCCGATGAAGGTGCTTTCCAACCTTACACCTAACCCGCACCAGGAACTGGAGCAGATGGTGCTGGGTGCCACCGAGGTTCTGCCTCCGCTACAAGCCCTGGTGCCGGCAGTGTTGTACATCACTTTCTTCTGCCTTCTCTCCTACCTGCTACTCAAGGCCCGAGACCTGTAAAACCTATTTTAAGACTGTTTTTAGAAAAACGGGCCCAAAACGCAAAAAGGGAGGCCCCGCTGACACTGGTTCAGCGGGGCCTCCCTTATTCTCTTTCGGCTTACGCCGATGCCTTGGTTACATATCCAGTTTAGTGGTCTTCGCCTCCGGCTGAGAGATAGTACCAAAGTAACTAACGATCTTGGCCAGGTCAGGCAGGCTGGTGTACTTTAGCTTGTTTTGCTTAATATACGTTCTCATGGCGCTGCCTTTCTTGCCGTAGATGGTTTCCAGGTCTTTCTTGACGTTGCGCAACTCCTTTACCTTGCCGCTGGGCATCAGGATAAAATAATTATCCAGGCGCTGCTCTACGTACATGGGCCCGCCCATGGGGTAATTGCCATAAGGGTAATAGTTGCCGCGGTACATAGGGTCACGGCTTACGTCACGGCGGGACATGGTTTCACGGCGCAGAAGGCCGTAATTGCCAATCACGATCTGCTCAAAAAAGGCTGGAGCCAGAAAATCACTGTAATCATTGCCCAGGTTCCAGCGTTGGGTCACAAACACCCTTCTGTAACGCCCCCCGTTGTCAATGGCTTCAAAGCCCCGCACCGCCACGGGCGCATAGGCTACCACCGAACCGTCTGGCTTACTTATTTTCACCAGGTCTTCTGAACGGTGATAGGTGATTTTCCCGTTCACGGAGTCACCAGAGGTCAAAAAAACGCGGCCCTGGGGCCACTCATCTACCAGGCCGGTTACTTGCGCCATGGCGCCGGCTGCCCAGAAAAAAAACACTACCAAAAGCCCATTTACTTTCCTTGCCATCGTCTTCGTTTCTTTACATTCACTAAAAAGATTACAATGCACTTCTAAGAAAAATATACCTTAAAAAATTTGAGAAGGTTACCTGATCCTAATCACTTTCTCCCCGCATTTGCAGAGAAAATTGTGCCATAAAACCAAAGAATGGCCTTCCCCGCAAAAAACTTACGAAAAGGAATAGGGACTAGCCTTGCAGCAATATCCAAAAATTTCTAAAACGAGGCCCTGCCTGCCCTAAAAAAGCGAAAGGCGGAAGATGTGTCTTCCGCCTTTCGCTTTTTATTTCTTCATGATGGAATGCCCCAACTTGTCTCGCTTGGTGGCTAAATACCGTTGGTTGTGCTCATTAGCGGCAATCTCAATGGGTACCTGCTCCACAATCTGCAGCCCGTAGCCAATTAAGCCGGTACGTTTGCGGGGATTGTTGGACATAAGCCTCATTTTGGTCACCCCCAGGTCGCGCAGGATCTGGGCGCCAACGCCGTAGTCCCGCTCATCGGTCCCGAAACCCAGTTGCAGGTTGGCCTCTACAGTGTCCAGGCCCTGCTCTTGCAGTTTGTAGGCTTTCAGTTTGTTCAAGAGACCAATACCGCGACCTTCCTGGTTCATGTACACAATCACGCCTTTGCCTTCCTTCTCAATGATTTCCATGGCGCGGTGCAATTGCGGACCGCAGTCACAGCGGCAAGACCCGAAGATATCACCGGTTACGCAGGAGGAATGCACGCGCACCAACACGGGCTCGTCTGGCTCCCAGGTGCCTTTTACCAGGGCCAGGTGCTTGGCATTGTTGCTGCGCTGGGTATAGGCGTAAAGGTCAAAGTTACCCCAGTCAGTAGGCAGCTCCACGGCAATCTCGCGGTCAATGAGGCTTTCCTTCTGCAGGCGGTAGGTGATCAGGTCTTTAATGGAGATCAGCTTTAACCCGAAGCGCTCGGCTACTTTCTCCAGGTCTGGCATACGGGCCATGGTACCGTCTTCGTTCATGATCTCTACCAGCACGCCGGCCGGAGCCAAGCCTGCCAATGCCGCTAAATCCACGGCGGCCTCGGTATGGCCCGCTCTCCTGATCACGCCTTCCTTGCGGGCGCGCAGCGGGAAAATGTGGCCGGGCTTGCCTAAAGAGGCGGGGTCAGTGGCGGGGTCTGCCAGGGCCAGAATGGTCTTGGCGCGGTCAGAGGCTGAGATACCGGTGGTACAGCCGTGGCCCAGTAAGTCTACAGATACGGTGAACGGGGTGGCGTGCAGGGCCGTGTTGCGGCCTACCATCAATTCCAGGCCCAGTTCATCGCAGCGCTCCTCGGTGAGGGGCGTGCAGATAAGGCCGCGCCCGTGGGTGGCCATGAAGTTCACAATCTCGGGAGTGATTTTCTCGGCGGCGCAGATAAAATCGCCTTCGTTTTCGCGGTCATCGTCATCAACCACAATAATCACCTTGCCGGCTTTGATATCTTCAATGGCGTCTTCTATTTTATCTAGCATGGTTCTTTGCATCTAATACTGGCAGAACCGCCCAAAGCGGAAATCTGCCTTTCAAAATGCAAAGATAACGGTTTTTGGGCGGTTTAAGTAGCTGCTACTCAAACACCAGATATGTCAGAAATACATTTATTAAGGTTCTACTATATTCTCGCTGGCAGTTTATCAGAGGTTCACCCGCTGGAAGTGTAGTGTCCCTCACCTTTTCTACTAAGATTTCGGCCCTGCATTTTCTCTTTTTGGCCGTTATTGTCAGGCATACTCTATAGGTTAAAGTAATAACGCAGAAATGCGTTTTGGGCCTGTTTTTCAGAAAACAGGCCCAAAACGCGGTATGGTAAAAGTTAGTAAGTTTTCTTCGGGTAGGTAAGTATGGCGTAAGAGGCTTAGTTCATGGAGAAGGAGTAGATGAGGGTGGCACCCACCGTGGTTTGGGTTTTCTTGGAGAAATTACCGCTGGCATCTTCAAAGAAGGCGTCCTTGGCTTTATCAAACCGCACCTCGGGCTTCACCAACAAATTACTCCCGGCCAGTTTGATGTTGCCGGTCACGGTATAGGAAGCCACCTCTAAGGGCCCGAAGTAGCGCACGCCCTCTGGGTCTGCGAAGTACTCTCCCCTAAACCCCAGGCCAAACTTATCAGAGAGTTCATAGCTGGCGTACAGCGCCCCTCCTCCCCAGGTGGCATCACTTGACCAGGCATCTTCTTCGTTCTCGGTCACGGTCCCGGTATAGAAGGAACCATAGGCAGCATTCACGCCTACTTTAAAGGCTTGAGTTACCTGTAAAGAAGAAGTAAGGTCAAATAGGCTGGTGTAGCTGCCCTTGGTGCCCCCAAAGTTGGAAAGGGTGTTGTATTCATCGCCGCCTATCCAGTTAAGGTAAAGGCCCAGGCCCTCAAAGGGGGTTAAATGCACCTGCGCCGCCACTGATTTTTTATCATTGAAATCGCGGAGCCCGTCCCAGCCGTTCACCACGCCCAGCATAAGGCCTACTTGCGGACTGACGGTGTAGTCCAGCTTAACGCCTGTGTGGTAAAAGGGTCCGTTGCCAAAGAGGTAAGAAAGGCTGTAGTTGTAGTTGAGCGGGGCGTCTATGAGTTCATAGCCAATGTGGGTGCCGTACTGCCCGGCCGTAAGTTTAAGCTTGTCTGTGACGTCATAGGCCAAATAGGCCTGTTTGATGATTTTACCCGTACCCGTGTTCCCAAAGTTGCCCAGCTCCGCGTTAGGCCCGAAGGTAAGATCTGCCACAATGGTAGCCTTGTCTTTGGAGTAGGTGAGCAGGGTCTGCAACAGGCCCAGGGAGATGTTGTTGTGGTACTGGTCAAAAATGCGGCCCTGGTTTAGGTCTGACTGTGGTTTGTTGAGGTTGTACTGGTAGAAGACATCGGCGTAGCCGCTGATGTTAAACTTACCCGGCGCCGGTTCATGCATTGGTACTTCCTGAGCAATGGCTATCTTTGCCGTGGCTAAGAGCGCCACCGCCGTAAAGGTGTAAAGCTTTTTCATACGGATTCTGGAAATGGTTAGGAATATTCTTAGGAAAGGTGTTCTGCCGTAGGCCCACCG
The DNA here is from genome assembly GCF_054781795.1 of Rufibacter soli. Lineage (NCBI taxonomy): Bacteria > Pseudomonadati > Bacteroidota > Cytophagia > Cytophagales > Hymenobacteraceae > Rufibacter > Rufibacter soli. The sequence goes on along the minus strand of NZ_BAAGTS010000005.1, from coordinate 640,861 downwards.
GTGGCATCCCCTCAAATTGCCGTTTGAGGAATAAGGAATTTACCGCGAAGGGAAAACAACGAATTTGTCAGGATCAGGGAAAGGCTGCCCGCCGGGCGCCGTCTCTTTGCCAGGGTAAAAGCAGGGGTAATGCCTAGATCGCATTACCCCTTGTTTTTACGCCCATGTCAAGGGAAAGGGAATCTTATTGTTTTTCTTAGGCCGTCACGGCTGCTCTGGCAGGTATCTGAGGCACAGTCACCTCCTCTTTTTCGGGCATGCTGATTTCATACCCCGGGGCGTTGATGTCTGGATAAGCATGCATCTTGTGCTCATGAATGTCAAGGCCATCTATTTCTTCACGCTCAGACACCCTAATGCCCATGGTGAGTTTGAGCACATACCACACCGCAAACGCAAACCCGAAGGAGAAGACCGCCACGGCCCCCATTCCTATCAATTGGCTTAGTAATTGTTGCACCCCGGCCAGTTTCCCAAACAAGCCCACGGCCAGCGTGCCCCATAGGCCACACACCAAGTGCACCGAAAGCGCTCCCACCGGATCATCTAGTTTCAGTTTGTCAAAAAACACCACACCCAACACTACCAGGGCTCCGGCCACGCCGCCAATCACTACTGAATCTACCACGCCCATTTGGTCTGCGCCGGCGGTAATACCCACCAAGCCCGCCAGAATACCGTTTAGCACCATGGTAAGGTCATTTGATTTGAACAGCAGGTTAGACACCAGGCAGGCACCCATGGCCCCTGCGGCGGCAGCTAAACTGGTCATCACCAATACCCTTGAAACCGTACCTGGCTCAGCGGACAGCACTGAGCCGCCGTTAAACCCAAACCAGCCCAACCACAGAATAAATACGCCAATGGTAGCCAACGGAATGCTGTGCCCCGGGATGGGTCTCACTTTGCCTTCCACGTATTTACCGATTCTGGGCCCCAACAGCATGATACCGGCTAAGGCTCCCCAGCCCCCCACAGAGTGCACAATGGTAGAACCGGCAAAGTCATAGAACGGAGTAGACAATGTGTTCAGGAACCCTCCGCCCCATTTCCACATGCCCACTATAGGGTAGCACAGGCCTACAAACAGAACAGAGAACACCATAAAACTGGAGAATTTGATACGCTCAGCCACTGCCCCAGAGACAATAGTGGCCGCCGTGGCTGCAAACATGCCTTGGAACAGGAAATCAGTCCAGAAGGTGTAGCCCGCATTGTAGGCCGAGGTTTCACCACCCTCGGGAAGTGTAATCCCAAACCCCGCAAAGCCAAAGAAGCTACCCGCAAAGTCTGCGCCGGGGTACATTAAGGAGAACCCCCAGAGCGCGTAAGCCAGCAGGCCAAGGGGCGGAATCATGCTGTTTTTAAACAAGATGTTCACCGTGTTTTTAGAGCGGGACAAACCCGACTCCAGCGTGGCAAACCCCAGGTGCATAATGAAAACCAGGAAGATGGACACCATCATCCAGACGTTGTTGATGACGAATAATTCTTTTGACATGGTACTAGTAATTAGTGAGTAAGAAATGGTTTGTTAGTTGGTTGATTGGTCTTGGTTCTAAAGGGCAAGCTCGCCCACATCTCCGGTCCTGATCCGGATCACTTCTTCCACATCCAGGATGAAGATCTTGCCATCTCCCACCTTGCCGGTAGTAGCCACTTTGAGGATGATGGACACCACCGCGTCTACCTGCTCATCTGGGGCAATGATCTCTACCTTGGTCCTGGGAATAAACCCCACGTTATAGGTGGTACCACGGTACACCTGGGAGGCCCCATGCTCCAGCCCGAAACCTTTCACGTCATAAGTAGACATGAACGGAATTCCAATCTCCGCTAAGGCTTCATACACCTCCTCAAATTTGGACGTTCTAATGATTGCTTCAATTTTTTTCATAAACACTATTTTAATTTTTGACCTGTTTTTAAAGGGTCTATTTTCATTATTTATGTTGAATATAGAAAACACCTCCTTAAATCCAATAGTCATTTTTACGTACTACTACCATAATCTTAGCATTTAACCCTATTTTCTGAAGGCGTATCTATTTTTACATCCAACCTATTTTTCTATTTCTTTTCTAATACCATCAAAATTTTTAACGGGCCTTCTAATTTTGACGATGTTTTCATACAGACATTCTGTTTTTATATAAAACACAACCAAAAACTTACTTTTATGGGGATACCATATGATTATCTGTTTTTGGTTGAAAATTTTTTATTTTTTTTAAATTTTATCTAAGGATTAGGAAGAACTAGAAAGCGGGAGGTTGAAAACCCAGTGGTTGGGCCACAGAGAGTACCAGAGGTAAGAAAGAAAGAGAAAGGCTACAAGAGAGGGGAAACACCTATAAAAAGAGCCCCGCTGTTTTTGACCTATTTTAAGAAAAACAGGCCTATAACAGCAGGGCACGTAATAGCTGCAACAGGAGCTATTCGCTACGGTTGTCCTTAAAAGACAAGAAGATTAGGCTTGCTACACTCCTCCGGTGGAGAAGGCTCTGGTAAAGGCTTCTATCTGACCCGGGGCTCCCAATAAGATAAGAATATCACCGGCCTGTAACAGGGTCTCAGCGTCTGGACTCACCAGAAACTCGCTGCCATGCCGGTTTAAGCCAATGAGGGTGGCACCGGCGCTGTTTCTCAGGTTCAGTTCCCTAATGGTGAGGCCCTGCAAATCCGGGTCTAGTTGGTGCATGTGTACTTCCTCCAGGTGCATTTTCTTGGGTCCAGCCCCGTTGAGCAGGCTAAGGAAATGAATGACCTGGGGTTGCGTGATCAGGCTGGCCATGTGGCTGCCTCCAATCTCATCTGGCATGACCACATGGTTCGCCCCAGCCCTGAATAGTTTCTGTTCGGTAGTTTTCTTGGAGGCCCGGGCAATAATGGCCAGGCTGGAGTTCAGGCCCCGGGCAGTGAGGGCCACAAAGACATTATCGGCGTCTTCGGGTAACGTAGAAATAAGGGCCTTGGCCTGGCAAACCCCTGCCTGCTCCAGCAAGAGGTCTTCAGTTGCGTCTCCAGCCAGAAACCGCAATACCCCTTCTGGCCGGGGTTCACCGGAAAAGAGTTCCTGGTTTTTCTCAATCACCACAATGCTCTCCCCGCTGGCCAGCAGGTCACGGGTGGCCTTGGAGCCGTTCCGGCCATAGCCGCACACAATCACGTGGCCGCTAAAGTTCTTGATTTCCCGTTCGTTCATATAGCTTTTCCAGATGCTGCGGAGTTCGCCCTCAAATAGATACGTAGAGATGACGGAGATTGTATAGGCCAGAATGCCAATGTTGACCAGGATGTAGAAAGCCGTAAAAAGCTGGCCCTGCGGAGAGAGCGGGTGCACTTCGGCGAAGCCGGTGGTAGAGACGGTGATTACCGTCATGTAAAACGCCTCTAAGAAAGTGTAGCCCTCTAAAAGCTGGTAGATGACGGTGCCGGCCACAAGGCTGAAAAAAATCAACCCGAAGGACCAGAACAGCCGGTACAGCTTTAGTTGGCGCCATTTCATCTGCTTACCACAATGCCCAGTAGATCTGCTATTTGTTTTTCAAATTCTTTCAACGCCTTGATGGTGCGCAGGCATTTGTCCAGTTCCGGCGCATTGGTGAGGTGCGGCAGGGTGTCCATCTGTTCTTTGATCATTAGCTGCACGTTGCGCCATTTCAGGCGCAGCACCTCGCGCTCAGAGCCATAGGAAACCAAATCAGCCTCACGGGGTACAAAGATCTCATGGCTGGCCCACCCATCACTGAGCTCGTATTTCTCACTCACCAGGTCTATTACCTCATTACGTATTTCTTTGTCTTCATGCTGCATGAACTCAGCGGCGGTAGGCATAAAACCCTGCTCCAGCTTGAGGCGGCACATATCAAAGAGGCGCTTGTAAATGGGGGTCTTGAACTCAATGTCCTCCAACTCACCCAGCATGAACTGGCTGGCGGTAAGGCCTTCCTCTATTTCTTTGTCTGCGTAGTTTAGGATGAACCGGATCACTTCGCGCTCGCGCCGCTTGAGCAGGTCACTTTGCGAGGAGTCGGGCTGGTCTTCGTCCTCGTACATGGCTGCCTCGGCTGCCGCGGCGGCTTCTGCTTCTGCCGCCATTTCCTCAAAAGAGCCGGGCGCGTAGGAAGCCGGTGCATTCCCGTAAGAAGAACCCTGCGAGGGTTGGTTGCGAGCGTTCTTCTGCTCCGTGAGGTGAATCTTGTTGTACTCAGAGATCAGCACCTGCTCATCAATCCCGAATTGGATACTACACTGCTTCAGGAACACCGACCGCTTGATGGCGTCCGGAATCTTGGCAATAGACACCACCATCTCCCTGATGGCCTCGGCTTTCTTTACCGGGTTGTCCTTGGCTTCCTGGGCGTAGAGCTCGGCCTTAAACGAGATAAAATCCTGGCTGTGGGCCTTCAGGTGGGCCTTAAAGGCGGTATCGCCTACTTTCCGGATGTAGCTGTCAGGGTCATCGCCGTCTGGGAACAACACCACGTCTACGTTCAGGCCGCCCTCCAGAATAAGGTCAATGCCGCGCAAAGAGGCTTTGATACCGGCGGGGTCGCCGTCATACAGCACGGTGATGTTCTTGGTGTAGCGGCCAATCAGCTTGATCTGGTTCTCGGTTAAAGACGTGCCCGAAGAAGCCACCACGTTCTCTATGCCGCCCTGGTGTAGGGACAGCACATCCAGATAGCCTTCTACCAGGTAGCAGACATCTTCCTGCCGGATGGCCTGCTTGGCTTGGTACATACCATAGAGCACATCAGATTTATGGTAGATGGGGCTCTCTGGGGAGTTGACGTATTTTGGCGATTTCTTGTCGTTGCTCTTGAGCGTACGGGCCCCAAAACCGATAGTACGGCCGCTTACGTTCTGGATAGGGAACATCACCCGCCCCCTGAACCGGTCATACTGCTTACCTTCTTCCTGCTTGACAATGGTAAGGCCGGTTTCCTCCAGATATTTAAGCTGGAAGCCTTTGTCAAGGGCCGCCTTGGTGAAATCATCCCAGCTGTCCAGGCTGTAGCCCAGCTCAAATTTCTGGATGGTGGCCGCCGAGAGGCCCCGCTGCTTGAAGTAGGGCGCACCTATGCTCTGGCCCTCGTCGTTTTTGTGCAGCGCCTTTACGTAGTATTCTTTGGCAAAATCAGAGATAATGTAGAGGCTGTCGCGCTCGTTCTGGGCCTGGACGGCCGCTGGACTCTGGTCCTCCTCAATGTCTATGCTGTATTTCTTGGCCAGGTACTTGAGCGCCTCTACGTAGCTGGTGCCCTCAATGTCCATGATGAACTGCACCGAGTTACCCGCCTTGCCGCACCCGAAGCACTTGTAAATGCCTTTGTTGGGCGCCACGCTGAACGACGGGGATTTCTCATGGTGGAATGGGCAGCAAGCCCACATGTTCTGGCCCTTCTTCTTCAAACTCACAAAATCACCCACTACCTCCACAATGTCGGCTTGCAGGATGATCTGGTCAACAACTTCTTTCTTTATCAGGGCCATGGGTACTTAAAGAGACGCAAGCAGGTAGTATCCAGGGGCAGGGCCACCAACTACAAGCGTTTGGGTTAGAAGACAAAGATACGGTGCAGGTTCAAGTAATCATTGTCTACCTTAAGTTGCAGAGGATAAATAGAAAAAGCCAGCTACCAGAGCTGGCTTTAGGTAAGATTTCTGTTTTAAGCCTGTTTTACTAAAAACAGGCCTAAAACAAGAATTAAGGCTTAGATACTACCCCTTGAAATTTGCCTTCGGTGAAGGACAGCGTTTCTGGCCCATTACCTGAACCGGTGGTTTTCCTGGCTTTGAAGGCAAAGACACCTTTTATGGTCCCTGTCTCTGGATTATATTCAGTGACAGTAAGGTAAGAGGCCTGGTCTTCAGTGGATAGGTAGCTAGAGGTAACGGCATCACCGCCCACCAAATCATTATACCTGCCCAAAAAGGTATCAGGGCCGTAATGCCCTACGCCTGCAAACTTGACTTTCAAAGAAATAGCGCGGTTCACTTCCCACACACTTATGCTCAAGGAATCCTGGTAGATAGAAATCCCCGGCTCTCCGCTCCAGGTGACCCCGTCTTTCTGAACGGAAAAAGATTTTTCAGGCTCCGGCTCTTCCTCTTTACAGGAAAAGAGCAATACCGGAAAAATAAGCAACAGCAGCAGACAGAGGTTTTTCATATAAGAGTAGGTGGGGTAAGTGGCATTTAAAAGAGCCTGAAGGGCCGTCGCTTTGGAATCTGTGATAGATTATGGTCCTGTAACGGTTCCCTCAAAGGTCCCGCCGGTAAATTCCAGGATCTCCGGCGAAGGCGGCGAACTGTTTTGGGACTTATTCAGGGTAAACTGGAAAGAGCCTTTGATGGCCCGGGTCTGTGGATTCCACTCCAGGATCCTGAGCTCAGAATAATCCTCGGTGCCGGAAAGGTAGTAGTCATTGATGAGCGTGCCATTGATGGATTCATAATAAAAGGCCATGCCGTCTTTGCTGAACCGGTACTTGCCCACTCCCTTAAAATTGACCTGGATGGTCAACTTCCCGTCTACCTGCCCATTCAGGTTATAGAGACGCACGGTTAAAGAGTCAACGTTGGTCACCTCATTATGCGAAAGAAGAATAGAGGGAGCCTTTTCAGATTTCCAGACCAGGCTTTTCTTGGAGGGCAGTTCCGTATCGGGCCGGGGCTCATCTTCTCCGCAGGAAAAGGAAAGCAGGGCCACCAGGCAGCAGAGCAATAGATTAAGCTTTTTCATGTTCTTGTTCATAGGGGGCAGTAAAAGAATTACGTATAAAAACTTAACCTGAAATTGCGGCTAAATAGTGCCTTTTCCTACCCAAAAACTTAAAGCTCCACTTCAAGGGGAGTTAGGTGATCATGGCACCGCAGTCACCTGAAAGAGCAAGCCTCCTATCCTTTGCCGGAGGGTACAGGCCCAGCTCGCCGGCCCGGCCTTTTGGTTTAATCCCAAGACCCTCCTACCCTGTCTATGGTTGCATACCTATGCCACTATTTCTGTTTTGGCCTTACTTTTTGGAAACCAGGCCTAAAACGGGTATTTGTTTCTTCTTACCTCTATAGTTTGTACCTTTACAGCAGTGATTTTAAGCACTGAACCTGTTATGGCAATAACTCAAGAAGACGTATTAAAAGCCCTCAGCTATGTAGAGGAACCAGACCTTGGCAAAGATCTGGTGACGCTTAACATGATTGAGGACGTACAGATAGACGGGCTGGACGTTTCCTTCACCGTGATCCTTACTACCCCGGCCTGCCCGTTGAAAGACCTGATCAGAAACGCCTGTATCAGAGCCATTCACACCATGGTAGACAAGAACGCCAACGTGACGGTAAACATGACCTCGCGCGTGACCACGGCCCGGCAAGACAACGCCAACATCCTCAAAGGCGTGAAGAACATTATTGCGGTGGCTTCTGGCAAAGGCGGCGTGGGCAAATCTACAGTAACCGCTAACCTGGCCGTGGCGCTGGCGCAGTCGGGCGCTAAGGTTGGCCTGGTAGACGCAGACATCTCCGGCCCATCCGTACCTACCATGTTTGGCGTGGAAGATGCCCGTCCCAGAATGCTTCGTACCGACGATGGCCGCAACATGATTGAGCCCATTGAGAAGTATGGCATCAAGCTGATTTCCATCGGTTTCCTGACCCCTGCCGAACACGCCGTGGTATGGCGCGGGCCTATGGCTAGCTCGGCCCTTAAGCAGTTTATCACGGAGGTAGACTGGGGCGAACTGGATTATCTGCTCATTGACCTGCCCCCGGGAACCAGCGACATTCACTTGACGTTGGTACAGACAGTACCGGTAACAGGTGCCATCATTGTGACTACCCCACAAAAAGTAGCCATAGCCGATGCCCTGAAAGGTTTGCAGATGTTCCGGCAGCCGCAAATTAACGTTCCTGTTCTGGGTTTGGTAGAGAACATGGCCTACTTCACGCCAGCTGAGTTGCCAGAGAACAAGTATTATATCTTTGGCCAGGGCGGCGGACGTGATCTGGCAGAGCGCTACGGGGTTCCATTTATTGGCGAAATACCGTTGGTGCAGAGCATTAGGGAGAGCGGCGACCAGGGCGCCCCCCAAATTCTGCAGGAAGGCACGCCGGCCTCTGTTGCCTTTGAGCAAGTGGCCCAGGAAGTTGCCCGCCAGATATCTGTGCGGAACGCCAGCATGGCCAAAACCAAAGTAGTAGAAATTAAAGCGTAAGCATTATGGTAGATATCGCACAAAAGGAAATCTTGATTCAGAAGGTAGAGCAGGCGCTGGACACCATCCGGCCCTACCTGAAAACGGACGGCGGAGACGTGAAAGTGCTGAACATCACCGAGGAGAAGGTAGTGGAGTTGGAGCTGCTGGGCGCCTGCGGTTCCTGCCCCATGTCTGCCATGACCTTTAAGGGCGGTATTGAGCAAGCCATCATGCGGGCAGTGCCCGAAATCAAGGGCATTGTAGCTGTGAACCTGACCCCATTAGACGTGTAAGCACGCTTCTTACTGTATTTTCATCGCCCGCTGGCGGCAGGAGCTTTTGCCCCTGTCGCCAGCGGGCGATGTCGTTTTGAGCCTGTTTTGGCCAAAACAGGCTCAAAACGGAAAGCATGCCATCAAGGCGGGTGAACAAAGCCCTTCCCTTTTCTCCAAGACTTTCTATCTTTGTCTATCAACCTCTCCTACGCCATGCTCAACGCCAACGACCCTTCGCTGCACTCCTGGATTCAGATTGCCCCAGACAGTGACTTCCAGATCCAGAACCTTCCCTTCGGGATTTTCAGGGCCCAGGACCGGGATCCGCGCGTGGGCGTTGCCATTGGCGAGTACGTGCTGGATGTGTACGTGCTCACCCAGCACGGGCTGTTTGACATGTTGGACGTAGAGGACCCCACCGTATTCCACCGGCCGTACCTCAATGACTTTATGGCCTTGGGCCGCCCCATCTGGCGCCAGGTGCGGGGCCGCATCTCTGAGCTGCTGCGCAATGACAACCCCGAGATACGCGACAACCGCAAGCTCATGGCCGAGTGCCTGCTGATCCAGAAGAACGTGGAGATGCTCATGCCGGTGCACGTACCCAATTACACAGATTTCTACTCCAGTATAGAGCACGCCACCAACGTGGGCACCATGTTCCGGGACCCGGCCAATGCGCTGCTCCCCAACTGGAAACACTTGCCGGTGGGCTACCACGGCCGGGCCTCGTCCATTATCCCGTCTGGTGTGCCCATCAGAAGACCCAAAGGCCAGATGAAACCCGCCGACGCCGATGCCCCTATCTTCGGGCCTACCAAACAGCTGGACTTTGAACTGGAGGTAGCGTTTATCACCGGCCAACCCACCGAACTGGGCAGCTCTCTTACCACCGCTGAGGCGGAGGAATACATCTTCGGGATGGTGCTCTTCAATGACTGGTCAGCGCGGGATATCCAGGCTTGGGAGTACGTGCCACTGGGGCCGTTCCTGGCCAAGAATTTCGGGTCTTCCATCTCACCCTGGGTAGTTACCTTAGATGCCCTGGAGCCATTCAGGGTGCCCGGTCCGGTACAGGAACCCAAAGTACTGCCGTATCTGGAATTCAGTGGCAACTACAACCTGGACATCAACCTGGAGGTATCCCTGCAGTCGCCTACTATGGATCAGGAGGCCGTGATCTGCCGCTCCAACTACCGCCATATGTACTGGAACATGAACCAGCAGCTGGCCCACCACACTATTAATGGCTGCAACATTGAAGTAGGTGATATCTATGCCTCGGGTACCATAAGCGGTCCTACGCCAGACTCCTACGGTTCTATGCTGGAATTGACCTGGCGCGGCACCAAACCGCTGCACCTGCCAGACGGCTCTGAGCGCAAATTCCTTCAGGACCATGACATTGTCACCATGCGCGGCTACGCCCTCAAAAACGGCGTTCGGGTAGGCTTTGGTGAGGTTACCACAGAGATTTTGCCTGCCATTTCCATTTAAGCTGAAAGCATGAAAACGTTTGACCCTAAAGAGATTTCTACCGGTGAATTTCACAGCCTTATGCTGGGCACTATAGCCCCGCGGCCCATTGCCTTTGCCAGCACCGTAGACAACCAGGGAAACGTAAACCTGAGCCCATTCAGCTTTTTCAATTGCTTTGGGTCTAACCCACCGGTACTTATCTTCTCCCCCGCCCGCCGGGTGCGTGATAATACCGGCAAACACACCCTAGAGAATGTGCTGGAGACCGGTGAAGTAGTCATTAACATAGGCAATTACGCCATGGTGGAGCAAATGTCGCTGGCCAGCACCGAGTATGACAAGGGCGTAAACGAATTTGTAAAAGCCGGGCTTACCCCTGTGCCCTCCACCAAAGTAAAACCGCCCCGCGTGGCCGAGGCGCCCGCTGCCTTTGAGTGCAAGGTGCTGGAGGTAAAACCCATTGGCGACCAGGGCGGCGCGGCCAACCTGGTCATCTGCGAAGCCGTGCTGCTGCATGTGCATGACGAGGTCTTCAGGACCGATGGCAAAACCATTGACCCCGTCAAACTAGATGCCGTAGCCCGCCTGGGCGATGACTGGTACCTACGTGCCACCGGCGACTGCCTGTTTGAATTGCCCAAGCCTGTGAGAAACAAAGGTATTGGTATTGATCAACTACCGGCGCACATCAGGAACAGCACCGTTCTAACCGGCAACAACCTGGCCCGCCTGGGTAACACAGAGGCCCTGCCTTCAGAGGCTTCCATCCAGGAATTCGCGCGGGAACCCATGTTCCGGTACCTCATGCAAACCCACCAGCAGAACCCAAAAGAAAGAGAACGCCAAATCCATCTATTAGCCCAACGCCTCCTAGCCGAAAGCCAGGTGCAGGAAGCCTGGAAAGCCCTGCTCACCCTTTCACTACCGCAAAAAGGGTAGAACTGTTTTAGGGCCGTTTTTGAGAAAACAGGCTTGAAACGCGTTAAGGTAAAAGAAACTATGTCTGATTCTGTAGGGGCAATCCCTTGTAATTTCCCTACAACGGCTGCAAATGCAAAAGGGCAACCACAAGGGATTGCCCCTACATGCACTTAAAATTCAAAACCCGTTTTGGGCCTGTTTTTCAAAAAACAGGCCCAAAACGGGTTTCTTGATTATGGTTACTTAATCCTGAAAATTAAACAAATCCAGAAAATCCTGCTTCTAGTTACGCACGGCAATCATCAGACTCAACTCTTTATACCGCATATTGAATTTCTTGGCAATGGAAGCGTTGGTGAGGCTACCTTTGTAGATATAGACGCCGCTGCGGTAATGCTCGTGGGTGAAAAGGGCCTCGTTGACGCCGCCGTACTTGGAGATCTCCAGGAACATGGGCGTAAAGATGTTGCTCAGGGCTTTGGTGGCGGTGCGGGGCACGCGTGAGGGGATATTGGGCACGCAATAATGGATCACGTCATATTTGCGGTACACGGGGCGCTTGTGCGAGGTGATTTCTGAGGTCTCAAAGCAGCCGCCTTCGTCAATGCTCACGTCAATGATCACAGAACCTGGGTTCATCTTAGCCACCACTTCCTCAGAAATCATGCAGGGAACCTGGCCTTCCTCGGCGGTGACGGCCCCAATGACCACATCTGCATCCTGAATCTCTTTGTGCAGCACGGTAAGATCAAGCGTAGACGTAAAAAGTTGGGTACCTACGTTTTGCTTCAGGCGTCTGAGTTTGTAGAGGTGGTCGTCAAAGACCTTTACTTCGGCACCCAGACCTAGGGCGGCGCGGGTGGCATACTCGGCTACGGTGCCGGCACCAATGATAACTACTTTGGACGGCGGCACGCCGGTGATACCGCCCAGGATGACGCCCTTGCCCTCGTTGCTGCTGCTCAGGTACTCGGCGGCAATCAGCATAACGGTACTACCGGCAATCTCGCTCATGGCGCGCACCACCGGCTTGGTGTCTGATTTGTCTTTAAGCAACTCAAAGGAGATGGCGCTTATCTTCTTGCGGCAAAGGGCGGTAATGTATTCTGAGGTGAGGCTCCCAATCTGCAGCGCTGAAATGAGCGTCTGCCCGGGCTTGAAGAACTCCATCTCATCATAGGTAGGCGGCGCTATCTTAAGCACAATATCAGCCTCATACACCTCTTTGGTGGAATAGACAATGACGGCGCCCGCCTCTGAATACTCATGGTCTGAATATTTGGAAGGTGCCCCGGCCCCCGACTCAATGTGTACTTCGTGACCGTGGTCGGTGAGTTGTTTCACGGCTTCGGGCGTGAGCCCGATGCGGTTTTCCTGGAGCGACGACTCTTTGGGGAGGCCAATGAACAGACTGCGCTTGCGGGTTTCCACTGCCAGCATTGACTCTTTGGGCATCAGGCTGCGCGCCGTCGCCTTGGTCAGGGCCTCAAACCCGGTGTTCTTATCCGTCATGTCCTCCATCATATACGCTCATGCTAATGATCCGCGCCTCTTCGGCCTCACCATTTTCAATAGATACCTCTACTCCCTCATCGGGCAGCAACCCTGCTACCTTAGAGGGCCATTCTATCAGGCATAGGTGGCCAGAACTGAAATATTCCAGCACGCCCATGTCCAGGGCCTCGGCCTCATTTTCGATCCTATAAAAATCAAAATGGTAAATGAGTTCCCCCCCGGCTCCCTCGTACTCGTTCACCAGGGAGAAAGTGGGGCTGCTTACCGGCTCCTGCACCCCTTTCTGGGCACATATCGCCTTGATAAAGGTGGTTTTACCGGCCGCCATGTCGCCCTCAAACAAAATTATATTTTTTTGCCCGATAAATGACAACAATTCAGCGGCGGCGTGGGGTAAATCTGCTTTAGAGGAAACGTGGACGGTATGCTGGCGCGCTCCAGGATCAGGCATTTTTAGTGGACAGCGTTATAAATGGAATAATACACTCTTCCAGAGACACGCCCCCGTGCTGGAAGGTGTCTTTGTAGTGGTTCACGTAGTAGTTGTAATTGTTGGGGTACGCGAAGAAGTCATCGTTCATGGCGAACACGTAGGCCGTAGACACATTGCTTTTGGGCAAGTGAAAACGCTCCGGCTTGCGGCAAACTAATACGTCTTTCTCCGTGAAGCCCAGGTTCTTGCCGTGCTTGTAGCGTAGGTTGGTGTTAGTATTGCGGTCGCCCACAATCTTGAACGGCTTTTTCACGCGCACCGTGCCGTGGTCGGTTGTGATGATCAGGCGGCCTTTGCGCTCGGCAATGGCTTTGAGGGTTTCAAACAGCGGCGAGTGCAAAAACCAGGACCGGGTAAGCGAACGGTAAGCGGCCTCGTCGGCGGCCAGTTCCCTGATCATCTGCATGTCGGTGCGGGCATGCGAGAGCATGTCCACGAAGTTGTAGACAATCACGTTAAGCTTGTTGTTCTCCAGGTTGTTGAACTTGGCCAGCAGGTCTTTGCCCGCGGTGTTGTTGGTGATCTTGTGGTAGCTGAACTTTTCTTTGACGTTATTCTGCTGCAGCTGTATCTCCAAGAAATCTTCCTCGTGCAGGTTTTTGCCTTCCTCCTCATCGTCAGAGACCCACAGGTTGGGGTAGCGTTTGGCTATGTCTGCCGGCAGCATACCCGAGAAGATGGCGTTACGGGCGTAGGCAGTGGTGGTGGGCAGGATGGAGTAGTACATCTCCTCGCTTTCCACGTTGAAATAATCCGTAATGATAGGCTCCAGCACTTTCCACTGGTCATAGCGCAGGTTGTCTATGAGCACAAAGTACACGGGTACGTTGCTCTCCTTCATCATGGGGAACACGCGGTCCTTGAAGAGTTTGTGGCTCATCAAAGGAATCTCATCCGTTTCATCGTTCACCCACTCCTCGTAGTTGTCCATGATGAACTTGGCGAAGTTGGTGTTGGCCTCGTCTTTCTGCATGTTGATGACCTCCGCCATGCTTTTGCCCTCGGTCTCAGCAATCTCCAGTTCCCAGTACACCAGTTTCTTGTACACATCGGCCCACTCCTGGTAACTCAGGCGCTCGCCGAAGGCCATGCCCAGGGTTCTAAAGTCTTTTTGGTAAGAGATATTGGTGCGTTCCTCCACCAGGCGGCGGTTCTCCAAAATGCGCTTAGCGGAAAGCAGGATCTGGTTGGGGTTGATGGGCTTAATGAGGTAGTCCGCGATCTTGGAGCCGATGGCTTCTTCCATGATGTGTTCTTCCTCGCTCTTGGTGATCATCACCACTGGTATCATCGGCCGGATGGCCTTTATCTCACTCAGGGTCTCCAGGCCGGAGATGCCGGGCATGTTTTCGTCTAGAAAGACAAGGTCAAAGGTCTGTTCCTGCACTTTCTCTATGGCATCTGCCCCGCTGTTGACAGGGGTAATGTCATAGCCCCTTTCTTCTAAAAAGAGAATATGGGGCTTGAGAAGGTCAATCTCGTCGTCCGCCCACAAAATAGTATATCTTTGCATGGATCGTAATTTATTTCATAGTTAGGTAAAGGGAGCAGCGGCGGCGCAAGGTAAAACAAATCTGCGGGAGCAGATCATTTCTGCTTTAGGCACGCCCTATCATTAACCGCAACGGACACTAGAAGCACTTAGTTATCTTGAATAAGAAAAAAATCTTCAACGACCCAGTCTACGGCTTCATCACGGTACCGTCTGAACTGCTCTTTGACATTATCCAGCACCCGTATTTCCAGCGTCTGCGTCGCATCAAGCAATTAGGTCTCACGGAGTTTGTGTACCCGGGCGCTTTGCACACCCGTTTTCACCACGCCCTGGGCGCCATGCACCTCATGAGCATTGCCCTGCAGAGCCTGAGCAGCAAAGATAATATCATCACAGATAAAGAGTGCGAAGCCTCCATGGCCGCCATCTTGCTGCATGACGTGGGCCACGGCCCGTTCTCCCATGCCCTGGAGCATGCTATTTTTGACCAGGTGCCGCATGAGCAAATCTCCCTACACATCATGGAGTTGCTTAACGTGGAGTTTGGCGGCAGGCTGCAGCTGGCCATTGATATTTTTACGGACCACTACGAGCGCCGGTTCTTCCACCAATTGGTTTCCAGCCAGTTGGACGTAGACCGGCTGGATTATCTGAACCGTGACAGCTTTTACACCGGCGTGTCTGAGGGCAAGATTGGCGCCGACCGCTTGCTTAAGATGCTAAACGTAGCCGATGACCACCTGGTGGTGGAGGAAAAAGGCATTTACTCCATTGAAAGCTTTCTGGTAAGCCGCCGGCTTATGTACTGGCAGGTATACATGCACAAGACCGTGACCAGCGCCGAACAAATGGTCATGAAGATCATGGAGCGTGCCCGAGAATTAACCCAACGCGGCCTGGACGTGCCCGCCAGCCCTAATCTTCAGTTTTTCCTGCGCGAGAGCCTCTCTATTTTGGATTTTGAGCGGGACCCAAGCATCATGCGGCGCTTCGTCTCTTTAGATGACTATGACGTGTGGGGCGGCATCAAGGCCTGGGCTGAACACCCTGACAAAATTCTAAGCTACCTTTCTACCTGTCTGCTAGAGCGGCGCCTGTTTAAGATTTTGATCTCCCCTACCCCTTTCGACCAGGATTTGCTGCTGGGCATCAAAGAACTGGCCCAGGATCACTTCGCCCTGGCCCCTGAAGACACACATTACCTGGTGGTGGAAGGCAAAATAAGCAACAACGCCTATGAGGCCACCGGCGAGAACATTAACGTGCTTACCAAAAGCAGCCAGGTAGTAGACGTGGCCGAAGCCTCTGACCTGCCCAACATCCAGGCCCTTAGCAAGAAGGTGGAGAAATACTACGTGTGCTATCCCAAGGAGATTGCCGGGTAAAAGGCCTGACAAACGTACCTTTACAACGAATCTTTTAACCTTACTCCTTTATACTCTATATGAAACACCTGTTACTGATCCCTGCCCTGTTCATAGCCTTTATGGCCACGGCGCAGGAAAGGCTAACCCCTGAGCTTCTCTGGAAGCTGGACCGGGTGAGCGGCGTAGGCTTGTCTAAAGACAAGAAATATGTAGTGTACACCGTCAGCACGCCCAACGCAGCGGAAAACAAATCTTCGCGCCAGGGCTGGATGATTCCCGTGACCGGCGGGACGCCCAGAAAAGTGAATAACCTGGATAGCGCTCTGGTCAATGACCGCATCTCCCCAGATGGGAACTACATCATCAGCACCGAGGAGGTGAAGGTGCAGAAAGTATTTGGCAAGGATTTTTATCCTGAACTGACCAAATCAAACGCCATGATCTACACCTCGCTCAATTATCGGCATTGGGATGAGTGGGAGGACGGCAAGTACAACCACATTTTTCTGGCACCTTACAAAAACGGCGTAGCCGGAGCTAAAAAAGACCTGATGCCCAATGAAGCCTTTGACAGCCCGCAAAAGCCTTTTGGAGGGGACGAGGATTTCATCTGGAACCCAGACAGCAAGCGCATTGTGTATGTGGCCAAGAAAAAAGAAGGCACCGCCTATGCCATCAGCACCAACACAGACCTGTACGAGTACGATATCACCACCGGCACCACCAAGAACCTGACCGAGGCCAACAAAGGCTATGACGTGAACCCGGCCTACAGCACCACCGGCACTTTAGCTTGGCTACAAATGAAACGCGAAGGCTTTGAGGCCGACAAGCAGGACCTGGTGGTGGCTACCTCTGCCGGCACCGTTAACCTGACCGGGCACCGCGATGACCTGCACGTAAGTGGCTTCAGCTGGAGCAATGACGGGAAGAACATTTACTTCAACGCGCCTACCAACGGTACCATGCAGCTGTTTGAGGTAGCCTACACCGGCACTGCCCAACCGGCACCCGCCATCCGGCAGATCACCAAGGGCGACTTTGACGTGAGCGGCATTGTAGCCCAGGCGGGTAACAAGCTCATTGTCTCCCGTACAGACATGAACCACGCCCCAGAACTGTACACCGTTGACCTGGCTTCCGGTGACATGCAACAGCTCACCCACGCCAATGACGCCGTGTTCAGCAAATTGGCCCAGGTGAAAACCGAGCGCCGCTGGGTAACCACCACTGACAAAAAGAAAATGCTGGTATGGGTAGTTTATCCTCCCAATTTTGACCCCAACAAGAAATACCCTACCCTGCTGTATTGCCAGGGCGGGCCGCAGTCACCACTTACCCAGACCTATTCTTACCGCTGGAACTTCCAGCTGATGGCCTCACAGGGCTACATTGTAGTGGCCCCTAACCGCCGCGGTATGCCGGGCCATGGCACCAAGTGGAATGAGCAGGTGAGCAAAGACTGGGGTGGCCAGGTGATCAAAGACTATCTGAGTGCCATTGATGACGTGCGCAAAGAGAAATTCGTGGACAACAACCGGCTGGGTTGCGTAGGCGCTTCTTTTGGCGGCTACTCAGTGTTTGCCCTGGAAGCCCTTCACAAAGGCCGTTTCAAGACCTTTATCTCCCATGACGGCGTGTTTGACTTCAAGAGCATGTACGGCACTACCGAGGAACTCTGGTTTGTGAACTGGGATCTGGGCGGGCCTTACTGGGACAAGAAAAATAAAGCGGCCAAAAAATCTTATGCTCAATCGCCTAGCAATTTCGTGGACAAGTGGGACACGCCTATCTTCATCATCCAGGGCGGCAAAGATTACCGGGTGCCTATTGAGCAAGGGTTGCAGGCGTTCCAAGCGGCACAGCTGAAAGGCATCAAGAGCAAGCTGCTTTACCTGCCCGAAGAAAACCACTGGGTCCTGGGCGCGCAGAACGCGCTGGTTTGGCAACGGGAATTCTTCAAATGGCTGGACGAGACACTTAAATAGACCAAAGAAAGGGCAGGTACGTTTTGAGGCCGTTTTTCCCAAAACATGCCTAAACCAGGCCTAAGCCCCGGAAGCCTTGCCATGGATTAGCCCAAAAAAAAGAGCCGCTTAAATATAAAGCGGCTCTTTTTTTATGGGCTTCCTTATTAAAGGATTTGCCCTTTTTCATCTGTTTTCACTTTCATTCTTTTATCGCCGTTTTCAAGGGTAATCTTATATTTCTTTTTGGCCCCTCTTGGCTCATTGTAACTCACCAGGTACACGTCTTTTGATATTTTCCAGCCTGGGTACTTATTGGTTAAGGTTTTGGCCACAACGGCAGGCAAGGCAATGTTTTTGAATTTCTCGGCGGTGCGCAGCAGCTTTCCGTTCTCATCATAGGTGGCCAGGATTTTCCCCTCCGGAATCTCAAAGGAGATAGAGTAGTTATCATACTCATCTTCATACATGCTGGACGTTCTGATATCATAGGCCGCCGCTTCCCGTCTCAGCGCCTTCACGGGTTCAGACACCTCTGAACTGTCTGCCGCATTCAGGTATTTGTAATTAACGGCCATTACCTTGATCTCTGGCAACCTCACGTCTTGCGCAAGGGCTAGGTTGCCAAATCCCAGTAGAAATACCACCAAGCTGGACAGTACTGCCAAATAGTTTAATCGTTTCATAGCTTCATGGGTTAGGTGACCATGGAAACCGGATCACCTGTTTTTCTAATACATCTGTTTGCAAAAAATCATGGTCTTGATGCAAGGCTTCGGGGAGTTGCCTTAGTGGACCACGAAATCACTACCGGGCTGGGAACCGGGTATTCAGGAAAAAAACCTACTAACTGAAGCGCCTGAACCAGCAGAGGTTCTTACAGGGCTGCTTCCTACTTACTTCACCTATCCTTTAAGGGCGCGCGGTACTTTTTTGGCGCCGCTCCTTCTCCTGTTACGGTTCTTGCTACCGCATCAGGTCCATGGAAATATTCGCTGGGTCCTAACCGTATTTTACGGTGCATGTCATACTTTCTACGCCTTGCGATATAATAAATACGTAGTTCCAAAACAGCTGGTAAAGGAATTGGCCCTTTTAACAAATCCTTAATAGTTAGGTGAATTCATGGGTTAGCCTCATGGCAGCTTTGGCTTCCTTTTACCTCCTATTTACTTAATTGACAGCCTTGGCACCTAAGCAGTTGAGCAGCGTACATCACTTCCTATGCACCGGTTTCCGTGGGGCAAACCCAACACTTGCCACTAGGGCCATACAAGATTTTCCCTTTATATGCCGTTTACAGAAAACAGGCGTTTACGCGAAACATTGGCGCCTCCTTTCGTACAACCGGCCAAGGATTAAGGCCGATTGCGCATTGGTCATTGAACTGTCACCCCGCATATGGATATTTTGCAGCATACTCTCCTCCAACTTGAATATGACCCGGCCACAGATATCCTGTACCTGGACTGGCCAGATACGTCTCTGTTCACTCTGGAAGAGATAAAGGGAGCGTTCCAGGAAATGGTCAAGGCCATCAAAGACTATGATATCAAGAAGCTGTTCCTGGACTCCAGCCACCAGGAAATGAACATTATAGACCCCGCCTTCTTAGAGGTGATGCAGGAAATTGCCTACAGCCTGCTAGGTACCCGCCTAACCAAAATTGCCCGCATCACTACCTCAGACCAGTACCGGGAACAAAAAATGGAGGAGGCCCAGGCCCGGGCAGGTCTTCATCTGCAGGTCAGGTCCTTTGCAGACAAGCAAGCGGCTTTGGAGTGGCTGAAGGAGTCGTAACGGAAGGTGACCCAAGTAATCATTCTAATCTTCTGAGGACATCCAGAAAGGTAGAGCAGGCTCTCCTGTTTTAAGGCCGTTTTCAGGAAAACAGGCCCAAAACACAAATCAAAGACTAGCTCAGAAATTTCTGTTACTTCCGCTTTTGACGGCAAATACGTTTTAAAGCCGTTTTTCTGAAAACTGCCCTAAACCGATCACCACTCATTTGCGGTGTCCGTTGCCTCTGTAAAGCAGTTGGTCACCGGGTAGATACCGCCCAGAATACCACCGGTTAAAAATTGTTTCTGTAACTTTGCCCCATGGAATTTACGGTTCAACAAATTGCTGATTTGCTCCAGGGGCAGGTAGTGGGAGATGGAAACGCCACGGTAAGCCGGCTGGCTAAAATTGAGGAAGGTACCCCGGGTGCACTTTCTTTCCTGTCTAACACCAAATACGAGCCTTATCTGTACACCACCGGCGCCACAGCCGTGATCGTGTCCAAGAACCTGGAGGTAAAGCAGCCCATTTCTACCAACCTTATTCAGGTAGAAGATCCTTACTCCTCTTTCTCTACCTTGCTGGAGATTTACCAGCAGGCGGTGGCCGCTTCGCGCGAAGGCGTGGAAGAGCCCTGCTTCATCGGTCAGAACTCCACCATTGGTGGCCGCCATTACCGTGGGGCCTTTTCCTATATTGGTAAAAATTGCCGCATTGGCGAAGGGGTGCACATTTACCCCCACGCCTACATTGGCGACAACGTGACCATTGGTGACAATACGGTCATTTACGCGGGCGTGAAAATTTACCCAGACAGCGTGATAGGCAGCCACTGCACCCTCAACGCCGGCTGCGTGATTGGTAGCGACGGTTTCGGATTTGCGCCGCAGAAAGACGGCTCTTACAAGGCTATTCCGCAGACGGGCAATGTGGTATTGGGTGACCATGTCCGCATTGGCGCCAACACCACCGTAGACTGCGCCACCATGGGCTCTACGCTCATTGGCACCGGCTCTAAGATTGATAACTTGGTGCAGGTGGCCCATAACGTAGAAATAGGCAAGCATACCGTGGTAGCCGCCCAGACCGCTTTTGCCGGTTCTTCTAAAGTAGGCGACTACTGCACCATTGCCGGCCAAGTAGGCGTGGTTGGCCACGTGAAAATCGCTAATAAAACCATAGTAGGCGCTAAATCAGGCATCTCCAAAGACATTAAGGAAGAGGGCACGTTTGTGCAGGGCGCCCCCGCTTTTGACTATAAACAGAACCTCAGGGCCATGGCCGTCTTCCGGAAACTACCCGAGTTGCAGAAACAGGTAGACGAACTCAGAGAAAAGCGTTAACTTTGGGCCCTCTTTACCTATCTAGTGCTTCATGAACGATAAACAGCATACCATTAAGGCGCCGGTGACGGTATCTGGTATTGGATTGCATACCGGGGTGGTGTCAAACATGACGTTTTTACCCGCTCCCATCAACCACGGATACAAGTTCCAGCGCATTGATTTGCCGGAGCAGCCCATTGTAGACGCTGATGTAGACAATGTGGTGGACCTTTCCCGGGGCACTACTATTGAACAGAACGGCGCCCGGGTGAACACCGTGGAGCACGTACTGGCCGCGCTAGTAGGGTTGGAGATAGACAACGTGCTTATCCAGATTGACGGTCCTGAGCCTCCTATCATGGACGGTTCCTCTATCTTGTTCGTGAACCCTCTGCTAGAGGTGGGCCTGGAAGAACAGAATGCCCTGCGTAACTTCTTTGAGGTTCCGGAGGAGATCATGTTCCGCGATGGCGCCCGCGAAACCGAGATCGCGATCCTGCCCCTGGACAATTACCGCGTAACCGTGATGGTAGATTACCACTCACCGGTACTGGGTAGCCAGCACGCCTCCCTTACAGACCTCACCCAGTTTAAAGACGAGATAGCTTCCTGCCGTACCTTCTGTTTCCTGCATGAGCTGGAGATGCTCTACAAGCAGAACCTGATCAAGGGCGGAGACCTGAGCAACGCCATTGTGGTAGTAGACCGCGTGGTAGAGGAAAATGAGCTTGATTACCTCTCTGACCTGCTCAAGAAACCTAAGGTGGAAGTAAAGAGCGAAGGTATCCTCAACAACGTGGACCTGCGCTACAAGAATGAGCCTGCCCGCCATAAACTCCTTGACCTGATTGGTGACCTGGCCCTTGTAGGCCGTCCGTTGAAAGGACAGATTCTGGCTGCACGCCCTGGGCACGCGTCTAACGTGGCGTTTGCTAAAAAAATCAAGAAATACATCAAGGATTCCTCGGTGAAGAACGTGCCGGTGTATGATCCCAAGAAGACTCCGGTCATGGACATCAACCGCATCATGCAGACGCTTCCGCACCGGTACCCATTTGTGTTCATAGACAAGATCATCCACCTGGATGAAACCACCGTGACCGGTATCAAGAACGTGACCATGAACGAGCAATTCTTTCAGGGCCACTTCCCGGGCAACCCCGTTTTACCGGGTGTGGTGCAGATTGAGGCCATGGCCCAGACGGGCGGTATTCTGGTATTGAGCACCGTGCCAGATCCAGAGAACTACTGGACCTACTTTCTGGGGATAGATAAATGCCGGTTCCGCCGTAAGGTAATGCCCGGTGACACCATTGTTTTCAAATGTGAGCTATTGGCGCCTATCAAGCGCGGTATTGCTAAAATGCAGGGCCAGGCCTATGTGGCGGGTCAATTGGTAATGGAAGCAGAGATGTCTGCCAGCATTGTAAGAAAAGACGCATGAACCAACCGCTAGCATACATCCACCCCGAAGCTAAAATTGCCACCAACGTGGTGATTGAGCCCTTTACCACCATCTCTAAAGACGTGGAAATTGGCGAAGGAACCTGGATTGGCCCTAACGTGACCATCATGGAAGGCGCTCGTATTGGCAAGAACTGCCAGATTTTCCCGGGCGCGGTGATCTCTGCCCCACCCCAGGATCTTAAGTACAAAGGCGAACCTTCTACCGTGACCATTGGTGACAACACCATCATTAGAGAGTGCGTGACCCTGAACCGCGGTACGGCCTTAGATAAAAATACCACCGCCATTGGCAACAACTGCCTGATTATGGCTTATGTGCACGTGGCCCATGACTGTATTATTGGAAACAACGTGATTGTAGCCAACGGGGTACAATTGGCTGGCCATATTGTGATCCATGACCATGTATTTATTGGCGGCACCTCGGCAGTGCACCAGTTTGTGAGCATTGGCGCCCACGCCATGGTCTCAGGTGGTTCTCTGGTGCGCAAAGACGTGCCTCCGTTCATCAAGGCCGCCCGTGAGCCGCTTTCTTACGCCGGGGTAAACTCTATTGGCTTGCGCCGAAGAGGTTTCTCCAATGAGCAGATCACTGATATCCAGCAGATTTACCGCATCCTGTTCATGAGTGGCCTGAACACAGCTTCTGCCGTAGACAAGATTGAGCTGGACCTTTCCCCTAGTGCCGAGCGTGATGAGATTGTGAATTTCGTGCGTAACTCGGGCCGTGGCATTATTAAAGGCTACCAGAGAGATGCAGATTAAGCTTTCCTCTTTAGGCAAGCGTTTCAATTACGAGTGGATTTTCCGGAATCTGTCCTTTGAGTTCGTCTCTGGCAAGGCCTACGCCGTGCTAGGGCACAACGGGTCCGGGAAATCCACTTTACTTTCCATTATCAGTGGGTTTCAGCTTCCTTCTGAAGGCACCGTTTCCTACACTCTTGGCGGGAAGAATATTCCGGTAGAACAGCTTTATCGTCACCTTTCCATGGCTGCCCCTTACCAGGACCTTCTGGAGGAGTTCACCCTGGTGGAGATGATTCAGTTCCATACCCGCTTTAAGGCCCTGCGTGGTATCACCGCAGAACAACTCCCAGACCTGCTGCAACTACAGGCCGCCAAGCATAAGCTGGTGCGCGATTTCTCCTCCGGCATGCGCCAGCGCCTCAAACTAGGCCTGGCCCTCTATACGGATACCCCGCTCCTGCTTTTAGACGAACCCACTACCAACCTGGACCAGGCCGGCGTGGCCTGGTACCTGGAACACCTGGAAAAGAACCGCCAGAACCGCCTGGTCCTCATCGGCTCTAACGTACCCCATGAATACAGCTTCTGCGACGAGCAACTGCCTATCAATGAGTATCATTACAAGAAAACTCAGCGGTCGTAAGCACTAAATGCCTCTGAACGTTTAGAGACCGATTTACTAAAAACAGACCCAAAACAGAAAAGCCACCGCAAGCGGTGGCTTTTCTGTTTTAATTATTGTTCCAGACTACTCATTGGCTGGGTACATTTCTGGTGGTTCTTTCTCTTTGGTTTTGACGATGAACGGGCGTAGGGCCTCGGTCTCATCCAGGTACAGGAAGGCATCATACCGCTCTGGGATGATGGTGGGTACATAGTTGCCGTAGGCCTCACGGTTAGGGTCATAGACCACGCCAATGGCCCGGTGGGCAATCTGCTGGCGAAGTTCTTCTACCTCCCGCAGTTCCCGTGATAACAGGAGCTTGTCAGTGGCGCCCAGGCTATGGAGCCATTCTTCCCAGGAGCCCTTGCGGGCCGGCGGCACATCCATCTTTTTCATGGGAGCCCCCCAAGAGTCACCGGCAATCACGGAACCTTCATAAGACCCAAAGCCCGCCAGGTACACACTTTCCCGGCCGTACTGCTCACGGGCCAGTTGCCCAATGTTCACCATCCCGGCACGGGCCATGTCTGTGAAACGGGCATCGCCTATGTGGGTATTGTGTTCCCAGATAATGGCTTTGGAGTCTGGGCCATGGAATTCCAGCAGGCGGTTCAACGTCTCCATCATGTGCTCATCACGCACGTTCCAGGAGCTTCCGCCGCCTCGTATCATGGCCTTGTAATAGCGCTCGGCATTCACGGCCACCAGGGCGTTCTGCTCGGCGTCAAACAGGGCTTCAGAGTTCTTGGGCTCGCTTTGCTCCCGTTTGCCCAGTTCCTGCAGCATGGCCAGCACCTCGTCCTCGCAATCTTCAGAGACGTAGGCTACGGCGCGGGCATATTCCTGTGGGTCTGAACTGTAGGGCTCAAAGCACTTGAAGGCTTCCTTGGCGGCCTTTACCGCTTTGCCGTCTTTCTGCTCCAGGTACTTCATGATGCGGTTAAGAGAGTCCCACAGGCTGTAGACATCTAGGCCATAAAAACCCGCAGAACTGGTATTAGGCCGGTCATTGTGTTCCTTTAGCCATTCTACCAGCGCAGCTACTTCCCAGTTACCCCACATCCAGGTAGGCCAACGGTTAAAGTTCTTGAGCACGTCAGAGACCTTGGTGCCGGGTTTGCAGAGGCCCTTCACAAATTTATTCACCTGAAAACAGTCGGGCCAGTCGCCTTCCACGGCAATAAACGTAAAGCCTTTCTCCTCAATAAGGCGCTTAGAAATGGCGGTGCGCCAGCCATAGTATTCTGAGGTTCCGTGGGAGGCCTCACCCAGCATGACAATGCGGGCATCGCCAATGTCTTCCAGTAGAATATCTAAGTCAGCTTTATTTTCCAGCCGATGGTACGGCAGTTTAGAATATGTCATGGTTAAGCGGCAAAAAAGAACTCCCTGCCTTTTACCGCTCATTGCTTCATAAAGTTTGCCCGTTTTTAGCCTATTTTTTCAAAAAATGGTCAAAACCAGCAACCCCTCTGTCCTGTGTCTTGGAATAAGAAAATTCAAAACCATGATTTAAAGAACTGAGCCTGAATTACAACCTATATGAGACTATACAAAAGATACTGGTACCTTTTGCCCACGCAAACTTGCCTTAGGCCCTTCAACAAAAAAGGCTGACCGTCCACCTGCAGGTAGGACGGTCAGCCTTTTGCTATAATTAGGTTACTTGTTATCTGGAGCCAAACACCCGCTTCAACAGTTCAGTGGTGCGGGCAATAGGGTTCTCTCTGATGTTGGCTTCTTCCTGGGCTACCAAGGTAAATAGCCCATCAATGGCTTTCTGGGTAGCGTAAGACTCCAGGTCTGGGTTCACTTTCTGCACCACCGGAATTTTGTTGTAGCGGTTCACCAGTTCTGAATAATACTTAGTGGCGTTCACGCGGTCCAGGCTCTGCTTCATGATGGGGCTGAACGCCGTGGTCAACTGCGAGGTAGTGGTGCGTTTCAGGTACTGGGTGGCGGCATCTTTCTCGCCGCGCAGAATGTTCCAGACATCACTAAAGGTGAGCTGCTTGATGGCGTTCAAGAAGATAGGGGCTGCACTTTTGGCAGCGTCTTCGGCGCCGCGGTTCAGGCTCAGGATAAACTTGTCTACCTCAGAGCCCAGCCCAACTGACCGTAGCGTGTTTTCCACCTTCTTCACATCCGGAGGGAAAGGGATTCTGATAAGGCTGTTTTTGTAGAAGCCATCGGTCTGGGCAGCCTGGGTAGCGCCTTTGTTAATACCTTGAGACAAAGCCTGTTTCAGACCCATGTTTACCTCAGACTGGGTAAGGGATCCTGACTGGCCGGTGGTCTGCATGACGCCGTCCATGGTCTGTTGAATCTGGCTGGCCGTACAACCAGAAAGGCCTATTAGCAAGAGTCCGGTTAAAACAAAGTAAGAAGAGAGTAGTTTCTTCATAGGTGCGTACATGTTTATTACATTTGAGGGAATACGTGTCTGTACCGTCTACGCATAAATCAAGCCAAATAAATGGAAAAAGAAATATCGGCAGAAATCATTACCATAGGCGATGAGCTACTGTATGGCCAGGTGATTGACACTAACAGCGCCTGGCTGGGTCAGGAACTGGGCCTTATTGGGGTTAGGGTTCGGCAGATCACCAGCATCTCTGATAACCCGAAGGCCATCAAAGACGCCCTCACTCAAGCCCTCTCCCGCGCCCAGGTCATTCTCATGACCGGCGGACTGGGGCCCACCAAAGATGACCTGACCAAACACACGCTGGCCGAGTACTTTAACACGGAATTGCAATTGCACCAGCCGTCCTTAGACGATGTAGAAGTCATTTTCAGGAAATACAACCGGCCTATGCTGGAGGTCAACCGGCAGCAGGCGTTCCTGCCAGCTACCTGTACCCCCATCCGGAATCCCCTGGGCACCGCGCCCGGCATGTTGTTTGAAACCCAAGGTGCCTTGGTCATCTCTATGCCCGGTGTGCCCTTTGAGATGAAGCGCATGGTCACAGACACGGTCTTGCCCCGCCTGCAACAGCAATTCAGCCTTCCTAAGATCATCCATAAGATCATCCAGACCATTGGCGTAGGCGAGTCTTTCCTGGCAGAGGCCATTGCCGACTGGGAAGACAACCTCCCCGAAAACCTGAAACTAGCCTACCTCCCTTACCTGGCCGGCGTGCGCTTGCGCCTGACTGGCCTCTCAGATGGCGTGCATGACCTGGAAACCCAACTGCAGGAACAGGTTGACAAAGTAACCAAGCTTATCCCAGACGCTATTTTCGCCTACGGCGAAGTCTCTTTGGAAGAAGCCATCGGTCAGCAGCTGAAAGCCAGGAACCTGACCCTGGCCACGGCAGAAAGCTGCACCGGCGGCTTGGTGGCCCACAAAATTACCAGCGTACCCGGCAGCTCGGCCTATTTTACGGGCAGCGTGGTGGCCTACAGTAATGCCGTGAAGACAAAACAGTTGGGTGTTTCCGAGGAACTGCTGGGCCAGCACGGCGCCGTAAGCGAGGAAACCGTGAAGGCCATGGCCCAGGGCGTTCGCCAGTTACTGCAGACAGATATTGGTATTGCCACCAGCGGTATTGCCGGGCCAGACGGCGGCACCCCCGAAAAGCCTGTGGGCACCATCTGGATTGCCTACGCAGATGCCCACCAAACCGTGGCCCGCAAAATAAGCTACAACAAAACCCGCCTGCTCAATATAGAGTACACGGCCTTGCAGGTCTTGAACCTGGTGCGGCAAAGTTTACCTGCCCACGTGGCGGGATAACCAAAATTTTCTAATTTTGCCTAACAACGGTTAGGTTACCCAAATCTGAAGGCAGATAACAGAAATCCTTTTTCTGTTTTTATGTACCTTGCATAGAACTGAGTACCTTTCGTTTTTAACCCGCCCAGAAAACCTGTTTTCTGGGTGCGCTAAACTGATAACTGAACTACTGACAATATGGCCCTTGTAGAAATGGTGATGCCCAAAATGGGCGAGAGTATTATGGAAGGTACCGTGCTTAAATGGTTGAAGCAAGTTGGCGACACCATTGAGCAGGACGAATCTGTGCTGGAAGTGGCCACCGACAAAGTGGACACCGAAGTGCCCGCCATTCAAGCCGGTGTATTGAAAGAGATCCTGGTACAGGAAGGACAGGTGGTAGCCGTAGGCGCCCCTATTGCCATCATCAGCACCGGTGGCGATGACCAGCCTTCTGCCGCTCCGGCTACTGAACAGGCTGCCCCTGCTGCCCAGCCTACCACCCAACCCGCCGCTCACCCCGCCGAGGCACCCCAGGCCACAGCCCAAACCTCACAACGTCTGGAACAACCCGCCTCCGGCCGTTTCTACTCCCCGCTGGTAATGAATATTGCCCGCGAGGAAGGCATTACCATGCAGGAACTGGAGTTTGTACCCGGCACCGGCAATGAGGGACGCGTGACCAAGAAAGACATTCTGGAATACGTGGCCAACCGCCAAAGCGGAAACGCTCCTGCGGCAGCTCAACCAGCCGCCGCGCAGCCACAAGCGCCGGCCCCGCAGGCCGCGCCGCAACAGGCAGCACCTGCGCCTGCCGCTGCTCCAATACCAGCCCCGGCCCAGTCTTACAGCGGTAACGTGGAGATAATTGAGATGGACCGCATGCGTAAGATGATCTCGCAACGCATGGTAGACAGCAAGCGCATCTCTCCGCACGTGACCTCGTTTGTGGAAGCAGACGTGACCAACATTGTGAACTGGCGCAACAAAAACAAAGATTCTTATAAGAAGCGCGAAGGCGAGAACCTGACCTTCACCCCTATCTTCATTGAAGCCATTGTGAAGGCCATTAAGGACTTCCCAATGATCAACGTGAGCGTAGACGGCGACCGCATCATTAAGAAGCGTGACATCAACATTGGTGTGGCCGTGGCCCTGCCAAGCGGTAACCTGATTGTGCCCGTGATTCACAACGCTGATCAGATGAACCTCAACGGCATCTCCAAGCGCCTGAATGATCTGGCCAACCGCGCCCGCATCAATAAACTAACCCCAGCTGATCTGGCTGACCCTACCTACACCGTTTCTAACGTGGGCTCTTTTGGCAATGTGATGGGTACGCCTATCATCATGCAGCCGCAGGTGGCTATTATGGCCGTTGGCGCCATTAAGAAGAAGCCAGCGGTCATTGAAACGCCAGAAGGTGACTTGATAGGCATCCGGCAGTTCATGTTCCTGTCGCACTCCTATGACCACCGCGTGGTAGATGGTTCATTGGGCGGTATGTTCGTGCGCCGCGTAGCCGATTACCTGGAAGGCTTTGATCCTAACACCGCTATTTAATTCGAAGATTTGAAATTTGGGATAAGCCTTGGCTGTTCCACGTGAGAAAGCCTCTCCTTTTTTGGGGAGGCTTTTTTGTTGGCCTGTTTTAAGCCTGTTTTCTTAAAAACAGGCTTAAAACAGGAATTACAGAACCTGCCCCGGCAGAATATAGTAAAAGCCTTATCTTGCCGCGGCACATTAATGCCCCTTCACGTAACACACCTATGAAAAACGCATTATTTCTGATCTTACTTGCCTTTCTTTTATTCCTGGCCATCTTCTTTTACTGGAAGCAAAGCCAGGCTGAAAGCGAGCTCACCATGGCCAACGAGAAAATCACCAGCCTGGAACAACAGGTACGGCGCTATACCCATGTTACGCAGGTAGACACCGCCTACATGCCCACCCAGTCTACTCAGCCAGAGATGGGTGATACCCTTCAGGAAGAAGAGGAAAGAATCATTCCCCCGGCCTCTACCCAATTTGAAGACGAACTGGGCAGCCTGAGCGAGGCAGATATTGCCCGCCTCAAACGCCAGGGCCTCAAAAACCCCGAAGCGGATTTGATGAACGACCTTATGCGCAAGCAGAAAACCGTGCTGAACGCCTCTGGTTCCGTGGGCGGCACCATGGCCATTCGGGACATTCGGATTTTGAACGACCACTACGCCCTTGCCTACTTTGAAGACGGACACAACGGCGGTCACATGATCCTCCGTTACACCGTGAAAAACGGCGCCGTCACCTGGACCCGCCTGGACTCGTACACTATGTAACGTTTTGAGGCAGTTTTCAGAAAAACAGGCTTAAAACGAAAAAGGGGCTGCTCCAAATGGAGCAGCCCCTTTTTATGTAATTATATGAACAATCCCTATTCCATCGGCAAGGCCGACAGACTTTGCTCCAGCGCTGCGATTTTAGCCTCAGCGTCTGACTGCTTTTTGCGTTCCGCGGTGAGGACGGCCTCTGGGGCGCCGGCCACGAAGCGCTCGTTGCTCAGTTTTTTCTCCACGCTGGCCAGGAAGCCTTTGGTATAGTCCAGTTCCTTGAGAATACGTTCCCGCTCGGCGGCGGCGTCAATGGTGCCCTCCATCGGGATGAAGAACTCAGAGCTGTCTACCACAAAAGAAAGGGCGTTGTCCAGTTGCTGGTCGGTTTCCTGAATCTCAGAGAGGTTGGCCAGTTTGCCTACCAGGGTCTCATACCCGGCAATGGCGTTCTTGCCGTCTACCATGCGCACGTGCAGGGCCAGCTTTTTGGCCGGCGAAAGGTTCTTGCTGTTACGCACGTTCCTGATTTGGCCCACCACGGTAAGCACGTACTCGGTCTGCTTGAGCAGATCGGCGTCAATGCGGCCTTTCTCTGGCCATGATGCTACCACCAGGCAATCTTTTGCCGTACGCTCTTTCATGCTGTTCCAGATCTCCTCGGTGATGAACGGCATGAATGGGTGCAACACCTTCATGAGTTTCTCCAGGTAGCCGTACGTGGTCTGCAGCGTTTCAGGATCAATTGGTGACCCGAAGGCCGGTTTGATCATCTCCAGGTAATACGAGCAGAAATCGTCCCACACCAATTTATAGACCGTGAGCAGAGCATCTGAGATCCGGAACTTCTCAAAGTGGTCTTCCAGCACGTTAAGGGCCTCATTGAACTTGGAGTCAAACCACTTAATGGCTTTCTCGTTCGGGTTTGGCAGGGTCTCGTCTACTTCCCAGCCGTTGATGAGCCTAAAGGCGTTCCAGATCTTGTTGCTGAAGTTACGGCCCTGCTCGCAGAGTTTCTCGTCAAACAACAAGTCATTGCCCGCCGGTGAGCTGAAGAGCATGCCCGCGCGCACGCCATCGGCGCCGTACTGCTCAATAAGCACGAGCGGGTCCGGGGAGTTGCCCAACGACTTGGACATCTTGCGGCCCTGCGCGTCACGCACAATACCGGTGAGGTACACGTTCCGGAACGGCAGCTCCTTACGGAACTCATACCCGGCCATGATCATACGGGCCACCCAGAAGAACAGAATCTCAGGGGCGGTTACCAGGTCATTGGTGGGGTAATAATACAGGATGTCCTCGTTGTCTGGGTCCTTGAAACCGTCAAACACCGAGATGGGCCACAGCCAGGAAGAGAACCAGGTATCCAGCACATCTTCGTCCTGACGCAAATCTGTTAACTGCAGCTGCGGATTGTTGGTCTTGACACGGGCTTCCTCTAAGGCTTCCTCGGCGGTGCGAGCTACCACAAACGTGCCGTCTGGCAGGTAATAGGCCGGAATCTGCTGACCCCACCACAGCTGACGAGAGATACACCAGTCATGCACGTTCTCCATCCAGGAACGATACATGTTCTTGAACTTGGGCGGGTGCAACTTGATGGTGTCATTCATGACATTCTCCAGGGCCGGCTTGGCCATCTGGTCCATCTTGCACCACCACTGCATGGAGAGCTTCGGCTCAATCACGGCATCGGTACGCTCAGAGAAACCAACGTTAGAAACGGAGTCCTCTACCTTCTCCAGCAGACCTTTGGCCTCCAGCTCTTTCGTGATTTTCTTACGCACCACAAAGCGGTCCTCGCCCACGTACAGGCCGGCGCGTTCATGGATGGTACCGTTGTCGTTCAACACGTCAATGCTAGGCAAGTTGTGCTTCTGGCCCAACTCATAGTCATTGATATCATGCGCCGGGGTCACCTTCAATACCCCCGTCCCGAACTCGCGGTCGACGTACTCGTCAAAGATGATGGGAATAGCACGGTTCACTAATGGAATAATGGCTTTCTTGCCGGCCAAATGCTTGTAGCGCTCGTCTTCGGGGTGCACGCAGATGGCCACGTCACCCATGATGGTTTCGGGGCGTTTGGTGGCCACGGTGAGCACCTCGTCTGAGCCTTCAATGCCGTAGCGAAGGTAATACAGCTTGCCGTTCACCTGCTTAAAATTCACTTCCTCGTCTGAGAGGGCGGTAAGGCCCTGGGGGTCCCAGTTCACCATGCGCACGCCGCGGTAAATCTGGCCTTTGCGGTACAGGTCCACAAACACTTCAATCACGGCTGCCGTCAAATCTGGCTCCATGGTGAAGCGGGTACGGTCCCAGTCACAGGAGGCGCCCAGTTTCTTGAGCTGCTCCAGGATAATGCCGCCGTATTTTTCCTTCCACTCAAAGGCGTATTGCAGGAATTCCTCACGGGTGAGGTCACTTTTGTTGATGCCTTTCTCCTTGAGCATGGCCACTACTCTGGCCTCGGTGGCGATAGAGGCGTGGTCGGTGCCTGGTACCCAGCAGGCTTCCTTGCCCTGCATACGCGCGCGGCGCACCAGCACGTCCTGGATGGTGTTGTTAAGCATGTGCCCCATGTGCAGCACCCCCGTCACGTTGGGCGGCGGAATGACTACGGTGTAAGGCTCTTTCTTAGGATTGGGTTTTGACTTGAAGAAGCCGCGTTCCAGCCAGGTGGCGTACCACTTGTCTTCTACTTCTTTGGGGTTATATGTTTTAGGAATTGACATCTTGGATAATGTGCTAATGGGTTAATGGGCTCAGGTGCTACCGGTTGCCCGTACTGCTCCTGTGACATGAAGCTGCAAAAATAGCAAATTACAGGATGTGCGCCCTTAGTTCTTGGAAGATAGTCTGGAGGAGTGGTGCGTTTTAGGGGTGTTTTTAAGAAAACAGGCCCAAAACAGATTAGCGGTTTCTTTCTAAACAGTTGGCAACTCCATATAACGCGTAGCTATACATAAGAAAAGCCCGCTAGAGGGCGGGCTTTTACTCTTTTACTTGTATTAACGAGCCTATTAGCTGGCAGCGTGCAGCCACTCTTTCTTGGCCAACAGGTCTTCCTCGGCCTCACGGTAGTCTGGGTCATCAACGCAGCAGTCAACCGGGCACACGGCGGCGCACTGGGGTTCCTCGTGGAAACCAACGCACTCGGTGCACTTGTCTGAGACAATGTAGTAGAATTCATCTGAGATGGGGGGCTGGGGCGCTTTGCCGTCTACGGTTTCGCCGCCGTCAATCTCTACTTTGGTCAGAGAGGTACCATCTCCCCAGGTCCACTGCACACCACCTTCGTAGATAGCCGTGTTGGGGCACTCCGGCTCACATGCGCCGCAGTTGATACACTCATCCGTTATCATTATCGCCATAATCGTATCTCCTGTTTCTTTTTAGTAATTTTGCACCGGCAACCGGTACGCCATTCCGCGGGCAAAAGTAATACTTAGCGCGCATTGTATCAAACGTTTCTCACGTTTCCACTGTTACTCCTTCATGCTATCTTTCAAAAATAGACTTTCCGCATTCATCAAATTAGGCGATTATTTACGGCATTTACCCCAGGAGGAACCCGAGTACCTGGCCAGACGGGCCGGGCAGCACAATAACTTCTTTGACCTACCAAATGTTTCGGCGGCCTTGGACGGCATTGCCCACATGCTGCAGCCAGAGCAACTGGAGAACTGGGTAGCCCAATATGACATCCCTGAAACGCAACCCAACCCTAAGAAAGTAGGTGTAGTCATGGCCGGCAACATTCCGGCGGTGGGTTTCCATGATGCCTTGTGCATCTTGCTCTCGGGCCATATTCTGCTGGCCAAGCCTAGTTCAGATGACCCGTTTTTAGTGAAACATCTCCTAGACAAATTGATTGAGCTGGACGACCGCTTTGGCACGCAGGTACAGTTTGTGCCCATGCTCAAGGAATCTGACGCCATCATCGCCACCGGCTCAGACAACACCGCCCGTTACTTTGAGTACTACTTTGCCAAGCGGCCGCACATCATCAGAAAAAACCGCACCAGCGTGGCTGTGCTTACCGGTCAGGAAACCAAGGAAGAGCTTTCCGCCTTAGGCGATGACATCCTGCGTTACTACGGTTTGGGCTGCCGCAACGTGGCCAAAGCCTACGTGCCCGAAGGCTATGATTTCACGCCCTTCTTTGAGGCCCTGGAATACAAGAAAGACGTGGTAGACCACCACAAATACCGCAACAACTATGACTACAACAAGTCTATCCTGCTGGTGAACGGCGTGCCGCACCTGGACAACGGCTTTTTGATGGTCACCGAAAGCAAACAACTGGTCTCCCCTATCTCGGTGCTGTTCTATGAAACCTACGTGAATGACCAAGACCTAAGGGAGAAGCTGGAGCAGGTGCAGGAGAAGCTGCAGTGCGTGGTTTCCAAGGAAGGCGTTTGGGAGAAAAGCTTCGCGTTTGGCCAGGCCCAATGTCCCGCGGTAAGTGATTATGCAGACGGGGTAGATACCCTGGAATTCCTTTTAACATTGTAGGCTGTTTCTAGCCTGTTTTTCTAAAAACTGCCTTAAACCAGACTTTTAAGGCAGTTTTTTTATTTAACAGATAGCTGAATTACGTTGACTGTCGTTTTAAGGGAATATCAAATAATTTTTCATTTACCCTAATTAACTCGTTTTGGAAAATACCGCATCGTCATACCCTTTGGTGGAAAAAGAAATCATTCCGGAGCTTCAATTCAGTACCCAGGATGTGCTTCCAGACCAAGACGCCCGGAAGAAACGCCTGCATGACCTGGAACGGGCCAGCCTGCTGGGCAATGGCTACCACGGAAAGGTAGAGATCACGTTTCAGGTGGCCTCTGGCGAAGTACTTAGAATGCAGACCACCATCTGGCAAGCCGACAAGGAATTCACTTCCCTTAAATCTGGCGCCTCTTTGCCTACCTCTTCTATTTTGGGGGTGGAATTCTTTTAATTACTTTCCTGGCTCTATGCAGGCCTAGCCCATACAAAACAAAATGCCCCGGTCTCTCCACCGGGGCATTTTTACTAAAGCAAAGTCTATTTGCTTAAATTCTGTTAAGCACCTTTAAAATCAGGTCATCAATTACCTCTTCATGGTTGGCGGCAAACTGGTTGGTGATGCGGTTGGCAACTATCGCGTTTAAGGACAGTACCTCATGGCCCAACAAGCGACCCAGGCTATACATACCGGCCGTTTCCATCTCAAAGTTGGTCAGCCGCACGTCTTCAAACCTAAAATTGCTCAGTTTCTGGATTACGTTTTCAATCTTGGGCTGCAGCCGAAGCAATCTACCCTGCGGGCCATAGAAGCCAGGACAGGTAACCGTGTTGCCGTGAATCATGTCAAAACCTAGTTGCTCGCGCAACAGGTCAGAGCCTTTGGCACAGTAAGGCAAAAAGCCCATACCTAAGGCTAACTGCAGGTTGACCGCTATCTCAGTCTCATAACCGGTCTCCATGAGTGGGTAAAACTGCATGAGGGTGTCCAGGCCCAGGGAGTACTCGGTGGCTAGGTGGGCCCCCAGCGGCACGTCTTCCTGCAAAGAGCCCGAAGTACCAATACGCACTATTTTCAGGGAAATGCGGTCTTCCTGCTCCAGGGCCTCGCGGCTCACGAAATCAATGTTCACCAGCGCGTCCAGCTCATTGAACACAATGTCAATGTTGTCTGTACCTATGCCCGTAGATACCACCGAAATGCGCTTGCCTTTGTAATACCCGGTATGGGTCACGAACTCGCGCTTGGCCACCTGCACTTCTATGGAATCAAAGTGACGGCTCACCCGGGCCACGCGGTCCTGGTCACCTACGGTGATGATGGTGTCAGAGATCTGCTCAGGCAGCAGGTTAAGATGGTAGATGCTACCGTCTGGGTTCAGGATTAATTCAGACTCCGGAATGCGGGCCATAGTGGTAAGGTGCTAGGTGGAACAATGAAAACAGACCAGGCTTTCCTGACCTGAGTAAGCAGAAAAGCGCCACTCCTGCTGCCGGCAGGCAACTCGTGGCGCTTTTTCAAGGAATATATCTTTCTCGCTACAGGGCCTTGGGCTGCTCCGTCTTGCGGCGGTTCAGACCTTTGTACGGGTTGTAGCCGTTGGTGTTCTTCTGGTAATAACCGGTGCCGTCATACGGCCGTTTGTCTGGATGTTCCTGACAGGTGGTAGAGCAGGCGCCGTCCATTTTGGTGCCGCAGCTCTCGCAAATGGGCACGTGCAGGTTACAGTGCGGATTGGCGCAGTTCACCATCCTGGCCGAAGGCGTTTCACACACGTGGCACCGGGAGATGACCACCGGGTTCACGGTATTCACGTCTACGGCCACGCGGTTGTCAAACACGTAGCACTTGCCTTCAAAGTCTTCGCCACCGGCTTCCATGCCGTATTTGATGATGCCGCCGTGCAACTGGTACACGTTCTCGAACCCCTTTTCCAGCAAAAAGGCGCTGGCTTTCTCGCACTTGATGCCGCCGGTGCAGTAGGTCAGGATTTTCTTGCCTTCGTACTTTTCCTTGAGCTCATCTATCTTCTCCGGGAACTCCCGGAAGTTCTCAATGTCCAGCGTAACGGCGTTCTTGAACTTGCCCATGCTGTGCTCATAGTCAGAGCGCACATCCAGCACCACCACATCGTCCTGGTCTTTCATATCCCGAAACTCCGTAGGTGACAAATGCACGCCGGTGCGCTCGGTGGGGTCAATGTTACGGAGGCCCGCATGCACAATCTCGGGCTTATGGCGCACGTGCAGTTTGGTGAAGGCGTGGGCATCTGCGTAGTCTACCTTAAAGTCAATGCCCTCAAAACGGGGATCAGCTTTTACGGCGGCCATATAGGCCTCACAATCCTCGGTCAAGCCCGAAACGGTTCCGTTCAACCCTTCGGGCGCGACAATGATGCGGCCCAGCAGGTTCAGCTTCAAGCATAGCAAATGATGCTCCTCGCGGAAAAGCTCCGGGTCTTCAATCTTGGTGTAGTGGTAATAGAGTAAGATACTGTAGGTTTTCATACGTGCTTAGTTTCAGACTAAGTGTAGTTAATGTGCTAATTTGTTAATATGCTGATGTGCTAATTCTGGAAACACCAGCGTTTTTGTTTTGGTGCGAATTTACAGAAAACAGCCTGTAAACAGAAAATGACCTTTGTCAGTTCTGAGTCGCTGGCCCTAAGTTCTGAGTCTTGATATTTCAAGATTTCACTAGGCCTAAATCTTGTGTCTTATGTCTTGGATCTAAAAACCTAAACGGCCTTGGCCGGATTTCCGAAAACGGTTTGCTTGGCTGGAACATCGGCGATTACCACGGCGCCAGCCCCTACACGGGCGTTCTTGCCAATTTTCACCCCGGAGACTATTACTGCCCCGGTTCCAATAAAGGCTCCTTCGGCTACGGTCACGCCCGGATTGATCATGGCACCAGGGCCTAACTGCACGTTGTCTTCCAGCACCGCGTGGGCGTCTACTACCGCTCTGGACCCGATGAGGCAATTCTCACCGATCTTGGCGTTGGCATTCACAATAGCCCCCGCTTGGATGAAGTTACCATGGCCCAGCCAGGCGTGCTCAGACACATAGCTGAATTTATGAATGGCGTTCACCGGTACCACCTGGTAGTCTTCTTTCAGCATTTTCACTAGGCTCTTACGGGCGGCCATGTCCTCAGCGGCCACAAACACGTCGCATTTCTTGCCCAGCAGCTTCAGGATCTTCTCATCCTCGGTGTTACCCATCACTGTGATTTCATTCACTTCTTTCTGTTGCAGCGCTACCTGGTCATCCAGGAAACAATACACTACCACGTCATTGCTCTGGAAGGCGTCTAACGCCAACACACCTAGTTCTTGGGCACCTAATATAATTACAGGATTCTGCATAATCTTCTTCGGGTTAAATAGTTA
Source organism: Rufibacter soli (assembly GCF_054781795.1). Taxonomy (NCBI): domain Bacteria; kingdom Pseudomonadati; phylum Bacteroidota; class Cytophagia; order Cytophagales; family Hymenobacteraceae; genus Rufibacter; species Rufibacter soli. The sequence continues at coordinate 603,226 of NZ_BAAGTS010000005.1, read as the reverse complement.
CATGGCCTGATTCCTTTAAAGTAAAAGACCCTGAGTTTTTCCCTCCATAGGGAAAATGATCTGCGTTTTGAACCTGTTTTTGAAAAAATGGGCTTAAAACAGAACAGCCTGCAAAAATAGGTAAAGAAAACGGAATAGGTTAGCCCCGCCGCCTGATTAGCCCATTGAACCACATCTGCCAGGGTCCCCAAGTGAGCACCACCATTAGGAAAAACGGCAGCAAAGGTGCCCGGTACCTAAAAAGTGTACCCAGATTAGGCGTGGGCAGCGATATGAGCACCGCCCCAATGAAAAAGAATGCGAGCAATATGGCCAGAAATCCCGGCAGGCGGGGCCATTGCCTTTTGTACAAAAGGAAAAGTATAGTTACGAGGACCAGTACCAGTAAAAGTAAATTTTCCACCCCAGCCATCTTGTAGAACAAGGGCGCCGGTTCCCAGACAAACGGCCGGAATACCATTTGGAACACCGCCTCAGGCGCGTGCTTGACAACCGACCAGAGATTTTCCTCTAGGCCCCGTAACAGCAACAGTGGTTTAGTTGGATCAGATTTTGCCAGCAGGTTCCTGTAATTCCAAACAATATGCCGCGCAAAAAAATCCAGGTTGAAGGTGGGGTGCGCAAAGGAGGCCACAAAGGTGCCTATTGCCAGTAACGCTCCCCAAGCTAGTAGTTGCCTGCCCTTCGGCTGCAACCAATTTACCTGCTTAGTTAACCATAGCATCAATAGCCAGGTAAAAAGGAGCACTAAAATTACCACAGCCAGAAAAAACTTGATTTTCCAGAGAAGATACACGCTAGCTATCAGAAGGATACAATTGCGAAGTCTGACTACTTTTTCTTCGGTCTTACTTAGTTGCAGCACCAACCCTATTGTAAGGCAGAGGCTTCCCATAAACACACTGTCTTTGGAAACGCCACTCGTCCAGAAAACTACTGAGGGGAAAAACAGAAATGCAATAATTGCTCCGGTGCCATACGCTGGAAAGTAACGTTGCAACTTGTCTATTAGATACCAACATCCCCAGAAACTAAACAAGGAGAGATATAATCCACTGCCTAAAAAAGAGCTTCCGGTCAGGAAATGGAGAAGGCTGAGCAGTTTAATAAAGAAAAAGGAATTGGAATAGCCCGGCCATCGGGAGAACCCAATGGGCATTTCTCCTACCTCATTGAAAAGCAGTAACCGTATGTATTGATTTGGATCTTCCTGGGCTGCTGCCTTAACCGCACTTGCTTGTTGATGGAACAACCACATATCCCCTCCGCCAAAATACTTCTGGTAGATATATCCCAGCAACACGCCAGCTGTCAATTTAAGCAACAGCGCGGGCCAAAAGAACCGCCGTAATACCTGGTTTTGCCGGGCCTGGGACCAGAGGAGATAAACCAACAGAAAGAAGAAAGGAAGATGCAGCCAGTTCAGCAGGTTCATGCGGGTGATTGGTTCTGTTTCAGCAGGCGGTGCCCGATGCTGCAATGTAAGCATTTCTTGGGAGCACAGTAGTTTTGGTATAGGCCCAACAAGGCCTGGGAGTCAGCGGCGCAGGTGTGCGGGAAGCCCAGGCCCGCAAACAGGCGGGTGATTTTATTCTGCTCTTTGGGAAGGTTTTCCAACAAGGCCACCGCCTTTTCCTGGGACCCGACATTGTCCTGGAGGCGGCTGTAGGTCATTAGCAGTGGGCCTACTATATTGATCAATAACCCCTGAATACTTTCCTCCCCAATTCTTTGGTGTGGTTGCGCCGCCGTTTTGCCGGGTGCATAGTGTTGCTGCCAATACAAAGGCGGGGAATGCCTGAAATAAATTAAAAATTCCTCTAAGGATTCACACGCCACCAGGTCTGCCCAGAGATGATGGTGCGCCTGCAGCACCGCCAACCACTGCCCTACCCGTACCGCTGGGAAATTAGCAGGCCTGAGCCTCAGGTAATTCCAGGCGCTTTGGGGCAAGGGAGCAGGCAAACTATGTTTCTGAGTGAGGTAGTAGTGCTCCAAAGCCAGATTTTGTAAATAGGCATCCCTGTGGTCTGGCGCACCCAACAAACCGGCCTGACCGTAAATTAAGGCTTCCAGTTGCGACGGGGAGTGCCGGTAACGGGTAACGAGCCTCAACGGTACCAATTGGGTAAGTTGGGTAAAGCCTTGTTGGTTGATCTTGAACCCGAAGCCCGCCGCCATGGTCTGGTACACCGTGCTTTCCCAGTCCTGCCGGGTTTGAGTGAACCGCTCCAGTACCAGATCTGCCTTTTGTTCCAGCCTTTCCAGCAGGGTCTTATCCATCATGGCAGATTTGTAGACGGGGTTCACAACGGACGCCTGCCCGGCGCAAGGAATTTCCTCCTGGCTCCAGAGCAGTTCCTGGTAACGGGCCTGCAAAGGTAAATCCACTCTACCACGCAGCTCCAGCGTAGGCATTTCAGACCCTTCCTCCCTCTGCACTTTCTCATCTTCCTCCCACACCACATGCAATACCACCTGGTTGTATTTGCCGTCTTGTTGGTGCCGGTGCCGGCGCCAGTCAGAAGCCAGCAGATGCAGTTCCACGCTGCCTACCCATTCCGTTTGGCCCACCAGGAGGCGGGCGCCCGAAAAGTCTGGTCCGGCATCTGCCCGGTTGTAGAAACCCGGGTGCAGGACTACTACTTCCTCCCCTGCAGTGGTGCACAAGTGGTCTTTTAGGAAGTATTGATGGCGCCAGACGTAGTGAAGGAAATCTTCTTTCATAAAAGCAGGAACAGCCTTTCTCGTATCCTGTGCTTCTACGCAAGGGACCGGGAAAGGCTGTTTCTGTTTTAAGGCCGTTTTCTGAAAAACAGGCTCAAAACGCTGTTACCGCAGGCTACGGTTACTTCTAGGCAGGCAGGTACTCGTGAAGGTACCGCTCCATCTCCTGCTGCACTTGTAGGGCGGCGGCGCGGGCTTTTTCCGCGAAATCCTCGCCCTGGGAGGCATAGATGATCTGGCGGGCCGAATTCACCAACAGACCACACTGGCGGTTCATGCCGTAGCGGGAGATTTCCTCCAGGCTTCCGCCCTGGGCGCCCACGCCGGGCACCAGCAGGAAATGGTCAGGGGCTATCTCGCGCACCCGCTCAATATAGTCGTGGCGGGTGGCGCCAATCACGTACATCATATTATCGGGAGATCCCCATTTCTGGCTGTCTTTGAGTACTTTCTCAAACAGGAAATAAGATTTCCCCTCAGACACCACACTCAACAGCTGGAAATCATCATGGCCGGGGTTAGAGGTAAGCGCCAACAGAATTACCCATTTATTAGGGAACTGCAGGAACGGTGTTACGGAATCTACGCCCATGTAAGGGGCCACCGTAAGGGAATCAAAATCCATTTCCTCAAAAAAGGCCCGGGCGTACAGGTCAGAGGTATTGCCTATGTCGCCGCGCTTGGCATCAGCTATGGCAAAAATATCCTCGGGGATCACAGACAGCGTTCGGTCCAGGCTTACCCAGCCTTTGGGCCCGTGGGCCTCATAAAACGCTATGTTGGGTTTGTAGGCCACACACAGGTCTTGGGTGGCTTCTATGATCTGGCGGTTAAACTCAAAGATGGGGTCTTCAAATTGCAAGAGGTGCGGCGGAATTTTCTTCAAATCTGTATCTAACCCTATGCAAAGGTAAGAGCGCTTGCGCTGAATCTGCTCAAATAACTGGTCTCTGGTCATGGAAAATGGTATCTGGTAGCGGTGCCACAAATCTAACCTGTTTTTACCCTGTTTTGTTGAAAACGGCTAAAAAACGCAGTGACTTTTAGAAGGCATTTCTCAGTATGCGGACTTACAGATCAGGAACCGTAGGCAAAAGGACCTCCACCCTTTTACGTGTCAGGAAACCGATATCCATTTTTCTGTTTTAGGCCTGTTTTGCAAAAACAGGCCTAAAACAGAAAGGCCCCCACTTTCCAGCGAGGGCCTTTCTGTTTTTGAAGAGCTAGTTGCCTTTACCGCAGGTCTACCACTTTTACTCCTTTGTGCTTGCTCTTGTCAAACGCGAAGAAGTTGTTCTCCAAGGGAGGATTAGGGGTAAACTTCTTCACGGCGTAAGTATAGCGGTTTCCGTTTTTGCGGAACATCTTCCAGGATTTGATGGAGTTATCTTTTTTGCTGATGTGCAACCTCACCTTAAACACCTGGTTGTCGCGGTCATCTGGGGTCAGGTCTACCACGTGTACCGCTTCACCGCCTTCTTTTTCTTCACCGGCATACACGTAGCGGTAGCCTTTCTGGTAAAGCGTGTAAATCTGGTTGGGCGTCATTTCCTGCTCTGAAGGGTCAAAGTCTGAGATGGTCACCTCGTTTTCCTTCTTCATGAATGTCCAAATAGTGGCGCCGTTGTTGATGATTTCCTGGCCAGCCACCGCCAACCTGAATTTATTGCCAGACACGGTAATGTCGCCGTTGATAGACTCCTTTACCTTGGTGGAAGGGCTTTCCAGCGTTTGGGTAAAAGAAACTTTAAAGGCGTTCATGGCCTGGTACTTCTTGCTCATGGCATCCAGAATCTTCTGGGCCTGCGGGTCTTTTTGGGTATTCTGGGCCTGGACAATAGACGCCACCATCAAAAAGGCAAGCAGAAGGGAGAATAGTCGTTTCATGGGTTCTTATTTATTTGAATGAAATGCAAACATTGGTCATTATGGTTGCATGTTATTCAATAACTGTTCCAAACTGTATTCATCTGGAATTAAAACTTCACGGGCCTTGCTTCCCTCAAACGGACCCACCACGCCCGCGGCCTCCAGTTGGTCAATCAAACGACCGGCGCGGTTATAGCCCAGTTTCAGGCGGCGTTGTAACAAAGAGGTACTGCCTTGCTGGTGCGTGACCACAATACGGGCGGCCTCTTCAAACATGGCGTCTTTGTTACTCGGGTCAAATTCGGCTTTATCGTTGCCGCTTTCATCGCCTACAAACTCAGGTAACAGATAGGCATCTGAATAGCCTTGTTGTTCGCCAATGAAATCACAGATGCGGTCCACCTCTGGAGTATCTACGAACGCGCACTGTACCCGTATCAGGTCTGAGCCCAACGAGAATAACATATCGCCCTGGCCAATCAACTGATCGGCGCCGCCGGTATCCAGAATGGTACGGGAGTCAATCTTAGACGTTACCTTAAAGGAAATACGGGCTGGGAAGTTGGCCTTGATGATACCCGTGATTACGTTTACCGATGGACGTTGCGTAGCCACTACCAAGTGAATACCAATGGCCCGGGCCAGCTGCGCCAGACGCGCGATAGGCGTTTCCACTTCTTTACCCGCCGTCATCATCAAATCGGCTAACTCATCAATCACCAGTACAATGTAGGGCATGAACTTGTGACCCTTCTTGGGGTTCAAGCGGCGCTCTACAAACTTGAGGTTGTACTCTTTGAGGTTCCGGCAACCGGCGTCTTTCAATAAGTCATACCGCTGGTCCATTTCCATACAGAGGGAGTTGAGCGTGTTCACCACTTTTTTGGTATCGGTGATGATGGCCTCGTCGGTATCTGGCAGTTTGGCCAGGAAGTGGCGCTCAATCTTGTTGAACAAAGAAAGCTCCACCTTTTTAGGGTCTACCAGCACAAACTTGAGTTGCGAGGGGTGACGCTTATAGAGTAAAGAGGTCAAAATAGCGTTCAGACCAACAGATTTACCCTGCCCCGTAGCACCTGCCATGAGCAAGTGGGGCATTTTAGCTAAGTCAGTGATAAACACCTCATTGGTGATGGTCTTCCCGAAGGCGATAGGAAGTTCCATCTCGCTCTTCATGAACTTCTCAGTGCTTAGGATGGATTTGATGGACACCATCTCCTTCTTCTTGTTAGGCACCTCAATACCAATGGTTCCCTTGCCCGGAATGGGGGCAATAATCCGGATACCCAGGGCAGCCAAACTCAGGGCAATATCATCTTCCAGACTCTTGATCTTGGAGATACGCACGCCGGCTTCGGGTACGATCTCATACAGAGTCACGGTAGGCCCGATGGTGGCTTTAATGGAGGCGATGCCAATGCTATAGTTACCCAGCGTCTCTACAATCTTGTCTTTGTTGGCTTCCAGTTCTTCTTTGGTTACCTGCACCTTGCCCACCCCATAATCAGTAAGCAAGTCAATGGATGGGTATTGGTAGCGGGGTAAGTCCAGGGTTGGGTCATAGTTCTCGCTTACCAAGGTATCGGCTTCCTCTTCCAGGGGAGCCTTGGCAATGGCCAATTCTACTTCCTCTTCCTCCTCGTCTACAAAGTCATCTTCCAGCAGCACGTCTTCGTCTTGCTCAACTTCCAGGGCTAAGGAAGGGGTACTTACTCTAGGGGTTACGGGCAATTCATTAACGGTAAACAGCTCGTCTTCCTGCTCTTCCTCTTCTTCCAGCAGTTCGTCCTCGTCATAAAACTCTTCTTCCTCTGGCTCCTCTTCCTGATTTTGCAAAGCGAAAGGCGCTGGATACACCGTTTCCTCTTCCTCCTCCTCTTGCTGGGTGGCAAACGTGCCAGACGGGTTGGTGAGGTGGTTCATACCCGCCATAGACGGTGAAGCGTACACGCCAGACTCAGCTCTGTCAACCGCGGCAACAGCGGGAACAGCAGAAGGTCGGGCAATACGCGGACGGTTGAGCGTAGTGATGTTGAAGAAGAACATCACAAAGGCAATAAGCGCGAAGGCCAGCAGAAGGCCGGTTCCCCAGCCCAGCAGGCTCTGGAGCCACAGCGCAGACTCATAGCCAATGGCCCCGCTCATAAAGCCAAACTCAGCAGCCGAGCTGTTCATGAGCACCAAGTACCCGGCAGTCACGCAGCCCCACAGCAGCCCGAAAAGGCAAAGAGTCATCACTGACGAGAAGGTGATGGTGGTGCGCCGGAACACAATCCGGTAGCCTATGTAAAAAATGATGGGTACAAAAAAGAAGGAGGCCACTCCAAACCAACGGTTAATGAAGTAATCTGACACCCAGGCGCCAAACAGACCTAGCCAGTTCTCAGACTCCAGCCCGGCGGCTTTCACATCCTCGGTAGTCACAGATTCCACAATGCTCTGGTCTGCGGCCCCGGTGAACAGGAACGAGACAAAGGCAATGGTCAGGTACAGCGAAGACAGCAGGAAGAAAAACCCGATGAACAGCTGCAGCCGTCGGTCTTTGAAAAAGGTGAAAGATAGTTGCGGAGTCTTGAAGGGTTTCCTCGGTGCCTTGGGCTCTTTGGGGGCTTTTGTCTCGGTTCTTCCCTTCGGTTCATTCTGCGGGCGGGGCGTGTTCTTTGGCCGCGGACCAGTCGCTACTTCCCGTTTATATGTGTTCGTTGCCATGCTGTCTCCAAACTTCAAATCTACACTTTTCCGTTCAATAAGTCTTGAACATTTTGGCTGTATATGGTTTATAAAATATAGTATTTACCTAAGCAGACGCTGGTTAATCTGTTTAATCAAACCAGGCCCCTCATAAATGAAACCAGTGTACAATTGCACTAAATCGGCCCCCGCCGAAAGCTTGTCCAGCGCATCTTGGGGCGTCATTATTCCTCCTACCCCTACCAGCCTAACAGATTCTGGCAGTTGCTGGCGCAGGTAGCGTACCACCTCCGTAGAAGGATGGGTCAAAGGCTTGCCGCTTAGGCCGCCGGCTCCCATCTGGGTAATGCGCTCCGAGGAAGTGGTGAGACCGGCCCTACTGATAGTGGTGTTGGTGGCAATGACGCCTGAGAGCTGGGTCTGCACGGCTATTTCCACAATGTCATCTAATTGCGCCTGGTTCAGGTCTGGGGCGATCTTCAGGAGGAGCGGTTTGGGTTTGGGTTTGCCCTGGTTGCGGTGTTGCAGGTTGCTTAACAGGTCCAGCAGCGGTTCTTTCTCCTGCAGGGCCCGCAGGTCTGGCGTGTTGGGCGAGCTTACGTTCACCACGAAATAATCTACCACGTCATAGAGCGCGTCAAAACAGTACAGGTAATCCTGCAGGGCCTGCTCATTGGGCGTGACCTTATTCTTGCCGATGTTGCCGCCTACGATCACGTTACTTTTGCGCGCGCGCAGTCGTTCTACAGCTTTGTCTACGCCCTCATTGTTGAAGCCCATGCGGTTGATGATGGCGCCGTCTTGCGGTAATCGGAACAACCGTGGTTTAGGATTGCCTTCCTGGGCCTTGGGCGTAAGCGTGCCAATCTCAATAAACCCGAAACCCAGCTCCGCGAACTCATCAATCATGCGAGCGTCTTTGTCAAAGCCGGCGGCCAGCCCCACGGGGTTGGGGAAGGTCAACCCAAATACATTGCGCTCCAGCCGCTGGTCCGTGACCTGAAACAGGCTACGGCTGATAGACTTGGCCAGTGGCAACTGGTAACCACTTTTTAATGCGGTGGTGGTAAGGTGGTGGACCTTTTCTGGGTCAAGTTTGAAAAGCAGCGGTCTTAGGAGTTCTTTATACACGGTGGCAAGGGTTTGGGCAAAGATAAAAAATACCCGGGTTCTGCAGGCCTTTCGTATAATCTTGTGCCCGGTCTTCCAATATTAAAACCCCTAACAACGTTACTCTTACAGTAGCAAACTAAATTTATTCATATGCTTTTTGTAGAATATTACAAAAGGCACGAACTTTGCTACATCTTGGGAAATTATAGGAAGAGGACGATGGTAGAGTTATTGAATTCAAAGTTGGAGGTTACCTGGTCAGCCGAGGAGAAGAATATTTTAGATACCGCCGTAGCGCTGGCCGAGCAAAACTACCAGCCTACTTTTATAAGGGACGTACTGCTTTTTCTATACCAGCATTCACAGGCCAAATTTATTTTGGTCAGCCGCAAAGGACCACAACCAGAGCAAATGACCAGCCTGGGACTGCTCGTAGACGGTACCTTAACCTTTGAGCAGATCACCTATTCCCTGGCAGGCACTCCTTGTGAGCTAGTCCAGAAACACGAGATCTGCTATTTCCCCAGGGAGACCCAATCCCTTTTCCCTACAGATGAGTACTTGAGCCTTTATGGCATTGACAGTTATTTTGGGGCACCCCTCCTGAACGCAGCCGGCGATGTAAATGGTCTGGTCACCCTTATGCACCAGGAACCGCTGGCCAACCCCACCCTTATTGAACTCATCCTCAGCATCCTTTCCCCGCCATTGGAGGCCCAATTAGAAGCATTTGCGTAACTTGCCCCCATGAAAGCCAGCAAGAAATGCCCCCACTGTGCCCAATGGTCTGTCTGGCAAAGGAATCCCACAGACACGTGTGAGCATTGCCACCAACTGCTGGACCCCACCGCCGTGGAACGCTTAAAGGCCCAGGCACAACGCAAATCAGAGGAAAGCACCCGGTTTACCGTAGACTTCATTCAGATAAACCCGCAAGATTCTGCCTTTACCAAATTCTACAAAGGGATTGGGCTTAGTTTTCAGATTGCGTTTGTGGCCATCATGTCCTTTATTTTATGGCTCATCGCGCTGCTGGCCGGCTAAAGTGGGCCACCTTTACGCCTCTCTTCTGGGTTTTGGCTGCCATGTATCTGGGGCACCGCCTTTGGGCCTGGCTTTCTTTTCCCAGGGCTTTTTGGGTACGGCATTACCTGGATGACCTCCTTTGCTTGCCCCTTATCCTCACCGTTTCCCTCTTTTTCATGCGAGCGCTCTTTGGCCCCGCCGTTCGGTTCACTAAATACCAGGTGGCCTTTGCAGTGGCGTTTGTGGCCCTGGCTTTTGAAATTTTCTTCCCGCTGTTCCTGCCCCGGTACACATCAGACTTTTGGGACGTGGTGCTGTACGCGATTGGAGGGTATATTTTTTACCGCTTTCTGAACAGGTGACGTGGGGCTGTTTTAAGGCCGTTTTCCTAAAAACAGGCTCAAAACGCGTTGCTTACCCAAACCTCCTTCCCCGCTGGCTGGTATAAACTAGGCGATGGAAGAAAAAGGACAATTTTATATAGGCACCTCGGGCTGGCATTACAACCACTGGAAGGGCAATTTCTACCCGGCGGGCATTGCCTCCAAGCAATTCACAGAGTACTACCTGCGGTATTTCAAGACGGTAGAGATCAACAACTCATTTTACAGATTACCCACTGCCGAGACCTTCGCGGCCTGGTACGCCAGCGTGCCCAAAGACTTCCTTTTTGCCGTGAAGGCCAGCCGCTACATCACGCACATGAAGAAACTCAAAGACCCGCAGCAGGGCCTTTCGCTGTTGTTGGGTAACGCACAGGAACTAAAAGAGAAACTGGGCCCCATTCTGTTCCAGTTACCTCCGGCCTGGCGCCTGAACCTGGACCGCTTTCAGGATTTCCTGAAGGCCCTGCCGTCCTACCACCGCTATACCTTTGAGTTCAGGGACCCCACCTGGTACCACGAGGAGGTTTACAAACTGCTGCAGGAACATAACCACGCCTTCTGTATCTATGATCTGGCCGGCCACCAATCGCCTATAGAAGTTACGTCAGATTTTGTCTATATCCGGCTGCACGGCCCAGAGGGCAAATATGCCGGCAGTTATTCAGAAGAAGCCCTTCAGAACTGGGCCACCCATTGCCGCACCTGGGCCTGGGAAGGGAAAGACGTGTATGTGTATTTTGACAATGACATTGGCAGCCACGCCCCTTTCAATGCCATTAAGTTGCAGGAATTGGTTACAAATAGTTCTGAGTCTTGAGTTCTGAGTCCTGAGTCTGCTAAAAATTCCTACCAGCCCCAACAATGGCGGAAGATTAGTTTTGAGGCTGTTTTCCAGAAAACGGGCTTAAAACACAAAACATACTCAAACCTCAGGATTCCCTTTCAACTCATACGCCTCTGCCAATAATTCATAACTGCGCAGGCGGTCCTGAAAGTCATAGGTGATGGTGACTACTACAATCTCGTCTACATTATAGGCCTCTGCCAAGGCATCTAGTTTTGCTTTGACGGTTTCTGGTGTGCCTACTACCATGCGCTGGCGGTTGTATTGCACCTGGGCCAGTTCATCGGGGGCCAAATCTTCATAAAAGGCTTTAGCCGTTTCTAAAGATGGTACCCCGCCGGCTTTGCCTTGCCGGATGTGCAGCATGAGCATGTCCATGGAGAGCTGCAGTTCCTCGGCCTTTTCTTGGGTATCGGCGCATAGGACAAAGATCCCGCAGTTGCCGGCCGGCTTTTTGAGCAGCGCCGAGGGGCTGAAGCGGGTCTGGTAGGCGTGCATCATCTCGGGGCCGCCGTTAGGATTAATGAAGTGCGCAAAGGAAAATCCCATTCCGAAGTGGGCCGCAAATACGCCGCTCTGCCCGCTGGAGCTGAGCAGCCAGCGCTCGGGCATGGTGGCCGACCGGGGAGTCACTTTTACGTTGCCGGCCTCTTCCCCGTTAAGGCCATCCTGCAGATAGCGGTCCAGGTCCATGAGCTGGTCCACAAAGTCTTGCTCGTTGAACTGGTTGTAAGGGTTGAGCAGGGCGGCAGTTCGGCGGTCGGTGCCGGGAGCCCGGCCAATGCCCAGGTCAATGCGGTTAGGGTATAGGGCTTCCAGCAACCGGAAATTCTCGGCCACCTTCAGCGCGCTATAATGGGGCAGCATCACGCCACCCGAGCCAATGCGCAAATGTTTCGTGTGGGCCGCCAAATGCGGAATCAGTACCTCGGGCGCCGGGCCGGCCAGACCCAACGTATTGTGGTGCTCAGAGACCCAGAAGCGGGTGTAGCCCAGGCGGTCTGCCAACTGCGCCAGTTGCAAAGTTTCCTGCAGTGCCTGCTCTGCCGTCCCGCCCGCCCTCACCGGCGATTGGTCCAATACACTTAATTTAAACTTCTTCGCCTGGGTCATACTTCTTTTCTAGTTAAGGATTCACTTCGCGGCAGCATGCCTTTTGCCACTGGTTTATTTACTGGCGGTGGTTTGCGTTTCGGGCTTGTTTTCACGAAAACAGGCTCAAAACAGCGTATACTTCCCTGGCACCGGCTGGCGTTTAGGCCATACTTGAGCGCTTGCTTCCTGTTGGTTTCTGGTTACTTGCTATGCTTGCGTCTTCCTGTTTTACGGCCATTTTAGTAAAAACGGGCCCAAAACGATGCAACCTAACCAGTATCCTTTGGGTAAGCATAGCCTTTGCCTCTGTTTATACGTTCTTAGCGCATGCCCTTTTTTAATTCTTACTTCGGGAGCTTCTCTGATTGGATCAATACCCACTGGCAGCGGTGGCGCGCACGGCATGCGCCTAAGTTTACCGTGACCTACTGGCGGTCGCTGGACCGGAAGGGCTGGCTGCGTGTCCTGGGCAAGGTCGTGATGGCGGTGTTGCTGGTGCTGTTCCTGTTTTACCTGTCGGTTTATTTCGGGTTGTTTGGCTGGCTGCCCACCAAGCGCCAGCTCAAAGACGTGCAGAATGACATGCCCTCTGAGGTCTATACCGCCGACAGCGTGCTTATTGGCCGCTATTTTATCCAGGACCGGACCAACGTCAAGTTCCAGGACATTGCCAAGCCCGCCATAGATGCCCTCATAGCCACTGAAGATGCGCGCTTCTACGAGCATGACGGCGTGGATTACCGAAGCCTGGCCCGGGTGTTCATCAAAAGCCTTTTAATGCAGGAAGAAAGCTCCGGCGGCGGAAGCACGCTCAGCCAGCAGCTGGCCAAGAACCTGTTCCCGCGCAAAAGCCTGGGCTTTTTGTCTATGCCTGTGAACAAGATGCGCGAAGTGATTCTGGCCCGCCGTTTTGAGGCCATTTACACCAAAGAGGAAATCCTGACGCTTTACCTGAACACCGTGCCCATGGGCGGTAACGTGTATGGCATTGAATCGGCGGCCCGTCGCTTTTTCAATACCTCAGCAGACTCGCTTAAGACCGAGGAAGCCGCCACCCTTATTGGCATGCTCAAGGCCACCACCACCTACAACCCCCGAATAAACCCGGAGCGCGCCCGCCAAAGGCGGAACGTGGTACTGGCCCAGATGGCCAAATACAACTACCTGACCCCAGAACAGAAAACCCGCTTGCAGGGCCAACCGCTCAAGCTGCGCTACAACCCTTACTCCCACCACAGCGGCCTGGCCACCTATTTCCGGGAGCAACTACGCGGCGAACTGACCAAATGGGCAGCCCAACAGGAAAACCGCGAGGGCGAACCTTACAATCTCTACAAAGACGGCCTCAAGATTTACACCACCATAGACAGCCGCCTGCAGCGCCACGCTGAGCAGGCCCTCAAGCAACGTATGTTCGCCTTGCAGCTGGACTTTGACAAACACTGGGGCAAAAGCTCTCCTTTGGCGGGCCAGCCCGATATCCTGAAAGGCGCCAAGGAACGATCCCTACGGTACAAGCGCCACAAAGCGGCGGGGCTAAGTGACCGGGAGATAGATAAGATTTTTAACACTCCCCGGCCCATGGAGATTTTCAGGTGGCGCGGCGCGGTTTCCCGTACTATCAGCCCCATGGACTCCTTGCGTCACTATTTGCGCTATCTCAACGCGGGTTTTGTGGCCATGGAACCGCGCAGTGGCTACGTTAGGGCCTGGGTGGGAGGCATTAATCACAATTTCTTCCAGTATGACCACGTGCGGTCGCGCCGGCAGGTAGGCTCTACTTTTAAGCCGTTAGTATTTGCGGCGGCCCTGGACCGGGGCATTGCGCCTTGCTCCTACTTCGCCAATGACCGCCTGGTGTTCCCCGAGTATGAGAATTGGTCGCCCAAGAACTCAGATGACCAGTACGGCGGCGCCTACTCCATGCAGGGGGCGCTGGCGCAGAGCGTGAACGTGGTGGCGGTGAACGTGGCCATGCAGGTAGGCATCCCAAATATTGTGCAACTGGCGAAGAACGTGGGCATTACCGGAGATCTGCCTGCCACTCCATCATTGGCCCTAGGCACCGCCGATGCCAGCCTCCTGGAGATGGTGGCGGCTTACGGCACCATGGCCAACGGCGGCTACCAGGTAAAACCTCGCTACCTGCTGCGCATAGTGGATAGAAACGGCAAAGTGTTGTTGGACCAAACCAACCCTAACGGGGAAGGCCGCCAAGTGCTGGCCAGCCAGGCCACGGCCCTATTAAGGCCCATGCTGCAAAGCGTGATCTCTGAAGGGACCGGCAAACGCCTGCGCCGCGACTACAACCTAAACATGGATATTGCCGGCAAGACCGGTACCACCCAGTCGCACGCTGATGGTTGGTTTATAGGCTTCACCCCTGATCTGGTGGCTGGGGCCTGGGTAGGCGGCGAGGACCGGCGCATCCGGTTCCGGGACCTGGATCAGGGCGGAGGCGCCAACACGGCTTTGCCTATCTGGGGGAATTTCTTCCAACGCGTGGCCAAAGACCGGGACTTCAGGCGCTACGCTTACAGCCACTTCTCCCCATTGCCGCCTCATTTGCAGGGTTATCTTAACTGTCCGCCTTTCCAGCCGCCCATGCCGGTGTATACCGAAGAAATTCCGCAGGATGACGGAGGCATAGATGAATTCTTCAAGAAAAGCGGCAAAAAGCTGAAGGATCTGTTTAAACGGAAGGACAAGAAGAAAAAAGACTGGCAGGAACAGCTGGAGGAGGATATAGAGAAAGAGCAGAAACGAGGCAAAGGACGCGGCCGCTGGTCTAGAGAGTAGGTTAGATTTGGAGATTGGAGGAAAGCTCAGAACAAATCCGTTCGCCGTTGTTGGTGTTCTCACCAACAACCAGAATACCAGTTCTACCTGTAAGGACCTACATATAGCATCGGGGCTACTGGCAGAACCGCACCGGACAGGTCGCGACCTTTCCCCTACGGCTAAGAGAGGAAAGTTCGCTAGAAAGGATTGTTAACTCACGCTTTAATGACTCTCGAATTTCCACCTAATTTACATGCAACCCCAACAAAAAAGCCTCACCTTTAATAGGTGAGGCTTTTTCTATTCTGCGTTTTAGAGCTGTTTTCAGAAAAACAGGCTCAAAACAGTCTTGGCTATATTACTGGCTTTGGCGCTTCTCCAGTGTTACTTTGGCTTTGTGGCAGATACCACCCAGCGGGGGGTTGAACTTGGAGACACTCACCTTCACCTGCTGCACAAACGGAAACTCCTGCAAGACGCCTTCAATGATGCGGTGACCCAGGTGTTCTAGAAGGCGGGCCGGAAGGCTCATTTCATGGAGCACTAGCTTGTAAAGCTTCTCATAGTTCACGGTCGCTTCCAGGTTATCTGAGGCGGCGGCGGCGTGCAAGTCGGTTTGAATGTAGAGGTCTACGCCGTACTTGTTGCCAATCTTCTGCTCCTCGTCATAAAAACCATGGAAGGCGAAGAACTCCATGCCCTCCAGCGCGATTTCTCCCATAAAACTTTGATCTAAATCTCGTCAAAGAAAGACCCTCCGCCAGCGGCTACAGCCGGGGCCGGTTTAGCCTGGCTGGTTCCGGGAGGCTGTACCTCTGGCTTCTCTGGTAGTGGGTGCTCTCGTTCTGGCTGTGGCGGCTCTACCGGGGTAGGGCTTGGGGCAGGCGGCAAATCAGGTTTGGGCTCTTCTCTGTGCGGCGGTTCAATGGAAGGCGTGGGTATTCTAGGCGGCACCACCTCTGGGGTTCTTGGGTGCACATCTGGGGCCGGATTAGGCGTATGCACTGGCGGAATGGTGCCCGGCGTAGACGGGATAGACTCGCGGCTACCGCCACCACCGCCAATTTCATAGGCCTGCGGTTGGTCTGTAAACGTATGCGCAGAAGCGCTGTTCTGCATAGGGGCAGGTGCTACCGGCTGTATAGAAGCTGAATTGAATGCGTTCATGTGTGTATCTTTTTCGTGGTCTGGGCGCTGCACTTTTGCCTGTGCGGCCCTAGATAAGATACTACCAATAGAGGTTTTTGGTTTTGCCTTGGTTTTCTCCACCTTGTCCAGCGCATCCGAGGCCATGTTCTGCAGGTCGCGCACCATGTTCTCCAGATAGTCTTCCAGACGAAGGTAATCCTGCTCCAGGTGCTTCACCTCGGTCTGCATATCAGAGATGGCTTTTTCGGCTTGCTGGTAGGCGTTGTCTACCACGCTGCGGGCCTTCTGGCGGGCGGCATCCAGGAGTTGGTCGGCCTGCAGTTGGGCTTCGCGTATCTGCAGGTCAGCGGCTTTGGAGGCCTGCTCCACCATGCTGTTACCGGTGTCTTCGGCGGTCTTGAGGGTTTTATATAAAGAAGATTCCACTTCGCGTAGCTTCTGGACTTCACGGGTGGCCACCTCCAACTTCACTCTAAGGTCTTTGTTCTCATCCTGCAGCTTTTCCCACTGCTGGGAAAGCGTGAGTAAAAAAGCCTGAACCTCATCTTTGTCCAACCCCCTAAACGCCTTCTCAAACGTTTTCTGTCTGATTTCTAACGGTGTAATCTTCATATTTCCTTCAAGGTTAACGCCCAAACCGCAATGCTGCGGTCATCACTACACGAAACTAACTGATTCCAGTGAGCCGACCAAAACAATTTGTTGACAGAGGTACCGTGGCCGGCGTGCCGGGCTTTGTCAATCACTTTCAATAATTTAATGGTCTGGGCATCCCAAACCTTGATAGATTTATCCATGCTGCAGGTGGCAAAAAGCCGCCCGTTGGGGCTGAACGCAATATGGTTCAAGGTGAACAGATGAGCAATGATGCTGGTGTGTTCCTGGTACCCATTCTCCACTTCCCAAACCCGCAGGTGGGCGTCTCGGCTGCCGCTGAGCAGGTACCGGCCGTCTGGGGTGTAGGCCACCGTAAACACTGATCCTGTATGCCCTTCTAACGCCTGCTTTACCCCTAGCGTGTGCAGGTCCAGGATCAAAATTCTATGGTCGCTCAGGCCCAGGGCCACCTCGGGTTTGTGCGGGTGCAGGGCCAGGCAACGGGCGCTTTTCTCAGAGAGCCGTATCACCTTCTCCACCTCCAGCTTTTCCATATCAATGACCGCCAAAGAGCCGTCACCTAATGCTACAAACGTCCGGTTTACGCTATGGGCATACTGAATGTCAAAGATGGCGGCCGACGGCAGCGGAATGGTTTTCACGATGGCGTTGCCCGCCAGGTCCAGCACTTCCAGGCTGTTAAAGTTATGGCCAATCAACAGCCAGTTGCGCTCCGGCACGTACCGCAGGGCATACACACTGGAACTCACCTGCGCCACTAGTTCACCCAGTTCGGGCTTGGTCAGGTCCCAGCGGGCCACCATGCCATCGGCCCCGGCCGAAAAGAATTTCTGGGGTTCTGGTGCCCGCTCCAGGGTGTACACGCAGTCCTGGTGGCCGGTGAACGTATGTAATTTCTGAACCTGAAACGGACTGGCCATGGCGTGTCTGAAAAAGTAAGGGAAGCTATTTTTGCCTAAATTTACCAAAAACAGCCCAACAACCGGTAAATTCCTTTCCATGCCGCTGCACCAACTCACCCATTTGTCTCCTACCACCGTGCTGGGCCTTTGGCACGTGCAGGAAACCGCAGAGGAGTTGCAGGCCCACTTATTGGCGCTTCGGCCTGGCCATGAAATACCCCTGTTTAAGTCTGAATCCCGCACCCGCGAGTGGCTGGGTGCCCGGCTGCTGGCCTACACGTTGCTGGAGAAACTATCGGCCCCTCCCCTGCTGCTACACCGCAAGGAAACCGGCATGCCCGTCTGCTCAGAAGCCGGCTGGCACGTGTCCTTGACGCACTCAGGGCCTTGGGTGGGGGCGCTGGTTTCGTGTTCTGACCAAGTTGGCATAGATATTGAATTAAGACACGAGAAGATACTGCGGCTGGCGCCGAGGTTCCTGAACGAACCCGAACTGCAAGCGGCAGACGGTGACCTGGAGAAGGTGCTGTTGTACTGGAGCGCGAAGGAAACGCTCTACAAAGTGTACCAGCAGAAAGAGCTTATTTTCAAGGAGCAGCTGCTGGTCAGTGATTTTAAGCGGCAACTGGCCGGCTTTTTTGAAGGACAGGTGCTTACAGACACGTTTCACCAACGGTACGCGGTGCATTATGCTGTATACCCAGATTTTGTGCTTACCTATGTGCTGGCGCCTTTGGCCTAAACACTTTAGAAACCTACTTGCCCGTTACTACTATAGTAGCAGATTTGCCTCTAAAACTGATTTCCCCCGTAAACCCAAGACTATGAACCGATATTTTACTTTTCTCCTGGCCTTTCTGCTCAGCAGCACGGCCTTCGCCCAGAGCGGTTACCGCATTGGGGCCAAGGTGGAGAACTTCACCCTGAAGAACGCCCAAAACCAGTCTGTAGAACTGAACAGTTTCAAAGACGCCCCCGTGCTGGTGGTGGTATTTACCAGCGTAAATTGCCCTTATGCCAAATTGTACGACAGCCGCCTGCAGAACCTTTCCAAGGCCTATGCCGGTAAAGGCGTGCGTTTTGTGTATGTGAACACCAACATTGGCCTGGAGGAAGGAACCGCAGCGGCCCAAGCCCAACCAGACCTGCCTACTTCCAACACCTTCCCGTATCTGGTGGACGAAGGCCAGCAATTGAGCAAGAGATTTGGCGCCACCAAAGCTCCAGAGGTCTTTGTGCTGCAGAATACCCAGGACGGTTTTTACCTGCGCTACAAAGGCGCCATTGATGACAACCCGCAGGCAGAGGCCTATGTAAAGGACCGCTACCTGGCCAATGCCCTGGACGGGATTCTGGCCGGCCGCACCCTCACCACCGCTGAACGCCATACCATTGGCTGCTCCATCAAGCGCTTCTAAATTGATTGCTGATTGCTGATTGTTGATTGTTGATTGTTTCTAAGTAGACCTTACAGGTTTTTAAAACCTGTGAGGTCTTTCTTTTATGGGCCCCGTGCTAGGGAGGCAGGCAAAACGGAAACCTCCCTCCCGCAAGTTTAGCGATAGCGTAACTTGTGGGTAATAATAGGGTCAGTTTATAAACTGACGTGAGTTTTTAAACTCACTAAATGCCTGCCCACAAGTTACGCTGCCGCTAAACTTGCGGGAGTAAAAGGAAGGTATTAAAGCCCAGGCACCATCTATCCCTCCGCCTTTGTAGGGCATTATCGCAGCCTCCTTCCCCGCATAGCACCCAGCACCGCACTTCTCATTTTCCCCTCGTACCTTTGCAGGAGAGACATCTTCAAATTTTCTCATCTTCAAATCTTCAAATTCTCGAACATGGATTTCCTGGACCCAGACCTCCAAGCCTACGCCGAAGCCCATACCTCTCCTGAATCACCACTACTTCATCGCCTCAACCGCGAGACGCACCTGAACGTGATGAAACCGCGCATGCTGTCGGGGCACTTGCAGGGGCGCACGTTGGCCATGTTCTCTCAGATGATTCAGCCCCGCCGCATTCTGGAGATTGGTACCTACACCGGCTACTCAGCGCTGTGCCTGGCCGAAGGGTTGACGGAGGATGGCGTGCTGCATACCATTGACGTGAACGATGAGTTAGAAGACTTGGTGCGCCGCTATATCACTGAGGCTGGTCTGGAACAAAAGATTCAATTACACCTGGGTCAGGCGGCTGAGGTAATCCCAACGATCACCGAAGAGTGGGACTTGGTCTTCATTGACGCCGACAAGAAAAGCAACGCCCTGTACTATGACCTGGTCATTGACCAGGTGCGGCCCGGCGGCTTCATTCTCACCGACAACGTGCTCTGGAGCGGGAAAGTGGTGGAGAAGTTCAGGCCCAAGCTGGACAAGGACACTGAACTGATGCTAGCCTTCAACCAGAAGGTGCACGAAGACCCGCGGGTAGAAAACCTGCTCCTGCCCATCAGGGATGGGATTTTGGTGGCCCGTAAAAAGTAATCCACAACTTGTGGAAAAGCCCGTGGATAAGCGCGTGGATAAATTTTAGCCCCGCGCACCTTCCTTCTCCCTGCCAAATTCGCCTACTTTGTAGTGGAACTGTGTACAACTGGCTACCTTTTAGCTCTTTACAGGGCAGCAATTCCAGTTTTACAAGAACATAGATTTTCTACTATTCTTTTACCCGTCTATCTTTCATCAGATGAAAAAATCTTTCTCGCTCCTGTTACTCAGCCTGTTATGCTTGGTAGCGCGTGCCCAAAACCCGGTAGTGCCCAATAACATCTATTTCGCAGACCTGCACCTGGAAATAAAAGAAAGCGCCCGGACCGATATCCAGAAGATGGTAGATGCCCTGCTTCAGCACCCCGCCTATTTCCAGAAGAAGGTAGACCTAGCGGATGCCTATTTCCCGTTTGTGGAGCAAGCTCTTAAGCAGGAAGGCGTACCCACTGATTTTAAATACCTGGTGTTGCAGGAGAGCGGTCTGGTCTCTGATGCCGTGTCTACGTCTAACGCCGTGGGTTTCTGGCAGTTCAAGGAAGGTTCAGCCACTGAACTGGGCATTAAGGTGAACAGCCAGGTAGACGAGCGCAAGCACATTATTGAGTCTAGCCGCGGGGCTGCCAAATATCTTTTGCGCAGCAACGCCTACTACAAAAACTGGTTTAACTCCCTGCTTTCCTATTACCAGGGGCTTAACGGCACCAAGGCCTTGACCAGAACGGCAGACATTGGAGCCAAGAAAATGGAAGTGACGTCTCAAACCAACAAGTATCTGCTCACGTTCCTGGCCCACAAAGTAGCCTATGAAAACGCCATCGGGAAAAACCCGAGCCCGGTGCTTACCCTGCAACCGGTAAAAGCCGCTCCAGGCCAGACCCTCACCGAGATTGCCATGGCCGCCCAGGCAGATGCCGCCGAGGTAGAGCGTTACAACAAGTGGCTCTTAGCCTCCCGGGTGCCCTCAGACAAGGAATACACCGTAATGGTACCGCAGTTGTCAGGCGCTCCGCGTCCGGTGCTAGCCCAGGCCTCCAGTCCGGTTTGGAAATCATCATCCACTAGTAGAACGGCCGCCAAACCAAGAGGTACCGTGACCAAGCCGAACGACAGCATTAGCCGCATCAAAGGCTTCTTTGCCACCCTTAAAGCCAAACTGACCGGCCAGCCGCTGGAGCTGAAATCTATTGTAGCCCAACCCGGCGACACCAAAGACATGCTTGCCTTGCAGGGCAACATTTCCACCAGCAAGTTTCTGGAGGTGAATGACATGAGTTCCTATGACCCTATTGTACCCGGTCAAACCTATTACCTGCAGGCCAAGAACTCCAGAACGCTTAACCCAGAATACCATGAGGCCCAGCCAGGCGAAACCATGCACAGCGTGTCTCAGAAGTATGGCATTAAACTGAAAAAGCTGTTGGCCAAAAACCGCATGACCTCTAAGGAGCGCCTGGAGCCAGGCCGTATGGTGTGGCTGAAGGAAACGCGCCCGGCATCAATTCCGGTGGAAATCAGGCCCCAGGTACAGGGCGAGCCAGTGCCGGCCCCTAAGGAAGTGATCGCGCAAAACACTGCCCCGGTTGCGCAGCCAGCCGCGGCCAGACCAACTCCCGCTACCAAGCCAGCAGCCATTAGCGTGGTAGTAGAAGACACTACGGTGGCTCCTTACGTGAAGAAAGCCCGCCAAGAAGAAGAGGAAGCCGCCCCGGTGACTGCCGCAGCCCAATATCCGGGTAAAAAGACTGCCGTTGCCATCAAGCCTGCCCCTCCCCTGGAGCGCAAAGCCCCAGATGAACCGGCTACCGCCGAGCTGGAAACGGCTGGTGCAGTAGTTGGTGCCACCTCACATGTGGTAGAGAAAGGTGAAACCTTGTACGCTATCTCCCGCAAGTTCGGCGTTTCTATGGAAGACCTGCTGGCCTGGAACAACCTGGATGGCAGTGCGCCCTTGGCCCTGGGCAAAGAACTGGTATTGGTGGCCCCATCCGGCCAGGTTTCAGCCGTACCTACTACCGGTGCTACCCCAACCAAGACAACCGCTGCCCCTGCCACTAAACCAATTGCCGGCGTGAAAGAGCACACCGTAGTGGCCGGGGAAACCCTTTATGCCATCTCCCGCAAGTACGGCGTTACCCTGCAGGACCTACAAACGTGGAATGACCTAGGCACCGGTGCCATCTCTATAGGACAGGTTCTGGTAGTAGCGGCCCCAGCCCCTGCCCAGGAAGTTGCCCCGGCTTCGGCCCCAGCGGCAAAAACCGCAACCGGGGTGGTCACCCACCAGGTAGCTCCCGGCGAGTCTATGTATGCCATCTCCCGTAAGTATGGGGTTACCATTAAGGAGATCATGGAATGGAACAACAAACCAGACTTTAACGTGACGGTAGGCGAAAACCTGATTGTGAAACCAAAGCAATAATCTATCATTAGCTTAAAACAGGAAAGGCCCGCTACTAAAGAGGGCCTTTCCTGTTTTAGGGCCATTTTGGCAAAAACACCCTCAAAACCCAGTATTGGTTGTCAGCTGGCAGATGAATTAATGGCTTACTTAATCCTGTTCCGGTGGGGTGGTTAGCTGGGTGGCCGCCCGCAGTCCGGTGGCAATCTCGGGCAAGATGCCCAGGCGCTGGTAAATGGGCCGCACCAATTTCCGGAGGGCCGGCAACTGCAGCGCGAAGGGCATAACGCTAAGCGCACAAAGTACCCCGCACCCCAGCAAGGTATAGGTCACCCCAATATGCTCGGCCACCCAACCCGCCAACAGACTGCCAAAGGGGGCCATGCCCATAAAAGCCATGGAGTAAAAACTCATCACGCGGCCGCGCTTGTCCTCGTCTACAATGGTCTGCAGAATGGTGTTGCAGGAAGCCATCTGGAGCATCATGCCTAAACCGGCCAGCAAAATGCACAACATGGCCAAAGGAAGGGTGCGGGTAAAGGAAAACAGAATCAGGCCCAGCCCAAACAAAAGCGCCGCCCCCACAATCAGGCGGCCCAGCCCCAGCACCGTCTTGCGGGAAGCCAGGTACAGCGCCCCAGACAGAGCCCCTACCCCAGACGCGCCCATGATAAAGCCCAGCGTGTTGGCCCCGCCACCAAGCACATCACGGGCAAATACCGGCATAAGCACACTAAAGGGCATCCCAAACAAGCTAAGCATGGCAATGAGCAGGATAATAGACCTTATTGGGGCAAACCCGAAGGCATACCGAAAGCCCTCTTGCAAGGATTCCAGTACGCGGGTTTGTTTGGGCTTTTGCAGTACCGGCTGCAGCCGCATGGCTAGCAAAGACCCAATCACGGCCAGGTAACTGATAGCGTTAAACAAAAAACACATGCCCTCGCCCACGGCCGCAATCACCAGCCCCGCCACCGATGGCCCTACCAACCGGGCCCCGTTGAACATAGACGAGTTCAGGGCAATGGCGTTGCTCATGTCATCACGGTGTTCCACCAGTTCTACCACAAAAGACTGCCGGGCCGACACGTCAAAGGCATTGATCACGCCCAGGAAAACGCTCAGAAACATGATAAGCGGGATATTGACATGATCTGTCAGTACCAGCGTGGCTAGCGTACCGGCCTGCACCATGGAGAGGCCCTGGGTTAACAACAGCACTCGGTGCCGGTTGAACCGGTCTGAGATCACGCCCGCTACCGGGCCCAGCAGAAAGGACGGCATCTGGCTACAGAAATTCACCAGCCCCAACAGCAGCACCGAGTCGGTGAGGCGGTACACCAGCCAGCTCATGGCCAATTGCTGCATCCAGGTGCCAATCAAGGAAACGCCTTGTCCCGCAAAGAACAACCGGTAATTATAGGACCGTAAGGCCCGGAACATGCCGCCCAACCGCGACGGAGAAGAAATAGAAGTAGAATCTGCCATGCCTGTCACTGCCCCAACGAGCTGAAAGGGTGTACGGAGGCCAGGGGCCTTACAGTTAACCTCGGCAGAATTTTTCCTCAGATAAGGAAGGCTGTTTCAGGCCCGTTTTTCTGAAAACACCTTTAAAACAGGATTCCCAAGTGATGGTGACTACTGTCTGGCATAACCGGGCAGTGGCAACCTCTTTATTCCTCAGTTCTTGCTCCCATTAAATGAGGCAATTAATTATCAAATGGAGACAATCCCCGTTTATATTATCATCTGACCTTTCAATTACGCGTATATCTGCTTTCCAGTGCCCTATGGTGCCTTCCAAATTGTTTACTTCTTACCCTGACAGACATGAGCAAAGCAAAAAACGCCCTTCCTTCCCCTCCGCCGCCGCCCAAAGTAAGGGGGTTGGTGCCTAAAGGGAAATTACTGGCCATTGGGGGCAAAGAAAGCAAAGAGGAGGGTCAGCCCGACGGAAAGGAACGCAACATCAATTTCATAAGCGAGCAGATTTTAAAGCGGTTTGTGGAGGAGTTGAAGGGAGAAAATCCCATGATTGCCATTATTCCCACGGCTTCTGACTTACCTGAAGCATCTGCCCGCGACTATGCCAAAATATTTAACCAGCTGGGCATCCACAACATCAAGATTATAGACATCCGTACCCGGGTAGATGCTAAAAAACCAGAATACATAGAGGCCATTAAAGAGGCAGCCGGCATCATGTTCACCGGCGGTGACCAGCTCAAACTCACCGCCATATACGGCGGCACTGACATTCTGCAGGTCATGAAAGAGCGCTACGTTTACTCAGATATCATAATTGCCGGCACCAGCGCCGGGGCCGCCGCCATGTCTACGCCCATGATCTATGAGGGAGAGTCTGAAGGCGGCTACATTAAAGGCGATGTGCGGATTACCACGGGTATGGAGTTCCTGAAAAACGTGGCCATTGACACCCACTTCCTGACCCGGGGCCGCATTGTGCGCATGACCCAAGCCATTGCCACCAACCCCGAGTGCATTGGCATAGGCTTGGAGGAAGACACGGCTATTCTGGTCACCGAAGGCGGCCATGTAGAGGTGGTGGGTAGCGGCCTGGTAACGGTAGTAGACGGCATGGGCATCACAGACACCAATATCTACGCCATCCAGACCGGCGAACCCTTTACGGTGAAAGGCCTACGCGTGCACTTGCTAGGCGACATGGACAAATATTTCATTCCCAGCTACGCCCGCCTGCAAATGCGGTAAAGGAAAGCCCCTGTTTTAGACCTGTTTTTCAAAAAACAGGCCTAGAACAGGGGCCAGACTACCTGCACGCCCAAAAGGCATTCAACCGAAACCGTGAAAAAGGCGGACGGGTTTTACTTTTGGGTTTCTTCCTTTTCCAGGCGCTTGTCCAGGATAAAAGTACCAAAGGGAATAAGCGAGGCCACAAAGGCCACTACCACCTTATAGAAAGACCACTTATAAGTCACCCACACCTGCAGCAGCAATCCAATAAACAGCACAAACAGCACACCATGGGCCCAACCAAGGTATTTTACGGGCTCTGGTATACCAGCCATGTACTTTAGCGGCATGGCAATAAAGAGCAGCAACAGGAAAGAAATACCTTCCAGAACGGCCACCGTCCGGAACTTGTCTAAGGGAGTATTGAAAGAGAAATGCATGTTTCTAACCAGTTTAAGCTGCAAAGGTACGGCACAACCCGGCCATCGCCTCACCCCTTTCTAAAATGCCTTGTTTAATGCTTTTGGCTTTAAGAAAAGTCTAATTTCCTGCTCTTTCCGTTTCAGGCCTGATTTTCAGAAAACAAGCTAAAAACAGTTTTTGCAAGGCAACTTTCTGCCCTGCTCCTGCTGTTTTCTTTGTACCTTCGTAGTCCGTTTCAGGTTCATTTCTGACTCTGGACTCAAGACTCAGAACTCAAGACTTTTTACCACTGTGCCAGATTTTTCCCACCTCCATACCCATACCCAATACTCGCTCCTGGACGGGGCCGCCAGCATTAGCGGGCTCATGAAAAAGGCCCAGGCCGATGGCATGAAAGCCGTTGCCATGACCGACCACGGCAACATGTTTGGGGCGTTCAACTTCGTGGCCGAGGCCAACAAGTACAACGTGAAACCCATTGTGGGCTGTGAGTTCTATCTGGTACAGGACCGCCACCAGAAAAACTTCACCAAAGAGCAGAAAGACGTACGCCACCACCAGTTGCTGCTGGCCAAAGACCAGGAAGGCTACCAGAACCTGGCCAAGCTCTGCTCCTACTCTTACATTGACGGCCTCTACAGCAAATGGCCCCGCATTGACAAGGAATTGCTGGTCAAATACCACAAAGGCCTCATTGCCACCTCCTGCTGTATCGGTGCCGAATTACCCCAGGCCATTCTCTGGAAAGGCGAAGAGGAAGCGGAGAAAATGCTCAAGTGGTGGCTAGACCTGTTCGGGGATGATTATTACATTGAGATTCAGCGCCACGGCCTCATGAACATTGACGGCACCGGTTTGTCTCAGGAAGACGTTAACCAGGTGTTGCTCAAATTTGCCATCAAGTACAACGTCAAGGTCATCTGTACCAATGACTCACACTACGTAGAGCAAACCGACTGGAACGCGCATGACATTCTCTTGTGCGTGAACACCGGTGAGCAGGAAAGCGTACCCGTAGGCGATTTCCAAACGCAGTATTTCAGAATGATGTCGGGTAGCGGCGAGGTGATTTATGACACGCTGACCAACATCAGAAATACCTATGGCCATGATGAAAACGTGCGCCGTATGCTGTACCGCATTGAGGAAGAACAGCAGAAACCGCGTCCGCAGGACCGTTTCGGTTTCCCGAACGACCAGTTCTTCTTCAAGTCTCAGGCCGAGATGAACCAGCTGTTCGCGGACGTGCCGTTTGCCGTGGACAACACCAACGAGATTGTAGACAAGATTACGCCACCCAAACTGCAGCGCGATATCCTGTTGCCCAACTTCCCGCTTCCTCCAGAGCACCCTACGGCAGACTTGTTCTTGCGCCACTTAACGTTTGAAGGGGCCAAAAAGCGCTACCATGAGATTACCCCAGAGGTAGAGGAACGCCTGAACTACGAGTTGGGCATTATTGAGACCATGGGCTTTGCAGGCTATTTCCTCATCACCCAGGACTTCATCAACAAAGGCCGAAGCATGGGCGTGGCCGTGGGTCCGGGCCGTGGTTCAGCGGCAGGTTCTGCCGTGGCCTACTGCGTGGGGATTACCAACATTGACCCCATCAAATACGCCTTGCTGTTTGAGCGTTTTCTGAACCCAGAACGGGTGTCCATGCCCGATATTGATATTGACTTTGACGACGTGAACCGTCAGCGCGTGATTGACTACGTGGTAGACAAGTACGGCAAAACGCAGGTGGCCCAGATTATCACCTTCGGTACCATGGCCGCTAAATCGTCTATCAAAGACGTGGCCCGCGCCATGGACTTGCCTTTATCTGAGGCCAATGAACTGGCCAAGATGGTCCCAGAGGTACCCGGCACTACGCTGGCTAAGGCGTTTATAGAATCACCGGAGCTTGCCTCCATCAGAGACGGGAATGATCTTCGGGCGAAGGTTCTGAAACTGGCCGAAAAGTTGGAAGGCTCGGTACGCAACACTGGTATTCACGCCGCGGGCGTTATCATCGCGCCAGATGACATCACCAATTACATTCCGGTGTCTACCTCCAAGGACTCAGACCTCTTGGTGACGCAGTTTGACGGCAAGGTAATTGAGAGCGCAGGTATGCTGAAGATGGACTTCTTGGGCCTGAAAACCCTGTCCATTCTAAAGGACGCTATGGCGCTCATCAAACGGAACCATGGCGTAGAGATTGACATTGACAACATTCCGCTGGACGATGAGAAAACCTACGCCCTTTACCAGCGCGGCGATACCATCGGGACGTTCCAGTTTGAGTCTGAGGGCATGCGCATGTACCTCAAAGACCTCAAGCCCACCAACATTGAAGACTTAATTGCCATGAACGCCTTGTACCGTCCGGGTCCGATGCAGTTCATCCCCAACTTCATTAACCGGAAGCAGGGCCGCGAGGAAGTGGAATACCCGCACATCTTGCTGGAACCGCTCCTGAAGAACACCTATGGAATCATGGTGTACCAGGAGCAGATTATGCAGACGGCGCAGGTTTTGGCCGGCTACTCTCTAGGGGGGGCCGACTTGCTTCGCCGTGCGATGGGTAAGAAGGACATGAAGAAAATGGCCCAGGAGCGCGAGAAATTCGTGGCTGGTGCCAAGGAGATTCATAACATCCCGGCCAAGCACGCCTCTGAGGTGTTTGACGTGATGGAGAAGTTCGCGCAGTACGGCTTCAACCGCTCGCACTCCGCCGCTTACTCTGTAGTAGCTTACCAGACCGGTTACCTCAAGGCGCATTACCCGGCAGAATACATGGCTGCGGTGCTCACCCACAACATGAACGACATCAAGAAGGTGACGTTCTTTATTGAGGAAGCGCGCAAGCAACAGATTCAGGTGCTGGGCCCAGACGTGAACGAATCCATTCACCAGTTCAACGTGAACCAGCAGGGGCAGATCCGTTTCGGGATGGGTGCTGTGAAAGGCACCGGCGAGGCCGCCGTAGAAGCCATCATTGAAGAGCGTGAGAAAACTGGCAACTATACCGATATTTTTGACTTCGCGAAGCGTGTGAACCTGCGTGCCGTGAACAAGAAAACCTTTGAAAGCCTGGCCCAGGCCGGTGCCTTTGACTCGTTTGAGCGCTACCACCGTGCTCAGTATTTAGAAACCCCTGAAGGCGAAAGCATCAACCTGATTGAAAAGGCCGTGCGCTTCGGGAACCAGTTCCAGGCCGAAAAAAACGCCGCCCAACAGTCCTTGTTCGGCGGTGGTGGCGCCGTGGACATGCCGTTACCCAAAGTACCAGACGTGCAACCCTGGTCCTTGACCGAAATGCTCCGCCGCGAGAAAGAGGTGATTGGTTTTTACTTGTCGGGGCACCCGCTGGACCAGTTCAAGCTGGAAATTGACTCGTACTGCACCTGTAGCCTGGACCGCATTGCCGAGTTCAAGAACCGCGACGTAAATGTAGCTGGCATCATCAGTAACGTAGTAGTGCGCACCGGTAAAAACGGCAACCCATTCCTGCTCTTCTCTCTTGAGGATTATGACAACACCATGGGTCTGGCCTTGTTTGGCGAAGACTTCGTGAAGTTCTCGCCTTACGTGAAAGAGGGCATGTACCTATTCATCAGGGCCAAAGTAACCCTGCGCTACAAGTCTGAAGACCAATGGGAGTTGAAACCGCTCTCTATGCAATTGCTTTCAGATGTAGCCGAGAAAATGAGCAAAGGCGTGCGCATGGACATTGACATCCGGAACATCAACGCCATGCTGATAGACCGTCTGGAAGAAGCGGCTATTGCTAGTCCTGGCCAGAAAAAGTTAGAGCTAGTATTGACGGAGCCGGGGGAACGCTTGGCGGTAGAGTTATTCAGCCGCAAATATAGAATTGATCCTAAAACGTTTTTACAGAATGTGAAGGAGTTGGAAGTGGCGACGTGTCAGTTGATATAGCTCTGCAGTATCATTTAGTGCTCATCCCATAACAAAAACAGAAAAGCCCAGTTGAGAAGATTTTCTTTGCTGGGCTTTCCTGTTTTTGAAGAGACAGGCGGAAACAAGCCATAGGCTTAGTCCTTTACCTAGTTACTGCTCAAATCTTGTATCTTAGAGACAATCTTGTTTAGGTCTAGCAGGGGGCAGACCAGCAAGGGATATTAAAGTAACGCAGATGAAAGCAAGACTTTTACTTCTCTCCTTTGGTCTTCTGTTTGCGTGCAAGCCTGATTGCATGGGAAAAAGAGAACTGCCTGATGCTGATAACAGCACGGCTACTCCCAATACAAGTACTTTTAAAAAAGATCTTAGCAGCAATACCAACAATGATACTATAAATGAAGTATCGAAAATGCAGCAATGGAGGAAGGATTGGGCCTTTTGCAGATGCTTAAACCATGCTTTGGGGAAATCTGTAGCAAATCAGATAAGCAAAGTTGATATCACGGAAGGCGTTTTATTTGATATCGCTAATATTGGACCAGTGTATGAACAATTAGACAGCCTTGCCCTTGACGCATCCAGAAAAATGATTCCTAGTAAACTTGAGGATCATGACTACAATAAATCCATCATTTTTGATTGCTTGAAATTTCAGCGTTCCAAAGAACTTGACATCTTCATAAAGTCCCTAAAATAGGATACCATATTTAAGGAGCAGTTTACTTCTCCGTAGTTTATTCCATAATAGACCACAGGGAAACACCTAAAGAAGCAATCCTCCTCAATCCCCTTTTGCCATGCCAACCAAATTCCTTATCTTTGCCTCAACCTTCGGGTTCTTGGCTTTTCCGGTTTAAAGTTGGCTTCCACCTCTTTCTACTAGAAAAGCCTTGTCTTTTTTAAGGCCCGCCCAAAAATCCATCCCCGGCACCTCCTTTCAAGAGAATCCCTATCCTGCTAGCATAATTCCCAGAAACTAGTCCTTATGCCATCCTGTCACGAGGCATAGCCCCGTGTAGCTCCAACCTTTTTTAGCTGCAACCAGTAGATATACTACTGTTTTGGGGCTGTTTTTCTGAAAACAGGCTTACAACAGGTATCCTTAAGGATATTGACTCACATGACAGAAAATCAGTAGCTTTACTGTCAGTTAAGAGTTGGTTCTATTTTTGAACAGTGAACCTTACCATATACAAGAATTCAAGCATTACTAACATGGCAAATAAAGCAATAGAAATCACAGACGCGAACTTCGAAGAAATCATCAATTCAGATAAACCAGTGCTGGTTGACTTCTGGGCAGAATGGTGCGGCCCTTGCCGCATGGTAGGCCCGGTAGTGGAAGAATTGGCCGGCGACTATGAAGGCCGCGTGATCATTGGTAAAGTAGACGTAGATGCCAACCCGCAGACTTCTGCCAAGTTTGGTATCCGGAGCATTCCTACCTTGTTGGTTTTCAAGAACGGACAAGTGGTAGACAAGCAAGTGGGTGCCGTTCCTAAGAACGTTTTGGCCCAGAAATTAGATGGTCAGTTAGCATAAGCTACCCTTCCTTATTTTTATAAACAGAAAAGCCGCTCCTGGATAAGGGCGGCTTTTCTGTTTTAAGCCTGTTTTTTAAAAAAAAGGTTTAAAACAGTATCCTATATACCTTGAGGCAAAGCATTCTTTTAAATGGAAGCCAAGGCGAAGTCAAAAGCCTCTGTCTTAAATCTTACAACCCTTGGCTCTACTCACAGCCGCACAGGCTTTTTTCCGCGGCGCAGAGATCGGCAAAGCCTTGGTCCAGGGTACGGAGCAACCCGAAGACCCGTTGGTTAAACTCCCGAAGCAGAGAGGTCTTGCTATCAGGGGCGGGCTCTTTTACCAGCACTTCCAATTCAGACACCTGTTTGGTCAGTTCTACTTTGCGTTCCTGGATGCGCTGGATGTGGGCCGGCAGGGCGCCTTCTGAGGAGAACTGCGTCTTTATAGAAGTGTCCATGCAAGCGCCTTGTTTGAGGTACAGGATGATCTTGCGCTCGGCCTGGGCGTGCAAGTCGCGGTACTTCTCGCGCTCGCGGTCCAGGGTTTGCTCTTCCAGGCGTTGGTTGAACTGGCGGGCGGCCTGCTTTACCTCTTCGCGGCAGCTGCGGCACTTGGTGTTATTGGCTTTTTCCAGCAAGGCGTTCCGTAAGGAAATGTTGTCCTCAGTGGGCGGCGCCTCTTTCAATCTGCCTACCTCTTTGGCGTAAACGTCATTGAATTGGGCCGTCTCCAGGCGGTTCATGTGGCGCGAAATACCCTCGCCCTCCAGGGTGCTGGCCATAAACTGGGGGTTGGGCAGTTCCACAGAATAAAGCTTGTTCAGGTAGTTCTCGCGTTGCGCCACCGTTATGGCTTTGCTTTGCTCTTGGTCCAGGTCCAGCACGGTGTTCACCAGCTCTTTCCCGTTTTTGAGGTTGTGGTCAGACTCCAGATACCCGTCGGCAGAGGCCAGAATAGATTGGTACTCATTTTTAAAGATGCGCTGGTAGGTGCTGTTGCGGGCGAACTCGCGGTCCCGTTGGCCGGCCAGGGTTTTTAGGCGCTTGTAGTCCTGTATCACCGCGAACAGCGTTTTGGCATTAGCCTCGGGGCTGTTGTTTTTATAGTTGAGGCGGTAATTGTTGAGGTTCTGTTTGAGGTCAGAGAAGTTGCGCAGAAACTCCACGAACAGCTTTTCCTGCTTGTAGGCATCATCGGTGACCAGACCGGCGGTGTAGGCCTGCTCAATGCGTATACGGCGTTTCTCAATGGTCTCGGTGGTAATCTCACTGCCAGACAAAGCGTCCATGCGGTACAATGACTTATAGTTGGCCACCACCAACACCGGGTAATCCTTGAAGTTAAGGGCAGCCTCCAGCTTCTGGCGTTCAAACCCCTGCGGGCTGTTGCTCAGCAACTCCGTCAGTCTAGGCGTACGCAAGGCCGGCAGCTTGGCAAATGATGGCACGAACACATATACCCGCACGGAGTGCAGGCGCGTGTCAAAGTTCTGCCCCTCATACAGCCTAATGGTGGAGCTGAACTTATATTCCTTCCGCATGGCGGTATTCCTGATAAGGTTGCCAAACTCCCCTACCAAAGAAAGCATGGCGGCCTGCGGGGTCATCTGCTTCGCAATGTTGGTAAGCTGGTTGGCAATGATGTTGAAGAACACCTCACGGCTGTCTGAGGTGAACAGTTTTGCGTCTATGACGGCGTCAATGTTGCGTTCATCGGCGGCCAGGGGTAGCTTGTCAATGATCCTGATGGCGTCAATGTTGTCTGAGATGCGGGTGGAGTAGTCTTTCTTGCCGGAAGGCGGCTCCACGGCAAAGTTATAGAGGGGGTACACCACGGGATCCTGTCCAAACAGCTTGGCGTTCTTGAGCTGCGCCGAGATAAACAAGGATTCCAGGTTGATGTAGTCGCGGCGGCGGGCTTTGGTGGTGCCCTGCTCCAGTTCATTAATTACCTTAGAAAACTGCCCGGCGTTGAGCAGGTACATATCGGTGGTGAGGTACTGCCATTCATCGGTAAACTCAAACTTATCCAGATAATTATAGCTCAGGCGGGTGTCAATCATGTCCTGGGCCCAAGCCCGGGAAACGCCCAGCAACAGAAAAAGAAAGAAGAAACGCGTAAAAATTGCCCTCATGTATTCACTCTTAAATAGGATGCGTCATGCCCTTAACGAAAACGCCAACGGTTTAAGTGTAAGCAAGTTCTAAAGTTCAGGCTTTCTTCGGGAAATACCAAAACCTAGTTTCCTTGCATTGCCCAACCCGTTTCCCGAACTTCCGCCTTCCAAAAGCAAAATTCCCGTTGGTAACCGCCTCTTTCACCTTTTTTCGCCGCCTTGGCGAAAGTCCGCTCTTCTGGTTTCTGCTAACCGTGAGCTTTACGCTGCTGTACTTTTTTGCGGAGCACGAGGGCTTTTACTTCGGCGATGATTTCTCTTACGGCCTGTACGCGCACCAATTGCTGCACGGCGGCTTCCATTTTGACGATTACTCTTTCTGCCACCGCTTCATGGTCTTTGTGCCCACGGCCCTCTTCTACTGGCTCTGGGGCATGAACGTCTACACCACCACGCTCTGGCCGTTGCTCTGCACGCTGGGCACCTACCTGGCCATCTTCCTCACCTTCCGGAAGAGCCACCCCGTGGCCACCTCTTGGGCGCTGGTGCTCATGGGCTTTTACTACTTCCAGCTGAACACCGTCAACTACCTCTACCCCGACAATATTCTGCTGTTCTTCTCCACGGCCTGCCTGCTGGTGCTTTACAAGGCCCGAAAGCCACTCCCCAGCCTTTCAGCAGAAATTGGCTATGGCGTTTTGTTTGCGGTGCTCAACCTGCTGGCCTTTCTTACCAAGGAGACCATTGTCTACGCCGCCCCTTTTTACCTGGTCATCTTTCTCTACCATCTGCTGCGCAAAGAGAACCTGCACTTCTGGGCAGCCGCTATTTTGTCTGGGGCATTGCTGTTGGGGGTGTATTTCCTGCTGTATAAGCTGTACGCCGGCAACGCCTGGCAACGGTTTGAGGACATTGCCGCCACCAACACCGTTGAAACCAAACAGGCCTATCTGGACACCAGATCTGCCACGTTGCTGCCCCGGCTCACCTACCAGCCTTTGCTGTTTTTCATTGGCTCTGGCCTTGGTATTCCGCTGGCGTTTATTGCGTTATGTTTCCTTTGCGTGCCCCGGCCCCGGCTGGTGGCGCAGGCCAAGACCCACAGCTTTTGGTTGATGGCCCTCCTAAGCATGCTGCTGCCCATCTGGTTCGGGACGGCCACTGTAGATTTTTACAAACCCATGCCTTTGGTGCCGCGTATGTTCCACCCTTTGCTACCTGCCTTCTGCCTGGCGGGGGCGCTGGCGGTAGAGCGGGCCTGGGGCCAACGGTCTTCGTATGCCTTGCTGGCCGGTCTTTTTCTGGTCTTTACGGTTCTGGCAGAAGGCACCATGTGGACTATGTACCTACCTCTTGCGCTATTTTTCACGGCCCTGTTTCTCTGGCGACGTCCGGTGCCGCACTGGCTGGGGTTGGCAGCAGTGCTATTAGTTTGCCTGATCAGACCGGCGTATTTTATAACCAAACCCACGGTGTCTTATTATTTTGAGCAGAAGCAAATCATTGACCAGCACCTTTCCAACCCCACTGGTACCCACGTGGTGGTCACCGATTCCATGATGGCCCGTATGCACCCATACTTCTACGGCTATGAGGTGCCTAAAAACTATACCTACCTCCCGTATAAATCAGCTGATTCCAGCATCGTACAAAAGGCAGACACCGTTTTCCTGCTAATCAATAATGGTATCCTGGAGCACCCCGAGCTGATGATGCCGATTCGGGAGAAAGATGTGCTACCCAAATTTCCCCAGGCCAAGTTGATTGCCCAGGAAGGAAAAGTGAAGCTGTTTTTGCTTCCGCCTAAAAAGTAGTAAACCTTGAAAACCAGAAATCCCGTTTTGGGCCTGTTTTACAGAAAACAGGCCCAAAACGGGATTTCTCTTTGTGATCCTCCTTAAAGGAATTACGGCTGTTTTTGCTCTTTCTTTACCCGTTGGTAATCCCGCACGTCGGCGCGTTTCTCCAGGGCCACGTATTCTGCCTGGAGGGCCTTGATCTTGGTGGCATGCCGAAGAATGATATCGTCATGGAGTTGCCGCTCGCGGTCATTGAGGCGTTTGTAGATGGCGTTGGCGTAGTCCCAGTCTTCCATGGTCCAGGTTTTGTTGCGGTCGCGCACTTGTTGCAAGAAATACACGTAGGCGTCACGCAGGCTGTCGGCAGACACGCTGGATAGGTATTTATAGTTACCCAGTAGTTCTTCTTCCATCTGGAGTTGCTTGCCAGGTACCGGACCGCGGGCTTTGCGTTCCTTTTCCTCGGCTTTGCGACGAGCCAGGGCTTCGCGCACTTCCCGGGCTTCGTTCTTGGTTTTGTTGGCCAGGTCGGCGGCGCGTTCATCCAGTTGGTCTACTTCGCGGGCCACGGTTTCCTTCCGCTCGCGGGGCGTAGTGTCACAGGAAGCCAGAAAACCCATACAGAAAAGAAGCAGGGATAAGGGTAACAGGTGGTATCGTTTCATAGTAGGTATAAATACAGTTTTTACCTCGCATACGCAAACACGCCCAAAGAAGGTGCTTTCCCGTATGTCAATTCACCATGGCCAAAAACAGCTTCAATTATTCCCTTGACTTCAAGACCGTAGATTTCCGGGAGCACCCCGAGCTGTACCGCGTGGGCGTAGGCGAACAGGGCGTGTTGCTGGTTGAGCCCTACAAAAGCGAGATTCTGCCCCATTGGCGTTTCAAAGACCCGGAGGTGGCCACCGCCTCGGCCCAGAAAATCTACGCCCTTTTTGAGGACTACCTGCGCCGGCATGAGTTTGTGGGTGCTGACATGGCCCGCAAGTTTCTGCAGATGGGCTTTACCCGGGCCCGGCGCTATGCCAACCACAAGAGCGGCCGTAAGTATGAGGAAACGCCGGGGGCGAACAATGAAGGCCTGGCCTACCCCTATTCCTCGGGGAGCGCCAACAAAGGCAATGACGTGCTGCCCCAGGCCAAGGACGCCCTCACCAACGAGAAAGCCCAGGCGGCGGCCATTTTCAAGGAGTATTGGTTTAAGGCCAAAGACCACCCCGAATACCTAAGACAGAAGCAGGAGTTCAGGGACCAGTATTATGAGAAATAGCGTTTCGGGCCTGTTTTCCTAAAAACGGGCCCGAAACGCTATTGCGGGGCTACTATCTGCATGACCAGCGCACTCAGGTAGGCGCCGTAGGTACCAATGGCGTAGCCCAGAATGGCTAGCAATACACCCACCGGGGCCAGGGCCGGATGGAAAGCGCCCGCCACAATGGAAGCCGAGGCCGCGCCGCCCACGTTCGCTTGGCTGCCCACGGCAAAGAAGAAGAACGGCGCCTTGATTAACCGGCCCACAATCACCAGCAAAGCACCATGGATCAGAAGCCAGATAAAGCCCACCAGGAACAGGCCGGGATTGCTGAAAATGGCCAACAGGTTCATCTGCATACCAATGGTGGCCACCATGATGTAAAGGAACACGCTGCCAATGCGCGAGGCGCCCACCCCTTCCAGCTTACGGGCGCGGGTAAAGGACAGGATAATACCAAAGGCGGTGGCCAGCACCACCAGCCAGAAAAAGCCCGAGGTAAGGCTGTACTGCTCCAGGTAAGGGGCGTTGGTTTCTATCCAGGGGGCAATAATATCTGCAAAGAAGTGGGCAATACCGGTCACCCCTAACCCCACGCCCACAATGGCCATGGTGTCTGAGAGCGTAGGAATGCGCATGATGCTGAGGCGGTAGGCTTCTATTTTGTCCTGCAACTCTGTTACGGCGGTAGTGTCTGCTTTAAAGAAGGCATTCACTTTGTCTACCTTGCCCACTCCGTAAAGCAACAGAGCCATCCAGATATTGGCCATAACCACGTCTACGGCAATCATAGCCGAAAACAAGGTGGGGCTAGGGTTGAATATCTCTTTCATGGCCAACTGGTTGGCCCCGCCGCCAATCCAGGAGCCGGCAATGGTAGAAAGTCCGCGCCAAACGGCATCGGGACCAGCCCCACCCACCACGCTGGGCGCGAAGAAAGAGACTATCAAAATAGCCAATGGCCCACCAATCATAATACCCACGGTGCCGGTAATGAACATAAGGCCTGCCTTGTGGCGCAGCTTCCAGATTTCCTTCAGGTCAAGGCTAACGGTGAAAAGCACCAAACTGGCGGGAAGCAAATACCGCGAGGCCACAAAGTAGAGGTTAGATTTCTCGCCGTTGATCACGCCCATAGAATTCAGCACGCTGGGAATGAGGTAACATAGCAAAACGGAAGGCACCACTGAATAGAATTTCCGGAAAAATGGCCGGTCACTGGAAGACGTGGTGAACACAAAGGCAAGAATCATGACCAGAATCCCCAGCACAACGGCATCATTGGTGATTAGGGTTTCAGGGGTGGCAGCAGGCTCCATAGCAGGATTTTGGGTTTGTACTGTTAGGTAGAAGCATGAAAGGTAAGACGAAGTGAGGCTACTTACCAAAAATAATTAAAAAGAGCGCGCCTCTGCGTTTTGAGCCTGTTTTCTAAAAAACAGGCTCAAAACGCAGAGGCGCGCTGGCAAAGGAAAACAAGTGCGGCTATGGGGCGGTCTGGCGGGCCTTGTAGGCAGCTACCCCGGCATCCAGGAACTCCACAAACTTCTGCACGCTTTTCTCATAGGCCACCGGCTTCACCAGCATGTTCTCGTTTTCATCCATGAGCACATAATAAGGCTGGGCGTTCACATTGAATTTGGTAATCTGGTAATCGGCGTATTTTTTACCCAGCGTATTTTTCACCTTCTGGTCATAGGTGCTGGTGTACCACTCGTTTTGGGGCAGTTCGGTTTTGTCATCTACGTAAAGGGCGGCAATCACGTAGTCTTCGCGCAGGCGCTTGAGTACCTGCGGGTCTGACCAGACGTTGGCCTCCATCTCGCGGCAGTTCACGCAGCCGTGGCCCGTAAAGTCAATGAAGATGGGCTTGCCCTGCTCGGCGGCACATTTCTTGGCCTGCTCCAGGTCAAAGTACCCCTGCAGCCCATGTGGTAGCTCCAGGTAATCCGCGTATTTTGGGGTATCACAAAGCGTAGAAGGGGTAGCAGCCGCTTCACCCCGGCTGGCCGATAAGTCAAAGTCCAGCGTGGACTGCGGCGGCAGGTAACCGGCCAACGCTTTCAAAGGCGCCCCAAACATGCCCGGAATCAGGTATACCACAAATGAGAAGGTAGCAATAGCCAGTAACAGGCGCGGCACGCCCAGGTACGGCAGGTCTGAGTCATGCGAGAACTTGAGCTTCCCTAATAGGTACACACCCATTAAGGTAAAGATCACGATCCAGAGGGCCAGGTACACCTCACGGTCCAGCAGACGCCAATGGTAGACCTGGTCAGCGATGCTCAGGAATTTGAGGGCCAGCGCCAGTTCAATAAAGCCAAGGCAAACCTTCACAGAGTTAAGCCAACCACCTGATTTTGGCAATGAGCTTAGCCAGTTAGGGAAGATAGCAAACAAGGTAAACGGCAACGCAAAAGCCAGGGAATAGGCAAACATCCCGGCAATGGGCTTCAGCGTCTCTCCGCCGGCAGACATCACCAGAATAGATCCTACAATAGGGCCGGTGCAGGAAAACGACACCAATACCAAGGTAATGGCCATGAAGAACACGCCGTAGTACCCGCCTTTGTCGGCTTGGGCATCAGCTTTGTTCACCAGCCAATGGGGCAGGGTGATCTCAAACATACCCAGGAACGCCATGGCGAAGAGCAGAAACACCACAAAGAACAGCACGTTCGGGATCCAGTGCGTGCTCAGGAAATTGGCCACCTCGGGCCCGGCCAGTTTGGCTACCAGCGTACCAATAAGGGTATAGAACGCGATGATGGAAAGGCCGTAAACCAGCGCCTTTATAATGGCATTGGCCCGGTTGGCGCTTCCGCCGGTAAAGAACGTCACCGTCATGGGAATCATGGGGAACACGCAGGGCGTGAGCAGGGCAATCAACCCACTCAGAAACGCGCCAATCATAAACTCCCAAAGGCCTTCCTGCGCAGGTACTCCAGCGGTATTATCTGCGGCAACAACGGCGGCCGCAGATGCTGGTTGGGCAGTACTGGTAGCAGAAGAATCTGAGAAAGCGGCTGGGGAAGAAGTAGTACCTACGGCTGCGGAATCTGGGGTCACAGTGGTACCAGCCGTTGTGGTGGCGGCGGAAGTGGCCGGGGCTGCCGGGCTGGCCGCCGTGGTTCCGCTAAGAGCGGGCGTGGGCGTGGTGGCAGCGTCGGTAGTAGGGTTTTGTGCCGGAGTAGCGGCAGGGGCGCCCGGCAGTACCATGATTTGGGTAAACTGAAAATCGTCTTCGCCGGGAATACATTGGCCGTTCACCTCTGAGCACACCTGGTACTCATAGCTTCCCTTCACCACCAGGGTGGGCTGCAGCACTTTTATCCGTTGCCTGAACTGGGCTGTTTTGGTGAAATAGGTGTACTCCCCGCCCCACATCTGGTCAAACTTCTTTTTGGGGTTGACCGGCTTTATCTTGCCCACAAGCGCGTAGGAAGGGTGTTTCTGAAACGTGAAGGTGGTGACAATAGGACCCAGTTCGGGGTCAAAGTCTGAGGAGTACAGGTACCAGTCTGGGATTATCTTGGCATTGAAAAGAAGCTCTACCTCTTCGCCTACCTTTACTTCTTTGGCAGAGACGTCATAACTCCAAGAGGCCGGCTTGAGCACTTGCGCCTGGGCCACGGCCAGCAGTAAGAACAACGGCAGCAGCAACCCAATGGCGCGTTTCCAATCTATGGTCATTTATTTTTTGCTTCTGTGTTAGAGAGGGCAAATTACAATAAATACCCCGTAAACCCGAACATACCGCGCCAAAGGGCTGGTTTACTTAAGGGAAGGTGGCTTACTTTCTCTGGCAATTCCCGTACAGGAAACGAACATTATCTCTTTGATAGTGCTGATAAACCACTAAATTTGATGCAAGCGCCTCTTTTATACTACTGAAGGGCGCCTAAAACTATGTTCCTCAATATCCTCCTCACCATTCTGCTGGTTGCTTTGAATGGTTTTTTTGTGGCCGCCGAGTTCGCCTTGGTGAAAGTACGGGCTTCGCAGATTGAGCTTCGGGCCCAGGCCGGAAACCAACTGGCCAAGATTGCCTACCACATGATTGGGCACCTGGATGCCTACCTGTCCGCCACCCAGTTGGGCATTACCCTGGCCTCCCTGGGCCTTGGTTGGATTGGCGAAGGCGTGGTATCTGAGGTAATCATTGGCATCATGAACGCCCTAGGCGTGGCGCCAGACCCGGTGTTGGCCCACAAAATAGCCCTGCCTATTTCCTTTGCCGTGATCACCGTCCTGCACATTGTGTTTGGCGAGTTGGCGCCTAAATCCCTGGCCATTCAACGCCCGGAGTCCACTGCCCTGGCCGTGGCTATTCCGCTCAGGATTGTGTATTACGTGCTGCTGCCTTTTATCTGGGTGCTGAATGGGTTCTCCAATTTCATACTCAAGCAGATTGGCATTACCCCCATGCATGGCTCTGAGGTCCACACCGCAGAAGAGCTTCGGCTTTTGTTTGAGCAAAGCGCCGAGAGCGGCGAGATTGGCGGTAGTCAGCAGGAACTCATTGAAAACGTGTTTGAGTTTAACGAGCGCATGGTCAAGCAGATCATGGTGCCGCGCACCAAACTCATTGCCCTGGACCTTAACGCCTCTGAAGACGAGATCTTTGAGGTGGTGTTCAACGAAGGCTACACCCGCATGCCCATTTACCGTGATACCATAGACAATATTGTGGGCATCCTGTATGTGAAAGATTTGCTGGTGGTGCTGCGGGCCGGTGAACAGGTAAGCCTGGAGAGACTCATGCGCCCAGCCTATTTTGTGCCCGAGACCAAGAAAATAAGCCGTCTGTTAAAAGACTTCCAGCGCAACCGCAACCATATTGCCGTGGTCTCTGATGAGTTTGGCGGCACCTCTGGCATTGTCACCATTGAAGATATTATTGAGGAACTGGTAGGCGAGATCCAGGATGAATATGATGAGGAAGTGCCGCACATTGAGAAAATTGGCGACTTTGAGTTTAAAGTAAGCACCGCCGCCTCTATCCAGGACGCCAACGATGACCTCCCCTACCCGCTGCCCGAAGGCGAAGACTATGAAACCGTTGGCGGCTACATCAACATGATCTTCGGCCGTATTCCAGAGATTGGTGACACGGTTATACAGGGCGTGTATGAATTCAAGGTTCTGGAAAAAACCGAACGCAACGTAGAATCTGTGCAACTCACCGTCACTGAGGACAAGCGCGACGACCTGCTGTAGTTTTACTGCGCTATGCGCAACAGTTCTGAGTCTTGAGTCCTGAATTATAAGCCTAGAAAGCCAACCATTTCTTTTTATATGGTAAAACCGTTTCGGGCCTGTTTTTAGAAAAACAGGCCCGAAACGGTTTTAAGCGATGGATGGTAAAATTGACATTTGATATGTTGACCTAAGCGAGGGAACTGTTGGCCTAATATAACGTCTAAAGTGCAGCTAAAAGTAAGCTTTCAATTTAGAAGTAGGGGCAATCCCTTGTGGTTGCCCTTGTGCAGTTGCCAGTGAAAAGAACAGCTAGATGGAACTGGTTTATAATTGATAGAGGTATGCCCTATAACCCACTTCAGCATCACCGGAGATCTATCAGGCTCAAGAGTTATGATTATACGCAGGCTGGCAGGTACTTCATAACCTTATGTACACAAGATAAACTTTACCTGTTCGGGAAGATTGCTGATTCCAAGATAGTCTTAAATGAGGCCGGGAAAATGGTGGAAAAAGAATGGCTGTCTCTACCGGAGCGGTTCCATTCTATAGTACTCCATGACTATGTTTTCATGCCCAATCATTTCCATGGCATAATTGAAATAGTAGGGGCAACCCTTGTGGTTGCCCAAAATGCGGTGGAGGCCGCAGAATCCAAAGAGCAGGCTGAGTACGGGTTGCCAGTACAAGGGCAACCACAAGGGATTGCCCCTACGGTTGGTACTATCATTAGCACCTTCAAATCTATCACAACGGTTCATTACACCCGAGGCGTAAAATCAAAGGCTTGGCCACCATTTCAAGCAAGATTGTGGCAACGCAACTACTGGGAACATATCATCAGAGATGAAAAAGATTACGCCAGAATCTCAGAGTATATCCAGGATAACCCACTACACTGGGACACGGATGAGCTAAAGTAACAAGGAACCTTCCCAAAACTAAAACGCTCCCCTTCCAAATACCCCGCCCTACTTCTTAGCCGTGGCTTTGCCCTTCAAGTGCTTAGCGGCTTCCAGAAACGTGGTGGTCCAGATCTGTTTTTCGTTCTTTTTCAGGTATTGCAACAGCTGGCGGTGGGCGGCCAAAGACACGTTTAGGGAATGTTCGCCGCCTACACCGTGGAACAGGAACACAATCATGCTGTTGGTCTCCTGGGCCTTTTTCACCAGCGCAATTAACTCATCGCCGGTTTGGCCATTAATCATGTAAGAGCCTATGGTGTAGAGGTTGGTGTTTTTGCCAGAAACCAGTTCGCTCTGCACGCCACGGGCGGCTACAAACTCATTCTTTATGCCGTCTAGGTAAGACACGCCGTTAATCTGGGTGTCGCCGCAGGGATAGGCGAAGGTGCGTTCTTTCTTGCCGTCCAGCGCCGCCAAGGCTGTGTTGGTCATCTTGATCTCATCTGTGATGCGGCGCACGGAGTACGTGGCCAGGTCATAGTCGGGGGTCACGAAGCTCCGGCCGGGCCGGGTGCCGTCACAAGGGTGAAAAAGCGTGTGGTTGGCGAGTTCATGCCCGTTGGCGGCCACTTTTTTCCAGGCAGGCAGGCGGTTAGCGAAGGGTGCGGCCGCCACGGTCAGGTAAAAAGTGCCTTTCAAGTTAAAAGAGTCCAGGGCGGGCACCACCTGGTCCAGGTGCACATTGAGGGCATCGTCATAGGTTAACACCACGGCGCACTTTTTCT
Organism: Rufibacter soli; assembly: GCF_054781795.1. Taxonomy (NCBI): domain Bacteria; kingdom Pseudomonadati; phylum Bacteroidota; class Cytophagia; order Cytophagales; family Hymenobacteraceae; genus Rufibacter; species Rufibacter soli. Next base: position 560,496 of record NZ_BAAGTS010000005.1, on the reverse strand, counting down.
TATTCCAGTCCTGCGCAACCGCAGAAACGCTCACCAGACAAAGCAAGAATAGCAGGATTCTTTTCATAAACATACCATCAGCATAAAAGCTCTCAGGGGCACGCAGGTCCAATTTCTGGCGCACGCCTTCCCATAAAACCAAGATACAGATTTCTCCCCAATCCTACCCTATTCTCAAAAGAGCAAAACCAAGGCTTGTATATATAACTTTTACTATCCTGTTTTGCGTACACGGGCTAGCGTCTGTTTTCCTTCCTTCTGGTTTCCCCGCCACAGCACTAAAAAGGAGCAGGTCGTTTCAGGCACGTTTTTGAGAAAACAGGCCCAAAACAACAACGTACCAGTTTATATAAAATTCAAATGCCTACCACTCCCCGCCCCTGGCGATTACTGCGTTCCAATATTGCCTTCAAACACAAATGGTACACCCTTCGGCGCGATGAGGTGGAACTGTCTAACGGCCACGTGGTGGATGATTTCTTTGTGAGTGAACGCCCAGACGGCGCCATGGTTTTTCCGGTAACCGCCCAGAACGAGGTGCTTTTTGTGCGCCAATACAAACACGCCGCCGGTAAGGTGTTCCTGGAAGTGCCGGCCGGTTCCTTTTTCCCGGACCAGGAAGTGGCCGAAGACGCAGCCACCCGGGAGCTGTTGGAGGAAACCGGCGCCGTGCTCACCCAGCCGCTTATCCCCTTGGGCGTGCTTCATGACAACCCCGCCAAAGACACCAACCGGCTGCACCTGTTCCTGGCCCAGAACGTGCGCATTGAGCAGGCCCAGGTGCTGGACCCCACCGAAGACATTGAAGTGGTGAAAGTGCCCCTGGACCAGGTTCTGCCAAAGGTGCTCAGCGGCGAAATCTGCGTGTCTGGCTCGGTGGCGCTGTGCTTTCTGGCCCTACGGCATCTGCAGCTCCCCTAAACCGCTGGGCTTTGCCCTGCAGAAAAAAGAAAACCGCCGCCGGCCTCAACCTCAAGGCCAAAAGCCAGTATAGAACGGTTGGCAGTAAGGTTTGCCTCCTCTCAACTGTTGGGCAAGCCCAGCAGCCATCATCAGTATCTACTTAGCAAAACCAGCGCAATGGCTGACATGAACGAGGGCCTAGGAGGCCCCGACGGGAAAATAAAAAAAGACAAGTCTGAGCGGTCGCGGAGGGGCGTGGACACCATGTTCCGGATCACGGCCGCCAACCAGATGCGCCTAAGCGATATGGCCGATAACAAGGCGCACATTCTGCTCACCATCAACTCCATCATCGTGTCCATTCTGCTTTCAGTGCTGTTCAGAAAGCTGGATACGGAGCCAGAGTTGATAGTGCCCGGCATTCTATTTCTGCTCACCTCCTTGATCACCATGGTGCTGGCCATTCTGGTGACCATGCCCCGCATCAAGAAAAGCCCTTCGCCCCAACAAGAGCCCCACAACGCCCATTCTGACAAAATTAACCTCATGTTTTTTGGAGACTTCCATAGCATGAGCCTGCTGGAGTATGAGAACGGCATCCTGGACCTGATGTCTAAAAACAAGACCCTCTACGGAAGCATGATCACAGACAATTACTTCTTGGGTAAGGTGCTGCAACGGAAATACACCAGCCTGCGTTTTGCCTACTTCTTTTTCATGGTAGGCTTCATCGTGTCTGTCTTGTCCTTTGTGCTCATGCAAATAATGTTCATGGACAGCAACAGCCCTTTCATGCGCTTCATCAACCAGTTTATAGGGTAATCCCGCCCGGGGCAGGCGGCCTCCGGACAACCGCTTTCCTCTTTTTGTACCCTACAAGCCTTACTCTTTAAGGTTTACAGAAACTAGTGCCGTACCTTTGCACAGTAGGTTCCCGGGCAGGCAGGCTCTGTTTCTGGCACTGCCGCCCTCTTTTTCCGGAACCTGGCTTTGATGATGCTTTCCCCACTTTCAGCGCCTGCCATTCCCTGGGTACAGGTGGCCCCAGACGCTCCCTATTTTATCACCGACGATGGCCTGCCCTGGACCCCGGTTGGCCAGAATGACGCCATTACCTGGCCCGAGTTGGAAGGCCTTTTCCGGCGCAAGAACCTGGCCGCGGTAGAAGAATACCTGGTGTACCTCACTCAACACGGCGTCACCTGCCTACGGCTCATGCTGGAGTACGCCCAAGGCGAAAACCGCTATTTTGAGAAGCCAGTGGGCCGATTTCAACCCAACATGGTGCGGCTATGGGATGACCTCTTCGCGCTCTGCGCCAAACATGGCCTACGTATTTTGCTCACCCCCTTTGACACCTTCTGGATGTGGCGGCGCTGGAAACACCACCCCTACAGCCAGCACCAGGGCGGGCCTTGCGCTGGCAGACGCAAACTTCTGTTGTGCCCCCAGACCGTAGCGGCCATTAAGGCCCGGCTTACTTTTGTGGTGGAGCGGTGGGGCGGCAGCGGGGCGCTCTTTGCCTGGGACCTCTGGAACGAGATGCACCCTACCCACATGGGCAACAGCGTGGCGCGCTTCCCGGCCGTGGCCGCTGAGCTGAGCCAGCATGTGCGCGAGCTGGAACTTCAGCTGTACGGCAGGTCTCACCCGCAAACCATTTCCCTTTTCGGGCCGGCCTTGCACACGCACCCAGACCTGGCCGATACTATTTTCCGGCACCCGTTGCTAGATTTCTCCAGCACCCATTTCTATGACCCCGCAGTTCTGGACCACCCCAGAAACACCATTGACCCCGCCCTGAAAGTGGGCGAACTGGTACGCGAGGCCTTAGCGCATTCGCCGGCCAACCGGCCCTTCTTTGACAGCGAGCACGGGCCCATCCACTTGTTCAAGAACCGGCGCTACACGCTGGCCACAGGGTTTGACGAGGAGTGTTTCAGGCATATACAATGGGCGCACCTGGCCTCTGGCGGGGCGGGCGGAGGCCTACGCTGGCCTTACCGGCACCCACACACGCTTACCCCCGGCATGCGCCAGGCCCAGAAAAGCATGGCCGGTTTCCTACCCTTCATCCACTGGCCCACTTTTACCCGCAAGAACCTCAACCAGGAAATTAAGATATCTGAGGCAGGTTTTGCGGTGTTTGGATGCGCCGATGACCGGCAGGCGGTGGTGTGGCTGCTTCGCCATAACGCTCGCTACCAACGCAAACGCCTGGTAGACCCGGGCGCCCCAGCCCTCTCAGTAGATGTGCAAGTCCCTTTTTTGCAGGAGGGCAGTTATCAAGTATCTGTCTGGGAAACCCTGGCGGGAACCTTGCGGGAGCAATTCAAGGCAGAGGCTAAAGCTGGAATGTGCCGTTTTACCGTGGTCTCAGTGGGGACAGACATTGCCCTGGCTATCACTAAACTATAAGGTACCGCCCATGCTTGCTGTGCCAGAAAAAGTAATTCTGTTTTAAGCCCGATTTCTGAAAAACTGCCTCAAAACAGAACGTCGGGCCCCGTAGTGGGACCCGACGACTTGATTAGTGGTTTTTGGTGGTGTCCGCCGGCAAACTAACTGAGTCAATGCCTCCGTCGGCACCCTCTACCATGTCCTCAGAGGAAGTAGTGCCGGTATTCTCGGCGGGTCCTTCGCCGCAGGCGGTAAAGGCCAAGGAAGCCACCGCAAATGCGGCGAGCGCCATCTTAGCTATGTTCTTGCTGATCCTTTTCATAGTCATGCGTTTAGGTGAAAGATAAGCCTCCTTCACAGAAGCTTCTCTCTCTATACGCATCTCCCGTAGGCACTGTTAAAAACGGCAATCCTCTTCCTAAGCGCTTCTTCCTGAAGGTCTTTCCGTTTGCCTGCGCCGCTACCAGCTGCGTTGCTTCTTTAACCAAGTTAAAAATCAAAAAGCCCTTTCCCGTTTTAAGCCCGTTTTTCTGAAAATGGGCTTAAAACGGGAAAGGGCTTTTCTAATAAAATGGAGAGGAAGTCCTTATTTGTTATCCGGGCTGGTGGTCTCTGGTATTTCTTTTCCGTCCTGGAACCAGCTGGCGTACATCACATAATTATCAGCGGTTTTGGCCATGCCGGATATCTGGTCCTGGCTTAAGGCTTTCACTTTTTTGGCGGGTACCCCGGCATAGATATGGCCGCTCTCACAGATGGTATTCTCCAACACCACGGCCCCGGCCGCCACAATACAATACTGCTCTACTACGGCATTGTCCATGACAATGGCACCCATGCCAATCAAGACATCATCCTGTACGGTGCAGCCGTGTACCAGCGCATTGTGGCCTATGCTCACGTTGTTGCCTATAGTGGTTGGGGCTTTCTGGTAAGTACAGTGAATCACGGCGCCGTCCTGGATGTTGGTTTTGTTCCCGATGCGGATACGGTGCACGTCTCCCCTGATTACGGCGTTAAACCACACGGTGCACTGGTCGCCCAGTACCACGTCGCCTACAATAGTGGCATTGGGGGCAATGAAACAATCATTACCTACCACCGGGTGGATACCTTTCACGGGAAGAAGCAAGGGCATGGCAATTTTAGTTTAGGTGAAGCATTAAAATCAGAAACAGGCAACGGCACCAAAGATAACTGGTAGCACGCCATTCTAAGAAACGCCAAAGCCGTTTTGGGCCTATTTTTCTAAAAACAGGCCCAAAACGGCTTTGGTGTTGCCTCTGCGGCCCCTCCCACAAAAGTCTCCTGTAAATGATTTACCTGCAAAGGGCTTACTTATTTATAGGATCATCTAAGGGAAAAGCCTAGTCTAAAAGGAAGCCACAATGGTAAATACCTGGCGCTGCGAACCTACCAGCCCCTTGGGGTGATATGCCTCTACTTCCACCTCAAACTCTCCTACGTCATCTGAGGTATAGAAAACCAGGGTAGCAGCACCTGCGGCGTTGGTTTTAACTGCCGGGGCCCAATACAGCAGGCTTCTGAAGTCTGGGTCGGGCCGGGGCAGCGTATACTCATAGGAAGGCGTCTGGAACGTAAAGGGCGTTGTCAGGCCGGTCCAGGTAAAGGAGTTGTTGTCCTGCATTTCCTGGGGTTGGGGGTACGGCGGGTGAGTAGTGATGGACAAGACCCCGTATCTGCCAATCAACCCTATGTTACTAAGCTTGCTTTGGGTATAGAAAAGGTCAATTTGCTTAATGGCAGCGCCGGGCAAGTTCAACACCCACTCATTGTTAGAGACAGGTTGGCCGTTCACCAGGTACAAAGGATGCTCTGGATACCGGGCGCCGGCTTTTTCAGGGGAGAAAATGCGTACTTCTTTCACCTGGCCGTTCCCTACCACACTGGCCAAGGGAATGGTTTCCTTTACCATGTCCGCCAGGTCTTTAAAAGGAGTATACTGGCTTAGATCATACGACTTATCCGGGCGACCCAGCGCACCCAGTAGGGCAGACGGTATGGTGTCTGGCGCAGCGGTTTGGGCTTGGGCCTGTTTCCTCGTGAACAGCAAATGGGCTTGTTCCCGAATGGCTGCCTGCCGCAGGTATAGGGCCTCCTGTTCGGTTACCTTTAGGGGTAAGGGCGCTACTGGCTCTACGTTCGGCCCCTGGGCCCATTCAATGACGGCCTCCTTCAGCCTGAGGCCTCCACGCAGGACCTCGGTCACGTAATGCCCGGGGTTATTGAATTCCAAGGACTGAAAGGAAAAGTGGCCTGCGCCATCTGTCACCTGAAACATAGGTTCGGTGCTGGCGCGGCTGTACAGAAGCACCGTAGCCGCAGGCAGGGGGCGTTGGTTGGCATCTAAAATCCGTCCTGCTAAGGTCATCCCAGCGTAGGGCTGGGCGGTAGCGGGCTCTTTAGGTTCCAGGTTTTTCCCCGGTAAAACCACAGTGGGCGCACCCTCCACCAGCAAGGCCCATTCCTGGGTAGACTGGAAGGCCGGGCCCGCCCCTAACTCCGCCAGCGGGTACGCGGGTACTGCTCCTTTGATAAACTCCGCCTCCATAGCCTGGTTTTGCACTTGCCCGCGGGTACGCACCACAAAAGACAAAGACGCTTCTAAGGGCTTCCCGGCGGCATCCGTCACGTGGGCGGTCAGGCGCACCGGCTCCCTCCGGCCATAGCTTACCCGGTCTGTTTTCAGGTGTACTTTTACTTGTTGCAGATGCCCAAAGATGAGATACCGCTCGGCCTCTATCTGATCCCTGGCATTGGTCACGATCATTTTTAAAGGGCCGGCGGGTAGGCTCTGCCGGGTTATCTTGAGCAGGACGCCTTGCGGCTGGGTTACTTTCGTTCCCAGGATCATTAACTCCCGGTCACCGGCCATCACGGTTACCCGCACATTTTTATCTGAGACGTTTTTTAGCCAGTTGGGGCTTGGCAGCAACTTGATCTGTAGCAGACTATCTGTGGTAGCAGAAATCCGCAGGGCAATACCTAGAGGTTCTACTGCGGGCAGCTTTAGCAATGCCGGGACTTTCTGGTTTTCCAGCGTTATTTGGTAGGCCCCTGCTTCAGGTGGGGTAAGCAGGATGAACCCCTGGCCGTTCGCATCTGTCTGGAAGCTGGTGATGCTACCGTCTGATGCGGTGATGTTCCCTGTTGCTGCCGTTGGGGTGCCGTTCTGGTCTGTTGCTTTAAGGGCCAGTTTATTTTCTACGCCGGCAATGAGTCGGCCGCCCTCGGGGAAGCCTTCTAGCGTCACAGAGCTTACAGCAGACTCCTCAGCCTTCGCTTTTTCTGTGGCCGGTCCCAATACCCTTATCCTTTGCCTGAAAATCCCTTCTTTTTCCCCTGCCTGGCCAGCCCCATACGCGGTTACCTCATATTGGCCCCGGGCCAGGGAATCTGCCAACACAAAGCCACCCACGGCCATGCCTTGCACTATCGGAAACCGGAGATGCTGTGACGTGGCCCTGGAAGAAGTCTTAAAACTCACCTCTAACACCTTGCTGTTGGCAGAGGCCTGCAAGGAACCTTCTTTCACTATAAATGCCTTAAACCTCACCGTGTCACCGCTGGCATAAAAGGGCTGGGAAAACCGCAAGTGCACCTGCTCCCGCCCGTTGGGAGGTGCCTGGCGCGCGTCTTTATCTGGCTTAGGCAACGCCCAAACGGTGCTACTTTCCAGCAAAGTGAAGAGCAGAACCAGGAACACAACCTGCGGGGACAGCTTCCTATAACGGGGTTTCATTGATACAAAAAGGCTCATGCGCTTACCAGAAAGATGGACGTATCTCTGTACTGAATTTAATAGTGCGGCAATCATCCGGGTACTTCAGCAGGCCGGGCACCTGGGGCACTTCGTCGCGGTTCACAAACACGGCCTTTCTGGTGACCGCTGAGGCACCAAAATAACCGAATACCGGCTCCTGGGGATTGGCCGTGTTCTGCACGTTGCCTTTGGCATTGGCCGGGGGTGGGTCCAGCACAGAGCCAATGCCACGGGTCTGAGCAATAAAGTCTTCCCAGAAATCATACCCCGTTTCTGAAAGGGAATATTGCACCGCCTCTACCCGTAACCGCACGTTAATGGTTTCACCGGTAAGGGGCACAATACCCACTGGCTGCCTGAATTTATTACCGTTGAATAAGCGGTCTGCCCCTACCACCATAAGGTTGGTGGTATCATAGACCCAGCAGGTTTGGCAGCACTTTTTAGGTTTAGGGATGGGTTCACTGCCCAAAGGAGGCACCTCTTCGTAGTCCCAGGGCTGGGTAGATACCTCGTAAATCGCTTCCCACTCCCAGCGGTAGAAGTTTTTGGCGTTGTCTGGGTCTTTGGCTTGCACAAAGGCCTCAAACCGCTGGTTGGCTATAGGCTCTGCCCCGCCGTCAAAGACGGGCTTCTTCTGGAATTCAAGCTGCAGGTCCTCAATGGGTGCCACGGGGGCCAGCACCTCGGCTGTAGAGCGATAGGTACGGCCATCTTTTAAGGTAACGGTTAACGTATAGACACCTCCTACCCGGCCCCGCAGACCATTTGGGCTTGTCCTGAAGATGCCCAGGGCTTGCTCTTTCAGTACCTCGTGCGCGCCTCGTTCATCTGTAATTACCACCTGCGCGCCCTTTACGCCTTCTTCCTTTTTGCCGGTGGGCCGACCATAGGGCACCGTCATCTGCAGTTTCACGGTGTAGGGGCCGGGTTCATCTGTGATGAGGCCCTGCACTGCCAGATACCTCACTTCCTGGGTAGGTTTCAGGTCTACCGGGTCTACGCACCCCCCCAGCAGAAAGCACAGTAGCCCTATTAAATATTTTGCCAGACCAATGTTTTGCTTATGCATAGGGGATTAAAATTTAAAGTCATAGGTGATAGAAGGCAACGGAACGCCTACCACAGAAAGCCGGTAGGCTTGCGGGGCGGCGTAGGCATCATCCCTGAAGAAAACAGAGTAGGCGTTGCGGCGGGCATACACATTATAGACAGATACGTTCCAGCGGCCTTCCCATTTCTTATTTTTCTTGTGGCTGGTTTCTATGGTCATGGAAAGGTCCAACCGGTGGTAAGCCGGAATGCGGGCTTGGTTTCTATTTCCGTAGATAGGTACGGTGTTGCCCTCCATTTCATATAAACCAATGGGTGTTGTGGTAGGCCGTCCTGAGCTGAACGTGAAATTAGAAGCAAAGCCCAACCTTCTGGTCAACTGGTAATTGGCCACCAGAGACAGGGTATGCGGCTTGTCATAGTTGGTAGGGTAATAGGCCCCCTGGTTGATCTTCTCCTCTTTGAAAAATCCGTTCACCTGCAGCTCAGACCGGGAATAGGTATAGCTTACCCACCCAGTCAGGTTGCCTTCCCTTTTGGAGAGCTGCATTTCCAGGCCATAGCCTCGCCCGTTCCCTGGTATCAGTTCTGCCTCTACGGCTGGGTTCAGCCACAGTTCAGCCCCTTCTTTGTAGTCCAGCTGATTCTGTATTTTCTTGTAGTAGGTCTCCAGAGAGAACTCTATTTTGTTGCCCCCAAAGTTGTGGAAGTAGCCTATGGACCACTGATCGGCGAGCTGGGGTTTTAGGTAGGTATTGCTGGACTGCCAGAAGTCAAGCGGAGCTACCGCCATAGCCCCCGAGACCAGATGGGTATATTGCCGCATGCGCTGGTACCCCGCTTTCACCGAATTGGCCTCTGTAAAGCTGTACTTAAGCGAGGCGCGGGGCTCCAACCCATGGTACGTGGCTATGGCGCTGCCTGCCCCATACTGTAAGGTGTCTGCAATGGTGCGCTGCTGCCGGTGCTGGGAAGGGTCATAGAGGTAGACCTCACCCGGGCCCCGGTTCTGGTACAGGGAATAGCGCAGGCCCAGCATGACCGTCCACTGTGGGGTAATGGTAAATTCACCACTCATGTAAGCGGCTGTTTCCAGGGCCTGGTCTTTGGGCAGGACCAATTCATTAATGGCAGATCCAGCTTCGGTAGGTTTTAATTGACCAGGCTGAAATCCATACCGGGTGGCTTCGGCCCCGAAGTTGAATTGGTGTCTTTTAGCATCATAGACAAAGGCTGCCTTCAGACTCCCCGACCAGATGCCGTTGCTGAACTCAGAGGCATTGCCCAGGCTTTTGTCTGTGATGGCAAACCGGTACTTGCTGTATACTCCGCTCAATGAACCCTGCAGGTTGTCACTGAAGGTGTGCGTATGTTTGAGTGAGACCCCGGTGTTCTCCCAGGAGTAAATACTGTCTTGAGTAAACCCGAAGGCATCATGGCTGAAATAGCCGTTCAATGTCAGGTTATCTTTGGGGCTGAAGGTATGCTTGACACTGGCGTTACCGTCATAGAACATGGCATGGCCTTCCTTCAGGCGCTTATCTTTGAGCGAGTGCAGCAACCAGTTAGGGTACGCAGCCCGGCCGGCCACCAGAAAAGTGGTTTTCTCAGAAAACAGCGGGCCTTCCAGGGCCAGGCGGCTGGTGATAGGGCCTATTCCTCCGGTTCCCGTCAGTTTACCGCCCTTTCCTTCGCGCTGCTGCACCTCCAGCACCGAAGACAACCTACCGCCATACCGCGCCGGAATACCGCCCCGGTAAAAGGTTAGGTCTTTGACCACGTCTGGGTTGAAGACAGAGAAGAAACCAAATAAGTGAGAAGGGTTGTATATGGGAATCTGGCCCATTAACACTAAGTTCTGGTCCGCACTCCCACCCCGCACGTTAAAGCCCGAGGAGCCCTCCCCCACCGAGCTCACGCCCGGCAGCAGCAGCACGCTTTTGACCACGTCTACCTCCCCCAAAAAAGTGGGCATTTTCCGGATGACGCCCATATTGAGTTTGTTGGCCCCTACCTGCACGCTGTTCACGTTGCTGTCGCCGGGCCGGTCTCCCCTAATCTCTACTTCGTTCAGGGCAATCACACTCTGGTAAAGGGGCAGGTTCAGGGTGCCGGCGGCATAGAGGCCGATCTGTCTTTCCTCGGGTAGCAGCCCCACGTATTTAAAGGTTACCAGGTGCTCGCCGGTGGGCAAAAGCAGTCGGTAATTACCGTTGGCATCGGTTTGGTCACCCACCGCCAGGGCGGGTACCGCTACCGTGGCACCTACCAGCGGTTCATTGGTTTTGGCATTGGTAAGTCGGCCGCGCAGCTCTACCTTTTTAGTATCACTAACGTTTTTGGGTAACCCGAAGAGCAGGCGGGGTAAGGCCTTCCCCTGTTTGTCTTTGTACACCACCGCTGGGTGCGAGGCCCGCGAGGGGAAGATCACCACCGCGTAGGCATGGTACCAGGTAGCCTCCAATTCAGTTTCCGCTAACAACGCGGCCACTACCTGCCTTACATTTTCTTGTTCAAAATGGCCGGTCACGGTCACGTCTTTCACCCAATCTGGCTCAAAGTAAAAGCGCACCGGAGTCTTTTTTTGGATTTCCTGGAGCGCCTCCTGAAGCGGCGTCTTGCTAAATTCTCCGGTGAAGAACGCACTGTCTGGAACCTGAGAAAAGCCGGCCAGCGACACCAAAAGAAACAAAGCACACAACCAGAGCCGGAGTGGGGGAAAAAGCATACCTGAGGGAATGAGGGAATGGAGGAACTCTTATACTAGCTAACCCAAAGCAAAGAAAAATATACAGAATATACCATTCCAGGTATTGGTATATTTTAAAATAATTTATAAATGATTGGCTTTATCCGGAAGGTCACCCATGCAACCCCTTAGGAGAGCATTTTCTTCCAGGTGCCCTTACGAAGGTTATATTTAAGCGTGCTGGGCAGTGCTTTCCACCAGTAGCTGTTCAGTTCAACGGCAAAGCTGGGCTGCATGTAGCAGTTGATGGTACAACCCTCACAGGCCGGCAAGCGTCCCTCCTGCGCAATCAATTCTTTCACCTCTCTTGACTTGTAGAGGTCATACAGCTTGCCGTTGATGGGGAAGGTCTGCGCGCCCAAATGGTAGCACGGCAATACTAATTCATTCTCCGGAGAAATCACCAGCGTGGTGCTGGCGGCTTTGCAAACCGGTTTGTCAATGTGGTTGCCCCCGTCTTTGCGAAGTTTCACAAAAGCCTCGTTCATGTACACCCATTTCTGCTTGCTGAAGGTGACCAGGTAATCCAACTCGGCTTCAGAGAGTTGCTCACCGGTTTCTACCTGGTTGTACTCAAAGGCCGGGTTCAAAAGCAGCATGAGGTTGTTAGGCAGGCAGATTTCCTGGTACACCCGTTCTATCTGGTCCAGGTTATGCTTAAACACCGTGAACAGGATATCAGGCCGCTCGCCCAGGCTTTTGGCTACCTCAATGGATTGCAACACAAAGTCAAAGCAGGCTACTCCCCTACCCGTATCGTGCTCAGTTTTATCTGCGGAGTCCAGGGAGAAGTGCAGCATGTCTACCTTGCCTTTCAGGCGCTCGGCCCACTTGGGGTAGAGCAGTCCGTTGGTAGTTAAGGTGGTGATGAAGCCTAGCTCTTGCGCCACTTCCAGAAACTGGTCTATCTGCCGGTGCAGCAAGGGCTCCCCGCCGGTAAAATCAATCACGTTTACCCCCAGTTTGCGCAAATCCATTAGGTTTTGGCGCACGTCTTCCAACTGGATGTACGGCGACGGCTTCTCCCAAATGTCACAGAAGGAGCACTTGGCATTGCACCGGTACGTCACGTAGTAATTGGCCAGAACTGGGTGGTGGATTAAGCGCATGTGGGTTTTGTCAACGGAATGCCTTGGGGTTGCAAGGTACGCATTGCATACGTAATTTAGGTAAGGGGCGGTGATACCATGGATTTCTTCTCTTTATCGTTTTGGAGGTGTTTTTGGGAAAAGAGGCTTGAAACGGGTTTTTCTTTATTGGTGATTGTTAATTGCCGTTGCTGGTGTTCCTAGGGGCCAACGATTGAGACTGCTGTTCTATTTGCCATTAAGCCATTACTATCCACTACCTCCTTGCCAAGCCTGCAGGCTGGAGTCGCGGCCTACCCGCGTGTGTCACTTTTCTCCTTGATGAGAAAAGTAACCAAAAGAATCAAGAAGCCCCGAACTCGCTGCCGCTCAGACAGGCGGGGCTTCCTTTCAGTACCACCGGGCAAAAGCCTTCTGCTGCGTAGGGAGCTTACGTTATAGCTGCCTGTTCAGCCGCTGCTTGCCCTGCCCATGCTTCGGGCTACGCATGGCGGCCCTCCGCAAGGTGCGGGGCACTGGACTTGTTGCTGGTAGGTCCGTTGCAAGACCTTCATCGCCCGGTGGGCGGATTGGGCAAGGGCTGCTTGAGTTAAAGATGCCTCTACTCAGAAGACCTCGTAGCGTGCGCAGCTCCTACGAGTGTCTGTGCCAAAGGCCTTAACCTAGGCAGTAAGGTATTAGATCACGTTGTTGTAGGGACAGTGCTTGACCTGTCCGCTGCGGTTCTAACTGCTAGGCGCCTCTTCCCTGTAACAATACTATAGCACCATTTTGTAGCGGCGTTACACTGTAACGCCGTGGTCATGAGCGGCTCAGCAGAGGCAACTGGCATAGACGCTCGCAGCTCCTCCTGACTCTACGAGGTCTTTTGAGGGGGCGGGTTTGCGTTTTGGGCCTGTTTTCCCAAAAACAGGCCCAAAACGCAAACTTAAAACTCAAACACAAACCCGAAACTGGGCAGGAAGGTCACGTCGTCCTCGTCCAGGATAAGCGGAATGGCGTTGGAGCCGTTGGGTTGCAGGGGTTGGCCGTCGGTGGTGGCGAATCCGGTGTTGTCAACGTTGCGTTGGAAGGTGTATTGGGGCAGGGACGGGCCTTTGAAGCGGAAGATATTCTGGATGTCCAGGTACACGTCCAGGGTGGTGCGTTTGTAGTTCCACTTCTTATCTAGGCGCACGTCCAGTTGCTGGAACGAGCGCAGGCGTTGGGTGTTTAGGCGGTCATAGTCCAGCAGGCCGGTGCCCAGGGAAGCGTAGTTTTGTTGCGAGGCCTCCAGGTCAAAAGGCGTGTAGGGAGAGCCTCCGGCAAAACGGTATTTGCCGCCCAGCTCCCAATTCTTGCCAAACTGCCAGCCCAGCAAAGCAGATACTAAATGCCGGTTATCCCACGCCGAGGCGATGTACTTGCCTTGGTTCAGGCCGGTGAATTCGCTGCGCACCAGGGTGTAGGAAAACAGTCCGTACAGGCCGCTGGTGAGTTTTTGCTGGAAGAAGAACTCGGCCCCGTAGGCTCGTCCTTTGCCCACGCTAGCCACGGCCTCGTTTCCAATTGCCCCGAACTCAATGCCCTGGTTGGCCAATGACACGCCGTCGCGCACAGAGACCGGGTAATTGGCGTAGCGTTTGTAGAAGCCTTCCACGGTGAGGCGGTTGGCAATGGTAGGCAGAAACTCTACACCGGCCACATAATGCGTGGCTTTGAGGTAGTCGCTGTTCTTATTGGCGTAGGTACCTGAGGCATCTTTAAAGCCCAACACCGTGTAAATCGGTAGGCGGTAATAAGTACCCACGGAACCATTCAGTTTCCAGCGTTCGGCCAAAGAATAAGAGGCAGACAGTCTTGGTGACAGCGTCTCCAGTGGGTTGTTGCCATCAGCAGTGAACGAATTCATATCCGTGCGCACGCCCAAAGAAAGACTTAATTTGTCTTGTAGAAAGCTTCTAGAGGTTTGCCCATACAGGCCATAGCGGAAGAAATTGAGATTGGTATCAAAGTCCAGGACCACGCGGGGCTGCACCACATTGCCGTTTTGGTCCCGTACCTCTTGGCGTATCTGGCTGAAGAAGTTGTTGCTGTAGCCCACGTACTGCCCAATGGCCCCGTAAGAGAACTTCCAGCCGCCCACAAACTTGTTCACGTCCAGGCGCAGCTTGTTTTCCTTTTCCTGTGACCGCGCCTTAAGCACCCGGCGGGACTCTTCACCGTACTGCGCGTCTTCAAAACGGTCCAGGCGGTTCTCAAACACATTCCGGCTCAAAGACACCTGCACAAAACCATTCTCCAGAGAGCGTTTCAGGCTCGCCCCAACCGTGTAGTTCCATTGGTTAATGAGCGGGTTAGACCGCAACGCATATTCTTTTTCAGGCGAGGTTTCCTTGGGCACGGCAAAACTGAATTCGTCAATGGCGCCAATGCCAAGCGCCGTGATGGTGGTTTTGGCGTTTAATTGGTGTGTGACCTTGTACTGAAAATCCCAGTAGTTGGGCCTGATGGGCAAGTCAATGGCCTTGAAGAGCAACTGCAGATAAGACCTTCTAGCCGAGGCCAGAAACGTGGTCTTGGGCGCGAGCGGACCTTCCAAGGTACCGGCCAGTTCGGTGGCGCTCAGGCGCACGTTGCCCTGCAGGCGGTCGGGGTTGCCGTCGCGTTGCTTGAATTGGAACACGCTGGAGAGGGCATTGTCATACTTGGCGTCAAAGGCACTGGTGCTCAACGTTACGTCCTCAATAAACGACACGTTCAAGATACCCTGCGGACCGCCGCTGCTGCCCTGGGTAGAAAAGTGGTTGATGACGGGTATCTCAATGCCATCCAGGAAAAAGACGTTCTCGCCGGGCCCGCCGCCCCTGATCACGATGTCGTTCCGGAAACCGGCGCCGGTGCTCCCCGCCCCGGCCACGCCCGGCAGCGTCTGGATCACGCGGGAAATGTCAAAATTACCGCCCGGGTTGCTCTTGATCTCCTCGCTGCTCAAACTCTGGATAGACAAGGGCGTTTCAATGGAAGCCGCCCTGATAGAGCGGTCCAGGGTAATATTTACTTCCTGCAGACGGGTCTGGCTGGGGGTAAGTTCCAGGTTAAGCGTAAGGGCGTTGCCCGAGGTCACCGGCACATTGTACCGGATCACGGGTTCAAAGCCCAGGTAGGTGGCCTTTATGTTATAACTGCCCGTAGGCACGTTTTCCAGGCGGTAACGGCCCTGCACGTCGGTGGCCACGGCAAGGGTGGTTGCCTCCAGGCTCACGGTGGCACCAATAATGGGTTCCTGGGTGTTTTTATCGCGCACCACGCCTGTAATGCGCCCGGTGCTTTGGGCAGTGGCTACTATAGATGAAAGCGTAAAAAGACAGCCTAAAAGAAAGAAGATGCGGTTCATGTAAGGCAAAAGGAGGAAGTTCATAATAGGCAGATAACCTGCCAGCGGGGGCATTGTTTCGCATAGTTCGGTTTTTTCCCTGACAAGGTAACTACCCTGCGTTTTGAGGCTGTTTTCCTGAAAACGGGCTTAAAACGGAAACCGCTATTGGTCAATCCCTTTCAGGCGCACCTCAGCGTAGTAATTGCAAAGGTTCTGCAGCACGCATACCTCGCATTTGGGCTGGCTCCAGGTACATATTTTCTGGCCGTGCTTGAGCATGTGGCGGTGCAGGTTATACAAGACCAGGGCGTCTTTAGGAAGCAGGTCTAAGATGATCTGGTGTGCTTTGTCATGGGTGACAGTGGCCCCAATAATGCCTACCCGCTGACTAATGCGGTGCACGTGCGTGTCTACCGGAAACACCGGCTTATGGAAATTGAAGAGCAGCACCAGGGTAGCGGTTTTCAGGCCCACGCCGGGCAGGGCCATCAACCAGGCCATGGCCTCAGGCACGTCCAGGTCTTGCAGAAAGTCCAGGGTAAAATCGGGGTGGTCCTGCTGAATGATCTTGAGCGCTTTCTGGATATTGACCGCCTTGGCCCCGGGAAACTTGGCCGGCGACAAGGCATCGGCTAGTTCTTCTACGGGAGCGTCTATGACCTCTTGCCACGAAGGAAACCGTTCCAGCATCTGGAAGTACGCCTTCTCCTCATTGGCATGGGTGGTGCGGTGCGAAAGCATGGTGGAAATAAGCTCGCGCATGGGGTCGCGCCGCGGGTGGCCGGAAAGATGCCCGAAGACCTCATTCAACCTGAGGTGTATTTCCCATAGTTTCTGAGCCGGCGAAAGGGCCTTATTTTCTTCCGTCATAGATTTTTTCATCCTAAACGAGACAAAGGGGGCAAAGTTTACGTACTACAGTTTTTAACTAAAGGCAGAAATTATATAACATATACTGCACCTATATGAAATTAACCTTCTTAGGGACAGGTGGGGCTTTTGACGTGGCCTACGGCAACTCGGCGGCCCTGGTAGAATTCAGGAACCATACCCTTCTGTTGGATTGTGGATTTACCGTTTACCCTACTTTGCGGCAGTATAGCCTCACAGACCAGGTAGAGTATATTCTTCTTACGCACCTGCACAATGACCACATTGGAAGCCTGGCCACGCTGCTGCTGCACCGCCGCTATTTCAACCCCGAAAGCCGGCCCATTATCCTGTACCCAGATGATGACTTCCGGGATGAGATTTTTGAGTTTCTCCGGTTCCAGCTCCAGAAGCCAGATAAATACGTAGACTTCACACCCGTCTCTGAATTTCCCGGCATTACCGCCATAGACACGTTTGGCCTGCACGCAGACCAGCTGCAAACCTATGCTTACCTGTTTGAGGACACCAACCAGCGCCTGGTTTTCTCCGGGGACCTGGCCAAGCCAGAGACCCTTTTTGCGCTGCTGCGGGGCATGCCCCCTAAGGCCACCACGGTGTTCCATGACATCTGTTTCTCAGAAGAGAACGTAACCCATACCTATTATAAGCGGTTAATTCCCCTGTCCAGGGATTACAAGATTTACGGCTACCATTGCAACCCCGAGGAGGCCCCCCAAGACAACCCTTTCCCGCTGGCCTACCACCAACCCGAGTTCATGCTGGCGGCCCACATGCAGGTGAGTGCCCAATAAGGCAAACTTCCTTACCGTCAATTCTTTTCCTTCCGGGCGGGCGCCCATAGGCAGACTTTGCCCACCTTCTGCTATCTTGCGTAGCATCCAACCCTATACTTTGCATGGCCTTCACCTTTGCTACAGACCAAGACCACACCCATTTTCGCCAAAACCGCTTACTTATTGCCTACGCCATCATCTTTGGGCTGTTCTGGACCTATACCGGTTTTCATACCCCAGACCTGAAAAACTGGTGGCTGGAAAACACGCTTACCTTCACGGCCATTATTCTATTGGTGGTCTTCTATAAATATTTCAGGTTCTCAGATTTTAGCTACACCTGCATTTTCCTGTTCATGATGCTGCACGTTTATGGCAGCCAATACACCTACGCCGAAAACCCCTTCGGTTTCTGGGTGAAAGAGCAGCTTAGCCTGGAAAGAAACCATTATGACCGCCTGGTCCACTTCTCCTTTGGCTTCCTGCTGGCTTACCCCATGCATGAGGTCCTCTGGCGCAAAACCAAGATGCGCCCTCTGTTCACGTATTTACTGCCCATAGACCTAACCATTAGCCTGGGGGCCTTTTATGAATTAATAGAATGGGCAGTGGCCGATGTCTTCTTTCCCGCCCAGGGTATGGCCTACCTGGGCACGCAGGGCGACATTTGGGATGCCCAGAAAGACATTGCCATTGCCATGGTGGGGGCCATTATCACCATGGGCGTGGTGACATTAGCCTTTCATGAAAAACGGAAATAGCCTTGCTGTTTCGGGCCTGTTTTTCTAAAAACAGGCCCGAAACAGCAAGGCTATCCACAAGGGTATTCTTCGCTTAGATTACTCCGGCTTGACTTTTATGTCATTGCCCTCAATCTTTACTTTGCCTTGGGCGGTCTCAATCTTGGTCTCTTCCGGCGAGATCTTGATCTTGGTGGGGCCTGACACGAATTTCACTTCTTTAGAGGCCCTGCGGTAATAGTGCTGCCGGGTCATCCAATAGTTTTTCAAGCGCGCCAAGGGCATCTGCGAAGATAGCCGCGCGTCTCTGGCTAGGGCTTTCTGCAACTGTATGGCAGTAGGCCGCACGTACTTTTTCCGAGTAGGGCTGGCCTTGGTAGTAGAAGAAGCACTGGAAGAGGATTTCCTCTCAGTGGAAGTAGTGGTAGTGGTAGTAGTTCCCTTGGAAGCGCTGCTAGAACCGTTGTTTTGGTTAGTGCTGTTTACTCCTGCGTTACTAGCCGTTCCGTTACCTGCGGTGCCCTCTTCTCCGTCCACGGCACCTTCCACGGGCTCCCAGGCATTATCTTCATATTCGCCGTAGGGCGAGGTTTCGCCTTCTGTAAAGGTGGTGTCAATTTCCACGGAGTCTGGCTCCAGCACCAGCGTATCCCCTACCGACGTCTCCGGCAAGGCGGCAATTTGTTTGTCTTTTACTTTCTCACAGGCGCCCAGGGCTACCAGCACCAGCAGTAAGGATAGGGTTCTAAGTTGTTTCTTCATCTTCCGTTTTGTTGGTATCCGGTTGTAAACGGGAGAAAAGGCAGGAAGTTGGACAAGGCAAAGATGGTCCCCGGGTTTTACCCCGGATAAAGGGCACAAAAAAAGGCTAACCTTTCGGTTAGCCTTTCCTTTAAGCTAATTAAAACTAGTATTTCACTTCACCACGCTCAGCGGCTTTTTTGAGTTCTTCACTAGCGAAGATAGCTACCTCTACACGGCGGTTCTGCTGACGGCCAGCGGCAGTAGAGTTATCAGCCACCGGCTGGGTTGAACCATAGCCACGGGTCTGGAAACGGCTACGCTCCACCCCTAAAGAGGCAGCGTAATCTGCAACTGACTGGGCTCTGCGCTCAGACAAAGGTTGGTTGATGGCGTCAGTACCGGTGTTATCGGCGTGACCTTCTACCAACACGTTAGTGCCTGGGTATTTCTTCAGGGTCTCGGCTAACTTGGCAATATCAGTTTTAGAAGAAGCCTGCAGGGTAGCAGAGTTAGTGGCGAAAAGCAGACCGGCATCAAAAGTTACTTTAATACCTTCTCCCACACGTTCTACCTGGGCATTTTTCATTTCACGCTCCAGTTCCTCGGCTTGCTTGTCCATTCTACGGCCAATCACAGCACCAGTGGCACCCCCAACGGCGGCTCCAATAATGGCCCCACGAGCCGTGTTACCAGTGGCTTTACCAATGATACCACCAAGAACGGCGCCGCTACCGGCACCAATGATACCACCTTTGGCAGTTTTGCTCATGCCTTTCTTTTCCTGGGTAGTAGTGGTGCTGGCCTGCTCGCTTGATTTACACGAGGAGAAAAGCAAGCTGCCTACTAGTAATGCTGTGAATGATCCTTTTAATACTCTCATAGTCTTGGTTTTAGGTTTAAAAAGTAGAACTTTTGGGGTTTAGTTTCTGGGTTACATACTCATTTCCGGCTGAAATGGTTAGCAATAACACCTAATCTACATAGGCTACCAATAATAATCATGCCAAAAAAAAGCCTGCCACGTTTTTCTTGACAGGCAATTTTAAAGGCTATAACGGCACCAATGAAGCTTTATTTTGCCGCTGCTTTTTTTGCAGTGGCTTTGGGCTGCGGGTTGGCCTGTTGCAACATGCCCAGCAGATTAGAGATGCGTTGTTTCAGTTCCTTGCGGTGCACTATAAAATCAAGGAAACCGTGCTCCAATACAAACTCGGCGCTCTGGAACCCCTTAGGTAGGTCTTTGCCAATGGTTTCTTTGATTACCCGTGGGCCGGCAAAACCAATAAGGGCCCCGGGCTCAGAGATATTGAAGTCGCCTAGCATGGCAAAAGAAGCCGTTACCCCGCCGGTGGTAGGGTCTGTAAGCAGGGAAATATACGGTACCGCCTCCTCAGAAAGCAGGGCTAGCTTGGCCGAGGTCTTGGCCATCTGCATCAAGGAGTACCCGGCTTCCATCATTCGCGCACCGCCAGATTTGGAGATCATCAGGAACGGGATCTTGTTGGCGCGGGAATAGTCTATGGCGCGTGAGATTTTCTCCCCTACCACAGACCCCATAGAACCACCAATAAAGTTGAAGTCCATACAGGCCACCACCAGGTCCAGGCCATTGATTTTGCCGTGGGCCGTACGCACCGCGTCTTTCAATTGGGTTTTGCGCTGGGTGGCCGCAATACGGTCTGGGTACGGTTTGGTGTCTACGAAATTAAGTGGGTCTGAAGAGCTCAGGTTCTCATCCAGTTCCTCAAAGGCGTTGTCATCAAATAGCACCTCAAAGTACTCCTGTGAGTTGATGCGGTCATGGTAGTTGCATTTGGCGCAGGTGAACAGCTGCTGGCGGTGCTCTGCCGTGCTAATCACGGTTTTGCATTCCGGACACTTGTGCCAAAGGCCGTCCGGGGTTTCTTTTTTATGCTCCGTGGGGGTGACAATCCCTTTTTCTACTCTTTTAAACCAAGCCATATATTGCTTTTAAGGTCTTTTTCAACAATGAAGCCTCCCATGCGAAACCGCAAGCGGCGTTTCTGATAAACGTGCAAAGATAAAAAAGAAACGCAAGCGCCCTACTCTCCCTTTCCAGAAAGCCCCGGCCGCGGGTCCATTGAGTTTCTTTACCGGGTAGCCCACTAAAAGCCAGCTGACCAAAAAGCCTATGGCAGTAGCCCAACTGGCTTCTTGGCCGCCTTTCCAGGTTTGCTTTTCCTGCGCCCGCTAAAGCGCCTTTATTCCCTCTGCATTAGAATAATACAAAGCAGGCTTAATCCTCTTAATAAACCTGGTTTTAGTAAGCCTTTTTCTAAAATAAATTAGTAAATAATTAACTACAATTCCCTAATTCACTTACTATAAAAGACCATGGTTTACAGCATGTTACCAACAAAACAGAAGATAACTTGCCGCAATTGGGCAATTATTCCTTAATTGCGGCCGTTTCAAGCACAGGGCTTCTATAGACAGGCCCTACGGTGAATAACGAATTTACCGTCATTCCATTGCCACTTTTATTACTATATAATTTCTTATAACTATGAAGAAAACACGTTTCGCCTCTTCCGCCTCTGCCTTGATTTTAGGAGTAGCTTTACTTGGTTCTTGTGTCTCCTCTAAGAAATACAAAGAGCTGGAAGCAAGCAAAAACGCGCTGGAGCAAGACAAAGCCGCCGCGCAGCGTAGCCTGGAGCAAGCCAATGCAGATCTGCGTGACCGTGATGCCAAACTGGCCCAGTACCAGCAGCAGAT
Organism: Rufibacter soli; assembly: GCF_054781795.1. Lineage (NCBI taxonomy): Bacteria > Pseudomonadati > Bacteroidota > Cytophagia > Cytophagales > Hymenobacteraceae > Rufibacter > Rufibacter soli. Next base: position 539,271 of record NZ_BAAGTS010000005.1, on the reverse strand, counting down.
TGCCCAGAAAGAAAGAATCCTGAACGAGCTTAGAACTTCTGTGAATGAGGCCCTGGCCGGTTTCAAAGAGCAAGGCCTTACGGTGGCCATCAGAGACGGCAAAGTGTATGTGACCATGCCAGAGAAACTCCTGTTTGCCACGGGCAGCACCAAAGTAAACCCCAACGGACAGTCTGCTTTGGGCAAACTGGCTAGCGCCATTAAGTCACAGCGTGACACGGAGATCATCATTGAAGGCCACACCGATGACGTAGCCGTATCTGCTGCCAACGTGACCTACAAAGATAACTGGGACCTGAGCGTGCTGCGCGCCACTGAGATTACCCGTCTGTTGATCAACAACGGGGTGCCGCCGCAAATGGTGATGCCGGCCGGCCGTGGCCAGTTCAGTCCTGCCGCCATGACCCGCACCCCAGAAGCCCGCCAAAGCAACCGCCGCACAGAAATCATTCTGGCGCCTAACTTTGAGAAGATCCTGAAACTGATTCAGACCAACTAATTGATGTGCCTCCGGCCGAAAGCTGGATATAAGACATATTAGAAAAGAAGCCGGGCCTTTGGTCCGGCTTCTGGCGTTTTAAGCCCGTTTTTTTGAAAAACTGCCCTAAAATAGACCGGTGGGTTTGGGTAGGAAGGCAAGGCGTATATCTTTGTAGAAACACATGCTCCTTTTTAGGACTTTCCTTAGCAACACTTAACCGCTTTTTACCCAGACCGCCTTTAAACCTCTACCCTTTCTTCTGTCATGTTCAAAAAATCTATTTACCAGCTTACGGGCGTCGCCTTGCTGAGCACCTGCCTGCTGGGCTCCTGCACCACCGCCAAGAAATACAATGACCTGCTGGCCCAAAAAGTAAAGCTGGAGCGCGAGAAAGCCGATTGCCAGAGCACCCTGGCCCGCACCACCAAAGAACGCAGCGACCTCTCCAAGCAGGTAACCGAACTCACCGAGCACCGCACCAAACTGGCCACCGACACCACCCTGCTGGGCAGCACCCTGCGCAAAACCCAGGGCGTGTACGCCGATCTGAGCGATACCTATGACAAACTTATCAGGAACCATGACCGCCTGCTGGCCAACAGCGCCCTGGAGTCTTCCAAACTGTCTAAAGACCTGGCCCGCCGCGAGGATGAACTCAAAACCCTGAACGAGACCCTCATGCGCAACCGCTCGCAACTAGACCAACTCAGCACCGATCTCAAATCACGGGAAGAGCGCCTGAATGAACTGGAGCGTATTCTAGCGGAGAAAGACAAAGCCGTGAACGCCCTTAAAAACAAGGTGAGCAACGCCTTGCTGGGCTTTAACAGCCAAGACCTGTCGGTAGACGTGCGCAACGGCAAAGTGTACGTGTCACTTTCTGAGCAGCTGCTCTTCAAATCTGGTTCTACCAAGGTAGACGCCAAAGGCCAGGATGCCCTGCGCAAGCTGGCCGCGGCCCTTAAAGACCAGCAAGACGTGAACGTGGTGGTAGAAGGCCACACCGATGACGTGCCTGTGTCAAAAGGCACCCTGGGCATGCAAGACAACTGGGACCTGAGCGTACTGCGCGCCACTGAGATTACCCGTATTTTAACGAGCGCAGGCCTGGCCGGCACCAAAATCACGCCATCGGGTAGAGCCCAGAACGTACCGGTAGACGCGGCTAAAACCGCTGAGGCCCGCCAGAAAAACCGCCGCACCGAAATTATCCTGACGCCAAAGCTAGACGAGCTCTTCCAGATTCTGGAGGCCAACTAAGGCGCCAGCCCCGGCATTTATTCCGGAAATATTTTTATGAAAGGCCCCAGAACCAGTTCGGCTTCTGCCGTTTTGGCGCTACTTTTAAGAAACCAGACCCAAAACGCCGGCTCCGGTAGCCGGCGTTTTTAAATGACAGACCAACCACATGAGCAAAGTAACCATCAAGAGCTACGCAGACCTATTGCAGTATGAAGGCCAGGAAATGGGCGTTTCAGATTACCACACCATTACCCAGGAGCAAATCAATCTGTTCGCAGACGCCACCCTAGACCACCAATGGATTCACCTTGACGCTGCCCGGGCCCAAACCGAGTCACCGTTCAAGAGCACCATTGCGCACGGGTACCTCACCGTCTCCCTGTTACCGTACCTTTGGGGCCAGATCATCCACATTGAAAACCTGAAGATGCAGGTGAACTATGAGATTGAAAACCTTCGGTTTAACCAGGCGGTGCTGGTAAACAGTGACCTGCGCCTGCGCGTGAAATTGCTGTCGGCCAAAGACCTGCGGGGCGTGATCAAGGCGCGCTTGGAGGTGACCATGGAAATTAAAGACAGCAAAAAGCCCGCTTTCACCGGGGTCATCACGTTCTTGTACCACTTCAACGACTAAAACCTCTCCCTTGAGCCGTTTGGCTGCTATTTTCCGTTTCGGGCCTGTTTTCCGGAAAACAGGCCCGAAACGGTTTTTTTGTTTTTCAAGGGCCCAAAACAACCTTGCGGCCGGCAGGTTAGTAATGAAACTGAACCTTTTACTTTTTATATGAGTAAGCTCTTCCAACCGCTTCAGCTAAAAAGCATTGAATTCAAAAACCGCATTGTGGTATCGCCCATGTGCCAATATTCTTCTAAAGATGGCTTTGCCAATGATTGGCATTTGGTGCACTTGGGCAGCCGGGCCGTGGGCGGGGCCGGGTTAATTATAGTAGAGGCCACGGGGGTGTCGCCGGAAGGACGTATTACCCCCCATGACTTAGGTATCTGGAAAGATGAGCACCTGCCGGAGCTTACCCGCATCACCACTTTTCTGGAGGCCCACGGCAGTGTTCCGGGCATACAATTGGCACATGCCGGCCGCAAGGCCAGCCACCACGCTCCTTGGACCGGCGGCAAAGCCCTGACAGAAGCAGAAGGCGCCTGGACTACCGTGGCCCCTAGCGCCCTCCCCTTCCATGAAGCCGAACCTACCCCGCAGGCCCTGGATGAGACCGGAATCCAGAAAGTGATCGCAGATTTCAGGGCCGCGGCCGCAAGAGCCCTAGCAGCAGGCTTTAAGGTTGTAGAGATCCATGCTGCCCATGGCTACTTGCTGCACTCCTTCTACTCCCCGCTTAGCAACCAGCGCCAGGATGCCTATGGCGGCTCCTTTGACAACCGCATTAGGCTGCTGCTGGAGGTCACTGCCGCTGTGCAGGAAGTCTGGCCCCAGGACTACCCGCTGTTCGTGCGCATCTCGGCCACCGACTGGACCGAGGGCGGCTGGACCGACGAAGACTCTGTGGCCTTGGCTAAGGTTTTAAAGGAAAAAGGCGTTGACTTGATTGACTGCTCTACCGGCGGTAACGTGCCCCGCGCCAAGATTCCGGTGGGACCCGGCTACCAGGTGGCCTTCGCCCAGAAAGTGAAGACCGAGGCGGGTATTCTAACCGGTGCGGTGGGCATGATCACCACGCCCCAGGAGGCAGAAGATATTGTAGCCAACGGCCAGGCCGATATGGTTTTCCTGGCCCGTGAATTCCTGCGTGACGCTTACTTCCCGCTACGCGCCGCTAAAAAACTGGGTGTTGAGATTGAATGGCCGCTGCAATATCAGCGGGCGCAGGATTAGGGTTGTTTTAGATAAGCCAGCATCCAGGTAGAGACGCAATACCTTGCCTCTTTCTCGTGCAAATGATTCACTGGGAGATCAGGAATGCGTGGAGACACAAGGCATTGCGTCTCTACATGAGGCGCTAACAAATTCAAACTTCGCTGTTTAGAGTGGAACTCTCGAACTTGCCTGCTGCGGAATTCCACTCCGCCGGGAACCGCGGGTAAAAGAAGGGAAGTAGAACTCCCTGGCAGCGGGCTTCCAGAGTGGAACTCCGGAAGAGCGGATAAGAAAAAGAATATCGGCAATGCATGGGCTGGCAGATGTAGATACCCCTCTTCAGAGCTTCGCTCGCTGCCTCAAACTCTCGTTTGGTCAATCCTCAAGGGGAGAGTCTGCGCTTAGTGGGGTATGTTACGTTTTGAGCCAGTTTTTGGAAAAACGGGCCCAAAACCCGATGCCGCGGTCCCTTCTCCCTGGGGGAGAAGGCTAGGATGAGGGGGGCGGCTTTTAGGTTAGAGAAGCCATCCCTGCTTCAAAATTGCTCCTCCTGTTTCAGGCCTCTTTTTAGAATTTCAGCATGAAATCAGAGAGGTTCTCGCTGCGATCTAGGTTGAGGCGCTTGCGGAGGCGGTAGCGGCTAATTTCTACGCCCCGCACCGAGATGTTGAGCAGTTGGGCAATGTCTTTGGTGGTGAGGTTCAGGCGTAGGTAGGTGCTCAGTTTTATTTCCTGGGGGGTAAGGCTGGGGAATTTATCCTGTAGTCTGTGGATGAAGTCACCGTGCACGTGGTTGAAATGGAACTCAAACTGTTTCCAGTCCACCTCGCTCGTAATGTTGAGGTCTATGTTCCGAATGATTTTCTTCAGCTCGTCCTGCTGGCCCATCCGGCCGCCGTCTTTGAGCATGTCCTGTAATTCTAGCTTTACGCTATTGAGCAACTCATTTTTGTTGATGAGGTGAATGGTGGAATAGGTGAGTTCGCGGTTTTTATGGTCCAGCTCTGCCTGGAACTTCTCGTTGCGCAGCCGGTCTATTTCCTGCTCGCTCTGGTTAGTGATCTCCCGGATCTCCAACTCCTTCTGGCCCAGTTTCCGTTCCTTGTCTAAGATAAGGCGGCGTTTCTCTTTGGTAAAGCGCTTGTTGATTTCATAGAACCCGGCCCCAAGCAGCAGCAATCCGCAGACGGCATAAAACAGGTAGGCCCAGCGGCTACGGTAGAAAGGCGGGTTCACCACAAAGGTCAGGCTTTTGGCCTGGCTCACAGTCCCATAAATGTTGCGGGCCCGTACCTGAAACGTGTATTGCCCTTCGGGTAGGTTGGTGTATTCCTTCTCGGTGCGGGTAGTCCACTCAGACCAGCCGGCATCAAAATTCTCAAGAAAATATTGGTACTGCGTTTTCTCGGGCTTCTCAAAAAAGGAAGAGGCGTACACAAACCTGAGTGAATTGAGCGCATACGGCAATTCAGGCCCTTGCCCGCCATGCAAACCACTTCCTGAAAGCAGCAAGGAATCTGTCTCGCCAGAGATGTTCACTACTTTGGTAACATGCGTATGGAATAGCACCATTTTCTTGGTTTTGGCGGCGTTGTAATGGATAAAGCCCTCTTTTGCGCCAAAAAGCACGTTGTTGATATCCAGCACGTGAATGTAGCTGAGGTCATCATTGAGTTGCTCGCGCAGGTGCTTAAAGAGCTTGTCTTCCAGCGTAGGTTTGCCAAACTTGTCATAGGTGATTCTGCCCACCCGCAGGGTAGAAATGAAATAGATATTCCCCTGCACGTCTTCCTCCATCTCAATAATGTGCTCTGTGGGTTCAAACAGGTCTGAGAAAGTCTTGTCCAACACAAACCGGTCTTTGGCCTTGTCAAACCGGTATATGCCGTACAGAGCCGGGAAAATGATTTCGTTCCGGATCTTCTCCATGTTAATGAGTTGGTCTGAGGGCAGGCCCTGCCGGGTGTTATAAAACCGCACGGAGGCAATCTTTTCCAGGTTCTGGTCAAACGTGATCCTGAACAAGCCTTTGTAGCCGTGGGCCATCCAGAGTTCGCCGTCCTTGTCAAACTCCAGTACCCGGGAAGACTCGTCCAGCCCCTCCAACTTCTTCACAAAGCCCAGGTCTGTTTCTGATATAGACAATAAACTAAGGCCTGAATATCCTCCCAGAATAAGACTGTTGGGGTGCTTGGGCACCGGCACAAAGTCCCAGGCCCCACCCATGGCATGGATAAGGTTGGCCTTACCGTCTTTTACCACAAAGGGACCGTTGTGGTGCGCCATTAAAAGGTGGTTCTGCAGGTAGTTCAGGTGATAGACCTGGCCCCGGCTGTTAGGCACCAGGGTAAACTGTTTCCGCTGCGAGGAGATATTGCCCACAAAAAGCCCGCTGTTAGTTCCCAGGTACAGGTCATTCCCCTTCAACAAGGCAGCGTATCCCGTTCCAGACAGCCCCATGGTCCCGTCCAGGCGGCTGAAAGGCGAACTGAGCTCCACCATAGAAAGGCCGTTGTTCAACCCCAGCCAAAGGTTTTCCTGGTTGTCCTGGTAAAGCGTATGGATGGTATTATCTAATAGCCCATTCTGGATTGAGGTGTTCAAAAGCAGGTTGCCCTGGCTGTCCATGAGCAGCAGGCCCTTGTTTTGGGTACCAATGGCAAAAGCGCCATCCTTTAGTAGAATAGCCTGGTTGATCAGAATATTACTGAACTCCTCTTCCTTGGCCAGCGGGAATGGGGTCACGCGTTGCCCGTCATAGAGGTAAATGCCCTGCTGAATGGTGAAGATGATAAGTCGGTTCTTGTCATAAGGCAGCACGGAGGCAATCTGCTTATCTGCGAAGAACTCGCCGGCTGGCAATAATTTCAACTGATGGTGCTCTAAAATAGAAAGCCCCTTGCCCCAGACGAGGGTGTAAATGTCTTTGTTCACCTGAAAAGAAAACTCCAGCGGGTTGGCCGGCGCCACCACCTTTATCGCTTGGCCGGGTTCATAGCTGTAGATGTTCTTAAAAGTAAGGAAATAGATACGCCCCCCTTGCTCATAGATGCGCCAGACCTCATCAAAATTTCGGTACTTGGTTGGCAGGCTATCCGCCAGGGAAAAATACTGGAGAACTCCGCGCTGATCAGGGGTAAAGTAGCCGAAATCTGCCTGGCTCCCTACGTAGATCCTTCCGTCTTTGCCCGCATATACAGACCGCACCTTAGTGCCACCTTTAACCGGGTACCGGTTCCAGGTGGCCCCGTCAAACTCTAGCAGCCCAAAGTTGTTAGCTATATAGAGCACCTCCTCCTGGTCCTGTACCATGTTCCAACTTTGAATCCCGCCTTTGAATTCCTCCGGCTTGAAATTCCGGATGACGGGGTTGCCAAAGAAGTAGTGCTGGGCGCTGGCTTGTATAGGCGCTAATAGCCCTGCCAGCAAAAGCCAGAGCACAAAAATCACCCCTTTCAGACGCACCATCATTTCCATTTTATTATTTAAGGCCTTTCAAGCCCAGATGTAGTTGCAAATTATTGATTTTACAGTTCACTTTTTTAGAAAAATGGCTTCAAAAGCCAAAATCCATGATTTTATCCCGGTTGATGTAGTACTGATGTAGTTAAATATGAGGACTGATGTAGTATTGATGTAGTCGTTTTTTATGATACCCATTCCTGAATCGCTTATTTCGGAAACTCATTTGACCTCAAAACCCGCCTACCCTTATGAAGAAAAATCTACTTGTTTTCCTGCTGTGCTTCGTCTGTAGCATAGCCTTCGCTCAGACCACCCTTACGGGTCGTGTCACCTCCGCCACCAGCGGGGAGGCACTTCCGGGCGTAAGCGTGGTGGTGAAAGGAACCATGGTGGGTGCCGCCACCGATGTGAATGGCACTTACCAGATTAATGTTCCGGCCAGCGGTACCACACTCCTTTTCTCTTATATAGGATTCGTTTCCAAAGAAGAGCCTATTAACGGCAGAACCACCATTAACTTGGCCTTGCAGGATGATCTGCGAGCGCTGGAAGAAGTAGTGGTAGTGGGCTACGGCACCCAGCTTAAAAGGGAAGTCTCCACGGCTATCTCCTCGGTAACGCCAGAGCAAATCACTCAGACCCCGGTTACCCGCGTAGAGCAGGCCTTGCAGGGACGGGTAGCAGGCGTACAGGTAACCAACATCTCCGGCCAGCCCGGCGATGCGCCTACCGTGCGCATCAGGGGCATAGGCTCCACGGGTAACTCCAGTCCTATCTATATAGTAGACGGATTCCCGGTGGGTGGCATAGATTACCTGAACCCCGGCGACATTGAGTCTATTGATATCTTGAAAGATGCGGCCTCCGCTGCCATCTATGGTGCTCGGGGCGGTAACGGGGTGGTGATTATCACTACCAAGCAAGGCAAGCGCGATGGCACCATGAACGTGTCTTATGAAGGCTACGTGGGCATCCAGAACCCTTGGCGTAAAGTGGAACTCCTGAACGGCCGCGAATATGCTGTCATGATGAACGAGGGTGCCGCCAATTCTGGCGTGACACCTCCGTTTGCAGACCCTACCCAGTTTGGCGAAGGTACCAACTGGCAAGATGCCTTGTTTGAGAAGAATGCCCGCATCCAGAACCATCAGGTGAACATTACCGGCGGTTCAGAGAAGTCAGGGTATTCAGCAGCCCTTTCCTATTTTGACCAGGACGGTATTGTAGGCGGCGATAAATCAAATTTCCAGCGTTATACGGCCCGGGTAAACGCAGACAACCAGGTGAAAAGCTTCCTGAAATTTGGCACCAACTTGGCCTACACCCACCTGAAACGCAGAGCCTTTGACCCGAACCAAGAGTTTGGCGGCATCCTGAGCAACGCCCTTAACATGGACCCGCTTACCCCGGTGTATGAAACCGACCCAGCCAGACTGGGCCAAAGCCTGTACACCCTTAACCCGGTAGTGCGTGATGCCAACGGCCGCGTGTTCGGGATTTCTTCTTATGCCTCACAGGAAGTTGTGAACCCCTTGGCCCGTTTGCAGGTCATGAACGGCCTCACTAACGTAGACAAACTGGTAGGCAACCTCTACGGTGAAGTGAAACTGTTGGAAGGCCTTACGTTCCGGTCTACTCTGGGCATTGACCTGGCCTACGTGGTGAACACCAATTACAACCCAGTGTATTATCTGAATGCTGCGCAGCAGAATGGCACTGCCCTTACCTCTAGAGGCACAGACCGGTACTACACCTGGCAAACCGAGAATTACTTCAACTACAACAAAACCTTCGGGGACCACAGCGTGGGCGTTACCGTGGGTACCTCGGCGCTGAAGTCACGCAATGAAGGTCTGTTTGGCTCCAATACCGGCCTGGTAACGGCAGACCCAAGTATGGCCTACCTGAACCTGGCCGTTGGGGCCGGAACCGCGGTAGCATTAGGTGGAGCCAGTGAGCGTTCCATTCTTTCCTTCTTCGGTAGAACCAATTACGCCTACAAAGGCAAGTACCTGTTGTCTGCTACCGTGAGAAGAGACGGTTCTTCCCGCTTTGGTAGTGAAAACAAATACGCCACCTTCCCTTCCTTCTCAGCAGGCTGGGTATTATCTGAGGAAGGCTTCTTCCCAGAGGGCAACGTGGTGAGCCTGGCTAAGATCAGAGCGTCCTGGGGCCAGAACGGAAACGAGGAGATTGGCGGGTTTTACCCTTGGGCTGCGCGCATTGGCGTAGGCAGAGGCTACACCTTCTTCACCCCGTCCGGTAAAGGCTACACCAGTGGTGCGGCTCCTGAGGCGGCGGCCAACCCAGAACTGCAGTGGGAAACCTCTGAGCAGACCAACCTGGGTATTGACCTTTCCTTCTTCAACAACGCCCTGACTTTAACCACCGACTATTACATCAAATCTACCAAAGGCCTGCTGGTAACACCTCCTATCTTAGGTAGCACCGGCTACAACGCGCCTCCGGTAAACGGCGGTGAAGTAAGAAACACCGGTCTTGAAGTGGCCTTGAACTACCAGGGCTCCATCCGTCAACTAGGTTACAACATTGGCCTAAACGGAAGCATTAACAAGAACAAGGTCATCAGCATAAACAACGCTGAGGGCATCTTACAAGGCGCCAATTTCACTACCTACGGGGTGGCCTCTAGAAGCCAGGAAGGCTTGCCGGTTGGCTATTTCTACGGTTACAAAACCGCAGGTATCTTCCAGAACCAGAGTGAGGTAGAAGCGCAGACCCTGCAGCCCAATGCCGTGCCCGGCGATGTTCGGTTCCTGGACCTGAACAAAGACGGCGCACTGACCGGCGATGACCGCACCATGATTGGTAACCCAACGCCTAAAGCGGTAGTGGGCCTGAACCTGGGATTAGACTTTAAGAATTTTGATGTAAGCGCCTTCTTCAACGGAGCATTCGGGCACCAGATCTTTAACGGTACCCGCCGCTATGACCTGGTACGCTCTAACATGCAGTCTACCTTCCTCAACCGCTGGACCGGCGAAGGAAGCTCCAATGAAATGCCACGCTTTACCTGGAACGACACCAACGGAAACTACTCCAAACTGTCTGACCTCTACGTGGAAGACGGAGATTTCGTGCGGCTGAAAACCCTGCAGTTGGGCTACAACCTGCCTACCAGCCTGTTAACCAAAATCCATCTGCAGAAACTGCGCCTGTACGTGTCTGCTGACAATCTGCTCACTTTCACAGATTACACGGGCTTTGACCCTGAGATTGGTGCCAGAGGCAGCCTGGACATTGGCATTGACCGCGGCGTGTACCCGCAGGCTAAAACCTTCAGACTTGGATTTAACGCCACTTTCTAATGACTTCACCCATGAAAAATATAGCTAAAAAGACCTCAACCCTATTTCTCTCGGCGTTGCTGCTGGGCGCCTCTGCCGGTTGTGAAGACTTTCTGGACCGGTCTCCGCTGGATACCAGAACCGAAGATAACTTTTACCGCACGCAGGCAGACGCCACCGAGGCCCTTATTGGGGTCTATGACGTGCTGCAGTGGAACACCGTCATCGGCTTCCACCCTACCCCCCTGGTGCTGGACATCTTATCAGATGATGCGTACTCCGCTGGGCAGGCCAGTTCTGAGCCTAACCTGCTGCAGATGGACCGCCATCAGATTCTGACCACCAACGGGGAGGTACAAGGGCTCTGGAAGAAGCATTACATTGGTATATCCCGCGCCAACACGTTGCTGCAGCGCATTCAGGGCATTAACGCCCCAGAGGACTTCAAGAAGCGCACCGTCGCTGAAGCTAAGTTCCTGCGGGCCCACTTCTACCTGGACCTGGTACGGTTCTTTGAGAACGTGCCGCTTATCCTCGCCCCGCAGGCCCCTAGTGAGTACAACCAGCCACAGGCCACGCCTAAAACAGTGTATGACCAGATTGCGTTGGACCTGACAGAGGCCATGGCCGACCTGCCTGCTTCTAACCTGCGCCAGAGCACCGGTCGGGCTACCAAATGGGCTGCCAAGGCCTTGCTGGCCAAGACCTACCTGTTCTACAAAGGTGTGTACAACCAGGACCTGCAGGCCGGCTCTACGGCGGTAACCGCTCAGGTAGCCTTGCAGCACTTGAATGACATCATTACCACCAGCGGCCATGACCTGCTCCCTAATTATGCAGACAACTTTACGCGGGCCAATGAGTTCAGTGTAGAGGCCGTTTGGGAGATTTCCTACTCAGATGAGAACCCCTGGTATGACTGGGGCTACATTCAGGGCGGCGAAGGCAACATGCAGCCACAGCAGCAAGGGCCCCGCATCAAGAACCCAGCCACCGAGAATTATCTGGCGGGCTGGAGCACCGCTACTCCTACCCAGGAACTGTATGACGCCTTTGAAGCCAATGACCCCAGACGCGATGCCACCATTCTTGCCGAAACAGAATTGGCTGGAGGCAAAGCAAACCTGAACATAGGCTATCAACACACTGGCTATTTCAGCCAGAAATACACTACCTCTAAAGAGTATGCTCCGTCTGCCGGACAACTGGAACTGAACTGGGGTAATAACTACCGCGCCATTAGGTTCTCAGATGTACTGTTGATGGCCGCTGAGCTACGGCTTTCCACTGGCGGAGATGCCCAGACGCTCCTGAACCGGGTACGTTCCCGCGTGGGCTTACCTGAGAAGCCTGCCACTCTGGCCAATATCTTCCAGGAGCGCCGTGTAGAGTTGGCCCTGGAGGGTCACCGTTACTGGGATCTGCTGCGCCGCGGTACGGCCGTTGCCAATGCCGCCATTACGGTCAACAGAACCACCCTGCCAGCCAACTATGAAGGAGCGGTCTCTGATTTCAAAATTCAGTTCAACAGTGCCAGAAAAGGCTTCCTGCCTATTCCGCAGAGCGAGCTAGACTTGTCAGCCGGTACGCTTAAGCCTAATGCCGGTTATTAATTCCTTCCATTCAAAAAGACTGTACTCATGAGAAAACAAATAAAAGTAGTGACGCTTCTCCTGCTGGGCGCTTTGGTCTGGACAGGCTGCGAAGTGGAGGACCCAGAACTGGCTCCGGCCCCTACATCAGAACAAGTGGCGTTCTCGGTGCAACCCACCGCCTCTAACCCCAATATCCTGTCCTTCACCTCTACCTCACCGGGCTTCAAAGCTCTCTGGGACTTTGGTGACGGCGCTACTGGTGACGGCACCACCGTGACCCACGCTTATCCACTAAAAGGCGAGTATACCGTCAAGCTCACCATCTATACCGCTGGGGGCTCTACCTCCAGCACCAAGAAGGTGACCATTGCCAACACCAACCCTACCATGCTTAACCGCGAGGATTACAACTTTTTGACCGGCGGCGCCAATCAACTGGAGGGAAAAACCTGGGTAATTGACAAGGAAGCCTCGGGCCACCTGGGCATTGGGCCTATCACAGGCACTACGCCAGAATGGTACACCGCCGCGCCCAATGAAAAGGCCAGCGAAGGGTATTATGATGACGAGATGATCTTTAAACTGGGCAACACCTTGTCTTATACCTACAAAAACAACGGTACCACCTTTGCCAACGGAGACAATGCGGCAGGCATAGGCGGCACCAACGGCGGCGGAGACAAAACCGTGAACTATACCCCGCCCACCAACCTTACCTGGAGCATCTTGGACGAGAATGGCAAAAAGTACCTGATTCTCTCCAACGGAGGTTTCATTGGCTACTACACCGGGGTTTCCCGGTATGAGATCCTGAAACTCACCGCCGATGAGATGTACATCCGGAGCGGAAGCGCCGCCGTGGCCGAGCATGCCTGGTACCAGAAACTGGTGCGCAAAGGTTATAGCGTGCCCAAACCGCCCAAAGAGTACAAGGCCGTGGACATCAATGACAATTTTGACACCCCGGGCAACTTTACCTGGAAGTTTGAGAACATTCTGTTCAATGACAGCTATGACAACCCAGCGCAGGTAGCCGCTAATAACTCAGAGAAAGTGGCCCGTTATACCCGCCAGGCCGGGCAAGCCAATGAGTTCGGCAATGCCTTCATTCAATTCAAACACAACCTGGACCTTACCCAGCGCCATGTGTTCAAGGTGAAAGTGTTCTTGCCCAGCTACAATGACTACACTACCCAGGGCGGGGCCGAAGACTGGTCTGCGGTGAAAACCCTGCAACGGCAACTGTCTGTGAAACTGCAGAACTCAGAACTGGGCGGCAACGCCTGGACCACCCAGGCCGAGATTGTGCAGCAAGTGACCCAGATGGACCAATGGGTGGAGCTCACGTTTGATTTCAGCGCCCATGCCAGCAGAAAAGATTTTGACAAGATCATTGTGCAGTTTGGCGGCGAGGCCCACTGGAACCCCGGCATCTTCTACCTGGACGATTTCCGGTTGATGCCTTAATTCTTCCACAGGCCAGAGACTTCCGTTTCTGGCCTGTTTTTACAAAAACAGACTTAAAATGAAAAAAATATCTTACCTGGCGCTGTGCCTGGCCCTTTTTTGCTGCCTTAAGGCCAGGGCGCAGAACAGCACCTTCAATGAACTTGTCTGGAGCGACGAGTTCACGGGGGAGGGCGCCATTGACCCTACCTGGTGGAGCTATGACCTGGGCACCGGCGACGGGGGCTGGGGCAACCGTGAACTACAAACGTATACCAACCAACTGGCCAACGTGCGTCAGACGGGGGGCAGACTGGTGATAGAGGCCCTTAAACAGAATGGTAATTGGACCTCTGCCCGGGTGAAAACCCAGGGCAAGTTCAAGTTCACCTATGGCCGCGTAGAATGGAAGGCCAAGTTGGCCCCCGGGGTGGGTACCTGGCCCGCGCTCTGGATGCTGGGCGAGGCGGTCACCACCAAAGGCTGGCCCGCCTGCGGTGAGATTGACGTGATGGAATACGTGGATAAAACACCAGGCAGGGTACAAGCTGCGCTCCACACCCCCTCCAGCTACGGCAACACCCAGAATGTAGGCGCCACCCAGGTATCGGACGCCACCAGCACGTTCCACGTGTATGCCGCCGAATGGTCTCCTACAGAGATTAAGTTCTTCGTGGACAACATCCTGTACTACACCTATGCCCCTGCGGTGAAAGACGCCAGGACCTGGCCCTTTACCGAAGACCAGTTCCTGATCATGAACATCGCCGTAGGCGGAAACCTGGGCAGTGAGCCAACCCTGGAAACCAATGGCCTGAAGAACGGCATTGACCCCAACCTCACCAGCACGCGCATGGAAGTGGAGTATGTGCGGGTGTACCAAACGTTCAAAGCCCTGAATCTTACGGGCCCGGCCCTGGTAAAGCCCCAGGCGCAGAACGTCACCTTCACCGCCAGCCGTCTGGAGAATGCCACCTACACCTGGACCGTTCCGGCGGGCGCTACCATTGTGAGTGGGCAAAACACGCCGGAAGTAGTGGTGAACTGGGGCAAGAAATCTGGGCAGATAAGCGTACAGATGCAGCACAACGGCCAGACCTACAGCAAATCCCTGGACGTGAAAGCCAAGCTAGTGCCCAGCGGTACTTCTTTTCTGATTGAAGGCTTTGCACCGGTCCCTACCGCGCAACTAACCGGCTCGGGAGGTAGCTTTAGCTTCAGCCAGGCCGTGGAAGCCCTGCAAATCAAGTACAACGTCACTAGCCCCTCTAATCTGCCAACGGTAGTATATGAGTTGGAATCGCCTCTGGACATGACTGGCTACCCTGTGTTGGCGGCGGCTATCAAAACCAAGAACCTGAGCAGAACCGTTACTTTACGAATAGATTTACAAGATGCCGCCGGTACCATTACCGGCGGCAATCAGGTTTTTACACTGTCCCCGCTGATTGATGACGGTGAGTTCTACACCTATCACTTCAATTACCAGAACCAATTAGGCACCAGCGCGGGCCAGGTGAACCCAGAAAATATTGCCAAGATCAGGCTGCTGGTGAACTACGGCCTCTTCGGCGAACCGGGGCAGGACTCCCTCTGGATTGACCATTTCAGTGTGCTTCCAGCCATACCCTCAACTCCACCCCGGGCTTCCCACGTAGCCGCCACCATGGCGGCTTCTGGCGTTCAGCTCAACTGGCAAGATAATGCCACCAATGAGCAGGGATTTACCGTGCACCGCTCCAGCCAAAGCCATACCGGATACACCCAAATTGCCTCGCTGGGTGCCGGCATCCGCACCTTTACAGACCCCGCCGGCACCCGAGAGAGCTTTTACAAAATACAAGCCTACAACGACACCGGACTGGCAGGCTTCTCCAATATTGCCACGGTAGCAGGCATTCTGGCCAGTGCCGAGGAAAAATGGCAGGAAAGCCAACTGGTCTTGTACCCCAACCCCGCGCCACACGCTTTTTTTGTTTCTTACCAGGCGCACACCAAAATAAAGTCTGTGCGGCTGTTCACTATGGCCGGCCAGGAAGTGCCTTTACTGATTTCTTTTCAACCGGGGCAAAACCGCACGCTTGAAGTGAAACCAGCCACCGCCCTTGCCCCCGGACTTTACCTCTGCCAGATTGAAACCCAAAACGCCGTGCTGGTCAAACGTCTGGTTATTCAGAACCCAACCCCATAACAAATACCTTCTTTCGGCCTTTTCCTTACCGCCCCAGCAAGGGCGCCAGGACGGCACATGCTTACCAACGCTTAACTTATTGCACCCTTATGAAAAGATTTACCGCTACTTTTCTGGCCCTAGGCATCTCTGCTTTCTCATTTACCTCCTTTACCCCACCGGCCCCGGCGCCCAAAGTGCCTATTGAAAAACGGGTGGAGGACCTGCTGGCCAAAATGACCCTGGAGGAAAAAGTGGGCCAGCTTAATTTTGTGGTAGGCGACCTGTTCAACACCGGCCCTACCGTGCGCACCACCCAATCAGACAAGTTCAATGACGCCATCAAGAAAGGCGAGATCACGGGCATCTTCAATATTCACGGCGCCGAGTACGTGGGTAAACTGCAGAAACTGGCCGTCAAAGAATCACGGCTGGGCATTCCGCTGTTGATTGGCGCTGATATTATCCATGGTTTTAAAACGGTCTTCCCTATTCCGCTAGGCGAATCGGCTAGCTGGGACCTGGCAGCCATTGAAAACGGCGCCCGGGTAGCGGCCCTAGAGTCTAGCGCCGGGGGCATTAACCTTACCTTCGCGCCCATGGTAGACATTACCCGCGACTCCCGCTGGGGCCGCACCGCCGAGGGCGCAGGCGAAGACCCTTACCTGGGCTCCCTCATAGCGGCCGCCCGCGTGAAGGGCTTCCAGGGCAAGGACCTCGCTGACCCCAGAACCATTGCCGCCTGCGTGAAGCACTTTGTGGCTTACGGCGCCGCCGAGGCAGGCCGTGACTACAACACCACTGACATGTCTGAGTACCTGCTGCGCGAAGTATATCTACCGCCCTTCAAGGCTGCTTTGGATGCAGGCTCGGCCACGCTCATGTCGGCGTTCAATGAATTGAACGGGGTGCCGGCCACCGGCAATATGTTCACCATGGACCAGATCCTGCGCAAAGAGTGGGGCTTTAAGGGCGCCGTGATCTCAGACTGGCAGAACATCACCGAAATGGTGAACCATGGCTACTCCAAAGACCACGCCCAGGCCGCCGAACAGGCCCTGAGAGCCGGCACCGATGTGGACATGATGGGCGAGGCATACCTGAAATATATCCCCGGCTTGGTGAAAAGTGGCAAAATAGACCAGAAGATCCTGGACGAATCGGTGCGCCGAGTACTGTGGCTGAAGTTCCAACTGGGTCTGTTTGACAAACCGTACCAGTACTCAGACGCCAAGCGCGAGAAAAAGGAAATACGGTCTAAAGAAAACCTGGCCGCCGCCTTTGACATGGCCCGCAAATCTATAGTGCTGCTTAAAAACCAGGGCAATGTGCTGCCGCTTTCCCCTCAGGTGAAAAAGATCGCCATCATCGGCCCACTGGGCCACAACAAAGCAGACATGAACGGCACTTGGTCTTTCTTTGGCGAGGAGCAGCACGCAGTAAGCTTCCTGGAAGGCCTCCAAAAATACGCCAAGGGCGCTGAGGTGACCTATGCCCAGGGCTGCAACCTGTATGACAACTCCACGGCACAGTTCGCAGAGGCCGTAGCCGCTGCCAAAAACGCCGACGTGGTGATTATGGCCATTGGCGAAAGTGCAGTCATGAACGGTGAGGGTGGTTCGCGCGCTGATATTGGCCTGCCCGGAGTGCAGCTGGACCTGGTAAAGGAAATCCATAAAACCGGCAAGCCCATAGTGGCGCTGGTGAGCAGCGGCCGGGCTCTTGAACTGACCTGGCTGGAGCAAAATGTACCCGCCATCATGGCTACCTGGTCTTTGGGTTCTGAGGCCGGCAATGCCGTGGCCAGCGTGCTGTACGGCGAGTACAACCCGGCCGGCAAGCTTCCTATTTCGTTCCCGCGCCACGTGGGCCAGATGCCCCTGTACTACAACATCAAGAACACCGGCCGCATGTATGAAGGCGACCACTCTGAGCCAGGCAGCGAGCGGGTGTACAAATCACGCTACCGCGATGTGCCCAATACCGCCCTGTTCCCGTTTGGCTACGGCCTAAGCTACACTACCTTCGCCTACGGCGCACCCCGCCTGAGCAAAAACAGCATGACCGGGCAAGAGACCCTTACTTTGACCGTTGACGTGACCAACACCGGCAAACTGGCCGGCGAGGAAGTGGTGCAGCTCTACATCCAGGATTTGGTGGGCAGCACCGCCCGCCCCGTGAAACAGCTCAAGAAGTTCCAGAAACTGGCCTTCGCCCCCGGCGAGAAGAAGACCGTCACGTTCACCTTAAACACCGCTGACCTGTCGTTCTGGCGCCAGGACATGACCTTCGGGGCAGAGCCCGGCGACTTTAAGGTAATGGTGGGCGGCAACTCCCGTGACGTGCAGACCCTACCCTTCACGCTCACTTCTATTTAGATATTTTCATGTAAGGAAGGATGTTTCAGGGCTATTTTCCTGAAACGGAGCAAAAAATGCCAGCTAGATTAGCTGGCCTTTTTTTGTCCTGCAAAACAGGAGTGAGATTACTGCTTAAATGCTTGCCGGGCCAGCAGTTTCCAGTGGCCGTGCTCTTTCTGCCATACCAGCAAAACGCCTAGCTTTACCGTGGCCGGAACACCCTTGTCATTGGTGTTGGCGGTTAAATGATGCCGCACGATGGCGGTTTTGCCGTTCACTTGTATGGTTTGGTTGGTGAGGTCAATGGTCACAAAATCTGATTTTCCGCTAGTCAGCGCCTCCACAAAGCCTGCCTTGTCCTCTATCTTCCCACCTGAGTGCCCGTAACTCAAGTCCTTGGCGGTAATAGCCTCCAGTGCTTGCCTGTCCCCGGAAATCATGGCTTGCTTAAGTTGTTCCACGGCGGCGGCCACATTGGCGTCTTCTTTAGATTGGGCCTGGGCAGTGAATCCCAGAATAAGGGAGAAGGCCAGAAGGCAGAAAAGGTGTTTCATTTTTTTGTACGTTAGGTAATGCGTGGATAAAGGGAACGGCTTCTTTCCGCTTCAGGCTCCAATATACCAATAGACGGGTACACTTTCTGTTTTGAGGCTGTTTTCTGAAAAACAGGCCCAAAACAGGTTATTCAGCAGGGTCGGCCCCTCCTTTTCCTCATTAACAATGGGGGCTTTTACCCTTTAAAAAAATCTCTGCTTCAAGTTTTCAACTTGGACCTACTTTGGGCTGAAGTTTAAAACTTCGGTGAGGCGGGAGCCTCAAAAGCACTCCACACGAAGCAGGAGATTGACAGTCCAGTAAGCGCGGAAAGTGTAAGGCTTAGGTGGTTGCCGCAGGGAAGTTTCAAACTTCCCGAATGGTGAGACCAAGTTGAAAACTTGAACTAGAAGAATAGTACTTAAAAAATTGTATCAGGGAGAACTACTTGACTTACCTACTGCAAACCTGAATAAGATGCAATAAAAGGCAAGCCCTATATACCTACCGGGCAAATGGCGGCATTTCCTCTGGATTCCACACGGTTTGGGCCAGTTCGTTCAAGGCCAGCCGCGCATCCCGGAACCCATTCGCCAGCTGGCTGTACACCTGCGCCAACTCCAGTTGGTAAGCCAATTTATGGGTAGCCACCGCCCCGAAACTGGATCGGCCCACCTCCTCATAGAACGACGCGTCTGGCGCGCCCCTTTGCTGTCGGCGCGTAATCCAGGCCTGAAACATACCAGATAGAAACAGCGCGTAATTGCCCATGTGCACCCTAATGACAAAGGCCTCGGCCGCGGAAGCCGTGGACAAGGATTCCAGCATCTCCACAATATAATGGAACCGGTGCGGCAGCTTTTCATGGGGCATGTGCAGGCGCTGCGTAGACGAGAACTGCCAAAGCAGGGCGGCAATGTAGTCGGCGAGCTCCCGGTCTTCTATGCCCTGCCGGCGCAAGACGGTCCGCACCAGCACATAGAAATACAGCTGCTGCGACACCCTTACCTGCCCTTCGCGGGAAAGCAAGGCCTTGGGCAGGGCCTCATGGTCCAACATTTCGTCCCGGCACTCTGAGTCGCTGAGCAGTTCCACCAGGCTAATGTGGCGGGTGCCCTGTTTAGATAAAACCTTTGCTATGAAATCAAAGTCCGAGGCGGTGAATTGGGCCCGGCAATTGGCTAACACCATGGGTCACGCTCCTTTCCATTGGGTACTACAACAAGTGGCTTTGGATTTGAATTATTAAAAGACCTACCGGCCTCTTCAGATTCTCTCTTAAAAACGAAGTAGCATTTTAGATTGTTGCCTTGCCGGCATACCTAATAAGAGTAAAGCCGTTTTGAGGCTGTTTTTCGCAAAACAAGCCCAAAACGGGAAAGCGGCATCCCCTCTCCCTGAGGGAGAGGTTAGGGTGAGGGGGCACCGGTGGTTCCAAGACAGCGTTTTTCTATCAGCTTTCTTCCTTTACTAATAAGGTCAGCAACGCATTCCGTCCCCCTTTGAAGGGGTTGGGGGATGCCTAGGACGGTAGAAATAGCATTTGCTTTAACTATGCATTTCTACTGTTTGGGAGTCCGTTCTACTTCCTGCTGTTCGGGAGTTGAACTCTCGAACCTCCTGGATGCGGAGTTCCACTCCCCCGGGAACCACGGGCAAAAGAAGGGGAGTGAAACTCCCCGGCAAAGTGCTTCCGGAGTAGAACTCCGAAAGAGCAAGGGGAGCAAAGAAGCAAAGGAGAACTCCGAAAGAGCAAGTAATCATCCCCCTACCCCCTTCAAAAGGGGACGAAGAAGAAAGTGGCAGTTGACCGATAAGTAGGGGCAATCCCTTGTGGTTGCCCTTACACGGTGGCAAACGCAAAAAGGGCAACCACAAGGGATTGCCCCTACGCCCTGCATTGGTATTTCAGCGGTCGAAAACACTACAAATATTCTCCCTCCTCCTACCCTTTACCCCCAGGAAGCAGGAACTGCGATTTCCCGTTTTGAGCCTGTTTTTCAGAAAATAGGCCTAAAACAGAAACTCCCCGCCAGAGTCATTCCGGCGGGGAGTTTCTTATCTTTAAACGAAAGGCAACTTAACCAATAGCCTGTTCCAAATCAGCAATAAGGTCTTCTACATCTTCAATGCCCACGCTCAACCTGATGAGCGAGTCTGACAAACCACCTTTCAGGCGCTCTGCCTGCGGAATGCTGGCGTGGGTCATGGTGGCCGGGTGACCGCAGAGCGACTCTACCCCGCCCAACGACTCCGCTAAGGCGAAGTAGTGTAATTTCTCCAACACCTGAATGGCGTCTTCCTGCTTGTCGCCTTTGAGCACGAAGGAGATCATGCCTCCGAAGTCACGCATCTGGTCACGGGCGATCTGGTGGTTTGGGTGACTCTCGAAACCAGGCCAGAACACTTTCTCCACTTTGGGGTGCTGGCGCAGGTATTCGGCAATGGCCTTCCCGTTCTCACAGTGGCGCTGCATACGTATGTGCAGGGTCTTGATGCCACGAAGCACCAAAAAGCAATCCTGCGGGCCCGGTGTTCCGCCGCAGGCGTTCTGCAGGAAGGCCAGTTGGTCAGCTAAGGCATCGTCTTTCACCACAATAGCACCCATGACCACGTCTGAGTGACCGGCCATGTATTTGGTGAGCGAGTGCATGACAATATCGGCGCCCAGATCTAACGGCGTTTGCAGGTAGGGCGTAGAGAAGGTATTGTCCACTACCAGCAGCAGGTTGTGCTTTTTACAGATATCGGCGGCTCCTTTGATGTCAATGATGTTGAGCAAGGGGTTGGTTGGGGTCTCTACCCACACCATTTTGGTGTTCTCGGTGACGTACTGCTCAATGCTGCTGATATCGGCCATAGACACGAACCGGAACTTGATGCCGTAATTCTGGAACACCTTGGTGAAGATACGGTAGGTGCCGCCGTACAGGTCGTTGGTGGCAATAACCTCATCACCAGGCTTCAGCAATTTGATAATGCAGTCAGTAGCGGCCATGCCCGAGGCGAAGCACAGGCCGTGCTTGCCGTTCTCCAGGCCTGCCAGTGAGTTCTGCAGCGCGGTACGGGTGGGGTTGTGGGTACGCGAGTATTCATAGCCTTTGTGGTCGCCGGGGGAGCGCTGCACATAGGTGGAGGTCTGGTAAATAGGGGTCATGATGGCCCCGGTGGTAGGGTCTGGCTCTACCCCTGCGTGTATGGTTTTGGTTCCGAATTTCATAGTGTCCTTATACGGTGGTACTGGCGCAAGTTAGCCAAATTGGCCTCCAATTCATAAAGGCCTGTTTCCAGACTATTAGCCCGTTTTCACGTACTTTTCAAAATTTAGCCGATATTGGCCCCTACTTATGTGGAAAAAACTCCTGCAACAGAACTCGGGCACTCTAGTCTACTCCGCGCTGCTGGTGGTGGTACCGGTGCTGGTCAGTTCTGCCCTGGCGCTGTGGCTCTATAACAACCAGGCGTTGATGCAATCTCTTTCCGGCTGGCAGATGCTGCTGTATTTTGTGGTAGTTTCCCTGACCATGGCCTTCGCGCTCACGCCCACCACCTTTGTAGCCCTGACCACCGGTTTCTTTTTGGGCTGGGCTGGGTTTCCGGGCGTGGTGGTGTCTTATGGCATTGCGGCGCTCATTGGCTACGGCATGGCCCGCCTGGTTGACCAGGGCAAGCTGGAAAAGCTGCTGCACCAGTTCCCCAAGGCCGAGGGCGTGATGGATGAACTGCGCGACCAGAGCTGGAGCCTCATTATCTTAACCCGTATCTCGCCGGTGCTGCCCTTCGCGTTCATGACCTTCGTGCTGTCTCTGGTGCAGGTGCCGCGCCTTCGGTTTCTGGTAGCCAGTATGGTGGGCATGCTGCCCCGCACGCTGTTCTTCTTCTGGGTAGGCACCCAGGCGCAGGACCTGCTGGCCCTTCTGCAAGACCCTAACGCGGGTACTACCGGTAAGCTTTTAATGGGTGCATTGGTGGTAATTTCTTTGGGCGGACTGTATGTGCTGCTCAACAGGGCCTTTAAAAAAGCCTTATCCCGGAAATAAACAGAAGGAGTGGTGTAGGGAGCTAACTTTAAAATAGCTGATTTACAGTTGTTAAGAGGAATCAGCTAGATTTTTCTTGAAAATCTTTGCCCAGAACTTGCGTATAAGAGGTTCACCTGCTACCTTTGCATCACTAAATAACTGGTCACGTAGCTCAACTGGATAGAGCATCTGACTACGAATCAGAAGGTTTGGGGTTCGACTCCCTACGCGACCACAGTTATCTTAAAAGCCCTTCAGAGAAATCTGAAGGGCTTTTTATTTTATTAGCATATAGAGGCGTCAAGTGGGTAAACCCAATTTCATTAGGTTATACTTTTTCCTCTTCCTAAGTGCATTTTTGCAAAAGCCTCCCTAGACCTAATGTTCTGCCACTATCCAGCTTAGCTGGAAGGAACGTGAAATCCAATTTCCCTACACGCTCACAACTTCACCTCCGCTATCCCCCTATGGGTAGGCACCACTCGCTTAATAGCCCCATCCTCCTCAAACTCTAACTTGTCAATACACACCTCCCGATGGTAACCGGCGGCCCGGCCCATGCCTATGCCATTGGGGTAAGAGAACCGATGGTACACAATGTACCACTCGTCTTTGCCCGGGATCTGGATCACGGAATTGTGCCCGGTGCTATAAATTCCGGCGGCAGGGTCTTTGGCGATCACCAGGTTGTCTTTGGAAATAGTCAGAGGGCCGGTAGGCGAGTTGGAAGTACCGTAGCGCACGCGGTAATCCTCGCTGCGGGTATCATTCTCAGACCAGAGAAAATAATATTTACCCTTCCGGAAGAAGACCGTGGTGCCTTCGCGATAATTGGTGGGGTTAAGCAGTTGGATGGTATTCTCCTTAAGATTCACCATGTCCTTCTCCAGTTCGGCCACGGCCATGTAGCCGTTGCCCCAATAGAGGTAGTTCTTCTTGCTGACCGGGTCCTGAAACACCTCTGGGTCAATCTCAATGCCACGTTTGGTGCCCGCAGGCTTTTTGCCCACCAGGCGTTTTCCTGAATCCTGGAAGGGCCCGGCGGGGTCCTTCGCCACGGCCACCCCAATAAAGTTTTCTGCCGTGAAGTAATAATAGTATCTATACCCGAAGAGGGTTTTCTTCTCAATGATACTAGGCGCCCACGCGTTCTTATCTGCCCAGGAAACATCTTTCCCCAGGTCCAGGATCGCCCCTTCGTCTTTCCAGTCCACCAGGTTGTTAGAAGAGAAAGCTTTGAAATAAGTACCCGACCAATTGTTGAACCCGTCAGTGGTGGGGTAGAGATAGAATTTCTTGTGCTTCCTGGAATAGAGAATATCAGGGTCGGCGTAATAGCCTTCCAGTACCGGGTTGTTATTCACCGCCGGGAAACCTTCCGGTTTGCCCCATTTATTGGTCAGGGCTTTCAGTTCATCGCGGGTAAGGGAGATGACAGTGCCGTGGCGCGGGTGGAAGTCTAGGGAGACGTCCTGGTCAATAACCTTGAAGTTCTTCAGGTCTGGGCTGCTGGTGAACTGGTATTTCCCTTTCCGGTAGAGGTCATACATCAGGATATACTCCTCAGAATTATTCAACCGGAAGAGGCCAGATCCTTCCACGTCTTCTTTGGTAGACTCCATGTACTCGGGGTACTCGGTCCAGTTGCCCGAGTTGAGCGAACGCGTGGTAGCCCTCCGGAGGCCATTATCATTTTTGGTGCCCGTTTTATAAAACAGGTGGTACAAACAATCTTTCAAAACAATATCCCCGTCAATACAGAAATCCCCCGATTTTGGGATGAAAAGAGGCTTTGGTTCCCCTTCCAGGTCGGTGAAGGCTTTATTAGCGTAGGCATAGTAGATGATGTCATTGGCCTCGCCGTGTTTCATAGACCAGTAGACCAGGTATTTTCCGGCCTCAGGGTCATAAATGGTTTGAGGAGCCCACACTCGCTTCAGGTCCTGGTGCCCGCCAAACCGTTGGGGAATGTTCACCACTGAGGTGGTCCAGTTGATAAGATCTTGTGATTTAGCCAGCACCATGGCCCGGTTAGAGTCCCAGCCTTTAGCGGTGACCATGTCGGTCATGACCATGTAAAAGGTATGGCCGTCTTCCCCGCGCAGGATATGCGGGTCGCGCACGCCCCCTGAGGAACTGATCTTTTTGGAGTCCAGCACCGGTTGGTTGTTGTTCAGGGCTTTATAAGTGAAACCGTCCATGCTGATGGCAAAATGGACCTGCTCCTGGGCCTGCTTGTTACCCGTGAAATAGGCGAACAGATACCCTACAAAGTCTTTGCTGACCAGGCTGTCCCTTTTCTGGGCAAACGCCTGGCCTGAAACCCAAAGGCTAGCTACAACAATCATCAGAAATAGGCAGGGTATCTTTTTCATCTTGTTATCTTAACTATAGAATCTATTTGCGGCTGATGGGAGGCAGGGTACCACCGATGTCTTTCCCAAAACACTCCCCCGGTTCAGCTTCCAGGCACCAAAATCAAACTTTATATAGCAATTATAAGTGTTTTATTGACAAGTATTGTATAACAATCAATAAAACATTAGTTTTAGACCGATGCCCTTATGCCTTGCCGGCAATCTTCAGTTTGATGCGCAAGGGAACCTCTACCTCATCCCGCACAAACTAGGGATCAGGGGCTGGCC
Organism: Rufibacter soli; assembly: GCF_054781795.1. Lineage (NCBI taxonomy): Bacteria > Pseudomonadati > Bacteroidota > Cytophagia > Cytophagales > Hymenobacteraceae > Rufibacter > Rufibacter soli. Next base: position 514,172 of record NZ_BAAGTS010000005.1, on the reverse strand, counting down.
ATTTTGTGAATGTCACAGACCTGGCACACTTTAACTAAGGAGCCATAAAAGCCATCTGCTTCTTTTCCCTTGCAAGGGTACATGGGCAACTTCATCCAGAATAGAAGCCAAAGTCTGACTAAGCGCTTGAGGTTGAAGAGGATATTCTAAGAACAACGCTGCTCACAAATAGGGCGCTACCATAAGTATAGAGAATGAAAAAATTACTTGTAATAACGGGTCTGGCACTGTCGGCGGCCTTAGGTTACCCAGCCTTGGCAAAGCCTGGCAAGGCCGTGAACGAGCCAGACTCGGTGTACCTTTTCTCTTATGGCACCACCAAGAACGGAGGCAAGAACGGCCTGCATTTTGCCTGGAGCCGCCACAAGGACAAATGGTACCCCATCGGGAACGAGTTCGGCTTCGTGAAATCTGACTACGGCCGGTGGGGTTCAGAAAAGCGCATGCACACCCCTTTCGTGTTTCGGGGTCCCGATGGGGCATGGCAGGGCGTGTGGAGCCTGAATGACCGGGAACTGGTATTTGCGCATTCGACCTCCCCAGACCTGGTGTACTGGGGCCGGCAAAGCTATCCTTTTGTGCAGGCAGGAAAAAACGTGTTGCGGCCTGTAGTGCAGTATGACACGCGCAACGCAGCCTATGCCATCACTTACGCAGATGCCGCCGGCAAGCACTACCGGGTTATTACCAAAGACTTTAAGGCCTACAGCCCGGCGGAAGAGGTACCCGCCAGCCAGTACCAGAACAGCAGCCTGACCGTTTCCTTGCCCGGGGGCGAGGCCACCGGCCAACTGCACCGCGTGGCCTGGCCCGAAGTGGAGAAGCTGGTGAAAACCTATGAGCTCAAGCAATACAAAGACAGCCAGTACAGTGAGACCATGGCGCAGGATGCCCAACGCTTTGCCGGGCTCAAACCCTTAGACGCGAAAATCACCCTGGCCCCTGCCAACGCAAAACCTATCAGTGACCTGCTGATCGGGGTCTTCTTTGAGGACCTGAACTACGCTGCCGATGGGGGTTTGTATGCCGAACTGGTGCAGAACCGGGGTTTTGAATACCAACCCACTGACCGCGGAAACGACCAAAATTGGAACAGCACCCATTCCTGGACTTTAAAAGGAAACAACGCCAGCTTTACCATTGAAACAGCCTCTCCGGTTCACCCCAACAACCCGCATTACGCCGTGCTGCAAACCAAAGCCCCAGGGGCAGCGCTGGTCAACGCAGGATTTGACGGCATCGCGGTCAAAAAAGGCGAGCGCTATGACTTCTCCCTTTTTGCCAGGCAACTCCAGGGCAAAAACGGTAAACTGCAGGTGCGCCTGGTCAGTGAGAAAGAGGGCGTACTGGCCCAAACCACCGTTAACGCCTCCTCGGGCAACTGGAAGAAACTTACGGCCGTGCTTTCTCCCTCCCAGTCTGCCCCAGATGCCCGGTTAGAAGTACAACCACTTGCCGCGGGGCAGGTAGCCCTGGACATGGTTTCCCTTTTCCCTCAGAATACCTTCAAAGGCCGCCAGAACGGCCTGCGCGCCGACCTGGCCCAGACCATTGCCGATCTGAAGCCGCGCTTTGTCCGGTTCCCGGGCGGCTGCGTGGCCCACGGCGACGGACTGGAGAACATTTACCATTGGAAGAACACCATCGGTCCAGTAGAGGCCCGCAAACCGCAGCGCAACCTGTGGGGTTACCACCAGTCCATGGGTTTGGGTTACTTTGAGTACTTCCAGTTCTGCGAAGACATTGGTGCCGCCCCCGTTCCCGTAGTGGCGGCCGGCGTTCCTTGCCAAAACTCCGGCACCGGCGGCGGCGGACAGCAAGGCGGCATCCCGATGGAGGACATGGACGAGTACGTGCAGGAGATCCTGGACCTGGTGGAATACGCCAATGGCGGTGTGCACACCAAATGGGGCAAGAAACGCGCCGAGGCCGGCCACCCCAAGCCCTTCAACCTCAAATACATTGGCGTAGGCAACGAGGACCTGATCACCAACGTGTTTGAGGAGCGGTTTGCCCTCATCTACAAGGCCCTGAAAGAGAAGCACCCCGAGATTACCGTTATTGGCACCGTAGGCCCCTTCTCTGAGGGAACCGATTACGTGGAAGGCTGGGACCTGGCCACCCAACTAGGCGTGCCCATGGTAGACGAACATTACTACCAACCGCCGGGCTGGTTCATCCACAACCAGGACTACTATGACCGGTTTGACCGCGGCAAGGCAAAAGTCTACTTAGGCGAGTACGCCGCCCACCTGCCCGGCAAACCCAATAACCTGGAAACCGCCCTGTCTGAGGCGCTGTACCTCACCTCTGTGGAGCGCAACGGTGATGTGGTGCACATGACGTCCTATGCGCCTTTGCTGGCCAAGAAGGGTCACACCCAATGGAACCCAGACCTGATCTATTTCAATAACACCGAGGTAAAGCCCAGCGTGGGCTATGAAGTGCAGAAACTGTTCGGGCAGAACTCGGGCAATATGTACCTGCCCACCACCCTTAGCCTCTCCTATAACCAGGAGGCGGTGACCAAACGGGTGGCGGTGTCTGTGGTGCAAGATGCCAAGAGCAAAGACGTGATCATCAAACTAGTGAATCTGTTGCCCGTCCCCGTGACCTCCTCAGTAGACCTGCAGGGCCTAAGCGCTACCGCTGGCAAAGGCGTGAAAAGTGTCCTGCAAGGCAAACCCACCGACAAGCTTTTGAAGCCTCTGGAGACTACGGTGGCCGTGGCTGACCTGGCAAAGATGGAACTGCCCGCCTACTCCTGCACCGTGGTCAGGCTGGAAGGCAAACCAGGCAAATAAGCAGCAAAAGAGTAGATGGAAAAAGCACTTCTACCCAGGAATACCAAAGGGCCTGATTCCTGTTTTGGGGCCGTTTTTCAAAAAACAGACCCAAAACAGGAAACATATATTTTCCCTGCTACCCATCGCTTAAACCTACGGGCGGAAGCCTGGAAAGCAAGGGCGTTTTAAGCCTGTTTTTACCAAAACAGCTCCAAACCAGAAGCTTCGCCCTAAGTATTTTTGAATCTGACTTAACTGAATTTGAATACCATGACCTACAACCCCCTTTCACTGGCGTCCCTGGCGGCGAGTTTACTGCTGGCCGGAAACGTGGCCGCCCAAACCTCCCCCACCAGAACCTTTACCGTGAAGGCCCACCAGCCTTACGCCGAGATTGCGCCCACCATGTACGGCCTCTTCTTTGAAGACATTAACCTAGGCGCCGACGGCGGAGTCTACGCCGAGCTGGTAAAAAACCGTTCCTTTGAGTTTGACACGCCGCTCATGGGTTGGAAAGAACTCAAGCGAAGCGAAGCCAACGGCGATATCCTGGTGTTGAACACGGGCATCGAGACCAAAGCCAACCCAAGGTTTATCAGGCTCACCTCCAAAAAAGAAAACTCGGGCTACGGCATAGCCAATGAAGGCTTCCGGGGCATGGGCATTAAGCAGGGAGAGCAATATAATTTCACGGTCCAGGCCCGCGTGCCTGGCAATGCTTCTGCTGTGCCCCTCACCGTGAAACTGGTGAACGCCAAAGGCGAGGAACTTGCTGCCGGCACCATATCCCCGGCGGGCCAGGAATGGAAAACGTACGCAGTAAGCCTCACCGCCACCGCCACTGAGGGCAAGGCGCAACTACAGATCCTGCCCCAAAAGGCCAGTGTGGTAGACCTGGACATGATTTCCCTTTTCCCCAAGAACACCTGGAAACAACGCCCCAACGGCCTGCGCGCCGATATGGTGCAGCTGCTGGCAGACATGAAACCGGGCTTCCTGCGCTTTCCGGGAGGCTGTATTGTGGAAGGCCGTACGCTAGACAACCGCTTTCAGTGGAAGAAAACCATCGGCCCGGTGGCCGAACGGGAAACCATGATCAACCGCTGGAACACCGAGTTTCAGCACCGCCACACGCCAGACTATTTCCAAACCTTCGGGTTAGGTTTTTTTGAGTATTTCCAGCTGGCCGAGGACATTGGGGCGGCCCCGCTGCCTATCCTCAACTGCGGCATGGCCTGCCAGTACAATACCGGTGAGGTGGTGCCCCTGGACCAACTGGAACCTTTCATTCAGGATGCCCTGGATCTGATAGAATTTGCCAATGGCTCTGTGGAGACCGAGTGGGGCAAGGTGCGCGCGCAGATGGGTCACCCCGCCCCGTTTAACCTTAAGTACCTGGGCGTAGGCAACGAGCAGTGGGGACCGCAGTACGTGGAGCGCTACCAGCTTTTTGCCAAGGCCCTGAAAGCGAAATACCCCGAGGTGCAGTTGATATCTTCGGTAAGTCCCTCCCCGGACGGGGAGCGGTTTGACTACCTCAGCAAGGCCATGCGCGACCTGAAAGCCGATATTGTGGATGAGCATTACTACAAGTCGCCGGAGTGGTTTCTGCAGAGCGCCACCCGCTATGATACCTATGACCGCCAAGGGCCCAAAGTATTTGCCGGCGAGTACGCCGCCCACGCCACGGGCATAGACCGTAACGTGCGCGACAAGAACATCTGGCACGCGGCGCTGTCTGAGGCCGCCTTCATGACCGGCCTGGAACGCAACGCGGACGTGGTGACCATGGCTTCTTACGCCCCCTTGTTCGCGCACGCTGAGGCCTGGCAATGGAACCCCGATCTGATCTGGATTGACAACTTGCGCATCTACGGCACGCCTAATTATTACGTGCAGAAACTCTTCGCCACCAACAAGGGAACGCACGTGGTGCCTATGCTCCTGGACAATAAGAAAGTGACCGGGCAAGACGGCCTGTACGCCACCGCGGCCCTGGACAAAACCACCAAAGAACTGATCCTGAAAGTGGTGAACGCCAATGCCACCGCCGTGGCCAGCGACATTGCCTTGGAAGGCGTGAACGTAAAAGCCAAAGGCACCCTGCTCAAACTCAGCAGCCCCAAGCTGGACCAGACCAACTCTTTTGAAAACCCCACCGCCGTAAGCCCGGTGCAGGAGGCCGTGCAGGTAAAAAACAAAAAGGTGAAGCTGAACCTGGCCCCCTATTCTGTGAACATAGTAAAGGTGAAACTTTCCTAGCTTGGGAACTTCCTTTCCCGTTTTGGGGCCGTTTTTAGAAAAACGGCCCCAAAACGGATTTGCCTAAGCCTGGCAATGCCAGTCAGGAGAATTTCATCTCTGAAGAATTCCCTCACTATTTGAACAAACCAATTCCTGAAGCTAGCCTAAATCTTAGTGGCCTTTTGCTTTGCAAATTGTATTAGACGCCGCTATCTCTCACTGGTAGTAAAAATTGCATGCATCCAAGTTAAGGCACCGTGCGTTATACAGTTCGGGAAAGGCTGAGATTCCAATAGAACCATTGAGAACATTCAGATAGACTACCCTTCACTTCATTAAAACATATTTTCATGAAATGGCAAGGCAGAAGAAAAAGCAGCAATATAGAAGACGTTAGAGGACAAGGCGGAGGTGGTTTGGGCGGAGGCGGAGGCATCAGCCCTATGCTCCTCATACCTTTGTTCCGGCTCCTGTTCTCTAAAATAGGGTTGGGTATTGTAGCCGTACTGGCACTGGTGTTCTTTTTAACAGGAACCAATCCCATCACGCTTTTACAACAATTCGTGGGCGGAGAACCGCAGTATGCACAATCGGGTACCTATCAGGGGAACGCGGAAGAACAGCAACTAGCAGAACAGACGGCCGTGGTGCTGGCAGATACTGAAGATGTATGGAGCAAGCTAATTCAAGGGTACAGAGAACCAACTTTGGTATTATTCTCGGGGCAGGTAAGCTCCGCCTGTGGGCAAGCATCTTCCGCCTCAGGGCCCTTTTATTGCCCTGGTGATGAAAAGCTGTACATTGACCTGAGCTTTTTTGAGGAAATGGAAAACAAGCTTGGCGCTGAGGGAGACTTTGCACAAGCATATGTGGTAGGCCATGAGGTAGGGCATCATATTCAGAACATTACGGGCACCATGCAAAAGGTAAATGCCATGCGCGGCCAACTCTCCGAAGCGGAATTCAATAAGCTCATGGTAAGGGTAGAGTTACAGGCTGATTTCTACGCCGGCGTGTGGGCGAACCATACCCAAAGAGCCACAGGCTTTTTAGAGGCTGGCGACCTGGAGGAAGCCCTGAATGCGGCAAGTGCCATCGGTGATGACCGCCTTCAACAGCAATCCACAGGAAGAGTGGTGCCAGACTCCTTCACCCACGGCACCTCTGCCCAAAGAGTAAGATGGTTTAAGAAAGGCTTTGATACAGGTGATGTGGCCCAAGGAGACACCTTCAATGCCACTGTTTTATAGCGCAACGGTAGTCACTTAAAAATGGTTTTACCTTTTAAGAGGAGCAAAGGGTTTGAAATAATGGGGCAGGAATGATTTGGGAAGAAGGGTTATCTACCTTCCATCAGGGGCTTCACTCCAAAGTTTGGGGCATTATTGATCCGCCCAGGTCGTGTCGCTTCTAGCTTACCCTATGCTTTTCAAGCCCTGGAACCGGTAACGAAATACTACCTGTAGTAGACCTCCTGTGCCTAACTCCTTGCGTACAATCGCCTTTAAAATCTCTAGAAAATCCTTAAGTCAGATCACCTGAATCTTTGCACCAACCTGCAGAAAGTTCATTTTTATTGCTACCTGCTGCCATATCCTGAACTGTGTTTATTGCCTTCTCTTACCTGTGAAACATACAGCATTTTGTGCCTGATAATAGCTATTTCTAAGACAAAAGGAAGCCGCAGCCCGGGCTAACTTTAAAAGTATCAATTTGACACCTAAAATAGGCACCCCGTCCTAAATTGCTTATTTTTGGGCTACACGTAAGAAAGAAATCATGAATAAGTGGATAGTAGGACTATTACTCCTGGTTTCCCACGCTTCCTTGGCGCAGGTACGGGTGGTCACGGAGCTTACAGATAACTGGAAGTTTAAAAAAGGAGCCAACGCCCAGGCCTATCAGGTGAATTTCAATGACAAAGCCTGGCAGAAGGTAACGGTACCCCATGACTGGGCCATCTATGGACCTTTTGACAAAGAGGTAGACAAGCAGGTGGTGGCCATTGAGCAGAACAACGAGAAGGTAGCCTCTGAGAAAACCGGCCGCACCGGCGCCTTGCCTTACATAGGCGAAGCCTGGTACCGCAATGAGTTTACCCTGCCCCACTACAAGAAAGGCCAGAAAGTACTCATTGTCTTTGAAGGCGCCATGAGCGAACCCAAGGTCTATGTGAACGGGCAAAAGGTAGGCGAATGGGCCTATGGCTACAGCTATTTCTACTTTGACATCACTGACCAGATACTGGAAGGCAAGAAAAACACCTTGGCGGTGCAATTGAGCAACCAGGGCCAGTCGTCGCGCTGGTACCCGGGGGCCGGCTTGTACCGCAAGGTGCAGGTGATTGTCAAGAACCAGGAGAGCATTGACCAGTGGGGCACCTTCGTGACCACCCCCATTATCGCTAAGGACCTGGCCAAGGTGAACATCAAAACCAAGGCCTCCGGCGAAAACGTGCGGCTGGTAACCCAGGTGCTGGATGCCAAAGGAACCACAGTGGCCACCGACAGTACGGGCAAGCGCTATGGCCAGGAGTTTGAGCAGAACCTGGCGGTAGCCAACCCGCAGCTCTGGAGCCCCGAGACCCCTTACCTCTACACCGCGGTGACTAAACTCTATGTAGGCAACACCTTGAAAGACGAGGTGACCACCCGCTTCGGGATACGCGAGATCAACTATAAATCATCTGTAGGGTTCAGTCTGAATGGCAAGGTGCGCAAGTTTAAAGGCGTGTGCCTGCACCATGACCTGGGGCCCTTGGGCGCGGCCGTGAACAAGGCGGCCCTGCGTAGGCAGCTGCAGATCTTGAAAGACATGGGCTGTGACGCTATTAGAAGTTCACATAACATGCCTTCTATGGAACAGCTGGAGCTCGCGGATGAGATGGGCTTTATGTTCTTAGCTGAGAGCTTTGACGAGTGGGCCAAGCCCAAGGTAAAGAACGGTTACAACCGCTTCTTTGCGGAGTACGCTGAGAAAGACGTGGTGAACCTGGTGCACGCCACCCGCAACCACCCGTCAATTGTAATGTGGAGCTCCGGCAACGAGGTACCCGACCAGTGGGGGGCCGAAGGCGTGAAACGCGCCAAATGGCTGCAGGATATCTTCCACCGTGAGGACCCTACCCGTCCGGTGACGGTGGGCATGGACCAGGTGAAAGCCACCATGGCCTCGGGCTTTGGGGCGTTGTTGGATATACCGGGCCTGAACTACCGCACCCATTTGTATGAAGAGGCCTACAAAGCGTTCCCGCAGGGTTTGATCTTGGGTTCTGAGACGGCCTCTACGGTTAGTTCCAGAGGTATTTACAAATTCCCGGTGGAGAAAGGCATTGAGAAGCAATACCCAGATTTCCAGAGCTCCTCTTATGACCTGGAATACTGCAGCTGGTCTAACCTGCCCGAGGAGGATTTCAAACTACAGGACGACAAGCCCTGGGTCATAGGCGAATTTGTCTGGACCGGTTTTGACTATCTAGGCGAGCCTACTCCTTATGATGACAAGTGGCCGTCGCGTAGCTCGTACTTCGGGATCAATGACCTAGCCGGCTTGCCCAAAGACCGTTTCTACCTGTACCGCAGCCGCTGGAACACCCAGGAAGAGACCCTGCATATTTTGCCGCATTGGAACTGGGAAGGCCGCGAAGGCCAGACCACCCCGGTGTTTGTGTACACCAACTATGACAGCGCCGAACTCTTTATCAACGGCAAAAGCCAGGGCATCCAGAAGAAGCACAACGCCACCTCCCAAACCCGCTACCGCCTCATGTGGATGAATGTGAAGTACGAGCCCGGCACCGTGAAAGTGGTGGCCTACGGCAAAGACGGAAAGCCCGCCGCCACCCAGGAAATAAAGACCGCCGGCAAACCCTACAAACTGGTACTGCAGCCAGACCGCAGCCAAATCACGGCCGATGGCAAAGACCTTTCCTTTGTGACGGTATCGGTGGTAGACAAAGACGGCAACCCCTGCCCTATCGCCACCGACCAGCTGACCTTTAGCGTGAAAGGCGCCGGCACTTATCGCGCTGCCTGCAACGGCGACGCCACCTCCCTGGAGCAGTTCCACCTGCCCACCATGAAACTGTTCAGCGGCAAACTGGTGGTACTGGTTCAATCCGGTGAAAAGGCCGGTGACATTGCCTTGGAAGTAAAAGGAAAAGGCCTGCAAACCGGTGAATTGAAACTGAAGGCAGTCAAGTAGGGACAGATTGTGACCGAAGACCGTTTCCTTCCAAATCCTTCTCTGGTTCAAGTTTCTAACTTGGACCCATTATTTGGGAAGTTTGCAACTTCCCTGAGGCACAGCCTCACCATACGCATTTCGTCCCCCTTTGAAGGGGGTAGGGGGATGACGGCTTCTGCCGAGGGGTATATGAGCAGCAGTTGGATAGAACTCTTAAAGCAAAAAGCTGTTTTAGACCTGTTTTTTAGAAAACAAGCTCAAAACAGCTTTTTGCTTTGTGAGTCATAGCGTGGAACGTTGGCTTATCTAGTTCGCCCACAAGGTCCTTTCAGGATGACAAAGAGAGAAGAGAATAAAGGTTTGCCAGTCATCGGAAAGGTCCTTTCAGGAGGACCAAGGATGCTTGCGGGCAGTGGTTTCCCAAGGCCATTTTAAGGTATTTAACAGTATCCAGAATTTGTATGGTGAGGCTATCGCCTCACAGAAGTTGAAAACTTCAGCTCTTTGTAGGTCCAAGTTGAAAACTTGAACCAGAGGAATTTAAGGGACACTAGGCCCCAAGTACTAACCCCTGCCCTTGCTGGTTTTCTCACCAGCGGGCAGAAGGCCCATCGTATTCGGTTACTCACGTTGGGGACACCAAAAAATAGCGGCTAGATGGTGACATTCCCTTATTTACCTAACAAGCAAAACCTAAACACCCAAGGCATCAATCTTGGCGGCCATTATAAAATCATTCTCAGATAACCCGTTAATGGCGTGGGTCCAAAGTTCTACCACTACCCTTCCATAGTACAGGTGCAGATCTGGGTGGTGGCCTTCTTCCTCGGCTAGGCCGCCTACTTTGTTTACGAAGTCTAGGGCGGTGACAAAGTCAGGAAAGGTAAATTCCCTGCGCAGCATTTTTTCTTCCACCACCGTCCATTTGCTCTGTAGCTGGCACGTGTAGTTTTCAATTTCCCCACCTTGAATAGCGGGCACACCCCCTTCGCAGGGAACGCATTTTTTTTCTGTTAGTGACATAGTCTTTCTGATTATGTTGGAAGATTCCGTTTACCTCTCTGTTACGCTAGCCTTCCCTCTAGTTTTGCCTTGATCTCACCCAGGGAGCCGAGCAGCTGATCATAAGAGTCAATAATAAAGTATCTGTCCTGGAACACATCTTTTCTGAACGGGGTATCCAAAATCTGGTCTACATCATAGGCAAAGTGCAGTGGGTCTTCGCTGAGACTGTGCTTGGTTTCACCCACCGAGCTAAGGATACCTGCGCCATAAACCCTCAGTTGCTCGTTTTCCCTGATCAGGCCAAACTCTATGGTAAACCAGTAAATTCTGGAAAGCAACTCAATGGCCGCTGGGTCTTCGGCGTGTTCATAGGCAATCTTACTAATGGCCTGCAGAAACTCGGTGACCGGCCCGTTGGTAAGCAGCGGAATGTGCCCGAACACATCATGGAACATATCCGGCTCTTCCAGGTAATCTAATTCGCTCATGCGACGCAGCCAAGTAGTGGCCGGAAACTTGCGTTCAGAGAGGAGCTTAAAGAAAACTTTGTCGTCTACAATGCCTTCTACGGCCACTACTTCCCAACCGCTTACCTCTTTTAAAAGGGTATTCACCTTCTTAAAATCAGGGATGGCCTCGGGCCTGAACTCTATGGTGTGCAGGCCCTCCAGAAATGCCTGGCAAGCTTGCCCGGGAAGGCCAGCCATCTGCCGCTCGTACAGGATTTTCCATACCTGCTGGTCTTCTGCGGTATAGTTCTGGTACACCTGTTGCATGTCTTTCAGGGTGGGTATAATGCGTTCACCGGGAGTTGGTGCTTCCATTGCGCTTTTCATATTAGCTTCGTTTTTTATCTGGTTATAGAAAATAAAAAAAGCCTGGTCCGTTACGGAACCAGGCTTTGAGTATACTTGAGTTTATCTAGATCAAGTGGCACATACGCATCCTATTCCGAAACGGTAGTCACGGCGATAGTAATAATAATATGCGTTGTTTGAGAAGTTCATGGAGGCAAAGATATAGAAATCTGGCTTCTGTCAAAAAATACTTTTGCCGGAGGCCAGGTCCTGTCGCTATGAATTGCCCAAAAGGGCCCAAACACTCTTTCAGATTACAGGCTCGGCAGAAAACCTACTACCCCTCCCTGTTCCTGAAGGGGCCTTGTGGTCTAACAGCAACAGCGTGTATTTCCTGCTACTACTATAAAAACCCTAAAGCTGTTTTGAGCCTATTTTTAGAAAAATGAGCTTAAAACAGCTTTAGGGTTTCGGAAACATTACTATTCGGTTGGAGGAAACCGGAAAAGCCTGCTAATCAAAATCAACTATATCCTTTGTCATCCTGGAAGGATCTCAGTCGCGAACGGTAAATGCGGTTAGTTATAGCTTTTCTAGTTCGCCCACAAGATCCTTTCAGGATGACAAAAGGGGGAGAAAAAGCGGTCCTGGAAGAAAGGAAGTTGCGAGGAGGATAAAGGAGTTGTGTAGAGGGGAAATGAAGTTGCCAATTGGATAAAGAAGTCGCAAAAAGGAGAATGGAAGAAAAGGTAGAAAATGCTTAGTCTTCAAAATTGGAAACCTTAGGTAACACTTTCCGTTTTGAGGCTGTTTTTAGAAAAACGGCCTCAAAATGGACAGCGATTAATGGACCTGTCTCTCCCTGATTGTCTAAAAAGTAAAACTTTGCCCATAAAAAAAGGCTGCCTCCCTAGGGAGGCAGCTTTTTTTATATGTAGGAATAGGGCTCTTCCCTTTATTTCATCAACCGGAGCACAAACCGTTCATTTCCTTGAATGGCCTGCACATAGTACACGCCGGGCTGGTAAGATTCTCCCAGAGAAAGCCTGCCGTTGGCTCTTATCCCGCTTCTCTCTTCCACCAACCTACCGGTGGCATCTGTGATGATTAAGGTAATAGGTGCCGCCAGGTTGCTTCTTACCAGCAGGTTGAAGACGTCTGTAGTAGGGTTAGGATGGGCGGTGACCAGAAGCCCGTTCTGACTATTGCCTTTTTTACCCCCAGAAGACGCTAATACGCCTTGGTTGAGAGGCACGGTTACCGTTAGGGTTTGCGTACTAACGTTACCCGCCTGGTCAATGACGGTAAGGGTAATGGTGTAAACACGTCCCGTACCTGTGGCAGAGCGCTCTGCCCTTAGCCTTACCAGGTTGGTGTTCACGATTTCCCAGTCTGGGCCGGTATCACCATCACCTAAGCCATTCTCAGGCTCATTGCTGGTCACCGAGATTCCTACCTGATACCCATTGACTTCTTCTATGTCAAAGCTGACCAAAATGTCTTCCAGGACATGGTTTGGTACCTCTAGGGTAGGCTTATTCACGGCTGCACTGGCGAACACGGGGCTAGAGCGGTCATAGTTAATGGTTTGGGTATTGGTAGATGCATGCACCAAATCCCCGGCATTGCCTACCTCATCTTTGAACTGCACGGTAAACGGCACCACCCCTTCAATATCTGAATTGGTCAGGGTGTAGGTGGTGGTGTATTGGTTATTGCCCAGCGCCGTGGCCTGCACCGCATGGCCTGCTATAGTTACAGCAAGGTTGGTGATGGCCTCAGAGGCGGTAAAGTTTAGGGTAAGCACATCTCCTTCTTTGGCAAAAGCGGGCTCGGCATTGCTAGAGGCCAAGATCACCGAAGGAAGTGTGGGGGCGGTATGGTCAAAGGAGTATGTTTCACCCTCGGTGAAGCCGCCGTCCAAGGCATTGTTGGCCAGGTCTGTGATGCCGGTTTGGCTATCTTTTACATCCAGACGCAGAGCTCCGTCGCCGGTCACGGCTACAGTTACCTCTATGTTAGTACCGGTAGCGGCACTTACAGATTCTACGGTACCAGCAGCGGTTCCGGTAGCCGTAAGCGTAAAGTCAGAGACATCCACCCCCTTCACCTCTTCTGAGAAAGTAACCTGATACACCACCGTGGTGGCATTGGTTTGTTCTGCAGTGGGTTCTTTTCTGATGACACCTTCTACTTTGGGCGCTTCCATATCTGGCACCACAATGTTAGGTGTTGGCGGCGCCTGCATGTCATTGCCCAGGTAGAAGCTGGGGTGTGGCGGCTGGTTGTAGCCAGAGTTCTGCCAGGCCACTGCCGTACGGTACTGCGGGTCATGCATGAGCGTGTGAATGCGGTGCTGCGTAGGAAGGGTGGTAGTAAACAGGATCAACTGGGTGTTATCAGAAGTCCTGAAAATCATTTCCTCGCGCCAGTCACCCATAATGTCAGCGGTTAGGCCTGGGGTGCCCTTGCTGTCATTGTTGGAGGTAACAGGGGCCGCCTGATAAATAGTGAAGAGACGGTTCATAGACTTGGTAGTGGGGTTCCACTTGTCCAGCACGTTCTTGTCCAGCAACTCACGACTCAGGTCACCGTCCCACCAGATGCCAAAGTTGTAGTTAGGCTTGTTGGTGCCTATCTGCTCGCCTTTCACATTGTACAGGTTCCCTGAAGAACCCCACACCTCATAGCCTTTGTGGGCGGGGTCAATATCAGCGGCCATGGCCCTGCCTACGTCACCGGTGGTAGGTACCCCAAAAATAGTCTGGCCGGTTTTGGCGTCATACAGCCGAAGGCCGTTGCCGTCATACTGGCCCTGAGACTCCAGGCTCACCCAAATCTCTTGCCCGGGGCGGTCTGGGTCCATGTCAGACATGTGCATGGCATCCCCGTGGCCGAAGCCGTAGGTCCAGAGGCGCTTGCCGTTATCATTGATGGCGCTGGAACCGTTGATCACTTCGTCTTTGCCATCCCCGTCCACATCGCCAATGGTCATCTGGTGGTTCCCCATGCTGGAGAAGGAATTGTTAGCGGGGTCACTGGGGTCCTTGCTGTCAAAAATCCAGCGCAGGGTCAGTTGGCCGTCGCGCCAGTCATAGGCCGCCCGAACCAGTTTGTCATAGTAGCCGCGGCCCACTATCAGGCTGGGGCGGGTACCATCTAAGTACGCCACCGCCGACACAAAACGGTCCTGGCGGTTACCATAGTTATCGCCCCAGTCAGACACATTGCCGCGGGCGGGTTGGTAAGTGGTGGTAGCCATGGCCGCGCCAGTGAGGCCATTGAACACCGTCAGGAACTCAGGTCCCTGCTGTACCCAGCCACTGCTATTGCGGTAGTCTATGGTAGCGTCACCGATCACTTTACCGGTACCATCAACGGTTCCGTCGGCGGTTTTCAGAATGATCTCGGCTTTTCCATCGCCGTCAAAATCATAGACCATGAACTGCGTGAAGTGCGGCCCGGCATTGATGTTCTTGCCCAGGTTAATGCGCCACAGGCGGGTACCGTTCAGTTTATAGCAATCAATGATCTGGTCCCCGGAATACCCCCCTGAATTGTGGTTCAGTTTGGAAGGGTCCCATTTCAGGAACACCTCGTACTCGCCGTCGCCGTCAACATCACCCACGGAGCAGTCATTCGCAGAATAGGTATAGGACGCGCCGTCTGGGGTGGTGCCGCCAGCCGGAATCTGGAGAGGGATGGATAACTGGTTTTTGGCCCACACGGTAACCGGAGCTGAAGCAGCACCTTCTTTTCCGTTTAAAACAGGGCGCACGGTGTAGGTCCCGTTTACCGTAGAATTATCTTCAAAATTGGTGGAACCGGTGATAGGCGTGGCATTCAGTTTTACCCCGTCACGGTACACGTTAAAGGCAATGGCAGAGGGCTCGGTGCCCAAGAGGCGCCAACCCACATATACCTTAGTGGTAGAAGTTCGCACGGCCACGACACCGCGGTTTAGGAACTCCATTTGTTTGGGGCCGGTCACTATCGCATCTGGCTGGGCCAGCGAATTCAGGCGAACGTTGTTGCCATAGGTGGTAGTGTTACCGCCGCCATTGATAGCGTAGGCCCTTACATAATACAAAGTGGTAGGTGTAAGGCCGCTGAGATTAACGGTAAAAGCCCCCGTTCCGCCCGTGGCGGCAACCACCTTGCTATTGGAGGTGGTAGGATTAGGACTGGTGCCGTAGACCATGCCGCGCTCGGTAATAGTTGAGCCACCATCTGAAGTAATGTTTCCGCTGGCCGAGGCTGAGGTGGGCGTGATGTTGCTGACCCCGGTAGTAGTAAGGACCGCCGGAGCCGCGGGCGGCGTAAACTCCCGCACAATGGGTGTGCTGATACCGCTTGAATTGGTTTTGGTATACACGACAAAGGGCACCTCGCTTCCGGCGGCAATGGTAAGGTTACCAACCGGCTCATCTATCCCTCCTAAGGTTACTGAAAGGTCTCTTAGTTCTGCCCAGGAAGTAGCGCCTGCCGCTTGTTTAAAGACGCGGGCCTGTGAGCGGGCGGTACTGGCAATGTTGTCAATAAAAGAGCAATACAGGTTGCCGGAGATGTCCCTAACTAAGCTAAGGTTGGGAGCATCACGGGAAGAGAGCGTTCCATAGTAGCTCCAGACATTGGTGGTTTTGTTATATATGGAGACCGTAGCCCGATTGGTGTTTCCGGTGTTGAAGTACGCAATAGTCAAGTTACCGGCCGCATTAAGGGCCATGCTGGTATGCCGTATGGCACCGGTGGCCCCCGAGGTAGTAGAGCCGCCCGGTATGGGGTTAGGCACAGAAATGGAGGTCCAGGTGCCGCCACTGAAATTATACAGCGCCAAGGCTCCGGTACTGGAGGTGGTGGAACTCAAACTTACAAAGGTCAGCCAGGGCACATCAGACTCATCTAGCACCAAGCTTACGCCTACCGCTTTGGCCGCGGCATTCACAGCCCCCGTACCTACAGTTACCCAGGAAGCACCGTCAAACTTTTTGACAAAAGGAGTCAGGTTAGCGCCATCTGAAAAAGCAATATAGGGTGTGTTATCAGAATCAAAAGTGAGTGAGCTTCGCGGGGTAGAACTATACTGGGTAACACCGCTCATACCGTTTACCGAACCAGAAGAAACATACAGATTGCTGGCAGTGCTATTGAGGGGTTCCCATACCTCTGTTTCTGTATTAAAAATTTTAACGGCCAGCTTATTTCCATTAGCCGCATCTACATAGGTCACATAAAGGTTCTCCTGTCTATCCAGCAGAAGCCTGGTATAAGTAAGGTTGCCGCCGATGGAATTGCCAACCAGTTCCCAGGCGCCGGTGGTAGCATTCTTTCTTTTCACTTTGGCTGTGCCACTTTCCGTGAAGACTACGTAGGGCACCTCATTGAGCACGGCAATAGAAGTATAACCAGAAGCCCCAGAAGCAATCTGGCTTTCATTGCCTAAAATGTTCCACTTTTGGGCAGCAGAATCCTGGGTACCAAGAACCCAGATGGCCAGTAGCAAAGCCAAAAAACGCAAGGAAGAAAGTGGCCTTCTCAGCCTTTCTCCATAGCCTTTGACGATAGGCAGTTGTAGAGGTATTTGCATAGACGCAGGAAAAAGTTTAGAAATTATTTTAAAAAGCACCAGATTTAAATAGGACTTAGAATGGCTATTCTAAGTTGAACCTAAGTATATCCAGATTCTATTTTAAGGGCATCCTGTCCTATCCTGCTATACCCTATTAATGTTAATTATTTATCACCTCATCACATAAATAAGATATAATTATTCTAAAAGGAGCAAAATTTCAAACCTTTATAAAAATGGATAGCACCATTACTAACAACCGTTTTTTATAGATCAGACTCTAGTAGTGAGTTCTTAAGGGAAGCCATTATAAATGACACCATCCTGATGAAGAAACTATTGTCAAAACATTAGCTTAAAAGCACATAAGGCCTTTTTACAACCATACATAATTTCCCTTAAAGCTTTTCTTTCCAGATTTGCTCTTGCCTCTATCAAATCCTTCTCTTCAAAAACCCCTACAATCGGCCTAATCCTGGCAACTATTTTGCAATTATTAGTAATAGTTTGCTCACTAAAATCCTTATTTAGTAATCGCCCTTTCGGTTTTTTCCTTTTATCAATAGAGAAAGTTATCATGCCTCATTTTAAACTAAGCCTACCTCCAAAATAAAGTATTCTGTGTATTCAATTTTGTTAATTACCCATAACAGAACCCTCACCTTTCGTCTGTTTTTAGCTCCAAAAAAATAAATATCAAGTTTCTTCTACTTCCTAATAAACCCTTGCCCCCTTTTTTAGTCTAACCCCGAAATTCACTTTCCTCTTTTATGAAAGCACTGTTATCTCTCCTGCTTTTTATTTCCAGCGTAACCTATGCCCAGGCGCAGGGATTTTCGGTTACTGGCGCCGTGCACAGTGCCCAAAACAAAGAGACGCTGCCAGGGGCCACCGTTCTGCTAATTACTCTACCCGACTCTATGAAATCCGCTACCGGAACAGACAAGGATGGGAACTTCAGGTTTCAGGGCGTGAAACCAGGGCAGTATGCTTTACGGGTAAATTACCTGGGCTATAAGACGCTTACCCGAACCGTGCAGGTACAAAATGGAGCGCTTGCCCTGGGGCAATTACTGCTGGAGGAAAGCGCTAATTCATTGCAGGAGGTAAAGATTACTGGCAGTATTGCCTTGGGCTCGCAAAAAGGTGACACCACGGTGTTCAATGCCGGGGCCTTCAAAGTGGCCGCCGATGCCAGCGCCGAGGAACTGGTGACTAAACTGCCGGGCGTGACGGTGGTAGACGGCAAAATACAGGCCCAGGGGGAAGAGGTGAAACAAGTTTTGGTAGATGGCAAACGCTTCTTTGGGGAAGACGCCAACACGGCCCTGCGCAACCTGCCCGCCGAGGTGATAGAAAACATTGAGATCTTTGACAAGAAAAGTGACCAGGCCGAGTTCAGTGGCTTTGACGATGGCAACCGCGCCAAGACTATCAATGTGGTCACCAAGCAGAATCGTCGCCAGGGCCAGTTTGGGAAAGTATCTGCGGGGGTTGGACCAGATAAAAAATACATGATAGGCGCCAGCGTCAACTTCTTTAAAGGCGACCGCCGGTTCACCGTGAACGGACTCTCCAACAACATCAACATGCAGGATTTCTCCGTGGGTGAAGCGCCCGGCGGAGGCATGAGAGGTCGCCGCAATATGGGCGGTGGCGGCGGCGGAAGCGGTATCTCCACCACCAACAACTTCGGGCTGAATTATAGTGACCAGTGGGGTACTAAGATAGAAGCCAGCGGCAACTACAACTACAGCAACAGCAAGAACGAAAATAACCGCCTGAGTTTCCGGGACTACTTTAATTCCCAGTTCTACGAGCAGCAAAATAGCGATAACAGCTTTAACACCAACCGCAACGAGAACCACCAGTTCAACCTGCGGGTAGACTACAAGATGAATGACCGCAACCGGTTGTTGATCACGCCCCGGCTTTCCGTCCAGAAAAACGAGTCTTTCTCCAACACCACCGGAAGGTCTATCTTTGACTCAAACCGCGAAAACGACGCCTACGATGAGGCTATCCTGACCACCACCGATAACCGCTCTGACGCTGACAGTTACTCCTACAACCTGAGCAACGACCTTAACTTCAGTCACCGTTTTGACAAGCCGGGCCGTACGCTTTCAGTGGGCCTGAATACCGGCTACTCGGTAAATGACGGCGACACGTACCGAATTACCAATGTGGTAGATTTTGAGCAACCAGAAAAAAGCAAGTACCTCAACCAACGCATTAATTCTTCCAGAAACGGGTTGAACTGGCGCGGGAACGTGGCCTTAAGCGAGAGAGTTGGCGAGAAAGCCAGAGTACAGGCAGACTACAGCATCAGTAACCGTCAGGAGGATTCTGAGCGCCTGGCCTATGATTTTGGGGAGGCAGACTACACCGAATTTAACAGCCGCCTGAGCAATTCCTTTGACAGTGAATACCTCACCCAGACGGCTAAAACCAGTTATCAGTACAACTCAGAGAAACTGCGGGTACAGGTGGAAGGGCAATACCAGGTGGCCAATCTGCAAAATGAGCAGGAATTCCCCAAGTACTACCAAATAGACAAGACCTTCCATAACGTGCTGCCTACAGCGCAGGTGGAATACAAATTCTCCAAAACCAAAAACCTGCAACTGGATTACCGCACTAACACCAACGCTCCTTCCGTGACCCAACTGCAGGAAGTGGTGGACAATACCAACCTCCTAAGGTTCAGGACAGGGAATGCCAACCTGGTACAGTCTTTCCAGAACTCTCTGAACCTGCGCTACCGCTCTTTTGACACTGAGACTAACCGCGTGTTCTCCTTCTTCATTAACGCGGCCAAAACCGATGACTACATCACCAACAGCACCATAGAAACCAACCTTGAGTCCGAGCCGTTGCTGACGGGCCTGGAGATCAGCCGGGGCGCGCAGTTAATCAGGCCGGTGAACCTGGACGGCAACTGGAGCGCCCGTTCCTTTGTGAGCTATGGTCAGCCCCTGAAACTTATTAAATCCAACATCAACTTCTTCGGGTCTGTGGGCTACAACAAAACCCCCGGTTTATTTAACAACCAGCAATTCTTCTCCACTACTACCAACTATGGCTTGGGCGGGTCTTTGAGCAGCAACATCAGCCAGAACGTGGACTTCAATATTTCCACCAACTCCAGCTACAATATCATTACCAATACCTTACGCAAAGAGCAGAACAATAACTTCTTCAACCAGTCTACCCAACTGCGGGCCAATCTGCGGTTCTTTAACGGGTTTGTGTACCGCACTGAGTTGAGCCACCAGTTAAACGCCGGTTTGTCTAACGGCTTCAACACCAACTATACCCTCCTGAACATGAGCCTCAGCAAGAAAGTGTTCAAGAGCCAGAAAGGCGAAGTTAGCCTGAGTGTAAATGACCTGTTAGGCCAAAACATCAGCGTGCAGCGCACCGTGGCAGATGCCTACGTGCAGGATGTGCAGTCTACCGTGCTCCAGCGCTTTTTCATGTTTACCTTCTCCTACAACATCCGCACCTTTACCGGGGCCGCCCCCGGCGAAAGAGGTCCTGGCCAACGGGGCCCGGGTGGAGAAAGAGCCCCAGGCGGCGAAAGGGAAAGAGGAAACTTCCGTCAGGGCGCAAGAGGAAATGGTGGTTCAGGCATGTAAAGCCATTCTACCTTAAGAGAATTAAAAAGCCTGGTGGTACAAACCCTGTTTTAGGGAGTACCACCAGGCTTTTGTTTTAGCCAGAATGTGGCTATTATGGTTCCCACCTGTTTTGAGCCTGTTTTTGGAAAAACAGGCTCAAAACGCAAATGGGGGGGGACTTTAAATTGTCGAGGTTTGCTCTCCCGTTATTCTTTAGATTTAAGCCAGCACCAGTTATTTTTCTACCTGTTGCTTAAGCCATTTGATTGACTCCTGATTGGTTTCCTCAAAGCGCCAGTGGCCGGCAATGGGGCTGAGGGAAATGGTCTTAGGCGCTTTTATAGAATTGATCACCGCGTACACAGACGTGGGCGGACAGGTATTGTCATTGTAGCCCCAGGAGTAGAAGCCAGGCACCGTGAGTTGTTTGGCGAAGTTCACCACATCATAGTATCCAATGGTGGTGATTCTGGCCTGGGTAATGGCGTCTGAATTACTGCCGTTGGTAAAGAGATGTGGCCAGCCACCGGCCCGGCCGTGCAGGTAGCCCGTCATGTCACTGAGGGCGGGGTAAAAGGAAGCCAGAGCTTTCACCCGTTTGTCAAGGGCCGCGGTGACAATGGCCAGGGCTCCGCCCTGGCTGCCGCCCGTGACCACCACGTTCTTGCCGTCATACTCGGGCAGGCTCACCAGGTAATCAATGGACCGCACGCAGCCCAGGTACACCTTTTTGTAGTAATAGGCATCCCTGTCTTCCTGGTTTTGGGAGTTGTAGTTGGCCAGTACCTTTTTGAGGCTGTCATAGACTTTATCACTAAGCATAGGCGAGTGGCCGTGTATTTCAATACTGAAGCTGATAAAACCCTGCTCCGCGAAGGCCGTGTACGGAGCAGCGGGCTTCACCCCTGCCCCCGGCGGCGTGAACAGCACCGGGTATTTGCCCGGAGCCTTAGGCTTGCACAGGTAGCCGTATAAACGCTGCCCCAATTTGTAGTTCTGCAGGTTCACCAAGTATACGTCTACCTTGGCCGTGGAATACTCTGGGAGGTGCGTCACCTGGGCATCTAAGGGAATTTTGACTGCTTCGGCCCTGGCTTTGTTCCAGAAGGCCAGAAAGTCTTTGGGCATGGGAACGGTAGGCGCTATTTTTTCTGGTGAGAACCCTACTTTTACTATGCTTTTGTAAGTATTGCCCTGGTACTCGGCTATCACAATAAGCTGCCGGAACCCAGGCTCTTTACTGGTACCTATGTCTAGTTTTACCTGACCATCTTTTAGTTGCATGCTGCCCTTTTTCTCTGCTGGTTGCATTTCGGGCCCAAACTCATAACTGATGGTCACGCCGCGCAGGGGCACATCATTCTTTAAGACGGTTACCTGCACAGAGGCCGGTTGGTTTACGGTGTATTTCCAGTCATCAGCGCTGGGGGTCATGACAAACGTAACCAGCTTTAAGGGCGCCGGAGAATTCTGGGACTTAGCTGGTTGCCAAAGCAGCAGGTAAAAACAAAGCAATAAAAAATAGAGGGGGTTTCTCATGCGGTTACTATAAATTGTTGGCAGGGACAGCCAAAGGTTGTATAAGCTGTTCCCTACTGGTCTTAGTCTATGCGCTTACAGCAAGCCAAGGGCTACTAAACTGGTAATCCCTTAACTAACTTGTAACACGACATACTCCTTTTCCTGCACTACACTTGTATTCTTTTTAATCACTCCAATGCTAATGCCTTACATTTTCAGCACTTAAAGCCAGAAGGTCTGTATTGAACTTTGCGTTAAGGCTTTAGGGCTTATCCTGTTCCTACCTGCGTCATCCGTTGGGCCAATCGTTTCTTTTGCAGACATATGAAAGTATTGGACCAGAAAAGTACTGTAATAAGTTTTCAACTCTGTTATTATCCCGCTTTCACTACTACAATACCATGCTTTGGAATGGTAAATTGTTTTTCGTTTCCCACTTTCCCCAAATTTTTGTGTAGCCACAGGTCTCTTAATTGGCTGTTCTCCTTGATACCTACGGTAACAGGATTAAGGACAAAGACTGCTTCTTTGCCTCCCCTATTCATAAGGGCTATTGCTTTAGACTTGCCATTTTTGCCTAAAGCTTTCACCCATACCTCCACGCCATTTTCTTTGAATATTCTTGAGGCTTGCCTAAAACCTTCATCCTGATTCAGGGCAATTATTTCCTTGTTGGTGAGGATCTCCAGGGTCTGGGCTGACATGCTCCGTAAGTCATTACCCGCAAGTAACGGGGAGTTGAGCATGCACCACATGGAGAAATGAGTTTTGTCCTCGTCATAGCTCATGCCTCTACCAACCTGTAGCATGTCCATGTCATTGTAATGGCCAGCCGAAGCATATTGGTGAAAATCTGCGTTTAGTTCAATGATCCTAAGCACAGAGGAGAATTCAGGCCTGATATCAGATGAAATTCGCCAGGAATCAGCTTTTTTGATGGCCCACTCACCAGGAAATTTCCAGCGGCAAACATTAAAGACTAGATTAGGGCTAATCGCTTTCACGGAATTCAAAATCTTCATGTATTCTGTTTCCTCATCCAACTTCAGCTTTTCCCCTCCGCACCAATCTACTTTCAGGAAGTCATAGCCCCACTCCTTAAAAAAGAGATTCAGGTCCTGGTTAATATGACCGTAAATACCTACCCCTAGGCCTTTTTCGTCCTTATCGTAAATAGAACCGCACGTATTGGGGCCCGCATCGGTGTAAATACCCGCCTTTAATTTTTTGCTATGGATATAGTCGGCTAAGGCTTTCATGCCTGACGGAAATTTCTTTGGATCTGGGAACAGTTTACCGGCGGCATCACGTCCTCCAAAATAACCGTCATCTATATTGACAAAACGGTAACCCGCATCATACATACCAGAGGCAACCATAGCATCGGCCTGCTCTCTAATTGTTTTTTCATCAATGTGTACCCTAAAGTGGTTCCAACTACTCCAGCCCATAATGGGTGGCTTCGGTTTTTGGGCATATAGGACCTGGGTGGCCAAACATAGCAGTAAACTGAGATAGAAATGGGGTATTTTCTTCATTTTGATTTCCATAAAGCCAGGCACAAAGTCCCTAAAGTGCTACCAGTCTTTTGAGTGAAAGAAGCATCCACTGTTCTATCTGGTTGTTCTAAGAAAAAGATGCTGTGGTAACTTTGGCAACCAGAAGTATGTGATGTCCATCTATTAGCCTCTGCTTCAGAAGTAGTCTACAGGATTAAATTCTACTGCAAAAGCCTCCGCAACGGAAGTTTTTGCTTTTTCACGTCTGCGGCAAACAACTGGGCTATTTGCAGGGCGCCCTGGTGGTTGAGGTGCGTAGAGTCCTGCACCCCTTTTGAGCTTCTGCGGCACTCTTTAGGCGCGCAGAAAACGTACAGTGACTTGGATCTCTCGGGTCCTAGCGCAGCTACCAACTCGCGTGATTTCGCTTCCAGGTCTACCAAACCCACCTTGTTTTCCCGGGCCACGGCACGGGCCGCGTTTAGGTATTCGCCGTGGGTGTCTACCAGCTTTCCGGTGCCGTCAAAATGACGCCGCACAATGGGCGTGCACATCACCGGAATGCCTTTTCTGGCGAGGGTTTCGTCAATGAATTTCTGCAGGAATTCTTTATAAGAACTGGAAGGGTCTGTGTAGAGTTTGGGGTCATCCTGCTTTTGGTCATTGTGCCCAAACTGAATGATCACGTAATCACCGGGCTGAATGCTGTCCAGCACCGCTGCCCATCTCTTCTCGCTCACAAAGCTTCGGGCACTGCGGCCGCTGGCGGCATGGTTATGCACGACGGCCTTGGGGTTCACCACCTTTTTCAGCCCTTCCCCCCACCCAGATTCAGGGTCGCGCTCGGGCTTTTTCCAGGCCATGGTAGAATCACCTATCAGCCAAATGGCAGGTTTCTCTTTTTTGGTAAAGGCCAGCAGGAAGCAGAGAAGCACCGTTAGGACCAGTACGCTTTTC
This sequence comes from Rufibacter soli, assembly GCF_054781795.1. NCBI lineage: Bacteria > Pseudomonadati > Bacteroidota > Cytophagia > Cytophagales > Hymenobacteraceae > Rufibacter > Rufibacter soli. Next base: position 489,986 of record NZ_BAAGTS010000005.1, on the reverse strand, counting down.
GTTCTAAAATGGGGTGATCCGAGCATTTCTTAATGAATCAATCTGATTTAGGGGCCTCTAGATTGGTTTAGGAGCCTGCCGGTTAGACGCCACTGAAGGCGTTAAAACCGCCGTCTACCAGAATGGTCTCACCGGTCACAAACTTAGAGGCATCACTTAGCAGGTAGATGAGCGTACCAGTAAGTTCTTCTGGTTCACCCAGCCGTTGGAAAGGCGTGTGGGCAATAAACTTCTGGGCTCTTTCTGTGGGACTTCCGTCTGGATTAAGCAAAAGGGACCGGTTCTGTTCGGTGAGGAAGACGCCCGGGGCGATGGCGTTCATGCGCACGCCGTCGCCGTACCGCAAGCCCAGTTCAGAGGCCATCCATTGGGTATAGGCCTCCACAGATTTCTTAGCCAGGGTGTAGCCCAGCACGCGGGTAAGCGGTCGTTGGGCGGTAAGCGAAGAAATATTCACAATGGAGCCTTTCCCTTTTTCCGCGATCACTTTGCCAAAGACCAGGGTAGGAATGATGGTGCCAAACAGGTTGAGGTCTACAGCCTTGCGGGTATCCGCTATGCTCAGGTCAAACAAATCCTGCTGAGGTTGGATGGTGGCCCCGGGCATGTTGCCGCCGGCCGCGTTCACTAACCCGTCTATGGTACCCCAGGTCTGTAAGATGGTCTCTTTGGCCTCCTGCAACTTCGCCTCATCCAACACATCAGATAAAATGGCCATGGCCTCTCCGCCAGCCGCCTTAATGGCAGCTACCCGCTCTTCGGCCCGCTCCTGGTTACGGCCCAGGATCACTACTTTGGCTCCCGCTTTGGCTACTGCCAGAGACATGGCCTCGCCCAGCACGCCGGTGGCGCCGGTGATCACAATTACTTTGCCTTGCAGGGAAAACTGTTCTAATCCGTTCATTCTTAAACCTGATAAATTTACCTGGAAGTGATGTTTTAATTTAGTCCTTGATGGCCTGAAGCCAGGCGTCTGCCATTAGCTGGGCCCCGGCCAGCGTGGGGTGTACCCCATCATACGTCCAATATGCACCAGGCGCCTTCTTCTGGGCCTTCTCATAAATGGAATGGTACGGGATAAAGACTGCATTAAAGGTAGTGGCAATCTCTTGGGCTGCCTGCCGGTACTCATTAAAAGCCGGAAACCATTTTTCATCTACGGCTTTAATTCCCGTCACGGCAAAGGGCTCTCCAATAATCAATTTCACGTCTGGGAGCTTTTCCTTTGTTTTTTGAAGCAAGGTTTTAAAATCATCATGGTACGTCTGGACGGTACCCTTATACTTACCCTGAATCATGTGCCAAAAATCATTTACCCCAATCAAAAGGCTGAGCACATCGGGCTTTAGGTCCAGAGCATCTCTTTCCCAGCGCTCTGCCAGTTGGTAGACTTTGTTGCCACTAATGCCCCGGTTATAAATCTTTAGGTCTTTACCGGCGTGGTGCTGCAGCAAGTGGGCCGCCGCCAGAAACGCATACCCGTTGCCCAACGCCGCCGGGCTGTTCCATTTGTCATCGTCTTTCTTTCTGGAGGCATCCGTGATGCTGTCGCCCTGAAAAAGGATGATGTCGTTTTTTGCCAAGGCGATCTCTTTCCCGGCTTTCCCTGCCGCCAAGGTGGTTGTGGTTAAGGCCGGCAAACTTAGGGCAGCCACAGTGGCCAAGGAGGTATTTTTAACGAAATTCCTTCTGGATAAGGCTTTATTTTCTTCCATGGTTGAATAGATGATTCTTAGTAAGGAATGCTGCTACCAGCCAGGGCCTGCTTTATCCTGCTGGAAATGGAATTACCAATTTTGCGTTTTGAGCCTGTTTTCTGAAAAACGGGCCCAAAACGAAAAAAGAAGAATGAACACTTTTCTGCCAGACATGTGTAAACCATCTTGGCCAAAGCTGCTAGTGCTTACCTAGGTTTTGCCGCAGCCCATCTGCGTTCCAATTTAACAAAGCCAAAGCTGTTTCCAACCAGAAATTGCAGGCAGAAAGGCCTATAGTATTGTCAGTTTTTGCGCGAGGCGGTTTTGATGGCCCCTGGCAAACCTTCATAGATCTCGGCTTCAATCACACTTATGGTTCCTTTGGCTTTCGCGTCATCTCGGACCACGCCGTCGTCCAGTTTTTTGCCGTTTACCTCTACGCCTGTGTTACCGCCATTGGTGGCAGTGGCCCCGGTTAGCTGAATCCTTACTTTGGAGCCTTTCTGCGGGGTGCATTTGATGGTGTAATAGCCCAGCGAGGTCTGCGTGTTACCTCTGAATGCCTCTTTCCCGTCTACCGTGATTACCAACGGGTACACCCGTGACCTGAAGTTGTTCAGCTTGAGGGTGACTTCGCTCACGGTAGCTTCGCGCTCCAGGGTATATTCAATCCAGGCGGTAGACAGTTTGCCGTCATTCACCCAGTCAGAAAGCTCGTTGTCGTCAAAGCTGAAGGCGGCGCTGTCTGCATTGGCCCCGGCGGTTGCCTTCACAATATTGAGGGGCGTGCGGGTCATGGTATAGGAAGGGGTTGCAGGCGTAGGGCCTCTGTCTAAGATAGAAGGCAACCCGGCGGCCGGCAAGGTGGTAGCCAGGCCGTTCTCAACTGTAAAGGGTTTAGTAGTGAGCGTAAGCGAGGCCGCTTTAAGCCCTTCGGTGGTGGCTTTGACCGTGATAGTGCCGGGCGTAGTAATAGACCGTATTAAAAACCGGTTCACGCCGCCTTCCACCGGAAAGCTTTTGGCCAGCACGTAATTATCGGGTCCCATGGCAATGCCGCCTCTCCATTCAGCTGGGCCTTCCAACGTGTAGTTGATCATATGGAGGGCGGTGGGTACACGATTGCCTTTGGCGTCTACCACCTCTACCTCCACCAGGGCCAGGTCCTGTCCGTTAGCTAGGAAGTCGGTGGGCCGTTTGATCTGGGTCAGACGCAGGGCCGCGGGCGCGCCTACCGTGCTTATTTTGCTGGAGCAGATTTGCTTTCCGTTGGCGTCATACCCCACTGCGCTGATGTTACCGGCTTTCCAGGCAATGTCTTTGAAAGTAAACAGGAAGCCGTCGCTTTTCACGCCATATCCCAGGGATTTCCCGTTGACTTTTAGCTCTACTTTTTCTGCCGAGGAAATAACCAGAATGTCTTTTTTCACGCCCGGCGCATAGTTCCAGTGGCCCACAATGTGCAGACCAGGTTTCTCGGGGTTTACCCAGCCGTCCCACATGACCTGGTGGGCAAAGAAGTTCTGTTTTTTGATTCGCATGGCGTCTACCTCGCCGCTGCGCCGGAAATTCTCTTCTCCGCGGTGGTGGGTGTTCGACTCTGACCAGATAATGTTTACCCCGCCGCTGCTTACCCGCTTACCGGTGCCGGGCCGCTCGTTCCAGAACTCAAACCAACGTTTTACGTTCTCGGCGGCGTGGCTTTCCATGTTACGGTTATAGGCCCGGGCGTCTGGCCTTTTCTCAATGGTATTGGTGGCCGCCGACCGGTATTCCTGGGGCCCGTCGCCGTCTTTGTGGTACGGCGGGGTAAAGTCATCCCAGTACTTGCGCGAGCCCTCATCTCTGGAATACTCCATGGCCCACATGGGGATGTGCGCGCTTTTGTTGGTGTAGAGCATCTCGCCGCCGTATTCGGCAATCTTGCTGTTGAGCATTTCGCGGGAGCCAATGGCGCGGCCGCCTTTGGGGTCATACTGGTCCCGGATGGCTTTCATCTCAGCCATGTGCGGCTCACTGATGCTCTCGTTTCCGCACTCGTAGAAAATGATGCTGGGGTTGTTCTTGTTGTAGATGATGGCGTCGCGCATCAGGGCCACGCGCTGGTCCCAGCGGGTACCGGTCACGTCTTTCTCGGCATCGCCGGCGGGCATGGCCTGCATCAGCCCCACGCGGTCACAGGATTCTATGTCCTGCTTCCAGGGGGCAATGTGCATCCAGCGTACCAAGTTACCGCCGCTCTCCACCATCAGGTTATTGCTGTAATCACTCAACCAGGCCGGCACAGACAACCCAATGGCAGGCCATTCATTAGAGGTGCGCTGGGCATACCCATGCACCATGATCACCCGGTCATTGAGGTAGATCATGCCGTTTTCAAAGGCGGTCTTCCTGAACCCGGTTTTGGTTACCACCGCGTCTACCGGTTGGTTATTTACTTTCAGCACGGTCTTTACATCATACAGGTAGCCGTAGCCCCAGCTCCAGAAATTGAGGTCATTTACCTTAGAAGCCGCTTTAATAACCTTGGTCTCACCCGGGGCAAGGGTCACGCTCTCCCCCGTGAAGGTTTTCACCGCTTTGTTATTCAGGTCCGTCACGGTTACCTCATAGGCCACTTGCTGCGATTGGCTAGTTTCATTCTTCACCTGAGACTCAGCGTTCACCGTGGCAGATTTGCCTTTTATGTTGAAGTCACTGGCATACACATAAACCCCGGTGGTGCCCAGGTTGCTGAACAGCGGAAGCGTCTGGTAGAGCTTAGGCGTCACATGCAGGTACACGTTTTTGTTGATGCCGCCGTAGTTGGCGTTGAAGTTCTTGTCCTCCCACTGGTATTTCTGGTTGGTGGCCTTCTCTCTGTAGTTCCAGTCATTGTCTGTTCTCACCGCCAGCACATTCTCCTCATTCCCGGTTTTCACCACGTCTGTCACGTCAAACCCAAAGGCCATGGCGCCGTTCTCGTGCAAGCCGATTTTCACCCCGTTCAGGTAAAACTCGCCGGCCTGCCGCACGCCTTCAAACTCCAGAAACACTTTCTGGCCTTTGGCCGAAACAGGTAATTTGAACCGCTTGCGGTACCAGGCAATACCGGTGGGGTGATCCACAATGTCTTTCTTGAAAGCTGCGTCCTCGTTCCAGGCATAGGGCAGGGTTACCTTCTTCCAGGACTGGTCCGCGAAGGAGGCAGCCTGTGCGCCGGCAGGGTCGCCTACTAACACTTTCCAGTCTGAGTTGAAGTTGTATTTCGCCCGCTGCGCGGAGGCCTCCAGCAGCAGCAGACTGAGGAAGAGAGAGAGGAGTAATCGTGCGTTCATGGTAACTAATTATAAAGGTAAATGGGGGTTTTACAGTAATTGGCCTAGATTCTAAATGGCGGCTACCCAGGGTAGCGCAGGGCATTTTCCAGGTGTCTTCTCACAGTTTCTGTTTTGAGCCTGTTTTTCTAAAAACAGGCTCAAAACAGCTTCCGCTTCATGGGTCTGGTTCAGGCCAGTCGTAGGCCTGAGAATGCTTTGCCCGTCAAGCAGAGAAGAAGGCTGAAAACCCAGCTCTTTATGCTACCCTGGAAAAGAATAAAAACAAACCCTGGCAAGTCATGTACAGGCCAGGGTTTAGGGTTAAAGAATTCTGCTTTTTAGTACGTCCAACTTTTGGTAGGTAAAGATTACCCTAGTGGGCTATCTGTTTTAGCTGTTTCAGATCTAAAAGAATTACATCTTAAATGGTAGGTACCAGTTAGCAGGATCCATGAGTCGGGCTCTTACTTCCTGGGCTCTAGGGTCATTCGCTTTAACTAATTTCTCATACACCTTGTCTGCCAAGAAAGCCGGATCATTCCTTCTTCTAGCTATTCTAAGCAGGTCTTGCCATCTATGGCCTTCAAACGCCAATTCCAGGGCGGCTTCATTGATGATGGCATTCTCGGTGCGAATCAGCAGAGTACCGGAGGCATTGGGATCATCAAAGTTAATGTTCTGTAGGCCTGCTCTGGTTCTCAGACCCACGTGCCGGTACCAGTCTCCCCTGAAGAAAGGGAAGGTACCTTCCCGGGCATCAAAATTAAACGGTTCCGGTAAAAAGGTTTGTTGGGTGTTGGTTACATCTGGGTTGGTGGCAGGAAGGTTAGGATCAGAGAAAACAGACTTTACACCTTTCTGAATAAACGCCTCGGCCAGTTTGCTGTGCCCCTGGCGGTTGGCGGCTTCAGCAAACCGAAGGTGTACCAAGGCGGCCCGGGCCAGGAACCAGTTGCCCTTGTTCTCAAAAGGAAGCGAGGCACTAAAGTTCTGCAGGTATTTTGCTACCACCGGTTGGCCTAATTGGTAATTAACGGCCGCATTTGCTCTGTTGTCACCTGGGGTAAGGTCATTACGGGTCTCAGCTGCCCATTTACTGATAGCCGCCTGTGAAGGCTTTAGCAGGTAAGAACCACCTGCATTGGCAAATAGCTTTACAAATGGGTTCTGGGGACTGAAGCTAGGATTAAATGGCAAATCCCACACCCACTCATAGTTCCACATGTTTGATTGGCTTCCATTGAAGCCTACAAATGGGTCAAATTGGTTACTCCAGCTTACCCGGTATTGGTCATAATACCGGGCTCCTTTACCTGCGTCTAATAATCCGGTTTCCAGAACCTTCCGGTAGTGGGTGGCGGCTTGTGTATAGTTGCCTTTCCATAGGTGCAGATCTCCTAAAACTAACCGTTTGTTTACAAAGAATTTCTGGCTGTTATAGCCTCCAATGTTAATCAAGAGGGAGCTACCCGTGGAATACAACTCTTTGTGCGGTATTTTCTCCGTGAACGTGATCAAACTATCCAACAGCACCTCAAAGTCAATCTTTTGGAATTTACTTTGGTCAGTGAGGTCCGTTACTTTTGCCAATGGATCTGTGATATACGGCACCCGTCCATACTGAATACCCAGCTGCAGGTAAATCCAGCTTCTGAGGGCGGCCACATCAGAGTAACGTTCATTGTATTCTGCCCTGGTGATTTTATTGTCAGCCACCATCTTATTGAAGTTGTGCAGCACATCATTACAGTTGATGATCACTTCATAATAGGGCCTTGGGTTGGCATACTTATTCTCTGGCTGTACCGTGTGGTAATTGAGCTGCATTAAATCTGCGTTACTGGCGGCATTGCCCGTAACCGACACCAGATCTGCCCTTAGCTCATTCAAGACCACGTGCCGTTCTGCCAGGTTTATAAACTTTCCATATACCCCTATGATGGCGGCGTCCGCATCAAAAATATTCTGGTACGCCTTACTTTCATCCAGGGCCGTTTCTGGCTCCAGGTCCAGCATATCATTACAAGAGAAAATGCTTAGGCCAATAAGGACCACTGGCACTGCACGGGCTATGGACCTAATGAATCTATTTTTCATGTGTTGAAACTTAATGCTTTGAATAACGCTATCGCTTAAAGACCAATTCTTACCCCTAACAGGACAGACCTGTACTGCGGTATCAACCCTACATCTATGCCTTGGGCAAAAATGGTTTCCCCTGCACTAAATTCAGGATCATAGCCTTTGTATTTAGAGAAGGTGATCAGGTTATTAGCCGTAGTGTAGAAAGAGGCTGATTTGATATATTTTGTATTGAGCGGCAGATCATATTTGAGGGTGAGGGTCCTGAACCGCAGGTAAGAGCCATCTTCTATCCATCTGTCTGAGAAGCGGGCATTGCCCATGGGGTCACCGTAACTGGCTCTTGGCATGTCTGTCACCTGGCCTTCAGTTCTCCATCTTTTTATGACCGCATCTGTCTGGTTACCGGTGCCGGAGGCAGATTCTAGCTGCGCCCTGGTATAATTGTAGATGTCATTCCCCTTGCTGAAGGTAAAATAAGCGTCAAGGGAGAAGCGGTTATATTGAAGTTTGGTGTTGAACATACCAGTAAAATCAGGATTAGGGTTCCCTATCACCACCATGTCACTCTCATCAATCATACCCTTAGAGGCACCTTCATTGTTGAAATTCACAAACCGCATATCCCCTCCCTGAAAGGCCATTACTTCACCACTAGGTGTTCTGGTGCTTACCCCAGCCTGCGCAGCCTCTGCATTGGTTGAGAATACCCCATTGGTTTTATAGCCATAGAACAGGTTGGCTTCCTGGCCTATTTTGGTCAGGATGTTGGCCCCGGCGTACTGGGTGATGAATTGGTCAGTAGACAAGTCAGTTACCTCATTTTTGTATTTGGAGAAGGTAAGGCCCAGATCCCATTTCAAAGGTGCGGTATTGACCAGCCGCCCGTTCAATGACAGGTCTACTCCTTTATTGACCATTTTACCGTTGTTGGTGTACATGAAGTCAAACCCTGTGGCAGAAACCAGTTGCTCGCGCACCAGCATGTTATCAGTAACATTGCGGTAAGCATCAACGGTGACAGAAAGCCTTTCATTGAACAAGCCCAGGTCTACACCGGCATTTAACTTACGGTTAGTTTCCCATTGCAAGGCTGGGTTGCCAATGTTCCCTCTCACCAAACCCTGGAAATCCATAAGGCTTTGGGATACATAGTATTGGCGGGCTGAGTAGTTACCAAGGTCATCGTTTCCTGTGATGCTGTAGGTAGTGCGAAGTTTCAGGGTTTCCAGGAAATTGGCGTTGGCCATGAAGTTCTCAGAAGAAACCAGCCAGGCTGCCCCAACAGATGGGAACACACCAAATTTTCTATCAAACAAACTGATGCCGTCTTTGGCTTCTTTCCCGAACCGTGAGGAACCGTCTACTGCCAGGTTAAATGATAGAAAGTATTTATTCAAGAGTCCGTAATTGGCCCCGGCATAATAGTTTAGCCACACCCAATTACCTATTTCGCCCCCGGCTCTGCGCAACGAGGAAGCACCGGTACCAATAGTTCTCAATTCATCTGTGGCGGAGTTATAGCCAAACCCAGAGTCGCCTTCGCTATTGTTATCACTGTACCTTACACCAATGCTGCCGTCAAAACTATGAATGTTGTTAAAAGTCTTGGAGTAAGCCAGGCGGGTGTCACTGAAAATAGAGAACAACCTTTGCACCTGTGCGCCCATTCTGCTTTCCGCAATGGCATTTTCCAGGTTCTCAGAACTTGTGCCTCTACGCGGAACAAAGAAACTCTCCCGTATTTTATCATAGGTAACCCCAAACTGCGTGCTTGCTATCAGGTTTCTGGTCAACGCATAATTGAATTTTGCTGAGCCTAGGAATCTATAGTTAATCCCTTTGGACTGCATAGTATTGGTGATAGCCACCGGGTTGCCTACATTGAAAATATCCGTATCAGCTAAGTTAGGAGAAGTAACACCCGTGTTAGATACCTCATTCCTGTTCAGGAAGGGGGCTTTTATCAAGCTCAGGTAAATAGGATTGGTGTTCATGGCGATGCCTTGGTCTGCCAGGCTCTGCTCACTGTAGGTAAACGCCACATTGGAATTGACCGTTAGCTTTGGCGTCATGTTCAGGTCTGCATTGAACAAGGTATTGTACCGCTGGAAGTTGGTATTCTGTACAATTCCTCCATTATCCAAAACGCCAAGTGACAAGGCATATTTGGCAATGTTGTCTCCTCCCACTACCCGCATGTAATAGTTCTGGTTATAGCTTCTTTTCAGTACTTCCTTTTGCCAGTTTGTATTGTTATGGAAGGTATAATACTCAGGGCCGGTTACATTATCATTCATGTAAGGCCGTGCCTGAATCTGGTTATCTGTGAGGCCACTGCTTTTCAAGACATCTGCCAGATAAATGCGGTAGTTAGAGGCATTCATCACCGGGATGTTATCAGGAGCCAGGTTGATACCCGCATAAGAAGCGAAATCTATTTTTGTGGCCAGTTCCTGGGCACGGCCCGTGGTAATGATAATGGCGCCGTTAGCTCCCTTAGAACCATAGATAGAGGCGGCATCTTTGATGACCGTGATGTTGTCTATGTCCTTGATGTCAATATTGGAGAGGGGGTTGGTAAAGTGATTATTGATGATAGAACCACCATAATCATTCATATCATAGATCATTCCGTCTACAATGACCAGCGGTTGGTTGGTAGTATACAAAGAGTTGTACCCTCTTAGAAACATATTGGCCCCAATACCGGGCGTACCAGACCTGCGTACCACATTAAGGCCTGCCACCTTTCCCTGCAGAAAATTTTCTGGGGTCTCTGCAGACGTTGCCCATTTTTGCTGGACCGGATCTAAGGATACTACTGCCCCTGTTACCTGATTGATTGGTTTATTGATGCTGTTTGGTAATGCCGCGATATCATAAATGGAATTAAAAGAGCTTTCATTCAGGCTTATGGCCACAACACCTCTTCCCTTCACCGGCACTTCTTTGCGTTGATAGCCTTCTCCTTCTACTGTTAGGCTAGCAGCCGTAGACGGAACGGCCAGCGAGAACTCACCATTATCATCTGTTAAGGCCGCAGAGAAACCTGGTACACTCACACTGATACCAGCAAGAGGTTGTTTTGTGGCCGCTGCGGTAACAGTACCAGTCACCTTCACTCCCACCACTTGCTGACGAGAAACCGTGATCGTATCAGAGGGGGCTTTAACCGTTCCATTCTGTTGGGCAAAGGCGCAAACAGGCGTACTGGCCAGGGCCAACAGGAAGGAGAACTCTTTTATTCTTTTATACAAAACAGGCATGTAATTCCCTAGCTTTTAAGTGATTAAAATACTGGTACTAATTCCAGGTAATCTAGTGTGAGGGGGTTGAGGGCATTGTTTGTGGACAAGGCACTTCTTAGGTAAGCATCTAGGTTGCCATATTTAGCCACGGTATACTCTCCTATTTCCTGACGGATGGGAGTGGTAGAAGCCACTACAGATTTATAAGGTATTTCAGTGGCGGTTGGTACTTTGAAAGCTATTCTTTGGTCAAATGCCCCCGTCTGAAAATCATTGATGACATTCCAGAAGACCTTGTACTTGGTGGAGTTCACATTAGGAATAACATATCTGAGCCATAACCCAGAGGTGCTGTGGCCGGTTACGCGCAGGTATTGGTAGGTTTCTTCGGCTGCCTGGCCTCTTCTAGTTTGCACTGAAACATTTCCTGCTTTATCTGGGTGGCTTAACCGCGTTGCCCTGATGTTATAGATAGATTCGCCCTGAATTCTGATAGGTCTTATTTTTTCTTCGTTGGCAACACTAAGGCTGTTCACCACCAACACCATTCCATTGGAGGTACGCTCCTCCCGGATCACCGCATTCTTGTCTATTTGCACCTGTACCCCTGATCTAGAGGTAAGGGTCAGGGGCAATGTTTCCTTCGTGTAAACCCCTCTAAAAGCAAGATCTTTGGTGACCGCATAATTAGTAAGGGCATCTGTGCTGTCAGTGGTACTGGTCACGAAAAACTTCTTGAACTTGTCAAACTCAGCCGTATAAGCTGCGTCTGTCAGCATCACAAAAGTATACAGTGAGTCTTCATTGGCTAGATTGTATACCCTTTGAAAATACTGGTTCCGCTTTATGAAACCGGTATTAGGGTCGTAGACAGGTGCTCCGGTAACCGGGTTTACCCCTGTTTGCGTGGCAAGGCTATCTACAAAAACCGTTTCCTCCAGTGACTGTAAGTAAGCCTTCTGCCTGGGGCTCAGGGTGGAGCTGTTCAAGAACTCCCAGGAATTCATTTTAGGCGTAAGAGGCACATCAATGATATGTAACACTCCGTTACCAGCGTATTTATTGGCTTCTAAAATCTTGGCCGCCTCTACGGTAGACGTTGCTTTATTCCAGAGGATATTCTTGCCGCTTAAGGTTTTGATTTGGGAGGAAGCTGGCAATACGGTGTGTGTGAAATATTGCTGGTAACTGATGTGGTTGCTCACAAACTGCTTCAGCCGGTCCTGGTTATTCACAATATCCTGATCTAAATTCTGCAGGGCCTCATTGGTGGGGGCCCATACAGTAAAGGATTTAGAGGATTTTAGAACTTCATCAAACCCGGTTTTGATTAATAGCTCATTGAACCTGCTAATCTTAGGATTAGTACTAATTTCCTGCATCAGGTTCTTACCCAATGCTGCATCATTCAGAGACGTATGTTCTTCCCATGCATCCTTACAGGCTGTGAAACCTGCCAGAATACACACAAACAATACTATTTTTTTATACAAAGCCATTTCTTTTAATTTAATAGGCAAAACCATCTCTAGAATACCCAGGCAGAACGGTTAATTTTTGCCCGTGCACCTTACTAAGTCTATCTCTGTTTAGTGCTATGTTCTTTATTCGTAGACCAAAGTACCGTCTCTTTTTACTTTAGGATAAAGTTGGTCCTGGTCTTCAGGAATGAACTGAATCATGTCAAGTCTATGCACGCCATTGGTATTGGAAAGGCCTACAAATTTGATTTTATGGCGGCCTGTGGTTTCCACGGTGATGGTACCAGCCAACCTTGCGTGGGTATTGCCCGGGTTATCTGCCACGTGGCGTTTAATACCTTGGGCCAAAAGCTCTCTTTCAACACCACCTGGGTAGAAAAGCTTCATATCAATGGTTCTGGGCAGTAACTGGTCATTAAAATATACTTGTAGTGGTGCCGTGTTGCCAATGGTTCTAAAGGCTATCCAGACTCTGTATTTTCCTTTCACAATGGTAGGCGTAGTAAACTCTACTAACCTGGCCACGTTGTTACTCATCCTTACCTCCAGGTAGTCTCCATAGGCGTACCCGTCGGCATTTGCCGCAGAGCCAGGCTGGTAAGTAATAGTTGGGCTATTAGAGCCTTCAAAGTAAATCTCTTTAAAAGAACCTACCGGGAACCTAACCGAAGGAGAACCCAATCTTCTGAATTCTGGTAGAATTCTGAGCTCCGGCTGATCTGCCACGTCAAAATACACGCGTACTGGATTTCTCTTTTTAATCTGGAAGTTGTCTGTCACCACATGTAGTACCCCATTGGTGGCGGTATTATCGCTTCCGCCTCTGTCTACCAGCGCACCTTCTTCTAGAATACCGTTAAAAACATCTTCATTGATCAATACCTTTTCCCCCTTCAACTTTGAGGTGATAACCTCCTGAGGTGCCAGCGTAATATGTGACGGGGCTGTCACTAGGTCAGCCAGGTATTTGCTGTCGTTCAAAATACGATAAGCCATGTTCAAGTAAAGGCTGTCTGTTTTATCAGCTGGGTTACCTGTCTGGGAGTATTTTGCCTTGAGCTCTGCGTAACTTTTAATATTGATTTTGTTGTAGGTTGCGTTTTTCTGCGCCAGCACCGTGTACCAGGTACCCCCTTCTGCTCTTGGTTTATTTAATTGATCAAATAAGCCTGTGGCTTTCAAGGCAGCAGTAAAGATGGAGTACTCAGGGTTGCTTTCCAGCATTTGGCCTACTGTCTGGTTAGCTGGCTGCAACACATGGTCAATGGTATGGATAATCCCATTGCCCACCCGTATGTTGGCGTTCAGCACGTTGGCCTGTCTGTTTACCCGCGTTCTGGCCACTCCATTCTCTAGGGTAGCCCCCGTGATCACGTACTGGCCTAGCATGGTGATCTTAGGCAGTTTGCCGTCTGTAAAGCTGGAAGTAGGGATAGTATCTTCCAATAAATGGAACCGTATTAGGTTCTTCAGCTCATCAACGCTCAACTGATCAATGGAGGAAGCCCCTTTCTCTTTCAGATAAATGTCAATAGCTTCATTTGTTGGCGCAAACATAGTATAAGATCCATAGGCGGCCAGAAAGCCGGCAACTTCTGTTTTTTCCAGAATTTTTATCAAACTGGAGAACTTATCTGTGTTTTTCTCAAAATACCCTAACATGTTCACATCGCTAGTGGTAGCAATGTCTATCACCTCTTTTTCACAACCCGTAAACAGGGTTATAAAAAGAAGGCCCAAAGCCATCAATCTGACCTTTAAGCTTTTGATGAAAAGTAGATTTTCCATATCAAAGATTTAAAATATTATCTGCCTTTGTAAAAAGGATTTTGCTCAAGACTCTTGTTGGTTGTTAGCTCATACTGGTAGATGGGCCAGTAATGGCTGTTTTGGTCTTTGTACTTGTTCAGGATAGATTGCTGTCTTTCAGGAGCCGCACTATTGATGACCATCTCATTCAGCAAATCCTGGCGGGCATAAGATCCTCTTTTGGCATTCCTTAACACATCAAACCATCTCTTTCCTTCAAAAGCGAACTCCCGTTCCCGTTCGGCCAGAATGAAATCAATAATGTCATTCATAGAGCCAGGATCAATGTCTTTGTTATCAGTTCCGGGCAGGGCGTTTGCCCGCTGGCGTACTTTGTACAACAAGTCCAATGCTTCTTGCCCCTTGCCATTATTCTGGGCCGCCAGGGCCTCTGCCTTCAGGAGCAGAATGTCAGCATATCTGTAGAAGATCCAGTGCGCGGTTGACTGATCCAGGGTTCTGCCGTCAGTCTGGTTAAGGCCAAGGTACTTCCACACTTCACTGGTAGACACTTTCACTGAGGCATTGGCCCTGATGTCCATGTTCAATATATCTACCGGATCTGGAGGAAAAACTTCTTCTAAAACCCGTGTTGCCGCCAGGAATCTTCTACCCGTGGTAGAGCTGAACATAGAGAAGTAAGGGTTGGTGCGCTGCGAGTTAAATTGCAGGGCAAAGATGATCTCGCTTGAGTTTCCCTGCGCATAGAGTTGTTGGAACCATTGAGAGTTATTCACCCCTTGTACCAGACCAAACTGCCCTGAATTGATAATTTTGTCTGTGGCAATGATGGCACTATCGTACTTTTCTTTCCAAAGGTAAAGGTCTGCCTGCACGGCATTGACCGCGTATTTTGTAATGCGCCCTTTGTTAAAAGAATTGTTCCCGTAATTGATAGTGGCTAGTTCTTCAGCCTTCAGTAAGTCTTTGGCCACTTGGTTTAGCACCTGCGCCTGGCTTGACTTTGGTAAAGCTGTAGCCTGCTCATCACTTATAGTAGCGGTTAGCTTAAGAGGAACATCACCAAAACTGCGGGCCAGATAGAAATACATAAGCCCTCTGATAGCATAGGCCTCGCCTAAATAAGCATTCAACTGGGCCTGGGTAAAAGTTTTGTCTTCTGCCAGCGCACTTGGGGCCCGCTCAATCACGGTATTACATTGATTGATGGTTCTATAAAAGGCTCTCCAGTCTGAGATGGGGTTGGTATCTACAATGTTGCCATTCATTACCTCCAACTCAGTAGACCTGATTCCGGTGTTGGCCATGACCATGTCTCCCCTAAGTTCTCCCCACAAGAAAAGCTTTTCAGCAAAGTCAGCGTCTAACATGGAAGCATAGATGCCTACCACCGCAGAGTTTACCTGCTCTTTTGTTTTCCAGAACTCATCCCCTACAATTCCGTTTTCCGGCTTCAGGTCTAACCAACTGTCACAGGCGCTAAAGACCAACACTACTAGCACTAGTGCTGCTTTATATATATGCTTCTTTAACATTCTATTTTTCTGTTAATCACTACCAATATGTTAAAACCGGACATTCACGCCCAACGTGAGTGTTTTCACTGGGGGGGTTCTGGAGGTATCAAAGCCTATTCTGAAAGGATCGCTTCCTGCCAAACCTACCTCTGGGTCCTGACCGGTGTAGTTAGTGAAGGTGAAAAGGTTATTTGCCGTCACGTACATGCTTAGGTCCTTGGCCCCTAACCTCTCGCTTAAAGGTTTAGGCAAGTCATATCTGATCGTAAGAGTTTTAAACCGCAAGAAAGATCCATCTTCTACATAGCGATCAGAGGCCAGCCAGTTATAGCCCATTCTGTTCAGGGCACGCGGCATGTCTGTTTCGTCTCCGGGGCGTCTCCATCTTCTCAGGATAGCGGTGCTTTGGTTGGAGTAGTCATACATGTTCTCTGTGCGCATCTTGGTCTCATTGACAATGTCATACTTGTATCTGAAGTTGAAGAACATATTTACTCTCCAGTTCTTATACCTTAAAGACGGACCAAAACCACCGGTAAGTTTAGGGTTCGCATTGCCCAGATACACCACATCTTTGTAGTCTATGTTGCCGTCATGGTTGATGTCTTCATAGATGGCATCTCCTGGCTGAAAGACATAGTCAATGGAAGGATAGCCAAAACGCATTGGCACGGTCTGGCCGTTTGGTCCAATAATAGCGTTCCCGTTTCTGTCTTTGGCAATAGTGGACTCTGCATCTTTATACACCCCTTTGAATCTGTATCCATAGAAAGAACCGAAGGGATTGTTTTCCTGGATAGTGATCAGGTAGTTTCCGTTAGCATTCAGATTCCCTTTCTCACGGGGATAATATTCTGATATCTCCCTGATCATGTTTTCATTATGGGAGAGATTCAGGCCAAAGTCTACAGACATATCCTTTGTCTTGTACAGCGCTAAGTTCACGCCTGCTTCCCAGCCCAGGTTGTCCATGGTGCCCACGTTCATGTCTACATCCGTGAAACCGGTAATAGAGGAGATGAGCAGGTCTTGGAAAAACATGTCCTTTGTGCGTCTCTTGTAAAGGTCGGCATCTATAGACAGGCGCCTATCCAGCATGACCAGGTTAACCCCCACGTTTGACTGCAGAACAGTCTCCCACTTCAGGTTATTCAGCTTCAAGGTTGACTGGTACAGGCCAGACATGCCCAGGTAGTTGTAGGAGTAATTCTCATACAGATCATAATGGCCATAGCTGGCACGAGGCTCGTTGCCGCTGGCACCATAGCTACCCCTTAAGCTTAGGTCATCAATGAATCTAAAGCCTTGCATGAAAGGCTCACCAGAAACTCTCCAGCGTCCAGAGATGGAAGGGAACGTGCCGTAACGGTTATTCTCCCCAAATTTGGAGCTTCCATCCCGTCTAACCCCAACGTTCACAATATAGCGGTCCAGAAAGCCGTATTGGGCATTCAATAAAAAACCCACGCTTCTGGTTTGGGAAGAGGAAGATCCCAACTGGTGTTCATTCCCCTGGATTCTGGAAGCGATAGCTGGATCTTGCAGGTAGGCAGAAGCCGTGTTAGAAGTAAGAACCCCAAAGCCCTCGTTGCGGGCGTCAAAGGTCATGAAAGAGAATAACCCCTGGAAGGTGTGTTTTTCCCCAAGTTTGGGAGTAAACAACAGGTTTGATTTGGTGGTAACGCTAAAACGGTCAGCATCAGAATCTGAGGCTCTGTTTACGGTTGTTTCTGTCCAGGGCCTGCCGGTGGCGGTCTGCGGCAGAAACATTTTCGTTTTGCTGTTATTGATGTCAAACTGGATATCTGAAGTAGCCAGCAGCAACCCGGAAATCACATCATATTGGAGATTAAATTTAGGAATAACGCGCTCCCCTAATTGCTTGTTGATTCCCTCGCGCACCATGGCTACCGGGTTGTACGTCTGCGGGTAACCTCCCTGGATGTTGTTAGCTGGTGAAAAATAATTAGGTGTCCGCTCGCCAAACTCATTGTATTCATACACGCTCATGTTGGGCATCTTGTTATATGCCACGGTCCGGGGGTTAGGAACGCCCCTGAGGTTATTGGTGTAGTTCTGGTTGTTATCCAGGTGGGTGTAGGCTAGGTCGGTTCTGAACCTGATTCTGTCAGAAACGGAATAATCCAGGTTGATCCGGGCAGAGATACGGGAAAGGTCAGTACCAATAGTAGTTCCCTGCTGCCCGAAATAGCCAATAGAAGTGTAATACCTGGCTTTGTCACCACCCCCGGATAAGGAAATATTGTGATCCTGAATATGCCCTATTTGGGTAATCTCCTCAATCCAATTAGTGTTTCTATTGTAGTTATTGTACCAATAGGGGTCTTTTGGATCATATTGGAATTCTTTAACGGTAGTAGTGTTCAACGGGGTACCAGTCCTGTTCATGAATGCCTCCGGAATGTACTGGGAGTATTGGTCACCGTTTAGCATTGGCAACGCTTCAGGCTGCTGGGTCAAGGATCCCCTAAACGTATAGTTTACCGTAGGCTTTCCTATCTTTCCCCGCTTGGTAGTAATTACCAGCACGCCGTTTGACGCCCTGGCACCCCACACAGCCGTAGCGGCCGCATCTTTCAAAACGGAAATTTCCAGGATATCTGTAGGGGCAATGTTCAGTAACTGCGCGTATCCTTGCTCATCTGCGGTGGCAAAGTTGAAATCAGAGGCAATCTCAATGTCATAGGGCATGCCATCCACTACAATCAGGGGCTCAGAGGAGGAGTTAATGGAAGAGGTTCCCCGGATCCTGATCTGCATGCCTGCCCCAGGGTCACCGGTGGCAGAGACAATGTCCACACCCGCCAAACGGCCTTGCAGCGCTTCATCAATAGAGGCAGCAGGCAACTCGGCCAGGGCTTTGGCATCAATGGTACCAATGGCAGAGGTAAGATTCCGTTTGTCTACATCCAGCATACCGGTGTTGGTTTGCTGGTGAGAGATAATCTCTACGGTGTTTAAGGTATTGGAGGTTGACTCCAGCCCCACGTCTACCACAGATCTGCCATTTACACTAAAGGAAGCGTTTTTATAGCCTATATAAGAGACCATGACCCTATTCTGAGGGTTTTTCATCCTTAAGGCAAAACCTCCGTTAATGTCTGTGCTCACACCGGCCAGGGTCCGGTTCTCATCATCTACCTCATATACAGACACCCCAATCAGCGCTTCTTTTGTAGCCCTGTCTGTAACCGTTCCCCGCACAATAGTCTGCCCCGGTTGGGCATTGGCATACATACCGCAGCAGAGAAGAACGGCAGTGAGGAGGAAATAAGAAAAATTGCCTAGAAATCTTTTCATATAGATAATCTATAGATTATTAAAACTCTTAATTATCCCGGTACTTCAGGTAATTATCAATCTGGTGAATGAGCGCTCTGTTAGACAGGACATTGCTGTTGGCCTTAACCGCGTTGGCGGTTCTGTTATAGGAGTCTGTGATCACCATCTGGCTTCCAGTGAGGGTCACGCCCACGGTTCCTGTATTGCCACTGATATCTTTGAAAAGGGTCTCATATCCTCTTGGCTCCTCAGACTGGTTTTTAAAGGGCACCTGTTCTTTGGCTATAATGTGGTACTGTAAGAAACGGGCTACCTTATCCTGGTCTTCAGAGGAAGTTGGGGCAAAGTTGGGAACCCCTGTTGTCACGGCCCCTGGCAAAAGACCGTCTTTCACTGCCTGCTGAATAGCAGCATTGGTTGGGATCAGATAAGTGTAAGGTGTGCCTACGGTGGTGCCTTTCACATCCAGGGTAGCCGCATCATACATGAGGGTAGATTTTGTGAGGTAATTGTAGAAATGGGAGAAGTTAGGGTTGGCCGCTATGTGCTGGCTTGGTTTCAGCTCTGTGAAGTTGAGAATACGGTCCACATAATACACATACCCATTGCTGGCCTCCACTGGTCCCGTCAGTTTAACCCGCTCATTCTTGTCAACATTACCGGCAGCAAATACCTCTTTGTTATTGTACCGGATGTACTCCTCACTAAAGGTTTTGACGATGCCGTCGCCAGACAGGTCATTGTACACGGCATTGCGGTTATCACCGGCCGCCACAATGTGCAAGTCCAGGATTCGCTGTAGTCTAACCTGGGCCTGAGGACCGTTGATCACGGTTCCTCCCCCTGGGGGGGTATACACCCAGTAATTGAACCGTGTGTCCCAGGAAAACCCAGCAGCCGTTAAAACCGCATCAGAAATCAGGAACAGGGTGTACTTAACATTGGGGGCTGTAAGGCTTTCTTTGTAACCAGCCAGGGCCCTGATCATCATGGAGTACTTGGGGTCCAGGTAGGCCTTGCCGTACACGGTATGGAAAACATTTGCTTCCTGCACCTTATTGGTTCCGTAGAAGAACCCGTTACTCAGCATTTTGGCCTCTTCCACGTTGGTGCTGAGGTTGAGTCTGGCAGCCTCGCTTGTCTTAAGGGGGCCCTGCTTGAATTTAGAGGGCCAGATAGCGGAAGAAAATAAATGGGCGTTCAGGAAATCACGGATAACCTCAATGGGTGCGGCATCCAGTGTTTTATAATGCTCCAGAATAACGGTATTCAGGTAATTGGTGACGGCCGCATTTTTAGGCGCGAAAATAGTATAGGTATTGGCCTGCCCTTCATTGTTCTGGCGGGAGGCGCCTCTTACCTCATAGCCTTCATCATTTAAGGCGAATTCCAGCAAGCCGTCATATATTTTGGCGTATACAGGGTTGGAGGAACCGGTCAAGACCTTGTTACGGGCCGTTGCCTCGCTGCTTTCCTGGTAATAAACCATGTATTTTTCAAAGATTTCCCGGAACACGCTGTATTCAGGCTTCTTCTCCAAGTACTCTTCAATGTTGTCTAGCGGCAGCACCACCGTGTCTACTTCATGAATGACACCATTCTCTGCAATAATATTTTGGGTAACCACTTTGCCGTTGACCACATTAAAGCTTCCGTTATAGCCTGCCCCCGGGTAAAAGGAGTTATAGTCTGCCGGCGTAAGCTGCTGGTTGGCAGAGAAGATCTGCATGAAGTAAGGGATGTATTTATTGTTATTATCAGCAAAGACATATCCTCCGGTTCTGTTGCCAGAGATAATGTTTTGGTTCTGTAACACCTGGTTGCCCACTTTTACCGGGCCCGTGTACACTCCTTTATAATATGCCGTACGGCGTTTAAACGCCTGATCTGCCACCCAACCGGTACTGGCCTGGTAATCATCCAGGCGGTCTGTCATGAAGGCATTGTACACTAAAGCATAGGAAACGATCTTGATAGCGGTTTCTTTGCTGATAGCCTCTACCCCTGTTATACCATTGGCCGTAAAGTACTTGGCAAAAGCCTGGTCATTGGGCGCGAAAAGCGTCCAGTACCCGGCTGCGCTAAGAATACTCTTGTATTCGGCCTTATCCACCAATGCCAGAAAGCTCTTGAAGTTACCCTTGGCTTCTAACTGCTGGTAAATAGCCGGTTCCAGGTTTTTGGGCCTGGCGTAATACTCATCTTTGGTATCACAATTAGTGAACATCACTAATAATGACAGGTAGCACAATAAAACTTTTACAGATTTGGTCATAACAACATTGGGTGGTAAAGGCTTTAACAATGTTTGAGCCTATAGTAAATGGTGTTTACTGCCATAAAACAACTGTCTACACCACAGCCTTTTATGTATTAGATTCGGTAATAACCAGCAGGTGAAACCTATTTTGGGGTAGCCTCTGCCAGTTTGCTCTTTTCGCTCCTCTTCTTCTTTTTAATAGAAACCCAGACCGACCGACTTCCCTTTCCTGCCCTCCTCAAAACAACGCAATCGATTGCGCATGCCTCTAAAAGAATCTCCGGAAGCTAGGTCCTGGCCAAGTATGGCCTGAAAACTAGCCCCAATCGTGTGCTTTGAAAAAAATGGTTCTGGGGAAGCCCTCTTAGTTCCCTGGTGTCGCTGGCTTTGCTTTGGGAACCAGGGGGCGTTACCAATCAGGTTTTTATCCTGGAGTGGCTTTTCTGTCAACTCAGCAAGCCTCAGAGGAGAAGCTTACCGCTATATTTTTGGGCTGAGGCACTTTTAACTTAGTAGAGTTTCTTCATATAGTCATCAGGTTCAAATTCAAAAGCTGTTCCTTGATTTAGAATTTCTTTATGTTCTAAAGGTAACAAGCATACATTAGATAACTGTCCTGCGCTGTCCTGCTCTTTCTTAGATTTTCATTTTTTTTCTGGCCCTATTTTTATCAGGTTTTACAAGAATAGGAAAAAAGGGCCTTGTTATTGAAAATTTTCGAATTGAGCGCAATCGGTGGGCAACCTGGTAAAGGATGGAAGAAGCGCCTGCGACTAGCCTTTACCTTCCTGTGAGATGGGGCCTTCTATTTTGGGCCTGTTTTCGAAAAAACAGGCCTAAAACAGAAACCAAAAGCAGGATCGACATCAGCCGGAGGAATAAGATAAATAAGGTATTTGGATAGAAATAAGTCTACCCGTTCTAAGCCCGTTTTTTCAAAAACAGGCCAAAACCAAGCCCTGGCTCAAGTTCTGCTTGGCAACTAGTAAAGTAACCGCTGCTGGGCTGTCATGGAAACTATCCTTTGGGCGCAAGGGAAAGGAAAGAAGTAGGCCTTGAAAACCCTGTTGCCCCGCCCCGCCCAACGTTTGCAACCAATGGTGGCAGTCGCTTAATCTTGGTATTTTTCCCCTTAAAAAATGAAAGGTACCGGTAAAGGACGGAGGACTACATAACGGACACCGGCTTCTCTTTACAGGTTAAAAGGGCTGTTTTTTACATATACCTTGTACTCTTTCACCATGCCCCCGGTATTCTTATCTGTGC
Source organism: Rufibacter soli (assembly GCF_054781795.1). Lineage (NCBI taxonomy): Bacteria > Pseudomonadati > Bacteroidota > Cytophagia > Cytophagales > Hymenobacteraceae > Rufibacter > Rufibacter soli. The sequence continues at coordinate 468,060 of NZ_BAAGTS010000005.1, read as the reverse complement.
GGGGCAGGTAGCGCAGACCCTTAATGGTAACGGTTTCCCCTAAGTCAAACACCACCTGATGGGGATGTTTGGGTTTAGCCGCGGAAAACTGGGTATGCCAGAAAGTGGATTCCTGTTGGTCAAAAATCCGGTCTGCGGCGTTATTAGCAGCGGTCACTTCCTCGCTGTCAGCGTACACAACTTCCCATTTCAGGCGAGAAAGTTGATTTCCCTTCTCATCTACCAGTTCCAGCTCGGCCATGGAGGTAAAGGGGTCTTCAGGCTTTTGCGCGCTTAGGGCTTCAAAGCAGAGATAGCGTCCTGGCACAGCTTTCCCAAAGGTCACCTCCTGCCAGCCTGGGCCCGCCGGGAAACTGCCCACATGCACCGGTTTCTCACCGGCCAGGTTCAGGTTTTGGCCTTTAGCGCGGTGCAGCAAGGATTCATCTACGGCTAACCGGTCCAGAATTGGTTCTTTTAAACCAGCTACCGTAAGGGCTTTAGGGCTATCCACGTCCAGGATAAGAATCTCGTTCTCGCCTTTCTTCAGCCAGACGCCGGGCATAAACAGGGTCTGCTGTGGCCCAATCTTCCAGAAGCGGCCCAGGTTGTGGCCATTCACCCATACCATGCCTTTGCCCCAGGTGCTCACGTCCAGGAACGTGTCACCGGTTTCTTTCAACATGAAGGTGCCTTTGTACCAGGCGGGTCCGTCAGCGCGGACTTTCCTGAAATTTGCCTTTTTCTGGAATTGGTAATCCACCGGGAAATTATAGACCAGCCAGTTCTTCACCCGGGTGGTTTTCTGGCCGTCTGTCAGCTCCACTTTCTCCGTGATGCCTTTCCGGTCAATAATGGCTTTGCCGTAGTTAACCCTTCCAGTGGCCTCCACCAAGATATCCAACTGGGAAGCGGTGGCCATAGCAGGGAGTTCCAGGGTGGAATCGCCGCGGCGCCGGTCTAGCTTGCCAAGGGGTTTACCGTTCAGGAAAACCGTGGCCCAATCATGGACTTCGGTGATTACCAGCCGTTGCTTGTTTTTAGCAGCCGGAAGCGTAGTGCGGTAAAGAATTCGGCCCCAGCCCTGGTCAAAATATTCCATGGGCCTGATCTCCTCGGTTTTGTTTGGCTTGGGCAGGTTGGAGAACAGGGCGGCGCTCTGCGTAAGGGTAAAGGCAGGGATAGTGATCACCGGCTTGGCGGCCGGAATCTCGCCCAGGGTCTCACCGGGCTGCAGGTAGTTTTTGAGGAGGTTGCGTACCGCGAAGAACTTCTCTGTGGTATTTCCCTGCTCCCCCACCGGGGCATTGTAATCATAAGAAGTGGCCATGGCCGAATAAGGCGGCGCGTTGGCTCCCCCCCACTGCCCGAACGAGGTACCGCCATGGGCCATGTACAGACTGAAGGAGATCTTACGGTCCATCATGTCTTTGAGGCTTCCAATAAAGCTGCTCACTGACCGGGTCTCATGAGGGCGGCCCCAATGGTCAAACCACCCCGACCAGTACTCACTGCACATGAGCGGCGCCGTGGGGTATTTCTCCTGGAAGGCTTTGAAGCTGTTGTCAATGTTGGTGCCGGCGCCAAAGTTGAGGGTGGTAGCAACGCCTTCTAAAGAATAACGGTTGAAGTTGCTGGGCCAGTCGCAGCGGAAAAGCTGCACCTTGTCAAACCCGGCCTCGCGCACGGCGTCACGGGTGGCTTCCATGTAGGCCTGGTCACTGCCAAAGGTGGCGTACTCATTCTCAACCTGCACCATAATGATGTTACCGCCGTTCTGAATTTGCAGGGGTGCCAACTGCTTGGCCGCCTCTTTCAGGAACACTTTGGTGCGGTTCATGAACTGAGGGTCCTGCAGGGTACGCACCTGCGCATCTTCCTTCTTCAGGAGCCACCAGGGCAAGCCACCCATATCCCATTCGGCGCAGACATACGGGCCGGGCCGCACAATGCAGTACATCCCGTTTTTTTGGACCAGCCGCACAAACTCGGCCACGTCATTCTGTCCTTTAAAATCAAATTGCCCGGGCTGTTGCTCATGCAGGTTCCAGAAAAGGTAGATACAGACGGTATTCATCCCCATGGCCTTGCTCAACTGAATGCGCTGCTCCCAGTATTCGCGCGGAATACGGGGATAATGCAGTTCTGCCGCCCTAATCACAAAGGGTTGGCCGTTCAGCAGAAACTCCTTGTTGCCCAGCGTAAAGGTACCTGGTTGGTTTCCAATCTGCTGGGCCTGGGTGGAAAGGGCCCATCCTAAAAGAAGGAAGAAAAAGCAGTTTCTAAGCATATGGCAATGAAAATACGATAAGAATAAAGAAGTAAAAGTGCCCATTAACGCGGCTCTAACGCCGGAAAAGCAAGCCTAGCCACCTTTGATCTCAGCTTCTGTTATTGATAACTACTGAATAATAAACCACAGAGCTAAAAGCCGCAGAGTCATTTAGTGGTATAAGATTTTTTAAAACTAGTGTTATTTTGACATTTATACTATACCCCACCAAGAAAAGCACTTATTTTTCTGATTACCGCCTAAAAAAAGGGCAGCTGCCGTAAAAAATAAGCCGTTTTCTACAGGTGACTTCTGTTTATGCCGTTTTGAGAGAAGACAGGTCTTAGGGTACGGTTAAGAGAGAGTATCTGGTGCATTACCGGGCTTTAAATGAATCAAGAAGCGCGTGCCTACATTTACCACGCTGGAGACTTCTATCTCACCACCTATGGCGGTGACCTGGGTCTTGACCAGAAATAGGCCTAAGCCCCTGCCCTCAATATTTTTATGGAAACGTTTATACAGCTTAAAGACCTTATCCCCGGCTTTTTCCTCGTCAAAGCCCAGCCCGTTGTCTGTCAGGAAAATGGCCACCCATTGAGTGCTCATCACTGCCCTGATGGAAATCTTGAGGGGCCTTTCCGGGGACCGGTATTTAATCGCGTTGGAAAGCAGGTTGTGGAAGATGCTGTACAAGTAGGCCTTATTCCCAAAGACAAAAGTATCCCCGGGAATGTCCAGGTCCAGGTTTCCCTCATAGGCATCCAGGGAATCACGCAGGCTTTCAACGGCCTCCTGGCAAATGCGGCGCAGGTCAATGCTCTCCATGCTCACCGTGTCTTTCTGCCCGCCAATAGAGAGAATCTCGTTCAGGTCTTTCAGGACGGCGTCAATGGAGGCCACGCTTTTGTCCAGGTGGCGCAGGGCTACGTCAAAGTTCTCAGAGTTCTTGTCAAACACAGACAGAAAACGGGTTAACCCGATGACGTTGGCCACCGGCGCCCTTAAGTTATGGGAAACGATGTAAGTGAACTGCTGCAGGTCACGGTTCTGCCGGTAAAGGTCACGGGTGAGCTGGGCCTGGCTTTCATCAGACTTTTTCTGCAGGGTGATATCGGTTTGGATGGCAATGAACCTGATAATCTTGCCCGTATTGTCTTTCACCGGTGACACATCAATCTTCACCCAGAACTCCTCCCCGGTTTTTTTGAAATTGAGGACTTCCTCTGAGAAAGGTTCTCCTTTTTGGTACTTTTCAAAAATCCTTCTGGCAGTATCTGGATCGGTGCTGGGGCCCTGCAAAAGGTCACTGGGGGTTTTGCCCAACGCATCTTCCAGGGAATAACCGTTCAGGTTGGTAAAGCCCTGGTTTACCCACTGAATCAGACCGTCGGCATCCATGATCACCACACCGTTGGTGGTCTTGCTGGCCACTAAAGAAAGCATGCTCAGTTCCCGCTGGTAATTTACCCGCCGGGTGATGTCCAGCATGTGCACAGAGATGCCGTCCTCGGCGGGGAAGAACTTAACCCCCAACCATATTTCCTTGCCGGGCAGAAACGTTTCAAAGGTTACCGCCTGGCCTTTGGCTTTCAGCAGCTGGAAATGCTGGTAAAACTCCTCGGTCAACGCTTCAGGAAAGACCTCCCCTATTGTTTTGCCCAGGCTTTTGTTTTTGTCAAGGGCCAGCAGTTGCTCAAACTCACTGTTAATGAAGGTGAACCGCAATTCTTTGTCCAGGGTGAAGAAGGTGTCCGTGAAGCTTTCCAGAATGGTGTTGAACTTCTGCGCCTGCTTCTGAATGGTTTCATATGCCCGCACCATGGGGGTAATATCCTTGGCAATGGTTTCTACCCCAACGGTGTCCCCATTCACAGAAAGCGGGTACATGATCATGTCAAAGACCTTTCGGTCCCCGTTGCGGGCGGCCAGTTCCAGGTCAAACCGCATGGTGCCTCCAAGCAAGGCCTCTTTGAAGTAACGGATACTCAAGGCGGCACTCTCTGGGGGCATGAAAGAGGAAACGGGCTGGTTGATCACTTCTTCGGGCTTAAAGCCCAGTATTTGGTAAAATGCCTGATTTACCTCGTTCAGGTTTCCTTCCGGCGTCTGGTGGAAAATAGCATCTGGGTTCTTCTCGAACAGGTTGCGGTATTTCTGCTCGCTTTCCAGCAGGTTAAGCCTGTTTTGGGTCTGCTCTGAGATGTCTCTGGAACTCACCACTAGGGCCCTGACACTTGGGTTTTGGAACTGGTTGCTTACGTAGGTTTCCGTCCATTTCCACTCTCCGTTGGCCGCCTTAAACCGAAAGCTATCCAATTTGATGTATTCCTGAGAATCCAGTAGGGATTGAAATTTTTCCTGCGCCAAGGGCACATCTTCTGGGTGGATAAAGCTGAAGGCGCTTTTCCCCACCAGTTCTTCGGGCTCATAGCCTAGAATCCGTTTGATAGACCCACCCACATAGGTGTACACACCTTCTTCATTGATCAGGGCCGCCATGTCTGCCCCGTACTCTACCAGCGCCTCAAACAATTCTTCTTTTTCCCGCAACTGCCTGATGGCCGCCTTCTTTTCAGTAGCGCTCCGGCCTACACAATAGTAGGCCTCATCTTCGGCTACCCAGGAAGCAGACCATTCCAGGGGTACTTCATGCCCGTTTTTATGTAGGTAGCAATTCTCAAAGGCGGTAAGCTGACTGCTAGTCTCTATGGCCACAGAAGCCTCTTTTAAAGCCGGTAAGTCCAGGGGTCTGACAAAATCTTTGAATTGGCGCCCTACCATTTCATGGGGGGAATACCCCAGGATTTGAATGCAAGCCGCGTTGATATATTGAAAGGAGCCGTTTCTGCCAATAATGCAGTGCAGGTCCAATGAATATTCCACCAGTTTTTCAAAAACACTTACAGCTTGCCCCGTACTCATGCAGCTTTACCAGATATCATTTAAAAAAGTGTCAGTAGCCCCCCGGCTGTTACAGTAGATGACAGATAAGACTTTAACAGGAAGGAATAGCCTGTAAGTAAAGAAGGAAAATTAAATTTACCACCAATACCTATAAATTGGTAGTATTTAATTTCCAGGCATTGGCAATTGTTTACAAAAACCCGTCTGAAATAGCCCAGCCGCTGTTTTTTTGTAGTTTTTTTCTTTAGGCAAACTTCCAAAAATCAAACATCGCTATTGCGGCATACCTCAACACTTGAAAGCCAGAAAAAAGAAACCCCCTTCTGCAAGAGGCCGCTTAGCGCCTTTTGCAGAAGGGGTTCCTAACCCAGAAGCTGGGTTTTGCCTAAGGAAAGGGCCTTACATTTTCCGCAGGCCTTTCAGGTCGGTTTTGCTGCCTTCTTTGATGCTAACGGCTACCCCGCCCCCAGCCGCCAGCTTCTGCTTCAGGACGCTTTTAGAGGTAACCACCACTTTCTGCACGGTATAGCTCTGGGGCCTCTTATCATAGCTGGCGTCTGCGCCGTCTGCGTAAATGGTGGCCAGGTATTGGTTGCCCTTGGGCAGGAAGGAAAAAGAAATGGTAGCCGTGCGCGGGTTCTCATCGGTGATGCCGCCCACGTACCATTCGTTTTTGCCTTTGGCCTTGCGGGCGGTGGTAATGTAGTCGCCTGGTTCGGCTTCCAGCACATAGGTGTCATCCCAATCTACGGCCACCTCTTTGATGAACTGGAACGCGTCCGGAAACTTGAGGTAATTCTCGGGCAAATCGGCGGCCATCTGCAGCGGGCTGTACATGGTCACGTAATAGGCCAGCTGTTTGACCAGGGTAGTGTTCACGCGGTTACCGTGCCCGGTGCCATAAGCAGCAAGATCTGTCTGGAAAATGCCGGGCGTAAAGTCCATGGGCCCGCCCATTAACCGGGTGAACGGCAGAATGGTAGTGTGTTCAGGAGCCAGGCCACCCATGGCTTCAAACTCAGTGCCGCGGGCAGATTCCTGGGCAATCCAGTTGGGGAACGTGCGGTTTAAACCAGTGGGCCGAACGGCCTCATGGCTATTGACCAGGATTTGGTAGTCGGCGGCGGTTTTGGCTACGTGCAGGTAATGGTTCACCATCCATTGCCCGTCATGGTGTTCGCCGCGCGGAATAATTGGGCCCACGTAGCCGGTTTTCACGGCATTGTAGCCATTGTCTACCATAAACCGGAAGGCTTTGTCTAACCTGCGCTCATAATTAGTGGCCGAGGAGGAGGTTTCATGGTGCATCATGATCTTCACGCCTTTTGCCGCGGCGTAGGCCTGCAACTCCTTCACGTTAAAGTCTGGATAAGGCGTAACAAAATCAAACACCTCTTCTTTCCAGTTACCGAACCAGTCTTCCCAGCCAATGTTCCAGCCTTCTACCAGCACGGCGTCAAACCCATGCTGGGCGGCAAAGTCAATGTGCCGCTTTACATTTTCGGTGTTGGCCCCGTGCCGGCCGTTGGGCTTGTATTTACTGAAGTCATCTGTCAATTTGGTATTGGTCTCGGTGCTGTAGGCCCAGGTGTTCTTTCCGGAGATAAAATATTCCCACCACACGCCAATGTATTTCACGGGTTTGATCCAGGATACATCCTGGTACTTGGTGGGTTCATTCAGGTTCAGGATCAGTTTGGAGGCCAGAATATCGGTGGCTTTGTCGCTGACCACAATAGTGCGCCAGGGGCTCTGGGCATCTGTCTGGATGTAACCCTTGTTGCCCACTGCATCTGGGGTAAGGTGGGAACTCATCTTCAGGTGCTGCGCGTCTACGTTCAGGTGCATGGCCGGGTAGTTGACCAAGGCCGCCTCATGGATGTTGAGGTACAGCCCGTCTGCCGTCTTCATCATGGAAGGCGTCTGCACCGATGGGTTTGCTATTGGCGTTTGCGCCGAGATCTGGACAGTGGCCTTCTTCTGCAGACCCGGAATCTCAGAAATCTTGGAGGTGGTGTAGGGGTACTCATTGGTGTCATAGTCCCCCGGAATCCAGAAGATCTTGTGGTCGCCGGCCAGGTTGAACTCCGTGTGCTCTTCCTTGATCACAAAGTAATTGAGCTCCTTCTGTTTCGGGAATTCATACCGGAAACCCAACCCGTCATTGAACAACCGGAACCTGATACGGATGTAGCGCTCTTTGGGGGTCTTCTGGGTAAGGGTCACCAGTAGTTCCTGGTAGTGGTTTCTGATGGTTTTCTGCTCTCCCAGCACCGGTTCCCAGGTATCATTCACCGTTTTCTGAGTGGTATTGGTAACCGTAAATCCTTCTCTGAGGGAACCCGCGTCTTTGGTCTCCAGACCCAGGGCACTGGATTTAATGACTGGCTTGCGCTTGTAGGTAAGGTGGTAAGATGGCACCCCGTTGGCCTTCAGTTCAAAGGTAAGTGTGAGGTTCTTGTCTGGGGAGGTAATCACCTGCGCCTGGGCAAGGGTAGCCAGGCAGAAAAGGTATAAAAAGAGCAGTACGTGACGCATGGCAGATTCCTTAAATGGACGGTCTAACTAATAGAGCCGCAAGTTAAGTCTTCCTTTTGATTTGTGCCGTTCCCACCGGAAATGTTACCCGCCTTTATGCCGCTTTCAACGGCAGGCGGCCGTTAGAAGCACGAAGCACAAAACTTGTCTAAGAGGGATTTAGGCTAGTGAATGATCTGCTGATTTCCGTTTTGGGCCAGTTTTTCAAAAAACGGGCTTAAAACAGAAAATGGCCTTCCCTGCAAGGTAAGAAGGCAGGCTTCTCCTGGCATAGTACAGAAACCAAGGAAAATAGGGACCTCAGGAAGGAGGTCCTTACAGATAATAAGTTTCTTAAAAGCAGCGGTCTACTCTACCGTAAAACCCAGTTGCTGGCGATACAATCCTTTTAGGGCACCCAGGTTTTCGTGGGCCGTTCTGGTGATTTCCTCCGTGGAGACAAAACCTGCTTTTCCGGCGAGGAGGGCTTCTAGCGCAGAGCCGTCGGTTTCTTGCTCAGGTACTATTTGGTTTTCTTGTGTCATGTCTTCCATATCCGTTTCCTTTACCATCAGTAAGACAAAACTAGTCTATTACTCCTTTCTTTCAACGATTATTAGCCTAATCACGTTTCTACCCCGATGAAACTGCCATTCCTGCCGTTTAGCAAAAAATACAATTAAATTATCCTATTTACCTTCTTTGCTTGGCCTTACCTTTTTAAAAGCCGTAAATTTACCGGTATACCGTTTAGATCCGCTTGCCATTTACCACCCATGCCGCTGCTTTCTTCCTCTACGTACCAATCACCCGCCTACCTTTTCAACGGGCACGTGCAGACTATCCTGCCCAGCAAGTTGCGGCGCAGTCCCGCCATAGCCTATTCCAGAGAGCGCATTTTCACCCCAGATGATGATTTCCTGGACCTGGATTGGGCCAAGGCGGGAGCAGAAAAATTGGTGATTCTCTCTCACGGCCTGGAAGGCGACACGCACCGGCCTTACATGACCGGTATGGCGCATGCCATGAACCAGGCCGGCTATGACGCTCTGGCCTGGAACTTCAGGAGCTGCAGCGGTGAGCCCAACAAGCTACTGCGCTCCTACCACATGGGTGCCGTAGAAGACCTGGACCTGGTGGTACGCCATGCTCTGGAAACCGGCCACTACCGCGCCATCTACCTGGTGGGCTTTAGCATGGGCGGTAACCTTACCCTTAATTATTTAGCCCAGTGGCACGACAAGGTGCCCAGTGAGGTGACCCGGGCCGCCGTTTTCTCGGTGCCCTGCCACATGAAAAGTGCCTGCGTGCAGCTGGCCAAACCCCAGAACAGCATTTATATGAAACGGTTCCTGAAAACCCTGCACCAAAAGCTGCAGGAAAAAGCCCGTCGGTTTGAGGTAGACTTACAGGACTTCCAGAGCATTACGTCTTTTGAGCAATTTGATGACCGGTACACCGCCCCTTTCCATGGCTTCAAAAACGCGGAGGACTATTATGAGCAGTGCAGTTCAGTGGGGCACCTGCACCGCATCACTATTCCCACGCTGCTGGTGAACGCCCAAAATGACCCCTTCCTTTCTAAAGAGTGCTTCCCGGTGGAACAGGCCCTCCAAAATCCCAACTTCTACCTGGAGATGCCCCAGCAAGGCGGACACGTGGGTTTCTCTGAAGGGTTCTTCCGGGGGCTCTACTACTCAGAACGCCGGGCCGTGGAGTTCTTCCAGCAACCTCTTTAACGCCAACATCCCATAGATTCGTTCTAAGCCCGTTTTTGTAAAAACAGGGGTAAAACAGAAGTTCGCCCCCCCTCTTTGAAAACAGCTGAATAGGAAAATTTATTTATGGCCGCCTGAGCCAGCAACCTATTGACTTACAGAACCTTACTTTCTATTACCTTTTTCTGGTTTAGCCCTGTTTTTAAAAAAACGGCTCTAAAACACATGACAATCGGTTTTGGGGCGTTTCTTCTGAGTGACCAGAGCGGGCCGTGGGCCTCCTGGAACCTTTAGGCCTCTGCCGGCCCTCCCCTTCCTTCAGGATTTTTTTCTGATAAAAGGGTGAATGCCTTATCTTTGGCTTTAACTGGAACAAGCCGTTAAGTGATTATTTTGAGAAACTTATATAAAACTTACTCCTTGGCCCTATTAAGCCTGCTTTTGCTTTTAGGTTCCTGCGGAAAATCTTCTTACTCCACCTTCAGTAAGCCCGAGGATAAATACCGCTCTGCCCGTGAGATTGCGGCGCTAAAGAAAAAAGAACGCCTGGAGCGCCGTGAGGCCCGCCGGTCTGGGAAACCCCTGAAAGAGATTCATATCTCCAGCAAAGGCAAAAAATCCTCTAAAGCCGTGGCCAGCAACAAAGCCATGCGCCGCGAAATTGAGACCGTTATCTCTACGGCCCGCTCCTTTAGGGGCACTCCCTACAAATTTGGGGGCACTACCCGGGTAGGTATGGACTGCTCAGGGCTGCTGTGCACCTCTTTTCAGGCCATTGACGTGAAACTGCCCCGCACCTCCAGCCAGCAGAGTGAGTTTGGCCAACCCGTGGCCGTGCACCAACTGCAGCCCGGCGACCTGGTTTTCTTCAGTTCCAGCAAAAGCGTGAACAATATCACCCATGTGGGGCTGGTGACAGAGGTAAAGGATGAGAACGAGATCTGGTTTATCCATTCCTCCACTTCGCTTGGGGTGAAAGAAGACAACCTGTTTTCACCGTATTACCAGCGCACCTTTGTAAAGGCAGTGAGGCCAGCCATTTAGCCCTACCCGGCCTAAAATGATAGTTGAGAGTTTGATGAGAAGTGAACTGGTTTTTTGAAAAACCTTCAAAGAACATCCGTTAGGTTCACTTTCTAATTAAATTTTCTCAAAACCTGCTACCAATTCATTAAGCCGCCGCTGCTAACTAAAACAAAATCTTGAAATTAAGTTGCGCTCAGGCATGGCATACAAACAAATTTAGTCTCTATATTTGTCATGTCAATTTACTGACCGCCCAATGATTCCTTCCTCTCCGGAGAACTCATTTCCCTTTCTTAAATGCTCTGTTAACATTCTTAACGTTAACTTAACATTCGTCCTGCCTTCTTTTCTTTTCACCTGTTTTATTTTTGCACAAAAAAAACCCTTTATGAAAAACCTATTTACCCGATTGATGCTCATCGTGGTGATGTGTTTGCCAATGCACCTTAGCTGGGGCCAGGGCGCCACAACCGCCTCAATGAACGGTACTATCGCAGACGGTAGTGGATCTGGCCTGGCCGGAGCTACTATTGTAGCCATTCACACGCCATCTAACACCCAGTACGCGGCTAGCGCCGATGCCAATGGCCGCTATAACCTGCAAAACCTGCGCGTAGGCGGTCCTTACACCATCACCTCTACGTATGTAGGATACCAAGACCAAAAAAGAGAGAATGTATTTTTAGCATTGGGTCAAAACCTGAAGCTTGATTTTGTATTATCCCAAAGCGCCGTTGGCCTGAGCGAAGTTCAGGTAGTAAGCGAGCGTGGCGCAGTAATCAACGCTGACCGTACCGGTGCTGCCACTAACGTGTCTCGCGAGCAAATTGAGCGCCTTCCTACGTTGAACCGCTCTTTAACAGACTTCACCCGTTTAACGCCTCAGGCCTCTGGTAACTCTATTGGGGGTGCCAACAACCGTTACAACAACATCACCATTGACGGTGCTGTGAACAATGACGTGTTTGGTCTGGCTGGTAGCGGTACGCCAGGTGGCCAGGCTGGAACTCAGCCTATCTCTCTGGACGCCATTGACCAGATTCAGGTGGTATTGGCTCCTTATGACGTAAAGTCAGGTAACTTCACCGGTGGTGGTATCAACGCTGTTACCCGCTCTGGTACAAACAACGTGGAAGGTTCTGTTTACGGTTTCATGCGTAATGAGAAGACCGTTGGTAAAGACCCTATCACAGATGCCAAAGCCGCTGACTTCAAAGACTACCAGACTGGTTTCCGCGTAGGCGGTCCGGTGATCAAAGACAAATTGTTCTTCTTCCTGAACGGTGAGATAACCCGTCGTTCTGAGCCTCTTTTGAACAACTTAGGCGATGCCGGTTCTATCGTGCCTCAGGGAGACGTGAGAGCTATCTCTGAAAGACTGATCTCTAAATACGGCTATGATCCAGGAAGCTTCGGCCCATTAGACCGCCGCACAGAAAGCAACAAACTGTTTGGCCGTTTAGACTGGAACATCAACAACCGTCACCAATTAACGCTGCGTCACAACTTTGTAGATGCCTTTGATGACAACATTTCCCGCTCTAACAGCACGTTCCGTTTTGGAAACAACGCTTACGAGTTCTCTAACACCACCAACAGCACTGTAGCTGAACTGAAAAGCCGTTTCTCTGAAAACATTTCTAACAGCTTAATTGTAGGTTACTCCAGAATACGTGACAAACGTGACACGCCAGGTGGTTTGTTCCCGCAGGTAACTATCCGTTTCAACGGAAGTGGTAGCAACACCATCACTGCTGGTACTGAGCGTAGCTCGGCCTTCAATGAATTGGATCAGGACATCCTTGAATTCACAGACAACCTGACCCTTTTCAAAGGAAACCACACCTTCACCTTCGGAACGCACAATGAGTTCTTCAGATTCCGTAACCTTTTTGTGAACAACGGTAACGGATACTACCAGTTCAACAGCCTGCAAGACTTCCTGGATGAAAAACCATTCCAGATTGAGCAGACGTATTCCGCAGATCCTACCAACCCTAAACCAGCCGCTAAGTTTGATGCTGCCCAGTTAGGTTTCTATGCCCAGGATGAGATCTCTGTTACTGAAAACCTGCGTGTAACGCTTGGTCTTCGTTTAGATGTTCCGGTTATGCCAGACACTCCTGCCCGTAACGAGAAGGTAGAGAAAGCGTTTGATCCATATCCACAATATACAGATCTGAGAACAGATGACACTCCTAGCGGACAATTGCTGTGGGCGCCACGTGCCGGTTTCAACTGGGATGTGTTTGGAGACAAAACCCTGCAGTTACGTGGTGGTTCTGGTATCTTCACCGGCCGTGTTCCTTTTGTATGGTTGTCTAACCAGTTCACCAACAACGGTATCACGTTCAACTCTTTGTTCTTAGGAAGCCAAACCAAAACCGGTCAGTTCACTTCTAACATTGATGATATCCGCAAATACGGCGCTGCCGGTACTACTGCAGAGATCAACCTGGTAACGGATAATTTCAAAATCCCGCAAACATGGCGTACTAACCTGGCCGCTGACTATGTACTTCCTTTAGGCATTATCGCTACTCTGGAAGGTATCTACTCTAAGACCCTGAATGACATTGTTTACAAAGACATTAACCTGGTGAACCCAATTGCCAGCTTATCTGGTCCAGACAGACGTCCGTTGTACCCAACTTCTTCTTCAGCCAGAAAAATCAGCCAGGATTTCACTAACGTTATTCTATTAGACAACACCAACAAAGGCTATACTTACAGCTTGACTGGTCAGTTACAGAAGAACTTTGATAGCGGCATCAACACCATGGTAGCGTATACCTACGGTGAGTCTAAAGACGTAAACAGCGGGGCCAGCAGCACTGCAAGATCTAACTGGCAGTTTAACCAGGTAGTTACTGACCCTAACAACCCTGAGCTTTCTTATTCCCGCTTTGACATCCGTCACCGGGTAATTGCTTCTGGTGGTTACACCATCAAGTGGTTGAACAACTTCAGTACTTCTATCTCTCTGTTCTATGAAGGACAGTCTGGCTCACCGTTCACCTACCTGTACTCACAAGACGTAAACTCTGATGGTAACACAGGTAATGACCTGATGTTTGTACCACGTGTGCGTGAAGACATTGTTCTGAATGACGTGAAAAACTCTGCCGGTGTAGTAACCCTTTCTGCTGACAAGCAGTGGGAAGATCTGAATGCCTTCATTGAGAATGACGAATACCTGAAAACCCGCCGTGGCCAGTACACTGAGCGTAACGGTGCCCGCACTCCTTGGACTCACCGCGTAGACCTACGGATTGCCCAGGATATCTTCGCTGACCTTGGTGGCAAAAACCACACCTTGCAGTTAACTCTGGATGTGTTCAACGTAGGAAACGCTATCAACCAAGACTGGGGACGTAGCTACTTTGTAAACAACGCGGCTGTTGAATTGGTAAGATTCGCAACCCGTGATGCCAACAACCGTCCTTCGTTCACCTTCACTAAGCCAACAACTGATGTTTGGTCATCTTCTTTCTCTTCAAGATGGCAAGGACAAGTTGGTCTGCGTTATATCTTCAAATAATCAATCTCTGATTATCTTCTAAAGAAGGGGCCGAAACTTAGTTTCGGCCCCTTCTTCTTTTATAGACCAATCTATGAACGGTCTTTTGCCTAAGTGACCTGGCCTTGGGAAAGATGCGTTTCAAGCCTGTTTTTGCAAAAGTGGGCTCAAAACAGAATCTGGAACCAGAAAGACGCGGAGATTTGAAATCTAGTTAATGCTGGACCAAACCAATATAAAAGGCAGTTTCTCTATTGGCGCCAGCTAAGGCAATGACTACCAGCAGCTTCCTAGCCAGGCCATCTATTGCCGCAGATAACCAAAAAGCAGAATGAAAAAAAGATGGATTATTTTCACGGCTTAGCCCGCAAAAAATTTGGCAGTTACTAAAAACCGTCTTACTTTTGTAACATCAAAACGGGGGATTAGCTCAGCTGGCTAGAGCGCTTGCATGGCATGCAAGAGGTCATCGGTTCGACTCCGATATTCTCCACTAAAGGCCCACTATTCAGTGGGCCTTTTCTTTTATGCCTTTTCTCTGTTACATTCTCTATTCCGGCAAAACAGATTCGGGTTTGATATTCTCCATTTTTCTAAAGCACTTATCAGGTAAAATCTGTAAGTGCTTTTCTCTTGTGGGTAACACCTACGCGCAACAAAAAAGGCGCACCGTTCAGGTACGCCTTTTCATTGCCAGCTATTAGGCTGTCAAACTTCCAATTACCCTTACAAGCTTTTCACGGCTAAAGAGTGCTTGGTTAATTCTTCCTCCAGTTCACGGGCGGCCAGGGCGCAGACTACCTCTATTTTGGAATACAGGGCATGCACCATGCTCATGGTCTCCTCGCTCACGTCCTCCTGGGTCTCTGTCGCGATGATATTGGCTGCGAAGGCCTGGATGGCTTTGGCAATGTCTTCAAACTCTGGGTTAATGCCCATAGTGGAGAAGGTGGGGATAATGGAATGGGTGGCATTCTTAAGCGCCAGCCAGTCTTTCTGGTCAATAGCTTTTTTCATTTTTACCACCAGTTGCGGAATCTCTTGCAGGTAGAGTTGGATCATTTCCACCAGACGCACATCATTTTTGGTAATGCGCCGCAGGTAATCAAAATTAACGCAAGTAAGCGGTTGGGTCTGCAGGTCTTCCCGGTCCTGGTAAACGGTGTTCTTGGCGTAATCAGAGTTTTTAAGGTACTTGATGATTTTGCTGTAGAGTACCTTGTCATCTATGGGTTTGGAGATATAGTCATTCATGCCCACGGCCTTGCACTTTTCCACGTCTACGGTGGTCACATCGGCGGTGAGGGCAATAATGGGTACGGTGAGGTTCATTTGGTTTCTGATGTACTCAGTAGCCTCAAAGCCGTTCATCTCGGGCATCTGCAGGTCCATGAGCACAATATCATACCGGTTGTGGCGCAGCATCTCCACAGCTATTTTCCCGTTGCCCGCCACTTCCATCTCAAACCCGAACTCTTCCAACAGGGTTTTCATTAACAGTTGGTTCAGGGCAATGTCCTCCACCACCAGAATCTTCACATCTTTAAAGCCTGTTTCCAGCTCAATGCCCAGTCCGGTCTCAGATTCTGGTTTCTCCTGGGTTTTATTGAAACTAAGGATAAAGCTGAACGTGGAGCCTTCTCCTACCTTGCTCTTTACCGTAATGGTGCCGCCCTGCGGCTCTACCAGGTTCTTTACAATGGCTAGTCCCAGCCCCGTACCGCCGTATAATCTGGACGTGCCGCTGGTGGCCTGCTGGAAATTATCAAAGATGGTGCTCACCTTAGATTCCTCAATACCAATGCCGGTGTCCGTTACGGAGAATTCCAGAATCACCTTCTCCGCGTCCTGCACCAGCATGCGCGTACTCACCGTTATCTTGCCCTGCGTAGTGAACTTGACGGCGTTACTGACCAGGTTCAGGATAATCTGATGCAGACGTACCGGGTCCCCTACCACCACCTCAGGTATTTTAGAGTCATATTCAATGGCCAGTTCCAGGTTGCGTTCCTGAATTTTGGTTTCAAACAGGTGCACCATGGCAAAGATGGAGGCCGACAGTTTAAACGGAATCTGCTCAAATGACATTTTACCCGCATCTACCTTGGCCAGGTCCAGAATATCATTGATGAGCACAATAAGGGCATCGCCGCTCAGCTTAATGGCGTTGAGGTATTCTTCCTGCTTTTCCGTCAGTTCTGTTTTCAGGACTACTTTGGTGAACCCGATGATGGCGTTCATAGGCGTCCTGATCTCATGACTCATATTGCTCAGGAACTGCTGTTTGGCTTTCACAGCGTCTTCCGCAATACCGGTAGCCAGTTCGGCTTTGAGCTGGGCTTCCTCGGCCTGGACCATGGCCAGTTCGGCGGCAATTTTGGCCTCGTTCAGTTCGGTGGCAATCCGTTTCTGGTCGGTCACGTCACGGGCCACAATCACCACACCCAACACATCTCCCTGGTCGTTCTTGTAGACCGATCCATTGAAGAGCACATCGGTTAGTTTACCGTCTTTGTGGCGCAAGGTTAGGGGTGAATCTGCCACGGCGCCCTTGGCGAACACCTCTTGGTAGACCTCGCGGGCCATCTGGGAGTCTGTGAAATAGGTAAAGAAATCAGATCCAATGAGCTGTTCCCGTTCAATGCCGGTAATGTTCACCGTAGCCTGGTTCATGTCTGTGATCTTCCCTTCGGGGCTAATGGTCACAAGCGGGTCACGGCTGGCTTCAATCAAGCCGCGGGCGTAATTGGCAATCCGGAGCTCAGCGGCCCGCTTTATTTTCTCGTCGTTCTGGAAGGCCAGCTCCTTGTTCGCGATGACTAATTCCGCGGCGCGTTTCTCTTTTTCATCGTTCTGGAAAGCGAGTTCAATATTGGCAATACTAAGCTCTGCCGCCCGTTTCTCTTTCTCATCATTTTGGAACGCCAATTCAGTGTTGGCAATACTTAGTTCGGCGGCCCGTTTCTCTTTCTCATCATTCTGAAAAGCAAGTTCCTTGTTAGCTACGCTGAGTTCGGCAGCCCTTTTCTCTTTCTCGTCGTTTTGGAAAGCGAGCTCTTTGTTGGCCACAATTAATTCCTGGGCGCGTTTCTCTTTCTCGTTATTTTGGAAGGCTAGTTCTTCATTGGCAATGCTCAGCTCCTGGGCGCGTTTTTCCTTTTCATTATTCTGGAAAGCCAGCTCGGTGTTGGCAACGCCCAGTTCCTGCGCCCTTTTCTCTTTTTCATCGTTCTGGAAGGCCAGTTCCTGGTTAGCAACGCTCAGTTCATTGGCCCGCTTCTCTTTCTCATTATGCTGAAACGCCAGTTCTTTGTTGGCGAGGCGCAATTTGGAGGCCCATTTCTTCTCGGCGGTTTCGCGGGCCACCATGACGGCTCCCTGCAGCGTTCCTTCTTCGTCTTTGTACACAGAGCCGGTAATGAGCACCTCGGTGAGGGTACCGTTGGCATGACTGAGGGTGAAGGGAACATTAGCCAGGTCGCCTTTTTCCACCACTTGGGTAAACATGTCACGCACATTACCCGGCTTGGTGAAACAGGTAAAGAAATCTAAGCCTATAAGGTTTTCGCGGGTAACCCCTGTCATGGTAACGGCTGCCTCATTGGCATCTATAATGTTGCCTTGCAGGTTCACGGTAACCAACAGGTCACGGCTGGCTTCAATTAAACGGCGATATCTTTTTTCACTTTCTTTCATGGGACTGGGAATTACTGTGCTCAACCTTTTACAGTTGGGCGGTTAAACCAGTGTTTCTAAGTCAGGGAAAAGGAGACCCTAAGCCTCATAAGAGAAGACGGACCTGATTCTGTAGCGAAGGATGGGTAAGGTGTCAGCAAACCCTACTGATAATATGTAAGATACGTCTTTTAAAAACGGTATCCCGTCATATTTAAGCAGATGCCCTGTCAGGCTCGCTATGCAAGAGCACTAGGCAGCAACCTGCCCTCCCTCCTCTGGAAGGCAGGGAGGAAAATGGCCAGAAAAGTTGCGACTTGAATGAAATGATTTTCTATGCAAAAAGAAGGGCCGGCTACGTAACGCAACCGGCCCTTCTTTTCTTGAGCAATCCTTTCTTTACCCTTTTTTGAACATTGGCCGCACCAGCCGCACGATCTTATCAATAAAGAAACCTAACACCAGACCGCCCAGGGCCAGTACAATTACTTTCACTATCCAGGCCAGGGCCGGAATACCAGAAAGTGAGTGCTCTAAACTCTCCAGGGGATGATGCAGAAACGGAAGACCATGGGCAATGATTTCAGCACCTACCCAGAGCATAGCCGCCGTACCCACGTACCCCAGAATAGTGAGGAAATGCGGCATGAACTTGACAATTCCGCGCCCTACCTTTCTGGTAGCCGCGTGATACTTTTCCTGCGCCATGTGCACCCCTATGTCATCGGCTTTCACAATTAGGCCCACAAACCCGTAAACTGCCGCGGTGATGAAGATGGCCACACTGGCCATGACCACAATCTGGTTGGTGATTGGCTTATCTGCCACGGTAGAATAGGCAATGGCCATAATCTCTGAAGAAAGGATCAGGTCTGTGCGCACCGCGCTGTCTACCCGCTCTTTCTCCAACTCCTCAGGGGTAGTGACTTCTATGTCGGCGCTGTTTTCGTTGTGGTCATGCGGGTGCTTGCTGAGCAAGGAATGCACCTTCTCATATCCCTCAAAGCACAGGTAAGACCCACCCATCATAAGAATAGGCGTAATGGCCCAGGGCGCGAAGAACCCCAGCAACAGCGCCGCCGGAGCCAGGAAAACCAGTTTATTGATAACCGACTTTTTAGCGATCTGGTAAATAATGGCCAGCTCCCGCGAGGGGTCAAGCCCTACCACGTATTTAGGCGTCACGGCCGTGTCATCTATGACAATGCCGGAAACCTTGCCTGTGGTTTTGGCCACCTGCGTAGGCACGTCATCCAGGCTGGCGGCACTTACTTTCACGAGGGCTGCTATATCATCTAAAAGCGCAAGGAGGCCTGAAGCCATAGTATTGAGTTGGGTTAAGGGAGAAATTCAAAGTAATTATGTGCTGAACGTTTTTAAAGCTTATGAGTTCTGGTGGACCAGAAGCCTGCCTTTGGTTCTCTACACAGGCAAAACGCCCTCCAAAGGTAATTGAACCATCCTGAAACGCAATAAATCCATCCCGCTCAGCGGGCATCTTTCCTTTGGCCTTAAGGGCATTTTGTTAGGATTTTCTGTTTTGGGCCCGTTTTCCGGAAAACGGGCCCAAAACAGAAAGCCCCCTCTGAGAACGTCAGGGGAGGCTTTGCAAGCGGGTTAGCAAGATTATACAAACAACCCTTCTACAGACAGGTAGCGCTCACCGGTATCATAGCAGAAGGTAAGTACCCGCGCGCCCGGCTCTATTTTTGGCAGTTGCTGCGCCACGGCAGCCAGCGAGCCACCAGAGGAGATACCCACAAAGATTCCTTCTTCCTTAGCGGCCCGGCGGGCATAGTCAAAGGCTTCCTGCTGGGTGATCTGGATCACGCCGTCCAGCAAAGTAGTATCCATGATTTTAGGGATAAAGCCCGCGGCCAGGCCCTGGATGGGGTGCGGGCCAGGGGTACCGCCGCTCAACACTGGTGACAAGGTAGGCTCTACGGCAAATACCTTCAGGTTAGGGAATTTCTGCTTCAGGACTTTGGCCACGCCGGTAATGTGCCCACCGGTGCCCACGCCGGTAATCAGGTAGTCAACCCCGTCTGGGAAGTCCTGCAGAATCTCCTGGGCCGTGGTCTCCATGTGCACCTGCGTGTTGGCCTCATTCTCAAACTGCATGGGAATCCAGGCATTGCCGTCCTCGGCGGCCAGTTCATGGGCCTTTTCAATAGCGCCTTTCATACCCTTCTCGCGTGGAGTCAATTCCAGATCGGCACCGTAGGCGGTCATGAGTCGGCGGCGCTCAATAGACATGGACTCTGGCATGACCAGCGTTAACGGATGGCCTTTCACGGCGGCTACCATGGCCAGGCCAATACCGGTATTGCCCGAGGTGGGCTCAATGATGCGTCCCCCGGGTTTCAACAGGCCGCGTTGCTCGGCGTCTTCAATCATGGCCAGCGCAATGCGGTCTTTGATGCTGCCCCCTGGGTTTGCCCGCTCCAGTTTCATCCATACCTGGGCATCGGGTCCAAATAACCGGTTAATACGTACCACCGGGGTGTTGCCAATGGTCTGTAAGATGTTTTCTGCTTTCATATAAGTTCTTAATTCAAATGGCGTTTTAAAAGGCCCCTGGGTAAAATGGGCAGCAATATTTCCCTACCTCTAGGAGGATACTAGACTAAACAGGAAAAAATAAATCAGGTTAAATAGAGAAGTCCAAGACGTTCTCAGGGGCTTCAGAACGGCTTACTTTTATCTGGGCCCTATGGTATAGCCTGGAATAAGGAGGTACGCTTTCAGTGAGCCATACGTTACCGCCAATAATACTATGCGACCCGATCACCGTATGCCCCCCTAAAATAGTGGCGCCGGCATAAATGACCACGTGGTCTTCCAGAGTGGGGTGGCGCTTAAGGTCGGCCATGTTTTTGGCTACGCTCAGAGCGCCCAGGGTTACGCCCTGGTACAGCTTCACGTATTTGCCAATAACGGTGGTCTCCCCTATCACAATGCCCGTGCCGTGGTCAATGCACACCGGGTAACTAATTTTCGCCCCCGGGTGAATGTCAATGCCCGTGCGGCTGTGCGCCGATTCTGAGAGGATGCGTGGCAGCAGCGGCACTCCCGCCTGGTAGAAGAAATGCGCGATACGGTACACGGCCAGGGCGTAGAAACCAGGGTAAGAGCGCATCACCTCCTCTAAATGGCGGGCAGCCGGGTCTTCTTCCAGAATAAACTGGGCATCGGCTATGAGTTGTTCGTGCAGGCGTGGCAGCTCAGCCATGAACTGCGCCACGGTTTGGGCGGCCGGGGCCGGGTTCAGGTGCAGAATCCCTTCCAAAATGGACTCCAGTTCCTTTTCCAGAAAGCGGGCTTCCTGCGCCAATTCCTGCGCTGAGGCAATGGGTTGCTCCGCCAAAGGCGGAAACAGCATCTGCAGCAACCGGTCCAAGAACTGGCAGAGCAACGCGGTAGGTACCCGTACCTGGTTTTGCTGGTGAAGCCCCCAGAGCCGTTGTAAAAATGATTCTTCCATATAGGTATCCTTACGGGATTTAAGCTAAAAGCAGCCGTCTGTTATCTTCTTTCTAACGTGGCAAAGGTAAGGCCACTTCCCCTGGAAATAGCCAACCCTTGGTTTCTTCCAGTATAGCTGTCGCGTTTCGGGCCTGTTTTCCTAAAAACAGGCCCAAAACGCGACAACGACCAAATGCCTATCTTTTTACTTACGGCCTTCTTACCTGCTTTCTTTTTTTCCGTTTTGAAACAATACGCGTAAGTAAAGGCTTTCCTGTAACTTCACGGCCTATGGCATTCTGGGATAACATCTTCGGCAAAAAACCGCCGCAACAAGGCAAACCGCAGCTTTCTGTGCAGCAGCGGGTAAGCGCCTTGAAACATTTGCCGCCCTTCCTGAAAATGGTGTGGCAGACCAACCCGCGCATGGCCATGGTCAACGTGGTGCTGCGCCTGTTCAGGGCGGCCGTGCCTTTGGCGATGCTCTACGTGGGCCAATTAATCATTGACGAGGTGCTGCGGCTTACCCAAACCGATGACAAGCTGCTGGGTTATCTGCTCACGCTGGTGGCCATTGAATTCGGGTTGGCGGTAGTCTCCGATTTCCTGAACCGAGGCATTGCGTTGATTGACGGGCTCCTGGGCGATCTGTTTGCGAACCAATCCTCCATCCGGCTCATGGAGCACGCCGCCGAGCTGGACCTGGACCAATTTGAGGATTCTGCCTTCTATGACAAATTGGAGCGCGCCCGCCGCCAAACCTTAAGCCGAACCATTCTCATGAGCCAGGTGCTGGGCCAGATGCAGGATCTTCTCACCATGGTTTTTCTGGCGGCTGGTTTAATAGCGTTTTACCCTTGGTTATTGCTCCTGCTGCTGGTGGCGGTATTACCCGCTTTCCTGGGCGAGTCACACTTCAATGAGCGCAGTTACTCCCTGGTGCACGGCTGGACCCCGGAACGCCGCGAACTGGATTACCTGCGCCAAACCGGAGCCAGTGATGACACGGCCAAGGAAGTGAAGATCTTCGGGCTTTCAGATTTCCTGACCAACCGGTTTAGGGAGCTTTCCACCCAATTTTACCTGGACAACAAGAAACTGGCTACCCGCCGGGCCGGCTGGGGGAGCGTATTTGCGGCCTTAGGCAGTGCCGGCTATTACGGAGCGTATGTCTACCTGGTGCTACAGACGGTTAAAGGGCAGGTTTCTTTGGGGCAGCTCACGTTTTTAGCCGGTTCCTTTATGCGCCTGCGCGGGTTGCTGGAATCTGTGTTGAACCGGTTCACCAGCGTGGCCGAGGGCGCCTTGTACCTGCAAGATTTCTTTGACTTTTTTGAGCTGCAGCCTCGTATTAAACGCCAGCCTACGGCCCCTCCTTTCCCTAAGCCTATCCAACACGGCTTCACCTTTGAGAACGTGGGTTTCCAGTACCGAAACTCAGAAAAGTGGGCCATCCGGAACCTAAATTTCACGCTGCATGCCGGCGAGAAACTGGCGCTGGTAGGCGAGAATGGCGCCGGCAAAACCACGCTGGTCAAGCTCCTTTCCCGCCTCTATGACCCTACCGAAGGCCGTATCCTGCTAGACGGTGTAGACCTGAAGGAATATGATCCAGCGGAATTACGCCGCGAGATCGGCGTGATTTTCCAGGATTTTGTGCGGTTCCAGATGACGGCCGGCACCAATATCGCCATTGGCCGCATTGACCAGAAAGAGAATAAACCCCGCATTGAATCCTCGGCGCAGCAAAGCCTGGCAGATACCGTCATCTCCAAACTCCCCGAAGGCTATGACCAGGTGATTGGCCGCCGTTTCAACAAGGGCGTAGACCTGTCTGGCGGCGAATGGCAGAAAATAGCCCTAGGCCGCGCTTACATGCGTGATGCGCAGCTTTTGATCCTGGACGAGCCCACCGCCGCCCTGGACGCCCGCGCCGAGCACGAGGTGTTCCAGCGTTTTTCAGAACTTACCAAAGGCAAGACCGCCGTGCTTATCTCCCACCGTTTCTCCACCGTGCGCATGGCGGATAGGATTCTGGTGATTGAGAACGGGCAGTTTGTGGAGTTAGGCTCACATGAGGAGCTGCTGGCGAAAGGTGGCCGCTATGCGGAGTTGTTTAGGTTACAGGCAAAGGGGTATTTATAGGGAGTTCTGAGTCGCGAGTCTTGAGTCGCGAGTTCAGCCCCAGGTTTTCGCCGTTGTTGGTGTTCTCACTTACAACTTAAACTGCTTCTCGCTTGGCAAAAGGCTCGTGCATCCAGTTTGCCTTCCCCTTGGCTTGACCGCTTTCCTAGGGCTTCATGGACTGTGATGTTTCATCTCTTCCCTCCGAGCGCTCACGGCCCCGCCTTCCGCCCTCGCGCTGTACCCTCTCTCCTGGCCCTGTAGGGCCTGCCGCATCCGCAGCACCGGGTCGAGTGCTAGGCGCTCAGACGAAAGGCTGGAAACAGGAAGGCGTGGAGGAACCGTTTAGGCAGATGGGGTTTTAAGCCTGTTTTCCGGAAAACAGGCCCAAAACGTGATACCGTTCATTCACAGCAGACTCTCCCCTTGAGGGGAGCGTAGAGGGGTGTTTACACAGGAGAGCCCGCTTTACAGATTCAACGCATGGCCCTCTTCCTCGTCCCCCTTTGAAGGGGGTAGGGGGATGATGCACGCATTTCCAACTCAGGACTCGAGACTCGGGGTAGCCGCCTCCGTTTTCCGCAAAACAGCCCAAAAACAAAAGCGTCGCTAAGCGATTAACCCTAAACCGCCTCTTCTTCCCGCTTCGGGAATTTCCCCAATAGCACAAACAGGAACGCCAGCAGGCACAGCGCGGCGGCGGCCCAGAAGACGTATGGGATGGCCTCTACCCGGTTGTCGTAGACTGAGGCTGAGAGGAAGGCACCCAGGCCTATGCCGGCTTCCAGGGCGATGTAGACGGTGGCCATGGCACGGCCGCGGCGGTTGGCGTGGCTGAGGTCGATGGTCCAGGCGTAGAGCGTGGGCGAGTTCATGCCGGTACCAATGCCGTATAGCACTGCGGCCCCCAGGAACATCGCTTTTGAATCGGCAAAGCCGAGGACCAGCATGCCCAGGGCCATGATGAACGTGGAGATGCGTAGCACTGGCACCCGCCCGAATCGGTCTGAGGCGCGACCCGCCAGGAACCGGATACCGATGGACGAAACGGTGTAGAAGGTAAAGAACAGGCCTTTGTTGGCAATGCCCAGGTGCTGGCTAAAATCTGGAGTAACGGTGAGCACCGCGCCGTAGCAAAACAGCGTAAGCAGCATCACCACGAAGGGAGGCCAGACCAGCGGCTCGAAAATCTCATCCTTCTTAATGCGCAGCAGTCCCAGCCTGAATTTCTGCGGATTCACCAGCGTCTCTTTCTGGTTCAGTAGCACCAATACCGCCAAAAGGGCCATGCCCGAGGAGGCGTAAAAAAGCGCGTCCAGGGAAAAGTAACGGCTAAACTCGCCGCCAATGGCTGGGCCCGCCGCCAGGCCCAGGCTTCCAGCCAGACCGAAGACCCCGATGGCCGCTCCCCGTTTCTCCAGGGGCACTATGTCCGCAATGTAAGCAGATTCGCCGGTGGGCGTAAAACCAGTGGAAAAGCCATGCACAAGACGCAAAAGCAGGAAGGCCGTCACGGTGGTAAGCAAGGGGTAGAGCAGGCTGCACAGCACGCAGACCGCCACGCCAAAATAGATAACCGGCATGCGCCCGATGGTATCAGTGAGCTTGCCGGAGAACGGACGCGAGAGACCCGCAGTGATAGTGAAAAGCCCCACAATGTAGCCTTTATACTCGGCCCCTCCCAGGCTGGTGAGGAAATTAGGCAGTTCGGGGATGATCATGTTGAAGCTGGCCGAGAACAAAAAAGAGCTCAGACACAGCAACCAGAACCGGAGGGAATAAACGTCTGACGAAGCGGTAGGCATAACAGGGGCAAAGGTCTTAAAATTTGGCGCAGGCATCTTCCTGTTTTTACTCTATTTTCAGGAAAACAGTATAAAAACGCC
The DNA here is from genome assembly GCF_054781795.1 of Rufibacter soli. Classification (NCBI taxonomy): domain Bacteria; kingdom Pseudomonadati; phylum Bacteroidota; class Cytophagia; order Cytophagales; family Hymenobacteraceae; genus Rufibacter; species Rufibacter soli. The sequence goes on along the minus strand of NZ_BAAGTS010000005.1, from coordinate 442,971 downwards.
GTTGGTTGGCGGCTTGTAGCCGGAGAGGTGCCGCAGAATCGGGTCAGTTTTGTATCTTCCCCAGCCCAACTACCACCTATGAACTACTCTTTTAACAATCTTGCTTCGGTTTTGCTTTTAGCCGCCGTGGCCTGTACTCCGCCTGCCCAGCAAAGCGGCAATAACACTATCAATAAATTCAGTGATGCCACCCTGCGCCGCATCTATACCTTGCAGGATGAGCGCAAAACCCAGGATCTGCTGCCTTTCCTGGCCCGCCCGGAGACTATGTATCGCCAGGAGGCCGCGCTAGCCTTCGGCTCAGTGCAGGACAGTACCGCCATTCCGGCTCTGAGTGCCTTACTGCAGGACCCGGAGGCCGAGGTGCGCATAGCCAGCGCCTATGCCTTAGGGCAGATTGGGAAACCCGCCGCCGAGCCTGCCCTCATGGAAGCCTATAACCGGGAACAGAATATTGCGGCCCGGGCCGAGATGCTGGAAGCCTGGGGAAAGTGCGCCACCCAGAACGGATTTGACATGATCGCTCGCTACAGCGCACAGCCCAATATGGAGGCCGCCCAAGCCTGGGCGCTCTACCGCGCAGGTCAACGCAAACTCAACCATGCCCCTGCCCTCTCCAAAGCGGCGGCTCTCTTAACCTCTGCCCAGGAAGATGCCCGCTTGGGAGCCGCGCATTTTGTAGGCCGAACCGCCAAGCTGGACCCCAGTAGTATCAAAGACCAGCTGTTTACCACAGTGCAGCAAGATAAAAGCGCCAACGTGCGCATGGCCGCTATGCTGGCTTTGGGCAAAATGAAAGATACCGTGGGCGTGGCCCAAGTAGTTAGCCAAGTTTTGCAGAAGGACGCTGATTACCGGGTGCGCCTGAGTGCGGTGAGGCCCATGAACCAGTTGGCCTACGCCGGGGTGCAGGCCGCTGCCTGGAATGCCCTGGCAGATGCGCACCCGCATGTAGCCCTTAGCGCCGCTGAGTATTTAGCTGCCAAAGCTCCTGCTGCAGAAGCTACCCGCTTGCAGGAAGCCGCGGCTAAACAGAAGGACTGGCGGGTGCGCGCTACCTTGTTTGGGGCAGCCTTGACGGCTACCCCTGCCGCGCAGAAAAGCGCCGTTAGCCAGCAAATAGTGCAGCGGTTTAAAGCCGCCGGCAACCCCTATGAGAAAGCAGCCTTACTTACTGCCCTCAGCAAAGACCAAAGCCAGTACCCGTTTATAGAACAGCAGACGTTTAATGCGCCGCACCCAGCGGTGAGTACCTCGGGCATAGAGGCGTTAGTAGCCATTAGGGGGCAGAAAGGATTTGAGGCCTCGGCCGCTCCGGCGTTTAACCAGTTGTTCAAGAAAGCTATTGCATCAGGTGACGTGGCCTTGGTGGGCATTGCCGCCGGTGCTATCCGCAACCCTGACCTGGGCCTGAAAAACGCCTACGCAGACCACTCCTTCCTGACCCAGGCCCGCGACAAACTCACCCTTCCCCGCGACATTGAAACCTACCTGGAATTGCAGAAAACCCTGGATTACCTGGAAGGCAAGGCCTCGGCGCCCACGCCGGCCACCCCTTTCACGCATCCCATCAACTGGGCCACAGTAAACAAGCTTGCCAAAAACCAGAAAGCCCGCCTCAAGACCTCTAAAGGTGATATCACGTTTGAATTGCTGGTGGAAGACGCGCCCGGATCGGTGGCTAACTTTGTGGAACTGCTTGAGAAAGGCTTCTACAACGGCAAGAACTTCCACCGGGTGGTACCCAACTTCGTGGCCCAGGGCGGCTGCCCGCGCGGCGATGGCTGGGGCTCTACGGATTACGCCATCCGTTCAGAATTTGCCAATTTGAATTACCTGGAAGGCTACGTAGGCATGGCCTCTGCCGGCAAAGACACCGAAAGCTGCCAATGGTTCATCACGCACTCCCCCACCCCACACCTGGACGGCAAATACACCATCTTCGCCCGCGTGGTGAAAGGCATGGACGTAGTGCACCAGCTGAATATTGGGGACAGGATTGAGAAGGTGGAGTTGGTGCGGTAGTAGCAAGACAATAATTTCATACTCCGTCTCTCTGTCATCCTGGAAGGATCTGGTGGGCGAACTAGATAGGCTTTTAATAAAAAGCATGCCCTTCAACTATGAATAACACCCTGAGGCTATTTTTGTCGGCAGCCCTTATCCTGGGGAGTAATTATCTGGGGCACGTGGCCGGGCCTACTTCTATACTTTTAACCCCAGTTATCATATTTATTATTTCATATCTATTAATAAAAGCAGATATGAAATTGACTTTCAAACTACTACTTATAATAGCAGCAATCATAGTAAATGATATGCTTGTAAAAACTTATGCTGGCGGAACACATGATTTAGCGGGTGCCGCATGGATTAACCTTTTCTCAATGTCAGGGCTGTTTTTAGCCGCCACCACCACATTCATTGATTTAATTAGGCAAAAGCAGTTAGTCTCAAAATCTCTTTTGTTTTCCGCTTTGCTACTAGTGATAGTTGGTGCTTACCTTTCCTATTTTGGGCTTTTCGGGCTAACTCAATTTTTGCCAGCAAGTAATTCTATAAAATCATCTAAGGAAAAGGGTGTTTTCAATAGTATGTTGAAGCTCTCGAACCATACCATAGTCTATGAAGCAGATACTATAAGTTTACTTTATGGATGGACAGAAGGTGAAAGAAGAATCAAGCATCAAAACCTCATTAAGAAGCAAGAACTTACTGGGCAAATAATCTATATTATTAAAGCTCATCACAATCTGAAGCCTTACCTATCTTCTGTTTATTATAAAGTAAATAGCGATGATGTTAATGGAGCAATCCCAATTGATTCTACAATAACTTTTACTTTACCTAAGTCAGACTCATTGGTATATCTGACCTTTTTTAAGCTGAGAAGTTCAATTGATAATGACACTATTGTAAAGGTAATAAAGGTAACTAACCTGGAACAGGCTTCATTCCATGGCCTTTAAGAATTCTATCAGCACGGTTGAACTAACGCTTATTCACCGCCACCCTAGTTCGCTCACAAGGTCCTTTCAGGATGACAAAAGAGAAATAAATCTTGCCTATCAAAAAAGGTTCAAAGGATTTAAAGGCACAATCCTCACCATTAATATTAAATGAGAAAGCCACTCCCAAGGGAGTGGCTTTCTCATTTAATAAAACTCTATTTGAAGCCTGTTTTCCCAAAAACAGCCCCAAAACGCTTATGCCGTAGGATGTTGCGGCACAAACACCACTTTCTTCGTCTCGAAAAATTCCTCCTGGAAATACTGGTTCAGGTCAAATACCTGGTGCACTAGGCCTGACTCGGCTAGTTCCTCAGAGAGGTCGCCGCCTTTGAGGTAGTAGAGGCCCTGCTCTGGCACAGATTCCTTCTTGAAGCTGAACTGAATCCATTGGTAAAAAGTAGCCAAGCGGGCGACGGCGCGGCTGACAATGAAGTCATACTTCTCATGCACCTGTTCGGCGCGGATGTGGCTGGCACGCACGTTCTGCAGTTTCAGTTCATGGGCAATTTCCTCTACCACGTGTATTTTCTTGCCTATGGAATCTACCAGGTGAAACTTCACCTCGGGGAACAGGATGGCTAAAGGTAAACCTGGCAAGCCGCCGCCCGTGCCCACATCCATGACAGAGGTGCCCGCTGGAAACTGCACTACCTTGGCAATGCCTATGGAATGCAGCAGGTGATTCACCATCAGGTTCTCGGTGTCTTTGCGCGAAATCACGTTGATTTTCTCGTTCCACTCCACGTACAGCTTCGCCAGGCGCGCAAACTGCTGCTTTTGCTCTGGCGTGAGGTCAGGAAAATAATGGGTCAGGATATTCACCGAGGCTGCGTTCATGGGTCAAAGATAGCATATTGAGTTCTGAGTTCTGAGTCTTGAGTCCTGAGTTTGCACAAGGGCGTTGCCTGTTTCGTGTTTTGAGCCTGTTTTTCAGAAAACAAGCTCAAAACGCATAACATGTAGGAACAGGGCTTGACCTGCCCGAAACGGCCATGTAGTAAGAAGTATCTCATTGAAAACTGCTTTACTTTCTCCAAAATGAAAGGCAGTTCTTTTTGGCAGGCGCAGGTTGCGTAGGGCACCGCACCGGACAGGTCGCGACCTGTCCCTACATGCTATGCGTTTTGGGGATGTTTTCTCAAAAACAGCCCTAAAACAAAGAGAGCAGCCTTAGGGGCTGCTCTCTTTATAACGTCACAAGAAAAAGTCTTACGTCTTATACCCTGTGTCTTAGATCCCTTAAATAAGGTGCTTCTTGTTTTTCACCATGTCATAGAGCAACTCGCGGGCGCGGTGAAGCTGGGCCTTTACGGTACCCAGGGGAGCGTTCAGTTCGGTGGCTATTTCCTCGTAAGAAAGCTCGTCAAAGTAACGGAGAGTCACCAGGCGTTGGTATTTGTCTGGCAGCTTGCTCACAATGTACTGCATGATCTCAATCTTCTGGTTCTTGATGGCCGTTTCCTGCGGATTGAGGTTATTGTCTTTGAAATCAATAGTGATCTCATCGCCGTTGTCGATCTTGATGGCTGAGTCAATGCTCATGGTCTTGATCTTGTTCTTCCGGATGAAGTCAATACAGTTGTTGGTAGCAATTCTAAACAGCCAGGTACTAAAGGCGTACTCTGGGTTGAATTTATGGAGGTTACGGAAGGCTTTCGCGAATGCTTCAATGGTGAGATCCTCAGCGTCATCGGCGTTGCGCACCATCTTCAAGACCACGTGATAAACTGGCTTCTTGTAAATCTGCATCAGCTCTGCGTAGGCCTTCTCATCCCCCTCCTCTACCGCTGACTGGATCAGTTTAAAATCGTGTTTCGCTTTCGCGGAAAATTGCTTGTTTACTTCCATCTTATCTTTTTAGTCATTAATACAGAGATGCCAATCCCTATATAGTTGAGATAATACCCTAGTTCCAGAACGGGCAAGAGCCACCATTTAAACGGGTCTTGCAGTCGGCGGGCCACCGCCATGTAAATTACCCAGACCGCCACGTACCTTGCTCCAATAATAACGCCAACATAAGGCGTTTGGTGCTGCAAGCCTAAAAGAACTAGTGATATTATATAAAATAATATATTTGACAGGACAAAAAGTCCGATTCTGAAGCGCTCTACACCTGCGTACTGCCGGCCGGCTGCCATGTGTCTGCGTTTCTGCCTCCACCAGCTGCGCCACTTCGTTTCAGGAAAACTCTGCGTGTGGCTTTCAGCGTCTAGCATGATTTGCACCGTTGAATGCCGCGCGGCCTCCTGCACAAACAAATCATCGTCGCCACCCAGCGACCTAATGTGGGAGGAAAACCCTTTATTCCGGAAGAAAGTCGATTTTGTATAGGCGAGATTACGGCCAACACCCATGTACGCTTTGCCCCGCTTGGCAAACGACAGATACTGCATCGCGGTCAAGAAGGTTTCAAACCGAATCAAACTATTTAAGAATCCATATATCTGCATATACGGAGAAACGCCTAAAACGATGTCATGCCCGCCCACAAAACCACCAGCCATGCGCTGGGCCCAATGGTTAGAGGCCGGCCGGCAATCTGCGTCTGTGAAGAGAAGGTGCTCATTTTGAGCCGCTTTCACGCCCAGAAAGAGAGCATACTTCTTAGGGCTCATGAACGGCGGCGTTTCTTTTACCCGCACTAATTTTAGATGTGGGTTTTCCAATTGGTATTCTTTTACCAGCACATGGGTGCCGTCCCAGGAGCGGTCATCAATCAAGATCACCTCATAGGGTTGCGGGTATTCCTGTTGCAGCAGCAAAGGCAGCAGTTCCTGCAGGTTCTCTACTTCATTGTGGGCGGCAACCAGAATGGAGAGCGGCGGCAAGGCGGCAGGGTCCTGCGGCACGGGGTCTTTCTGGAACGCCAGCGGCAGGAAGTAATACAACTCATAAAAAAACTGCACCAGCACGCAGGCACCTAGCAAGTATAGGAGAAAATTCTGAAGTAGAAGTGTGTAATCCAAGGCGAAATAAAACTGAAACCAAAAATAGCACAAATTTTGGTGTGCCCCGCAACGCCCGGGCGGTGAAACGGGTGGTTGTTTGTATCTTTGCCGTTTGGAGAAGCGGTTACAGCCAAAAGCCTGGTACATAACCTCACAAGAAGGCTTCTCCAGCACTTTACCCATTGCACATGACCTTTGATTTAGTAGCGAAAGATCCCGCTTCCAAAGCCCGGGCTGGCGAATTAACCACCGCCCACGGCACCATACAGACCCCTATTTTTATGCCGGTGGGTACCGCCGGCACCGTAAAGGCCGTGCACCAGCGCGAACTCAAAGAAGACGTAAAAGCCCAGATCATTTTGGGCAACACCTATCACCTGTATTTAAGACCAGGCCTGGGCGTGCTGGAGAAAGCCGGCGGACTGCACAAATTCAACGGCTGGGATTTCCCCATTCTCACTGACAGCGGCGGGTACCAGGTGTTCTCTCTATCAGGCACGCGTAAGATCATTGAAGAAGGCGTAAAGTTCCGAAGCCACATTGACGGGTCCAGCCACCTGTTCACCCCAGAAAACGTAATGGATACCCAGCGCACTATTGGCGCCGACATTATCATGGCCTTTGACGAGTGCACGCCGTACCCCTGTGACTACCACTACGCCAAGAATTCCATGGAGCGCACGCACCGCTGGCTGCAGCGCTGCATAGACCGCTTTGACACCACAGAGCCTAAGTACGGGTATGAGCAGACGCTTTTCCCTATTGTACAGGGTAGTACCTACAAAGACCTGCGCATCCAGTCAGCGGAGATGATTGCCAGCAAAAACCGTCCGGGCAATGCCATTGGCGGTTTGAGCGTGGGTGAGCCTGCCGAGATGATGTACGAGATGACCGAACTGGTCTGCGATATACTGCCTGCTGATAAACCACGTTACCTCATGGGCGTGGGCACACCGGCCAATATCCTGGAGAACATTGCTTTGGGCGTAGACATGTTTGACTGCGTGTTGCCTACCCGTAACGCCCGCAACGGCATGCTGTTCACCACGCAGGGTATCATCAATATCAGGAATGAGCGCTGGAAAGAGGACTTCTCGCCAATTGACGCCGAGTTAGGCGGCTACGCCAGCACGTTCTACAGTAAGGCGTACCTGCGCCACTTGATGCACGCCACTGAGATGCTGGGCGCCCAGATTGCCAGTGTGCACAACATCACGTTCTACCTGTGGCTGGTGGGCCAGGCGCGGGAGCAGATCATAGCCGGCACCTTTGCTTCCTGGAAAGACCAGATGGTGAAGAAACTGATGACCCGTTTATAAGTAATTAAGAATTAATAATTAGGAATTAAGAATCGGGAAATCGTATTTCAACAAACCGTATTATTGAAGTCATTCCTACTTCTTACTCCTCAATTTGTAATTAAAGAAAGTTGAAGCTATTAGATAAATACATCCTTAAGAAGTTCCTGACCACGTTTGTGTTTGTGGTACTCATCTTGATGGCCGTGATCTGCGTGATTGACTTTGTGGAGAAGAACGATGACTTCATCCAGAATAATCTCTCGGTGAAGACGATTCTGTTTGATTACTACATCAACCTCATTCCGTTTTACGCCAACCTGCTCAGTCCCATCACGGTCTTCATTGCCACCGTGTTCGTGACGGCCAAGCTGGCGTCACACACGGAGATTGTGGCCATTCTGAGCAGTGGGGTTTCCTTTAAGCGTATGCTGGTGCCTTATATTATCGGCTCGGTGGTGATAGGCATCTTTATCTTCTTCTTCTCTTCCTATGTGATCCCGAACGCCAACAAAACCCGCGTGGCCTTTGAGATCAAGTACGTGAAGAACCCCTACACCTTTGAAGGCCGCAACGTGCACTTCCGCATCGGGCCAGACTCCTACGTCTACCTGGAGAGCTATAACAACCACGCCAACGTGGGCTACAAGTTCACCCTGGAAACTATCAAAGACCAGGAATTGATCCGGAAGCTTTCTTCAGAATCTATACGCTGGGACAGCACCAAACAGAAATGGCACTTGGACGCCTACACCCTCAGGGTCTTCAACGGCGACCAGGAAACCATCACCCACGGCGGAGCCATTGACACCACGCTTAACCTTCTGCCCAAAGACTTCGCCAGTACTTACCGCCTGAAAGAAACCCTCACCAACGCCGAACTCAACGCCCTGATCAAAGAAAAGCAGCTTCGCGGGGCCACGGACGTGGAAATGTACATGACCGAGAAATACGAGCGCATGAGCTACCCCTTCGCCATTACCGTCCTCACCGTGATTGGCGTGATTTTGAGTTCACGAAAGGTTCGTGGTGGGGTGGGCCTGCAGATAGCGCTGGGATTTGTGCTGGCCTTTATCTTCATCATCTTTGTGATGATGAGCCGAAGCCTGGCCTCCGTAGGCGGTATTCCGCCGCAGTTGGCCGCCTTTGTGCCGCTGGCTGTGTTTACCGTCATTGGCATAGTGCTCTACCGAACGGTACCGCGGTAGTTGTTAGTGATTAGTTCACAGTATTTCTCTAGCGCGAGTCTCCAGACTCGTGACTTGGGATGAAGTGAGTCTCCGGACTCACCGGGAACCACGGGCAAATTTTCCTGCCTATGGCCCGGAAGTAACTTCCGGGCCAAAGTGAAAGTGAAAGACCAGCAGTACCAATGTCGCTGCTGTCGCAGCGAAGGTAGTCTGGAGACTACCTGGCATCCTAAGTCACGAGTCTGGAGACTCGCGCCAGCACCTGAAGGAATATTTAACAGAAAGATAAAAGCGTTTTGGGCCTATTTTTAGAAAAACGGCCTTAAAACAGATTCATCCTTTATACCATCGTTTTGTCAGCTTCTCATTCTTCTACCCCCCGCTTCAAAGATTACCTGGAGCTCCATTTCATTATTCTGCTATGGGGTTTTACCGCTATTCTGGGCAAGTTGATCTCTATCCCGGCAGTGGAGTTAGTGCTCTACCGCACCATTCTGGCGGCCCTCGCGTTGGCAGTAGTGATCCGGTTCAGGGGTGGATCCTTTAAGATTGGCCGGCAGAACATTGTTAAGATTGTGGGCGTGGGTTTTATGATTGCTGCGCACTGGATTCTATTCTTCGCCTCGGCGCGGGTTTCCTCGGTGTCTATTTGTTTGGCAGGTATGTCTACGGCCAGCCTCTGGACCTCGCTGCTGGAACCTATGTTCACCAAAAAGAAGATTAAGCCGCATGAGGTAGGATTGGCTATTCTCATCATTATTGGCCTTTACATCATCTTCCGGTTTGAGTTTGACCACGTGGTGGGCATTAGCATGGCGCTGGGTTCGGCGTTTCTGGCCGCCTGTTTTACTATTATCAACAGCAACCTGACCAAGACCCACGCGCCGGCCACCATTACCTGTTATGAAATGGCGGGCGCTTTCCTGGCGACTGCGCTGTTTCTCCCCTTCTACCGCACCTGGATGACCGAGACCGGCACCCTCCACCTGGCGGTGAACTGGTGGGATGTACTCTGGATCATGATTCTAGCCCTAGTCTGCACCGTTTATGCCTATACCGGCGCCGTGCGCCTGATGCAGAAGTTCAGCGCCTATACCATGAACCTGACCGTGAACATGGAGCCGGTGTACGGCATCATTCTGGCTTGGTTTATCTTTAAGGAAGGCGAAAAAATGTCGGCAGGGTTTTATTATGGGGCCAGCATTATCCTGTTCAGCGTGTTTCTGCACCCTATTCTGGAAGCGGTGCGGAACCGTCGTATCAGAAGGCTACAGGACTCCCTGCCAAGTTGAGTACTCCCTCGGGAAAGGTAAGGGCTGCGCTGGCGCCGTCTTGAACAACCCGTACATGGTAGACCCAGACCCCGACATAGAGGCATACTCCGCCCCCATTCCATACAGCTGTTGTTTGATTTCCGGGAGCAGCGGGTATTTAGGGAACAGGCTCGCCTCAAAGTCATTCACCACAGTGTCTTTCCAGGTAGAGAGGTCCTTGGCCAAAAGCGTTTTGAGGCTGTTTTCCGGAAAACGCGGCAAAACCCCGGCGTAGGCCTCTGCGGTACTGATGGCCAGGTTGGGATAGACCAATACAATGTGCCAACCGCTTAGGTCTACAGAAATAGGCTCAAATACATCACCTTTCTCTACGGCCAGCACCGGTTTGTTTTGCACGAAGAAGGCGCAGTCGCTGCCTAACTGGCGTGCGTAGCTTTCCAGCTGTTCAGAAGAAAGACCAAGGTCAAAAAGGCTGTTCAGGAGTTTGAGGGTACAGGACGCATCCGAAGAGCCGCCACCTAGGCCTGCCCCCATGGGAATGACTTTGTGCAGGTGCATCTGGATAGGCGGCAACCCAAAATCTTTCTGCAGCAATTGATAGGCTTTCCAGCAAAGGTTGGCCATGGGTTCGCCTGGTACCGGCAAGCCGGAAAGGGTAAACGTAGATTCTCCTACCGCTGGCAGAATCTCCAGCGCATCGGTCCACTGCACGGGGTAAAAGCAGGACACCAGGTTATGGAACCCGTCGGGCCGTTTCTCCACCAACTGTAACCCCAGGTTTATCTTCGCGTTCGGGAATTGAATCATGCTGCAAGATAAGAGTTGTCAGTTACTAGTTGATAGTTGACCGTGTACCAGAAGCGAGGAATAGCAACAGAAGGACAAAATTAGTACCTTCCGTTTTGAGCCTGTTTTCTGAAAAACAGGCTCAAAACAGGGTTTTATAGGATGGTTTTCCTTGCACGTCTCTATGGCTAAACTACCCATTCATTAGCACATCATCACCTTCAAGAATTAGCACATTACTCCATGTACCAACGCTTCGGCAAACGCCTTTTAGACCTTCTGCTTGCCGGGGGAGCCTTGTTGGTTCTTTGGCCGGTCATGTTGGTGGTGGCAGTGGCGTTGTGGCTGGGGTTTAAGGGTCGGGTGCTGTTCAAGCAACCTAGACCCGGTCTACACGGCAAACCGTTTCTATTCTACAAGTTCGTGACCATGACCAATACGCAGGACCGGTTTGGGCAATTATTACCCGATGGCCAGCGCCTCACCCCCCTGGGGAAATTCATCCGGAAAACTTCCCTAGATGAGCTGCCCCAGCTTTTCAACGTGTTGCGCGGCGACATGAGCCTGGTAGGACCGCGGCCGTTATTGATGGAATACCTTCCGCTGTACTCCCCTGAACAGGCAAGGCGACACCAAGTGAAGCCCGGCATTACCGGTTGGGCCCAGGTAAACGGCCGGAACCTGCTGGGATGGGAAGAAAAGTTTACCTTTGACGTGTGGTACGTGGAACATCTGTCTTTCAAGGTAGACATGATGATTCTCTGGCGTACCGTGCGGCACCTGTTCAAACCCGAAGGCATTTCGGCTCCGGGCACTGCCACCATGGAACGCTTTACCGGTTCTGCTAACAAACCATGAGCAAAGAGAAAAAACCAATTGTGATTGTAGGAGCCGGTGGCCTGGGCCGCGAGGTGCTCATGCTTTTGTTGCAGATTAACCAGGCATCCCCAGAATGGGAGATCCTGGGATTCTATGATGACGCCGTTCCTGCTAGCTCGCTCAATGGCTATCCGTATCTGGGCACTATTGCAGAGTTAAACACAACCGGCAACCCCCTGCATGTGGCCATAGCCATTGGCAATTGCTCCGCCAAACAGTCAGTAGTCACACGGTTAGGCAATCCTTTATTAGAGTTTCCGATATTGGTTCACCCGTCGGTGTTGCTAACGCCAGAGCAGGAAAACCAATTGGGCGAAGGCTGCATTATCTGCCAGAACTGCATCCTCACCACTAATGTCATGTTAGGCAAACATGTGTTGCTGAATCTGGCCTGCACCATCGGGCATGACGCTATTCTAGGCGATTTCTGCTCGCTTATGCCGCAAGTGGCCGTAAGTGGTGGGGTACGACTTGGCAAAGGCGTGTACGGCGGCACCAACAGCGCCATACTGCAGAACCTGAAAGTGGGCGCCTTTACCACTATTGGGGCCGGAGCGGTAGTGACCAAGGATTTACCCAGTTACTGTACCGCGGTAGGCGTGCCGGCCCGTATCATTTCCCAAACCGCATGAGCCAACCTCAGGATTTCATCTACCTTTCTCCGCCGCACATGAGCGGAAGAGAGCAATATTATATTCAAGAAGCCTTTGACCTGAACTGGATTACCTCTGCGGGCGCCAACGTCCATGGCTTTGAACGGGAACTGGGCACCTACCTGGGCATGCCCGCAGCGGCGCTATCTTCCGGCACGGCTTCTCTCCATTTGGCCCTGCTTGCATTGGGCATTGGCCCCGGAGATGAGGTTTTCTGCTCCACCTTCACCTTTGTGGCCACGGCTAACCCCATCCTATATGTAGGCGCCACCCCAGTTTTTATTGACAGCGAAGCTACTACCTGGAACCTCTGCCCCACGGCGCTAGAAGATGCGTTGAAAGATCGCGCCCAGAAAGGCAAACTCCCCAAAGCCCTCATTCTGGTGCACCTGTATGGAATGCCAGCCCAAATACAAGAGATACAGGAAATTACAACGCGCTATGGGGTACCTATCATTGAAGATGCCGCCGAGGCCTTGGGCTCCCGTTACAAAGGCCAATTAGCCGGCACCTTTGGGCGAGTGAGTGCCTTCTCTTTCAACGGTAACAAAATTATAACTACTTCCGGTGGTGGTGCCCTGGTCTCTGCCGACCCAAATTTGGTGGAGCGCGCCAAATGGCTCTCTACCCAAGCTAAAGAACACACGCCTTATTACCACCATACCACACTAGGCTACAACTACCGCCTCAGCAACATCAGCGCCGGCATTGGCCGCGGACAATTAGAAGTGCTGGACGAACGCGTGCAACAGCGCCGGGCCGTTTTCCAGAATTACCAAAGCCTGCTGCAAGACCTAGAGGAAATAGAATGGCTACAGGAACCCGAAGGCTTTTTCTCTAACCGCTGGCTTTCCTGTATAACGCTCAAGAAAGGCTGCCCCCTCACCCCTGAACAGCTTCGGCTTAAATTAATAGAGGCACACATAGAAGCCCGCCCGCTCTGGCAACCCATGCACCGGCAGCCTTTGTACCAAGGTGTCAGCTACTTTGGCGGCGGCGTGGCCGATGACCTATTTACCCGCGGCCTTTGTCTGCCATCTGGCTCCAGCCTAACCTTGGCAGACCAGGAACGGGTGGCCGATGTCATCAAAAAAGCATTCCAGAAGCAGGATTAATCAGGATTTACGGGATATTTCAGAATTACCAAGATTAGAGTTATTGTCGCCTCATGAGTAATCAGGGAAATCTAATCCTGCTAATCTTGATCAATCCCGTAAATCCTGCTCCTAAAACAGAAAATCCTGTCCCACCGAAGCAGAACAGGATTTTTTCTTTAAAAGAGCAAAGACTATTTCTTGCCTTTTTTCTCTTCTGTCTGAGCGCTCTTCAGGGCTCTTGGGATAGTTACGGTAGCCACTGGTGACAATGGGTTAGTCAAGATAGTGTAGTTCTCAGGAGTGATTTTGTTCACTTTGATAGACTTACCTAATTCCAGTTCAGAGATATCAACCGCGATAGTATCTGGCAGGTTAGCTGGGATAGCCTTCACGCGCAGCTTGCGCAGTTTAGTTACCAGTTTACCACCGGCCATTACACCTGGTGAAGTACCTACGAAACGTACAGGAACGTCTACTTTCACTTCTTTCTCGTCTTGCAACAACAGGAAGTCCACGTGCAGCAACATTTCGTTTACTGGGTGGAACTGCAGGTCTTGCATGATGGCTTTGTACACGGTGCCTTCAATGTTCAGGTCAACCTGGTACACGTTTGGAGAGTAAACCAAGTCACGGAACAAGATAGCCGGAGCAGAGAAATGAACTTGCTCTGAACCACCGTACAATACACATGGAACTTGAGCTTCCTCACGAAGCGCTTTGGCTTCGGATTTACCGAGATTTGCTCTTTTAAACCCTATAATCTCTAAGCTTTGCATAAAAAATAGATATAAATAAAAATTGAAAAAACTCTTTAAAAAGACGCTAGTAGTTGGATATCAGACACTAGACCTCTTTTGGTAATCAGCAATTAGATAAACAGTGAGCTGATAGAATCATGGGTTACCACATTGCTGATGGCCCGGGCAAACAGGTCTGAGAACGTTAATACCTTGATTTTTGGAGACTCATGTTTTAAGGGAATAGTATCTGAAATCACCAGTTCCTCTAACACAGAATTCTCAATCCGCTCATAGGCTGGACCAGAAAGCACCCCGTGGGTGGCAATGGCTCTTACGCTTTTTGCGCCTTTCTCTTTCAGCAACTCGGCCGCTTTGGTAATGGTTCCAGCAGTGTCTACCAAGTCATCCACTAATACTACGTCCATACCTTCAACGTCCCCAATCACCTGCATAGAGGCAATCTCGTTGGCACGCTTTCTATGCTTATCGCAGACTACCATCTCTACGCCAAATACCTTGGCGAAGCTTCTGGTCCGTACCACACCTCCCACGTCTGGGGAAGCGAAGATCAAGTCCTGGCCTAGGTTCAGGCTACGCAGGTACGGCACAAAAATGGCCGAACCGTCCAAATGGTCTACCGGGATGTCAAAGAACCCCTGGATTTGGCCCGCATGCAGGTCACAAGTCATAAGGCGGTCAGCACCTACGCACTGAATGGCGTTAGCCATTACTTTGGCCCCAATAGAAACACGCGGTTTGTCTTTTCTATCCTGACGGGCATAGCCGTAATAAGGCATTACCACAATCACTTTATGCGCCGAAGCCCTTTTAGCCGCGTCTACCAGCAGCATCAACTCCATAAGGTTATCTGCCGGTGGAAACGTGGATTGTATCAAAAACACCTCACAGCCGCGCACAGATTCATTGAAATGGACAGAGATTTCTCCGTCAGAAAAGCGCTGTACCGTAATGTCACCTAAAGGCAAACCATAGGCACCTGCCACTTTTTCAGCGAAATATCTGGAGGCCGAGCCGGAGAATATCTTAACCGTAGGAGTCATGGGGAGAAGAGGTTACCGAATGAAGTCGCAAAACTACGGCTTATTTTGCTAGGCTCAAACCATCCCCGCAAAAATAAAGGGTACTTTCTCTAAACTTACTAACAGTAAATGACGCAAACGCCGGCGTATTTCTTCTTAAAGCAAGGGGTGTGATTGCAGATAGGCCGCCGTGAACGGGTGTTCTTTGGCCTCGCCTTCTTTCATGATGTGCAGCACCTGCCAGCCTTTTTCCTTGAGCACATCTGAGATAATAGCCCTATGGCACCGCCACCAAACCGCCTCTGAGCACATGTAGGCCGTGCGCTTGCTAGTGGCTACCTCCATGAGGGTGGAAAGTCCTTTGGCGAACTGCTCGGTCTCTGTATAATCAGCGTAGCCCCTGAAGGATTCGCTTCGCCAGACGGTGTTTTTAGAGTCTGGGCTAGGTTTGCGGCGTCCGCCCAGCTCAACTTCAGGCAGGTAGTCAATGCCTACCTGGGCCAAGGCAGTCTGCAGGGCCTCTACGTTAAACTGCGGATATTTTTTAGAGCCCGGATACCGTCTCACATCGGCCAGCACCTTAATCTCAAAGGAAAGCAGGGCAGCCTGGAATTCTTCTATGGGGCGGGTGGAATGACCAATGGTCCAGATGGTGGGGCGCGTGTCTGCCATAGGGCACAGGAAGATAGAAGATGCTAACTCAGTTATTTTCAGGTATGTTTTTCTTTCAGGGCTTTGACCATTTCATCTGATACCGGATCACTATAGATGCCATAGGCATTGATCAAGGTTCCTTTCACTTGGTGCTTTTCTGAGGAAATGGCATATACCACTGCTTCGTCACCGGGGTCTGTGTTGCCCTCAAAGCGGTAGTGCTTGTCCACCACAAACTCCTCTGGGAACAACTGCAACGAATTACCATGGCAAACAAGGCAATTATCATTCAGATTGAAATCCTGGGTGTATCCTTCTTGCTTCAGGTGGTTCAGTACTTCTGAGACACTAGCCATGTTGTTCATAAGGATTTGGGCTTAAATGAGAAAATAAAGAAAAGGCACACACCACCAACTGGAAAAGGCGGCCCACCGCCAAGTCCTCTCTCTTGTTCTTCGTAGATGCGGCGGCAAAGGTTTTGGATGGCACCAATAGGCTTTGGTAAATACAAGTAGGAAAAGCCTTCTAGAGACAAGGTGAATAGAGCCTTGACTCAGGGGAATGCCCTAAGCCAAACTAACCGGTGGCTTCCCTGCCAAGGTAAATCAATTATGATGACAGAGCCAGACCAGGCAAAAGGATTAGCCTAAACAGGCCCAGAAAGTTTTTGGGGCGGAGTTGGTTCTCATGAAGCCGCGAAAGGGCATAAAAAAAAGCCTCTCAGATTTCTCTGAAAGGCTTTCTAGGTTGTCCGACCAGGTTTCGAACCTGGACTCTTCTGAACCAAAATCAGACGTGTTGCCAGTTACACCATCGGACAATCTCCCTTAGACAACATTGTTATCGTTTGGTGATGCAAAGGTAGGAAAGAATTTATTCAGCGCAATAGGTGCCGCTAAAAAATTTCAGAAAAATTATTCCATAATCCGCTCCAGCGCGGTGTCATAGCTGTTTTTGAGGGTATTAATATCCCCAAACACCTCGCCGTCCACCACTACGTTCTGCCCAGCAACTACCCCAAGTTTTCTGAAATTCAGGCCATTGGCCGAAACTGCTTTTTCAAACGCCTCCTGCTGGCCGGGCTTCACGCTCACTACTACGCGGCTTTGGCTCTCGCCAAATAAATAGGCATCTTTTCTGTATGCGGCGTCTGTGGTCACCACAAAGCCCAAGTGGTGGTACATGGCAGATTCCAGCAACGTGATATACAGACCACCGTCCGCGCAGTCATGCGCCGACTGGATCAACCTACCCTCAATCAGCTCTTTCACGGTTTTCTGCAGCAACAGCTCCTGGTCCATATTAAAGGCCGGGGCTGGGGACAGTTTCACGCCATGGTAAGAATACAGGTACTCGCTGGAGGCGATGTCATTCTGGGCGTCACCCAACAGATAGATAGCATCTCCCTCCTGCTGGAAGGCCAGGGTCATGATGTTGGTTTTGTCCTCCACCAAACCCAGCATACCAATGGTAGGCGTTGGGAACACCGGACCTTCGTCTGAGGATTGGTTGTAGAAACTCACGTTTCCGCCGGTCACGGGGGTGCCCAGGGCGGTGCAGGCTTTGCCCATGCCTTTGATAGCGCCCACAAACTGCCAGTAGACCTCCGGCACGTACGGGTTCCCGAAGTTAAGGCAGTTAGTGATGGCCACGGGCTCGGCCCCGGAGCAAACCAGGTTACGGGCGGCCTCGGCCACAGCAATGGCGGTGCCTTCCTCGGGGTCTGCGTTCACGTAGCGGCTGTTACAGTCAACGGTGATGGCAATGGCCTTGTCAGACCCTTTCACCTTCACAATGCCCGCATCTGCCGGGCGGTTGGTGGTCAACGTAGCAGTACCAATCATGGAGTCGTACTGCTTGTAGACCCAGCGCTTGGAGGCGATGTTGGGGTGCGTAGTCAGGAACGCGGCTACTTCTTTATATTCTTTTGGCTCCTGCACGGAGTCAAGGGTGAATTTCTTGGCTTCCTGGAAATAGGCCGGCTCTCTGTATTCACGGTGGTACACTGGGGCGCCGCCGCCCAATACCAGGTCATCGGCGGGCACATCGGCCACCAACTCTCCTTTTACATAGTAGCGCAGGCGCTTGGAGTCAGTAACCTCGCCAATCTGGGCGCAGGACATGTCCCACTTGTCGCAGATCTGGTGGATGAGGTCTTCAGAACCTTTCTCCATTACTACCAGCATGCGCTCCTGGCTTTCTGAGAGGAGGATCTCAAAGGGCTGCATGTTGGCCTGGCGGGTAGGCACTTTGTCCAGCCAGATTTCCATGCCGTGTTCGCCTTTGGCGCTCATCTCAGAGGTGGAGCAAGTGATACCGGCGGCGCCCATGTCCTGCATGCCAATCACCTTTCCGGTGGCCAGAATCTCCAGGGTGGCTTCTAACAAAAGTTTCTCCTGGAACGGGTCCCCAACCTGCACGGATGGCAAGTCGTTCACGGAGTCCTCGGTGATGTCTTTAGACGCGAAGGCCGCGCCGTGGATCCCGTCCTTGCCCGTGGCAGAGCCGATGATGAACACCGGGTTGCCTACGCCATAAGAGGTGGCGCTGGCCGTTTTGCCCACTTCCACAATGCCCGCCGAGAAGGCGTTCACCAGCGGGTTGATGTTGTAGCATTCGTCAAAGAAGAGCTCACCACCCACGGTAGGAATCCCGAAGGCGTTGCCGTAGTCCCCGATGCCTTTCACCACGCCTCTTAACAGACGCTTGGTTTTATCTGAGTTGGGGTTCCCGAACCGCAGCGAGTTCAGCTGCGCAATAGGGCGCGCACCCATGGTGAAGATGTCTCTATTGATCCCGCCCACGCCGGTGGCCGCGCCCTGGTAAGGCTCCAGCGCCGATGGGTGGTTGTGTGATTCTATTTTAAAGGAACAGGCCAGCCCGTCACCGATATCAACCAGACCGGCGTTTTCCTCGCCTGCCTTGGCCAGCATGCGCGGCGAGTCTTTGGGTAGGGTCTTGAGCCAGACAATGGAGTTTTTGTAAGAGCAGTGCTCAGACCACATCACCGAGAAGATACTCAGTTCAGTGAAGTTAGGCGTGCGGCCCAGGATCTGGTTGATGCGGTCAAACTCTTCGGGTAACAGGCCCAGCTTTTGGGCGGTGTCAACGGTGGTAAGGGTGGTCTGGGTTTCCAAGACGGATATTGGTTTGGTAAGACAGGGCAAAAATAAAGATTTCTTTTAGAAGCAGGCGCCCTCTTTTCATTTCGTTTTGGGCCTGTTTTTCAGAAAACAACGGTAAACCGCAAAAATGTAACGGAATTATTACCAAACTATTACCGGACCCTTACCCGGCGGTTATGTTTTGGCAAAGCTTCTACCTGCGGCTGGGATGCCTGGAAAAGACGCCGTAGACTTACCTAAACAACCAGCAGATAAACGGAAATGCCATGCAAAACCCCACAGATTCTACCATCATTCTACAGGTGTGCCATCCGTATCGGGAGGTATGCTGCACGCTTACCCTAGCCCCAGACCACCCGGCGCTGCAGTGGTGTAAAGACCATCTGGAAATCACCTTCATTGGCCTCACCTATTGGGTAACACTTTCCCAGCCCCGGCAACTTGCCCAGCTTCCTGCCTTCTTCCCTGAATTTTTGGCCCATACGGCACAGGGGCGTTTTAGAGGTGTTTTACGAAAAACAGGCCCAAAACGGGAAGCTCCTTCCTTTACCTGGGCCACCTCCACTTACCGTCTCCAGCGCCAGGGAGCCTCTTTCACCGTACGTGTTACCCTTAAAAATGCCTGACCATGCAAGAGACTTCCACCACGCTCTGGTTCTACCTTAGATCTGCTTCCCCGGTGTACACCTGCACCCTTCCCTCTTTAGACGCGCGCCTGGCCCTGGCGCTGGAAGACGTGCGCAAAATCAGGCACGGCAACCACGTGTTTGTGCACCTGCGCAGCCAATATGAATGGGAACGGGCTATGGCCTGCCTGGGCGTCACGCAGGCAGCAGCTCCCCTGGCCCCCTCCTCGGCTGCATGACGGGTTGCTGGCGCAAAACCCCGGCAGAACAAGAAACCTAAACGACTTCAACCGCTCTTTTCTTTAGTTTCTTGGACTATCACGTGCGTTGAAAGGCAAGTCTGTTTTAGGGCCGTTTTGAGAAAAACAGGCTTAAAACGGCTTTTAAGGCCTAAATCGCCCCTAAATTCTACCGCCTGTCTTCAGGTCTCTTTTACCCCAAAACTTTTTACCCACTTCCATGGAATTGCAGAGATAAACTTCTATTTTTGCAGCCTGAAAGAAGTGTGTATCTATCTAAATAATTATAAACCAACCAAATGGCGAATATTGGCAGAATTACCCAGGTGATCGGTCCGGTAGTGGACGTAAGCTTCTCGGGTGAGAATTCTAAGTTGCCCAACATCATGGATGCCCTGGTAGTGGTGAAAGAGAACGGTACCCGCGTGGTATTGGAGACTCAGCAGCACTTAGGCGAAGACCGCGTACGTACCATCGCGATGGACGCTACCGAAGGCTTAACCCGTGGCATGGAAGTAACAGACTTAGCGGCTCCTATCTCAATGCCTACCGGCGAGAATGTGTTAGGCCGTCTGTTCAACGTAATTGGCGATGCCATTGACGGTATCCCTCAGCCTGTGAGCGAGCTGGACCTGCCCATTCACCGCAACGCCCCTAAGTTTGAAGACCTTTCTACTTCCTCAGAGGTATTGTACACCGGTATCAAAGTAATTGACCTGATTGAGCCTTACTCCAAAGGGGGTAAAATTGGTTTGTTCGGGGGTGCCGGGGTTGGTAAAACCGTATTGATCCAGGAACTCATCAACAACATCGCCAAAGGCCACGGTGGTCTTTCTGTGTTTGCTGGTGTAGGTGAGCGTACCCGTGAGGGAAATGACTTGCTGCGTGAGATGATTGAGTCCGGCATTGTGCGTTACGGTGACGAATTCATGGAGTCTATGGAGCACGGCGGATGGGATCTATCTAAAGTAGATCAGGAAGCCCTGAAAGAGTCTAAAGCGACCTTCGTGTTCGGTCAGATGAACGAGCCTCCTGGGGCCCGTGCCCGTGTTGCCCTTTCTGGTTTGACCATTGCGGAGTCTTTCCGTGACGGTGACGGATCTGGCGCTGGTCGTGACATCCTTTTCTTCATTGACAACATCTTCCGTTTCACCCAGGCAGGTTCTGAGGTATCGGCCCTTTTGGGTCGTATGCCTTCTGCGGTAGGTTACCAGCCAACTTTGGCTACGGAAATGGGTGCCATGCAAGAGCGTATCACGTCTACTAAGCGTGGTTCCATCACGTCTGTACAGGCCGTTTACGTACCTGCAGATGACTTGACTGACCCTGCTCCAGCGACAACCTTCGCTCACTTGGATGCCACCACTGTACTTTCCCGTAAGATCTCTGAGCTTGGTATCTACCCTGCGGTAGATCCTCTGGATTCTACGTCCCGTATCTTGACCGCCGACGTGGTAGGTGCTGAGCACTACAACACCGCCCAGCGCGTGAAAGAGATCCTGCAGCGTTACAAAGAGCTGCAAGACATCATTGCTATCTTGGGTATGGACGAGTTATCTGAAGAAGATAAATTAGTCGTACACAGAGCGCGTCGTGTGCAGCGTTTCTTGTCCCAGCCGTTCCACGTGGCCGAACAGTTCACCGGCTTGAAAGGTGTGCTGGTAGATATCAAAGACACCATCCGTGGCTTCAACGAGATCATGGACGGCAAGCACGACAACCTTCCTGAAGGTGCCTTCAACTTGGTAGGAACCATTGAAGATGCCGTAGTGAAAGGTCAGAAAATGATGGCCGAAGCAAAATAAACTTTGAGTTCTGAGTCTTGAGTTCTGAGTCCTGAGTCTGTAAAAGGCTCTAGCTCAGAGTTTGAGACTCAGAATATAATTAGGTTTTATTCCTTCTAAGTCCAGCAGCTGGGTTTATCAAAAAACTCAGGACTCAAGACTCAGAACTCAGAACTCACAGCAATGTATTTAGAAATCATCACCCCAGATAAAAAGGTATTTGAAGGCGAAGTGATCTCGGCGCAGTTCCCCGGTATTAATGGCGGATTTGAGGTCCTGAACAATCACGCTCCCCTCATCAGTGCGCTAGCCAATGGCGCAGTACGGGTAACGCCCACCGCTGGCACACCAGTGGTGTTTCAAATTGACGGGGGTGTGGTAGAAGTGCTGGACAACAAAATCATTGTCCTCGCCGAAGCCGTTATCGCCTAACGATTTCCTGTTTTTCATTCTGAAAGCCCGTTCTTCTGCAAAGGAGGCGGGCTTTCAGCTTATAGGCCATTTTTCTAAAAACAGGCCCAAAACGCATTTTCAACTTTAACCGGTTTCTGCTTACCTTTAGAATTGCTGATTGTTAGTTGTTGATTGCTAATTGTGGTGGTTATTTGCTCAACCTTCAAAATTGATTTCATAAGTATCCTCAAAACTTGAGTAATCAAAATGAAAACAAACCCATGTTGTCATCCTGAAAGGACCTTATGGGCGAACTGAAAAAGCTTTGCAGTAAATAGAAATACTGTTTGCAACCGCGATCGTTTCAGGATAACAAAGCAAAATGAATGGCAAAAAGTGAAGGCATTTCCCAACGATCACCCTTCTCTTTAGTTTTCCATTCCTAATTCTTAATTCGTAATTCTTAATTAAAACGCTGTGTCTATTTCGCCTAAAACCACGCCCATCTACCAGACCTCAGTATTCACTTTTGAGGACCTGAACGCCCTGGAAGCTTATTTCTCTGAGCCGGGCCCGCAGTACATGTACACACGCTACGGCAACCCAAATACAGATGAACTAGCCCAGGAAATAAACCAATTGGAGCAAGGCCAGGGCGCAGTAGTGACGTCTTCAGGCATGTCTGCGATCTTGACGGCGGTGCTGGTTTACGCCAAGGCCGGCGACCATGTGCTGTGCGCTGAGGAAATATACGGGGGCTCGTCTTCGCTGCTTTCCTCAGAGCTCACCCGCATGGGCGTGGAAGTGACCTATGTGCCTACCACAGACATCTATTCTCTGGACGGGTATGTTCAGGACAACACCAAACTGCTGTTGGTGGAGACCATCAGTAATCCCATGATGACAGTCATGGACCTGGACAAAGTAGCGCAGGCCTGCCAGGCTAAAGGCCTCAAGCTAATCGTGGATAACACCTTCGCCTCTCCTATCCTCACTAACCCCTTGGTACTGGGCGCTGATATAACCATTCACAGCGTGACTAAATACCTGTCTGGGCACAGTGACGTAACCGCCGGCGTGGTAGTAGCCAAAGCAGCGGAAGATGCCCAACGGGCTGCCCAAATCATGCGCACCTGGGGCCTGAACCTGAGTCCGTTTGAAGGCTGGTTAGCTGCCCGTGGGCTGAAGACCCTGAAACTGAGAATGCGCGAACACAGCGCCAACGCGTTGGTTCTGGCCCAATGGCTGCAGCAGCACCCTAAAGTACAGGCGGTGTTCTACCCAGGCATAGCAGACCATCCGCAGCACGCCTTGGCTAAAGACCAAGGCAAAGGAATGTATGGGGGTATGCTTTCCTTTAGAATTGCGGATGACGCAGAGTCTGTGAACCGCTTCATGCGTGCTTTGACGCATATTCCGTTCGCCCCGTCCCTGGCAGGTGTCACTACCTCTATCTCTTACCCAGTGGGAACCTCGCACCGTGGCTTAACTCCAGACCAACGTGAAAGCCAGGGGATTACGGTAGGCCTGATCAGGTTATCGGTGGGCATTGAGGAGGTAGAGGAACTGCGCGCTGATTTAGAGCGCGGATTGGCGGCTGTTTAGTTATCTGCTATTCCTTATTGGGAATGGCGTTAGGCGAAATCAACGGCTCATCTTTGTAAACCTTAGAGCATCTGGATTTGGTCAAAACATGTAACTGGCAACTGAAAACAGACAACTAAAAACTACCTTTGCGGGATGTTTAAAAATTTACTGAGTTGGTTTGGCGGCAAACAACAGACGTTGCCAACAGATGATACTCCTTTAGATATGAAATACTTACTTGTGGGCCTGGGAAACATTGGCCCGGAATATGCCAACACACGGCACAATATAGGTTTTATGGTGCTGGACCATCTGGCCAAAAAACACGGCGCCTCTTTTGATACCGGCCGCCATTCTTTTGTCACAGAATTCAAATCCAAAGGCAAGCATTTTACTTTGGTAAAGCCTACCACATTCATGAACCTAAGCGGCAAGGCCGTAGCCCATTGGCTGAGCGTGCTCAAGATCCCGGCAGAGCAGATGCTAGTCATCACCGATGATCTGGCTCTACCTTACGGCAAACTAAGAATGCGGGCCAAAGGCAGCGCCGGCGGACACAACGGTCTCAAGCACATTGAACAGACACTGGGCAACAATGAATATCCAAGATTGCGATTTGGGGTTGACTCTCAGTTCTCCAAAGGCCGGCAAGTAGACTACGTGCTCAGCCCTTTTTCAGAAGATGAGCAGATTGACCTTTCCACCCACATTGAGAAAGCCGCCGAAATGTGCGAATCCTTCGGGACTATTGGCCTGGAGCGCACCATGAACTTCTACAACAAATAATCCATTTACCCGGAAATTCCTGTTTTGAGGCTATTTTTGAGAAAACGGCCTCAAAACAGAATATCACCCTGCCCCGCTGCCACCTTGGTAAAGGCCATTTGTGCTCTCTCCGTAAACGGAAGGCCCAGTTCAGCTTGCGTGGAACCAAGATTAGAATCAAAAACCCAGAAATCGCCTGCGCACACTACCAGCAGGGCCTCCCCCTTCTTTTGGAATTATCCAAATTTATCTCCATTTTGTAGTGGACAGCCAGCAACCCTTATGATCTTATCCCTTTACCGAAACGCCTATGGCGGGCTTTCCCGGGAAGCCTGGCTCCTGACGGGCGTGGTCTTCATTAACCGCAGTGGGGCCATGGTGGTCCCGTTCCTGAGCGTGTACCTCACAGAGGCGCTGGGGTTGCCTATCAAAGAAGTGGGTGTGCTATTAAGTGTGTTCGGGATGGGGGCCATGGTAGGCAACTTTTCAGGCGGATGGCTCACCGACCGGCTAGGGCATTTTAAGGTTCAGCTGTTAAGCTTTCTGTTAGGCGGGGCCTGGCTGTTGGTGGTGCTTTGGTTTCAGCGGTTTGAGTTTCTGGTGGGTGGTCTGTTCCTGCTAAGTGCCCTCACCGAGTGCCTCAGTCCGGCCACGGCCTCTGCGGTAAGTGCGTATTCCAAGCCAGAGAACATTACCCGCGCCTTTTCGCTCAACCGATTGGCCATGAACCTGGGCTTTTCTATTGGTCCGGCGGTGGGCGGCATGCTGGCCATGGTTTCCTACAAGTTGCTTTTCGTAGCCGATAGCCTTACCTGTATAGCGGCTGGGGCTGTCTTTTTCTTCCTCTTCCGGCAACGGAAAGGAACCTCCGCTCCCCCTGCCCCAGCGGTGCCCGAAGCCGTAACCGCGGTTTCTGAGTCCGTGCGCTCCCCATACCGCGATGGCCTTTTTGTGCTTTTCATTGCCTTGTGCTGTTGCTACCTGATTGCGTTTTCACAGTTTTTCACCACCATGCCCCTGTATTGGCATCAGGTCTATCACTTGTCTAAAATGGAGATTGGCGCCCTGCTAGCCTTCGACGGTTTGCTGGTCTGCCTCATGGAAATGGTGATTGTGTACCTGATTGGCAACAGATACGCCCCCTGGAAAATGATTGTGTCCGGGTTGCTGCTATTGGCGCTTTCCTTCACGCTCCTGAACCTGGCGCACGGGGTGCCGGTGCTGGTGTTTTCCATTATTTTCCTGGCCTTTTCTGAAATCCTGTCCCTGCCTTTCATGGCTTCGCTGGCGGCCAAACGGTCAGGGGCGCAGAACCGTGGCTCCTATATGGGCTTGTACACGCTGGCTTACTCCGTGGCGTATATCATTGGGCCTTTGGTAGGCACCACTATAATTGACAGCTTCGGGTTTGGCACCTTATGGTGGGGAGTGAGTGCCGTTTGCCTGGTGACTGCGGCCGGGTTGTTTGTGGTGGTACGCAAGCTGAAGGTCTCCTAAGGCAAAGGGGTCTGATCACATTGGCTGCTTCTGTTTTAGGCCCGTTTTCCTAAAAACGGGCCTAAAACAGAAGCAGCTCCCAGACATGGCTACCTTTTCTTTTGGAAAGCCGTGTCACAATAAACGTTCCTTCTGCCTTTCCTCCACAAGCTACCTCTACTTTTCCTGCTGACCCATTACGGCCTATTTGCCGCATCATAAAAGCAAGCCAGGTATTTAGCTGATAAACCGCTTTTTCAGACTATTGCATTGGGCGCATTTGCCTACTTTTGTGTCTTTGCCGCCCCATGCCCAGAATTCTTTCCCTTTACCGCAATGCCTTTGGTGGCCTCTCCAGAGAAGCCTGGCTGCTGGCGGCCGTCATGTTCATTAACCGAAGTGGGGCCATGGTGGTGCCGTTTTTGAGCGTGTACCTCACGGAGTCTATGGGCTTCAGCCTGAAACAGGCCGGTATCCTGCTGAGCCTTTTTGGGGTGGGTTCCATGTGCGGCACGTTCCTGGGCGGCTGGCTCACTGATAGAATTGGGCATTTCAAGGTGCAGTTCTTTAGCCTGGTCTTAGGCGGAAGCTGGTTCTTTGTGATGGTGCAACTGCAAAGCTTTGCCTTCTTTGCCGGCGGCATCTTCGTTTTGAGCACCCTTACTGAGTGTTTGCGGCCCGCCAATGCCTCTTCCGTGTCTTCCTATGCCCGCCCCGAGAACGTGACCCGCGCCTTCTCCCTCAACCGCATGGCCATCAATCTGGGATTTTCCATAGGCCCGGCCCTGGGCGGCATACTGGCTACTATTTCCTTTAAATGGCTCTTCCTGGCAGACGGCTTCACCTGCCTGGCCGCCGGAGCGTTTTTCTTTTTTTATTTCCGGCACCGCCAGGGCCATGCGCCGGTTTCAAAAGCACAGCGCCAGGAACCCCAAACCCGCACCCCGTACCGCGACGGGCTCTTTCTCCTTTTTGCCGTGCTATGCTGCTGCTACGCCGTGGCGTTCTTCCAGTTCTTCTCCACCATGCCTTTGTACTTCCGGCAGGTATACCACCTCTCTAAGCTGGAAATTGGCGGGTTACTGGCGTTCAACGGACTTTTGGTCTTCGGGCTGGAAATGGTGATTGTGTACCTGCTAGGAGATAAACATGCCCTCTGGAAATTAATTGTCACCGGCTTGCTCCTCTTGGCGGCGGCCTTCGCGCTACTTAACCTTTTGCACGGCTTCTGGGTATTGGTTCTCTCGGTGCTCTTGATGAGTCTTTCTGAGATGTTTGCCATGCCGTTTATGAGTACGCTTACCGTGCAGCGGTCGGGTCCTTATAACCGGGGATCTTACATGGGACTCTACAGCCTCTCCTATTCCGCGGCCCACATTCTGGGCCCTTTTCTGGGTACCACCACCATTGCCAACCACGGTTTTGAAACGCTTTGGTGGGGCGCCACCGGGCTTTGCGTGGTGGCAGCAATGGGGTTTTACCTGGTAGTAAGACGGCTGAGCGCTACCAATTAATTTTTCCGTTTTAGGGCCGTTTTTCAGAAAACGGCCCTAAAACGGAAAAGCCTTTCTATCTTTCCGCCTATAATATCTCTTTCCTGAACCGCTGTGCTTACTATGAAATTTTTCCCCGCCTCCCTGCTTTTCCTGAGTATAACCCTGGCTGCCTGTACCGCCGTTAAACAAGGCCAATCTCCCAAGGAAATGATGGTTTACGTAGGCACATACGCCAAACAAGACAATGAAAGCATTTTTGGTTATCGCCTGAATGAAGAAACCGGTGAACTTAGCCAGGTCCTGGCTGTAAAAGGCGGTGAAAATCCTTCGTTTCTGGCCATAGCCCCCGACCGGAAACAACTCTATGCCGTCAATGAAACAGGGAACTACCAGGGTCAGAAAAGCGGGGCGGTCAGTGCCTTTGCCGTAAACCCTAAAACCGGCGATTTGTCCTTCCTGAACAGTCAGCCTACCTTGGGTGGCGCACCCTGCTACATTAGCCTGGACCAGCAGCACAAGGAAGCCATGGTAGCCAATTACTCCGGTGGCAACGTGGCCGCCTTCCCGATTGAGCATGATGGCCGTTTGGGAGCCGCTTCTTTCACGGCCCAGCACACGGGCCAGGGCCCGAAAAAGCAGCAGAACGCCCCGCATGCCCACTGCATCATCCCAGACCCTTCGCATGAATTTGCCTTGGCCGTTGACCTGGGTATTGACCAGATTGTACGCTACCAATGGGGCCCTGAAGGCCGCCTGACCAAAACCGCCCAACCGGCGTTTAAGGCGCAACCCGGCGCCGGTCCGCGGCACCTCACTTTTCACCCCAACAAGCGGTTTGCCTACGTGATCAATGAACTCAACTCCACCTTGTCTGCGCTTACCTATGACGCCGTGACCGGCACCTTCACGGAGGTGGAAACCGTATCTACGCTGCCCGCAGGGTTCACCGGCGAAAGCTTCTGCGCTGATGTGCACGTCTCCGCTGACGGCCGTTTTGTGTATGGCTCTAACCGGGGTCATAACAGTCTGGTGGTGTTCGCCATTGATGCTAAGACAAATAAACTCACTCTGGTGCAGCACATTGGCGTGGAAGGCAACTGGCCCCGAAACTTCGCCCTTAGCCCCTCTGGCAAAACGGTGCTTGTGGCCAACCAACGCTCAAACAACATCACCACCTTCAGGGTAGATTCGGCCACAGGCAAACTAAGCTATACCGGTCATTCCACTAATTTGCCGTCGCCGGTTTTCCTGCAGGTGTTGCCCGCTTTCCCAGACTCACCCAAAAAATAACGTGGGGCTGTTTTGGCCCGTTTTCCTGAAAACGGGCTTAAAACGCTTTTTGCCTTGTTACCGATTACACCACCGCAACCTCTTTTTCCGGAGCGGGTATAGTTGTACCAGACGTACCCTAAGTGAAACTGATGAAGGCAATTGTGATCACGGCGCCCGGCGCCCCAGACGTATTAAAGCTCCAGGAAAAGACCGTTCCCGCGTTGCTCTCGCACCAGGTTTTAATCAAGGTGAAGGCCGCCGGCGTGAACCGCCCAGATGTGGCCCAGCGCAAAGGACACTATCCGCCCCCGGCAGGTGCGCCAGCTGATATCCCGGGCCTGGAAGTGGCAGGCCTGGTGGAGGCCTTTGGCTCTGAGGTAACCCGGTGGCAACCCGGTGATGCCGTCTGCGCCCTTTTGCCCGGTGGCGGCTACGCCGAATATGCCGTGGTGGACGCCCGCCACTGCCTTCCGGTACCAACCAACTGGACATTTGCCGAGGCTGCCTCCCTCCCCGAAACCATTTTCACGGTCTGGCACAACGTCTTCCAGCGGGGCAACCTGCAACCCAGTGAGGCCTTTCTGGTTCACGGCGGAAGCAGCGGCATTGGCATCACCGCCATACAACTAGCCAAGGCCTGGGGTGCCACCGTGTACGCAACCGCCGGCACCAATGAGAAATGCCACGCCTGCGAAGAACTAGGCGCCGACCAATGCCTCAACTATAAAACCGAGGACTTTGCCCAAGCCCTGAAGGAAAAGGGCGTGGACGTGATCCTGGACATGGTTGGCGGCGACTACATCACCAAGAACCTGGACATATTAAACCCTGACGGCCGGCTGGTGTTCATCAATGCCATGCAGGGCGCCAAAGGCGAGTTTGACGTGCGGCAGATCATGCAAAAGCGCCTCACCATTACCGGCAGCACCCTTCGGCCCAGAGACGCAGATTTCAAGGCCGCCCTAACCACTGACATTGAGCGCCAGGTGTGGCCGCTGCTGCTGGCAGGAAAATTCAAACCGGTTATCTACCAGACGTTTCCTCTATCTGAGGCCGCCCAGGCGCACGAATTGATGGAAAGCAGCCAGCACATTGGAAAGCTGGTGTTAGTGGTGGAGTAAGCAAGCCAACCGCGTGCACCAGAAGCTGGACCGAGCTATTGAAAGCTTGTATTGATGAATAAAGAAAGCATTGTTAACAGATCAGTCCCACTCAACAGGACTCTTAATTCCTAGCAAGGCTTTATCTGGTTGACGCCTGGGCATACCAAACCCCGCTCAACAGCCCTCCTTGATCTCGCACCCTTCTTCTGTCATTTTGGAAAGATTTTGTGGACGAACTAGTTACGCATTTACTTAGCCGTTACTACCGTTCGCCCACAAGATCCTTTCAGGATGACAAGAGAGAGAGAAGCAGAGGGTAACGGGAGAAGGTAATATTGGTTGACAATAGCGGATGATAATAGTAGATGGCTAGAGCGATGTCAGAGAAGAATGACAATAGTTGATGACAAAAGAGGCTGACAAAAGCGTATGAATAAAAAGGAAAGGCGCACTGCTATGAGCGGTGCGCCTTTCCTTTTTATTCAGGTTTCCGTTTTGGGCCCGTTTTCTGAAAAACGAGCCCAAAACGGAATTCTTAATTCTACATTCTTACGATACTCCGCCGCCGTTCACTACAGGTTTAGAAGGCTGCATGAAGGCTAGGGAACCGTCAGCATTCTCGGCCATAAGGAGCATGCCCTGGCTCACAATGCCTTTGATTTCACGGGGGGCAAGGTTTACCAGCACGCTTACCTGTTGGCCAATAATCTCTTCGGGGTTGAAGTGCTCGGCGATGCCGCTCACAATGGTGCGTTGGTCCAGGCCGGTGTCTACTTTCAGCTTCAAAAGCTTCTTGGTTTTGGCTACTTTCTCAGCTTCCAGGATAGTACCTATGCGGATGTCAATTTTGGAGAAATCCTCAAAGGTGATGTCTTCCTTGGCGGACGCGGCCACGGCGTTCTCCAGTTCGTTGGCTTTCTTGGTATCCAGGAGTTTCTGCACCTGGGCCTCAATCACGCTGTCTTCAATCTTCTCAAACAACAACGCACCCTCGCCAATCACGTGACCGGCCGGAAGCAAATCAGGAGAACCCGACTGGTCCCATTTGCCGGCGGTGTATTGCAGCATGTTAGCTAGCTTACCGGCGGTCTCAGGCAGGAACGGCTCAGCTAGAATAGTCAGGCTGGCAGAGATCTGCAGCGCGATGTTCATGATGGTCTCTACCCGTGTGGCATCGGTTTTAATAAGTTTCCAAGGCTCGGTGTCGGCCAGGTACTTGTTGCCCAGGCGGGCCAGGTTCATGAGTTCGCCTAGGGCTTCCTTGAAGCGGTATAGCTCCAGGGAGGCGGCGATCTTCTCGGGGAACCCGGCTAGTTGGGCTAGCACTTCCTGGTCATAGGCCGTGAGTTCGCCGCGCTGCGGGATAGCGCCCTGGTAGTATTTGTGGGTGAGCACCACCGCGCGGTTGATGAAGTTCCCGAAGATGGCCAACAGTTCATTGTTGTTTCTGGCCTGGTAGTCTTTCCAGGTGAAGTCGTTGTCCTTGGTTTCGGGGGCGTTGGCGCAGAGAACGTAGCGCAGCACATCGGCTTTGCCGGGAAGGTCTTGCATGTACTCATGCAGCCACACGGCCCAGTTGCGCGAGGTGGAGATTTTGTTGCCTTCCAGGTTCAGGAACTCGTTGGCGGGCACGTTGTCTGGTAGCACGTAGTCGCCGTGGGCCTTGAGCATGGCCGGGAAGATGATGCAGTGGAACACGATGTTGTCCTTGCCGATAAAGTGCACGAGCTTGGAGCCCTGGTCTTTCCAGTACAGTTCCCAGTCGGGCGTGAGGTCTTTGGTGGCGGAGATGTAGCCGATGGGGGCGTCAAACCACACGTAAAGTACCTTGCCTCCGGCGCCTTCCACGGGCACGGGCACGCCCCAGTCCAGGTCGCGGGTCACGGCGCGGGGCTGCAGGCCTTGGTCAATCCAGCTTTTGCACTGGCCGTACACGTTGGTTTTCCAATCGTTTTTGTGGCCTTCCACAATCCATTCGCGCAGCCAGGGCTCGTATTGGTCCAGAGGCAGGTACCAGTGCTTGGTCTCGCGGAGCACGGGTGGCTCACCGCTGAGGGTGCTTTTGGGGTTGATGAGGTCGGTGGCGTTGAGGGAGGTGCCGCAGCTTTCGCATTGGTCGCCGTAGGCGTTATCGTTGCCGCACTTGGGGCAGGTACCCACAATGTAGCGGTCGGCCAGGAACTGCTGGGCCTTCTCGTCAAAGTACTGCTGAGTGGTCTGCTCTATGAATTTGCCTTCGTTGTAGAGCTTCAGGAAGAAATCTGAGGCCGTCTGGGCGTGCGTCTTGGACGAGGTGCGGGAATAGATATCAAAGGAGATATTGAAGTCCGCGAAGCTCTGCTTGATGAGCTCGTGGTACTTGTCTACGGCTTGCTGAGGGGTGATGCCCTCTTTCTTGGCCCGGATGGTGATGGGAACGCCGTGCTCGTCTGAGCCGCACACGAATTTCACGTCGCGGCCACGGGAGCGCAGGTAGCGGGCGTAGATATCGGCGGGGATGTACACGCCGGCCAAGTGCCCAATGTGGACAGGACCGTTGGCGTAGGGCAGCGCGGCGGTAAGGGTATATCGTTGGGGATAGGAAGTATCAGCCATGTGGATTGTGTTAGGGTGCAAATATAGCGAAAATGCAGGGAGGTTTTTCTTTTGCCCCTTTTAGACGGAGGCGAAATGCTCTTCGAAATGAGGTTTGTTTCAAGTGAGCGGGTTTGGATAAAGGATTTGCTTACGCTTTGGAATTTCTGGTTGTCTAGGGCTTCGCCGTAGTTGGTCTTCTCACCGAAAACTTGGACTGCTTCTCAGTGGCAACTGCCTTTTACCCATTCTCCATTCCGGTTAACCCTTGGCTTGTCTGCTTGTCTATAGCTTCATGGGCTGTATTGTTCCATCTGTTCTCTCCGAGCGCTCACGGCCGCGAGGCCCCGCCTTCCGCCCTCGCGCTGTACCCTCTCGCCTGGCCCCGCAGGGCCTGCCGCTGGCCGCGGCACCGGATCGAGTGCTAGGCGCTCAGCCGAAAGGCTGGAAACAAGAAATGCGTGGTTTTATAGTTTAAAGAGACATTTATAGGTAAAGGTGTTTTAGGCACGTTTTTCTAAAAACAGGCTCAAAACGGAATAACGCTTACTAAGCGCAGACTCTCCCTTTGAGGTGTCGATGGAGTTGTTACATAGAAAAGGATCTAAAACAAAACGCTGTCTCTCTGCGCGTTGCAGAGAGACAGCG
Source organism: Rufibacter soli (assembly GCF_054781795.1). Taxonomy (NCBI): domain Bacteria; kingdom Pseudomonadati; phylum Bacteroidota; class Cytophagia; order Cytophagales; family Hymenobacteraceae; genus Rufibacter; species Rufibacter soli. The sequence continues at coordinate 410,310 of NZ_BAAGTS010000005.1, read as the reverse complement.
TTTTGGGCCTGTTTTTAAGAAAACGGCTTTAAAACAGAAGGTCTATTGGTTCCGGCGCCGGCGGGTGGTATCTGGCCGGGGCGGGAGCGCGGGCCGCCGGATAGTGTCTGGGGCCACGGGCTGCCGTCCGGGTAGGATTTTTTGGCTCCGCATGGCAGGAGTTTGGTTGGCCGGAGCGTTGGGGTTACGGTCTTCTATGTTCTTTTTCCGGTTCACGTCGCTGGCCTGCTCGTTCATGTCCCGTACCGTGGGGGAAGTAGTGTAGGTACGTTGGGGTTCAGCGGGTTCCAGCACCGGATTATCCCGCGACGAGGTACAGGCTTCGGCCAAGGTTATGCTTACCAGCAAACCACCCATTAAAAACGTTTTACGCCCCTTTTCCCAAAAATACCCCCGAAACGTTTTCATAGGCTTTCCCTTAACGGGCGTTGCTTTGGCTCAGGTCCTGATCATCCAACTCCTGCACCGCCTGGAAACCCACCTCCGTGAGCCGCAGGCCGGCTGGGTCTGGCGTGGCGTAGCCCTGGTTGCGTAGGTGCTCCTCAGCCCTTTTTTGCACATCTATGTAATGGTTGTGCTCGTCTTCCTTGTGCAGGAAAGGATAAATCTCTTCCCAGCCAAGCACCTCATCTGCCTGGGTACCTTTTGTTTTGAAGGCCTTTAAAATGAGGAAACCGGTATTCTCAATGTTCTCGCTGTTGGAGCTCAGGTTTTCTAAATCCATAGTTCTAGGTGTTAACGTCTGTGGCTTTACAGTACGAGAACCTTTTGCCAAAGGATTTAACCGCGCTTCTGCCGCTGAATGGTGGCCAGAATGCCATCCCACAGATGGAGGCGCATGCGGTGGCAGGCTACGGCCTCCTCCCGGCATTCCTCCCATTTCTGGTCATCGTCTCCGCACAACTCAGAGACCATCTGCATGGCCAACGGCGAGTGTACTTCCTCGTCCAGGTGAATGTGGCGGTCCATGTAGTATTGGAACGTATCAAGGGTACCGGGGTAGCGACGGTTCATGTCACCGATAAGGCACCGGAACATGTCTGGCACCACGTCTTCGCGCCCAAAGGTAAAGGCCGCGGCAATGCGGTGCGGCTGCCCGCTCTGGATGATCTGGAAGGTGTGTTTTACAAAGTCCTGGGTGTGGCTAGGGATAGGCAATTTTTCTAACTGCGTATAAACGGCTTTGCCATGGCCCAGCCCCTCAATAAAATCCTTGATAACCTGGGTATCTGCGCCGCATTCATCCATGGCCCGCACGTAAAGCTCAAAATGGCTAATAGGTAGGCCATCTGGGTCTATATCGGTTTCCTCTTCCAGCACAATTTCATTGATGAGCCGCCGATGGGCGGGGTTGCCGTGGGGGGTCCAGGGCACGTCAACGCAGGTAAGGTGCCGCTGCAGGCTCTTAAGCAGGCTCATAAAGTCCCAAACGGCAAACACGTGGTGTTCCATGAACGGGCGCAGATCAGCTAAGTCATAGATGGACTCATACAGCGGGTGCTGCATCAAGGCATCTCTGTGGGGTTTTAGCTCTGCCTGAAGCCATTGGATACGTTCCTGGGAAATGGGCAAGGGTTGGGTTCTGGTTTTTTCTAAGATGGCGGCCATAAAAAAAAAGATAGATGGAGACAAAGCGAAGCAGCGGCAGACCTAAGGCCTTAAAAAGGGCACTTCTCATTCAAGAGTGTATTTCCCGGGCCAGGTATTCCAGTGTTGGTGCATACGAAAAAAACGAACGCACGTTTCCCACTAAACTACGAAGGAAGTCCCACTTTGCCAAGCAGGCATTCTATCTATCCAATACTTCTTTAAAGACTACCACAAAAGACCAGTTTTTTCTAAAAGGTACTCACAGAAATGCGGCCTAATGGCCCTATGCAGCCATTTACTTTCCAGAGGTGGTAGTAAGGAAAAGAGGTTGGCTGGCGGCGACATTTAGCCGCGAAGGCATCATGACCCGCCAAATTTGAGGGCTTGGAAAGGAAGGGGCATTACCATAAAACAGCTCTGTAAAAGTCCACTTTGGCACTTAGGATTGGATGAATAATCACATATTCACCACCAGATTTTATCTAATCAAAATATCATTCCTATCTTATACCCAAGCCTTTTTAACGAAATAAATTATTTTGTATTGTTCCGATCATAAATTCCTGTTTACTTTAGCATATCATTCTTAAAACCAGGCCCATTATACTTTATTATACAATCTTTAAAATGAACTGATACTTTACCACACGCCGCTGTTTGCACAATAGACATAAAATGGTAAGAATCAGATTAACGGACACTTACCGTTATAAGCCACAAAAATAAAATAAGTACAATATAAATTAATATTACAAAAATTAAATAAAGCAAAAGACAAATGTGCACACCTTGATTTCCCCCTTTCCCTGTTTTGAAGCCTAGCCGCCACTTAGGCTTGCAGTGTCTCAAAGTAAAGCCGAAGGCGCAAGCCATACTCCAGGACAGAAATCTTTAAGGTGGAGAAGAAAGCAGAAAGGTCAAGACCAGCATAGGTCTGCTAACAAAAGAAAGGCCGAGAGCACCGGCAAAGAGAAATTTACCTGATACAGAATTGAAGCTTACCAGATCGCCGAGAATTAAAGGCGGTCTTTTTTTCAAACCTATCGCAGCCTCGTTTGAATTCATTCAAACGAGAAGTTTTTAGAAAGGTTACAGAAAGCACCTGTTTTTTTACTGATACTGTTCTGCTGCTAGAAAGAAGAAATTATCTCCAGAAGCAGCAGATCAAAATAAAGAGAATTACCAACACAAAAAAATTAGACGGCTTCGTCCTTTTGGTTTTACCGGCCAAGGTACCTAAGCCACCGATTGAAGAACCCTTATTGAACTAGATGAAAACAACTTCTACGCCCAAGCTTCCCTTGTATTTTGCTTTTTGCCTTTTGTGGTTATTACAGGTAGTAGCCGCTCCAGGCTTGCTTGCGCAAAGTACACCTATCAAAGTAAACCTTACAGGTCAACCTAACGGCTCTTTTACGTCTGCAGAAGTTGATAGGAACATGGATGGATGCGTTGCAATCGACAATGGGGATTGTATCCAGTTTGAGATCACTCTTGACAAAAACGCTGGGGGCCTTGATTTCAGTATTGTTTCTGGAGCCCTTCCTTCTGGTGCAATGACTTACCAGGTAAATTGCGGCCCTCCTGTGGCAGTTGGTCAGCCAATCTGCGTGAATGGAGTAGGACCTCATATTATTACACTTTGTAAAAAAGGGGGAAATAAAAACAGCTATAAAATTACGTCCATTGCAGCATTTACCCCGCAGGAAGATGTATCTGTTTCAATTGGTTGTACCGCAAACTTAATAGCGCCTATTGCTTTCAATGAAGCATCGGTTACCTGGAAGGATTTAACCGGAGGCGGTATCTACAATAAATACCTTAGTAGTACCACTGGTAAAACCGTTACCGTTACACCGGACGACAGTGCACCCGCCTATGTAGACTATGAAGTTTGTGGTAGTTCTGTTGCCTCTCCTTGCTCTACCCTCCCTTACTGCGATGTGGTTAGGGTTTACTTTTATAAAAAACCAACCGTTGCTATTGGCCCTAGCCCTGCCATTATCTGTCCCGGCTCTTCAGGCATATTGCTAACCGGAACCGTTACGGGTGGCGATGGTAATTTCGAATATTTTTGGACCAATAGCGCAGGCACTGTCGTCTCAAAGGCTGCCACCTACCTAGCTCCCACCGTTGGGACCTATGAACTTGAAGTTAGAAATACCAATTATCCCTCTTGTCAGAAATTTTCGGCCTCCGTCACGGTAGTTACAGATTTGACCGTTAATGCCGGACCTGACCAATTAGTTTGTTCTCAGAGTCCCGTCTCCTTAACCGGGGCAGTTACGGCGGCTACTGGAGGCATCTGGAGCGGAGGGGCAGGCACTTTTTCGCCTAGCGCCACTTCTCTAAATGCCGTCTATACTCCTACTGCCAGTGAACTAGCCGCCGGTTCGGTAAAACTCACCTTAACCTCTACTGGAAACGGAAACTGTACCGCAGTACGGGACGAAGTGCTTATTTCCTTTTACAGCATGCAGCTAACCTTGACCGGTACTCCTGTTATCTGTTCGGGATCTACCGGCACGGTGACCGCGGCGGTCACCGGTGGCGTGGGCACGGTCACATATAAATGGAACACCGGTGAAACCACCGCCACTATTACTAATAAGCCGGCGGGCACCTATACCGTAACCGTGAGCGACGGAAACAGCTGTGCTATTTCAAAGTCATTTACGGTAGTAGAAAAACCTGGCCCCTCTGACTTTACACTTACCCCTAAGTCAAGTACCTGCGGGGCCCCCAATGGGGAACTGGCCATCAGTGGAGTAATAGGCGGCACGGCTCCCTATACCTACAGCAAAGACGGCACTACCTTCCAGACCTCACCTATATTCACGGCCTTGGCAGCAGGCTCTTATACCTTGCAGGTGAAAGATGCCAACGGCTGTATCGTTACCAAAACCATTACGCTTCAAAATATAGCCGGCCCTTCTGACTTCACCGCTACTATGCAGGCCACCACTTGCGGCTCGAGCAACGGTACTATTTCTGTTTCTAATGTTGTGAGCGGTACCGCTCCTTACACTTATAGCATAAATGGGGGTGCCTTCCAGGCCTCGGCCGCTTTCTCAGGTTTGGCCGCAGGTACGCATACCATCACGGTAAAAGATGTCAATGGCTGTATTACCACCAAATCAGTAACGTTGACCAACATTGCCGGTCCTACCGATTTTGCATTTGCGGCAGCCTCTTCTACTTGCGGGGCCAGCAACGGCAGTATCTCCATCAATTCTGTATCTGGCGGTACGGCTCCTTACACCTATAGTAAAGACGGCACTACCTTCCAGACTTCTTCTTCTATCTCAGGTTTGGCCGCCGGCACCTATTCTATCACGGTGAAAGATGCCAATGGCTGTACCACGGTGCAACAGGTGCAGGTTACCAACATACCTGGCCCTTCAGACCTGGCCGCCTCTTCCAGGGCCTCTACCTGTGGTAGCACTAATGGCGAGTTGACCGTAGGAGTGGTAACTGGCGGAACCGCCCCTTATACCTACAGTAAGGACGGCACCAACTTTCAGGCATCGGCTACTTTTGGTTCTTTGTTGGCAGGTTCTTACACCATCACGGTGAAAGATGCCAACGGCTGTACCTTTGTTAAAAGCTTCATCGTCTCTGACATTGCCGGTCCTACCGCCTTTACTGCCAATACTACTTCTTCTACCTGCGGCGCCACTAACGGTAGCGTAACGGTTAGCGGCGTGACCGGAGGAGTTGCTCCTTATACCTATAGCAAAGACGGAAGCACATTCCAGACTTCTGCTACGTTCTCCGGATTGTTGGCGGGCACGCACACTATCACGGTCAAAGATGCCAATGGCTGTATCTTCGCCAAAGCGGTGACAGTTTCTGACATTGCAGGCCCCACCAGCGTTAGCCTCACCAATGCTTCCAGCACCTGCGGAGCCAGCAACGCCACCATTACGGTAGGCGCAGTCACTGGAGGAACGGCCCCGTACACCTACAGCAAGGACGGAACGAACTTCCAGGCTTCTACTACTTTCTCCGGACTACTGGCCGGCACCTACACCATTACAGTGAAGGACGCCAACGGCTGTACCGTTACCCGACAAACCACCGTTACCAACATTGCGGGTCCTTCTGACCTGGTGGCTACTTCAACAGCCTCTACCTGCGGAAGAAACAATGGTGTCTTAACTATTGGCAGTATCACCGGCGGAACCGCCCCTTACACGTACAGCAAAGACGGCGTGAACTTCCAGGCTTCCACTAGCTTTGGTTCGCTGCTGGCGGGTTCCTATACCATTACCGTGAAAGATGCCAATGGCTGTACCTTCGCCAAGGGTTTCACCGTTTCTGACATCGCTGGTCCTACCGCCGTTGCTGCTACTTCTGCCCCGGCTGGTTGTACTAATGACGGAAGTATCACCGTGGGTACGGTAACGGGTGGTACTGCCCCTTACACCTATTCCATCAACGGCACCACGTTCCAAACTTCAACTTCCTTCACGGCGCTGGCTGCCGGTACGTATACTGTCACTGCCAAAGACGCGAATGGTTGCCAGGTAACTACTTCTACCAATGTAGGAACTAACGTACCCACTGCCTTTGCCACCACTGCTACTACCTCTACTTGCGGCAACAGCAACGGAACGGTTACCATTACTTCTGTTACCGGCGGCACTGCCCCCTACACGTATAGCAAGGATGGCGTGAACTTCCAGTCGGCTGCCACCCTCACAGGCATGCTGGCCAAAACTTACACCATCACCGTTAAGGACGCCAAGGGTTGCGTGTTCAGCCAAACAGTGTCTGTAACCGATGTAGCAGGCCCCACGGATCTGGTTGCCTCTACCAAAGCCTCTACCTGCGGAAACAGTAACGCTGAACTTACCGTGACTGGTGTCACAGGCGGAACTGCTCCTTACACCTACAGCGTAGACGGAGGTAGCTTCCAGTCTTCTTCCACCTTTGCGGCGCTTGCCTCTGGCAGCCATACCATCGTGGTGAAAGACGCCAACGGCTGTACCATTTCAAAAGTAGTCACCATCGAAAATGTAGCAGGCCCTGCCTTCACCCTGGCAACCCAGTCTACTACTTGCGGGGCCAGCAACGGAAGCATAACCGTAAACGCCGTAACTGCTGGAACTGCCCCTTTCACTTATAGTATTGACGGCACCAACTTCCAGGCCTCCGCTACCTTTGCGGCAGTGGCGGCGGGTTCTTATACCATCACGGTGAAAGACGCCAACGGCTGTACTTTAGCCAAGCAAGTGACCGTGTCTGACATAGCCAGTCCAACTGGTTTAACCTTAGCTTCTACTTCTACCACTTGCGGCAATGCCAATGGCACCATCAACGCCAGTGGGGTAACCGGCGGAACCGCTCCTTACACATTTGCTCTGGACGGAGGCTCTTTCCAGACCTCTTCTAGCTTTACAGCCTTGGCAGCCGGAGAGCATACCATCACGGTGAAAGACGCCAATGGCTGTACCTTCAGTAAGAAAATTGTTCTGCAAAACATTGCCGGCCCAAGTGACTTATTAGCTAATTCCACTGCTTCAACCTGCGGTGCCAATAATGGTAGCCTTACTATGAGTGTGGTAACCGGCGGAACCGCTCCTTACACCTACAGCAAGGATGGCGTGAATTTCCAGACTTCGGCTACTTTCTCCGGAATCCTGGCGGGCACCTATACCATCACGGTAAAAGACGCCAACGGCTGTATTTTCACTAAAGCCTTCACTGTCTCTGACATTGCTGGTCCTACGGCAGTGGCCGCCACCTCGGCCCCGGCAGGTTGCGCCAATGACGGCACCATCTCAGTAGGCACGGTAACGGGTGGCACCGCTCCTTATACCTACTCAATCAACGGTACTACGTTCCAGGCCTCTGCCTCCTTTACAGCGCTGGCCGCCGGAACCTATACCGTGACGGCCAAAGACGCCAACGGTTGTCGGGTGACTACTTCAGTAACGGTTGGTACCAATGTACCCACCGCCTTCGCCAGCAGTACCATTGCCTCTACCTGTGGCAACTCCAACGGTAGCCTCACTATCACCGGCGTAACCGGAGGAACAGCTCCTTATACCTACAGTAAAAACGGAACCACCTTTCAAGCCTCGGCTACTTTTGCCGGGCTAATGGCTACTACCTATACTATTACTGTAAAGGATGCCAAAGGCTGTACGTTTGCCGCGCAGGTAAATGTGAGCAACATTGCAGGTCCTTCAGATCTGGCTACTTCTACCAAAGCCTCTACCTGCGGTAACAGCAACGCGGAGTTCACCGTGACCAACGTGACCGGCGGTACCGCCCCTTATACCTATAGCGTAGACGGAGGCACCTTCCAGGCTTCGGCCACTTTTGGTTCTTTAGCCGCTGGCACCCACACCATCACCGTGAAAGACGCCAATGGTTGTACGTTCACCGAGGATGTTACCTTGACCAATATTGCAGGTCCTTCCTTTACCCTTGCCGCGCAATCTTCTACCTGCGGGGCTACTAATGGAACCATCACGGTGGGTGCTGTTACCGGGGGAACTGCTCCTTACTCCTTTAGCCAGGATGGTGCGAACTTCCAGGCCTCTTCTACTTTCAGTAATTTATTGGCCGGCACTTACACCATCACAGTAAGAGATGCCAATGGTTGCGCCCTCGCCAAGCAGATAGTGGTGGAGAATATTGCCGGACCAGCTGGTTTAACTTTAGCTACCCTTTCTTCCACCTGCGGCGCCAGCAATGGTTCTGTTACCATCAATGGAGTAACCGGCGGCACAGCCCCTTACCTGTTTGCCGTAGATGGTGGTACTTTCCAGAGCTCAGCCACACTTGGTGGCATTGCAGCCGGAGAGCACACCATCACAGTAAAAGATGCTAATGGTTGTATTTTCAGCAAGAAGGTAACGGTAGACAACATTGCCGGCCCAAGTGATCTGGTGGCCAGTACTACCTCTTCTACCTGCGGCGCGAATAATGGTAGTTTAACCATCAGTAACGTGACCGGAGGTACGGTCCCTTACACGTACAGCAAGGACGGTGTGAACTTCCAGACGGCAGCAACTTTCAACAACTTGCTTGCCGGCAGCCACACCATCATCGTGAAGGACGCCAACGGCTGTACGGTCAGCAAGGCGTTTACCGTTTCTGACATCGCTGGCCCTACCGCGGTAGCGGCTTCTTCGGCCCCGGCTAGCTGCTTGAACAATGACGGAAGCATCACGGTGGGTACGGTATCCGGAGGAACCGCTCCTTATACCTATTCCATCAACGGCACCTCGTTCCAGGCTTCAACTTCCTTCACGGCACTCGCTTCCGGTACATACACCATGACGGCTAAGGACGTCAACGGCTGCCAGGTGACTGCTTCCGTAACGGTGGGCAAGAATGTGCCAACCGCTTTTGCCAGCTCTACGGTTACTTCCACCTGTGGTGGGAGCAACGGCAGCATCACCATTGGTGCTGTCACCGGCGGAACGGCTCCTTACACCTACTCTATTAACGGAACCACCTTCCAGGCCTCTACTACCTTTGCTTCCCTGGCAGCTGGCACCTACACCATCACCGTGAAAGATGCCAAAGGCTGTACGTTTAGCCAGGGAGTGGCGGTAAGCAACATTGCCGGTCCTTCCTTTACCGTGGCTGCCAACAGCAGTACCTGCGGAAGCGCCAACGGAAGCGTTGTCATTAGCGGCGTCACCGGTGGTGTGGCTCCTTACTCCTACAGCAAAGACGGGGTAACTTTCCAGGCCTTTACCAGCTTCAACAACTTACTGGCCGGCACCTATGCCATCACGGTGAAAGATGCCAACGGCTGTGAGGCCTCACAATCCATAGTGGTGGAAGACATAAAAGGCCCAAGCGCGCTGCGTCTTGCCAGCAACGCTTCTACCTGCGGCGCCAGCAATGCCACCGTTACAGTAGAACTAGTAACAGACGGCACTGCTCCTTACACCTACAGCAAGGACGGGGTCAACTTCCAGGCCTCCACTGCTTTCAGTGGGCTGTTGGCAGGCAATCATACCATTACTGTAAAAGATGCCAACGGCTGTACGTTCAGCAAGGCCATTACGGTGACGGATATTGCAGGACCTGCAGGCTTGACGCTTACTTCGGTAGCCTCTACCTGCGGAAGCAGCAACGGCTCCATCTCGGCAGGTGGCGTAACCGGCGGAACCGCCCCTTACACGTTTGCCATAGACGGTTCTACCTTCCAGGCCTCTGCTACTTTTACTGCCGTACTGGCCGGCACTTACACCATCACGGTGAAAGATGCCAACGGCTGTACCTATAGCAAACAAGTAACAGTAACTGACATAGCAGGACCTTCTAACTTGCTTGCCACGGCAGAGTCTTCTACCTGCGGGGCGAAAAATGGATCTTTGACCATCAGTAGCGTCACTGGCGGAACAGCACCTTACACCTACAGCAAGGACGGCGTGAACTTCCAGGCTTCGGCAACCTTTACCTCCCTACTTGCCGGCAGCCACACGATCATCGTGAAAGACGCCAACGGTTGTACCTTCTCCAAAGCCTTTACTGTTTCTGACATTGCCGGTCCAACGGCCGTAGCCGTTACTTCGGCCCCAGCCAGTTGCCAGGACAATGACGGGACCATCACGGTAGGCACCGTAACCGGTGGAACTGCCCCGTACACGTACTCCATCAACGGCACCACGTTCCAGGCCTCGGCTTCGTTCACGGCGCTCAAGGCGGGCACCTATACGGTAACGGCTAAAGACGCGAACGGCTGTCAGGTAACGGCTTCTATCACTGTAGGAACCAACGTACCAACTGCCTTTGCCAGCACTACCAGCTCTTCTACTTGCGGCAGCCCCAACGGTAGCATCACTGTAAACGGGGTAACTGGCGGGACGGCTCCTTATACCTATAGCCAGGACGGCACTACGTTCCAGGCCTCGGCCACTTTCTCTGGACTGATGGCTGGCACGCACACGATTACCGTGAAAGATGCGAAGGGCTGTATTTACGCTGCACCGGTACAGGTAAGAGATATTGCCGGACCGTCAGATCTAGTGGCTTCCTTGAGATCTTCTACTTGTGGCAGCAGCAATGCTGAGTTAGTGGTTTCTAATGTTACCGGCGGAACCGCTCCTTATACCTATAGTAAAGATGGCGTGAACTTCCAGGCATCTACTGCTTTTGCAGGAATGATGGCTGGTACCCATGCCATCACGGTGAAAGATGCCAACGGATGTACCTTTACCAAGACCTTTACCATCACAGATATTGCCGGACCTTCCGGTTTTACTGCCAGTGCTACCTCTTCTACTTGTGGCAGTTCTAACGGAAGCTTGTTGGTAACCGCTGTTACCGGCGGAACTGCTCCCTATACTTATAGCAAGGACGGGGTGAACTTCCAGGCTTCGGCTACTTTCAGTGGTCTGTTGGCTGGCACGCACACCATCACGGTGAAGGATGCCAACGGCTGTACGGTAGTGAAACAAATTAAAGTAGAAGACATAGCCGGACCAACCGGCCTGACCCTAGCCTCAGTTGCCTCTACCTGTGGCAGCAGCAATGGCACCATCACGGTTAGCGGTGTTACCGGCGGAACGGCCCCTTACACCTTCACCATAGATGGAAGTACTTTCCAAAGTTCTTCCACGTTTACCGCCTTGTTAGCCAGAGAATATACCGTAACGGTGAAAGACGCCAACGGCTGTACCTTCAGCAACAAAGTAGTAGTGACGGATATTGCCGGCCCAACTAATGTTCTAGCGAACACCGTTTCTTCTACCTGCGGAGCCAGTAACGGCACCCTGACCATTGGCAGTGTGACGGGCGGAACCGCCCCTTACACCTACAGTAAAGATGGTGTAAACTTCCAGGCTTCTACGGCTTTTGATGATTTAAAAGCGGGCACTTACACCATCACGGTGAAAGACGCCAACGGATGTATTGTCAGCAGAAGCTTCACCGTTTCTGACATTGCTGGTCCAACGGCCGTAGCCGCTTCTTCTCTACCAGCTAGCTGCCAGGACAACGACGGAAGTATCACCGTAGGTACGGTAACCGGTGGCACTGCTCCTTACACGTACTCGATCAACGGTACTACCTTCCAAGCCTCTGCCTCTTTCACGGCGCTCAAGGCTGGCGCCTATACCATAACCGCTAAAGATGCGAACGGATGCTTGGTGACTGGCTCGGTGACCATTGGAACCAACGTGCCTACCGCTTTTGCCAGTTCTACAGTAGCTTCTACTTGTGGTGCCAACAATGGCAGTCTTACTATTGGATCTATAACCGGTGGTACGGCTCCTTACACCTACAGCAAGGACGGTATCACCTTCCAAGCTTCGGCTACGTTCTCTGGCTTACTTGCCGGCACGCACACCATTACGGTAAAGGATGCCAAGGGCTGTATCTACGCTGCACCAGTGAAAGTAAGTGACATTGCCGGTCCTTCTGATCTGGTGGCGTCCTTGAGTTCTTCTACCTGCGGTAACAGCAATGCTTCTCTTACTGTTAGTGGCGTAACCGGTGGCACCGCTCCTTACACCTACAGCATGGACGGCACTACCTTCCAGGCGTCCGCTACCTTCGGTTCCTTAGATGCCGGCACGCACACCATCACGGTGAAAGATGCGAATGGCTGTATCTTCACCAAGAGCTACACCATTTCTGACATTGCAGGACCTTCAGCGTTTATAGCAAGTGAAATTTCTTCTACCTGCGGAAGCAGCAACGGTAGCATCAGCATTGGGACTGTCACAGGCGGTACTGCTCCTTACTCTTACAGCAAGGACGGCGCAAACTTCCAACCTTCTAATTCTTTCAGTGGGCTACTGGCTGGCACCTACACCATCACGGTGAAAGACGCCAACGGTTGTACCATCACCAAGAAAGTAGAAGTGGAAGATATTGCCGGACCTACCGGCTTGACCCTGGCCGCCAATGCCTCTACCTGCGGAAACAGCAACGGCTCTATCATGGTTGATGGCGTTACTGGCGGAACCGCTCCTTACACGTTTAGCATAGATGGGACCACGTTCCAGGCTTCGGCTACTTTTGCCTCCCTTATGGCCAGAGAATACACCGTGACCGTGAAAGACGCCAACGGCTGTACCTTGGTGAAGAAAGTGGTGGTGGAGAACATTGCCGGACCTACTGACGTGGTAGCTACCGCTGTTTCCTCTACCTGTGGCAGCAGCAACGGCACCCTGACTATTGGTAATGTAACCGGCGGAACGGCTCCTTACACCTACAGCAAGGATGGCGTGAACTTCCAGGCTTCTACGGCTTTCGCCGGTCTGAAAGCGGGTACCTACACCATCATGGTGAAAGACGCCAACGGATGTATGGTCAGCAGAACCTTCACTGTTTCTGACATTGCAGGACCTACCGCAGTAGCGGCTACCTCGGCCCCGGCCAGTTGCCAGAACAATGACGGAAGTATCACAGTGGGAACGGTAACCGGTGGAACAGCCCCTTACACCTATTCCATCAACGGTACCACCTTCCAAGCCTCTGCTTCGTTCACGGCGCTTAAGGCTGGCACCTACACGGTCACTGCCAAAGACGCAAATGGCTGCTTGGTAACTGGCTCGGTGACCGTAGGAACCAACGTACCTACCGCCTTTGCCAGCACTACTGCCGCCTCTACCTGCGGAAGCACTAACGGCAGCATTACCATTGGCGCAATAACCAGTGGTACGGCTCCTTACACTTATAGCAAAGATGGCGTGACCTTCCAGACTGCGGCTACTTTCTCCGGGTTGCTGGCTGGTACGCACACGATCACGGTGAAGGATGCGAAAGGCTGTACGTTTGCCCGTGCGGTAGTCCTGACGGATATCCCAGGCCCTACGGCTATCATCGCTTCTACCAACGCCTCTACCTGCGGTAGCCCCAACGGAGTGGTAACTGTAACAGAAGTAACCGGCGGAACTGCTCCTTATACCTATTCTATCAACGGCACCACGTTCCAGGCTTCGGCTACGTTCACTGGGTTGACCGCTAAGGACTATATCCTCACTGTGAAAGATGCCAATGGCTGCGTGATCACGAAAGCGGTAAAAGTGGATGACATAGCCGGACCTTCGGCCTTTGCCATGGCACCTACCGCTTCTACCTGTGGCGCCAGCAACGGGCAGGTAACCGTGACCGGTATCACCGGCGGCACCGCTCCTTACACCTACAGCAAGGACGGAACCACGTTCCAGGCTTCTGACATTTTCACGGGATTAGCCGCCGGCACCCACACCATCACGGTGAAAGACGCCAATGGCTGTACTATAGTGAAACAGATAGCAGTTGAGAACATTCCTGGCCCTACTGCCCTTGCCCTAACCTCTGTCTCCTCTACTTGCGGCGACAGCAACGGTAGCATCACGGCAGGCACAGTGACTGGCGGAACTGCTCCATTCACCTACAGTAAAGATGGAGTAAGCTTCCAGGCTTCTTCTACCTTCTCCGGGTTATTGGCTGGCACCCACACCATCACGGTGAAAGACGCCAATGGCTGTACCATTGCGCAGCAGATCACCGTTGGAAACGTGGCGGGCCCATCCGACCTGGTAGCTTCCCTGAGGGCTTCTACCTGTGGCAGCAGCAACGGCGATTTGGCTATCACTGCCACCACCGGCGGAACCGCTCCTTACACTTACTCTGTAGACGGTACCACGTTCCAGGCCTCAGCTACGTTCACAGCCTTAAAAGCGGGTTCTTACACCATCACGGTGAAAGACGCCAATGGTTGTACCTTCGCTAAAGCCTTCACCGTTTCTGACATCGCTGGTCCTTCAGCGGTGGCGGCTTCTTCGGCCCCGGCCAGCTGCCAGGACAACGACGGTAGCATTACGGCAGGAAACGTAACCGGCGGAACTGCTCCGTACACCTACTCTATTAATGGCACTACCTTCCAGGCTTCGGCTACTTTTGCCGCACTGGCCTCAGGCACCTACATCGTCACGGTGAAAGACGCCAACGGCTGTACGGCCACAGAGGAAGTAGTCATTAACAAGAACGTTCCTACCGCCTTTGCCAGCACCACCACCGCCACTACCTGCGGAAACAACAACGGTAGCATTACGGTTGGCACAGTGACGGGTGGCACCGCCCCTTACACCTACAGCAAGGATGGCTCAGGCTTCCAGGCTTCGGCTTCTTTCTCTGGGTTGACCCCGGGCAATCATGCCATCACGGTGAAAGACGCCAAGGGTTGTACCTTCACTACTCTAGTTCAGGTAAGCGAGGTTCCAAAAATGACGGACCTTACTGCTGCCACGGAAGCCGCCACCTGTAACAACAGCAACGGTAAAATAACCGTGAACGTGGTAACCGGCGGAACGGCTCCTTATACCTATAGCCTGAACGGTTCTGCTTTCCAAAGCGCTTCTGTCTTCGCCTCGCTAGCCACTGGCTCTTATACTGTTGTGGTGAAAGACTCCAGCAATTGCACCTACTCTGAAGAAGTTGTGGTGGGCAATTCTTCTGGTCCTTCTGACTTCAGGTTCACAGTTCGTAATTCTTCTTGCGGCAATGCCAATGGACAGGTGGCAATTAGTGACGTAACCGGCGGCGTAGCACCTTATAGCTACAGCAAAGACGGAACTACCTACCAAGCCTCTTCTACCCTGGCAGATCTGGCAGCTGGTACTTACACCATTCAGGTGAAAGATGCCAACGGCTGTATCTTCAGCAGAAAAGTAACCGTGGAAGGAGTGGAAGGTCCGACAGCCTTCACGCTTGCCTCCGTTTCCAGTACCTGCGGCGGCAGCAACGGCAGCATCACGGCTAGCAACGTAACCGGCGGAACCGCTCCATACACTTACTCGGTAGACGGTTCCACCTTCCAAAGTTCGGCCACCTTCGGGTCATTGATGGCGGGTGCCTATACGGTGACGGTGAAAGACGCCAACGGCTGTACCGTAGTGAAACAGGTAACGGTTGGCAACCAAGGCGGCGTAACGGCCATAACCTCGTCTACCACGCCTGCCTCTTGTACAGACAACGGAACCATCACTATCACTTCTTCAACCGGTGGTTCGGCTCCTTACACGTACTCACTGGACGGCACCAGCTTCCAGGCTTCCAATACCTTCACCGCGCTGGCCCCTAAAGACCACAAGGTGTATGTAAAAGATGCCAATAACTGCGTAGCCTTCTTCACGGTAACAGTGGCCACTACCAGAATCACTGAGGCGGTTGTCTCTGCCACGCAGGAAACCTGCGGCGGAAAGAATGGCTCCATCACGGTGGGCACGGTAACCGGAGGCGTAAGGCCGCTGAGCTACAGCATCAATGGTACCACCTTCCAAACGTCTGCCACCTTCGTTAACTTAACAGCCGGTTCTTACACCGTTACCGTGAAAGATGCGCAAGGCTGTCTCTTCACCCAGACTCAGGTGGTCACCAACAGCGCCGGGGTTCAGTCCTTCGCTATGGCGGGGATCAATTCTAGCTGTGGAAACAACAATGGCCGGATCTCTATCAGTCAGGTAGTAGGCGGTCAGAGCCCTTACCAGTACAGCATCAACGGCACTACCTTCCAGGGGTCACCAGAGTTCACCGGCTTAGCGGCTGGTACCTACCAGGTGACGGTGAAAGACGCCCAAGGCTGCTTACTGGTGAAATCTACTACTCTTACCAACAGCCTGCCACCTACCGCCCTTAAGGCAACCATCAAGGCGGCGGGCTGCGGACAGACTGAAGGCCAGGTGACGATAGACCAAGTGACTGGTGGAACCGCTCCTTACAGCTACTCCCTGGATGGCGTGAATTTCTCCACCTCAGCTACTCTGACAGGCATATCGGCGGGCACTTACCAGTTAACGGTGAAAGATGCCAATGGCTGTACCTACGCTCAATCTGTCACGATAGGCAAGGTGGAAAGCAAAGTGGCGGCTGTGCAGCACATAACCTGTGCTGGTGAGAAAAACGGTAGAATCACTATCTCTACCGTTGGCGGAGACACCCAGACGGAGTACAGCATCAATAATGGGGTGAGCTTCCAGAAAGAGCCGGTGTTCAACAACCTGGCCGGCGGTGTGTACCAGGTGGTGACCAGATTCTCTGCTACCTGCTCCATTACTATTGGCAGCGTAGAGGTGAAAGAACCACAACCTATTAAGGTAACGGTGGCCCAGGTCATCCAGACCTTGAACGGCAGTAACCTAGGCAACGCTGAGATTACCTCAGTTACCGGGGGTACGGCGCCTTACACCTTTATGCTTAACAACGGCACCTTCTCCACTACCCAGACTTTCTCTGGCCTGAAAGAAGGAACGCACTCGCTGTTGGTGAAAGACAGTAACGGCTGTATTACAGAAACTACTTTCAAAATTGATGCCTCGGCTGAGCTGGAGATTCCGAACGGTTTCACGCCTAACGGCGATGGCATCAATGACCTGTGGGTGCTCAAAAACCTATCGGTGCTGTACCCAAGCTGTAAAGTGGAAGTGTACAACCGCTGGGGAAGTAAGGTGTTTGAGTCCAGAGGCTATCAAAAGGCATGGGACGGAACCTATAACGGGGCGGCGCTTCCGGTGGGTACTTACTACACCATCATTGAGCTTGGCAACGGCCAGCCCGCGCTTAAGAAGTCTGTTACCATCATGCGATAGTTTTTAGCTAATAACTCATCATCAGCTATATGAAAAAGCACCTGTTTATTTTAATCTTTCTGCTTGGCGCCACGGTTGCAGTGGCCCAGCAGAGGGCAATATCCAGTCAGTACATGACTAACTATTTCCTGCTTAATCCGGCGGTGGCGGGGTATGAAAAGGACCTGAACGTGAAAGCCGGCTTCCGGAACCAGTGGGTAGGGTTTGAGGGCGCGCCCAAGACCTTTTACGTGAGCGGAGAAACGGCGCTCTTCCAGCACCAAAGGTCCCGTGGAAACCGCAGAAGGCTCAAAGCCTTCCACGGGGCCGGCGGGTACGCCTACACCGACAAAACCGGCCCTACTACCCGGTCGGCGGTGTTGGCGTCTTATGCCTACCACGTGCCTTTGAGCCGCGAACTGTTTCTTTCCTCTGGTGTTTTTGCCGGGTTCCAGCAGTTCAAGTTTGACCCCAACAAGGTACAGTTGGCAGACAACTCTAACGGCATTGACCCTGTCACCAGCACCGGCATGATCAACTCCTTTATGCCTGACCTGACTATTGGCACCTTTCTGCACAGTGAGCAGTTTTATGTGGGTATTTCTCTGTTTCAGGTACTGGGCAACAAGATATTTGAAGCCGAGAACACTACTGAGAGCAGCCGCTTAACCAGACACTTGTACATGTCTGGGGGCTATAATTTTGAGGTGCAGAAGAACATCACCGTGGCCCCGTCCCTGTTGTTGAAATATGCCGGCCCTGCTCCGCTGCAGGCAGACCTGAACGTGAAAGGCATTTACAACTTTAGTAAGCGGAAGAAAACCAAAGCAGATGACCAGGTGTGGGCCGGACTTTCTTACCGCACCCAGGATGCCTTGGTAGGCTTGGTGGGTTGCCAGTTCCTGGGCCAGTACCAGGTGTCTTATTCCTATGACATCACGGTCTCTCCTATGCGCAACTACAGCTCCGGCTCCCATGAACTGATGGTAGGCTACCGCCTGAAAATGTAACCTCAGGAACTAAGACTGGTGCCCTAAACTCCCGGTGTGTTTTAAGCCTGTTTTTAGAAAAACAGGCTTAAAACACACCGGGAGTTTCCTTTTATATTGTCCCTTATTTGACATGCTAGATAAAAGGGAATTCGCCTACAATCCTCGGGCAAGCAGACACTGGCGACAGTCTCATTTCAGATGCCCTACTTTCTCTTTTTCTCACTCTTTTTATCTTTCCCCACATTCCCTCTCTTTTAATTTCTCTTTCTCTCTTTCTCCCCTTTTTGTCATCCTGAAAGAATCTTGGTAGCGAACGGTAATGGCACGGATTACGCGTTACTGCCGTTCGCCCACAAGGTCCTTTCAGGATTACAAATAATATAATAAGGATAGTATTAAAGAATGAATTTTAAGGTGAAGACCATCCATGAGAACCCAAGCCGGCACCTGTGCCATCTATTCTATAGGTGGAGCTTCCCAACAATAACCTGAGCCTTGTGCAAAAATAAGCCCGGTCTGTTTTAGGCCTGTTTTCTCAAAAACAGGCCTAAAACAGACCGGGCTTATTTCATAACTCCTAGTGGGAGGATAATCCGCAGGAGATCTTTAACTCATATACGGCTTAGCTCTTGGCGAATTTAAGGGCCGCAGAGTTCAGGCAATACCGCAGGCCAGTGGGCTTGGGCCCGTCATCAAAGACGTGGCCCAGGTGACCGCCACAGCGGGCGCAGAGTACCTCGGTGCGCAGCATCCCGTCTGTGGTATCTGGTTCTTCCAACACGGCCGCGCTGTTAAGCGGTTTATAGAAACTAGGCCAGCCGGTCCCGGAGTCAAACTTGGTGTCTGAGCTGAACATAGGGTTTCCGCAGGCAGCGCAGGAGTAGATGCCTTTCTGCTTGTTATTGTTCAGAGGGCCGCTGAAGGCGCGCTCGGTGCCTTTTTCGCGCAACACATAGTACTGCTCAGAGGTCAGGATCTTTTTCCACTCTTCATCAGACTTGGGCAAGGTGTCCAGCAGATCGGTGCGGTTCAGGTTCTGGGTCTGTTGGGCAGTAAGGGGCTGTTGGCCCGAGGAGGCTGTGGTGCGGGAGGGGTCTGTTTTGGCGCACCCGGCTAAAAGCCAGGCAAAAGCGAACATGGAAAAAATTATACTAGGTTTCATAGACTTCTAAAATATAGACAATAGGACTTTCTATTAGTAACGTACGAACCCGCTTCTTTACCGGATGTGGCGCCTGCGCTTTTCTACCGGCCCAAAAGCAGACCGTTCAGGAACTTAGGAAGGGGGTTCCCTGTTTCCTGTAACAACTAAATAACCTGTAAGTTATTGGATGGATGGCCTTTTTTAACAAAAAGTATAAAAAAGCCCCGGAAATCCCATACCTTTGCGGGCTGAAAACAACCTCTGAATGCAAAGTATCCGCAACATCGCGATTATTGCCCACGTGGACCACGGTAAGACCACGCTGGTAGACAAAATCATCCACGCCTCAAAAATTTTTGACGCCCACCAACACTTCGACGACCTGATCCTGGACAACAATGACCTGGAGCGGGAGCGCGGTATCACTATCGTTTCCAAGAACGTATCTGTGCGTTACAACGGTGTTAAAATTAACATCATTGACACGCCTGGTCACGCCGACTTTGGAGGTGAGGTAGAGCGCGTTCTGAAAATGGCCGACGGTGTTATCCTGCTCGTGGATGCCTTTGAAGGTCCCATGCCGCAGACCCGTTTCGTGCTGGGCAAAGCTATCCAGTTAGGCCTGAAGCCAATTGTGGTAGTAAACAAGGTAGACAAAGAGAACTGCCGTCCGGACGAAGTACACGAGATGGTCTTCGACCTGATGTTCAACCTGGACGCCACTGAGGACCAGTTGGATTTCGTGACCCTGTACGGTTCCAGCAAGCAAGGCTGGATGAGCACAGACTACCAGAAGCCTACTGACAACATCACTCCTCTTCTGGATGCCATCATTGAAGTGATCCCTCCGGCCCCTTCTGAGCAAGGAACGCCGCAAATGCAGATCACTTCTTTGGACTATTCTTCCTTTGTGGGTCGTATTGCCATTGGGCGCGTGAAACGTGGCACTTTGCAAGAGGGCGCCAACATGAGCCTTTGCAAGCGTGACGGTTCTATCAAGAAAGTAAAGATCAAAGAACTTCAGGTGTTTGAAGGCCTTGGTAAAGTAAAAGTAGAGTCTGTATCTGCCGGCGAGATTTGCGCCGTGACCGGTATTGAAGGCTTTGAAATTGGCGATACCCTGGCAGACTTTGAGAACCCAGAGCCGTTGGAGCGCATCGCGATTGATGAGCCAACCATGAACATGTTGTTCACCATCAACAACTCTCCTTTCTTCGGGAAAGAGGGCAAGTTTGTAACATCGCGTCACTTGCGTGACCGTCTGTTCAAGGAGATGGAGAAAAACCTGGCCCTGCGCGTTGACGAGACTGATAAAGAAGATACGTTCTTAGTGTACGGCCGTGGTATCCTTCACTTGTCTGTACTCATTGAAACCATGCGCCGTGAGGGTTATGAGTTCCAGGTAGGCCAGCCGCAGGTAATCTTCAAAGAGGTAGACGGCCAGAAAATGGAGCCAATGGAGCACCTGGTAGTGGACGTTCCTGAGGAGTCTGCCGGTAAGGTAATTGAGTTGGTAACCCAGCGTAAAGGTGACCTAACCATCATGGAGCCAAAAGGCGACTTGCAGCACTTAGAGTTCAACATTCCTGCCCGTGGTTTGATTGGTCTGCGTAACAACGTGTTGACCGCTACCGCTGGTGAGGCCATCATGAACCACCGCTTCCAGAGCTATGAGCCTTTCAAAGGCGCTATCCCAGGCCGTATCAACGGTTCTTTGATCGCGATGGAAACTGGTCCAGGAACAGCTTACTCTATTGACAAGCTTCAGGATCGCGGCGTGTTCTTCGTTGATCCGGGTGAAGATGTGTACATGGGCCAGGTAATTGGAGAGCACTCTCGCCAGAATGACCTGACCGTCAACATCCAGAAAGGAAAGCAGTTGACCAACATGCGTGCCTCTGGCTCTGACAACAACGTGAAGATTGTTCCTAAGAAACAATTCTCCCTGGAAGAAGGCATGGAGTACATCCAGAAAGATGAACTTCTAGAGGTAACACCTAAGAGCATTAGAATGCGTAAAATCTACTTAGACGAGAACGAGCGCAAGCGCTGGGGAAACAACTAAGCAGTTGAATTTATAGATAAAAGAAGAAGCCCGGCCAAATGGTCGGGCTTCTTCTTTTATGGGTATTTTAGTTTTGGGCCTGTTTTCAGGAAACGAAAGCGGAAACGGCCTCTGTACATTAGTGGCTATTAATTAAACGGCAAGCCCAGGTGTGTTTATGTTTTATTCGCCACACATGGTAGTGGTTCTTTTGCTCAGTAGGCATTTCTTATCACCTGCCACGGCTTTTGGTTATATGCTTAACAGGAGCAACTGTTCCAAGTGAAAATAGTATAGTTTATGGCAATGTTCAACAAAGCAGCGGCAGTTTGAAGAAGCACATTTCTTAGACAACACTTGCTGCTGAATGCCTTATTTGCTTTTCAGCAACCCATACTATGAAAGACCAAAAAAAAGACACAAAAGCGAAAGCATCAGAAAATACCAAGCCATCTCAAGCAGATGCGTTGGAGAATCCCGTAGACAAATACCCGAAGCCGCCCTTTAAAGGTCAGAAGCAACCTTGGCCGGGCTTGGCTTGCAAGATGGACCCAGTACCAGATCATGGCGAGAAAAGTTATAAAGGCTCTGGCCGGTTGCAGGGACGAAAGGCTTTGATTACCGGCGGAGACTCGGGCATGGGCCGGGCCGCCGCCATCGCCTACGCTCGTGAAGGCGCTGACGTGGCCATCAACTACTATCCCACCGAGGAAGAAGACGCTCAAGAAGTGATAGCCTTGATAGAAGCCGAGGGCCGAAAAGCCATCGCCATTCCAGGTGACATCCGCGAAGAAGCCTTTTGCCAGAAGTTGGTGGAAGAAGCAGTGCAAGGTCTGGGCGGGCTAGACATTCTGGTCAACAACGCGGGCTACCAGCAAACCCAGGAATCTATTCTGGACATCACCTCAGAGCAGTTTGACTCTACCATGAAGACCAACATCTACGCGCCCTTCTGGATTACCAAAGCAGCCCTGCCGCACCTCAAACCTGGCTCGGTGATTATCTCTACCTCTTCAGAGCAAGCCACCGATCCTTCACCCGACTTATTTGACTACGCTCAGACCAAAGCCGCCAATACCAGTTTTGTGCGCTCCTTGGCCAAGCAGTTAGGCGCTAAAGGCATACGCGTGAATGGCGTAGCCCCCGGCCCTATTTGGACACCCTTACAAGTTAGCGGCGGCGCCACCCAAGAAAAATTAAAACAGTTTGGCGGTGATACGCCCATGGGCCGCCCCGGCCAACCTGCCGAACTGGCCTCCATCTATGTACAGCTAGCAGCCAGTGACGCCAGCTACGCTACCGGTCAGATTTACGCTTCTACTGGCGGGGGCGGGCAGCCTTGATGAGAAATAGATGTGAGAAGTTCTTGCTTACCTTTAACAGAGGGAGGACTGGCTAAGCCAGTCTTCCCTCTGTAATTTTCAAATCACAGTCTAGTGCCGCTTAATAAAGCACATCTTTGTCGCCTGTACTAAACTTACTGGTTTTTACCATTTTGTTGGAAAGTAGGCCAGAAACAATCTATGAGGAGAGTTTTAGTAAAATCATGTACTGCATGAGATAGTGGACTAACTGCCTGTTAATAAATCAGGACTGAGCATACATGGTCTCGCAAATTTTCTTTACGATTCAGAATCGACAATTTCACCTATTTTCATGTTCTACTTGTCATAGCTACTGGAATTCATAAAGAGACAACTAGCATTACCCCTACCCAAAAGCGACCCTTCTTTTCTCTTCACTGCTCTGGCTTATTAATTCCACCACCTTGATCACATCCCGGGCCTGTTCTGGGGTAACGGCCAACGGGGCTTCTCCTATAATAGCCTGGTATACGTTTTCATAAAAGCTGCGGTAGTGGCCGGTTTCGCTTTCAATCTTGCCCTTTATATGCAGGCCTTGGTGCTCCGTGTTCAGGTGGCCCCAGATGCTCTCCGGCTCCACGCCCCAGTCGGGGCTCAGGTGAGGCAATAGGCCGTCATTGAGGGCTTTTTCCTGCACGTCAAGGCCATATTTTAGGAACGAGCCTTGGTCGCCGTGCAGGGTGTAGCGCGGGCTCAGTTCGCGTACCAGCAACCCCGCCGACAGCGTGACGGTAACTTGGTCATAATAAAGGGTGGCTTCAAATTTATCAATGACTGGGCTCTGGGGGCGCTGAATCCTGACATCTCCCGCAATCTCATTGGGTTTCCCGAAAAGTACCAGCGCCTGGTCTATTAAATGCGAACCCAGGTCAAAGACAATACCAGAGCCGGGCGCGTCTTCCTCTTTCCAGGTGTTGCCTTTGAGGGCCGGCCGGAAGCGGTCAAAATGCGCCTTATATTCCACCAGGTTGCCCAGCATGCCGCTGTTCACTACCTTCTGGACGGTCTTGAAATCACTGTCCCAACGACGGTTGTGGTAAACGGTGAGTATTTTCTGCTGCTGGCGCGCCAGTTGGATCAGTTCATCGGCCTCCTGGATGGTGGTAGTGAAGGGTTTCTCCACCACTACGTGCTTTCCTGCCAGCAGCGCCTGTTTAGCCAAAGGATAATGCGAGGCGTTGGGCGTGGCCACCACCACCAGGTCAATGGCAGGGTCATTCATGATATCATCTGCCTGCGCGGTGATCTGCGCCTGTGGGTAGCGACTGCGGGCAATCTGGATGTTTTCTTCCCGTGACTCCCGTATTCGGGTCAATTCCAACCCTTTGACCATGTGTATAAACGGTCCATGGAAAATACGGCCGGCCATCCCGAAGCCAATCAACCCCACTTTCACCGTATCTGTTGCCTTCTCACGCATATATTCTGTCTTAAAGGTTTATTCCCCTACTTTTGTTTATAACCTAAACATACGGCAAATCCTTATTCTTCTGCCAACCACAGCCGTGTGTTTCTAAAAGAGGGTTTGTTGCCAGTTGGAAAACGTGATGGATGGGTTCCAAGGAAGACCACGGGATTGCTCCTGTATATAGATTCCCTACCTGCTCATATTCAGCCGTTTTGAAAACTTTTAGGGTCCGTTGCGCAACAATATCCCAAAAGGATGCGGAAATCTCCAGATAATCAATATCTTTGCATATACAATAATATCACAATAATGAAAAACGGTAAAGTAAAGTTCTTCAATGATTCCAAAGGTTTTGGCTTCATTAAAGACGCAGAATCCAATGAAGAGTACTTCGTACACGTATCTAACTTAGTGGACGAAATCAGAGAAAATGATGAAGTAACTTTTGACCTGAAAGAAGGTAACAAAGGTTTGAATGCTGTAAATGTGAAACTTGCCTAAGTTTTAATATATATCAGTTCTCTAAAAGGGCCTCACCGTGGTGAGGCCCTTTTTTATTTCACCCATTGCCGGCCGGTTCGCTAGAGGACTAACTTTCCCAAAAATTCTATCCGTTACTGGTAAGCCCTCTAAAAGAAGGTATTTTTTACCTATCCTGGCCAAAATGCTTCCAACTTACCGCTTCTTTCAGTAGATTACCTAATGGAAGGAGGGCTTCATTTAAAGGAGGTTAAGGCCTTCTCAGGTGTATCTCTTCCCTGGCCTGATTTCTTTATTTATTAGTTTACATGCGTCTGTTTACCATCCCGTTAACGTTACTGGTGCTATCTGCTGGCATCGGGTTCTCTTCTTGTTCTACCCCAGATTCTACAAAAGAAACTGGCACTGCCGCCACAGCGGCGCCTATTGTGAACACCGCCGGCCAAGCCGCGCCAACTGAGCCGCAGGCAAGCACCCAGGTCTCTGAACCAGCCCCTGTGGCTTCTGACAGCAAACCCGTTACCGCCGCCACGGTGCTGGCCCGTCCGCAGGTGCCCATTCTCTGCTACCACCAGATACGCGAGTGGAAAGCCAGCGACGGCAAAGTAGGCAAAGACTACATTGTAAAGGTAGCCGAGTTCAAAGCCCAGATGAAAATGCTGGCCGACAGCGGGTACCATACCATCTTGCCTGACCAGTTGCAGGACTACCTCACCAAAGGCACGCCGCTACCCTCCAAGCCCATCATGCTCACCTTTGATGACACCAAGCTGGACCAATACACGGTGGCCAAGCCCACGCTGGAGAAATATGGTTTCAAGGGGGTATTCTTCATTATGACCGTTTCCATTGGCCGGCCCAACTACATGACCAAAGCGCAGATCAAAGAACTGTCTGATGCCGGGCACGTGATTGGCTCGCACACCTATGACCACCACAACGTGAAGAAATACCAGGGCCAGGACTGGGTAACCCAGATTGAGAAACCCACCAAGCAACTGGAAGCCATCACCGGTAAACCCATCAAATACTTTGCCTATCCGTTTGGGCTCTGGAACCCAGAGGCGATACCTGAATTGAAGAAACGTGGTTTTGAGGCCGCCTATATTTTGGCCACCAAGCGTGATCCGCAGGACCCGCTGTACACCATTAGAAGAATTATTGCCAGCGGCTACTGGAGCACCAAAGGCCTGCACAACAGCATCAAGAATAGCTTTTAGGTAAGCCAAAAGCCTGGGAATTTATTCCTGCTCAAAACAAACCCGTTTCCAGCCTGTTTTCTCAAAATCAGGCTGGAAACGGGTTTCTGTTTTCTAATTGAAAGCAAACGTCTTAGCAAGAAAGAAAACCGAGTCCGGCCAAAACGAGTACATCTTTCTAAACAGATAAACGAGAAAACGATGGATAGTATAAACCGTGAACAACCCGAGGATAACCTAAAAGACCTGCAGGGCCCAGAAGCCGCCCGCAAAATGAAGGAACTGGCCAAGAGCGCCGAAAGCTGTTTTTTCTGCACCAGCATTACCACCGGCCAGCCCGTCCATACCCGACCCATGGCAGTCTTGAAAGCCGACGAGGCCGGCAATTTCTGGTTCCTGACTTCAGATGACTCACATAAGGTGGAAGAACTGCAGCGCGACCCGTTCGTGCAATTGATGTTCCAAGGTTCAAAATACTCAGACTTTTTAACGGTGCACGGCACCGCCGAGGTGAGCAAAGACAAAGCCATGATCAAGGAGCTCTGGAACCCCATGCTTAAAACCTGGTTCACCGAAGGCATGGATGATCCCAGAATCACCGTGCTCAAGGTAGTGCCATCCGGGGGCTATTACTGGGACAACAAACATGGCAATGCCATCGCGTTCGCGAAGCAGGCCGTGGGCGCCGCCATTGGTGTCACCCTGGATGATTCTATTGAAGGAAACCTCAAACCGTAAGAAATTCCTAAGAAGTAAGTTACGGTGCAACACAAAAGGGAGCGCCTGTTTTGGGCCTGTTTCTGTGAAAACAGGCCCAAAACAGGCGCTCCTCTGTAATTAAGGTAACTCTCTATGCAGCAACCGTCCGCTGGCATCTACCCACCTTCCTGATGCTCTATTCTCTCTCTGTCATCCTGAAAGGACCTTGTGGGCGAACGGCAGCAGCGTGTATTCAATGCCATCACCGTCCGCTACCAAGATCCTTTCAGGATGACAAAAGAGGGTCTGTAACCTATTGATACATGCCTACACATGCGCCAGATTATTCCTTTACTACTGAAAGCCTACCGGCAAGAACTGAGAACTAACAACTGAAAACGAACAACCAATAACTAGCACTGTTCCAGCGCCTGCAGAATATCATTCAGGATATCATCTACATACTCCAGACCCACTGATATCCTGATCAACCCGGGCGTGATGCCTACGGCCTGGCGTTCCTGTTC
Source organism: Rufibacter soli (assembly GCF_054781795.1). NCBI lineage: Bacteria > Pseudomonadati > Bacteroidota > Cytophagia > Cytophagales > Hymenobacteraceae > Rufibacter > Rufibacter soli. The sequence continues at coordinate 383,333 of NZ_BAAGTS010000005.1, read as the reverse complement.
CGTAAGTTTGGCGTGGGTGGTGCTGGCGGGGTGTGAGGCTATGCTGCGGGTGTCGCCCAGGTTGGCGGTGAGGGACATCAGTTTCAGGCTGTCCAGGAATTTACGTCCGCTTTCCAGCCCGCCTTTCAGCTCAAAGCAGAACAGACCACCGCCGTTTTTCATCTGCTTTCTGGCAATTTCCATTTTGGGGTGCGAGGGCAGGAACGGATATTTCACGCTGGCCAGTTTGGGATGACCTTCCAACTTGGTAGCAATGGACAAGGCATTGGAAGCGTGGCGCTCCATGCGTACATCCAGCGTCTCCAGGCTCTTGCTCAGCACCCAGGCATTGAACGGCGACAAGGCCGGGCCTGAACTGCGGCAGAACAGGAAAATCTCCTTAATCAACTCTTTCTTGCCTACTACCACACCGCCTAACACCCGGCCCTGTCCGTCAATCCACTTGGTAGCTGAGTGCACCACCAGATCAGCGCCAAATTCTATGGGCCGCTGGTTTACGGGCGTGGCAAAGCAGTTGTCTACGTTCAGGATGATGTTGTGCTTTTTGGTGAGCTTGCCTATCACCTCCAGGTCAAGAATATCCAGGCCGGGATTGGTGGGCGTCTCAATGTAGAGCATTTTGGTATTGGGCCTGATGGCGGCTTCCCACTCCTCGGGGTTGTCTGCGCTCACATAGCTATACTCAATGCCGTACTTGGGCAGGTACTTGGTGATGATGGTATGCGTGCTCCCGAAGATAGAATTGCAGGCCAGTAAATGATCGCCGGCGTTTAGCAGGGCCATAAACGAGGCAAACACCGCACTCATGCCAGAAGCCGTAGAATGCCCTGCTTCTGCCCCTTCCAGCACGCACATCTTGTCTGTAAACTCCTGCACCGTAGGGTTACTGAACCGGCTGTAAATGTTGTCATCAGACTCATCGGCGAAGGCGGCCCGCATCTCTTCAGCGTTGTCAAACATAAAGCTGCTGGTCAGGAACATAGGCGTAGAGTGCTCCATTTCATTGGTTCGCTCGGTTTGTATTCTAATGGCCTGGGTAAGTGGGTGGTATTCCATTTGGGTAATGTGCTAATTGTTTAATGTGCTGATGTGCTATCAAAAGGTAGCAACACCTTACAAAAGAAGATACTCCCCCTTTGAAGGGGGCGAGGAGGGATGTTTACACTGGCTGGTAGTTGCGTTGCTGAAGTATTTGGCACAGACGCTCGCAGGTCCTCCGGACGCTACGGAGTCTTTTGAACGAGCGATAAAGCGTTTCTAGGGCAGCCGGTAAAGGTAGCAGTGTAACCATAATAAACGCCGCTATGCTTCAGCGTTTTGAGCCCGTATTTCTTAAATCGGGCTCAAAACGCTTTTTTATCTTCCCCAACTCAGAACTCAAGACTCAGAATTCGTTACGCAGTAACGCGTACTTCCCAGGTAATCTCGGCCCCGGCTCTTCTTAGGGTTTCTGCCACCGAGCAGTATTTTTCCATGGAGAGTTCGCAGGCGCGTTCGGCTTTGGTTTGGTCAATGTCGCCCTGCAGGTCAAAGACCACGTGCACGGTTTTCCAGAGCGACGGTTCTTTGCCGGCTTCGCGCTCACCGGAGATATCCATTTTAAAGCCGGTTAGGGCCTGCCGCTGCTTTTTCAGGATCATGGCTACGTCTATACCGCTGCAACCGCCCAGGGCCATCAGGAGCATCTGCATGGGGCGTACGCCGAAGTTCTGGCCGCCGCCTTCCGAGCTGGTGTCAGTGCCAATTACATGGCCGTTCGCGTCTTTGGCTTCAAAACCATAATCGCCGGCTACCCGATTCATCTCAATTCTTATCATATTTATTACGGTTTTACACCTGTAGGTCTTTACTTTGTAAGAGTTAAAGGTACTACATGAATTATTTTCAACACAACCAGCCTTTTGAATTAGAAGGCGGGCAAACGCTTCCAGCACTCACCATCGCTTACCATACCTTTGGTACCCTCAACGCAAAGAAAAGCAATGTGGTCTGGATTTGCCATGCCCTTACCGCTAATTCAAACCCAATGGACTGGTGGGACGGGATTGTGGGCGAAAATAAAGTCATTAACCCTACTGAGCACTTCATTGTCTGCGCCAACATTCTGGGCTCCTGTTACGGCACCACCGGCCCTTTGAGCATAAACCCTGAGACACAGCAGCCTTATTACCATACCTTCCCGCAGATAACCATCAGAGACATGGTGAAAGCGCATACCTTGTTGCGCGAACATTTGGGGCTGGAGAAAATCCATATTCTGGCTGGTGGCAGTTGTGGCGGCTATCAGGTGCTGGAATGGGCCTTGACCGAACCTGATGTGACAGAGAACCTCTTCCTGTTGGCTACCTCTGCCGCCGAAAGCACTTGGGGCATTGGTATTCACACCACCCAGCGCCTGATGCTAGAAGCCGATGGCACCTGGGGCCAGTCTACCCCTGCCGCCGGAAGCAAAGGCCTGAAAGCGGCCCGCGCCCTGGGTATACTTACGTACCGCAACTACCAAATTCTGGCCCAGAACCAAACCGACGACGACTCTGAAAAGCTGGATAACTATCGCGTTTCTTCGTACCTGAACTACCAAGGCGATAAACTGGTGGCCCGCTTCAACGCCTACAGCTACTGGTTTCTGACTAAGTCCCTGGACAGTCACAATATTTCGCGCGGGCGCGGCGGCCGTTTAGAGACTGTGCTGGCCGGCATAATGCAGAAGACCTTGATTATTGGCATTAGCAGTGATATTCTATGCCCCGTACAGCAACAGCAGTTCATGGCCCGCCACCTGCCTTATGCCACGTATGTAGAGATTGACTCCAATTATGGCCATGATGGGTTCATTATTGAGGGCGAAAAGATCTCCCATCATTTCTCCAACTGGCTAGCCGAAGTGGAAAAGCAGGACACCGTTTCTGGAGCCATGCAGCAGGTGTAGTTAAGCAAGATTCCAGACAGAATATCTTCGCCACGGACTCCCCATATGAAGGGGGTAGGGGGATGTTTACGCAGGAGAAAAAACCAGCAAAATAAGTCATTGCGTGCGGACAGGTCGAGCCCTGTCCCTACGACAAAGAGGCATACTTCTGTTTTAAGCCCGTTTTCCCGAAAACAGGCTTAAAACACGCCCACCGCTTTCAGCAGGATTCTCAGGCTCCAGATAATGACCAGGGAGCCTACGGCAATGAACATGGTTTTGAGGGGCAGTTTTCCGGCCAGACGGGCAGCGATAGGAGCCGCTATGACCCCGCCCAGAATCAAGCCCAGAATAATAGACAGGTGCTCCAGGCCCAGCATGGCAAAGAACGTCAAGGAACTGGCCAGGGCCACAAAGAACTCCGTGATGCTCACTGAGCCAATCACAAAACGTGGAGAACGGCCCTTTGAAATTAGCGTACTGGTCACCAGCGGACCCCAGCCTCCGCCTCCAAACGAATCAAGAAAACCACCGGCACCAGCCAGTAGTCCTGCTTTCTTTATTTTCTTGCGTTCCTTCGTTTTCCTGAAAGCGGTATAGAGAATTCTGGCGCCCAGAATCAAAGTATAGGTGGCCAACACCGGCCGAACGTACCCGGCGTACTCCTCCCCCACCCAAGACAGTAACAGGGCCCCTAAAACGGCGCCAATCACGCCCGGTATCAACAGCACCTTGAACAATTTTTTATTGACGTTCCCGAACTTGTAATGGCTGTAGCCCGAGGCCCCGCTGGAGAAAACCTCAGCGGTATGAATACTTCCACTAATGGCAGGTAGGTTCACCCCCAACGACATTAAAATGGTGGTACACGTAACGCCATAGCCCATGCCTAAGGCCCCGTCTACCAACTGCGCCACAAAGCCGGCCACAATCATCCAGTAAAATAGCGGGTCAATAGAGGTGGCAAAGGTTCCTATCTCCTGCAACGAAAGGTAGGGCGAAAGCACCAGCCCCAGCGTGGTAAAGAGCAACGCAAACAAACCGCCAAAGCCAACTTTCTGGAGCCAGCCAACCTTGTTCTGTCTTTTTTGAACAGCAGGTGGTTGTGTAGCCAGCACTTTGGTGATGTCGTTGAGTTGGGTCACCTTGGCAGAGAAATCTCCTTTGAGGCGGTTCCGGATGAGTTGCAGGTTGTCCAGTACCTGGTCCAGTTCCTCAGGCAAGGCGTCATGGAAGGTTTCCTTCAGGCGTTTGGCCAGCGTGGGCGATTTTCCGTTGGTAGAGATGGCAATCTTGAGGCTGCCTTTGCGCACCACTGAGCTTAGGTAGAAATCACACAGTTCCGGCTGGTCGGCTACGTTCACCAGTTTGCCCTGGCGTTTGGCTTCCAGGCTGATCTCACGGCTGGCCTGACGGTCATTGATGCCCACAATCACCAGATCGGCGCCAGCCACGTCTTCTGGGGTGAACGGTTTGGCCACCAGCGTGATGTTTTCATTCTCCAGGGCCAGTTGCAGTACCTCTTCACTGAACTGAATGGCCACTACTTTAATGGTGGCCCTGGGCGAATTCTGCAGCAATGCCGTCAGTTTCTCGGTGCCCACGTAGCCTCCGCCCACCACCAGCACGGTCAGGTGCTCCAGTTTCAGGAAAACCGGGAACAACTCATTTTGCTCTTTCACAGTGGTAGTGGCCATAGGTGATGGTTAGTGGAGAAGTCTGAATACTACTAAAGTACAACTTTAGCATGAAATAAGTAATAAGGAGTTTAATGCTGCTAAGCAGATTTCCGTTTTGGGCCCATTTTCTAAAAAACAGGCCCAAAACGGAAACTTGCCGCGCCTACACTAACTTCCGATTGGCGAACTCGCTGAAACGCTCACCGGGAATGCGCTCCTGTTTGAAGGTGGCAAACACTTGGTCTAGCTCTTGCAGAATGGCGGTTTCATCCACGTTCTCGCGGTAGATTTTGTTGAGGCGTTCCCCTTGCGCGTCTGCGCCCAACTGCAGGTTGTAGCGGCCAGGCGCGGTGCCTACAAACCCGATCTCGGCCATATAGGACCGCGCGCAGCCGTTGGGGCAACCGGTCATCCTGACAATAATCTCCTCATCCTGCAGGGTGTGTTTCACCAGCAGTTCGTCTATTTTGGTAATGAGGTGCGGCAGGTAGCGCTGTGCCTCTGCCAGGGCCAGAGGACAGGTAGGCAGGGCCACGCAGGCCATAGCGTTCTTCCTGAGCAAAGAGGCTCCCTCGGTGTGCAGCACTAGGTTGTATTTTACCAGAATCTGGTCAATAAGGGCTTTGTCTTCAGGGGTGATGTCACTCAGGATCACGTTCTGGTTACAGGTAAACCTGAAGTTGGCCTTCCCGGTTTCGGCTACCTCCAGAAAGGCAGATTTCAAGGCCGCATTTCCCTCATCTACCACGCGTCCGTTCTCCACAAACACGGTGTAGTACCACAAGCCTTTGTCGTTCTGCTTCCAACCGTAATGGTCTACGCGGCTCTTGAAGGCATAGGGTCTTGCTGGCTCCAGGTCAAACCCGATGCGGCTTTCCAACTCTTTCCGGAAGCCGTCTACGCCCATGCGGTCAATGGTGTATTTCACGCGGGCTTTCTTGCGGTCTGAGCGATCGCCAAAATCACGCTGCACGGTCAAGACTTCATACACGGCCTTGAACAGCTTCTCATCAGACTCCTGGGTACTCACAAAACCAAGCACCGAGGCCAGCCTTGGGTAGGTATCTGGGTTGCCATGGGTAGAAGACAGACCGCCGCCAACGGCAATGTTAAAGCCCAGTAATTCCTCATTCTCAATAATGGCAATAAGCCCTAGGTCCTGGGCAAACACATCGGCGTCATTGTTAGGCGGAATGGCCAGACCAATCTTGAACTTGCGGGGCAGGTAGCGGTCCTGGTACAGCGGGTCTTCCTCCTCTTTCTTGTCTATGATTTTCTCGTCTTCCAGCCATACCTCATAGTAGCCTCGGGTCTTGGGCAACAGATACTCACTTATGCGATCAGCGTACTGGTGCACTTGCGCATGTAGCGGAGACTCCAGCGGGTGGGCCGTCGCCACCACGTTCCGGTTCACATCGCCGCAGGCCGCAATGGAGTCTAGCCCCACCGCGTTAAAGGCCTTGTGCGTGGGCCGGGTGCGCGACTTCACAATGCCGTGCAGCTGAATGGTCTGGCGGGTGGTGATTTTGATGACGCCTGTTGAGTTTTCGCCAGCAATATGGTGGGTGGCTACCCACTGCTCCGGGGTTAGGAAACCACCCGGCAGGCGCAACCTGATCATGAAGGAATACAGGCGGTCCAGTTTCTTGGCGGCGCGTTCCTCGCGGCGGTCGCGGTCATCCTGCTGGTACATACCGTGGAATTTCACCAGCGCCTGGTCATCTTCCCTGATGGCGCCCGTGATTTCATCCAGCAAGCTTTGATTGAGGGTACCTCTTAAACCGTCGCTTTCCTCTTTGATACGCTCAATAGGCGACAGATTCTTTTTATCAATTGACATGGTAAAACGGTCTTTATATTAGGCAGAAAGCAAGCCTCCTGCGGTTATTTCTGTTGGCTGTTTTAGGCCTGTTTTCAGAAAAACAGGCCCAAAACAGGTTTCATTTTTAACTACTTCTGGGTCCTCTCTACAGGGGATGTCATGCGTGAAGATCTAGTTGATCCTAGTACACATCCTTAAGGTAGCGGCCTTCTTCTTTGAGTTTGTCCAGGAAGCCGTGCGCGTCTTGGGCGGAGAGACCGCCTTGCTCAGCGATGATCTGGAGCAGGGTATTCTCCACGTCTACGCTCATGGGTTCTTTGGCCCCGCAGACATAGAAATAGGCCCCTGAACTGATCCACTCATACACTGCCGCGGCGTTTTGCAGCATCTTGTGCTGCACGTACACCTTCTCTTTTTGGTCACGCGAGAAAGCCACGTTCACCTTAGTCAGGACGCCGGTTTCGGCCCAGTTCTGGATTTCGGTTTGGTACAGGAAGTCGGTGGCGAAGTGCTGGTCCCCGAAGAAGAGCCAGTTGCGGCCCTCGGCGCCGGTGGCGTCCCGGTGCGCCAAAAACGCCCGGAACGGGGCTACGCCGGTGCCCGGCCCAACCATGATAATGTCTTTCTCTGGCGCCGGCAGCTTGAACTGGTGGTTTTTATGGATGTAGAACTCAAACTGGGTATCTACCGGCAACTCAGATAAATAATCTGAGCAGTGGCCGCACAGTTCCTCCTCGTTCACCCGGAACTCGTCACGGGCCACCGTCAGGTGAATCTCGCCGTCAAAAGCCTCCAGAGAGGAAGAGATAGAATACAGACGGGGCGTGATAGGCTCCAGAATCTGAAGTACTTCCTTGAACTGCTCGGTGTCTTTTACCGGGTAGATCTTTAGCAGGTCCAGCAGGTCTATTCTGGTGGCGGGAATATTTTGCCCTACCACCTGGGCGTACTGTTTCACTACCCGCTCTGGCAGGTAGGTCACGCTCAGCTTAGAGGAAAGCAGTTCCTGCGCGGGGTAGGTGTTGTTCCTAAACCCAATAGGCGCCTCCGGGGCAAGCTCCGCTAGTTTCAAGATAGCGGCTACCGTAGCTGGTCTGTTCACAGGTACCACGCCCAACGCATCGCCGGGCTCGTATTCCAGCTCCTCGGCGGCAATCTCTATATGGTGTGTTTTCTTCCGGGAACCGGTGTCATTCAGCAGCAGGTTGGTGAGCACGGTACCGGTGTAGGTTTTCTTACCGGCTTTCTTGGCTACTGGCGCGCCGTTTACCTGGGCAGGGGCCGCGGCTGGCGCCGAGGTGGTAAGGGCCTGCAGCACGCTCTGCAGCCAGGCGTTGGCCTCGTCTTCAAAGTCCACATCGCATTTCTGGATGGGGGTGATGCGGTTGCCGCCCAGGCGTTGCAGTTGGGTGTCTACGTCTTCGCCGGCCTTGCAGAACAGCGGGTACGAAGTATCGCCTAAGGCCAGCACGCTGTACTTGAGCTTGCTTAGTTTGGTCTCCGTTTGGTGAATATGGTCATAGAATTTCTGGGCCGCTGCGGGGGGCTCCCCTTCGCCTTGGGTGCTTACCACGGCCAGGAAGTATTCCTCCTTCTCCAGGTCATTGAGGCGGTACTGGTCCAGGCTGACCACGCGGGTATTGAGGCCCGTTTTCTTGGCTTTACTGGCAAACTCAGTGGCTACCCGCTTGGAGTTACCGGTCTCGGTGCCGTAGGCAATGGTCACGCGGCCCGCTACTGGCTTGGCGGCGGCCACTTCTGGGGCAGCCTCTGGCAGTGAGGTTCCCTGGGAAATATGCCCCGACAGGTACCCGCTCATCCAGATCAACTCTTCATTGGTAGACTGACTGATGAGGGTCAAAAGGGTCTTTAATTTTACTTCTGCTAACATGGCAATCACTAATTATTGTAAGACCAAGCTGACTTGTTCAGAGACCGGCTTGAAGTAATATTCTCTACTTGGATTGTTGGTGAACCACTTGAACTCCTGGTGCAGGTTCACCACTTTGCCTATGATCACCAAAGAGGGCGACACAAACGTCTTATCCCCCAGGTTCTGGGTAAACTCATACAGGCTGCTCACGTGCACGTGCTGCAAAGGTGTGGTGGCCTGTTCTACCACGGCCAGTTGTTTTTCGGCAGAAATGCCGTGGCGGGTCAGTTTCTCCACTACCTCACTTAGGCGCTCATTGCTCATGTAGAACACCAGCGTGTCTTCCGTGTTGGCCAGTTCCTGCCAGTAGCCGTCGGTGAGTTTGCTGTAGGTGTAGAAGGTGAGAAACCGCACGGCGGTGGAATGTTGCCGCGCCGTAAGCGGAATGCCCGCATAGGCCGCCGCGCCCAACGCTGCCGTAATGCCCGGTATGATCTCATAGGGAATCTCATGCGCCACCAGGGCCTGCAACTCATCCAGCACGTTGGAGAAAATGGAGACATCGCCGCCCTTTAGGCGCACCACCTGCTTGCCCAGCAACCCGAACTCCACCAACAGTTCATTGATAGTGGCCTGCGGGGTGGTACCGTAGCTGCGGCACTGTTTGCCCACGTACACAATCTGCGCGGTGGGTGCGGCGTAGCGGTGCAGAATCTCTTCACTTACCAACCGGTCTACCAGAATCACCTCGGCCTGGGCCAGGGCTTTCACCGTCTTGACCGTGATCAGGTCCGGGTCGCCGGGGCCGGCGCCGGCAATGATCACTTTCCCTCTTGTCTGGTCCTTACTCATTGTTCTGTTGTTTTACCATTTCCCTTTAGGAACTGGGCATGTTTGGCTGAAGGAGCGTTTCTGTTTTGGGGCCGTTTTCTGAAAAATAGGCTCAAAACAGAGGTTCAAAAGCTGGCACCTGGCACCGGAGAAAATCACCGACAGCGGATGCAAAAGGTTGTAGGGTTCCCTCCTCCGCTTTCGGTTTTTGCCTTTTACCTCATAACCAGAGGCTTATAAAAGGTAAAACAGACAGGCGAGGTGAATATAAAACGGCTGTTTTAAGGCTATTTTTTAGATTTCAGGCCAAAAGGGTTTCTCACTGGCCACGGAGTCAATCATACAGGCGCCCACCGTTACGTTGCTGGTTTCATCAATTAAGATGGCGCCGCCGTTGGCCCTTAGTTTCTTGTAAGAGTCAAAAGGGATTGGCGATGCCGTTTTGATGGTAGCCTTGACCACGTCATTAAGCCCCGCCGATGCTGGGGATGCCTCTTTCTCCAGGGTGTTCACGTTGAGTTTATACTCCAGTTCTTTCACCACGCAGCGCACGGTGCGGCTGTTGATCTGGAGCAGGTATTTGTTGCGGGGGACCAGTGGCGTGTTGCTCATCCAGCACAAGACCACGTCAAACTCCTGGGCCACTTCTACCGGCGCCTCTTTCTGCACAATCACATCGCCACGGCTAATGTCCACATCGTCTGCTAAGTGCAGCACGGCGCTCTGCGGCGCGAAGGCTTCTTCCACCTCAGCCCCGGCCACCTCTACTGCAGCAATGGTGCTTTCTACGCCCGACGGCTGCACCACCACTTTATCACCTTTGCGGTAAATGCCGCTGATGATCTTGCCGGCGTATCCCCGGTAATCAGGCAGTTCCTCGGTCTGCGGCCTGATCACGTACTGCACCGGGAAACGGCCTTCAGACAGGTTGATGTCTTCGTGCACCTCCACGCTCTCCAAAAGGCCCAGCAGGGAGTCACCGTCGTACCAACCCAGCGAAGCAGATTTCTCCACAATGTTGTCGCCGTTGAGGGCACTGATGGGAATGTAAGACACGTTTTTGAGGCCCAAAGATTTAGCCACCTGCGCGTAGTCAATCACAATGTCATTGAACACGTTCTGCGAGTAGTTGACCAGGTCCATCTTGTTCACGGCCACCACCACGTGCGGCAGGTTGAGCAAAGAAACAATAATGGAGTGCCGGCGGGTCTGCTCCACCACCCCGTGGCGGGCATCAATCAAAATAATGGCCAGGTCTGAGTTAGACGCCCCGGTCACCATGTTGCGGGTGTACTGGATGTGGCCCGGCGCATCGGCAATGATGAACTTTCGCTTGGGCGTGGAGAAGTACTTGTAGGCCACGTCAATGGTGATGCCCTGCTCCCGCTCCGCCCGCAGGCCGTCGGTTAATAGGGCCAGGTCAATCTGACCTTCCTCGCGGTTTTTGGTGCTGCGCTCAATGGCTTCCAGCTGGTCCACCATGATAGACTTGCTGTCATAAAGCAGGCGGCCAATCAAGGTACTTTTGCCATCATCAACGCTTCCGGCGGTTAAAAATCTTAAGATGTCCATTTTTGAAATGAGTTCTGAGTCTTGAGTTCTGGGTCCAGTTTCTGTTTTAAGGGTGTTTTGGGGAAAACAGGCTCAAAACAGGTTTGGGCTTTTGGCTGAAGCACTCGTTTTATATTTAATATCGGCTGCGCCGAGATCATTTTTACTGTTTGGCAATCTACTTTCCTATGCTCTCTATGCTCTTCCGGAGTTCCACTCTGGAAGTATTTGGTTGGGGAGTGGAACTCCCCTTCTTCTGCCGCTTTTGTTCGTGGTCACCGGGGAGTTCCACTCCCCGGCTGTTTAGTTCGGGAGTGGAACTCCCAAACAGCGATGGAATTAGGAGAGCGTTGTAGTAAATGCTACTACCGTTCGCCCACAAGTTCCTTTCAGGATGACAGAGGAAAGGAGAAGGATGACAGAAGAGAGAAAGGTGGAGCTAAATATTCTCTCATTCACTCCATCACTCATTCACTCAATGCCTAAAAGTACCCGTTCTTCTTCCGGTCTTCCATGGCGGCTTCAGAGACGCGGTCATCTATGCGGGTTTGGCCGCGCTCGCTGGTGTTGGTGGCGATGATCTCGTTGATGATGTCATCTAAGGTGGAGGCGCTGGACTCAACGGCGGCAGTACAGGTCATGTCGCCTACGGTGCGGTAGCGTACGGTCTTGCGGGTCACCACATCAGTGTGGTGCAGTTGCACAAACTCATTGGTGGCTACCAAGCGGCCTTCAAACTCCAGCACCTCGCGCTCATGCGCAAAGTAGATAGAAGGCAGCTGAATGTTCTCTCGCCGGATGTAGTTCCAGATGTCCAGCTCGGTCCAGTTACTGATGGGGAACACGCGCACGTTTTCGCCTTTCTGGATCTTGCCGTTGTAGGTGTTCCAGAGTTCGGGGCGCTGCAGCTTGGGATCCCAGGAGCCGAACTCGTCGCGCACGGAGAAGATACGTTCTTTGGCGCGGGCTTTCTCCTCATCGCGACGGGCCCCTCCGATGCAGGCGTCAAATTCAAACTCTTCAATGGTGTCTAACAGGGTGTAGGTCTGTAGGCCGTTGCGGCTGGGCAGTTTGCCTTTCTGTTCGGTAAGACCCTTGGCTTTGATGGTGTCTTCCACGTTGCGCACAATCAGCTTTTCGCCCAGGGTGGCGGCCAGGTAATCTCTGAAATCAAGGGCTTCCTGGAAATTGTGACCGGTGTCTATGTGCACCAAGGGGAAAGGCAATTTACCGGGTCTGAACGCCTTAAGTGCCAGATGCACCAGTACAATGGAATCTTTTCCGCCTGAAAACAGAAGGGCCGGGCGCTCAAACTGCCCCGCTACTTCTCTGAAAATGTGAATCGCTTCTGATTCTAATTGGTCTAGGTAATCTAATTTATAGGAACGCATACGCTAAGTATCTTTCTAAACAATTTTGGCTAATGAGTTGGCAACCCCGGGCTCCTGCTCGGTCACGTGCAAGCCGCACTCTTTTTTACTGCTGTCTTCCCACCACCACCGGCCGGCCCTAAAGTCCTCACCGGGCTGGATGGCTCGGGTACAAGGTGCGCACCCAATAGAGATAAAGCCTTTGTCATGCAGGTGGTTGTAAGGGATGTTGTGCTGCTTGATAAAGGCCATCACCTCTTCCGTAGACCAATGCAACAGCGGATGGAACTTGATGAGCTGGTTGCCTTCATCCCACTCAAAGGCGGGGAGGTCGCCGCGGCCTGGGGAGTGCTCGGCCCTGAGGCCCGTTACCCACACGGCATTACCCGCCAGCGCCCTTTTAAGCGGCTCCACCTTTCTAATGAAGCAACAGTCTTTGCGGTTCTGGGTAGATTCATAAAAGGCGTTGGGCCCTTTGGCGTGCACAAACTCCTCCAGCAATTCATTATTGGGGTAATAGGCCCTGATGCGGGTATTGTAGGCATCATTGGTCTTGTTCCACACCGAATAGGTCTCAGGGAAAAGGCGGCCAGTGTCCAGCGTGAAAAGGCTGATGAGCAGCCCGGTTTCCAGAATCTGGTGCGAGATCACCTGGTCTTCAAAACTGAAGCTGGAGGAAAAGGTCACCTGGCCCGGGTAGCGGTCGGCCAGAAAAGCCAGCGCCTGGTCTAGGGTGAATCCTTCTGTCTCCTGGATAAGTTGAGACACATGCTCTTTTTGCGAAGAGGCCATGGCAAGAAAATAGGAAGTATGAAAAGAAAATAAGGAAAGGTGTACCCCAAGGGCACAACAAGAAATAGGCTGCCAGTTTCTTAGCAACAACAGCAGCAGGGGCTGCAACAGCAGAAGCGCATTCGCTTTATGTGGGAAGAATAGACCATGTAGTCTTTATCTGGCTGTTAAGATGATGGCAAAGATAGGAACCGATTCTTTTAAACCAAATTTTCTCTATCAATTTAGTAGAGATTTAAAATAAAAATTCAACAACTAAAATCACGGTTGCTTTCATATCTCATACTTTATTAGCAAAAGTGTTAACGTATTCACAAGCCACGCTGTTCTGTTCTAAGCCCATTTTTCTAAAAAGAGGGTAAAACCAGGTTTTTACCATCCCAAAACACTCCTGCCGGCTGCCTTACCCTATCCTGTTTCTACCCCAAACAAGCCAAGTTTCTTTAAGGCAAGAGAGTACTTTCACCTGAATAGTTAAAACCTCCTGCCTTCCTCTTTGCCCCGCAATGGCTACCTTTGGGCTTTTAGAAATCTGTGCATATGCAAACTTTGGAGCAACTGTTGGCCGGCGAGTTAAAGGGAAGCACCCGCTTAAAACTGTCTTGCGGACTTACCCATTTCCCCGAAGAGATACTAGACCTGGCAGATACCTTGGAGATTCTGGACTTGTCTGGCAACCGATTGACGCAGCTGCCTGCAGACTTTGCCCGCCTTAAGAACCTGAAAATCACGTTCTTCTCAGACAATGACTTTACGCATTTCCCGGCGGTGCTGGGGCAGTGCCCGCAGCTGGAGATGATCGGGTTCAAGGCCTGTCAACTGCAGCACATTCCCGAAGAGGCCATTCCCGTTGCCACCCGCTGGCTGATTTTGACCAACAACCAGATCACTGCTTTGCCTGCCTCCATTGGCAAATGCACCCGCCTGCAGAAACTCATGCTGGCCGGCAACCGCCTCACCCACTTGCCAGAAGCCCTAGCCCACTGCCAGAATCTGGAGCTGTTGCGTATCTCAGCTAATAAGCTGACCCAACTGCCGGACTGGCTTTTCTCCCTGCCGCGTCTGTCGTGGCTGGCTTTTGCCGGTAATCCGTTCAGCCAGAAAATCAAAACCCCGCACAGCCTACCAGCAATTCCTTGGTCAAGCCTGGAGTTAGAGGAACAATTGGGCGAAGGGGCCTCGGGCGTAATTTCCCGGGCGCATTGGCAAACCCCATTGTCTGGCGCAGCTAACCAACAGGTAGCCGTGAAAGTATTCAAAGGCGAAGTCACCAGTGATGGCCTCCCTGAGGATGAGATTATGGCTTGTATGGCCGCTGGTCCCCACCCTAACCTGGTGCAGGTGCTGGGCACCATCACAGATCATCCAGAACAGAAACAGGGGCTGGTTCTGGACCTCATACCCACTGGCTACCGCAACTTGGGCGGTCCACCCAGCTTTGCTACCTGCACCCGTGATACCTTCCCCCAAGGCACCAACTTCACGCGGCGAGAGGTTTTATCTATCGCTGCAGGTATTGCCTCAGCGGCCGCGCATCTGCATGCCCAAGGTATTCTGCACGGCGATTTGTATGCGCACAACACCTTGGTGGATGAAAACGCCCACGCCCTCTTCGGGGACTTTGGGGCCGCTACGCTGTATGACAAAACAGCCCCCGAAGCCGCTGTACTGGAGCGCCTGGAAGTGCGGGCCTACGGCTATCTGCTGGAAGATTTACTGGATCATTTCCATCCTTCAGCCGCAGAACAAGAGGTGGCCCAACGCCTTTTGCAGCTGAAGAATTCCTGCCTGCAACCAGAGGCGTTCACCCGGCCCAACTTCAGCAGCATTATGGATCAATTAGCCGCTATTTCTAAAGCAGAATAATTCCGGCGGCAAGCCGAAGAACCAAGATTAGTAGTAAGATAAATTCAACCTTTCTATGGTCATTTTGGAAGGACTTTGCAGGACAACTTGAAAAGCTTTGAGCAGAAGTCTTTACCGTTCGCCACCTAGATCCTTCCAGGATGACAAAAGGAAAAATGCCTTGGCATTTCTGTTCAGGCACCTAAAAGCCAGAAAGCGGCGGCGATCTACTTCTTCTTAAATTACAGAAAAGGTCTCCTGCAAATTTGCCTTCCGTTTTAAGCCCGTTTTCAGGAAAACAGGCCTAAAACGGATTGTTCTTTCTTCCGCCTTCAAAAAATCAGTAACCTCCATACCGGCAAAACGGTACATGGTACATCTGGCAGCGGCAGGCAATCCCGGTGCCCGAAAAAACCTGTATGGCAAAACATACCTATGACATGGGCCTGATTGGCAACTGTGCCTATCTAGCGCTCATCCACAAAGACACTAACATTGAATGGCTCTGCTGGCCCCGCTTTGACAGCAGCTTTATCTTCGGGCCGCTCATGGACCGGCAGAAGGGCGGCGAGTTCTCTGTGAAGCCAGACGCGGACCAGTTCACCTCGCACCAATACTACAAAGAGAACACCAACATCCTCTGCACTGAAATTACCTGTGAGCAAGGGTCTTACCGGGTAACCGATGTGGCCCCCCGTTTCCGGCAGCACCAACGGTATTTCAAGCCGCTCATGATCATTAGAAAAGTAGAGCCGCTGTCCGGCACGCCGCGCATAAAAGCTACCTGCCGACCCATGGGCAAGTACGGCGAGCTGGAACTAAAAAGAAGACGCAGCAGCAACCACATCGCTTTTCTGGGCCTGGACGAAGAAGTGCGCCTGACCACCAATGCCTCTTTGAGCTACATTCTGGAAGACCAGTACTTTGTCCTGAACGAGACGCTTTACTTTGTCCTGACTTACGGTGCACCGCTAGAGGCCAACCTGCAGAACACCGCCGAGGAATTCCTGAGCCAGACCACCCGTTATTGGCGCATGTGGGTGAAGAACACCAGCATCAGCACGTTCCACCAGGAGCAGGTAATCAGGAGCGCATTGGCCCTCAAGATCCATCAATACGAAGACACCGGGGCTATCATTGCCTCGCCTACCACCAGTTTACCGGAGCACCCCGGCAGCGGCCGAAACTGGGACTACCGCTTCTGCTGGATGCGCGACACCTACTACATTCTTAACGCGTTCAATAACATTGGGCACTTTGAGGAGATGGAGCGCTATTTCCATTTCATTGCCAACATTACGGCCAAAGACACGCAGCGCTACCAGCCGCTGTACTCTATTAGCGGGCAAAGCCAGCTCACCGAGATTGAGATGGACCTGGACGGATACCTGGGCAACAAGCCCGTGCGCATTGGCAATGACGCCTACACCCACATCCAGAACGACGTGTATGGCCAGATTCTGGTGGCCCTGTTGCCGCTGTACGTAGACCGCCGCTTCAATGACGCCGAGCGCATTGACTCCCAGAAGCTGATCTACAAGACCCTGCAGAAAATAAAGCAGACCATGCATGAGCCCGATGCCGGTTTGTGGGAGTTCCGTGATTTTGCCCAGTTCCACTGCTATACCTACCTGTTCCATTGGGCCGGGGCCTCGGCTGCCCGCAACGCCGCCCGCTACATGGGCGATGACCAGATGGCCCACCTGGCCACCGAGCTCATGCAGGAGGCTGCCAGCAAAATTGAGGAGTGCTTTGACCCGCAGCGCGGGGTGTATACCCAGGCCATTGGCAAGAACCACCTGGATGCCAGCACCTTGCAATTGATCATGATGCACTACATTGACCCGGCCTCAGACCTGGCCAAGTCACACCTGGCGGCCATGGAGCGTGAACTGAAAACCCCCGAAGGTCTTTTCTACCGCTACAAACACGCCGATGATTTTGGGGTGCCGCAAAGCACGTTCCTGATCTGTGCGTTCTGGTACATTGAGGCGCTGGCCTGCGTGGGCCGTATTGACGAGGCCGTGGCCGAGTTTGAGAACATTCTCAAATACACCAACCACCTGGGCCTGCTCAGCGAAGACGTAGACTCCAAAGACGGCAGTCAGTGGGGCAATTTCCCGCAGGCTTACAGCCACGTGGGTTTGCTGAACGCCGCCTACCGCATCTCTAACCGCCTGGATAGACCCTCATTTTTGTAAGAAACTAGTTAGCGTTAATTTCTTTACAAAAGCAGAAAGGCCCGCAAGTTGCGGGCCTTTCTGCTTTTAGAAGGTTTTCTGTTTTGGGCCTGTTTTTGGAAAAACAGGCCCAAAACAGAAACAGCTGTTTATGGGATCTACTCACACAGGGAGTGCAGCAGTTTTCTTACTTCCTGGCTGTTGTCCAAGCTGAAACGGGCGTGCGAACGGGCATTGCCTACTTTAATGGTGAAGGCGTCCTCGGGCATTACGCTGAACATGTCTTCATCGGTGCGGTCATCGCCTATGCACAGGATAAGGTCATGGGGAAACTGCTCCACCCAGCGGGTAGTGCCAATGCCTTTGTTTACCTCCACGTTCTTCACCTCTACAATTTTATCGCCTTCCATGACTTGCAGGTTGATGTTGGCGGCCATGAACATAAGGTAATTACTCAGCTCACGGGCCCGCAGTTCGGCTAGGGTGGGGTCCACCTTGCGGTAGTGCCAGACCAGCGAGAAGTCTTTCTCCTCAATAAATGAACCGGGGGTACGGCTTACGTGCAGTTCCATGATGGGCCGTACCTCGGTCTTCCAGGCGTCACTGAGGTGCTGGATCATTTCCCAATCGCCGTCACGCTTCTTGAGCCAAACGCCATGTTCGGCAATAAAATCTACGGGTAGGTGCCCCAGCCATTTGTGCAGCGTGTTCCGGTCACGGCCGCTCACAATCACCAGCCGGTTTTTGGGGTCCTGGGCCAGACACCGGAGAATCTCCAGCAGTTCATCGTCTGGGAATGCGTGCGTAGGGTCTTTTTTGAAGGACGTGAGCGTGCCGTCATAGTCCAGGAATAACATACGCTGTTTTGCTTTCTTGAAAGTCTCTACCAACTGGGTGCTTTCTTCGGTAGAAAGGTACTCCGTGGCCATGGATAATTGCTTCATCTTTATGTATTCCAATCGGTTCATAAATATTTCCACCCAGTGGTGAATGTTGTAGCGGCGCACTAAATCCTGCATGTGTTCCATGCGCAGCATCTGTTCGTCCTCGGGCATGGTAAGGGCCTCGTGCAGGGACCGCACTATCTGGCCCAGATCATTAGGGTTGATAAGGATGGCATCTGCCAGCTCACGCGAGGCACCGGCCATCTCACTTAAAATCAAAACCCCTTTATGGTCTAGTTTACTGGCAATGAATTCTTTGCAGACCAGGTTCATGCCATCGCGCATGGGCGTAACCAGGGCAATGTCTGCCACGCAATACAGCGCGGAGAGCTCCTCAATGGGGAATGACCGGTAGAAATATTGGATGGGGTTCCAGGTGATGGTGCGGTAAGAGCTGTTGATACGGCCCACCAATTCATCAATGGTTTCCTTCAACTGCCGGTATTTCTCCACCTGGTCCCGGGAGGGCACCACCAGCATGAAAAGCGTGACTTTGCCCAGAAACTCAGGGTATTCCTTCAGGAACAGTTCATAGGCCTGCAACCGCTGCGGAATGCCTTTGGAGTAATCTAGCCGGTCTATGGAGAGCACAATCTTCTGGTCTGGCAGGGCGGCGCGGTATTCGTCTATCTTAACTTTGGTTTCAGCAGACTGGGCCAGGCTGGCGTACTTCTTATCATCTATCCCCATGGGGAAGGCGTCTACCATGATGTGGCGGTAGCCGTTGTCAATTAAGCCCTGTGCCGTATTAAGGCCCACAATGCGACTCACCGAGGAAAGAAAGTGGCGGGCATCATCATAGGTATGGAAACCGATCAGGTCGGCGCCCAGCATGCCTTTGAGAATCTGCTCCCGCCAGGGCAGCAGCCTGAACACCTCAAAAGAAGGGAACGGAATGTGCTGGAAAAACCCAATGCTGCTTTGGGGCAATTCTTCCCGCAGGAGGGCCGGCAGCAGCAAAAGTTGGTAGTCATGGATCCAGATGGTGTCACCGGGTTCGGCAGCTTCCATGACGGCAGCGCAGAATTTCTGGTTCACCGTCTGGTAGGCCTGCCAAAAGGCGTCTTCATACACGGCGTACTGGCTGAAGTAGTGAAAAGTAGGCCACAGGGTTTCATTGCTGAACCCTTCATAGTAATCCCGTATTTCAGTCTCGGTGAGGAAGACGGGCAGCATGCTCTGTTTAGACAAGTCATCATGCACTTGCTTTTCTTCTGCCTCATTCTCAAAATAAATGCCGGGCCAGCCAATCCAGAGGTTGTCGCCTTGCTTGTAGATAGAGCCTAACCCGGTAGCCAACCCGCCTTCACTTGTCTCATACACCAGGTCTCCTTCGGTTCGTTGCACTTTAATAGGAAGCCGGTTTGAGATGATGATGGTTTTAGGCATGGTTTCTATTTTTGGTGGAAACTAGGAAGGTGGGCAAAAGCCATTTGCACCGTGGCCAAACAAGAAAATCTGCGTAACATCAGCCCCTTCCGTGCTTTCATTTACTCCTTTCCTACCTGATAAGTTTACAACTCTCCACATAGTACAATATCAACCAAAAGGGCCCAAACCCGTTCCAAAGCAAAGACGCACCCTTTCTCTGCTGCCACAGACTAGGGGAAACCTGCCTTGCTTTTTTTATGAGGAATATGATAGAAGACATCATCCATGTCATTCAAGACCACCTGCCAATATTTTTTAAAGGAGTAGCCATTATAGTAGGCGGCCTGCTGATAGGGCTCCTTTTTAAGTTTCTGATCATCAGATCAGTGGCGCTGTACAACCGCCGTTACCCTAAGGTCTGGCTACAGGCGGTGCTCACCTATGTAAACCGGCCCCTCTCCTATTTCCTGCCGCTTTTGGTGCTGGCCATGGTGTTGCCGCTGGTGCCGCTGGCCCCTTATGGGTTTGAGGTGCTACGCCGCATTGTAGAGATAAGCCTCACCTGTTCTTTTGCCTGGCTCTTGATTGGCTGGGTATATGTGGTGCAAAGCAGACTCCGGCATAAGTACCAACTAGACAAAGCCGATAACTTTAAGGAGCGGAAGCTGTTCACGCAACTGCAGTTCATCAAAAAGATCGTGATCATTTTGATCGTGTTTTTCACGGCCGCCTTGGTCCTGATGAGCTTCCCTACGGTCAGGAAAATTGGAACGGGTCTGATCACCTCGGCGGGGATTGCGGGCGTGATCATTGGCTTTGCCGCCCAGCGGTCACTGGCCAACTTACTGGCGGGCTTCCAGATTGCCTTTACCCAGCCTATCAGGATTGATGACGTGCTGGTAGTGGAGAACGAGTGGGGCCGGGTAGAGGAAATCACCCTTACCTATGTGGTGCTGCGCATCTGGGACCAGCGCCGGCTCATTCTGCCCCTCAATTACTTTATGGAAAAGCCGTTTCAGAACTGGACCCGCACCACCACCGAACTGCTGGGCAGCGTCTTTCTGCACCTGGACTACACCGCCCCCTTAGAGGAACTGCGCACCGAGCTGAACCGCATCTTACCGGAGAACCACCTCTGGGACGGCCGGGTAGCGGTCCTGCAGGTAACCGAGGCCAAGGAGCGCACCCTGGAGATCAGGATTCTGGTAAGCGCCCAGGATTCTTCCAGCGCTTTCGACTTACGCTGCTGGGTACGGGAAAAACTCATCTCTTACGTGCAGCAGCATTACCCACACTGCCTGCCGCAAACCCGCACTACCACGCCGGCTGCCTCAGAAGGATGATCTTTATCATCTATTTAGATTTTTTCTAAACAATCTTTGTTTCTTATTCTCCTGCTCCTAGCTTTGTATCAGTTTTGATTTAGTCTAAATAAGCTGCTGCCTAAATTCTATGAACAGGTCCTTTTTACTCTGCCTTCTTTTCCTTTCCCTCCCCTTCCTTCTATTCGCTCAGACCAACGGTCGCGTGGAAGGCCGCATCCAATCCTTGAAAGGCGAAGCCCTGCCCGGCATTAGCGTGGGACTGGAAGGCACTACCCTGGGGAGCACCACCGATGACGAAGGCAAATTCGTGATCAGGAACGTGCCTGCTGGTAACTATACCTTGCAGGCCACCGGTATTGGCTATGAATCTCTCCGGCAGCCGGTGACCATTCAGGCGGGGCAATCCACGCCTTTGTATATGCGCCTCAACACCTCAGATTTTACGCTGTCTGAAGTAGAGGTTACCGGTAACCGCAGCGGCAATTACCTGGAGCGCGAAGGCACCACCGCCACCAAAATGGAAGCCGCCCTGCGCACGGTACCGCAGTCGGTGCAGGTGATTTCCCGCCGGGCGCTGGACCAGTTGCAGGTAGTGAAGATTGAAGACGCCATGCGTAACGTAAGTGGCGTGTCGGTGGAAACCGGCTTTGGCAGCAGAACAGATATTTTCCAGATAAGAGGCTTCAGAACCGACCAGAACAGCATCTTCAAGAACGGCTTTAGAAACCCGGCCCGTACCTACCGTGAGAGCGCCAACGTGCAGCAGATTGAAGTCATGAAAGGCCCGGCCTCCGTGCTGTATGGCGTCAGTGACCCCGGCGGACTCATCAACATCACCACTAAAAAACCTACCGCCTATACCTTCCAATCCCTGCAACTGACCGCCAATAACTTTGGCCTGATCAGACCCGCCGTAGATCTGGGCGGCACTATTGGCGAAAGCAAGGCCTTGAAATACCGCTTTAACGGCGTATATGAGCGCAACGAGAGCTTTAGAGACTTCATGAAGACTAAGCGCTATTTTGTGGCACCGTCTATCACCTATGACTTCTCGCCTAACACCACCCTGAGCGTAGAGGCCGAGCTATTGAACCATAACCAACCCTCAGACCGCGGTATTTTTGCGGTGAACGGCAAAATTGCCGATGTGCCCCGCAGCCGTAGCTTAGGCGAACCAGACAACTATTCTTTCTACCAGAACCGCTTTGTGCAGTACAACTTGCTGCATAAACTCAATGACACCTGGAGCCTGCGCCACGCCGCCAACTTCAACTACGGCACCGAAACCCGCAAACTGGTAGAGCAGACCACGCTGGTCAAAAACTCTGACCGCCTCATTAACCGTCGCTACCAGGACCAATATTACTTTGAGCGCTACTTTGCCACCCAGAACGAACTGTACGGCCGCTTTACCACCGGCGACCAGATTCAGCACCGCACCGTGGCTGGCGTAGAGTACAGCTCTTTCCTGCTGGACCTGAACGTGAAGCGCGCCGCCTATGACGTGCTGGACATCTACAACCCCGTGTACAGCAGCAAACCTAAGCCCGTAGATAAACTGGCTACCTCCCAGGATTACCAGGACCGCACCCGTAACTATGGTTTCTACGTGCAGGATTTCATTACCATTCGGCAGCGCCTGAACCTATTACTGGGCGGCCGCTATGACATCTTTGACTACCACTCTGAAGATTACTTAGGCAAAAACACCGTGGAGCAGAAGAATTACGCCTTTAACCCCCGTGTAGGTGTTTTATATGAATTGTACGGCCCGCTTTCTGTGTTTGCCAACTTCTCTACCGGTTTCCAGACCGAGATTGGCCGCACCCTGGAGGGCGACACCTTTGATCCTTTGACCACCACACAGAGAGAAGGCGGTGTTAAGTTAGGCCTATTCCAGGACCGCCTTAACCTGACTACCAGCTACTTCAAAATCAAGAAAAGCAACGTTTCTGCCGCTGACCCCAGAGACATCAACTTCAAGATCCAGATTGGAGAGATCATAAGCGAAGGCATGGAAGTAGACGTGACCGGCGAAGTGTTGCCCGGCCTAAATACCATTGCCACTTATAGCTACATAAACGCCAAGGTAAGCTCTGACGGTTCTACGCCTAAAGGCACCCGTTTCCAGAACGTAAGCCCGCATAACTTCACCTTCTGGAGCACCTATGAACTGCAGAAAGGTCTGTTGAAAGGCCTGGGCTTCGGGGGCGGTTTCACCTCGGTGCAGTCACGCCCCGGTGATGCCACCGATAGCTTTAGATTACCGGGTTACACTAAAGTAGACGCCACCGTTTTCTACCGCATCAAGCGCTTTAACATTAGCGTGAACGGCAAGAACCTCACAGATGAGCATTACTATGACGGTGCACAATCGGCTACGGCCATTATGCCAGGTGCCCCCCGTACCATTATTGGTACCGTAGGCGTGAACTTTTAAGGTAACTTCCACTACTTTTACGGCGCCAGCCTTCCGGCATATTCTGTGTTGAAAGGCTGGCGTTTTGATTTTATGAGGCTAAGGCAACTTCTGGTTTTAGTACACCTGTGGGTGGGATTGGTTTGCGGCGCCGTGTTGTCTGTAGTGGGCATCACGGGTTCTTTGTATGTATTCCAGCCCGAACTCACGGCCCTATTGTATGCAGACCTGTACCAGACCCAGAACAGCGGCCCGGCGTTCCCGGCCCTGGAGGTAGTCAAGAAAGCCGAGGCCCAGTTCAACAGCCCCTTGGCCACGCTCAACTTTCCTACCCGCGAACTGGAGAATTACCAAGTAAAGCTCAAAGACAAGAAAGAGTGGCTGTACTATGACCTGCATACCGGCCAGTTTTTGGGTGAGATGAAGGCTCGGCGGGGCGTATTTGAAGGTATTTTGGAACTGCACCGCCAACTGACCATGGGTGAGACCGGCTCCACCATTACGGGTACCTGCGCTTTATTAATGACATTTGTGCTGCTCTCTACCGGTCTGTACCTCTGGTACCCGCGCAAGAAGCGGTTGCTACGTGATGGGCTACGCTACAAACCCAACGCCGGGCCCAAGCGCCGCGCTTATGACCTGCACAACGTAACCGGTTTCTACGTGGCCTTGCCGCTTTTCTTCATGGCCATCACCGGCGCCTACTTCGCGTTTCCTGAAGGCATGCAAACCGCCGTGAACCAGGTCACCGCCACCAAAGAACGCCTCCCCGAAGCCAAGAAGCTGAAATCTGTGTACGCCTTGGACGCCCCAGCCCTTACCGTAGAACAGGCGTTGGCCCTGATGAACCGCTTCTACCCTACCCTGCCCAAGCGCAGCATGGCCATGCCCAAAGACAGCACCGGACATCTCTTCTTCACCTATGTAGAAGACGCCACCGTGGGCGCCGGCCCAGAATTGCGCCCCATGGTCTATCTGGACCAGTACAGCGGCCAGGTGCTTTTCCAGTTTGACCCGCATAAGGCTCCACTAGGCAACAGACTTTTGCGGAACTGGTTTATCCCTTTCCACTTCGGGGAGATAGGCGGTTATGTGACACGGGTACTCTGGTTCATTTTGGGCTTCCTGCCGGCCTTTCTGTGGGTGTCTGGGTTTGTGATCTGGCGCAACAAACAGAAGAAGAAAAAGCTTCAGTTGAGCGTGGCGTAACGTATCTGTTTTGAGCCTGTTTTTGGAAAAACGGGCTTAAAACGTATTACATGCATTCAGCTTCTGCCTATCAAGTTCGCCCACAAGGTCCTTTCAGGATGATAAAGAGGGAGTGAGAGAATATATAACAAAGGGGAAGAAGTGAGCGGTTGCTGGAAAGGAAGTGAGAAAGTGCAAAAACCTTCTCTGGTTCAAGTTTTCAACTTGGACCTACCATGGGCGGAAGTTTTCAACTTCCGTGAGGCGCTAGCCTCAAAAGCAGCAATACCTGCCTCATACCCCAACTCAATCCTTGTACGGGTCATACACATCTTCCCCAGCCATGGCCACGCCCAGCGGTTTTAAAGTGTGCAGCACGCGTATGGTATTGCCCTGGTACTTCAAGACTTCCTCCAGTTTCTTGTAGGCCTCGGGGGCTTCATCGGCGCCGGCGCCGCGCAATTCAATGCCTTTCTCTTTCATGCGCTGCTGCACGGCGTCAAAATCTACCAGCCCCTTAGACACTACCGTTTTGCGCTTTACGCCGTTCTTGTCTCGCATCCATTTGGTTTTGCCGGCGGCAGCCCTGCGGCTGAGCAGGCGGCCAGCGCCGTGCACCGTAGAGTACAGCCCCCTAACAGAAAGCTCACTTTCCACGCCTTCTATAATCACCGAGTTGTCAGACATGTTGGCCCCAATAAAGCCCTTCTGCCCGGGGAACGCCGGGGTGCAGCCTTTGCGTACCACCCAGTAGTCTTCGCCCTGGTGCCGTTCAAACCACGCGAAGTTGTGGTGGTTATGAATCATCTCCGTTGACTTGGCGCCCAGTATCTGCAGTACTTTCTCTACCACCACATCGCGGCCTGCATAGGCGTACTCGCCGGCCAGAGACATGGCGGCAATGTAGTCCTGGCCCAAGGCTGACTTTATATCAAACAAGATGGGCGGGCCATCCATGGGGCCTTCCTTGGCTTTGTCAAAGAAACCGAGGCCCTGTGACATGGCAATAAACCCGGTGGCCGTGCGGTGCCCGAAGCCCCTGGACCCGAAGTGCACGCCAATCCAGAGGTAGCCTTCCTCGTCCTCAAACAGGTCAATGAAATGGTTTCCGCTGCCTACGGTGCCTAGTTGCTCGGCAGCCAGTTTTTTGAGTTCGCGCTGGGGCTTGAAATCGGCTTTGCCGATATGGTCCAGTACGGGGTGGTCTATGGGTTTAGGGTTTGGCCGCCCCACCCCGAAGCCGATGCTGCGCACGATCTGGTTCATGATGCGGGCAATGTCTACGTCCTGGGCCAGCAGATCTGTGCGGACGGCCTTGTTGCCGCAGCCAATGTCAAACCCCACCCCAGAGAGGGACACATGGTTCTTGTAGGCCACCGCGCCGCCAATGGGGTGCGCGTAGCCGTAATGGGCATCGGCGGTGAGTACGCCAATGTCTTCTTCGCTTACGCAGCGCTTAATCTGGTCAATGGCGCCTTGGTCAATGATCTCTTCCCCAAAAACGGTGATGTTGTTCAGCACAATAGCCATAGCATTTGAGTTGGTGGCTTAGGCTATACGCAAAAATGCAAGTGTGTTTTAGGGCAGTTTTTGAAAAAACAGGCTTAAAACGGGAAATTGGGGCCAACCTATTGCCAAATTTTTTTGCCCCTGGCGAGGCCGAGGCATAGGATCTAGTCTTGTTTCAGGGACCTGATCACCCGGCAGGGATTTCCGGCGGCAAACACATCAGCAGGAATGTCTTTGGTGACCACGCTGCCGGCTCCAATCACGCTACGGTCGCCTATGGTCACGCCGGGACATACCACTACGCTACCGCCCAGCCATACGTCCTCGCCAATGGAAATAGGTTTTGCGAACTCAAGCCCTGTGGCCCTTTCCTGATGGTTCATGGGGTGCATGGCCGTATAAATCTGCACGTTTGGCCCCAGAAGGGTTCTATTGCCAATGGTGATGGGCATTACATCCAGCAGCACGCAATTGAAGTTGAAAAACACTTTGTCGCCCAGGGTAATATTGGTACCGTAGTCACAGTAAAACGGAGGCTGTATCCAAACTTCTTCGCCAGTCTGCGGGAGCAAGGCCTTCAGGATTCTAGCTCTTTCCTGGGGTTTATCTTCCGGAGATTCATTCAATGCTTTAAGGTACCTTCTGGCCTGCACTCTTTCTTCTGAAAGCTGTTTGTCTAAAGCATTGTACAACGCTCCGGAGAGCATTTTCTCTTTTTCAGTCATGGTCTTCAGTTAGAGATTTTTTTAGTTGTGGAGCGCGTCTATAAGGCGAGTGGAAGCATGGAAGCTATCTCCAGTTTGGGCCCTATTTTAGAAAAACAGGCTGGAAACTCCCATTCAAATGGTTTTGAGTAAATAGTATACCCCAAATCCTATTCCCATTACCCCACCAGCAACTAAGTGAACATTTTTGGTGGTGAGCTGCGCCCTGAGTTTCTTTTCACCTGAATGCCAAATTAATAAAGACATGCTCCCGATAAGAATTAAAACTATTCCCCAAATGACGTTTTCCCAATCTATTTCCATGCACGTGTAGTTTCTAGCCTGTTATTTCCAAAAGACCTTAAAAGTAGAAAAGCCCCGCCATAGTTGGCGGGGCTTTCTTTGGAAGTATGGAGTACGTTAGTTCTTAGGCAGATCCTTTAACAGAACCTCTACCGCTTTCTCCAGTTGCTGGTCGCGGCCTTGGGCGGCGAGGGCTGGTTCATTGGCCACCAAGTAGTCTGGCTCCAGTTGGGTGTTCTCCAGGAACTTGCCACCCTTCAAGGTGCGGTAGCCAATCTGCGGAATCCCGAAGACCATGGTAGGATCAATCAACGTTTCCCACCACACAAAAGTACCGGTGCCAGCCACGGGCATGCCCACAGTCTTGCCCAGACCCAGTTCTTTGTAGAGCATCGGGAAGATGTGCGCGTCTGAGTAGTTGCTCTCGTTCATGACCAGGATAGAGGGCTTCGTCCATTTGTTGCGCGGCTCATCTGAGAGGTGCTGGTTCCTAGGGATAAACTCGGCGTAGCGTTTGGTATTCAGGAAGCTGATGAGGTCATCATGCAGGTTTCCGCCGCCGTTGGACCGGGTGTCTACAATGAGGGCTTCCTTGCCTGCATTCTTGCCCAGCGCGTCTTCATAGACCGTGCGGTAGCTGGCATCGTTCATGCCGCGAATGTGCACGTAGCCCAACCGGCCGTTAGACAAGCGATCCACTTCTTTTCTACGGTTTTCTACCCAGCGGTTATACAGCAATTCGTTTAGCTCACCGGCGTTGATAGGCTTCACGGTTTCTTCCCAGCGCTGTTTGGTTTTCTCGTCATACAGAGAAACCAGGGTGTACTTGCCAGATTTGCGGTTCAGGAGTTGGTCCAGATCGGTATTCTCCTCAATGGCCTGGCCGTCAATCATCTCAATGATCACGCCGGGTTTCACCTTGGAGCTGGCACGGTCAAACGGACTCATGTTCACCACTTCCTTCACCTTGAGGCCACGGCCATTGTACTGCTCCTCAAAGAACAAACCAAGCGAGGCGGTAGCATCTGGGTTGGTGGCGCGGTGGCTGTAACGGCCACCGGTATGAGAGGCGTTCAATTCACCTAGCATCTCGCTTAGCACATCAGCAAAGTCATAGTTGTTGGCGATGTGCGGAAGGAACTGACGGTAATTCTCGGTGTTGGCTTTCCAGTCTACGCCGTGCAGATCAGTTACGTAGAATTTTTGCTCTAACTGCCTAATGACGTGGTCATACATATAGGCGCGTTCGGCGGCGGCGTTCAGGTTCATCTCGCCGTTTACCTTGAGCGTTTCCTGTTTGCCGTTCTCGGTGTCCAGCTTCAGGATTTTGCCTTCGGTGAGCACGAACAGGTTTTTACCGTCTTTGCTCATGGTCATCTCCCCACCGCGGGCGCCTAGTTTGGCCAGCAGTTTGGTGTCATTGTCGCGAAGGTTGGTCACCCACAGGTCATAGCCTTTCTCAAAGCGGGTCAAATAAAACAGCCGGTCTCCTTTAGCGGAAACCACCGCATCTGAAATATCTGAAGACGTACCCGTGAGGCGGACTTTGCGGTAAGCCAGGTTGTCCAGCTCAATGGTCATACCCGCCGGAGCGGCCGTTTTTGGCGCGTCGCCTTTCTTGCCTTTGCCCTTGGGCTCAGCTTTCTCCGCCTGGCCTCGGGCTTCGGTTTCGCGTTTTTCCAGGTCTTCCAGCAGGTTATAATCATCTTTGCTGAGTTTGAAACGGTCAAAGGCGTCCTGGGTGGTGAACAGCGCATAAATATCTCCGGTACCCGAGTTGTTCCCGTTGCCCCGCAGGCCCTCGCGGTTAGAGTAGTAGATGATCATCTTGCCGCCCATCATCCATTGCGGGCCATTCTCATAGTAGCCGCTCTGGGTCAGGTTACGGATGCTGCCGTTACCTGTGGCAGACACCAAACCTACCTCGCTGATCCATTGCTTGGGCTGGTTGTATTGCACCAAGAACCACTTGCCGTCCGGGGACCACTCATAGTACTGGTCGCCGTCTGAGTAGGAGTAGTTGTTGGCAGTGGTCATGATATCGCGCACCTGCTTATTGGCTTTGTTGACCACGCGCAGCTTCACGCGGTCCTCCAAAAACGCCACCTCTTTGCCGTCTGGCGAATAGGTCGGTTGGAATTCCTCTACTTTAGGATTGGCGATGACCACGTCTTCCTTGAGAATGGTAGACGCGTAGAAATAAGGCTCATTGGCCCGCGCGATGCTGGTTTCATACACGTTCCAGCTGCCGTTGCGCTCGCCGGCGTACAGAATCTTTCGGCCGTCTGGCGAGAAGCTCACGCTCCGCTCCTGCTCTGGCGTGTTGGTGATACGCTTGGTGATGCCGCCCTCCACAGAAGACACAAACACCTCGCCGCGGTTCACAAATACTACCTCTTTGCCATTGGGCGATACCTCCATTTCGGTCATGCCGCCAGAAATGGGCAACACGGTTTCCTGGTTGGCTCTAATGTCTGAATACAGCTGAATGGCTACTTTCTGGGGCTGTGCGCCCGGCTTTTGGGTATAGATTTCGCCGTTGTAGGTGAAGGACAGCACGCCATCTTTAGAACCGCTTAAATGCCGCACCGGGTGCTTGGTGAAGTTGGTGATGGCCGTGCTCTGCTTCGGGTTCTGCAGGCTCATCTTGCGCACGTTGAACGTGCCATTGGCCTGTTCGCTCAGGTAATACACGTCCTGGCCATTGGCGGCCACCATGGGCTGACGGTCTTCGCCGGTATTATCCGTGAGCTTGGTGTGCTGCTTGGTTTTGGTGTTATAGGCCCAGACATCACGGGTGATGGAGGACACATGGTGCTTGCGCAGGGCATTCTCCGGTCCTTTGCGGTCCTGGTACACAATCACGTCCCCAGCGGGGCTATAGCGGGCGGCCTCGGCGGGCGTGGTCAAAACCATGCTGTTCTTGCCGCCGTTTACCGGCACGCTGTACAACTCCGGGAACGCCCCTGATGGGAACATGGAGTTGCTGGCCGCATCTAGCCTGGCCGCCGTGAACAACACGTTTTTGCCATCCGCAGAGAAGTCTGATGGCAAGTCTCCGGAGGAGTTAAACGTCAAACGCTTGGACTCGCCGCCCTGCGCGGGCATCACGAACACGTCAAAGTTGCCGTGGCGGTCTGAGGCGTAGGCCAACTGCTTGCCGTCCGGGGACCAGACAGGCATATACTCGTAGCCTTCGTGCATGGTGAGGGGCGTGGCGGTTCCGCCTGCGGCGGCTACCCGGTATAGGTCGCCTTTGTAGCTGAAGACAATGGTTTGGCCGTCTGGCGAAATGGCCGGCGTGGTCATCCAGAGCGGGGTTTGGGTTTGCGCACTCAACCCCAGACTGCTTGCACAGCAGATGGCCAGAGCGGCTAAAAACCTCTTTTTCATGATGTAAGCTATTGTTTGTTAGATTGGATTACTAAATGTAGGGAAAGATTGTATGTTTTCAAGCGGCTACTGGTGCAAAAAGCAGATTTGCGTTTCAGAGGTGTTTTTGAGAAAACAGGCTGGAAACCAATAGTTCTACACGAGTATGTCATCCCCCTACCCCCTCAAAGGGGGACGCAAAAAGAGGGCAGCAGCGTAAATGTTCTTTCGAGAAAAAACAAAAAGCCGTTTTGAGGCCGTTTTCCTGAAAACGGCCTCAAAACGGCTTTTGACTCGCTCAGAACTCAGAACTTCTTCTTAAAGCTTTCCTTTCATGCCTTCCTGGAAGCAGTGGCGGCAGCGGGCTTCATAGGAATCGGTTTCGCCCAGCAGGACTTTCTCCTGGGAGGCGGCATTTCTGAAGGAGTAGGAGGCGATTTCACCGCACTGCACGCAGATGGCGTGGACTTTGGTCACATATTCGGCTACGCCCATGAGGGCAGGCATGGCCCCGAAGGGTTTGCCCAGGTAATCCATGTCCAGGCCAGCCACAATCACGCGAACGCCAGAGTTGGCCAACTGCACGCAGACTTCGGTGATGGCCTCATCAAAGAACTGGGCCTCGTCCACGCCCACCACGTCGCAGCCGCTGCCCAGCAGGAGCATGTCATTGGCGAACTGGATGGGGGTTGACCTGATAGAGGTGGCGTTGTGGGAGACCACGTCCTCTTCATGGTAACGGGTATCAATGGCGGGCTTGAAGATCTCCACGCGCTGCCGGGCTATCTTGGCGCGGTTCAGCCGCCGGATTAATTCTTCGGTCTTCCCCGAGAACATAGACCCGCAAATAACTTCTATCCAACCACGCTTATGGGCTTGCTGGCGGTTTCCCACCCGGGGTTCTATGAACATGTTACTTTATTGAATGATTGAGAGATTGAATGAGTGAGAGAATGAAATTTCTCTCTCCTATCTAAACGAAGGTACTAGCTGCAGCCCCTTCCCTAATGCACAACTTTTCCACACAGTTATCCATTTCGCTGATGCACAGCGAATTGGATGATTGAATGATTGAGAGAGTGAGAGAATTTAAAATTACTTCTGATGCATGATTTCCCAACCATTCATTCTCTCACTCTCTCAATCATTCAATCTCTCATTATAAGAAAGATGCGGAAGTTTCGTTTGGTTAGGGACGCGGCAGGTGACGGGACCGGTGAGTTGGGCCTGGCAGGTGAGGCGCTCGTTGGGTTTGAGGCGGCCGTTGTTCCGGAAACGGGTTTCGGGGGCGGTGTCAGGGGCCAGGTTCTCAGCGCCTTCCACCACAATCATGCGGCAGGTGGTGCAGCGGCCTTTGGCGCCGCAGGCATGCATCCAGTCATGGCCAGCCTGGTGCAAAGCCGCTAAAACTGTCTGCCCTTCTGCCACGTTAACCACTATTCCACCCAGATTCTGCACCGTTAATTCGGCCATATTTCGCTATCTTTACAGCGTATGCTTCCGCCAATGAAAGACAAATATAATCAAATACGCCTGTCACAGTACAGCCAGGCGCTTGCCCAACGTCTCAGCGAAGAACACTTTGCACACCATGAGAACGTTACTGCCCAGCAACTTATCTCTTTCACCCCCATTAAACAGGTAAACCTTTTCATGATCAGGGAGCTGCTCACGCTCTGGAACCATGAAATGGCCAACCTGCGCAGCCCGTACTTTGATTTTGAGCACCCCGAGGTGAAAGATGCCCTGGTACAGTTCATGAACGTGCTGTCCAGAAAGATTTCCATCAAGCGTCCGCACTTTGAGCCTTTGCTCCTGAAAGCCATTCAGGATACGTTCAGGACGGTATTGGAGCCCGCAACCGTTTTTGAGGAGAAATACCTGCGCCTGGATGATGTGTCTACCGCCAAATTGCAGGACACCCTCAAATACCAGGACATTGACAAAGACCTGTACCGCCAGTTCCTATCTACGTTGCCCCCAGGCCAACTGGACCGCAGCCAGATCACTGGCCAACTACAGCAGTTTTTGGCCCAGCAGGAAGACCAGCGTCTGTCTTTAGAGGAGTTGGCAAGCAAGTTCAATGAATTGCTTCCTATCCGGGCGGAAGAATTACTGGCGCCCGTTGCGGCCCCAGCCCCTACTCCCACCCCTGCGGTGAGCACTTTCGTGGCCCCGGCCCAACCGCAGCCCAGGCCGCCTTTCGTCCCTACCTCCCGTGAGGAAGACGAAGACGAAGAGGAATCAATGGTTAACCCGCGTTTCCAGACAGAACATAAGCCCACGCTGAACGACCGCCTCAAGCAGCCCAGTAACGTGACGTACATAGACCGTAACCAGGAGCAGAAGATAGGTTCCCTGAAAGATGCCATCTCTATTAACCAACGTTTCTCCTTCATCAATGAACTCTTTGAAGGCGATAACATGGCCTACCACGCCGTGATCAAGGATCTGGACGCCTACGGAAACTCCCAGGACGCCAAAAATTACCTGTTGCAGGACGTGGGCAGCAAATACAACTGGAGCCGCAAAGAAGAACACGTGCAGAAACTGACCAAATTGATTGATCGCAAGTTCATGTAATTAGTTTGGCCCTGTTTTGCTAAAAACAGGCTCAAAACGAAACGCCCGGCCCCTGTTAAAGGAGCCGGGCGTTTCGTTTTAAGGGCGAAAAGTGCTTCAGGAGGTTTTCCTGAGTAACCGGCCTATCACCACCGTGGCCTGGCCATTTTCCAGAAACCTGACCAGCATCGCCCCGTTCCTGCCCCTAATGCATTTCCCGGCCGGGGTTCTGACCGCCACGCAGAGGGCACCTTTCAAGCTATTGTCCGTGTACCGGTCTCCCAGATAGCGGTAATGCGTTTCGGGCATGTTTTTCAGAAAGAAGGGCTAAAACAGAAGGTCTTGCTACGTGCTACGCCTTACCCTCTGCCCAAATCCAGTTTGCGGTGGGCGTCAATGGCCAGCAAGATGAAGAGCAGAATAGTGAACGACCAGAGCGAGGAGCCGCCATAGCTGAAGAATGGCAACGGAATGCCCACCACCGGGGCCAGCCCGATGGTCATGCCCACGTTCACCAGAAAGTGGAAGAAGATGATAGAAGCCACGCAATAGCCGTAGGTGCGACCAAAGACGGAGCGCTGCCGTTCGGCTACGTAGATGATGCGCAACAGCAGGCCAATGAACAGGGCAATGATAATCAAGCTCCCTATCCAGCCGTGTTCCTCGCCCACGGTACAGAAGATAAAGTCAGTACTCTGCTCAGGCACGAAGTCAAATTTGGTCTGCGTCCCCTCCAGGAAACCTTTCCCGAAGAACCCACCAGAACCGATGGCAATCTTAGATTGGGTCACGTTCCAGCCCACGCCCAAAGGGTCAATCTCGGGGTCTACCAGTACTTTTATGCGGTTCTGCTGGTGGGGCTGCAAGACGTCATCCACAAAGTAGCTCACGCTGAATACCATCACCACCACGGCGGCCCAGATACCGGCATACGTGTAGAGGTAGCGCTTAATTCTATGGAAGTTAAACCAGAGGTAGGCCCCCATGAGCACGGTGATAATGGCCACCAGGTACCACTGCGGAATCAGGAGCGTAAGCAGGAATACAAACACAGCCACGGCTCCAATGATCAGGATCAACGGTGACATGCCTTCTCTGAAGAAAGGCAGCGTAAAGGCGGCGAATACCAGGGCAGACCCGGTTTCATTCTGCAGGATGATGATGATAGGCGGCAAAAGCGCCAGCCCGGCCAGTTTGGCTTGGTCGCGCCAATTCTGCTGCCGCAGGTTAATCCCGCTCATGAACCTGGAGACGGCCAGGGCGGTGGCGAACTTGGCAAACTCAGCCGGCTGCAAGCGCACAGACTCCGTGATCACCAGCCAGGACCTTGACCCTTTGATAGGTGAGGCCAGCAGCAGCGTACCCAGCAGGATGAGAATCACCAGCCAGTAAATACCGTAGGCCAAGGAGTCATACGCTTTGTAGTCAATGGCAAACAGCATCACAATAATCACCCCCGAGGTGGCAATCCAGGCCAATTGCTTGCCAGAGTTAAGCGTAAAGTCAAAGATGCTGGTCACATGCTCCGGGTTATAGACCGCAGCGTAAATATTGACCCAGCCCAGCAGCACCATCAAGCCATATAGCCCAATGGTGATCCAGTCAATGTTGCGGGTAAGTTTATAGGAGGTACGCATGTGTGTTTTGGTTAATTACCCCACTTATAGAAGGCCCCGCTGATCATGTCTGCCTCCCAGCGCTTGCGCCCTGCGGTAGTAATGGTATCTGTAAGGTACTTCTCTACCATGAGACTGGCCATTGGAGCTGCCGCCACCGCGCCGCCCCCAGCGTTCTCCACATATACCACAATGGCAATCTTAGGGTCATCCTTCGGCGCGAAGGCAATGAACACCGAGTGGTCTTTGCCGTGGGGGTTCTGGACGGTCCCGGTTTTGCCGCAGATGGTCACGTTGATATGTTTCAGTTGCGCGTAGCGGGCGGTACCAGATTCCACCACCCGCTGCATACCTTCTACCACCGCCGGGAAATGCCGGGGTTCCACCGAGGTGTAATGCTTAACCTGATACTCCGGCAAAGGCTTGCCTTTCTCCCCTACAGAACGGACAATATGCGGGGTGTAGTAAAAGCCGCGGTTAGCGATAATGGCGGCAAAATTGGCCATCTGCAGCGGCGTTACCCCCGTTTCACCCTGCCCGATACTGATAGAGTAAATAGTGGGGAATTTCCAGCCTTTGGGTCCATAAATCTTATCATAGAACAAAGACGAAGGCATCATACCTTTCTTCTCATTGGGCAAGTCTACGCCTACCTGGGTGGCAAAGCCGAAGGTCTGGATGTGCTTGCGCCAGGCGTCCAGCCCCAGGTGCGTGTCCTGGAAGATATTGCTGGACCTGCCCTTGTTCACCACTGACCGGAACACTTGGTAAAAATAGGGGTTACAGGACTGCTCTATGGCAATGCCCAGGTTAGCTGGGTACGGGTGCCGGTGCGAGCATTTCACCAAAGACCAGTTGCAGGGATAGCCGGTTTCTGCGGTAAGCGTTCCTTCCTGCATGGCAATGAGGGCCTGCGCCAGTTTGAAGATAGAGCCCGGTGGATAGGTAGCCATGAGCGGCCGGTTAAAAAGCGGCTTTACGGGGTCTACCAGCAATTTCATGTAATTATTGCCCAGTTCCTTACCCGTTAGCTGAGAAGGGTCATAATACGGCGCCGACACCAATGACAGAATCTCTCCGGTGCTGGGCTCTATGGCCACAATGCTGCCCGTCTTTCCCTCCATCAGCTTTTCGCCGTAGGCCTGCAGGTCCAGGTCAATGGTGGTGGTGAGGTTCTGCCCGGCCACTGACAAGGTATCATAGGCGCCGCTTTTAAAGGAGCCCTTCTCAATGCCGCGCACATTCACCATGGTATATTTCACGCCCCGCTTGCCCATCAGGTACTGCTCATACTCCCGCTCCAAGCCACTAATACCCAAGTAGTCACCCTGGCGGTACCCCCGGTACGAAGAATCTTCCAACTGGCGCGGACTGATCTCACCAATGTAGCCCAACGCGTGGGCCAGACTTTTATGCGGATAACCCCGTACCGTACGGGCATTGATGTAGAACCCCGGGAAATCTACCAGGTTATCCTGGATAGCAGCAAACTCGGCGTTGGTGAGGCGCTGCAGGAAAGGAGAGGATTTGACATAAGAATAGGCTTTGGCGGCCTTGATCTTCTCGCGGTACTCCGGTAGGCTCATGCCCACCAATTGGCAGAATTTAAGGGTATCAATGGATTTGGCTTCTTTAGGCACCACCATTAAATCATAGACGGGGGTGTTTTCTACCAGCAGCTTTCCATGGCGGTCATAGACAAGGCCCCGGAACGGGTATTGTACCACCCGGCGCATGGCGTTGTTTTCCGCAGCCGTCTTGTAGCTGTCATCCAGTACCTGCAGATAGAAAAGCTTGATGAGATAAACCGCCCCAATAGCTATGAAGATTGCCTGGATTACGTATTTGCGGCCTTCTAAGTATTTCATCTAAAACCCCTTGCCCTTCGCTCAAAAAATAACATTTGGAAAATAATCAGCACAGTGCCCGTGAACAGGGTACTGGCTATTATCTTGGCTAACGTAAAACCTATTAATTTAAATCCGTTGAGTTCCAGAAAAAACAGGGCGAAGTGGTGCACGAAGATCAGCGCGGCGCCATAGGTCAGAAACCAGCGCCAGCCCATAGAAGGCAGGCTGGCATTGTCTGAAGTCTCATACCCGTCTCTGGGCGTGATCAAATGGAGCATAGACGGCCGCAGATACGCCATGAGCACCGTGGCGGCGGCATGCACCCCAGACGTGTCATAGAACAGGTCTACCGTAAACCCGGCCACAAAGCCCAACAGTAGCAGTAATACCTTGTCCATCTCAATGGGCAGGAAAAGGATAAAGCCCACGTACACAAAGCAGAACCCCGTCTCAAACAGCACCAGGTTACGCATGAGCAACACCTGCAGGCCAAGCAGCACTACAAACTGCACTAAATGGATGAACCTGAAATTATTCATTCTCTTCGGTTATGCCAGATTTGATGAATAGGCTGTCTACTTCGGGCTTGCGTTTGTTTTCCACCACGTACACGTAGGAGAGTTTGCTAAAATCAACGCTTAGGCGCACTTTGATGGTGTAAAAGCTTTTATCCAGCTCTTTGCGCACGCTTATCACGCGGCCCACCAAAATGCCCGGCGGATAAATACCCCCGGCCCCCGAGGTCAAAACAGAATCGCCTTTGAACACTTTCTCGCTCAAGGGAATATAATGCAGACTGGCCGTCTCGGGATCTTCCGTGTCCCACCTAATGGAGCCCAGGCTTTTGTTGCGCTTAAGCCGCACCGAGATCAAGGTCTGGGAATGAAGCAAAGACGTGACCGTGGCATAGTGCTTGGAAACCGCTTTTACCCGGCCTACCACCCCATTGGCGGTCAATACACCCATGCCGGGTTGCACCCCTGCGTCTGAGCCCACGTTGAGCGCCAAGTGGTTGTTGAGCCCCCGCACCGAGTTGCTGGTTACCCGCGCCGGACGATAGGTATACAAGGCCGGCCCCAAAGAATCTGCCGCCAGGGAGTCTGTGGGCATGAACAGGGAATCTTTGGCCATACCCAGGCTGTCGTCCAGCTGCCTTTCATTTAATTGCGTGAGCAGGGCCCGCAACTGGGCATTTTCCTGCGCCAGCGTCTGGTTTACCTCTGTGAGCCTGAAATAATCAGATACTTGGCTCTGCAGTTCCAGTACCCGCCCCACGTAGTAGTTAGAGGACTGGTAAAAAGCAGCGCTATGGTACGTGTTATTCCGGTACAGCAAATACAGGGAAACCCCCTCTAGCAGCAGGAATACCAGGAAAGCCCTAATCCGGAAGATGAAAATAAATAGTTTCCGCATGGGCGCGTGCGCTTATTAGCTCAAGAGCACGTTGCGGAAACCCTCAATGTTTTTCACGGCCGCACCCGTACCACGCACCACGGCGCGTAACGGATCCTCGGCAATGTGGATAGGCAGCTTGGTTTTGGCGGCCAGACGTTTGTCCAGACCGCGCAACAAGGCTCCACCGCCAATGAGGTGAATACCGTTGTCATAGATATCGGCAGAAAGCTCCGGCGGCGCAATCTCCAAGGCCTTGAGAACAGCCTCTTCAATCTT
Source organism: Rufibacter soli (assembly GCF_054781795.1). Taxonomy (NCBI): domain Bacteria; kingdom Pseudomonadati; phylum Bacteroidota; class Cytophagia; order Cytophagales; family Hymenobacteraceae; genus Rufibacter; species Rufibacter soli. Next base: position 345,648 of record NZ_BAAGTS010000005.1, on the reverse strand, counting down.
AGATACTGATTTATCCAGCGCGATGGCGATTTCCTGATAGGTTACCTTGATCACCTTCGGGATACCGGTCATCAAGTCACGGCCCCTGATCTCAAAGTCGGCCGGCGGGTTCTCCAGTTCAGTGAGCACGGCGCCCACCTCAATTTTAATTCTCTCGGCAGACCGCTCCCCAATCAGAAGGTTATGCTGACGGCGCATGTGGTCCAGAATGTCTTTGTTGAATACGTCTCCCGCTACCCGGATGGATTGGTCGCACACAATACCAGACAAGGCAATCACGGCAATCTCAGTAGTACCGCCCCCTATGTCTACTACCATGGTGCCCACGGGCTGCTCTACGTCAATGCCAATCCCAATGGCAGCGGCCATTGGCTCCTGGATCATCCAGACCTCGCGGGCATCGGCGTGCTCGGCTGAGTCTTTCACGGCGCGTTTCTCTACCTCGGTGATACCAGAAGGAATGCAGATTACCATGCGGTACGATGGCTGGAACAAACGCTTCTTGCCTTTGTCAATCATCTTGATCATGCCCCTGATCATCTGCTCTGCCGCGGTAAAATCCGCAATCACGCCGTCTTTGAGCGGACGGATGGTTTTGATGTTTTCGTGGGTCTTTTCGTGCATTTGCATCGCCTCTCGCCCTACGGCTATCACCTTGCCGGTAGACCGGTCAATGGCAATAATGGAAGGTTCATCAACTACTATTTTATCGTTATGGATGATAAGGGTATTGGCGGTACCCAGGTCAATCGCTATATCGGCAGTAAAAAAATTAAATAATCCCATTATGTTTCTTTGTGGTGTTCTCTTCTAGAACACTATATATGAAAAACTATTTCTCTACAAGGTACTATAATGGCGCAAAATTACGTATTTCCCGCCAATAAATTCTGCTGATCCCAAACCAGTTGCGTTTTTAGCCTTATTTCAGGATTTCAGGTCCTAAACGGCGGTTTTGCTGGTAATAGTATGGCCGGTTATCTATTCCTTTGAAGAACTTTTGTAGCAATAGATGCTTTCCTCTTTGTGAATCATTCAAGGGCAGAGCCAAATTGTCTTTCTTTTAGATTTACTTTTTATAAGATTGATTTCTGCTGGCGCTAAAGCTGAGTGCTGGAGGATTTTCCATACCGCCTGTGGCTGGCGTGGTAAGCGATGTCGCCTTAGCCCTTATGCTTGGTTGTTGCATGGTTTCCCTCCGAGCGCTCACGGCCGCGGGGCCCCGTCTTTCCCCTCGCACTGCCCTTGCGGCCGAGTTGCAGTCTGCCCTTAGCAAAGCCCCTGCAGGGCCACAAGCGAGGCGCTCAAAGTAAAGACTGGAACTAGAAAAGCGTGGGAAGGTAAGTGTGGTGTAGAACGTTTTAGGCACGTTTTTCCAAAAACAGGCTCAAAACGCACTACTGCCCGACAATTCCTATAATCGCTTACCAAGAGCAGACTCCCCCCTTGAGGGGGGCGAAGGGGGGTGTTCACACAGGAGAGCACATTTTGCGGATTTATCGCATTGCCCTCTTACTCGTCCCCCTTTAAAGGGGGTAGGGGGATGACGCACTCCTACAGATCAACTCAGGACTCTAGACTCAAGACTCAGCGCAGCCGTTTTAGGCCTATTTTCCCAAAAAAAGGCCTAAAACAAAACGCCCGGCCGTTCACAGAACAGCCGGGCGTTTGCAGAGCGGAAGCAGAAACTTCTTAGTGCTTGAAGTGACGTACGCCGGTCATGACCATGGCCTGGCCGCGGGCGTTGCAGGCGGCAATGGAGTCCTGGTCTTTGATGGAGCCGCCGGGCTGCACTACGGCAGTGATGCCGGCCTCGGCGGCAATCTCCACGCAGTCCGGGAATGGGAAGAACGCGTCTGAGGCCATCACGGATCCTTGCAGGTCAAACCCGAAGCTTCTGGCTTTCTCAATGGCCTGGCGCAGTGCGTCTACGCGCGAGGTCTGCCCTACCCCACTGGCCAGCAACTGGTTGCCACGGGCCAGCACGATGGTGTTGGACTTGGTGTGCTTGCACACTTTCAGGGCAAACTCCAGTCCTTGCACCTCTTCTTGTGACGGCGCGCGCTCAGTCACGGTCTTGAAATCAGCGGCGGTTTCGGTGGCCAGGTCTTTGTCTTGCTCAATCACGCCGTTGAGCAGCGTCTTGAACAGTTTACCCTGCAGCTGCACCGGCTTCTGGCGCAGCAGAATGCGGTTCTTTTTGGATTGGAGCAGCTCCAGGGCGTCCTGGTTGAAATCAGGCGCGATCAATACCTCAAAGAAAAGCTTGTTCAACTCTTCGGCGGTAGCCAGGTCCACGGGCTGGTTGGTAATGATCACCCCGCCAAACGCAGATACCGGATCGCAAGCCAGGGCGTTGAGGTAGGCCTGGTGCAGGGAATCGGCGACGGCCACGCCGCAGGCATTGGTGTGCTTTAAGATAGCCACGGCGGGCTGGGCAGAGAACTCGGCCATCAAGAGCACTGCGGCGTCTACGTCTACCAGGTTATTGTAAGAGAGTTCCTTGCCGTTGAGCTTGTCAAAGAGGGCATTCAGGTCGCCGTAGAAGGTCCCGGCCTGGTGGGGGTTCTCGCCGTAGCGCAGGGTCTGGCTCTGGCGCTCGCTTTGCTTGAATACGGGGGCCAGGTCCTGCTCCTTGCTCAGGTAGTTGAAGATGTGGGTATCGTAGTTAGACGAGATATCAAAGGCCTTGGCGGCGAAGCGCTTGCGGTCGGACAGGTCAGTATTGCCGTCTTTGCTTTGCAGGAGGTCCACCACTTCTGCGTACTGCTCGCGCGAGGACACAATCAGCACATCCTCAAAGTTTTTGGCCGCCGCCCGGATAAGGGAGATGCCGCCAATGTCAATCTTCTCAATCACGTCTTCCTCCGGGGCGCCCGAGGCCACGGTTTCCTCAAACGGGTACAGGTCCACAATCACCAGGTCCAGGGCCGGAATCTCAAACTGCGCCACTTCCTGCTGGTCTTGCGCATGCCCCCGGCGGTGCAGAATACCCCCGAAGATTTTGGGGTGCAGGGTTTTCACGCGGCCCCCGAAGATAGACGGGTAATCGGTGACGCTGTCTACAGCCACTACCTCGGCGCCCAAGCCTTCCAGAAAGGTCTGCGTGCCGCCCGTGGAATAAAAAGTAACGCCTTGCTTCTGGAGTTCGCGCACCAACGGCTCCAGGCCGTCTTTGTAGTACACAGAAATAAGGGCAGATTTGATTTTTACGGTATTCATATGATTTGACGAAATGTGGTTCTGAAAAGGAAAGAGATATACTCCAAGGTTCGGCCAAAGCCCGCTGGGCCCGCGTGGAAACCAGACAGATGGTTGACCGGAAAAGGCATAGCAAGAGCATGCTTACGGGCAATCCCGAAGCCAGAAAAAGGCGCTCGCAGACACGGGTAGGGCAGTGAAAGAAAAACCTGGGGCCGTGTCTGGTGCATCATGTGGGGTTATGATTTTAGGCGGCCGATGTTCCCGGCTTCTTTTGGTCAGCAGTGAGCAGTTCCTCTACCACCCGTGGCAGGTGCTGGTGCTCCAGGGTGAGCACGCGGGCGGCAATGGTCTCTGCGGTATCCTGGGGTTCTACCGGGCAGCGGTCCTGGAAAATGGGTGCGCCTTCATCATAGTGCTCGTTCACGTAATGGATGGTAATGCCCGTCTCCACTTCGTTGGCCTCCAGCACGGCCTGGTGCACGTGCTGGCCATGCATGCCTTTGCCCCCGAACTTGGGCAGCAGCGCCGGATGGATGTTGATGATTTTATTGGGGAAAGCCTGTACAAAGGCGGCTGGCAGCAGCCAGAGAAACCCGGCCAGGACAATTAAATCTGGCCGGTACGTTTCCACCTGTTGCTGCACTTCCCCTGATTTCAGCATGGGCCGGTCAAACACGGCGGTAGGCACGCCAAATTTCTGAGCCCGTTGTAGGGCATACGCGTCTGGGTTGTTGGAAAAGAGCGCCACAATCTGAATGTGCGGGTGGTGCTCAAAGTGCTCCAGCAGGCGCTGGGCGTTACTCCCGGAGCCGGAAGCGAAAATGACGATGTTCTTTTTAGAAGAGGTACCCAAAACGGCTTGTACTGCGGATGGAAGAGCAAAGATAGCGTTTCTGAGGTATTTTCAGGAAAACAGGCGAAAAACGTGAAAATTTGTTCTCTCCCTGCAGCTAGGAGAAGGAATATGGCAAGTGCGTTTTAAGGCCGTTTTCTGAAAAACAGGCCCAAAACGGAAGGATATCCTTCATGTGGCATCAGTTAGTGGGCTTAAAAGGAACAGCGCTTCCTATCAGCCCAAACTCATAGCTACAGGCGTGTAATCATTTTTCTAGGTCCTAAGGAGCATCCCCTTTTCCGCAACTACGTAACCCCATCGTCCTTCCTTGGCAGCATTTTTATAAACGATAATGGAAGGCGGCAATCAATTTCTACCCTGGCCTGCGTAAAAGAAGATTGCTTTCAAATCCGTCCCATTATTCTACTATACTAAAAATGATTAAAATCATCTTTGAAGGTGATTTCTATCCCTCCCCAGTGGGTAGCGTAGCCCAAGGTTACAGCGTAGTTAACTAGTGTAAAGCACAGAAACAGTTTAACTTTTACGCTTGCTAATGTTAAACCAATGGATGATGTAAAACGATTTCTACAAACCAAAGTGCCCATACTCTTCGTGGTGTTGTTCCTGTTCTCCTGTGAGCAGGCCATGCAGGAAATGGACCCTTTAAAAGTAAACGGCTCCAAGGAGGCAAAAGGAGGAGGAAGTACCGGCATTACCCGCAACCAGCTTTACCTACCTGGTGAGGTAACGGCATCAGGGTTCTCTATTACGGCGGCCGCTATCTCTGTAGATTTGGGGGGCGGCAATTTCACGCAGGTGTGGGCGTACAACAGCAGTTTCCCGGGACCAACCATTAGGGTAAATCGGGGAGACAACGCTACCATCACGTTTCAGAACCAGCTACCGGAGCACAGCATCATTCACTGGCATGGGTTGGTGGTGAGCACCGAAAATGACGGACAGCCCCAGCAAGCCATAAACACCGGCCAGACCTACCATTACAGTTTTACGGTAAACCAGCGGGCGGCCTTCAACTGGTATCATCCCCACCCGCACATGATGACAGGTGAGCAGGTGTACAATGGTCTGGCCGGCGGCTTTATTGTGAATGACAGCGAGGAAGCCAGCAAGAACCTTCCAACCGGGAAATATGAGGTGCCCCTGGTTATCAGGGATGCCACGTTCAGTAACACCGGCGCCATGCTCTACAAACCTACTTCAGGCGGCTTCCTGGGCCAGGTAGCCTTGGTGAACGGCACGAAAAACCCTTATCTGGACGTGGACAGAGCCGTCTACCGCTTTAGAATTCTCAACGGCGCCAACTCCCGGATATTTGGTCTGGCACTTTCCAACGGCGCCAATCTACACCTCATTGGCAATGACGGTGGGCTCTTACCTCTTTCTTCAGACCAGGCCCGCATTGATATGGCTAATGGAGAAAGAACAGACGTGTTGATAGATTTCAGGAACTACCCCGCCGGCACCAAAATAATGCTGCGGGACCTTAGGGCAGGATGGGATTTACTTGAGTTCAGGGTTGGCAGTACGCAGGCGGCTTTTACCGCTAGTTTGCCTATTACCTCTTCTTTTACACCCCTGCCATCAGCGATAAGAACCCGCACCTTCAGTTTTGACGGCATGACCAAGATCAACGGCAAAGTGTTTGACATGAACCGCATAGACTGGACTGTGAAAAAAGGCGATACCGAGCTTTGGGTGTTCAAGACCAATGGCAATGCCCCGCATCCGGTGCACATACATGGCGCCTCCTTTCAGGTAGTTTCCCGTTCTGGCGGCCGAGGCAAGGTATTTGCCTGGGAAGCAGGCTGGAAAGATACCGTGCTCCTGGAAGACCGGGAAACGGTCACGGTCCTTATAAGGTTTGACAGTTTTACGGGAAGGTACCTCATGCACTGCCACAAACTGGAGCATGAAGACATGGGCATGATGGCTAATTTTGAGGTAGTAGACTAAGCAAACTATAACTTACCAGAATAGGAACCAAAGGTATTTGAGGCGCGTGACCTCCTCCTGTCTTTGGTCTGCCTATTTGGGTAATTGCCGAAACCCTCCTGCGGTAGCGACATAATTCTTGTGTCGCTACCGCAGGAGGGTTTCTGTTTTTTTCCTCTCGTCAAACTTTTGCTGAGTGCGTTTACATCTCAAAAAGGTAGATAAATCAGAGGCTTCTTCTTTGAGCAAAGCGGCATTGCACCCAATCATTCGCCTCTCAGACTATTTAACTGTCCTAAACTCTACGGAAGTATAAATCCGTTTCGGGCACGTTTTTCCTAAACCAGGCCCAAAACGGAAAACTTTCCTTTTCCTCCTCGCTGATATTCTTATCAAATTAAAGATAGCCTGGTAATCGCGCTATTAAGTCTTTTGATGGCCATCCACCTAACTAGCCAGGCCATTTCCTGTTTTAAGCCTGTTTTTCTGAAAACAGGCTTAAAACAGGAAATTTCGGGTTTTACCCGTTCAGCCTTCTCATGCCGGAAGGCACCTGTTTGTTTTGGATAGGTTGGTGGGTTTGCACGCGGGGTTTCTTCTCGGTGAGGTATTTCCAGTAACGTTTGGGCATATGCCGGAGGTGCAGCTTGCGGTTACGGCGTTCTGGAATGTTAACGTGGTCAAAGTAGGCCTGCCAGAGTTGCTGGTACAGAGGCTCAATGTCAGTGAGGATAGAAGCGGAAAGCTGGCCTTTTTGCAGGCCTTTGGGTGCCTCTTCCAGAGACACCAGGTTTACCTGGTGCAGGTCATAATAGGCGCCGTACTGGCGACGCAGATCATAAATAAGCCAGGGCTGGTCGGCGTAGCGTTTTTCAAAGTGGGGAACGATAAGCGGCACTACGTTGAAATCGGGGTTGATGGGCGCTACATAGAGACCGTCCTGGGTTTGCTGAAACCGGATAAAGGCTTCCATGCGGTGCTTCTCGCGGTGCATCTGCTTGCCTATTTGGGCCATCTTCTGCACGCAGGGTTCGGCAAAATTCTCTTCAATGCCCGCGATAGGGCTGGAGAACACTAGACGCAAGAATTGGAAAACAAGCATCTCAAACCCGGGCTGTTCCCAGAGGTAGGCTTTGTACACGTTTTCCCAGGCGGCTTTTGACAGTTTCTTGCCCAGGCCTTCCCACACGCGTTTGGCTTTGGCCTCATCGGTGGTGATAGAATGGTGGCTGGCGAAGATACCGGCCGGGGCCTCTCCTTCCAGGCCAATCTGGGTGGGCCATTCCTGGCGGTCATACGCCTCAAACACCACCGTGAGCAGTCCTTCAAAGGAGCCGTCATAGGTATAGAAATGCATGCGCGCCGGGAAGCGTTAAATTAGGAAGCGATACGGATGGGCGTGCGGCTCCCTGAACCGGTGGCCTCATGACGCTGGCTGGACAGCTGGCGCAGATACGGCACCAGGGTGCTCAATTTGCAACGGAAGGAAACAGGAGCTACGGTTTGGCGGGCAGATAAAGTAGGCATGTCAATAGAAGTATGAGGTTTAACAAAGGTTATTTTCTTTCGCTTGTGGGGTGATTGGCGTTTTGGCTTTTTTAGCTGGCCTGGCTGAACAGGTCCAGCTGGCTGCCCCAGAGGCTGGCGCGACCGCCCTTCTCCCCGAAAATGATTCTTCTCCTGATGGTTTCTTCGTCCCATTCTCTCGTCTCCAAACTTTTACCATGGCAGGTAACAAAATACTTGGCCCGTTTCAGCACTACCCCAATCTGGCGCAAATGGTCCCAGGTGAGGGCGGCAAAGCGGCGGGCCGCCACTATCTTCTTCGCAGATTTAATACCAATGCCCGGTACCCGGACAATCAGCTCATAGTCTGCGGTATTAATCTCTAAAGGAAAAATCTGACGGTTGCGCAGCGCCCAAGCCAGCTTAGGGTCAATCTGCAGGTCCAGCTGCGGGTTCTGCTCGTCCAGCAGTTCATTCACGCCAAAGCCGTACAGGCGCACCAGCCAGTCTGCCTGGTACAGGCGGTTCTCCCTAATGATGGGCGGCGTACTGATGAGCGGCAGGCGACTGTCTGTCACCACCGGCACGTAGCCTGAGTAGTACACCCGCTTTAGCTGGAAATTCTGGTAGAGACCATCGGCCAGGGTCATGATCTGGCGGTCAGTCTCGGCGGTGGCGCCTACTATTAATTGGGTGCTTTGCCCGGCGGGCGCGAAAGAAGGCGTAGACTTGAACAGCTTCTTCTCTTCCTTCACCAGCACCAGTTGGTCTTTGATATTGCCCATGGGCGTGAGCACGTCTTTGAAGTTCTTCTCCGGGGCCAGGGTTTGCAGGCTTTCCTCAGAAGGCAACTCAATGTTCACGCTCAGTCTATCGGCGTACAGGCCGGCTTCTTTGATAAGCTCTTCGCTGGCGCCGGGTATGGTCTTAAGGTGAATGTACCCATTGAACTTATGCTCCAGCCGCAGCTTTTTGGCCACGCGCACCAGACGCTCCATGGTATAGTCTGCGTTCTTGAAAATACCTGAGCTGAGGAACAGGCCCTCTATGTAGTTGCGGCGGTAGAAGTTGATGGTCAGGTCTACCACTTCCTGCACCGTAAAAGCGGCTCGCTTCACATCATTGCTTTTTCTGGAGACGCAGTAGGCGCAGTCAAAAATGCAGAAGTTGGTGAGCAGGATTTTCAGCAGGGACACGCAGCGGCCATCCTCGGTATAGCTGTGGCAAATGCCCATGCCCTCAGCATTGCCTAATCCTTTGCCTTCGTTTTTGCGTTTACCGCCGCTGGAAGAGCAGGAAACGTCATACTTGGCAGAGTCTGCCAAAATACTTAGTTTTTCTAGGAGCGGTGAAGACATAAACTCGGCGTTATTGGTTTCTGAAAGCGTTAGCAAGTTAGTACATCTACGGATATTAAACCAATATTTTTAGCATTTATCTTTCCACCAGTTATCAACAATACTAATAACAATAGCATTTTAACACCTAGGCATCGTTTATAGCTAATTTTGACGTATTTTAAGGAATGAATCAAACGCAATGAGCACGCACGGAGGAAGATACTATCAGACATGGGTTTGTTTGCTCTTTGTGGTAGCAAGCTGGGTTTGCAGTATTTGCGCGTACGCCCAGGTGGTTCCGCCGTCCACTTCTCCGCCCGCTACCCAATCCCCGCCAGATTCCCTTGCTCAGGACACCACCAAATCACAGGAGTTTCTGAAGACCCTGAAAAACATCAGTCAGCGCAAAACCATCCTTGGCCGGGCGGTAAAAGCACTGGTGGTGTTTAAGCCCCGTCAGGTGGCTGGCCCCGTAGAAAATGCACGGCTTCCGCAGACGTATGAGCAGCACAATTACAAGGTGGTGCGCAGTATCTACTTTAAAAGGTTAGATGCGTTTGGGTTCTCCATCAATGATACCCTGCGGCTGCCGGAAAACGGGCTGGAGCGGCTAGGCAACGCGCTGCACATGCGCACCAAACTGGGCATGCTCCGTAACCAAATCCTCTTCCGGGAAGGGGATCTGTTGGAGCCCCTTGATTTGTCTGAATCTGAGCGCTTGCTGCGTCAAACAGATTACCTGCTAGATGCCCGTGTCCTGGTCAATGACTCCACCTCCACTCAAGACAGCGTAGACGTGGTCATCATCACCAAAGACGTGTTTAGTATAAGCGCCTCTGGGTCTGCCAGCACCTCCAGCACCCGCTTTTCCTTGCGGGATATCAATTTCATGGGTTTGGGGCACCAGATCAGGACCAGCTACCGGTTTGGGTTGTCTGAGCCGCAGCCCTGGCAGTTCCAGGGCCGGTATTTTATAGAGAATATTTCCCGAAGCTTCATCTCCGCTGAGCTTCTTTATAACAACACCTATTACTATAAGCAGCAGAGCATCAGTTTTAGCCGTGACTTCTTTGCCACCAATACCAAATACGCAGGCGGGGCCTCAGCCAGTTGGTACCAGACGCTACAACCAGACTATTATCAGGTAGAAAAACCTGAACCGGGCACTCCTATTCCCCACATCCCGCTTAACTATTATATCCAGGACTTCTGGTTGGGCCGCGCTTTCCGGCTTAAATCCTATGACCTGGCCCAGGACAACCCGGGTAGGTTTATTACCGCTGCCCGTGTCATGAACGTGCGCTATACCAAAGGCGGCGGCCCCACCCTGCAAAGCGCCCGGCTTTACCTCACGGCGTTTGGCTACAGTTTCAGGCGATACTACAAAGACCAGTACCTGTTTGGGTTTGGGCGCACCGAGGATATTCCGGCCGGGAATCTGTTGGCGATCACGGCCGGCTTCGAGGATGGCAACGTGAAAAACAGGCCCTATCTGGGCGTGAAGGGGGCTTTTGGCAAGTATCGCCCCGGTTTTGGGTATCTTTATGGGGGCCTGGAATACGGAAGCTACCGCTACCAAGGGGCCTGGGAACAAGGGGTCCTCACCACTGAGGCCCTGTATTTCACGCCCTTGTACCGGCTGCGCAACTGGCGCTGGCGCCACTTCTTATGGAGCAGGTCCTCTTTGGGTCTGCGCCGGCCCGATTTGTTTGCCCTGGACATCGACCAGGAAGACGGTATCAGGGGGTTCAGTTCGCAGGAGGTGCGTGGCTACCGGCGGTTTGTGCTCAACTATGAAACGAACTTCTTCACGCCCCTTACCCTGTTGGGTTTCCGGTTGGCGGTGGTAGGCTTCGCCGATGCCGCCTGGCTGACCAGCGTGAAAGACCGCTCTCCTTTCCGGGAGAAACCCTATACCGGTTTTGGGATGGGCCTCAGGTTCCGGAACGAGTACTTCACGTTCAACACTATTCAAATACTACTGGGCTATTACCCGCGCATTCCCCAACTAGGCAATCAGCAGGACTTTAGATTGTTCCAGACCACGCGCCAGTATTATGATTTCAATGACCTGCGCTTCTCCCAGCCCCTTATTTCTGAGTTCAGGTAGGTCCCGGCAACAGGAATCTTCCTTGATCTCCTAAAATACCTGACCATCTCTTCTTAAAGTGTCCTCAAAAACTCTAAATTGTGCTAGCAAAGTAACCCCTTGAGGATGAAGGGCCTTTCTATTCTATGGGCAAAAGATTTCCGGCAATAGGTTACTCTATTCCGCTTTCAACCCTAAGGTGCTTTTAAGGCAGAGTCTCTTTACCCCTTGCGGCCAAAAAAGTACCTATAAAACGAATCTGATGCTGGACGCATGATTACTTGCTTGCCTGGTTTGGAAGTCCTTCTGGTTTTTAGGCTGAAGATTTTTACCATACCTGCTTTTAACCTTTCGCTTTTTTTACCCTCTTATAAAAATGTAGCTAGGCAGACAGAGTGCGGCCTACTAGAGTAAGGTGTAAAAAGCCTTTAAGATATACCGAGAATAAAATACGGGCAGGCTTTCCCTCATTTGCCTTTTCACAGAATATAAATCACCAAAGTCTTCCTTTCTGCTGAGGCATTGAAGGGAAAAGCTTTGCTCCTACCTGCTTCCTGAATTCCCCGCCTGTCAGGAAGCAGGCCAATTATGCTTGACCCTAGTTCAAACAGACAGTGAAAAGAACCTTCTTCCTTCTCAGGGGCATTGGCTTTTGCCTGATGCTCCTGGCTCAGTTTTACGCCAGTGCCCAAAGCACCTCCAACAAAGGCCGGGACTTTTGGCTAGGGTACATGGCCCACTTTGAAGGTACTAAATCACAGATGAACCTGTACGTTACCTCAGACCGTAATGCCACGGTTTCGGTGACAGTTGGCACCCTGGCTCCATCCACCTATCCCGTAACGGCCAATAAAGTGACTGTGATTCCAGTAAGCCCGCAGCAGGCCTACGTCTCCAGCACAGAAATCATAGAGCAGAAAGCCATTCACGTCACCTCAGATGTGCCCGTGGTAGTGTATTCGCATATTTATTTCACCAATAAGTCTGCGGCCACGCTGGTGTTACCCAACAATACGCTGGGCAGATCCTACTACGCCATTAGTTATGACCAGCACCAACCCAATGCCAACCAGGCTACCTCACAGTTAATGGTAGTGGCCCTGGAAGACAATACCACTATAGAAATTACCCCCACGGTGGCCACCGTGGGCGGAAAGCCTGCTGGCGTGCCCTTTTCGCCGCCCAGGCCGCTCATGAAAGGGGAAGTGTATCAGGTACGTACCCTCCAGGATTTAACGGGCACCAAAGTAGAATCTATTGACGTGGGCTTAGGCTCCTGCAAAAGGATAGCGGTTTTTTCGGGTAGTTCCTGGACGGCGGTTCCACTCACTTGCCCTGGCACCATCAGCGGTGACAATCTCTACCAGCAACTTTACCCCATTAGTGCCTGGGGAAAGAATTTCGTGACGGCTCCCTTTAAGAGTAGGTTAGCCGGCGATGTTTTCAGGGTCATGGCTTCCGAAGACAATACCACCATTAGCATAAACGGCACTTCGGTTACCAAAAACAAAGGCCAGTTTTACGAGTTTGAAAGCAAACTGCCCAATTACGTCTCCGCTGACAAGCCTATCCTGTTTGCGCAGTACGCCAAAACCCAATCTTGTGACGGGGTGCAGGCAGACCCTGAGATGACTTTGGTGAACCCGGTAGAGCAGACCCTGAAGGACATCACCCTTTACTCTTCCAAGGATTTCCAGATTTCGCGCCATTACATCAATGTGACCATGCGCGCGGAAGATACGGCCACCTTTAGGTTAGATGGCAAGAGAATTCCCTTTCTGCCCATTGCCGCCAACCCTTTGTATGCCTATGCCCAAAATGATGTGGTGCAGGGCAACCATACCCTCAAGGCAGACAGTGGCTTCAACGCCGTGGCTTATGGGTTTGGGCAAGTAGAGTCTTACGGTTATTCGGCGGGAGCCAATGTCAATAACCTGGTCCAGAACATTACAGTGCTCTCAGACAGTATCTGTGATGGCCGCAATATCCGGTTCAAGGGGTTTGCTATTTATGAGCCCCTGGCCTGGAAGTGGTATTTTGGCGATGGCCAAACCTCTACGCAGCAGAACCCCTCGCATGTGTTCCCGGCGGCCGGAACCTACACCGTATCATTGGTCACTACCAAATCAAACGGCAATGACTGTAACTCACAGGACTCTACTTACATAGAGGTAGAAGTGTTCCCTAACCCGGCGGTAGGCTTCTCCTACACCACCGTCTGCACCAATGACAGCACCCGTTTCCTGGATGAGACCAAACTCACTACCGGCGAGAAGATTCTGGGCTACCGTTGGGACTTTGGTGACGGTACCACCTCTAACAAGCAAAGCCCGGCCCACCTGTTCAAAACCCCGGGCACCTATACGGTCAGGCTTTCCATCACCAACCAGAACTTCTGCGTGAGTGAGACCAGCCGTGAGCTTACCATCTATGCGCCTCCTAAAGCCGCCTTTACCGCCCCCGAGGTCTGCGACCAGGAAGCCATGGCTTTCCAGAACACCACCACCTTGGCGCAAGGCAACGTGGCCCGCTGGGTCTGGGACTTCGGCGATGGTTCCCAAAGCGCTGAGCAACAACCCCAGCACACGTACACCAAGCCCGGCACCTATACCGTTAAACTGAAAGCTATCTCAGACCAAGGTTGCGCAGACTCGGTGCTGGTAAACGTGCGGGTAAACCCCAAACCGGTGGCGGCCTTCAACCTCCCCGACATCTGTATCAAAGATGATGCGGCCTTCCAGAACCAATCTACCCTGGCCTCTGGTACCATGACCTATCTTTGGGATTTTGGCGATGGCACTACTTCTACCCTTCGGGAGCCGCGACATAAGTACACGGCTGAGGGCGTGTATACTGTTAAGCTGGTAGTTACCTCAGAAAAAGGCTGCCAGGATATGGTCTCCAATACCTACACGGTGAGCGGTGCCGTACCGGTGCCGGCCTTTTCGGCTTCTTCTTTCTGCCAGGAACAGGGCGTGAACTTCAAAGACGAGAGTACCATTGCCTTCGGGAACATTGTGCGCCGTTTATGGACGTTTGGCGATGGCACCACTTCTTCTGAGAAAGACCCTCTGCACATTTACAAAACCGCAGGTACCTATCAGGTAAATCTACAGGTGTGGTCAGGAATTATATGTACAGATAATATCTCCAAAACCATTACCGTACTGCCCAACCCCGTGGCCGGCTTTACCACCGCCAACGTGTGTGAAGGAAATGCCGCCAGCTTCACCAATACCACCACCTACAGCGGCAGCGGAACCGTTTCCTACACCTGGGCCTTTGGTGATGGCGCAACCTCAACCGCCCAGAGCCCCACGCACCTTTACAATGCCCCTGGCACCTATACCGTCACGCTGGTAACCAAAGGCAGCAATGACTGCGCGCAGACGTTTAGCCGTTCCGTGACCATTTACCCCACCCCCAAGGCAGATTTCTCGCCCACGGTGGGTTGCGTCACAGATGCAGTCAGTTTCCAGGACATGAGCAGCCTTTCCTCCGGAAGAATCATCACCTGGACCTGGGACTTTGGTGACGGCTCAACTGCTACAGGCCAACAGGCAACCCATAAATACAGCAGTGACGGTTCTTTTGCCGTGCGGCTCACCGTTATCTCAGATTTGGGCTGTACCCACACCATTACCAAGACCATACGCATCTCCCCAGCCCCCATAGCCAAGGCAGGACCAGACCAACTTCTCTGCGGCCAGTTAAGCACCAAATTAGCTGCCAATGCGCCAGCGCCGGCCTCTGGTCAATGGACGGTGGTACAGGGCACCGGCGGGTCCTTCTCAGATGCGGCCAACCCCGTAACCACCTTTACGGGTACCATGGACCAGACCTACACCCTGCGCTGGACCGTGAGCAACAGTCCCTGCGTGAACGCCACAGATGAGGTGGAGGTCAAGATAAGGCCTGTGCCTACCGTAGAGGCTGGGCCCAACATTGTTTTGGTAGAGGGCGAGAGTATTCAGCTGCAGGGCCAGGGCCAGGGCAAGCTCACCTGGTCGCCGGCTATTGCGTTGAGTAATCCCAACATCGGCAACCCGATGGCCTCGCCGGTGGTTTCCACCAAATATTACCTAAACGTGATATCTGAGGCCGGCTGCCCCAACAAAGACAGCCTGGAGATAAAAGTCCTGAAGAAACTCCAGATCCCTAAAGCGTTCTCGCCTAACGGCGATGGCGTGAACGAGACCTGGGAACTGGGCGGCATTGAGGATTACCCCAACATTTCTATAGAGATCTACAACCGCTGGGGCCAACAGGTCTACACTTCCCAAGGCTACCCTTCTCCCTGGGATGGCAAACGCAATGGCAGCGATCTGCCTGTAGGAGCCTATTACTACATCATTGACCCGCACAATGGCCGAGCCAAGATGACCGGTCCGCTCACTATTTTACGCTAAGCCTGCCAGACCATGAGAAAGAATTCCTTCCTTCTGCTTTTGCTGGCATGTTTGCCCTTGCTAAGCCAGGCCCAGCAGATACCGCATTACAGCCAGTACATGCTCAACCCGGTACTCATGAACCCCGCCGTGAGCGGCACCGATAACTACCTGGACCTGCGCGCCGGCTACCGGAACCAATGGACTGGGCTGGAAGGGGCTCCTACCTCGTATTATTTGAGCGGCCACATGCCCCTTAACCGCCTGGATTACATGAGTCCCCCCACCTCCTTCAGGCCCCAGCCCCTCTCCCACGCCAAGAACCGCAGCCAATGGAAACCTGAGCGGCGCAATAATGCCCAGAAGCCCCGGCCTCACCACGGGGTGGGTATTCTGGTACAGGCAGACAAGGCCGCGGGCCTCAAGCGCACCGAGGTGCAGGCCCTATATGCTTACCATGTGCCCCTTTCTGCCCGCATGAAACTGTCTGCTGGCCTGGCCGCGGGCATCACGCAGTTGGGCCTGAACCAGGAAATGCTCACTTTCACCAACCCTGGTGACCCGGTCATGCACGCAGATGACTACAACCAACTCTTGCCCAACATTGGCGTGGGTGTGTTGCTCTATGGCTCCCAGTTTTTTGTGGGGGCTTCGGTCAACCAGGTTCTGCCTACCCCGTTCAGCTTTCGGGAATCAAGGGCGGGGGTTTCTGCTGAGCAGCAGCGGCATTTCTATGGGCAAGGCGGGTACCGGTTTATGGTGGGGCCGCACCTGAGCGTAATGCCTTCGGTGGTGGTGAAATACGCCAGCCCCAGCCCGGTTTCGGTGGATGTAAATGCCAAGGCGTATTGGCGGAATCAATTCTGGGTAGGCACTTCTTACCGCCTGCAAGATGCGGCCGTGGCTATGGCGGGATTCCAACTGAAAGACAGGTTTCACTTGGGTTATGCCTATGACCTCACCACCTCTGGATTGAACCAAGTGAGCAACGGCTCTCATGAACTGGTGTTAGGTCTCATGCTCCGCAACAAGCGCGATACGTATTCCCCATCGCAATATTGGTAAATTCTGTTTTGGGGCTGTTTTTGAAAAAACGGCCTCAAAACAGAAATCCACAAGTGGCCGCTTTAAATAATCATTTGATACTTTTCAGGCGACAGACCCACTAAATGGTTGCTGTTTTATAGCGGTAACCCCCTTAAATGCCTAAAGCGTTTTGAGGCTGTTTTTGAAAAAACGGCCTCAAAACAAGTAGTTATTGAACACCTCCAACCCCAACAGCAAAGGACTTTCCCAGATGAAATCCCCATAAAATAAAAAAGGCCACCTCTGCAGAGGTGGCCTTTTTTGATATGCAGGTAAACCTTATTTTATGGCTAAGGCATCCTCTACCAAATACACCAGGTTGCTACGGTGGGCTTTGGTTTCCTCATTGGTTGAAACGGCGGTGGCCATTTTCGCTTTCACGTTTTTCAGGGTGTAACGGGCAGCGGCTTTAGACACATCATCAGCCGGTGATTTGGCATCCGCTAATTGGGCCAACTGCTTCACATACGCCGTCTGCAGGTATTGGCGGTAGGTGTTCACGTTGCCTTTCAGGTCAGTGTCAAAGATGCCTTTGGTCAGGTCGGCCATCACTTCTGCTAGGCTATATTGGTTACCGTACAGGGTACTATTGATAATGCGCTGGGTGGTGGCAGGGTGCAGAATGTGCGCAAGGGCAGAGGTACCTAAGCTGTTATAGATACTGGTCAACTTAGGATCTTCGGTGCCAGACATGAACCCAAAGCCCCGGCGTTGCCCTTGCAGGTAAGGAATCAGGTAGGCATCGGCGGCAAAGGCGTCTGGGGCGAACACATTTTTGGCTAACACCGCCATAGCTCTCTTCTGGGTGGCCTCTGGTACGGGCGTGTAAGGCTTATTGGGGCTGTTCTGCCCCACGAAGCTACGGTCAATGTATACACCTCCTACGTAGCGGCTTACTGCACTGATCATCCCGGAGCGTTGGCCGTTGAGCACATTGTAACGGGCACGCAGTTCGGCGTAGCCGCGGTCATCTTTGCTGTATTTGTTTTTCAGTTTGGGCACAATGGCGTTCACCAGCGCGAACCGCTCCTGGGCGTAACCAATAGCATCTGAACTCATGTCATTCACGTTCACGCGGGGGTCAATGGCCTTGCCGGGGGCGCGCATGTCATCAGCATCATTGCCGAACGCTAAATCTGGCTCTGTACTGCGGCTCAGGACTTTCTTGCGGAAAGCGGCCTCACTGGCATCTGCCACCGGAGTGTACCCGTACTCAATAGCCCATAGGTCATAAGGCCCGGGCTTGGTAGTATAGTAGTCACCTTGCTTGCTGCGGTCCAGACTGATGTTGATGGCCGGATAGTCCATTACGCTACCCATCAGGCCTTTTTTCTGCGTGATGGCGGTATTGTTTACCTCAGACAGCTTCAGCATCTGGCTGGATTTCATGTTGTGGTTCAAGCCCATGGTATGTCCCATCTCATGCAGTACCAGGTAGTACAGGAACTGCTGGTGCATTTTCTTCAGTTCACCGGCGGGAGCGTCAGTGGCTTCCAGAGTGGTCATACCGGCAGAATACTGGGCTTTTAGCTCGTGGGCCATGGTGCACATGGTTTCGGCGGGGCGCATGCCCGGGAAAACCAGCGATTCTGCAGACGGACCACTGAAGAATTCGTCCAACATAGGCGTAGCGTTACCGCTGTACCATTCTATGGTGATGTCAGAGCCCAGAATCTGGCCGGTTCTGGGGTTCACGAAGCTTGGCCCAATGGCGCCATATTGCGGCGTGGCGGAAGATACCCACCGGATTACGTTGTACCGGATGTCACTGGGGTCCCAATCTACCTGGTCAGGCATCATTTTCATGACCACGGCATTTTTGAAACCTGCTTTCTCAAAAGCCTCGTTCCATTTCTCGCCGGCTTCTTTAATGGTCTGCCGGAACTCAACCGGCGTGGTGTTCTCTATCCACCAGGTAATGGGCTCTACCGGCTCGCTCAGGGCGGCGGTGGGGTCCTTTTTGACCAGGTGCCAGCGGTTAATGATGTCACGATAGTTCACGGCGTCTATGCTGGTGAGGTCATTCACCTCCTGGGTGAAATAGCCTACCCGAGGGTCATCAAGCCGGGGCCGGAAATCATTTTTGGGCATTTCTATGAAACTGTGCTGCATGCGCACCCGGGTGTACCGCGCATCTGTGATGTCTTTGCCACCGGTGTTGTAAGGAGCCGGGTTGTCATAGGCCAGATCTACCTGAATATCTATGTTCTCAGGGAATGACTTCACTTTGTGGTACTTAGACTTGGCGGCGTTCAACGTACCTAAGTTAAAGAAGGACGTAGGCGGCGCGCCAACCGGTGCCAAGGGCTTTACCGGGTCCATTTTCTCGCTAAGGAACAGGGCATCAGCGTTTACCAGGTAACCACCTGCGTCTTCTACCGCTATTTTCTCAGAGAGCATAACGGCTTCTGGCACGTCTATGCCGGCGGTTTTGCTTACCGCGTTGTTCTTGTCATAATAAAAGTTGGTATTCACCTCCTGGAACTCCAGCTTGTCAAATGCCTTCACAATCTTAAAGACGGCGGTAGAGCGGTGCATGCTCTGGTTCAGGAACAGGCTGGTAGGGCCATTTAGGGAAAAGCTCTGGTACACAAACTCTTTGCCCAGTTGGTCTTTCTTCACAAACAGCTGCACTGCCCCGGTGAGGGTATCCTGGTAAACGGTGAACAGGCCGTCTGATTTAATACTAGTCTTTACTTTCTCAGCCAGGGTGGCTTTTTTGCTGCCGGCAGCGTCAGGTGCGGGAGCAGTGGCGGAGGCCGTCTTTGGCTCCTCCTTGGTTTTCTTGCTTTTTTTCTGCGCTTCCGCCTGGAAAGCAAAGAAAGGTATGCTCACCAATGCAATGGTGGATAACAGTTTTTTCATTTGGGTTTTGTTAGGTAGGAATAAAGATTGAAGGCGTGGAGAAAGTAGAAAGACCAGGAAAATACGGTACAGTTGCATCTTGCTACAGCTTAGGAAAGATACGGCACCAAATGCTATTCACAAAATGACAAAGACGTGAATAATGTTAAACTATGTTAAATTTTTTCTGAAAAAAGTACAGACAGAAATGCAAGGTGATTCTCCTAACCTACCCTGTAGATATACCAAAAAGAGCCGTCCATTACCTGAATTCCGTTTTGAGGCCGTTTTGCTTTGAGGCCGTTTTGCCAAAAACAGGCCCAAAACGCTTACCTTTCAGAAACTTTCCCTAACGCATGATAGGTGCCGTATAGATTCAATACCTTTGTTGACTAAAGCAAACCTGAGACCATGCTACACCTAGGCGATTACAACTATCTGGAAATACTACGCGAACTGGACCACGGCCTGTATCTGGGCTCTGAGGACGGTGATGTGCTGCTGCCCCGCAAATATGTGCCGGCAGATGCCCGCATAGGTGACATGATCTCCGTTTTTGTGTACCGTGACTCTGAAGACCGCCTTATTGCCACTACCCTGGAGCCCAAGGCCAAGGTAGACCAGTTTGCCGCCCTTCAGGTGAAAGATGTCAATGACTTTGGTGCGTTCCTGGAGTGGGGCCTGGAGAAAGACCTGTTTGTTCCCTATAAAAACCAGCATGATCCGCTCTACCCCGGGCAATGGGCGTTGGTATACGTGTACTTAGATGAGAACTCAGACCGCCTGGTGGGCTCTACCAAACTAGGCCCATTCCTCAACTATGACCCCATTACCCTGCAGGAAGGCGACGAGGTGCAGTTGTTAATTGGTCCGGAGAAGGCGCTGGGTTACCAGGTCATCGTGAATAACAAGTACCTGGGCATGCTGTACCGCAATGAAGTGTTCAGGTCATTGACGCCCGGTGAGTACGCCAAAGGCTACCTCAAAAAAGTACGCGAAGACAATAAATTGGATGTGAGCCTCCAGAAGCAGGGCTATGACGAGGTGGAGCAAGCCGCCGACCTGATTGCCCAACGCCTGAAAGAGCAAAACGGCTTTTTGCCCCTCACCGATAAATCTGCCCCCGAGGAAATCTACCAACAGCTGGGCATGAGCAAAAAAACCTTTAAAAAAGCCATCGGGGCTTTATATAAACGCGGCGACGTGCAACTACTAGACAACGGGATTAGTCTTTCTATTACCCCCTGATTTTCCTGTTGTATTTTTTGCCTGGTCAGCCCTATGAAACACCTTTTCCTTCTTCTGCTTACCTGTTGTTGCCTTACGCTCATGGCGCATGCCCAGGCGCCCAAAATCACCAAGCAGTTTACTGCCGTCCGCACCACCGCTGCCCCTAAAATAGATGGTCTGCCAGACGAGGAAAGCTGGAAACTGGCCACCCCGGCCATTGATTTCAGGCAGACTGTGCCAGACAACGGGGCGCCTGCCAAACAACGCACCGAGGTACGCATGCTCTATGATGATGATGCGGTCTACATTGGCGCCATGCTCTTTGATACCGCCCCAGACTCCATCTTGTCACAGTTAAGCCCGCGCGACGGCGGCCAGGTGAACGCAGACATGTTTGGGGTGTATTTTGACACCTACCTGGACAAGCAAAACGCCCTGGGGTTTGAGATTTCCGCCGCCGGCGTGCAGACTGATTTCAAGGCCACCACCAACGGCAACGAAAACTCCTGGGACGCCGTCTGGCAAAGCGCCGTGGCCCGCCATGCCCAAGGCTGGTCCGTGGAACTGCGCATCCCCTACTCGGCCATTAGGTTTTCAAACCGCCAGGTGCAGACCTGGGGCATTAATTTCTGGCGGGGCATACGGCGCTACCGCGAAGACTCCTTCTGGAACTTTATTGACAGCTCGGTGCAGGGCTTTGCCAACCAGTTTGGGGTAGTGGACGGCATTAAGGGAATAAAAGCTCCTTTGCGGTTATCGGTAATGCCCTACCTTTCGGCATACGCCGATCATTACCCGCACAACCAGGAAGGCAAGAAAAACCTCACCACCACCCTCAACGGCGGTATGGACATTAAATACGGCCTTAATGACGCCTTCACCCTGGACATGACCCTGGTCCCCGATTTTGGGCAGGCCCAGTCAGATGCCCAGGTCCTCAACCTGTCACCCTTTGAGGTGCGGTTCAATGAAAACCGGCAGTTCTTCACCGAGGGCACCGAACTCTTCAACAAGGCCGGCCTCTTCTACTCCCGCCGCATCGGCGCGCAGCCCCTTAATTATAATAACCTGGCCTATGATCAGGACCGCTACGGAAAAGACGCAGAAATACTAGAAAACCCAGAGAAAGCCAGTCTGGTGAATGCCACCAAGATTTCGGGGCGGACCAGCAAGGGCCTGGGCATTGGTTTGTTCAACGCCGTTACCCGCAACACCTACGCCACCCTCAAAAGCCAGGACACCCAGGAGGAATTCAGGGTCCTCACAGACCCCGTTACCAACTACAACGTGCTGGTGCTGGACCAGAGCCTGCCCAACAGTTCATATGTGACCTTTACCAACACCAACGTAACCCGCGGGCACGGTTTCTACAACGCCAATGTGACCGGTCTCATGACCCGGCTCACCAACAAAAAGAACAGCTATGCCTTGGAGGTGGCCGGTAACCTGAGCCAGCACTACAACAAAGGAGAAGTAGCCGAGGGCCAGGAAAAGGTGGAACTGGGTCATGCCTATGAGGTGGAATTTGGCAAGACCAGCGGTAATTTCCAGTTCACGGTGGAGCATGAGAGCATGAACCACACCTATGACATCAATGACCTGGGCTACCTGAGCAACAACAACACCATCCAGAATGAGGCCAACGTACGGTACAACTTCTATAAGCCCTTCTGGAAGTTCAACAACCTCTACAATGCGCTGGGGGTGCAGCACCGCATGCTGTACAAACCGGCTTCTTACGCGCAGATGGTGTACTTCTTCCAGACCAACGCCACCACCCGTAAATTCCTGTCCTTCGGCTTTACGGTGGCCTGGTTGCCGCATAACAACTATGACTACTTTGAGCCCCGGTCTTACCGCAACGGCGTGCCAGACCGCAAGTTCAGGAGCCCGGCCGGTACTGAGGTAAGTGGCTATATCTCCAGTGACTACCGCAAGAAGCTGGCCCTTGACATGAATTTTGGCATGTACCGCTCTGGGGAGTATGACCAACTGAACGGGTGGCTGGGCCTGGCCCCCCGGGTACGGGTAAACGACCATTTACAGATTGTGTACCGCATCAACTACAACCGGTCTCTGCGTGACTTTGGGTATGCCGGCAAAGACAACAGCCCCCTGACCGGGGAAGGCGTACAGGACAGTATTTTCTTTGGGTCCCGCACCGTGAACACGGTCAACAACACCTTAACCGGCACCTATATCTTTAACGCCCGCACGGCCCTTAACCTCAACATGCGGCACTACTGGTCAAGCGCCACCTGGCAGAGCTATTACCTGCTGCTGGCCAACGGCAATATAGATCCGCTGGGGTACCGTCCTCCTTCCCCCGCCTCTGATAACCGAAACTTCAATGCCTTTAACATTGACCTGGTATATAGCTGGCGGTTTGCGCCCGGTAGTGAGCTGAGTGTGGTCTGGAAAAATGCCATCTATAACTCAATAATCCCAGATCAGAACCTGTATTTCCCTAATTTGCGCAACACCTTACAGGCCAAACAATTGAATAGTTTCTCCGTTAAGATGCTATATTACCTGGACTATCAGGTCATCAAACGCGTCCTGAAATCTTAACGCTTCTTACCCCAGAACTATGGTATCTCCCAAGGTGGCGCTTATTGCCGGCGCAAGCGGTCTAGTAGGTGGTGAGTGCCTGCACTTGCTGCTTAACAGCCAACGCTACAACAGAGTCATTTCAATAGGCCGCAGCACCTTGCCCATCAGGCACCCCAAACTTCAGCAGTTGGTGGTAGACTTCAATAATCTGGAGAAAAACCGCCACAGCCTCATGGCCGATGACGTGTATTGCTGCCTGGGCACTACCATCAAAAAAGCGGGCTCCAAAGACAAGTTTTACCAGGTAGACTATACTTATGTGGTGAAGCTGGCCAAGCTCACGGCTTCCCACTTTGCCTCGCAGTTTCTGGTGGTATCGTCGTTGGGGGCAGATGCCCATTCCCGTATTTTCTATAACCGGGTAAAAGGCGAAATGGAAGAAGCCGTGAAAGCCCTGCCCTTTACCAGCGTGCACATTTTTCAGCCTTCGCTATTATTAGGCGAGCGCCAGGAGTTCAGGCTAGGCGAGAAATTCGCTACCTCTCTCATGAAAGGGGTAGGCTTTATCTTCAACGGACCGCTTCGCAAGTACAAAGGCATTCCGGCCAAGGCGGTGGCCAAGGCCATGCTGGAGGCGGCTAAGCAAGACGGCGGGGGCGTACTGGTGCACTCCTCTGAGCAGATGCAGGAATTTGCTTAATTGCTAATTATTGATTGTTCTTTTCTAAAGGCGTTTTAGGGCTGTTTTCTGAAAAACGGGCTTAAAACGGAAATCCCTCACCAGAAACGCTTTCCGCGCCTTACCTGCTAAAATTCCTGGATTTGGCGCGTTGGCTCTGCCGTTGTTACCAACCTCTCTTCCTGCTTTGCGTACCTCTCGGGAGAAAAACCGCCGCCATGGACGCAGACTACCACCAGATCAAACACTTTTTCCCGCGCAGTACCCAGTATGATCCCCAGTGGGTGCGTGAGCATTCCATGGGCGAAAACGTGCTATATAATCTGGAGAGCATCACCTCCCAGATTCCGTTGCAGAAAGGCATGCGCGTGCTGGATCTGGGCTGCGGCAAGGCGGCAAGCTCTGTTTTTCTGGCCAAGGAGTTTGCCGTGCAGGTCTGGGCCGTAGATGAGGCCATCTCGGCTACGGATAACTACCAGCGCGTGCTGGAGGCCAACCTGGAGAACCACGTCTTTCCGCTGCGCGCCGATGCCCGCTCCCTTCCCTTCCCCGAGGAATTCTTTGACGTGGTGCTGGTTATTGACTCCTATACCTATTTCGGAACCGATGACAAGTACCTGCCCTACATTTGCCGCTTTCTGAAACCCGAAGGCTACATTGGCATTGTGGACGTGTGCTTCAAGGAGGAGATCGAGACCCTGGACCAGGTACCCGAGTTTCTGCAGAAAGACTACCAGAATTACTGGTACTACATCCACACCGTGGAGTGGTGGCGCAAGCTTTGGGAGAAAACCGGCCTGGTACAGATAAAGACCGCCGACCTGCTCCCCGCTGCCAACCTCATACGGGAGCAGTATGTGCAGGATTTTGAGGAGGCTGGCCGAAAAAAAGACCCATTTGCGCGGGCTTTAAAAAAAGACAAAGACCAAAGAATCAGCTTTTTCAGGCTTATTGGCCAACGCACCTCCAAGGAAGCGTACCTCCAGTCTTACAAAAAAAGCTAACTTTGCCCCGGACCTCTGGCCCGAAAGAGGGAGGAATCTTTCTGGGGCTTGTTTTCCACACCGTAAAATAATACCCGGTTCTACGCAGTTAAGAAGGTGCCCATCCTTGGGGCAGGCACGCATTTCAGCAAAGAATCTTTTACCATGAAAAACAAACATCTTATTTTTGCGCTGGGGCTACTGTTGTTCTCCTTCGGTAACCACTTTACGGCGCAGGCGCAGAAACACGGAGTGGGCCTTAGAGTGGGAGGCTACACGTCAGGCATTTCAGGAAAGTTCTTTCTGCAACCAGACGCCGCTTTAGAGGTGATCCTGGGAACTGGCTTTACCAGAAGGGGGTTTCAATTAACAGGGCTGTATGAGAAACACGCTCCTGCTCTGGGCATAAGCAGCCTACAGTGGTTTTACGGCGCCGGGGCCCATATTGGGTCCTTTAGGGGCCGGTATTACCACCCTCGTTCTTATAAACACTATTATGAATCTTATGACCGAACGCTCACCACGGTGGGTATAGACGGAATTGTAGGTTTGGAATATCAGATTACGGAAATCCCGATTTCTCTGGGGCTCGATTTTAAGCCATTTATCGAGGTCAACCGAGACGGACTTTTCCCGTTCGCAGATGGAGCTCTGACCATCCGCTATACATTCTAATGCTTCCCCAAACCTACTTGAAAAGCCTGCCTCGTGCAGGCTTTTTCTTTTTATGGGTTGCTACAGATTAACCAGAGGTTACTTCACAATGATTTTCCCCTTCATCACCGGGTGAAAGCTACAGTAGTACCCGGTGGTCTTGGTGGCCAGCCAGGTCCAGGAGCCTCCGGGAGCTAGTTTAGGCGACTGCCAGGTTTTGCCAGATGTCTCAGTGACGTTGTGCATCACTATGTCTTTATTGAGGAACACCACTTTGTCTCCTTTGCGCACCGTCAATTCTGCGGGTACAAACTTCATCTGCTTTATCTCTACCGTGTGCGTGGCGGGTGAAACGCTCCCCCGCAGGCTAGCAGGCTCCACCAACAGAAAAGCAAGGCACAGGCCGTTGAAACACCACCTGCGCCATTCTTTTACCGTCCTCATTTAGATTTGAATTGTTTTTGCACCATCTGCGCGTGCTCCAGGTGGGTCTGCAACGCAGGAACTATTCCCTGTAAAAGGGCCTTCAACTCTGCGTTCTCAGACTCAGGAATGAGCAGGTTCTTTACCGCTGAAATGACCGCCTTGTGATAGGTTACCTCATTGTCTATATAGGCTTTATCAAAGGCTGACCCAGATTTGGTACGTAAACTGGCTTTTGTTTTCTCAGCGTCTGCCAGCATCTTTTTGCCAACGGCATTGTCTTTGGGGGTTACGCCCAGTTTTTTCACCAGGGCCACCGCCTGGTCAATGACTGCGGTATGGTCGTTGGTCATGGTTTGGGCAAACTCCAGTACCTGCTTGTTCTTAGATTTCTCCTTGGCAATTTTGGCATAGGCAATGTCTATTTTATTGGCAATAACGGCCACAGAGGCTACCTCAGGGTCTGAGAGAGGAGTGGTGCCTTGCGCCTGCACCTCGGGGTTCACCAGGGCACACATCAAAAGGCTACCCATACAAGCAAGCATTCTCTTTAGGTTTTTCATGACATTAAAGGTTATTGGTTTCCCATTAGATGGAGAGTAAGCAAATGCGTTACAAAAAACTTTGTTAAAGTTTACGCCTCTGGCGATGAATTAGAAGAGCACTTCACTAGTGGGGAATGGAGGCTTTGATGGTTGGTTCCGGTTTAACCAAGGCTTCTTATCAACTTGCAATTACCTTGTGCACGCATATCCGCCTGTGGCTGGCGTGGTGTCTGTTCTAGCCTTAAGCTCTTATGCTTGGTTGTTTCATGGTTTCCCTCCGAGCGCTCACGGCCGCGGGGCCCCGTCTTTCCCCCTCGCACTGCCCTTGCGGCCGAGGTGCCTTCTGCGCTTAGTATATTTGTTGCAGGGCCACAAGCGAGGCGCTCGAAGTAAAGACTGGAACTGGGGGAATGCGTGGGGATTGGGTGAGGAGATTTTAGACGCGTTTTGCAGAAAACAGGCTCAAAATGGAACGCCGCTTATTCAACACAGACTCTCCCCTTGAGGGGAGCGCAGCGGGGTGTTTACACTGGAGAACATGCATATCGTCCCCCCTTTGAAGGGGGTGGGGGGATGACCCTCTATTGCTGATCAACTCAGGACTCAGAACTCAGAACTCAGCGCACCCGCCTCCGTTTTTCCAAAAACAGGCCCAAAACGCTCTCCTCCGCTTAATTTGCATCTTCCCGCTCCAGCCCCTATCTTTGCTTTGCTTATCAAGAAAGACGGAGGGATTAGGCCCTGTGATGTCTTAGCAACCCAATTGAGTTGGGTGCTACTTCCTGCCCAACACGGCTGCCGTGTTGGGGGAGATGAGTGACGGAGATTCCTACACCCTGCCCGCCACCTTCCTCCTGCCCTTTCTTGAGCCGCAACCTACCATT
The DNA here is from genome assembly GCF_054781795.1 of Rufibacter soli. NCBI lineage: Bacteria > Pseudomonadati > Bacteroidota > Cytophagia > Cytophagales > Hymenobacteraceae > Rufibacter > Rufibacter soli. The sequence continues at coordinate 318,449 of NZ_BAAGTS010000005.1, read as the reverse complement.
TTGGTGAGCAAAGAAGATGACAAGAATTGAGGAAGAAGTACAAAAACGAATTTTAGTGTTGGACGGTGCCATGGGCACCATGATTCAGCGGTACAACCTGCAAGAGGCCGATTACCGCGGCGAGCGCTTCCAAGACTTCCACCTGGACGTGAAGGGCAACAATGATTTGCTCTCACTCACCCAACCCCACATCATCAAGGAAATCCATAGCCTCTACTTTGAGGCCGGCGCCGACATTGCCGAGACCAACACCTTCAGCGGTACCTCCATTGCCATGGCCGACTATGACATGCAGGACCTGGTCTATGAACTAAACTATGAGTCGGCCAGAATAGCCAAGGAAGCCGCCGAGGAATGGACCGCCAAAACACCGGACAAACCCCGCTTCGTGGCCGGCGCCATCGGGCCCACCAACCGGACCGCTTCTTTGTCGCCGGACGTGAACAACCCCGGCTTTAGGGCTATCACCTTTGATGAACTGGTAGATGCTTACACGGAGCAGGTGCGCGGGCTGGTAGACGGCGGCGTGGATTTACTGTTAGTAGAAACCATTTTTGACACCTTGAACGCCAAGGCGGCTTTGTTCGCCATTGACCAATACAGCCAGCAGACCGGCAAGCGTTTGCCGCTTATGGTGTCTGGTACCATCACCGATGCCAGCGGCCGCACCCTTTCGGGCCAGACCGTAGAGGCGTTCCTGTACTCAGTATCGCACATGCCGCTCTTAAGCGTGGGCTTTAACTGCGCGCTGGGCGCGAAACAGTTGCGGCCCCACCTGGAGTCTCTGAGCAAGGCCTCTAAATTCCACATTAGTGCCTACCCCAACGCCGGTTTGCCCAACGCGTTTGGCGCGTATGATGAATCGCCGGAGCAGATGGGCCAGCACATCAAGGATTTCCTGGACCACAACTTCGTGAACATTGTGGGCGGTTGCTGTGGTACCACGCCGCCGCACATCAAGGTCATTGCTGAGATTGCGAAGCAATACCCGCCGCGTCCGTTGCCCACGCTTCCGGCCGTTCCTACCTACTCGGGCCTGGAGCCCCTGACCGTGTTTGAGGGGTCCAACTTCATCAACATAGGCGAGCGCACCAACATCACCGGCTCCAAGCAATTCAAGCGCCTTATCTTAAACGAGCAGTACGAGGAAGCCCTGGCCATCGCCCGTGGGCAGGTGGAGAACGGCGCCCAGATTATTGACGTGAACATGGACGAGGGCATGCTGGACTCAGAGGCCGCCATGACCTTGTTCCTGAATCTGATTGCCTCTGAACCAGACATCGCGCGGGTGCCCATCATGATTGACTCCTCCAAATGGAGCGTGATTGAGGCCGGCCTGAAATGCGTACAGGGCAAGGCTATCGTGAACTCCATCTCTCTCAAAGAGGGCGAAGAACTGTTCAAAGAACACGCCCGCAAGGTGCGCAGCTACGGCGCCGCCGTGGTGGTGATGGCCTTTGACGAGGAAGGTCAAGCCGACAACTTCGAGCGTCGCATCCAAATCTGCGAGCGGGCCTATAACATCCTCACCAAAGAGGTAGGCTTCCCGCCCCAGGATATCATCTTCGACCCCAACATCCTCACCGTGGCCACGGGAATGGAGGAGCATAACAACTACGCCGTAGACTTCATCAAGGCCACCCGCTGGATTAAGGAAAACCTGCCGGGCGCCAAGGTGAGCGGCGGCGTGAGCAACGTGTCGTTCTCCTTTAGGGGCAATGACCCGGTGCGCGAGGCCATGCACTCTGTGTTCCTGTACCATGCCGTAAAAGCCGGCCTGGACATGGGTATTGTGAACGCGGGCATGCTGGAGGTGTACGAGGAAATCCCCAAAGACCTGCTGGAGCGCGTGGAAGACGTGATTCTGAACCGCCGCCCAGACGCCACCGAACGCCTCATTGAGTTTGCCGAGACCGTTAAAAACAAAGGCAAGGAAGTAGTGCGCGACGAAGCCTGGCGCAACGAGCCGGTGCAGCAACGCCTTACCCACGCCCTGGTGAAAGGCCTGGTGGAATACATTGACCAGGACGTAGAAGAGGCCCGCCACCTGTACCAGAAACCGCTTGAAGTAATTGAAGGTCCGCTCATGGACGGCATGAACGTGGTAGGCGACCTGTTTCAGGAAGGAAAGATGTTTTTGCCGCAGGTGGTGAAAAGCGCCCGCGTGATGAAAAAAGCCGTGGCATACCTGCTGCCTTACATTGAGGAAGAAAAAGTACGCGCTGCCGCCTCCGGTGATACCTCCACCCGCCAAACCAACGGCAAGATTCTCATGGCCACCGTGAAAGGTGATGTGCACGACATCGGGAAAAACATTGTGGGCGTGGTCCTGGCCTGCAACAACTACGAGGTGATTGACCTGGGTGTGATGACGCCCACCAGCAAGATTCTGGACGCCGCCCGCGAGCATAATGTAGACGTGATTGGCGTGTCTGGCCTTATCACCCCGTCTTTGGACGAGATGGTGAGCGTGGCCAAGGAGATGGAGCGACAGAACTTCCATATCCCGCTGCTCATAGGCGGGGCTACTACTTCCCGCGCGCACACTGCCGTGAAGATTGCCCCGGCCTACAGCGGCACCGTAGTGCACGTCCTGGACGCGTCTCGCAGCGTGCCGGTAGTGGGTTCCCTGCTGAGCCCCGAGAACAAGGAAAAATTCGCGGTAGACCTGCGGGCGGAATACGACCAGATGCGTGAAGGCTACCTGAGCCGCCAGAAAGAAAAGAAATACCTGCCTCTCAAAGAGGCCCGCGCCAATAAGCTGCCCATTGAATGGAAGGCCGAAGACGTGTATACGCCCGCTAAAACCGGCGTGCAGGAATTCAAAAACTTCCCGCTGGAAGAGCTGGTACCTTACATTGACTGGACGCCCTTCTTCCAGGCCTGGGAGCTGCACGGTAAATTCCCGAAACTGCTGGAAGACCCTATTGTAGGCACCGAGGCCACCAAACTCTACGCTGATGCCCAGGCGCTCTTGAAGCGCATTGTAGACGAGAAACTGCTTACCGCCAACGGCGTAGCCGGCTTGTTCCCGGCCAACTCTGTAGGTGATGATGACGTGGAAATCTACGCTGATGAACAGCGCACCCAGGTGCTCACCCACTTCCGGACGCTGCGCCAACAAGGACAGAAAGGCCCGGGCGTGCCCAACATCGCCCTCGCAGATTTTGTGGCCCCCAAAGAAACCGGCCTAGCCGATTTCACCGGTGGGTTCGCGGTAACGGCTGGCATTGGCCTGGACGAGCTGGTGCAACAGTTTGAAGCCGACCACGACGATTACCACTCCATCATGGCCAAAGCCTTGGCTGACCGTCTAGCAGAGGCATTTGCCGAAAAACTCCACGAGATTGTCCGCAAGGAAATTTGGGCCTACGAGCCGGAGGAAAGCCTTTCCAATGAGGAACTCATCAAGGAAAAATACCAGGGCATCCGTCCGGCTCCCGGCTACCCGGCCTGCCCGGACCACACCGAGAAAACCACCCTGTTCCAGTTGCTGGAGGTAGAGAAACATACCGGCATCACCTTAACCGAGAGCCTGGCCATGTACCCTACCGCCGCCGTTTCGGGCATGTATTTTGCGCACCGGCAGTCAAAGTACTTCGGGCTTGGCAAGATTGAGAAAGACCAGGTAGTGGATTACGCGCAGCGCAAAGGCTTGAGCGTGGAGGAGACCGAGCGCTGGTTGTCCCCTATTTTGAATTATTAAGGTATTTCTGTTTCGGGGCCGTTTTTGGAAAAACGGCCCCGAAACAGAAAACATTTTATCTACAAGAAAGGGGTTTCCCTCCCCTACTGTCATCCTGAAAGGACCTTGTGGGCGAATTAGATAAGGACTGTGGTTAACGCTACTACTGTTCGTTACCGAGATTCCTTCAGGATGGCAAATAAACGTTTTAGCATCCAACTGCTTACATAAAAACACCAAAGGCCAAAAGCTAAAAGATACCCCGACACTACGTCAATGAAAGTTACCGAGCACCTGCACAACGCCACCAACACCCTGTTCTCGTTTGAGATTCTGCCGCCTGTAAAGGGTACCAGCATTCAGTCTATCTACCAGGGCATTGACCCGCTCATGGAATTCAAACCGCCCTTCATCAACGTGACTTATCACCGCGAGGAGTACGTGTTCAAGGAGCGCGGAAACGGGTTGCTGGAGAAAATCACCATCCGGAAGCGGCCCGGCACGGTAGGGATCTGCTCGGCTATCATGAACAAGTACCACGTTGACACGGTGCCACACATCATCTGCGGGGGCTTCAGCAAAGAAGACACCGAGAATGCCTTGATGGACCTCAACTTCCTGGGTATTGACAACGTGCTCCTGCTGCGCGGCGATGCCGTGAAAACCGAGCCCGGTTTCCGGCCGCACAAAGACGGGCACGCCCACGCCTCAGACCTGATCCAGCAGGTGGTGCAACTCAACCACGGTCATTACCTGGATGAGGAGATGGAGAACCCCGTGCCCACCGACTTCTGCATTGGCGTGGCCGGTTACCCAGAAAAACACCTGGAGGCCCCTAACCTGGCCTCTGACCTTAAGTACCTCAAACACAAAGTAGATCTGGGCGCCGACTACATCATCACGCAGATGTTCTTTGACAATAAGAAATTCTGTGATTTTGTAAAAGCCTGCCGCGCCGCCGGCATCACGGTTCCTATTCTGCCTGGCCTAAAACCTATCACGGCTAAAAGCCAGCTAAACGTTCTGCCCCGCTATTTCAACATTGATTTGCCAGAAGACCTAGTAACCGCTGTGGAGGCCGCTAAAACCCCGGCAGATGTCAGACAAGTAGGTATTGAGTGGACTATTCAGCAGTGCAAAGAGTTGGTAGAATTTGGCGTACCCTGCCTGCACTTTTATACCATGAGTAAATCTGAGGCCACGGCTGCTGTGGCCCGTGCTATATTCTAATCCTGCTTTTGGGATAATCCCTTAAAAGGAGCCGCTAAAAGACAAGGACATCCGGATGGCCTTGTCTTTAGCGGCTCCTTAATTCTTCTCTGGCCTAGTCTGAAACATGCTTCTGGAAACAGCTGTTTTTGAACCCAAGCGCTGCCTACTTTAAGCCCAAATGAAGAATGGCGTCTCCTTGGTTGACCACTGGCATATGGTTAATGCCCACCACGTAACCACTCACCAGTGTGGTGATAGGGTGCGTGGCATAGCCATAAGGGTCAGAGACCGCGCCCACCTGTTGCCCGCGGTTCACGGCTTGCCCGTTTTTCACGAAGCTCCGGAACAGCCCCGCCCGCGGTGCCCGAATCCAAGTGGTGCGCTGGCAGATAATAGGCGGATATGAAACCGGCACCGCATTTTCCAGCATGCCCAGATGGTGCAAAACCCGGACGGCCCCTTCCATGCCCATGTTTATTCCTTGCTCATCAAACCGCAAAGACTCGCCGGTCTCATACACAATAATGGTCTTGCCCAGCTTGGCGGCTTCCTGGCGCAAAGAACCAGGCCGGTAATTGGAATTAAGAATGTACGGGGCTCCAAACGCCTTGGCTAAGGCTTCGCTCTCGCCGTGCTCCAGGCGGCAGCGCACCTGGGGGTAATTAGACTTGCTCTGCCCGCCGGTATGGAAGTCAATGCCATAGTCTACCAAAGGCAAAATCTCTTTGGTAAACCGGTCTGCCACGCGGCTGGCCAAAGAGCCTTTGGCGTTGCCGGGGAAACTGCGGTTCACGTCCTTGCCGTCTGGCACCTCACGGGAGAAGTTGAGGAAACCGTAGATGTTGAGGATAGGAATAGCCAGAATGGTACCCTTCACCGGTTTCAGGATCTCGCGCCTGATCATGCGCCGGATCGTTTCCACCCCGTTTACCTCATCGCCGTGCATGCCGGCCAGCAACAACAGCACTGGGCCAGGCTCCTGGGCCCTGAACACATGGATGGGAATGTCTATCTCCGTGCCGCTGGGCAGCCGCGAAATGTTGAGCCTTACCAGCTTGCGGTCTCCCGGAAAAATGGGAATGTCATTGATGATCATCGCCGCTGTCTGGGTTGTTCTTCTGTTTGGGTTTCTTGGTTTTGGGTTTGGCCACCAACAGTTCCGTGAACTCAATAATCTTGCCGGCAATGTCTTTCTGGGTGGCTTTCTCAATGCCTTCCAGCCCCGGCGAGGAGTTGACTTCCAGAATAAGCGGCCCGCGTTTGGACTGCAGCATGTCTACCCCGGCCACGTCCAGGCCCAGCGACTTAGCGGCCATGAGGGCGGCGGCCTTCTCGGCGCGGCTCAGTTTGATAAGGCTGGCGCTGCCGCCGCGGTGCAGGTTAGACCTGAACTCGCCTTCCTTGCCCTGACGTTTCATGGCGCCCACCACTTCACCGTTCACCACAAACACGCGTATGTCGGCGCCCTTGCTCTCGGCTATGAATTCCTGCACAATAATGCGGGCCTTTAGGTTGTGGAAGGCTTCAATCACCGACTCGGCGGCTTTCTGGGTTTCTGCCAAGACCACGCCCAGGCCCTGGGTGCCTTCTAGTAATTTGATCACCAGAGGGGCGCCGCCTACTTCTTTGATCAGTTCTTTGACCTCTTTGGAGTAATTGGTGAAGGCGGTTTTGGGCATACCCAGGCCAGCCCGGGCCATGATCTGGAGGCTGCGCAGTTTGTCTCTTGACCGTACAATGGACTGGCTGGCCACCACGCTTTTCACCTTCATCATCTCAAACTGGCGTACCACGGCCGTGCCGTAAAAGGTCACCGAGGCCCCAATACGCGGGATTACGGCGTCAATGCCGGTAAGCAGTTCGCCTTTGTAGAGAATATGTGGGTCGCCTTTCTCCATGACCAGGTCACAGCGCAGGTGGTCCAGCACCACGGCCTCATGGCCCCGCTGTTGGGCGGCTTCCACCAGGCGGCGGGTGGAATATAATTTAGGATCGCGCGAGAGGATCGCTATTTTCATAAAAGGGAATGTCTTGGGTGAATTACTTCTTTTTGGCTTTGTTCTTGGCCTTGAGTGATAGGTTTTTCCGGGAAACGTCTACGATGAAACGCTTCCGGAGCAGGGTACGGCCCAATAGAACCGGGTACTTTAAATCGCTGCGGTCTGAGAGGGAAAACTCGGTTTCCACCTCCTGCCCATGAAGGATGATCTTAGTACGGATAATGTAGCGTTCCTGCACATCACCGAAAGAACTTTTTACGTTCCGGAGGGAAAATTCTGTAAACTCAAAGGCCTTGTGGTTATAGGCGGGATGGCCTTCGTCCAGCAACTCAAAATGGATGGCGCGTTGTCCGTCTGGCAGGTTCACCTCCCGTATGTTGTTGCAATGGATGGAGGACGTGAAAGCTCCGGTGTCTACCTTGGCCTCAATCTCAAACAGCGCCAGGTCTGGGAAATCAACCATCTCGCGGCGACCTATAATGCTTTTCTCAGGGCTTTTCTTTTTCATAGTAGCTCATGTTTGGCACCGGTGAAAATGCGTTTTGGGGCTGTTTTTCTAAAAACGGCTCTAAAACAGAAACCCGGTGCCCGCTGTGTTCTTACAGGCTGAAGCGTTCCTGGCACTGGTGCTGTTTTGTAATGGTAACGTGCCCATTCGCATCTGTAGTGGTACTGGTTTGGGTGCTACATTCCTGGTGGTCATTGCTTTGCTGTAGGGCAAAGACCGCCACCACCGTTACCAGTACGGCGGTAAAAAAAGCCAGACTTGTTTTCTTACGGTTCATAAAGGCAAATTAGGCCCAAAGCTCCCCTTCCTTAGTGGCGCTTTGGGCCTAATTTGCGAAAAAGAAGCCAGAAACAGAATTACTTTTTGCCGGTGTAGGTAATGCGGTAGATGGCATCATTCATGTCATCAGACACCAGCATAGAGCCGTCTGGCATGAGTTCCACGTCTACGGGCCGGCCCCACTCCTTGCCGTTCTGCAGCCAACCAGAGGCGAAGGGCACAAAGCTAGACTGGCCCTGGGCGTTGGTGCGCACCAGGCTCACCCGGTAGCCAATTTTTTCGGTGCGGTTCCAGGAGCCGTGTTCTGCAATGAATATCTGGTTCTTGTAGGTTTCGGGGAACATGGTACCGGTATAGAACTCCATGCCCAGCGTGCCGCCATGCGGGTTCAGTTTCTGTACTGGGGCCACGTAGTCTGCGCAGTTCTTGCCTTTCCCAAACTCAGGATCCAGGATTTCGCCGGCGTGGCAGAACGGGTACCCGAAGTGCAGACCTTTTTTGGGCGCGTGGTTCAACTCATCGGGGGGAATATTATCGCCCATGAGATCGCGGCCATTGTCTGTGAACCAGAGTTCCTTGGTGGTAGGGTGCCAGTCAAAACCTACCGTGTTACGCACGCCATGCGCGAACACCTCCAGGCCGGTTCCGTCTGGGTTCATGCGCGTGATGGAGGCGAATACCGGGTCTTTGCTCAGGCAGATGTTACAGGGCGCGCCCACGGGCACGTATAGTTTGTCATCGGGCCCAAAGGCAATGTATTTCCAGCCGTGGTGCTCCTCTGTGGGGAATTTATCATACACCACCACCGGTTTAGGTGGGTTCTTGAGGTTGGCGGCAATGTTGTCATAGCGGGTAATGCGGCTGATCTCCGCTACGTACAGGGAACCGTTGCGCAGGGCCACGCCGTTGGGCATTTTCAGGCCAGAGGCAATAACAATTACCTCATCGGCTTTGCCGTCTTTGTTTTTATCTGGCAAGGCGTACACGTTGCCTTTGTCACGGGAGCCCACATACAGCGTACCGTCTGGGCCAAGCACCATGGAGCGGGCGTTCTCTACTTTCTGCGCGAAATAGCTGATCTGGAACCCGTCTGGAAGCGTGATCTTGCCCAGGTTAGCGTCAGTGGCCGGGCTTTCGGTTACGTTTTCAGAGAGGGTGTCTTTGGCGACGGTAGAGGCCTCTTCGCCTTTGGTATTGGTGTCTGGGGTATCTGTTTTGGAAGAGCAACCTGCCAGGCAGAAGAGAACCAGCAAGCCGGCGCTCCATTGGGTGAGAAATGTTTTTTTCATAGTAATAGGTGTAGTAAAGGTTCTGATTTATCTGGAAGTGGCTTTCCGGTTTTTCCGGAGCCAGGTAGCCACCGTGTACAGCAGGTTGGTATGCCCGGTCTGCAAGACCACCAGTTCATGGCGCTCCAATTGGTTTAGGAACTCCTGCAGGCGGTCCTGGGAGATAATCTGGTCATACTGCCCCAGAAACACGGTCACCTCAATGTGGCTGTTGTTAAGGATGCGCACAATCTTACGTATGTCAAAGCTAAGGTTGCTGAAACCGGTCCAGCTGCGGTACACGCGCATTCTCTTCTGCGGCGAGTCCATCTGCCAATTGGCAAATTTCACCAGGCCCGAGCTCACCCACTTTTTACGCTCCAGCCAGTTTAGGGTCTTGAAAAAGCGGGTGGGCCGCAGCACAATGCCCTTGAAGATGCCTTGCAACCAACCCGGATAGGTGGCCAAGCTATAAAGTAGATGGGTTCTAATGCCGTCTGGGGCAATCAGGTAGAGCTCGTCCATCTGGTCATGGAATTTCTCCAGGGTAGCCAGCGCAAACTTACCACCCATACTGAACGCCATCACCGAGAACCGCCCAATCTGCTCCTTTTCCAGTAAGCCCTGAATGAATTCCTGCAACTTTCTTTTAGACAGCGGCTGGTCTGCTTTGCTGAGCGTGCTTTGCCCGTGAAAAAACACGTCTACCGCATACACCGTGTAATCTGGCTGCAGCGTGCGCGCCATGGCATCATAGTAGTGCCCCTCCTGCCCATACCCATGAAACGCTACCAGCGCCTTAGGCCCGTTGCCCATGACGCGGTAATGCAGTTTAGAGGAATTGAGTTGAATAAAGGGCACGGGTTGGCAAATGGGTTAGGTATTTTGGGTTCCGGGCGCAAGTTATCGCCCAAAGCGTTTTCTTCTACGGATAAAGTTTACGCAAGAGTTGTTTTGGGGGTGTTTTTCTGAAAAGAGGCTGGAAACGACTTTTGTTATTCTAACGCAAAGTAATCCTAAAAACCTCCAGGTACACTTAGCTCCTTCATTGCCCTCCCCACGCTGTCATCTTGGAAAGATCTTGTGGGCGAACTAGACAGGCTTCTAAGTAAGCCCTATTACCACTTTCCCATAAGGTCTTTTCAAGATGACAATACGAGGAGAAAAAAATTAGATCGCCTTCACTGCCTTGCATTAACTAAGGCAGTAAAGGCGATCTAATTGATAAAGACCAGTACCTACTTATTCTCCACCGTCGTCACCCGGCTGCTACGGCCTGCGGCGTCAAAGACTGCCAGGGAAATTTTCCCTTTCTCCACAATAGGTCCTGTGTACACCTTGCTTTTCACCGTAGGCGCGGTGCCGTTGGTGGTATATCTAATGGTGAACCCGGGCAGCTGCACGTTAGCCACTACTTTGCCGTTCTCCACTTTGGCGCCTGCAGTAGGAATGCGGTAGTTGAAGCCACCGGCGTAATAGCTCAGGCGGGGCAGCTCGCGTTTGCCCAACACGTTCACGAAGGCAGACCAATCTTGGGCGTAGGCGGCCTTGCTTTGGTCCGACTCAGGGTTGGTGGCCCAGGCAGGATCTGTGGCCCAGGCGCGTTCGGCTAAGCCCAGCAGTTTGGGGAGGAGCATATATTCCAGGCGTTCAGGGGTACGTACGGCTTCGCTCCAGAGCGGGGCCTGCAGGCCTACAATGTTGGCGCGGACCTCTGGTTTCAACTGCTCTTTAGTGGCATAAGAAGAAAGCACGGTAGCTGAGAGAGGTTGGTTGTCTTCGCTTACCCGCATACTTTTCATGTAGTCAAACGGAATGAAGTAGAACGTCTTGTCCAGGTCCACGTAGCCGCCCCAGTTATGGCCGGGCTCATCATATTCGCGCTGATAGGCCAGGTCTAAGTAATAATGCGACACATTGGTCAGGACTACCTTGTAACCGGCATTGGCCATACGGTAGGCCAGATCAATGTTGTTGCCCTGGTTGTTCCAGACATCCACATGAAAGTTCTCCTTCACAAAATCTGGGTTGGGCACGTAGCTCAGGCGGCCGTTGGTGCGCACCTTGCTTAGGCCAATTTCCTCCCAGCCCGACAGGTAGAGGTTACGCGCCTTGAGCATGTCGTTCACCTTCCCGAAGAAGTAATACCACAGATCATCTACGGTCTTCATTTTGGGGTTGCTGGCAATCAGGTTCTGCGCCACCGGCGATTTCTCCCACACCCCGTTGGGTACCTCGTCACCGCCAAAGTGGATGGTCTCAATAGGCGCCCCAGCTTCTTTGTACATGGCCAGCAACTCATCCGTTACCTTCTCTAGGAAAGCATAGGTAGACGGCAAGGCCACGTTTATGACGTTGTCATTGAAATACTGCACCGACCGGTACACCGATTTATCGTTCACATCGCGCAGCATGTACTGCTCGGCTTCGGCCTTTTTGCCGGCCTTCATGAGGCGCTCATAGCGGGCATCCATTGACTTGACGGCGGCCCGGGCGTGACCAGGGGTTTCTATCTCCGGAATCACTTTAATGTGCCGGTCCATGGCATATTTCAGGATCTCAATAAAGTCTTTCTTGCTGTAGTACCCGCTGCCCGTAGAAGTAGCCGCATCAGGCCCAGAGGCCAGGGCAGGAATCAGGAATTCTTTCTCATCCAGGGTGTGGCCGCGACGGGCGCCTACCTGGGTAAGTTCGGGCAGGCCCGGTATCTCTATGCGCCAGCCCTCATCATCATTCAGGTGGAAGTGCAGCACGTTGAGTTTGTAAAGCGCCATCAAATCCAGCACTTTCAGGACCTGCTCCTTTTTCTGGAAGTTACGCACCACATCCATCATATACGCGCGGTGCCCAAACCTGGGGTTGTCCTTCACCAACACCCCGGCCACAGGCACAGAGGTCTGTTTTTTGGCTAACGCCGAAGGCGGAAGCAAGGTCTTCAGGGATTGGGTACCGTAAAAAGCCCCGGTGGGCGTGGTGGCAGAGATGAGTATCTCCTGCGGACTCACCGCCAATTCATACCCTTCGGGGCCCAGGCCAATCTTTTGCTGCAACCTAATGGCTTTGCCGGTTCCGGTGGTGGTCACCGCCGGCTTCTTCCCGAACACGGTGGCCAGGTGCCCTGCCAGTTGGTTGGCCTCTTTCTGAAAAGCCTGGTTTGTGACCACCGGCACATTAGCGGTTAGGGTAAAGGTCTGGCCAGTCTCCTGGTACTCTGTAGGCGTAGGGAAAACCTTGGTCAGCTTGTCAGCGGGCAGGTCTTTGATGAGGCTGTTCTGCTGGTAAATGCCATCGGCCGTAATCCAGTTGATGCTGTTATGGGTAGGTTTCTTAATCTCCACTTCCACTGCATGGCCCTGGCTTTTGTTATCGTCATAGACCAGGTAAAAGCCTTTGGGCGTACGATAGTCATTGGGAATCTGGCCAGCGGCTACAAACTCTATCTTCTGCGAGGCCCCGGCCGGAATGGCCTTGAAAACAGCGGTTGGTTCCATGCGCAACAGATCACCGTTGATGGGCTCTACCTTCACGGGTGCCTCAGCGGCGTTAGCCTTGAACGAAGGCGTGGAATGGAAATACAGGCTCCAACCCGTGGCCGGTAACGGCGCTGTGCCCTTGTTCTGGATGGTGAGCCTGGACAAGGTCTGGTTTTTACCCTGGTACTTTTCCTCCAGCACTTCCCAGAGCAGGTGAAGCTGTTTGGCTTGTACTTTTTTAGCGCCTGTTGTTTGCGCCAGGGCCACAGAGGAAAGCGAGAAAAGGCTTAGAAAAACAAAGAGAAGGTACTTCATGAGGGATATAGAATTTACTGAACAGAATACGCGACTACAACTGGAAAAAGAGCAGGACGTTTCCCAAAATGGTGCAACACTTCCTCTTCCCGATGCCTAAATATATCACAACCGTCCCATATTTCTGTTTCCTGAGCGGTTTATTGCAAATATCCTGCCTGCTGTAGGCTCATAAAGACAAACCCCGTTTCGGGGCTGTTTTCTCAAAAACAGCCCCGAAACGGGGTTTCTGGTATTCTGCCGCAAGTTTAGCGCTAGCGTAACTTGTGGCTTGCCCTAGAGTAAGTTTATAAACTTACGTACCCCATGTACTTGCAACATGCCTTATTTCCCGGCAGAAGAAAGGGAGTTGAAAACTCCCTAAAATTAAAAACCACAAGTTACGCTAGCGCTAAACTTGCGGCAGGTTTTTCTGTTTTAAGTCTATTTTACAAAAAACAGGCTCAAAACAGAAGGACCTATAAACTGGAAACGCCCCCAGACACAATGAACTTCATCATTTCCCCACTAGGGATGTCCAGGTACGTCACATTCTCCCGGTCCACCAGAAAAAGCTCACCGGAGAAGTTATAGGAGTGCGGGAAATAAACGGCCACTTTTTCTGGCAGGTGAATTGCTTCCATGGAAGGCTGCGTAACAAAGCCTAGTTTAAAGGTGTCCTGGTACTGGGTCATTTTCACCAGAACCGGTTGGTTGAACTTCTGGTTCTCGCCTACAAAGGCATCAAATAAGTCTTTGAGCGAGGAGTAGATCATACTCACCAGGGGCAGGCGGTTCATAACCCGCTCGGTGATTACCAAGAAGGGCTTCACCAGGAAGGAAGAGCCTACAAACCCCACTATGGTCACCAGCAGGATAATCAGCAGCAGGCCAAGCCCAGGGTATTGCAACCAGAAAAGATCATCCAGCCAATTAATGATGGCTACAATAATGTAAACGGTAAGTGAGATGGGGGCTACAATCAGAAAGCCATTTAAAAAATAGCGCAGCAGTCGTTTCATGTTCAGGAAGATAGGAAAAAAGCCCCGTCTCCGGGGCTTTCCAATATACTCATTCTCTAATATTTTGTTTTTACGGCTACGCCACCGGTTGGTGCTGGGCCTGAATGGCGTCTGCCACTTCCTGCATCAGCCACATAGGCGTAGAAGTGGCCCCGCAGATACCTACAGAGGCAGCGTCTTTAAACCAGGCCATGTCCAGTTCCTGGGCGTTCTCCACAAAGTAGCTGTTCGGGTTTACCCGCTGGCACACCGCGTACAGCGCCTTGCCATTAGAGCTTTTCTTGCCGCTTACAAAAATAACCACGTCATGCAGCTGCGCGAACTTGTCTAGCTGCGGCTCACGGTTAGACACCTGGCGGCAGATGCTGTCATTGGCATCCAGGGTGAAAGTTTCACCGCCGGTGGTGCGGGCGGCGGCCACGCGCTCCTCAATAAGCTCCTTCATCTTGTAGAAGCCTTTGGTGCTCTTGGTGGTTTGGCTGAACAGCGTAATAGGACGGGTAAAGTCCAGTTGATCCAGGTCTTCCTCGGTGGTCACCACAATGGCTTCGTTGCGGGTCTGGCCGGCCAGGCCAATCACCTCGGCGTGGCCCTGCTGCCCATAGAGCACAATCTGGCCGTTCTGGGTTTTCACGTTATCATAGGCATGCTTGACGCGGTTCTGCAGTTTTAGCACCACCGGGCAAGAGGCGTCAATAAGCTCCAGATTATTCTCTAATGCAGTTTGGTAGGTTTCCGGCGGCTCGCCGTGCGCCCTGATCAGGACTTTGCAGTCACGGAGTTCCTGCAGCTGCTCGCGGTCAATGATGCGCAGGCCTTTGTTATACAAACGCTGCACTTCCATGCTGTTGTGCACAATGTCACCCAGGCAGTACAGTTCGGGCACTTCCTCCAACTCATCTTCGGCCATCTGAATGGCGAACTCTACCCCAAAACAGTAGCCTGAGTTTTTATCTATGGTTACGTTCATATCAAGGACACAAGTATCAAGAGGTAAGACATTAGACAAATCATGCCAGGGAAATCCTGGTTGACGCTCTTCTTACTTTACTTTTTAACAAATCGTTTACCTGGCTAGTTCTATCTGCACCTGCGCAGAGGCCACTAAATCCAATACAAAATCTACCTGCTCATCAATGGTGATGTGCGAGGTGTCCAGCAAATGGGCATCTTCGGCGCGGCGCAATGGACTTTCGGCGCGGGTAGAGTCAATATGGTCACGCTTTTTCAGGTTTTGTACAATCTCGTCATACGGCACCATCTGGCCTTTCTCCAGCAGTTCTTCCTGGCGGCGACGGGCGCGGGTGTCCACATCGGCAGTCATAAACACTTTTACCTCAGCGTCTGGGAAAACGGCGGTGCCGATGTCGCGGCCGTCCATGACCACACCGCGGCGCTTGCCCATTTTCTTCTGCTCGGCCACCATAGCGTGCCGCACAGGGGCAAGCACGCTCACCTCGCTCACCTTCTCAGAGATGTACATCTTGCGTATTTCGTCTTCCACGTTCAGGCCGTTCAAAAACACCTCATTGCGGCCGTTCTTGGGGTTTCTGTGGAAGGTCACCTCAATGTTACTCAAGGCTTCCTGCACCTTTTTAGGGTTGGTGAGGTCAATATAATGCTCCAGAAAATACAGGGTAACCGCCCGGTACATGGCCCCGGTGTCTATGTAGGCGTAGCCTAATTCTTTTGCCACTTGCTTGGCGGTGGTGCTTTTGCCGCAGGAGGAGTGTCCGTCAAGCGCTACTACAATTTTCTTCATACCTTTCCTTAGGGAAATTGAGGATTAGCAATCTTTGGTGGGGCAGGGAATTCCCTTGCCCGAGCGCTGTTGGCGCTGGTAACTTTTGGTCTTCTTGCTCAACGAGGACGAAGATTTGTGCGTACAGGCAGGGCTTACCGCCCCCAGCGCCAGGCACCAGATCAACCCAAAGGAAAAAAACTTTCTCAAAACCATTAACTTTGGACGCAAAGATACACGTTATCTGCCGGAACCGCCACGGGATTTTAGTACTATCCCTGTTTCGGGCCCGATTTTCTTAAAACACCTCTAAAACACACCTCATGGCTACACCCAGGTTTTTCAAAGTAAGCGGCAACATTATAGACGTGTTGCGCCAGGAGATTTTCCAGGGCACCGTAGAGGTGACGGATGGCCAGATTGCCCGCATTGTTCGGGAACCCGTCTCGCAAACGCAGTACCTGCTGCCCGGGTTCATTGACGCCCACGTGCACGTGGAAAGCTCCATGCTGGTACCCTCTGAGTTTGCCCGCCTGGCCGTGGTGCACGGCACGGTGGCCACCGTCTCAGACCCGCATGAGATTGGCAACGTATTGGGCCTTAAAGGCGTGGAATATATGTTGGACAACGGCAAGAAGGTACCGTTCAAATTCTTCTTCGGGGCACCGTCCTGCGTACCGGCCACGCCCTTTGAGACCGCTGGCGCTGAGATAACGCCCGAAGACATTGAGGAATTGTTCCTTCGTCCCGAGGTCAAGTACCTGGCCGAGATGATGAACTGGCCCGGTGTGCTGGCCCAGGACCCGCTGGTGATGCAGAAGATCACCCTAGCCCAGAAGTTTGACAAGCAGGTAGATGGCCACGCCCCCGGCCTTCGCGGTGAACAGGCCGCCGCCTACGCTGCCGCCGGCATCACCACCGACCATGAGTGCTTCACCGCCGAGGAGGCCCTGGACAAGTTGGCCGTGGGCATGAAGATCTTGATACGCGAAGGCAGCGCCGCCAAAAACTTTGAGGCCTTGATTGAACTGCTCACAGAGCACTCGGCTAACATCATGTTCTGCTCAGATGACAAGCACCTAGACAACCTGGTGGAAAGCCACATCAATGAACTAGTCAAGCGCGCCTTGGCCAAAGGACATGATTTGTTCCATGTGCTGCAGGCTGCCTGCGTGAACCCAGTGCAACACTACAAACTGGAAGTGGGCCTGCTCCAGGAAAAAGACCCCGCCGATTTTATTGTCATTGACAACCCCCAGAACTTCAACATCCTGCAGACCTATATCAACGGAAAGCTGGTAGCCGAAAACGGGAAGAGCAAAATTGAATTCACGCCCAGCGAGACCATCAATAATTTTCTAGCGGAACGCAAAACCGTGGCACAGTTCCGGCTGCCCGCCGAAGGCCCCACCAAAATACGCGTCATTGAACCATATGACGGCCAACTGATCACGGGTCAGGTCACTATTGACGGCAAGGTGGAAGACGGCAACCTGGTGAGTGATGTGGATTTTGACATCCTGAAGATGACCGTGGTGAACCGCTACCAGAACACTGAGCCCGCTATTGCCTTTATCAAGAACTTCGGGCTGAAGCGCGGCGCCATAGCCTCCAGCGTAGGCCATGACTCCCATAACATCATTGCCGTTGGCGTGGACGATGAGAGCATTTGCCGCGCCGTGAACCTGCTCATTGACGCCAAAGGCGGCATCTCGGCGGTAGACGGCGCCCGCGAGGAAGTGCTTCCCCTGCCCGTGGCCGGAATCATGTCTGCTGAGGATGGATACTGGGTGGCGGAGCAGTACGCTAGACTGGACCAGGCCGCCAAAGACCTGGGTTCTACCCTCAACTCCCCATTCATGACGCTTTCCTTTATGGCTTTACTGGTGATACCCGCCCTCAAACTCTCCGACAAAGGCCTGTTTGACGGGCAGAACTTTCAGTTTGTAGAGGTGATTGCTGAGGAGTAAAGAACCTTGCAGTAAAAGGCGGGCATATTACCCTTGGCCAAAGTCAAGGCTGGAAGGCTGCTCTGTTTCAGGGCTGTTTTGGAAAAAACGGGCTTAAAACGCATTTATCAGCAAGAGTAAGTCATCCCCCTACCCCCTTCAAAGGGGGACGGAATGCGTGAGCGTGACGGAAGTAAGCCCTCATTTTAGACTCAGTGTCCCATATATTTTTATTGTCCTCCTTAAGGACCTTCTAGGCGAACTAGAAAAGCGGAAGAGTAAGCACCTTAGAGTTTTCCCACAAGCTTCGCTGTTCGGGAGTTCTACTCCCGGACCTTCCTGCTGCGGAGTTCTACTCCGCCGGGAGCCATGGGCATATGTAGGGGAGTAGAACTCCCCAGCCGGGTACTTCCGGAGTGGAACTCCGAAAGAGCTGTGGGTAAAGAATGGTCAGCTTATTCTCATCGGCGTTTTGAGCCTGTTTTTGGAAAAAGGGGCTCAAAACGCGCTGACTCTTTCTATCTTCAACAACCATTCCCCGGCAAGGCAGTAAGCCAATAGAGGATTTAGGAGAAGGCCATGAAAGCCCTTACTTTGCGCCGGGCCGGCCCCAGGGTTCTTTTGCCCTACGCCTTCTTTCTCCGTCCAGGTCATTTACACCCAACAGCTTGATTACAGAAATTCTTCTATTTTTAGTGGGGGTAGTGGTGAGCGCCTTCGGGACGATGGTGGGCTTTGGGGGCGGGGTGTTTCTGGTGCCTATCCTCATCATTTTCTTCCAGTTCCCTATTGAACTGGCTATTGGCAGTGCCATGTGCGCGTTGCTGCCGGGGGCGCTGGTGGCCTCGCTATTTAACTTCCGGGAGAAAAGCATTGATTACGTAGTAGCCTCTTTGCTACAGTTGCCGGCCATGCTAGGCACCGTGATTGGGGCTTTTCTGGTGGCCTATATTCCGGTGCTGCCCATGCAGGTGTTCTTTGCGCTGTTTGTACTGTCCATTGGCATTTACATGCTGGCCACCTACCGCAAGGAGCAGACGCGTAAACGGGGCATGATGTACCGCATCAACCGCATGCCCACGTCCTTTATCCGGAAGAACCACCGCAAGCACCTAGCTTACCGGTTAAACGGCAGTCTTATGGCATTTCTGGGGCTGTGCACGGGTACTATTGCGGGGCTGTTCGGGATTGGGGGCGGTTTCTTGCAGACGCCTATTATGATCAAGGCCTTCAACATCCCCTCGCAGATTGCCATCTCCACCTCCTTGTTTATTCTCATCATCACCAGCCTTTCGGGGATTTCCTCGCATTATTGGCTGGGCAATATTAACTGGGCCCTAAGTCTGCCTTTGATGCTGGCCTTTGCGGTGGGCGCCCTGCTGGGCAAAACCCTCAAAAAGGGACAGTTCCCCTCCTCCCGCAAATCGTCTGAACGGCTTATTGGCATTGGGTTGATTTTGGCCGGGGCCAGCGTGCTGGTGCACATCTTCCTCAAGTACGAGTTTTAGCGCAGCGCCTCAGCCTGGCGCCTTTCCCAAGTCTCTGTTTTAAGGCCGTTTTCATGAAAACAGGCTTAAAACGCCCATCTTGGAAACTGGCTCATTAGTCTTCCTTTTCCTGGAAATAGGTATCCAGGAGGTACTGCACTTTCTCTTCGTTGAGGGGTTTGGTGAGGTAGGCGATGTGGCCGGCGGCGGCGCGCTCGGTGTCCTGGGCGTGCTCTGACGTAGTGAGCAGGGCCAGCACCACGTCTTTCCGGAAACCGGAGTCCAGTTTCTCAAACAAGGACAGGAACTCAAACCCATCCATGACCGGCATGTTGATGTCCAGAAGGATAAGGGCCGGCTTGAAATAGTCCGTAGAGCTAGCCTCTACGTGGCCCTGGCTTACGGCATACAAATAGTCAAAGGCCAGTTTCCCGTTCCGGAATTCCTTGATCCTGTCTGTGATTTTCATCCTGCTGAGCAGGCGGTGGTTGAGGAAGTTATTGGTATCATCATCATCAATGAGTAATACAACGTTTATTTTTTTCATGCGCGTGTAGCGGTGGCTTTAAGATGGTTTACAAAATACAGCTGAAAGGTGGTGCCCTCGCCTATCACGCTTTCCACCTCTACCTTGCCGCGGTTGTTTTCCATAATGCGTTTTATGATGTAAAGCCCTACGCCGCTGCCTTCTACGTGGTCATGGAACCGCCGGAACAGGGAAAACAGCTGAGGGCCGTATTTGGTTGTGTCTATGCCTATGCCGTTGTCCCGGGCGCGCAAGACTATGTAGCCGTCTTCAAGGGAAGAAGAAAGAGAAACTTGTAGAGGCCGCTGCGGCTCACGGTACTTAATGGAGTTAGACAGCAGGTTGTAAAGCAGGCTAAAGAGGTTGTCTCTGGAGAAGAATACCTCGGGGGCACCCGTAAAGTCTACCTGCAGCTCAGCACCAGAAGCCTGCAGGGGCTCGGCTAGCCTGGCTTTTACCTGTTCCAGTACCTCGGCAAAGGATACCATGCCCATTTGTGCCTCTTCCATGGGTTTCTGAATGCGGCTTACCTCGGCTAGGTTGTTGAGTTTGCGGTGAATGCGGGCCACAGAGTCATCCAGGCGGGCGAAGAGCTGGTTGAGCTCCGGGTTGTCTGGCGGCAGGTCTTCCCTGATGGCCTGCACCAGTCCCGTTACGTTCAGGACCGGTCCCTTCAGGTCACGTGAGGCGTAGTAGACAAAGTCGTCCAGGTCAGCGTTTTTCTTGACCAGCTGGTAGTTTTTGGTGATAAGTTTTTTCTCGGCCTTCTGCCGTTTCTTGATTTCCTCTTCCAGGTCACGGTTGGCGGTAATCCATTGGGCACTGCGTTCCTGCACCTGCTTCTCCAGGGTCTGCTTGGCCTCCTGCAGCGCCATTTCTATTTTCTGGCGCTCCTCTATCTGCTCCCGCAGGGCCACGTTGGTCCTGCTTAGCTGGCTAAAGCTGGGAATGGCCAACAGATTGGGAATGGCCTTGAACAACATAACCGCGGCCACGTTGGCAATAAGGCCTAATATCAGCTTTACAATGAGCAAGGGCTCCAGCCACCGGTCATTTACCAAGAAACTGAATAAGTGCACCACGCCGCCCATTAACCCAATTACCCCAAACAGGAGCAATACCAGCCGGCGTTCCCGGTCTTCGCGCTTAAAGGTGAGGTAGAAAAGAATAGCCGCCACCATGAGAAAAGCGGTGACCACCAGAAGCTCACTGGCCAGAAACAGACCTTCCAGCCCTTTGGCCTTGGCAGAGACGCTAGTGGGTATTTGCTGGGGCAGCTGATAAAGAAGCACGGTTTTGTCCATGAAAGTATAATCTGAATAAAAACGGCCTTCCCCCCTATAATGTTTTCCTCCAGGGGCCTCTTTTCCCAAATGTAGCAGAAAGGCCCATAGATAAAAAGCCAGAACCGATCTCCCGCCTATAAAGCAGAACACCAATTCTGGCTTGTTTTCTGAAAAACGGCCTTAAAACGGAAATCTAGTCCAGGTAGCCTTGCTCGCGCATCCAGTCATCATTGTAGATCTTGCCCAGATAACGGGTGCCGTGGTCTGGCAATACCACTACCATCACGTCCTTCTCCGTGAGGTGCTCACGGGCGTACTCCAGGGCGCCGTAGACAGCCGACCCGCAGGACCAGCCCACAAACAGGCCTTCTTCCTTGGCCAGGCGGCGGGTCATGATCGCGCTGTCTTTGTCGGTTACCTTAATGAAGGTGTCAATAAGGTCAAAGTTCACGTTCTTGGGCAGAATGTCTTCGCCAATACCCTCGGTTTTGTAAGGATAGATCTCGTTCTCGTCAAAGATGCCGGTCTCTTTGTATTTCTTGAACACAGAGCCGTAGGTGTCCAGGCCAACTACTTTAATATCTGCGTTCTGCTCTTTCAGGTATTTGGAGATGCCGCAGATGGTGCCGCCGGTGCCAACGCCTGCCGCGAAGCAGGTAATTTTACCGTCGGTCTGCTTCCAGATCTCGGGGCCGCTGGTGTCATAGTGGGCTGCGGTGTTGGAGAGGTTGTCATACTGGTTAGGGTAGAACGAGTTAGGGATCTCTTGGTTCAGGCGCTTGGCCACCGAGTAATAGGAATCTGGGTGCTCAGGGGCCACGTTGGTGGGGCAAACGATCACCTCGGCGCCCACGGCCTTCAAAATATCTACCTTCTCCTTGCTCTGTTTGTCTGACATGGTGAAGATGCACTTGTAGCCTTTGGCGATGGCAGCCAGGGCCAGGCCCATCCCGGTATTACCTGAAGTTCCTTCAATGATGGTTCCGCCCGGTTTCAGGATGCCCGCTTTCTCGGCGTCTTCCACCATGCGCAGGGCCATGCGGTCTTTCACGGAGTTACCTGGGTTGAAATATTCCACTTTGGCCAGCACGGTGGCTTTGATCCCGTCTGTGACGCTGTTCAACTTCACCAACGGGGTGTTGCCAATGGCCTCAATAATATTGTTGAAATACATAGTGTTAATGAGTGATAGGTGGAAGGAGCGGCCGCGTGAGCATACGTCATGGCTATAACCGCCCTGTTCTGCTGGTTTTTACCTCCTGCAAAAAGCAGCTGCAAAGGTAACCAAAAAATTCTAGACCAAGGGAGTGGCGTCCGTGGCTTGCTTACCAGCGGGGGTCATAGAAGCTGGTGGTGTCCCTGAAGAAACGGTTATAGCGCAGACGGGCCTGCCGAATGGAATCTTGCCTTATGATTATGCGCTCCAGCTCCTTCTGGCGCTCACGCTCTGCCATAAGCTTGGCCACGCGGCTACGCTGCCGGCCCTCTTTGGAAAACTGCTCATACAGAAACGTAAGCGGACTCAGGATGGGGTCTGCGGGCTCAGGCGGGCCCGGCGGAATAAGCAGCACCGGAATTTGGGGATTTAGCCGGGGTTTGGGAGGCGCCGGCCGGGGTTTCATGTTACGCAGCACACGGTCTACCTTCTCGGGCGTAGCCTGCTGCGACACTTTTACCTCTTTCAGCTGCACAGATTCCTGCTGCAGCAAGATATTCACCCTGAGCTCGGTGACGCTGCGCAGGGCAGGCACATACGTTTTCTCTTTATAGCCCAGCGCTCTGAACACCAGGGTATCTGAGGCCGGAATCTGCAGCCGGAACGTGCCCTGCTCATTGGTAGCTACCCCCTGCCCGGTGCTTTTCTGGTACACAGATACACCGGCAATAGGCGTCTTGTCTTTCTCCTGCAACACCTGGCCGCTTACCCAAATGCTGTGCCCGGTGGTTTGGGCTGCTCCTTCCTGCGCCACCAGAGTACTAAGAATTATAAAAAACAAGAAGCCTAAACGCTTGACCATACTGTAGCAGAGGAGCAATAACCTTAATTGAAAAAGGCCTACCCTTCTTATGGGGCAGGCCTTTCAAAGATAGCTAGAGAACGGTTAGTTCTCCAGTTTTATTTTAGTGTCGCCAGACTTGTATTTCACCTCGTCTTTCTCACGTTTTATTTTGGCGTTATCAGTTTTCATTTTTGACTCATCGCCGTCTTTTTTCACTTTGGTATCACCAGCCTTAAGTTTAGACTCATCGCCGTCTACTTTCATCTTGGAACCGTCCTGGGCTTTGTACTTCATTTCTGAGCTGTAGTACTTGTTACGGTTGGTTTCATAGGTCTTGAACTGCTCTGGGGTAAGCAGACCCTTCACTTCCAGGTCAACGTTGGTGTTCAGGGATTCCAGTTCATTGTAGTAAGTGGTGGGATAATCCTCGGGGTACCCGGTTACTTCCATGTTGCCCTGCATGCTCATGCCGCTGTCTGCCATCATGCCCTCATTGCTGGAGTCGGCGGCGTACCCGGCGCTGCGGTTGGTGCTGCTGTAGCGGGTTTCCAACTCGTTCATGTGCCGGGCCCGGTTATACAATACCGTTCTGATGCGGGCCTGGGTGGCAGTGTCCAGGCGTAGGTCCTGTGACATCTGCGAGGTCATGCGGTTGGCCCGCTCGCGGTACTCAGAATCATAGTCATAGTTAGACGCCGAGGTACTGTCATGGGTACTGCCGGCGGCGTTGTCTGGGGTGCTGCTGTCATTGTCCTGGGTTTCAGTGGAGGTGCCAGTATCTTCGCGGCACGCAGTAAATGACATTGCCCCTACCGCCATCAAAATCAAAAATTGCTTTTTCATAGTCACATATCTTAAAGGAAACATCTGGTCCTAATGGTTACCTGTCTCCCCCTTGGTACGGTTCTATTGGCCCCAGGTTGTATCACTTTTGTACTTTACTCATAATAACGCACAGTATCTGGTTTCTGAAAAAGAACCTATAAAATTAAAAATTCCTGTTTTGAGGCCGTTTTCCTAAAAACGGCCTCAAAACAGGAATTGCACTCTCCCTCCTAATTAATAGCTAAAATTACCGCCCGGCGATGTTTATGCTCCTGAAGGCCTAGCTTCGCCGGAACTCAAAAACGGTGATTTCTGGCAGAAACCCCACCCGCCCATGGTAGCCCAGAAAGCCCAGCCCCACGTTCACGTACAGAAACTGCTTTCCGCTTTGGTAGAGCCCCGCCCACTGCTTGTACACGTATTGCACCGGGCTCCATTTAAACCCGGGTATGTTGACACCAAACTGCATGCCGTGGGTGTGGCCCGAAAGGGAAAGGTCAATGTCTTTGTAAAGCGCATTCACCTCGCCGTCCCAGTGCGAGGGATCATGGGTGAGCAGTATTTTGAAGGGCAGGTCCTTTGCTCCGGCATGGGCCTTGGCCAGATTGCCGTATTTGGGAAAATTCATGCGCATGCCCCAGTTTTCCACGCCCAGCAGGCCAATCTGCTCGCCGTTGCGCTCCAGCACCCGGTGCTCATTCAAAAGCAAATCCCAGCCGGCGCGCCGATGGTGCTGCTTGAGCGTGTTCAGGTTCTGGATTTTGGCCTCATGGGTGGGCCAGGCCACGTAATCGCCGTAGTCATGGTTGCCCAGAATAGAGAAAACCCCGCTGGGCGCCTTGATTTTGGCCAGAATATCCAGGTAGGGTTCCACCTCAGAGGCCACGTTGTTGACCAGGTCTCCAGTGAACACCACCACATCGGCGGCCTGCTTGTTAATGAGCGCCACCGCTTTCTCCAGCGGTTCCCCGGAATGGAAACTACCTGAGTGCATGTCTGTGATCTGCAGCAGCCTGAACCCATGGAAAGAAGCCGGCAGGTTGGGAAACTCCAGGGTCACTTTCTTTACCTGGTAGTCATAGGCGCCTTTCACCATGCCCCAGATCAACGTCCCGAACGGAATAGCGCCCATCACCAGCGCCATCTGACTTAGAAAGGTGTGCCTGGACAAATCAAACTTGGGCTTTTCTGGCCCACGCAGGGCATTTGACGCCCACTGCACCAACCTGATGCCATCATCTATCAGGAGGAAAAGCACCACCACCAGTTTAGACACGAATAGGATAAAGAGCAGGTTGGCTACCTCCATGCGCACCGGGTTGGGCGCCGAGCCACGGGTAAGCAGCGCCATGAGCAAGGTGCCCAACGTGAACAAACTCAAGGACCAGTAGCCTACAAAAATGGCCCGCCTCAGCAGGAAAGGCAACCCCACCGACACGGTACGCACCGCCTGGAAAACATAAACGTCTATGAGAAAGACAAATAAGAGCGTGAGGATCAAACGAACCATAGAATTCTGAAGGCAGAGATAAGGCTGTTAATTTATGTTGCTACAACGAAAGGTGTACGGGAAATTGCCCCGCGGCGGTGAACTATTTGCGGGCCGTCTGGCTTGTACAGAAAATTTTGGCTTAATACTCTATCATTAACCATCTTCTATGTCAACTGTTTACGCCCCTGCGCCGCTTTCCATCAAATCCTGGGCCGAGGAAGACCGTCCCCGCGAGAAACTTCTGCTCAAAGGCCGTGCCGCCCTCTCAGACGCTGAGCTCATTGGCATTCTCATCGGGTCGGGCACGCCCAAGCTCAGCGCCGTGGACGTGGCCAAGCTCATCCTGGCTGCCGTAGATAATGACCTCAACGCCCTGGCCCGCCTCACGGTCAAGGAACTGCAAAAGCACAAAGGCATCGGCGAAGCCAAGGCCATCTCTATTGTGGCCGCCCTGGAGCTGGGCCGAAGACGCAAAGAAGCCGCTCCCGCCGTAAAAACCCGCATCACCTGCTCCACGGATATCTACGACTACATCAAGCCGCACCTCCTGGATTTGCCGCACGAGGAATTCTGGATCATTCTGCTCAACCGGGCCAACACCATCATGAAGAAGATCCAGATCAGTACTGGCGGCGTGGCCGGCACCGTGGCAGACCCCAAGCTCATCTTCAAGCACGCCCTGGAAAACCTGGCCAGCGCCATCATTCTGGTGCACAACCACCCCTCGGGGCAATTGAAACCCAGCGCCGCTGATATCTCTCTCACCAAGAAACTGCAGGAAGCCGGCAAAGTCTTAGACCTGCCCATCCTGGACCACCTTATTTTCACCGATAGCAGCTATTACAGCTTCGCGGATGAAGACCTTTTGTAAGAATTGTTGATTGTTGATTATTAATTGTTTTATCTGGGAAAGGGCGGTGGCTGCAAGACGGCTACCCTTTTCTGTTTTAGGGCTGATTTCAGGAAAACAGGCCTGAAACGGCTTCTTTCCCCAGGAGTGAAAGAAATTTTTCACGCATTCCGTCCCCCTTTGAAAGGGGTAGGGGGATGATCTACTCGTGTAGATTTTCATGCACCCGAGAATCATTCTCACTTTCTCCAAAGAGTCAGCCGCCTGCTGTTCATCTGGCTTTGTCATCCCCCTACCCCCTTCAAAGGGGGACGCAGATGTGCAATGCTTACTCCAGCAACCATAACGCTGCTACAGTGTTTCGGGCCTGTTTTTAGAAAAACAGGCCCGAAACGGCTTCTTTCCCCATCGTATCAATTTCTTTCCGACCTTTGCGCCCTCAACCTCGCTTAGTTCATGAAAGGATTTAAATACGTTATCATCATTGGTGTGCTCCTCATTATGGGGTACTTACTCAAAGACCTGTTTTTTAATGATGAGGGCTACAACCAAGCCGTGCTGAAGTTCCGGGAAAACAAGGACCTCACTTTCCACAGTGTTTCCCGCTCTCCCCTACCCGACACCCTACGCCGCGCCTTCACCAGCCTGAAATACTATGAACCCTCCCGGGATTATGAGATCTCCGCAGATTTCACCCCAGAAGAGCGCCCCGAACCCGTAGCCATGGCCATGAGCACCGGCGACAAGGAGCCCTACTACGTGAAAGGCAAAGCCTCGTTTGAGCTGGACGGCCAGACCCACACTCTCACGCTGTACCAAAAGGCCGGCGCCACCTCAGACAGCCTCTTCATCCCGTTCACTGACCAGACCAACGGCTTTGAGACCTACGGAGGCGGCCGCTACCTGGACGCCATCCCCAACGGCCAGACCATCACCCTGGACTTCAACAAGGCCTATAACCCCTTCTGCGCCTACAACCCAGAATACGCCTGCCCCATGCCCCCCGCCGAAAACCGCCTCAAGGTGAAGATCCCGGCTGGGGAGAAGGAGTATGCAAAGAAGGACTAGTTGGTAGTGATTAGTTGTTAGTAGTTAGAGATTAAATTACCTCAAAATACTGGCGCGAGTTTATAACTCGGGACTAGGGATTCGGGTAGTCTCCTGACTACCCTCGCGGCAAGCGCCGCGAAATGGCGTATCAAGGAATATCTTTTGAAGTTCTTTCAGCTCCTGGTTCCCGGTGAGTCTGAAGACTCACTTCATCCATCGTCGCGAGACTGAAGTCTCGCGCCAGATAAACTTGTATTCCTTCTTATTTAACAGAGTCCACCTTAGTAATACCGCTTGTTCCAAAGACCTCGTAGCGTCCGGAGGACCTGCGAGCGTCGGTGCCGATACCTCCTCTAAAGTTGTTTACCTGTGTAAACACCCCTCTGCGCTCCCCTCAAGGGGAGAGTCTGCGTTAAATTCATGTTATTGCGTTTTGGGCTTGTTTTCAGAAAAACGGCCCCAAAACGCTTTTTTAACCAATCCACCCAAAGCCCTACTCTTCTCCACAAAAAATCCCGGCTTTACACCCATGTTTACCAGTTTTTGGTAATTTTGAAAATTGTAGCCGGTAAACGGCTTCGGGTGTGGCATGTCCGCACCCGTCAAATACAGAGAACCAACACCATGCGCATATCCCTTGACTGGCTCAAAACCTTAATTGCTATAGATAAACCCGCCCAAGAAGTGGGCAAACTCCTCACCGATGCCGGCCTGGAAGTAGAAGGCATTGACACCGTGGAGGCGGTGCCCGGCGGCTTGCAGGGCCTGGTCATCGGCGAAGTACTTACTTGTGCCAAGCACCCAGACGCCGATAAGCTGAGCGTGACCACCGTAGACACCGGCGAGGGCGAGCCCAAGCACATTGTATGCGGCGCGGCGAACGTGGCGGCGTGCCAGAAAGTAGTGATTGCCACCGTGGGCGCCACCCTGTACCCGGCGGGCGGCGAGCCGTTCCAAATCAAGAAATCTAAAATAAGAGGCGCCGTGTCTGAGGGCATGATCTGCGCCGAAGACGAGATTGGCCTGGGCCATGATCACTCCGGCATCATGGTGCTGGACACGGATCTGCCCAACGGTACCCCAGCGGCCCAGTTCTTCGGACTGGCCTCTGACGAGGTGTTTGAGATTGGCCTCACGCCTAACCGCGCCGATGCCGCCTCGCACCTGGGCGTGGCCCGCGACCTACAGGCCCTACTCAAGACGCCTTATCAATTACCAGACCTGAGCGGCTTCAAAATAGCCAACACCAGCCTGCCTATCTCCGTGGAGATTGAGAACCCAGAGGCCTGCCCGCGCTACGCCGGGGTAAGTATCTCGGGCGTGAGGGTGCAGGAATCGCCCAAGTGGCTGCAGCAACGGCTGCGGGCCATTGGCCTCTCGCCTATCAACAATGTGGTAGACGTGACCAACTACGTATTGCATGAGTTGGGCCAACCCCTGCACGCCTTTGACGCGGCCAAAATCAAGGGCGGTAAAATCATTGTAAAGAATGCTACGGAAGGCTCGAAGTTCACCACCCTGGACAGCGTGGAGCGCACCCTTCGTGCTGAGGACCTCACCATCAGCAACGCTGAGGAACCGATGGTACTGGCGGGCGTATTCGGGGGGTTGCAAGCGGGCGTAACCGAGGTCACCCAGAATATCTTCCTGGAAAGCGCCTACTTCTCCCCCGCCGGCATCAGAAAAACCTCGCAAACGCACGGGCTGAAGACAGATTCCTCGTTCCGCTACGAGCGGGGCACTGACCCTGAGATGGTGCTTACCGCTTTGAAACGCGCTGCTCTGCTCATTCAAGAAGTGGCCGGGGGCGAAATCTCCTCTGAGATTGTAGACGTGTACCCCGCTCCCATTCAACCCCGGCAGATAAAAATCAGCTACGCACGGGTGCACCAACTTATTGGCCAGCACATCGGCGAAGCCAGAATCAAGGAGATCTTAACAGACCTGGGCATCGGCGTAGCCGAAGAAACCGCCGAGGACCTGTTATTGGATATTCCGGCTTATAAAGTAGACGTGACCCGTGAGGCCGATGTAGTGGAAGAGGTGCTGCGCATTTACGGCTACAACAACATTACCCTTAGCGAGAACCTAGCGGCCAGTTACCTGGCTAAGTTCCCCAACCCGGATCCAGAGGTAACTACTGCCCGCATAGCCGATGCCTTGGCGGCCAACGGGTTCCTGGAGACCATCACCAACTCGCTCACCAACTCCAATTACTATAAGGACGCAGAGGGCAACACCCCGGCAGAGCTGGTGCCTATCCTGAACTACAACTCAGAGGACCTGGACGCTATGCGCCTAACACTGGTGTATTCAGGCCTGGAAGTTTTAAGACACAACATTAACCGCCGCCAGCGCGACCTCCGGATTTTTGAGATCGGCAAGACTTACCGCAAAGACGGCGAGAAATACCGGGAGAGCAATTTCCTGGCCTTGTTCATGACCGGCAACCGCGCCGCCGAAAGCTGGCAGCAGCCAAGTGCCAAGGCCTCTTTCCACGACCTGGCGGGCCAGGTGCAGCAGGTGCTCACGCTTTGCCGTCAGCCTAACTTCACCACTAAACCTACGGAGCACCCGTATCTGGCGGGTGGCGTCACCTACCAAAAAGGCGACGTGACCCTAGGCCACATCGGGCTGCTGAAGGAAAGCGTGTGCAAGCAGGTAGACGTGAAGGAGCAGGTGTGGTACGCTGAGCTGAACTGGGACTACCTATTGCGCAACTACAAAGACAAGCTGGTGTTCTCTGAACTGTCTAAATTCCCGGAGGTGCGCCGCGACTTGTCATTGGTGGTAGAAAAAAGTGTATCTTTTGACCAGATTAAGCAGGTGGCCCAGCGCGTAGAGCGCAAGCTGCTGCAAGACGTGAACGTGTTTGACGTCTACGAGGGAGACAAGATTGAGGCCGGCAAGAAAGCCATCGCCATCAGCGTGACCCTGCAGGACCAGAACCAGACCTTAACGGACAAAGTGATAGATTCTACCATGACCCGCCTCATGCAACAGTTTGAGCACCAACTAGGAGCCGTAATCCGGAAGTAAGATGGCAGACAAATCCTACCTTACCCAGATACAGGCCATTGAGGACAAAGTGCACCAGCTGGTGCAGCAATACCACGCGGGACAGGAGCGCCTGCAGGCCGCTCACCAGGAAATTGCGCGCCTGCAGCAAGTGATTCTAGAAAAAGACACCGAGATAAAAAATTTTCAGAATCAAGATAATATTAGTAAAATTGTACAAACCATAGCAGTAGACACTACCAATTCAACGGAGTTGAAGCTAAAAATAAACGAATACTTGCGCGAGATTGACAAGTGCATCGCTTATTTAAGGGAATAGTAGAACGGGTTGTCTGGATGCGATTGTTGTTTGTTCTGTCTTTATGCGTGCTCTTGTACGCTGTTATACCATTTAGAACCTAAGGCTTGATATGCGGCATTTTTACCTTTTTGAGTACCACGCAGAGCAACCTTCTAACAAACAAACGCGCCCCGGCAGCA
Source organism: Rufibacter soli (assembly GCF_054781795.1). Taxonomy (NCBI): domain Bacteria; kingdom Pseudomonadati; phylum Bacteroidota; class Cytophagia; order Cytophagales; family Hymenobacteraceae; genus Rufibacter; species Rufibacter soli. The sequence continues at coordinate 288,004 of NZ_BAAGTS010000005.1, read as the reverse complement.
TTTAACAGCATCTGGACATGAGTGAGTTATCTATACGAATCAAGATAGCCGACCGCGAGTATCCGATGCGGGTAAACGAGGACGAGGAAGAAAGGCTGCGGCAGGCCGGAAAGTTTCTGAACGAGCGCCTGAGAATGTTCAGGGAGGAGTTCGGGATTCATGACAAGCAGGATCTGCTGGCCATGATTGCGCTGGAAACCGCCGCCGACAAGATAAAGACGGAAGACGCCGCCGTTGAAACCCAACTTACGTTGGAACAGAAACTCTCTTCTTTAAACCAACTGCTCTCTTCCCTGCAGCTCGGATAAATATATCCGCTCCGCCACCCTTGGCGACGTGTCATTGCTATACATAACCTTTTTAAAGTTATAGCCATGACTATTTATATCATTTTAGCAGCGCTGGTGGGCGCGGGCATTGGCTTCTACGCCGGCCGCGTGCTTCTCCTCAAGCTCTTCAAAGAGCAGGAAGACCAGGCCAAGGAACGCGCCAAACTCATCATCCGCGAGGCAGAAGCCAAAGCCGAAAGCCAGAAGAAAGACAAGATGCTGGAAGCCAAGGAGCATTTCCTGAAGCTGAAAGCTGAGCACGAGGAAGAGGCCAACCGCAAGAAAAACATCATCATCCAGAATGAGACCAAGGTAAAGCAGCGCGAGCAGTTCATTACCAAGCAGCAGGAAGACCTCAAGAAAAAAGAGCAGGAAACCGACGTTCTCAAAGACAAGCTCAACCAGCAACTGGAAGGCTTTAACAAGCGCAAGGAAGACCTGGAGGCCCAGTACCGTGACAAGCAGGCCAAGGTAGAAAAAGACCACCATGAGATTCTGAGCCGCCTGGAGCGCATTGCCAACCTGTCTGCCGACGAAGCTCGTGAGCAATTGGTGGAAAACCTGAAGTCTGAAGCCTCTACCCGCGCCTCTTCTTATATCAAAGATATAGTGGCCGAGGCCAAGCTCACCGCTACCAAAGAAGCCAAAAAGGTAGTGATTGAGACTATCCAGCGCACCGCTGCTGAGCACGCCATTGAGAACTGCGTCTCTATCTTCAACATTGAGTCTGACGACATCAAAGGCAAGATCATCGGTCGTGAGGGTCGGAACATCCGCGCCCTGGAAGCCGCCACGGGTGTGGAGATCATTGTAGACGACACCCCTGAGGCCATCATCATCTCTGGTTTTGACCCGGTAAGACGTGAAATTGCCCGCCTTTCTCTGCACCGCCTGGTGGCAGACGGACGGATTCACCCGGCCCGTATTGAGGAAGTGGTGGCCAAGACCAAGAAAAGCATTGACGAGGAGATTGTGGAGATTGGCGAGCGTACCGCCATTGACCTGGGCATTCACGGCCTGCACCCTGAACTGATCAGAATGGTGGGCCGCATGCGCTTCAGGTCTTCTTACGGCCAGAACCTGCTCCAGCACTCCCGCGAAGTAGCCAACCTTTGCGCCACCATGGCCGCCGAGTTGGGCTTGAACGTGAAACACGCCAAACGCGCCGGACTGTTACACGACATTGGGAAAGTAACCACCGAGGAGCCCGAACTGCCGCACGCTATCATTGGTATGCAGCTGGCCCAACAGTACAAAGAACACCCAGACGTGTGCAACGCCATTGGTGCTCACCACGACGAGATTGAGATGACGGCCATGATTTCGCCTATCATCCAGTCCTGCGACGCCATTTCCGGCTCGCGCCCCGGTGCCCGCCGCGAGATCATGGAGTCTTACATCAAGCGCCTGAAAGAACTGGAAGAAACCGCCCACTCCTTTGAAGGCGTGAACCAGTGCTACGCCATCCAGGCCGGCCGTGAGCTTCGCGTAATGGTAGACGCCGATAACGTGACTGACGAACGCGCCTCGCAACTGTCTTTTGACATCTCCCAGAAGATTGAGAAAGAGATGCAGTACCCTGGCCAGATCAAGATCACGGTGATCCGGGAAATGCGCTCTGTTTCTTACGCTAAATAAGACGTTAGATAATAGATACTAGATTTTAGACTCCTGTTTTGGGGCTGATTTCTGGAAAACACCTTCAAAACGCCCGTTGCTGCAAAGCGACGGGCGTTTTAGTTTGTAGGGCAATCCCTTGTGTTTGCCTTATGCAGCACTGGTTATCACCTAAAACCGCCCAAAAAAGAAAAACCGCGATAGACAGTTGCCTACCGCGGTTTCTTGGCCCATTGCCGGTTTACAGGCCAATGGGGTATATTAAATATTAGTAGAGAAGATACTTATCTAATCACCTTGCTCACGCCCACCACCACGGCGGCAATACGCACAGCATCAAAGATTCGTTGCTCAGAAGCGCCTAATTTGCGCACAGATTCTTCATGGGAGGTCACGCAGCGCTCACAGCCGTTTATAGCCGAGATAGCCAGACTCACTAGTTCAAAGAATTCCTTACCAGTCACCGGGTTCATCATGATGTTCATTTTCACCTTGGGCGCGGCAGACTCATAGAAGTCTGTGTGCATGAAGTGCTTGAAGCGGTAGAGGATATTGTTGGTGCTCAGCAAAGAGGTAACAGCAACAGCCTCGGCCAGCTCGGCGTCAGTGGCGCCGTGGGACGCTGCCAGGGTGCGGAAAGACTCAGTTAAGGTATTGTTCTCCTCGTTCACCGCCGCCGACAGGGCAATCAGGTAGGCTTCCTTGGAAGTCACATTCTCAGACTGCAGCGCGGTTTTTAGGTTGATGCGCAGGTCTCTGAGGTATTTGGAGTCGCCAGTGACTAGTTGGTCCAGGCGCGCGAAAGACTGGTCAGAAAGACCTAGGTCTTTCAGGAAATCTTGTTGGGTTTCTTGTATGACGGAAAGCATAATTTTATTGTTGATAGTTAATTGCTGATAGTTTTAAAGGCTATTTCGCTATGATTACTACTACTTTCAAAGCTGGCAAAAGCCGGTTGCGTGAGGGATAGCAGCGGAAAGCCCACAGGGCGAGGCACGAAGCCCGAGGACTTGCAGCGCATAGCCCGACCCAAAGGGGCACGCCCAAAATGGAGTCCTGATTTCTGCGTCTTGAGTTCAGAGTGGGGTGTGGCCTGTTTTGGGGCTCTTTACTGAAAAATAGGCCCGAAACGGGAAATGGCTTCACGGCTAGGAGGCTAGCAGACACTTGCGCGGGGAAGTGCCGGTGCATTTGCACCTACGATAGTGGCCGAAGGTAAACCGTTGGAGGGCCGCAAAGTGACAGACTTTTGCTTTCGGCCCTCCGCAGGCGTACTTAAAAGAAATTAAACGGCTAAGGTGGCTTCGCCTTTTTTCCAGTTGCAAGGGCACAGCTCGTCGGTCTGCAGGGCGTCCAGCACGCGCAGCACCTCGGCTACGTTGCGGCCTACGCTCAGGCCGTTCACGCTCACCCACTGGATGATGCCTTGCGGGTCTACGATATAGGTTACGCGGTAAGCTACTTTTTCTTCAGCGTCCAGTATGCCCAGCTCTTCGGCTAGTGTTTTAGAGGTATCTGCCAGCATGGGGAAGCGCAGGCCACGCAGATCGTCGTGGTCGCGGCGCCAGGCGGCGTGCACGAACTCAGAATCGGTGGAGGCCCCAATCAACTGGGTGTCACGGTCCCGGAACTCGTCATAGTTCTTGTTGAACTCGGCAATCTCAGTGGGGCACACAAAGGTGAAATCCTTGGGCCACCAGAACATCACCAGCCACTGGCCGTTCTCGCGGTGCTCTTGTTCAGTAATGGTTCTAAACTCTTGGTCCTTCTCTAAAGACACAACAGCTTTTTTGGAAAAGGCAGGGAATTCCGCCCCAACAGATAAAACTCGGTTTTGGTACATGGTATATAAATGGTTGTTAAACAATAAAGGGTCAGGCGGGGCGCTTTAGGAGGCCTGGAAGGCGTTGAGCATCCAGAGGGTTTTCTCCAGGGTATTGAGGTCATCTGAGATAAGTCCCTGGGTTCCCTCGTCCTCCAGTTCGGCGGCCAGGGCCAGCACCTCGCGCTCCAACTGAATGATCTGGCCAATGTTCTCTACGGTAGCGGCCACAGTCTCCTGGTCTGAGGTCAGGTTCTTTCTTTCCTGCACCGCAGAGGTGGCCAGGTAATCTGAGAAGCTGTGCATGGGCGTGTGGCGCAGGGTCAAGATGCGCTCGGCCACTTCATCAATGGTCTCAAAGGCCGCAGTATAGAGTTCCTCAAACTTGGCGTGCAGGGCAAAGAAGTTGCCGCCTTTTATATTCCAATGGAAAGCCCGCAGGTTCTGGTAGTAGACGTGGTAATTGGCCAACAACTCATTAAGTTTAATGGCCAGGTCTTTGGTGTCTTTGCGGGCAAGCCCTAATTCATTATGCGTTTCCATAGTAGTGGTTTTGGTTAGATGTTCATGGTTCACTGCCTAACCTTACGACAAAGGTGGCCCGAATGATTTTATAACTCAAATCGATAATTACTATACTATTATCACTACAATCTATTACCTTTACCTAACTAGATAAGAAGCAACGGCTTAACGATGACTTTAAAGACCTAAACCTTAGATGAAGGAAAGCATGCCTTTTCTATTTATCTGGTTTTTAAGGCAAATCATGGCATTGCCCCCCATAGCCCTGCGGATGGAAAACCACTTTTCGCTTTATTTCAAAGGCTTGATCAAGCTGTTTTGGAGCCGTTTTCGCTAAAACAGGCCCAAAACAGAATTTAACTTTACTCCTTTGCCCATGACCCTTACCCAATTAGAATACCTGCTGGCCGTTGACACTTACCGCCACTTCGCCACCGCCGCCGAGAAATGCTTTGTGACGCAGCCTACGCTCAGCATGCAGATTCAGAAACTGGAGGAGGAACTAGGCGTGCAGGTGTTTGACCGGAGCCGGGTGCCGGTGCGCCCTACCGAGCTGGGCGCGGAGATCATTTTGCAGGCGCGGGTCACGGTAGCTGAGTTCAAGAAGATTGAGGAACTGGTAAAGGTGCAGCGCGACGGCCTGGGCGGTGAGCTTCGGATTGGGGTCATCCCTACCCTGGCGCCCTACCTGATTCCGCTGTTCATCACCGACTTTATCCAGAAATACCCGCAGGTGCACGTCATTATCCAGGAACTGGTGACCAGCAGTATTGTAGAGAAATTGCGGCTGGAGTTGTTAGATGTGGGACTGCTGGTGACGCCGCTCCAGGACAAGACAATGGTGGAGGTGCCCCTTTTCTACGAGGCGTTTGTAGGCTATCTGCACCCTTCGCACCCGCTGGCCAAACAGAAAACCATCACCCCTGAGGCCATTGAGCCGGCTGATTTATGGTTACTGAATGAAGGGCACTGCTTCCGGAGCCAGGTGCTGCAGCTCTGCAACCGCGCCAAAAGCACTCGCAACGTGCACCTGGACTATGAGAGCGGCTCCCTGGAAACCCTCAAGCGCATAGTGGAAACCCAGAGTGGCATGACGCTGCTGCCTGAGCTGTCGGTGCAGGAGCTGTCTGAGGAAAAGAAAGCGATGGTAAGACCCTTTGAAGAACCGCAACCGTTGCGGGAGGTAAGCCTGGTGGTACACCGCAGCTTCTTAAAGAAACGCCTGATTGAAGCGCTGCGCGATGAGATTGTGGGGCACCTGCCAGACGGCCTGCGCGAACGAAACCCGGTGCGTGTGGTGAAAATCAAATAACCTGTTTTAAGCCTGTTTTCTGAAAAACGTGCTTAAAACAGGTTGTAACTACTCCTAAACAATAGTCACCTTCACGCCCATGCCCCGCAGGGTATCAATGGTGTGTTCAGAAATGCCTTTGTCGGTGATAATCTCGTCAATGTCCTCAAACCCGCAGATACGGCCAAAGCCCCGTCGCCCGAACTTAGAGGAGTCTGCCAGTACAATGGTTTTCTGGGAGATATTGATCATCTGCCGGTTAAGGCGGGCCTCCATCACGTTGGTGGTGGTAAGTCCAAACTCTATGTCAATGCCGTCTACGCCCAAAAACAACTTACTGCAGGAAAAATCAGCCAGCACACTCTCGGCGTAGGGCCCGGTCACCGAGGAAGAGCTTCTCCGGAGCAATCCGCCCAGTTGCAGCACCTCCACCTCGGGGTGGCGCAACAGTTCCATAGCCACGTTCAGCGCCGAGGTAATGACCGTGAGGCTTTCCTGCGGCTGAATGTTTTTGGCCAGCGCCATAACGGTGGTACCAGACGCAATTAAAATAGAGTCATTGGGCTGCACCAGTTTGGCCGCCGCCGCGCCTATCAGTTTCTTCTCACCGGTTTGCATGGTCTCCTTCTCATTCACCGGTCGGTCAATGGTATAGGGATTGTTCTGGGTGGCACCGCCGTGGGTCCTGAACAAAAGGCCTTTGTCTTCCAGCAGTTTCAGGTCCTTTCTTATGGTTACGGAAGAAACGCTCAGTTCCTCGCATAGATCTATTACCTGCACCTGTCCTTTCTCCTGTAACTTGGTGAGGATATGCTGGTGCCGCTCAGTTATATTGATCATGGTGCAGGGTATTGGAATGGGACCGTAAGGAAAACAAACGGTAGTGTTTCGCTTTTATACAAAATTAAAAGTTTTCAACCCGAAACAAAGCCTTTCTTTTCTTCTTTCCAGGGAAGCCGTCCTTAAAAGACTCAGGAGGACGAGATAGCTATTTTGATAACCTTAGCAAGAAACCGGCAGATATTGAGGACGGCCTTTTACAAAAGGTGATTAAAGCGAAGGCCATGCTTTTCCACTTCCTTAACACTTCTCTGGTTTAGGCCTACTTTTCAAAAAACGGCCTTAAAACTGCTTATACCTCATTATTCCCTTCGAAGAAAATAATTTAGGTGGGCCTACTATCAGCCTCAATAACCACCTTTTTCTATTTCCCGCGAGGAGTTGCATACCAGATTCAGGGCCGTGGTTTACGCTTGGTATTGGAATGCAACCGCTCTGGCAGGCGTCCATTTTCAGGAACATTTTGCCATTTTCACAAATTCACCAACCGTGCCGGGGTTGTTTTATTTAATTTCGTTTGGTTATGTTATTTGAACTACATAATTTTAAAATGAAATAAATAGAAACAGAACAAGGCTTAAAAGTAATTGGCGTGAAAGTAAAAGAATCTAATCATTTGACCTTTAAGAGAGATTCCTTTCTGGAAGAGGTAAAAAGAGTGGCGGAATGGGATATGATTGTCATTGGCGGTGGCGCCACTGGCCTTGGGGTAGCCTTAGACGCGGCCGCACGCGGCTTTAAGACCTTGTTACTGGAGCAGTCTGACTTTGCCAAAGGCACCTCTAGCCGCAGCACCAAACTGGTTCACGGCGGGGTACGCTACCTGGCGCAAGGCGATATTAAATTAGTATTGGAGGCCCTGCATGAGCGCGGCCTGTTACTACAGAATGCCCCTCACCTGGTCAACATCCAGTCCTTCGTGATTCCTAACTACAGCTGGTGGAATGAGATCATGTACGGTGTGGGCCTTACGGTATATGACTTAATGGCCGGCCGTTACCGGTTCAACAAAACCAACGTTCTCTCCGGCAAGAAGGTAGCCCGGTTGCTCCCTAATATCCAGGAGAAAGGCCTTAAGGGAGGCGTACAGTATTTTGACGGTCAGTTTGACGATGCCCGCCTGGCGCTAAACCTGGCCCAGACCTGCGCCGAGCAAGGCGGCGTGCTTTTGAATTACATGCAGGTGGTGAACCTGCTCAAAGACACCAACGGCAAGGTAGCCGGCGTGCAGGCCCGTGATCTGGAGTCTGGCCAGGAATACCAACTTAAAGCAAAAAGTGTGGTGAACGCCACCGGGGTGTTTGTAAACGAGGTGTTGCAGATGAACGCCCCGGCCCAACAGCCCTTGGTACGCCCCAGCCAGGGTGTGCACGTAGTCCTGGACAGCTCGTTCCTGGAAGGTGACAACGCCTTGATGATTCCCAAAACCCCAGACGGGCGCGTACTCTTCGTGGTTCCGTGGCACAAGCACCTGCTGGTGGGCACCACAGATACCCCCTTAGACAAAAGCAGCCTGGAGCCCCTGGCCCTGGAGCAGGAAATAGATTTCATTCTGGAAACCGCTAGCAAGTACCTGATAAAGAAACCTACCAGAAAAGACGTGCTAAGCGTTTTTGCGGGTCTTCGGCCGCTGGCCGCGCCTACCAAGAATACCAACAGCACCAAAGAGATCTCCCGTAGCCACAAATTGCTGGCCGCGCCTTCTGGCCTGATCACCATTACCGGCGGCAAGTGGACCACCTACCGCAAAATGGCCGAAGACACCGTGGACAAAGCCATTGAACTAGGGCAGGTACCGGCTAAGCCCTGCGTTACTGCCAGCCTTAAGATACATGGGTACGCCACCGCGCAGAAAAAGACCGAGCACTTTAGTATTTACGGCACAGACAAAGAGTACATCAAAGAACTGGCCGCTCAATTCCCTGAACTTGCCCAGAAGCTGCACGCCCGTTTTCCTAACATTGCCGCCGAGGTGATCTGGGCAGTCCGGAATGAGATGGCCCGCACCGTGGAAGACGTGTTGGCCCGCCGCATGCGGGTTCTTTTCCTGGATGCCCGCGCCGCCATGGACATGGCCCCTCAGGTAGCCCAGCTAATGGCCGCAGAATTAGGGCATAATGAAGCCTGGCAGCAACAGCAGGTCCTGGACTTTAACACTTTGGCGGCGCATTACCTGCTGGAGCCTTACAAACCCGCGGCAACCTTTGCCGCCTCCAACGCTCACCTCAGCTACAAGAACTAAGCTCCATGGCACAGTATATACTTTCTCTTGACCAAGGCACCACCAGCTCCCGGGCCATTGTCTTCAATAAGCAAGGCAACATTGTTTCCCTGGCGCAGAAAGAATTTACCCAGTTCTACCCACAGCCGGGTTGGGTAGAGCATGACGCCAGCGAGATTTGGTCTACCCAGTTGGGCGTGGCCGCCGAGGCCATTTCCAAAGCCGGGTTGCATGCCAAGGACGTGGCGGCCATTGGCATTACCAACCAACGCGAAACCACCGTGCTCTGGGACCGTCGTACCGGAGCCGCCATTTGCAACGCCATTGTGTGGCAAGACCGCCGCACCGCCGCCTACTGTGACAGCCTTAAGGAGCAAGGCCTGGAGGAAATCATCCAGCAGAAAACCGGACTGGTGATTGACGCCTATTTCTCAGCCACCAAAATACGCTGGATGTTGGAAAACGTGCCGGGCGCCCGGGTACTGGCCCAAGCCGGAGACCTGGCCTTCGGGACGGTAGACTCCTGGCTTATCTGGAACCTGACCGGCGGCCAGACCCACGTTACCGATGTTTCCAACGCCTCCCGCACCTTGCTGTTCAACATCCACACCATGGATTGGGACCACGAGTTGCTGGCGCTGTTTGACATTCCGGCCAGTATTTTACCCGCCATTGCCTCTTCCAGTGAAGTGGTTGGCCACACCTCCAGCACTCTTTTTGCCACCCAGATTCCTATTGCCGGCATTGCCGGCGACCAACAGGCGGCCTTGTTCGGGCAGATGTGCACCAAACCCGGCATGGTGAAAAACACCTACGGCACCGGTTGCTTCATGCTCATGAACATTGGCGAGAAGCCCATTGTCTCCAAGCACAAGCTGGTGACCACCGTCGCCTGGAAAATCAAAGACCAGGTGCATTATGCGTTGGAAGGCAGCATTTTCATTGCCGGGGCCGTGGTCCAGTGGTTGAGAGACGGGTTGGGCGTCATTTCCCATTCATCAGAAGTAGAGGCATTGGCCGCCAAAGTTTCCAGCACCGATGGGGTGTATCTGGTACCGGCTTTCGCTGGCCTGGGCGCCCCCCATTGGGACCAGCACTCCCGCGGCACCATGGTGGGCATGACCCGTGGCACCACTGCCGCCCATATGGCCCGCGCCGCCCTGGAAAGCATTGCCTACCAGACCATGGAGGTACTCAAGGCCATGGAAGCAGATTCCGGGATTGAGATCAAAGAATTACGGGTAGACGGCGGTGCCACTGAGAATAACCTGCTCATGCAGTTCCAGGCCGATATCCTGAACGCGCGGGTAGTGAAACCGGCCATTACCGAGGTTACTGCCATTGGGGCCGCTTACCTGGCGGGCTTGGCCACCGGCTTCTGGGACAGCGTGGAAGACATTCAGGAGCAATGGCATATCAAAAACAGCTTTGAACCAAATCCTGCCCCAGAAACAGAAGAAATGATCAACGGGTGGCTTAGAGCTGTACGCGCCGCCAAGGCTTGGTCACAAGACAGCCAACTTCAACCTTCCACCATCTAACCAAGAGACGCTATGTCAGCATTTACAGCCGAGATCATCGGTACGATGTTTCTGATTTTATTGGGTGGCGGCGTAGTGGCCAACGTGGTCTTGAAAGGCACCAAGGGCAACAACAGCGGCTGGATGGTCATTACCACCGGTTGGGCCCTTTCAGTGTTTGCGGGCGTGGTCATTGCCGGCCCTTACAGCGGAGCCCACCTTAACCCGGCCGTGAGCATTGGCCTGGCCATTGTTGGCAAGTTCCCGTGGGCAGAGGTAGGCCCCTATATCCTGGCCCAACTTATTGGGGCGGTACTGGGGGCTTTGCTGGTATACCTCTTGTATAAACCTCATTTTGATACCACAGAAGACCCTTTGGCGCATTTAGCGGTGTTCAGTACCGGCCCCGCTATCCGGCACCCCTTTTCCAACCTGTTCAGTGAGATAGTGGGCACCTTCGTGTTGATTTTTGTGATCCTCTACATCACCAACCCAGAGATGGGCGACCAGAAAACCCCCATTGGCATGGGCTCCCTGGGGGCTTTGCCGGTCACGTTTCTGGTATGGGCCATAGGCTTGTCCTTGGGGGGTACCACGGGCTACGCCATTAACCCGGCCCGCGATTTGGGTCCCCGCATTGTACACGCCCTGGTTCCTTTAAAGAATAAGTGCCACAGTGACTGGCAGTATGCCTGGATTCCTATAATGGGTCCCATTTTAGGGGCAAGCCTGGCCGCCGTGGTGTTTTTGCTGCTGCAGTAGAGAGGAAAGGAAAGTATTCTTAAAATGACCACTCCAATGATCAACAACAAGAAGTAGAACTTTTTTTAGATAAACCCTAATAAAGCGAAGACTAAAGAAATTCAGACCTTACCTACAAATGGTTTATTCTAAAGCGAGGGCACATTATTCTTTTGTTAAATTCTGGAGTGATAGGCATTTAAAAAGAAATCTACCTTAATTTTGAAAGATTATAGCCACAGAAATAAAATATGAACACCGCCCTCTTTTAGGTTTAAAAATGCCACTTAAAAGAGATTTAGCAAACAACAGTTTCTCACCTTCTCACCATAAAGAATGAGTATTTTTTCCCCAGCCCGTCACATTGACAAGCTTCCGCTGCAGCGCATTGACCCGGAATACAAGCGACTGCGGCTTCAGGTTTTCTTAGGAATTTTTGTGGGCTACGCCGGCTACTACCTGGTGCGCAAGAACTTCTCGCTGGTTATGCCCGACCTCATTGAACAAGGGTACTCCAAAGCCGATCTGGGTTTTGCCTTATCCGGGGTCTCCATTGCCTATGGGCTCAGCAAGTTTTTGATGGGCAACGTCTCTGACCGAAGCAACGCCCGCACATTCCTGACGGTGGGCTTGGTGCTGTCAGCATTGACCATGATCTTCATGGGCATCACGCCCTTTGCCACCAGTTCTATTGCCATCATGTTTATTCTGCTGTTTTTGAACGGCTGGTTCCAGGGCATGGGTTGGCCGCCCAGCGGGCGCGTGATGGTACATTGGTTTTCTACCAAGGAAAGAGGAACCAAAATGTCTATCTGGAACGTGGCCCACAACGTAGGCGGCGGCTTGGTAGGCCCCATTGCCATTGCGGCGGTGGCCATCTTCGGCACCTGGGAAAGCAAGTTCTATTTCCCGGGCATGGTGGCTCTGGTGTTTGCCCTTTTTGCCTGGCTTACTATCAGAGACACGCCCCAATCCTGTGGCCTGCCAACCATTGAGGCGTACAAGAATGACTATCCGGTGAACTATTCAGAGGCCCTGGAAAAGGAGATGACCGCCAAGGAGATCTTCTTTGACTATGTGTTCAACAACCGGGTGCTTTGGTACATCGCTTTCGCCAACGCCTTTGTGTACCTGGTTCGCTACGGTATTTTAGACTGGGCCCCTACCTACCTGGAGGAAGCCAAAGGGTTTTCTGTAAAGGAAACAGGCTGGGCCTACTTTGCCTATGAGTATGCTGGAATCCCGGGCACGTTACTTTGTGGTTGGATCAGTGACAAGGTCTTCAAAGGACGCCGCGCCCCGGCCACTATCATTTACATGGTGCTGGTACTGGTGGCCGTGGTGGTATACTGGAAAAACCCGCCAGGCAACATCATGATTGACAACATCGCCCTGGTTTCTATCGGGTTCCTGATCTATGGCCCGGTGATGCTCATTGGGGTGCAGGCCCTGGACCTGGTTCCTAAAAAAGCAGCGGGTACCGCCGCCGGACTGACCGGCTTGTTCGGGTATCTGGGCGGCGCCCTCTTTGCCAATATCGCCATGGGCTTTATAGTAGACAAGTGGGGCTGGGACGGCGGCTTTACCATGCTAATTGCCGCCTGTGTGCTGTCTATCGCCTTTACTGCCCTTACCTGGCAAAGAGAAAAATACCACCTCAACCTTCAATAACCTACCCTTTGGTTTAAAACCGCCAACAACAAAAACAGAATATGATACCATTTTTACAACCACCGCCCCCACGCAGGCTCAGCCTGGGTAAAGGCATTCTATTAGGCTCCTGCCTTTTATTGATGGGCCCGGCCCTGCAAGCAGCACCAGCCAACTTCAATGCCCTGGTACAACAGACCGGCCAGCAGGCAAAAGTACCGGTGAAAGGAAAAGTGATTGACCCCACAGATGGTACCGGCATGCCCGGGGTAACCATTTTTGTCAATGATCAGGCGGTGGGCATGACCAACGTAGATGGCACTTTCTCACTGAGCGTGGAGTCAGGTGCTACTCTGTCCTTTACCTTTATTGGTTACCAGCAGCAGCGCGTGGTCATCTCAAAGGCAGAGCCAAACCTTACCATTAGCCTCATCACAGATGCCAAGCAATTGGGTGAGGTGGTGGTAACCGCCTTGGGTATTGAGCGCGAGGAAAAAGCACTGGGCTACTCGGTGACCACCGTAACCGGTAACCAGATTGCGGAGTCCATGCCTAATAACTGGACCGATGCCCTTTCTGGAAAGGTAGCAGGTCTGAACCTGGTGAAATCAGGTGGCGGACCCGCTGGCTCTACCAAAATAGTATTGCGCGGGGAAACCTCTCTGGGCGGTGATAACGCGGCCCTGATTGTGGTGGACGGCGTGGTGATGAGCGGCAGCAGCGGCAAGCAGACCGGCAACGGCAACAGCTCCTACATGTCAGCAGACTCTCCGGTTGACTTCGGGAGTAGCTTGTCAGATATCAACCCTGAGGACATTGAAAGCGTGTCTGTGCTAAAAGGCCCGGGTGCAGCGGCCCTATACGGTGCCCGCGGTGCCAACGGTGCCATTGTGATCACCACCAAAAAAGGTGCGTCCAAGCAGAAAGGCATGGGCATCACCTTTAACTCCAACACTACCCTGGCCACCGTGAACCGTTGGCCAGATTACCAGAACGAATACGGCCAGGGTGCCGCCGGTCAGGATCTGTATTACTCTTATGGGAATACTGAAGACGGCGCCAGCACGCTGAGCACCAGTTCTGCCTGGGGACCAAAGTTTAACGGCCAGTCTTACTACCAGTATGACCCCAACAACTACCGTGTAGCGCCTACAGAGAGAACCCCCTGGAAAGCGTACCCCAACAACCGCAAAGACTTCTTTGAGACTGCCAAGACGTTTACCAACAGCCTTACCCTGTCTGGCGGGACGGACAATACCACGGCGCGTCTGTCTTTCACCAACTCACAGAACACTTGGATTGTGCCCAATACCGGGTATGACCGCAACACGGTGGCCCTGCAGTTGAACCACAAGGTAAACGACAAGTTGTCTATTGCCACCAAGGTGAATTACACCAACCGTAGCAGTGACAACCTGCCCACCACCGGGTACAACAACCAAACCATCATGTATTTCATCAGGGGCCTTACCCCTAACATGGATATTAACTGGTTCAAAGACTACTGGTTACCAGGCAAAGAAGGAATTGAGCAATTGAAACCATTCAGTAACCTGTTAGATAACCCGTACCTGCAGGCGTATGAGATGCTCAACAAGTCCAAAAGAAACACCTTTGTAGGTAACATCTCTGCCACCTATAACTTCACCAAGGACCTGAGCCTGATGGTGCGTAGCTCTACAGACTTCATGACTGAGGCCCGCTCGCAGCAGCGCCCCAAGAACTCCAACAAGTTCACGGAGGGTATGTACCGGGAGCAGGATATCTACACCCAGGAGCAGAACAGTGACTTCCTGTTGCGTTATGACCACAACAGAAACTCAGACTTTGAGTACAGCGTGTCTTTTGGTGGTAGCACCATGAAGAACACCTACATTCTGGATGAGTACCGGGCAGACAAGTTGTTATACCCTGGCATCTACAGCCTGGCCAATAGCATGATCAACGTTGAGCCCCGGCCAAGAAGAGCCCGCTATGGCGTGAACAGCTTCTACGGTCTGGCCACTATCGGCTACAAAGACTTCCTGTTCCTGGACGTGACCGCCCGTAATGACTGGACCAGCACCCTGGTTACCCCGCAGAGCGTTTCTGGTAGAAAGTCTGATAACCCGTCGTTCTTCTACCCATCCTTTAACCTGAGTGCGTTGGTGTCAGAGATGGTGGAGCTGCCCAGCCAGGTTTCCCTGCTGAAATTGAGAGGCTCCTGGGCCAAGGTGGGTAGCGGCGGCACGGAACCTTACCGTACCAGCTATGCCTACTCCCCGGCTATCAATTTCGCGTCTGGTTTAAGGAATCCTACCACGCTGGCTAATCCAGATTTGAAGCCCTTGACCACCACCAGCCTTGAATTTGGTCTGGACCTGCGTTTGTTCAAGAGCCGCATCGGTTTAGACCTGTCGGTTTACAAAAACAACACCTATGACCAGATTGTAGAGCCACCAATTGACCCGGCCAGCGGTTACGCCGCCATGATCATCAACGCCGGCGAGGTGGAGAACAAAGGGATTGAAATTCAGGTGAATGGCGCTCCCTTCAAATCAAAAGACGGTTTCAGCTGGAATGTCTTCGGAACGTTTGCCGCCAACAAGAATACGGTGGTAAGCCTGCCTGACAGTCTGCAAAGCATGGTCCTTTCTACCGTTTTTGGTAGCCGTGGTACCGTGGAAGCCCGTGTAGGCCAGCGTCTGGGAGATATGTACGGTTTGGGCTACAAGCGCTCTCCTGAAGGCCAGATTATCTATGACAAAGGATATCCGGTATTGGGTGATGAGTTGATCTACCTGGGCAATTACGCTCCTAAGTGGAAAGGCAGCATTGGCAACGAGTTCAAGTATAACAAGTTCAGAATGAATGTGCTGTTTGACGGTCAGTTTGGCGGCGTTGGCTACTCGCTTACCCACGCAGTACTCATGGAAGAAGGCAAGCTGAAGAAAAGCTTACCGGGCCGCTATAACGGTATTATTGGTGAAGGGGTGATTGCTAACGGTGACGGTTCTTACCGCCCTAATGACGTGGTAGCTGACAACATTAGAGACTACTACTTCACCCACTTTAACCGTGACAACCTGGAGTCAAACGTGTTCAGCACAGATTACATCAAGCTGCGCGAGGTTCGGTTAGACTATGACATCCCTACCAGCTACCTGAGCAAGCTGAAGATTCTGAAGGCAAGCGTGGGTATTTACGGACGTGACCTGCTGGTCTTCTCTGAGTGGCCGGCATTTGACCCTGAGTTTGGTACCCTGGGAGACGGAGACATCTCCTCTGGCTCTGAGATTGCCCAGTTCCCCTCTACCAGAACCTTTGGGTTGAACCTGACTGTAGGCTTTTAATTAAGAAATCATCATGAAGAAGATAAGAATAGTTGCCCTGGCCTCCCTTATGGCCGTTGCGCTGGGCAGCCCGTCCTGCACCAAGGACTTTGAAGAAATGAACACAGACCCTAACCGGAGCATTGCGGCAACTCCGGAGGCGCTGCTGGCTCCAAGCCTGCACAGCCTGGTGGCCAATAACCTGGACCGCGCCCTGCGGGTGAGCAATGAGTTAATGCAAGTGCACGTGACTACCGTCAATTCACGGGAGTTTCACCGCTACAACATCAGGCCCAGTGAGTCTGACTTTATGTGGCGCAACTGGTACCTGCAACTGACCAACATCCGGGACATGTACCAGAGTGCTGCCTCTACCCAGCAGCCAAGCTACAAAACCTACATGGGCATTTCCCTTATTCTGGATGCCTGGGTGAGTTCCCTCATCACAGACATGTTTGGAGACGTGCCGTATTCTGAGTCTAACAAAGGCAAGGAAGGCATCATTCAGCCTAAGTTTGACAAGCAGCAAGACATCTACGCTGACCTGTTCCTGAAACTGGAGGAAGCAAACGCCCTGCTCACCCCTGCTAGCGCCAGCGTTAATGGTGATCTGCCCTCTACCGCTACCTCTCTGGACCCTCTCTATGGAGGTTCGGCCCTGGCCTGGCGTAAGTTTGGGAACTCGCTTTACCTGCGGTTACTTATGCGCGTTTCCGGTAAAATGGAGGCAAATGCCGCGGCCAAGATCAAGGACATCGTGGAAACCAGCAAAACAAAGTACCCTATCATGGAGAGCAATGCAGAGTCTGCGGTGCTACGCTTCACGCCTACCCCACCCATCACGTCTGAATTCTTCAACTACCGCGAATTTGACTTCAACGGTGACAAAGGCTACACGGAATTCTTCATCAATAACCTGAACGCCTGGTCAGACCCGCGCCGTGACAAATGGGCTTCCCAGGTTGGCGGAAATTACATAGGCATGCCAAGTGGCTACGAGCAAGGGCAGACCCCAGACCGCCAGTCTTACCCTAAGAAGGAACTGATGAACGAGCCATTGCTGGGGAATATCCTCAACTACCCAGAGTTGCAATTCATCTTAGCCGAAGCGGCCCTGAAAGGGTACATCAGTGGTTCGCCTAAAACCTACTATGACAAAGGGGTTGAAAACGCCATCACTTTCTGGGGGCTTGTCCTGCCAGACGGCCACCTGGCCAAAGAAGAAGTGAAATGGACGGACACCGACACGTTTGACCAGAAGATGGAAGCCATTCTTCTGCAAAAATACTACACGCTGTTCTTCACAGATTTCCAGAGCTGGTATGAGTTCCGCCGGACCGGCCATCCGGTGTTGCCTAAGGGACCGGGCCTGTTAAACAACGGCGAGATGCCGTCTCGTTTCAGATACCCCATTAGCGTACAGGCCCTGAACACGGCCAACTATGATGCCGCCGTTGCCTCTATGGGAGGACCTGATGACATCAATACTAAAGTTTGGTGGGACCAATAGACCAAAGGTTATGAAAGTTAAAAACATGAAAAATATAGCAGGCTCGCTGGCACTACTGGTTGGCGGCCTGGCCTTTTCCTCCTGCCTGAAGGAAGATGTGAACCCGGCGGTGGGCACGCCAAGCTCCCTGGCTAGCATCTATGTGGTGAAAGACCTGTACAGAGACGCAGATGTGGCCCTGGGCCCTAACGTGCTTTCCGGCGCCTACCAAACCACCGGTACCGTTATCTCAGACCCTACCTCTGGCAACCTGCCGGCCGGTTCTGTGGTGATCCAGAGCAACTGGCGCAGCCTGGTGCGTGGCCTTATCCTGAAAATGGATCCGGCAACGGCCGCCACCCTTACCCTGGGTGACTCTGTGGTGGTAGACCTGAACGGAGCCACCCTTACCAAAAGCAACGGCTCCCTGCAAGTGACTGGCTTAACCGGTTCTAAAGTGAACAAAGTGGCCAGCAACCGCAAGGTGACCGCCCGCGCAGTTTCCCTGTCGGCGCTCAACAGCAAGTTCTCTGAGTTTGAGAGCACCCTGGTAAGCGTGACCGCAGACGTGAAGCCTTTGCCCGTGAGCGGCGAGACCATTGCCGGTTCCAAAACCCTGGATGACGGTTCAGAAAGCACCTTTACCTTGTTTACTGAAGCCAACGCTGCCTTTGCCGCCACCCGCGTGGCGCCCAACGCTACGTTTGTAGGCATTCCGTTTTTGCAAGGCGATGCCAAGCAGTTGCGTTTGCGTAACACCGCTGACATTCTTTCGCCCAGCGGGCCGTTGTACCCAGGCTACCCAGAGGATTTTGAGTCTCCGCTGGAGTCTGTAAAAAACTCCTACGCCTCTAAGGCCATTGACCTGCGCACGGGTAACTGGACCCTGAACAACGCCATCTTGGGCAATACCGTGAACCGTGACAGAATTGTTTCTGGTAAGCAGGCCATCCGTTTCCAGCAGAACCTGACCACCTCTGCCACGCTGCAGATGAACTATGACCTGCCTAACGGAGCCACCAAGGTAACGGTATGGTACGGCGCGTACTACACAGATGCGTCTTCTACCTTCGCGCTGGAGTACTCCACAGACAAAGGCGTTACCTGGAAAGAGATTGGCCGCAAGTCAGATGCCCATTCTACGGCTACCAGCCTGCAGGCCAAACAAGCCGTGTTCATGATGAACATCCAGGGGCCGGTTCGTTTCAGAATCAATAAACTAGGCTTAGGACCCACCAGCGTGCCTTCCGTTTACAATGGCCGTCTGGGCATTGATGATTTCGCCGTTTACCAAAACTACTAACCCCGAGTAGCAAACCCTGTTCCTTACTTTCGTTTTGGGCCTGTTTTTCTAAAAACAGGCCCAAAACGGATTTTATCCCTCCTGCTTTATGCACCCCATTTTCCGTTTCTGGCAAAAGCACTACCTGCCGGAAGCCACCGCTCTACCAGTTATCACTTCCCCTGAAATAAAAGACCACCTCTCTTCCCTCATAGAGAAAAACAAAACACAGCTAACCCAAGAAAAACAAACAGTGAAACCCATGCCTAGAAATACAATTTTGGTTTTCCTGCTCTTGTGGTTTCTGGCAGGCTGCCAGGGCCAGGAAGATCCATCAGACCCTGCTACCCCACCGGCAGAAAAGGCATTGTCTGCCCCCCTCCCAGACCTCATTTTCACCAACCTGTCACTGGTAGCGGCCTCCAAAGAATCTCCTGTGATCATGGAGCGCCTCAGAGACCTCATTGACGCTACCCCGGCCAATGCAGACATTCACCTGAACATCTTTCTGTTCAGCCACCAAACCATAGTAGATGCCCTGCAACGCGCCAGCACCCGCGGGGTGAAACTACACCTGATGATTGATTTGAGCCGTGAGGAATCCCTGGCGGAAAATCCCCTCACCGTCAGCAAACTCAAACGCTTTCTCAAACCCACCGCAGAGATTGTGAACGTGACCAGTGATGCCAGTTCCAGCAGCATCAACCACAATAAATTCGCGCTCTTCTCCCAGCTCACCACCGCCACCGGCCCCAAAGAGAAAGTGGTCTTCCAGACCTCGCATAACTTTACGGTGGCAGACTCTAAGAAAATACAGGACGCGGTCATGCTGGCAGACGCCGGGCTGTACGGCGCCTACCTCACCTACTGGCAAGACATGAAGGAGAAAGCCGCCAGCGGCATGAAAGACTTCTATTACCGTGAGTACCATGACCCGGCCGCCGGCATCTCTGCCCTGTTCTTCCCCAAGCGCAGAAACGGTGTCTCTTACGGCGCAGACACTATTCTGGAGATTCTGGACGGCCTCACAGAACCCGCCACCGCCCGCATACAAATAGGCATGTCTGACTGGACTTCCACCCGCACCGCCATCATCACCAAACTGGAGCAACTAAGAGAGCAGGGCGCCACCGTGGAGGTGATTGCCAAAGACAAAGTGGACCCCGAGGTACTGGATGGCCTGGCCCGGCTCAAGGCCAAAGGCGCCTATGTAAAAGTGTATGACATGAGCCAGGTCAACAACCACGCTAAGTTCATGCTTTTGAAAGGCAAATGGAAAGGCGAGCAAGTGAACCTGTTGGTGACCGGTTCCCATAACTTCACGGGCAATGCGCTGCGCAACAACAATGAGGCCATGCTGCTTTTGAAAAACCACAACGCCTTGTTTGACATCTATACCGCTTTCTACCAGGAGATGAAAAAGCTGCCGGGCCAATAGACGTCTCCCCACATACAGCACCACCAACCTCCCAGACAAACCAACTTCTCCCATGAACCGCCGGAAATTATTAAAGTCACTGGGCCTGAGCATAGGGGCCGCCGTCATCAGCACTGAGGCTCTGGCCAAGCTAGGCGATACTACCTATTCCTACACCATACCTGAAAACCCACTGTACCAACCCATGGCCAAACCGGTCACGGCCATTACCATTGGGGCGGGCAGCCGCGGTAACGTGTACGGCAACTTCGCGGCAAAATTCCCAGACCAACTGGACATTATTGGGGTAGCCGAACCTATTGCCCTGCGCAATGACCGCTTCGCCCAAAAGCATAACATAGCCGCAGAGAACCGGTTCACCACCTGGGAAGAAGTATTCAAGCGCCCCAAATTCGCAGATGCCGTCATTATCTCTACGCCAGACAACCTGCACTATGCTCCCTGCATGAAGGCTCTGGCCATGGGCTATGACATCCTGCTGGAGAAACCTATTGCCCCCACAGAGAAAGAGTGCCGTGATATTTTAAAGCTGGCCAAGAAAAACAACCGTATTGTGGCGGTGTGCCACGTGCTGCGCTACGCCCCCTACTTCGTGAAAATGAAGGAGCTGATCGCCCAGGGTGCCATTGGTGAGGTAGTAAGTGTGCAGCATTTTGAACCCATTGAGCACCTGCACATGGCGCACAGTTACGTGCGCGGCAACTGGCATAACTCCAAGGAAACCACCCCAATCATTCTGGCTAAGTCCTGTCATGACCTGGATATCATCAAATGGGTGATCAACAAACCTAGCAAGCGCATTGCCGCCATGGGTGACCTTAAATGGTTCAGGAAAGAGAACGCCCCCGCCGGCAGCACCGCCCGCTGCACCGATGGCTGCCAGGTGGAGCGTGAATGCCCGTACTCAGCGATCAAGCATTATTATGAGGACCGCAAACGCCTGTCTGTCCTGGACCTGCCCGATGATAAAAGCCAACACGCCCAGGTCATCATGGACAAGCTCAAGACCACCAACTACGGTCGGTGCGTGTACCGCATGGAGAATGACCAGCCAGACCACTACGTCACCACCATTCAGTTTGAAGACAGCGTGACGGCCAGTTTCTCCATGGAGGCTTTCACCTCTTACGCCGGGCGCCGCACCCGCATCATGGGCTCTATGGGCGACATGGTAGGTGACATGAAAGAATTGGTGGTTACAGACTTCAGGACGGGCAAAGAACTTAAACTGGTGCCCAGGGCTGAGGACGTGGATGGTTACAAAAACAGCGGCCACGGCGGCGGCGACTGGCTGCTGGCCCGTGACTTTGTGCAGGCCGTGGCCCAACAGAACCCCAAGCTGCTCACCTCTACCATTGATGAATCCATTGAGTCTCACCTGATGGGGTTCATGGCCGAGGAGAGCCGCAAGAAAAACAAGATGATGGACATACAGGTGAATGCCTGATCAAAGCATTTCTACTTTACCAGATTACCCTATTTCTGTTTTAGGCCCGGTTTTTGAAAAACAGGCCTAAAACAGAAAACAGCCCAACCACTAACAAATAACTTATTTTGGTGACCGTGTTCACCGTTTTGCCTGCCCATGAAAAGAAGAGTTTTCCTCCAGAATTTACTATTAGCCACCGGCGCCTTATTTGTTACTAGCCCGGGCGTCTTTGCCACAGAGAAGCCAGCTACCAAAAAGCTGAAAGGCTCTGTCACGGCCAAGGGAGAGAAATTGAAGGACGTGGTGGTTTCTGACGGGTTCTCTGTGGTGACCACAGACCGCAAGGGCCGCTTTGAGCTACCCGTGAACCCCAAGGCCCGGTTTGTATTCCTGTCTGTGCCAGCAGGCTACGCGTTCCCCCAGGAAAATAGCCTGGCAAGGCACTACCTGCCTATTCAGGAGAATGCCAAATATGACTTTGACCTTATGCCGCTGGGCCAGGACGATACCCGCCACAAGTTCATTGTCTGGGCAGACCCACAGGTGAAAAGTGCCAATGACGTGAAACTCATGATGCAGGAGTCCGTGCCCGATGTGCAGAAGTTGGTGCAGTCCATGGGACCCAACGCGTTGGTGCACGGCATGAGCGTAGGAGACCTGGTCTGGGATGAGCATGCGCTGTTTCAGGACTACAACAAAGCGGTGGCGGCCATGGGCATTCCGTTCTTCCAGGCGCTGGGCAACCATGACATGGACTACCGCCTGGGCGGCGATGAAACCTCAGACGCTACGTTCCAAAAACTGTACGGCCCTACGTATTACTCCTTCAATCGGGGCAAGGTGCATTACATTGTGCTGGATGATGTGCGCTACCTGGGTACTGAACGCGACTATGACGGCCACGTGTCTGAGCAGCAAATGGCCTGGATCAAGCAAGACCTGGCCTTCGTGCCCAAAGACCATCTGGTTATCCTCAATCTGCACATTCCCGTGAACCTGGGGGTAAAAAACAGGAAAGAACTATTCAAAGCCCTCAAAGGCTACCAGGTGCACATCATGTCTGGCCACACCCATTATAACCAGAACATTGTGCAGGACGGCATCTTTGAGCACGTGCACGGTACCGTCTGCGGCGCCTGGTGGACCGGCCCTATCTGCACCGATGGCACCCCCGGTGGCTACGGCGTGTATGAGGTTGACGGCAACCAACTGACCTGGTACTACAAGTCTACGGGTCTGCCTTCCAGCCACCAGGTCAGCCTGCACGTGGAAACGCTCACCAACCAGAAACGCCTCATGGCCAACGTCTGGAACTTTGACCCCGCCTGGAAAGTGGAGTGGTACGCAGACGGCGTGGCCCAGGGCGCGCTGAAACAAACCACCGGCTTTGACCCAGTCACCATTACTATGTTTGAGGGCCCTAAACGCCCCACCAAACGCGGTTTTGCTGAGCCTGCTAAAACAGACCATTTGTTTATGGCCCACTTCAGCCCAACGGTGAAAGAGGTGAAAGTAGTAGCCACAGACCGGTTCGGGAATAAGTATGAGGCAGTGGCCGCCACGGCCTAACCCAGTGTAATACTCCTCCTAGCCAAAGGTATAGAACCCTTGTCATGGCTTGCTGTTTTGGGCCTGTTTTTCTAAAAACAGGCCCAAAACGCGCCTTGGCATAGTATGCCGCCAGAGAAGATTTTAGCGTCCATTTTCAAGGCATTGATCCTCCATGAAGCACCGTTACCTTTTTCTATTATTTGCCTTTTTGCTGGTTCTTGGCGGGACATCCGGTCAGGCCCAGCCCACTACCAAACAAATTCTGGTTCAGACAGACCAAGTGACGCTGGCGTTCACCGTGGGCAAAAACCAGAAGCTGTACCAAAGCTACCTGGGTGCCAAACTCAGCAACGCCCAGGACAACGGCTTGCTGTCCGGCACCAAGCACGAGGCCTACGCGCCTTCGGGCACCGATAATCTTTTTGAGCCCGCCATCAGGGTACTGCACAACGACGGCAACCCCTCGCTGGAGCTCAAGTACGCCCAGCACACTACCCGGCAGCCCGAGGCCAACGTGACCCAAACCACCATCCACCTGAAAGACCCGAAGTACCCCGTGGAGGTGCTGCTGCATTTCAGTGCGTACCAAAAGGAGAACATCATCAAGGCCTGGACCGAGATCAAGCACCAGGAGAAAAAGCCGGTGGTGCTGGGCAACTTCGCCTCTGCCATGCTGCACTTTGACGCGCCCAACTACTGGCTCTCACAGTACCACGGCGACTGGGCCGCAGAGATGCAATTGCAGGAACAACCGCTCACCAGCGGCATCAAAATCATTGACAGCAAGCTGGGCACCCGCGCCCATAAATTTCAGAGCCCCACGTTTCTGCTGTCTCTGGATAAACCGGCCGGCGAAAACCACGGCGAGGTCATTGCCGGTACGCTGGCGTGGTCTGGGAATTTTCAGTTTGCGTTTGAGCTGGATGAGCAGAACAGCCTGCGCGTGCTGGCGGGCATGAACCCCCATGCCTCAGAGTACCATTTGCCCGCCAACCAACCTTTTGTCACGCCCGCCTTTATCTTCACCTACAGCCAGCAAGGCAAAGGCGAGGCCAGCCGCCGGTTCCACCGCTGGGCTAGAAATTACGGCATTCTGGACGGAAACAAGCCGCGCCTCTCGCTGCTCAACAACTGGGAGGCCACCTACTTTGACTTTGATCAGCAGAAACTGGTGGGACTCTTTGACGGCGCTGCCCAACTGGGCGTGGATTTGTTTTTGCTGGACGATGGCTGGTTCGGGAACAAGCACCCGCGCAACGCCGCCAACGCCGGCCTGGGCGACTGGAAGGAAAACAAAACCAAACTGCCCAGCGGCATTGGCTATCTGGTGGAGGAGGCAGAAAAGAAAGGCGTGAAATTCGGGATTTGGCTGGAGCCCGAGATGGTGAACCCCAAAAGCGAGCTCTATGAAAAGCATCCGGACTGGGTGCTGAAACTGCCCAACCGCGACGAACATTACCAGCGCAACCAGCTCATCCTGGACCTCACCAATCCCAAGGTGCAGGACTTCATCTTCAAGCTGGTAGACGATTTGATCACCAAGAACCCGCGGCTGGCCTACATCAAATGGGACTGTAACCGCACATTCACCAACGCCTTCTCGCCTAACCTGAAGGTACAGTCGCACCTGCCCGTTGACTACGTGAACAGCCTCTACAAGACGTTGGCCAGAATACGCCAGAAACACCCGCACCTGCCCATCATGCTCTGCTCGGGTGGCGGCGGACGGGTAGATTACGGTGCCCTCCCCTACTTCACCGAGTTCTGGCCCAGCGACAACACCGACGGCCTGGAGCGGGTCTATATCCAGTGGGGCTACTCGCAGTTCTTCCCGGCGGTGGCCATGTCAGCGCACGTGACCAGCTGGGGCAAGCAGACCGTTAAGTTTAGAACCGATGTGGCCATGATGGGCAAACTGGGCTATGATATTCAGGTAAGCGAGTTCAATGAGAAAGAGCTCCAGTTCAGCAAGCAGGCCGTGGCCACCTACAAGAAATTGAGCGACGTAATCTGGTTTGGCGACCAGTACCGGCTGGTATCGCCTTATGAGGAGAAACGCGCAGTCCTCATGTACGTGAACGAGGCGCAGAGCAAGGCCGTGCTGTTCTCCTATACCCTGCAATCTCGCCACCGTGATCGCTTTACCCCTGTCAAACTCCAGGGCCTTGACCCGCAGAAAAAGTACCTGGTGCAGGAAACCAACCTTATGCCTGATACCAAATCCGGGTTCGCGGCCCACGGCAAAACCTACTCGGGGGATTACCTCATGAAAGTGGGCCTGACCGTGTCGCCTACCACCGCCCTTACCAGTGCCGTGTTTGACATCTCTGAGAAACCTTGATTGCGCCTTGCCTTTCCCATACAAATCCTTTTTATTACCCCTATGAACAAAACAATATCTGCTCTTCTCCTCAGCGCCGCCCTTATGACAGCTTGTAAAACCAGTGCGCCTACCACCCAGGAAAAGCCGCCCCTGCCCACCTTTGACCTGGAAGGCCACCGTGGCGCCCGCGGCCTGATGCCCGAGAACACCATTCCGGCCATGCGCAAAGCCATAGACCTGGGCATGACCACCCTGGAGATGGATGCCCACATTACGCGGGACAACCAAGTGATTATTGCCCATGATGATTACTTCAACCCGCTGTTCGCGCTGACCCCAGACGGCAAGGAGATACCCAAGGAAGACGCCAAGAAATACGCGCTCTACCAGATGGACTATGCCCAGATCAAGACCTTTGACGTGGGCTCCAGGTTCTACGGCAACTTCCCGAAGCAGCAGAAAATGAAGGCCCACGTGCCGTTGCTGGTAGATTTGATTGACTCAGTGCAGGCGTATCTGAAAGCCAACAACAAGCCCCAGGTGTTTTACAACATTGAGACCAAGTCAAAACTGGCCGGCGACCACAAGTTGCACCCAGACCCCGAGAATTTTGTGAAGCTGCTGATGGGCGTGATTGAGCAAAAGAAGATAACGCCTTGGGTGATTATTCAGTCATTTGACCCGCGCACGCTGCAGGTTATGCGCCAGAAATATCCAGAGGTAAGAACCTCTTTGCTGGTGGAAAACAAAAAGACGCTGGAAGAGAACCTGAAAACCCTGGGCTACACCCCTACCATCTACAGCCCCAACTACAAGCTGGTGACGGCAGAGTTGGTGAAGAAATGCCATGACTTGGGTATAAAAGTGATTCCCTGGACGGTGAATACCCCTGAGGAAATTACCCAAATGAAAGCCCTGGGCGTAGATGGCATCATTTCTGATTACCCTAACCTGCTGTCCGCACGGCAGCAATAAT
Source organism: Rufibacter soli (assembly GCF_054781795.1). Taxonomy (NCBI): domain Bacteria; kingdom Pseudomonadati; phylum Bacteroidota; class Cytophagia; order Cytophagales; family Hymenobacteraceae; genus Rufibacter; species Rufibacter soli. Next base: position 261,649 of record NZ_BAAGTS010000005.1, on the reverse strand, counting down.
TTTTGATTTTATTTTTCTGGTTTCCTTTAAAACCCTTTTATGAACACTCATTCAGCTTTACGTCCCCTCTTTCTGTTTTTGTTCCTGCTGACCGGCACGGTGGCCTCTGCCCAGACGGAGACTCTGGAAAAAACCGCTAAGTATGACAGCACCTACCGTCCGGCCGCCTATGATTTAAAGGTAGAGCAGTTCAAGGCTTTCCCTAACTCTACCAAAGACATCATCTTCCTGGGCAACAGCCTTACCGCCAACACCGACTGGACCGAGCTCCTGCAGTTACCAACTGCCAAAAACCGCGGCATCTCGGGTGACATCACCTATGGCGTGCTGGAACGCCTGGACGAAGTAATTGAAGGCAAGCCCGCCAAAGTCTTTATCCTGATTGGCATCAATGATATTTCGCGTAACGTGCCAGATGCCTTGATCCTGAAGAACTACCAGAAGATGGTTTCCCGCATTAAAGCCGGCTCGCCTAAGACCCAGATTTACCTGCAGACCCTGCTGCCTGTGAACAACACCTTTGACAAGTTTAAGAATCACTACAACAAAGACCAGCACATTGCCTTCGTGAACAAAGGTTTGAAGGAACTGGCTGCCAAAGAGAAAGTAACCCTCATTGACCTGCACCCCCATTTCCTGGATGGTGACAAACGCCTGAAGAAAGAACTCACCCATGACGGCCTCCACCTAACCATGGCCGGTTACAACAAATGGGCCGAGGTTTTAACCAAAGGCGGTTATTTGAAATAAGGTACTTTTGGTAGAAATCAAAAATGCGTTTCGGGGCCGTTTTTGGAAAAACAGCCCCGAAACGCATTTTTGCTATTGGGGAGATTAAAGGAAGTTCTACTCTTTCTTTCCACAAAAAAAGGTCGCCCTTGAAGGAGCGGCCTTTTTGATTATAGCAAGGAAACTTACGCGTTGGTAGTCTCGCCTTTCAATACTTTTACCATGGTCTCGCCAATTTCAGCGGGAGAGTCTACCACGTGGATGCCGTTCTCACGCATGATGCGCATTTTAGCGGCTGCGGTATCATCGGCACCGCCAATGATAGCACCGGCGTGGCCCATTCTACGTCCTGCTGGAGCGGTTTGGCCGGCAATGAAACCAACTACTGGCTTTTTGTTACCGGTGGCCCGGATGTACTCTGCGGCCATGGCCTCATAGTTACCGCCAATCTCACCAATCATCACAATCGCATCGGTCTCTGGGTCTTCCATTAACAGCTGCACGGCGTTCTTAGTAGGCGTTCCGATGATAGGGTCACCACCAATCCCGATAGCGGTAGAAACACCTAAACCGGCTTTCACAATCTGGTCGGCGGCCTCATAGGTCAAGGTACCAGACTTAGACACAATACCAATTCTACCTGGCTTGAACACGAAACCGGGCATAATGCCTACTTTGGCTTCGCCTGGGGTGATCACACCTGGGCAGTTTGGCCCGATCAAGGTCACGTTTTTGCTTTTCAGGTAGTTTTTAGCGGCTACCATGTCTTTTACCGGAATACCTTCCGTGATACACACAATCACGGCAATACCGGCATCAGCGGCTTCCATGATGGCGTCTGCGGCAAAGGCCGGCGGCACGAAAATGATAGATACATTGGCACCCGTCTGCTTTACGGCATCGGCTACGGTGTTAAAAACCGGACGGTCTAAGTGGGTAGAACCCCCTTTTCCCGGCGTTACGCCACCTACCACGTTGGTACCGTACTCAATCATCTGCTGTGCGTGGAAAGAACCTTCTGAGCCGGTGAAGCCCTGCACAATCACCTTGGAATCTTTATTTACTAAAACACTCATGTGTAGTGGATTATGTGAGATGTACGCTCTAATTTGGAAACTGTACGCAAAAATAGGCTTTTTTGCTGCGCATCCAAACTAAGAAGGGCCAATAAAGCAGACCGGCCGGGCAGGTTCTGTTTTAGGGATGTTTTGGTAAAAACGGGCTGGAAAGGGGTGCTCTGCAAAAGTAGTCATCCCCTTACCCCCTTCAAAGGGGGACGAAATGCGTGTTCCCCTGTGTAAACACCCCTCTACGCTCCCCTCAAGGGGGCGTCTGTGTTGTAGTAAGCGGTTATTGTGTTTTGAGGCTATTTTCCAGGAAACGTGCCTCAAACGCAGCCATAGTGCTGTTCGGGATTTGCAATCCCGAACTTTTGAAAAGCGGATTTGCAATCCGCCTGCCGGTCTTGCATCTGGACCCGTCTTGGCAATGCGTGGGAAGGGGATTGCAAATCCCCCTTTCGGTACTTCCGGATTGCAAATCCGGAAGAGCCTGTGCTTAGTAAAAGCTATTGCGTTTTGAGGCTGTTTTCCGGAAAACGTGCCCAAAACACCGTCACCCAATTCCCACGCATTCCCTCAATTCCAGTCTTTACCTCGAGCGCCTCGCTTGTGTCCATAGGCAGACCTCAGCTAAGAGCAGACAGCAAAGCGGCCGCAAGGGCAGTGCGAGGGGGAAAGACGGGGCCCCGCGGCCGTGAGCGCTCGGAGGGAACAAATGAAACAACCCAGCGTTAGGGCTCAGGCAAGAACTGATACCACGCAAGCCAAAGACGGAAATGCGTGCACAAAACTCAGGCACTAGCGGCCACGCTAGCCAAAGAAAAAAAGAAAGCAAGAATTCAGGCAACCGCCGCTAATCCCTCCCTTTCCCTTTCAAACACCGTAAACAATTGACCCCGGCTTCGGTTTACCTGAACAAACAATTTTATGCTATGAAAATAGGATACCCTTGCGTGAATGAGTCTATGGATTGCAGCACCTCTACTACCTTCCGGCTGGCGTCTTACAGTGAAGCCCGGCTCATAGAAAACGTGGAGAAAAACCTGGCCTGCCTGAGGCGCATTCTGGAGTATAACCTGGAGCATGGGTTCCTGTTCTTTAGGATGAGTTCGGGGCTGGTGCCCTTTGCCAGCCATGCGGTGTGCACCTACAACTGGCAGCAGCATTTCCAGATGACGTTCAAACGCCTGGGCGATTTCATCAAGAAGCATGACATGCGCATCTCCATGCACCCAGACCAGTTTGTGGTGCTCAACTCACCAGATGAGCGGATTGTGCGCAACAGTATTGCCGAGTTGGTGTACCAGGGCAGCGTGATGGACATGATGGGGCTGGACTCCACGGCCAAGTTGCAGATTCATGCCGGTGGGGTGTACGGTGATAAACCGGCGGCGCTCAAGCGGTTCATCCATACCTATAACACCATGCTCCCGGAAGAAGTAAAGGCCCGGCTGGTGGTAGAGAACGATGACCGCTTGTACAGCCTTCGGGACTGCCTGGAACTGCACGGCGAAACAGGTATTCCTATCCTGTTTGACAACTTCCACCATGAGTGCCTGAACAACGGGGAACCTATGGCCGAGGCCCTGCAACTGGCCGCCGGCACCTGGCACCCAGAAACAGACGGCGTGCTTATGATGGACTACAGTTCGCAGGCCCACGGGGAGCGCAAGGGCAAACACACCACGTCCATGGAGACCGATCTGTTCCGGGAATTCCTGACCCACTTGAACGGGCTGGACGTAGATATTATGCTGGAGATCAAAGACAAGGAAGCCAGCTGCCTTAGGGCGCGCCAGGTGTTGGAGGAACTGGCGTTGGTGTAAGGCTGTTTTAGGCCTGTTTTTCAAAAATCGGCCTTAAAACGAGATATGCCGTACAACTAAGCGCTTTTACCGGGCAGAGAAGTTGGCCTTACGCGGGCTTCTGCCCCAAGCAACTACTTTACCATGGAAATTTTGAACCGTATTCTCCCGTATTGCACCCTGCTGTCAATGGCCGTTCTGCTTACCAATTGCTACTCCTCCTCAGATGCCAGAAATGAACCGGCGGCAGTCATCACCAGGAAGGTGGCGTTGGAAAACATTCCGTCGGCCTCCGGTATTGAGAAGGTAAATGAGCGCTACTTTATCATAGGCGATGACTCACCCTACCTGTTTTGCCTCAATGAGGCTTTTGAGGTCATCCAGAAAGTAGAACTGCTGAAATCTGACGGTACGGTGAACGGCCGCATCCCCAAACCGGTCAAACCCGACCTGGAGGCCATTACCCGGCTGGACCTGGAAGGCGACCCGTACCTGCTCATTATGGGCTCTGGGTCCATGGCCACCCGCAACACGGCCTATCTGGTGCCCGTCACCGCCAAGGGTGTGGGCAAGCCCCAAACCATCTCCCTGAAGGAACTGTACGGCCAGTTAAGCGCAGATAAGGCCATCACGGGTGGGGCCACCCTTAACATTGAAGGCCTGGCGGCCGATGAAGAATACCTCTACCTGTTGCAGCGGTTCGCCCCGGGCGGTCAGAATGTGCTTATTACCTATCCCATCACCTCCATCGCCCCGTTTTTGCTGGGCCGCGGACCGGCACCAAAACCAGCCACTGTGCAGGCCTGGGCTTTACCTGAAATTGCGCAGATAAAAACCGGGTTCTCTGGAGTGGCCCCGGCGCTGGGCGGAAAACTGTTGTTCACGGCCTCAGCCGAGGAGACCCCCAATGCGGTACTGGACGGTGAGGTGTACGGCAGTCTGGTAGGCTGGCTGCGGGCGCACCCTCATGCCTCACCTGAACCGGCCATCCCCGAGGTAGTGGTGCCTATCACAGAGAAAGGCGGCGGTGCCTATAAAAGCAAAATTGAGTCTATCTGTATCACTAGCCAAAAGCGCCACAGTCTGGAAGCCGTGGCCGTGGCCGACAATGACGATGGCTTCTCTGAGTTGATTGTGCTGAAGTTCAACTGGTAGCCACATCCCTTACCGGAAAAAAATAAGGCCCGCGGAGAGATTTCTCCGCGGGCCTTTCTGCTACTCATTGAGGGATAATTATTTCAGGCGCACGCGCATCTTCTTCCAATACACGGTGGTGGGGGTTTTCACTTCAACCAGGTAGGTTCCGGTTTTCAAGGGGCCTATGTTCACCGGAGGGGCTAAGGTATGGTCACCTGCCGGGATGGGTTTCGTGTACAGGACCTTCCCAGCGTAGTTGGTCAGTTCCAGCACCCCGTCTTCGGTCATGTCCTGCTGGAAGGAAAGCAGGAAAATATCTTTCTTCTTATCCTCCGGGAACAGGTCTATGCCAGAAAGGGTCTCGCGCCGAATAGGAGCCACAGCCGTTTTAGTGGTAGTATCTTTTTTCGCCTGGCTAACCGTGGTGGTTTTGCTTAAGGCAATGGAATTCTTTTTTGCTTGTGCCTGGGCCAAGACCGGGCCGCCCGCCATGGCTAAAAACCCCGCCAACAACACGGCACCAACTGCGTTCATGTTCATTTCCATACACGATATCATTAGAGGTTGAATCTGGACCGCAAGCGCGGCCAAATCCTCTAATACATATACCGTTCCAAAAATGAAGTATCGCTGAAAAATTTAATCCGTTAAGATTCTTTTTGCCTCTGGCAGCACGCGCTGGGCCCATTGGCGGTGCATAAGGCTGGAGTAGTGCAGCCCATCTGGGGCCAGCAAAGAGGGGTTTTGGGAGACCATCAAAGACAGGTCATAGATGTCTATCACCTTAATGCCGGCCGTGGTAGCCTCTGTCTTGATGACCTCATTGAACTTTTGCACCTGGGCCGAGATGTAGGCCCGGTCATAGCTTGCTCCAAAAGGCGTAGCGCCCCAATCTGGGATGGTGAGTACCACCACGTTTTTGGGGTCTTTCTGGGCCAATTGCGTACTAAGGGCCAACAGTTCCTTGAACTGTGTCCTGAATTCCTCCAGACTGCGGCCCTGGTACTGGTTGTTCACGCCTATCATCAAAGACACCAGGCCATAGCCCCCGGACAGGTTCTGGGCTTTAACTTGTTGCAAGAGGTTGGCGGTGGTCCAGCCGGTCTGGGCAATAATGCGGGGCTCGCCTACCCTAATGCCTTCCGGCGACAACAGGTTGGCCAGGTGCATAGGCCAGCGCTCCTCAGGGGCCACGCTTTGCCCAATGGTGTAAGAATCACCCAAGGCCAGGTAGGTGGAAACACTGCCAGAACCAGCAGTCGGCTGAGGCGCTAGGTTTCCCGCATCCTCGTCACTGGTAGAATCACAGGCCCCCAAAAATACCATACTCACTAAAAGCAACCACCCGTTGGCTAGAAACCGCATACCGTTCACGTAAAGAGACCACGGGAAGAACCTCCTTCCCTCTTGGTTACTTACGCAACAGCCCGCTTCTTTGGATTGTTCAATTGCCGACAAAGACGCCCAACTGGTTAAAAACGCAGATCACATGTCTTAACGGAGGGTGTTTCCTGATCAGGCTTTCTCGGTTTCAGGGGTGGTTTCCTGGGAAGAGGCTAAAAACTCGGCGCGGGCCTGTTCCAGGTCCTGCATAAGCCGGTTGCGCTTTTCCAGCAGGCTTTCCAGCACCGTGGTACGGCGGTAGAACAGGGTAAAGAAAATCCAGTGGCGGCGGGCTACCTGAATCCGGTGCCAGTAATGGAGCACAAAGAACCCTGTCACAGGCAACGCCACCAGGTACCCCACCAATCCCCAGCCAGACAGGCCCAGCCACGCCTGGGCGGCCCAGGCAATTAACCCATAGAAAAGGGGAAATGTGAACATGCCCACGGTCATCATGATAGGTGCGTAGAACTCTATGTCTTTGGTAAGGGAACGGGCTATTTTGGCCGGCAGAATGTAAGGCAGGTAATTGTGCACCACCCCAAACAGGTAAAAGGGAAACCCAAGAAAAAGGTACAGAATGGTTTTGACGGTTCCCCAGGCCACGGTGCGTTTAGCAGGGGCGTTCTTGAAGGCTTCGGGCACCAGGCCCACGCTTTCCAGGTGCTGAAAATACTCGGTTAGGTTGGTGCGCAGTTGGTGGACCCGCTCCGGCTGACGGGCCTCAAAATACTTGATACTCTGCAGAATGCCCTTTGAAAGGGTAAAGCGTTCTTTGGTGGCCGAGGCCGGCATATGGAGTTCGCGCACGAGGGTGTCCTGGTAAACGGCCTCTATCTGGCGGGCCAGTTCGTCTTCCTCCTCGGTCTCGGTGTGAATGATCAGAGACTCCAGCCGGTCCTTGAGGTGGTCGGTGAGCGAGTGTGCGGCCTTGAAGGGATCCTGCGCGTACTGTTCCGCGAAGTCTTTCACATAGATAGGTTCCCCCACGTTCACAAACACATCGCTCCGGAACCGGGAAGGGTCTGAGTAGTTGAGGCCCACGGGCACAATGCGCAGGCCCAGTTGGAAATTGTGCTGGGCTTCAGCGCCCAGGCTTATACGCGCGGTACCGGTCTTAAGCGGACGCAGGCGGCGCTGCATAAAACTGTTACCCTCTGGGAACACCATGAGCGTGCCGCCTTTGCCCAGGAACTCATAGCATTTGGCAAAGGTGGCGTCATTTTGCACCGTGCCAGAATCACCTACGTCTTCACGGCGGTACACGGGTATCATGAACAAATGATGGAACAGCCAGCCCTGAATGCCCGGTTTAAAAAAGCTGCTTTTAGCCAGGAAATAGATGTTCTGCTTCATGAGCGAGGCCGTGACCACCGGGTCCATGAGCGTGTTGGGGTGGTTAGACACCACAATCAAGGGCCCTTCTGCGAATAACAGGTGCTTGTTATGCACCGTGAACCGCCTAAAGAATACACGCAACGCTATCCTGAAAAGGGTTTTAAGCAGAAAATACAACATACAGGCTCATTACTTAAAGGGAGGAAGCTACGCATTTTGGGCCTGATTTCAGCAAAACAGGCTTAAAACGTAACTCAGAAATTTACCCGGTTTTTGGTGGGGCCTCGTTGCTGGAAGAGTTTTCGGCCAGGAGGCGCTGGGCAGAGGCCTCTAAAACCCGCATGCCGTTTTGGGCCTGTTTTCTGAAAAACAGGCCCAAAACGGCATGCCATATATAGTAAGGTCCTTTAGGCCGTGCTTACCAGACAGAGGAAGCCCACAGCCAGAGATACTCGGCCAGTTTCCAGAGCCCATACAGCAGCAACCCGAACAGCGCTGCAAAGACCACCAATATCAGGATTATAAAACCTGTCCCCTTGCCCTGGTAACGGCCTTCCTGGTAATGGCGCCGCAACAGCTCTACGTTGCGTTGGTTGGCCTTGTACCCGAAGTCAAACAGCCAGCCCACAATAGGAATACTGCCTATGATGGCATCCAGCACAATGTTCAGCAGCATTCGGACTACCAGGCCGCGGCTGGCCCCATGCTTGGCCATGGTCATGACCAAAACCCCAGACATGGCAAAACCAGCCATATCCCCTACCACCGGCAATAAGCCCATAATAGGGTCCAACCCAAACCGGAACTTGGTACCGGGCAATACGAACTGGTTATCTAGCAGCCTTGAGAAAGATTCTACCCATTTCAGGCGGTCATCTAGGGGGGCATTAGGCGTGGTTTCCATTGTAGAGTTATCTGTTTTCCCCTTCATACGCAGAACCTTCTTCTTTGATTATCTGGGCAAGGGCCCGTCTGCTTGCTTTTACCCCAGAAAGGATGTTTCAGAGGTTAGTGGAGTAGCCCGTGATCCTGGTAGACATTCCTTTTTCTACTCCATCTAGCTACCTGCCGCGGTGGTAACTCCCTCCTTCCTATCCAGGTCTGGTGCGCACCCCCGCTAGGGGCCGATAGGAAGTGCCAGACCTATCGGAAAGGATTTATGGGTTTTAGGAGCATGACTACAGTCTTGGCCTTCTTTTTATCTCTGGAGTCAAGCTGTTCGGGGTTTAACACTGGCCCTTTTGAAAGTACAAGATGAAGAACCAAATGGCTGTTTAAAAAAGCATGACAGTAAGGCTCACAAAAGCGCTAATCAAGGAATTCTTAGCCAAACCAATATTCTCACGTCTCATTTTGACAAAATCATTCTTTTAATACTTCTATTTTATGAATCTGTTATCCTAAAACAATTAACATAACTTAAAAAGATTTTTAACATTTTAATTTTATTTAATATTCTAGGCTTCTATATTTAGACAACAATTAAGGAGCGGAGGTTAAATACCTGTAAAAGAGATGCGGTCCATTGGCCAAACGCATTTGGTCCCGCAGAAAGCTTGCTCCCTTTTTTGCCGCTGAACAGACCCTTACGCCTCCCCACGGTTGCGCAACGCCAAAGCCTGTCACGAAGCTTACATCAGAAACCGTTTACCCGTCTTTATGAAAAACTGTTTACGCCCCTTAGGTTTCACGCTCTTCCTTTGTTCCCTAACCAGCCTGGCGGCCACCGGCCTTCCCCTAGCGGGTTCCTCGCCGGGCAATGGTAAGACCAAAACCTTTCTCTCTCCCTTTTCAGGCCCCGCCGGAAAGCCCGAACTACGGTTTTTACCAGGCACGTTCAACCAAACGCCTCAGCAGTCCATTGAAATCACCGGCAAGGTGACCTCTGCCAGCGGGGAGGCCTTGCCCGGAGTAACGGTGATGGTAAAAGGCACGTCAGTGGCCACTGCCACCAATGAGAACGGGTCTTTCACCTTGCGCATACCGGCCAGAACAGGAACCCTGGTGTTTACCTACATTGGGTATACCCCTCAGGAGGTTCCCATCACGCAGGCTACCGTGTATACAATTAAGATGGTGGAGGACTCCCAGCTCATGCGGGAGATTGAGATCGTGAACATTGGCTACGGCACCGCCCTCAGAAATGAGGTGACCGGCTCTATTGGCTCAGTGAACATGGAAGACATCAACAAAGCCCCTGTGCGATCCCTGGACGAGGCCCTGGCCGGAAGGGTGGCCGGCGTGCAGGTGGTCTCCGCCGATGGTCAGCCCGGTACTCCCGCCACCATCATTATCCGGGGCGCCAGTTCCCTCACCCAGGACAACTCGCCGCTGTACGTGATTGACGGTTTCCCCACCGAAGATGCCCAGGTGTTCAACGCCATTCCGCCGGCAGACATTGAGAGCACCGAGATTCTGCGGGACGTGGCAGCCACGGCTATCTATGGATCACGCGGGGCGAATGGGGTTATCCTGATCACCACCAAAAAAGGCCGCGTGGGCTTGCCTACCGTGAACTACAATGCTTATTACGGCGTGCAAGAAAGCCGCAAGAGAATGGGCGTTCTGAGCCCCTATGACTTTGTAAAACTACAGAACGAACTGGACCCCCAACAGACTACCAACCTCTACTTCAAAGGCAAAGGACCAGACGGAAGAGACCTCACCCTGGAGGATTACCGCAACATACAGCCATTTGACTGGGAAGAAGAAGTAATGCGCACCGCCCCCATGCAAAACCACACCCTGTCATTGAGAGGCGGTACGGATAAGACCCTGTACAATGTCTCGGCCACGTATTTCAATCAGGAGGGTATTCTTATCAATTCGGGTTTTGACCGCTACCAGGGCCGCTTAAGCCTGGACCAGGAAGTATCCAAGAAAATAAAGGTAGGCATCAATACCTCTTACTCGCAGTACAAGTCTTACGGCACGCCGCCCTCTGCAGACGCGGGGTCAGGGCAGGCTAACTTGCTTTACAGTGTGTGGGCGTTCCGGCCGGTGTCTGCCAGCGGACTCAACCTCCTGGAAATGGAAACGGACCCCGAGGTGCAGCAAAACGACAACTACAGCTTTAACCCTATCCTTACCAGCTACAATGAGGTAAGGGACAATAACTTTGAAACCTTGATTGGGAACGCCTACGGCGAATACACCATCCTGAAAGGCCTTAAGTTTAAGTTATCTGGCGGGGTTATCAGGAGCACCCGGGAGTTTGAAGTGTTCAATGGGCCTCAGTCCAGAAGCGCTCAGACCAACAACCGGGTAAACGGCGGCATCACCACCTTTAACTCTACCCAGCTGTCTAACCAGGGCGTGCTCACCTATGACAAGAAATTCACCGGCAACCACTCGGTAACGGTATTGGGGGGATATGAACTCCTGAAAAGCACCGGAAAGGCGTTTGGGGCCAGCGCCATCATCCTGCCAAACGCCAACCTGGGCGTGAGTGGCCTGGATGAAGGCACGGTAAGCTCGCTTACGTCTTCCTCCACAGAATGGACCATGGCTTCGTTCTTTAGCCGGGCGGCCTATACCTTCAAGTCAAAATACGTGGTCAACGCCACGTTCAGGGCAGATGGTTCGTCTAAATTTGCGCCGGGCAGCAAGTGGGGTTACTTCCCCAGCGTTTCAGGTCTTTGGCACCTGGGCAAGGAACCGTTCATGAAACCCATTCCTTTCCTTTCAGGGGCCCGCATCAACGCTGGTTGGGGTCTGAGCGGCAACAACCGGGTAGGTGACTTCCCGTATGCCTCCAAAATCACCCTGCCCCAAGACGCCAGCTATTATTTTGGTAACCAGCCCACCACGGGCAGCTACTCCAGTGACTTGGGCAACTCCTCGCTTAAATGGGAAAACACAGAGAACGTAAACCTGGGGATAGACCTCTCCTTCTTCCAGGAAAGAGCCTCAGTGAAAGTGGAAGTGTACCGTAAATCTACGCGTGACCTGTTGCTTAATGCCTACTTGCCTACTTCTACCGGGTATTCCCGCGCCACCAAGAACATTGGCAGAACCAGAAACGACGGTTTGGAAGTAACCCTGGATCTGGACCCCATAAGAGGGAAAGAGTTTAGATGGAACACCAACTTCAATATCTCCTTCAACAGAAACAAGGTAATGGGCCTTTCGCAGAACGAGGAGAGAATCCTGACCCCAATTCCGTTTGACTACGCCTGGATCTCTATTCCGGCCTACATTGCCAAGCTTAATGAGCCCGTGGCCCAATTCTATGGCCTTATCTGGGACGGCGTGTACACCTATGAAGATTTTGACTCGGCGCCCGGCGGCGGTTATTCCTTAAAAGAGACGGTACCCAGCAACGGGGCGGCCAGAAACAACATCAGGCCCGGTGATATCAAATACCGCGACATCAACGGAGACGGCAGCATCAATGACTTTGACAAAACTGTGATTGGTAACCCGGTTCCCCTGCACATTGGCGGCTTCACCAACAACTTCCAGTACAAAGGTTTTGACCTGAACGTGGTGTTCCAGTGGTCGTACGGCAATGATATCCTCAACGCCAACAGAATCTACCTGGAGGCCGGCTCCCGGTACGGGGTGAACCAGTTTGCCACCTTCGCGGATCGCTGGACCGAGGAAAACCCAGATTCCAACATCCCGCGGGCCCGCGGCCAGATTGGCCTTACCACTTATTCCTCCAGGGTTATTGAAGACGGTTCGTTCCTGCGCCTGAAAACCGTGCGTCTGGCCTACACCATTCCTTCAGCGTTTACAGAGCGGGTAAAAATCAAGAACCTGCAGGTGTATGTGGCAGCCCAGAACCTGTACACCTGGACCAACTACTCTGGCTATGACCCAGAGGTGAACGTAAGGCCCAGCGCCCTTACCCCAGGCTTTGACTACTCTGCCTACCCCAGGGCCAGAACCACCACCATGGGTTTAAACGTGACTTTTTAAGTAAGACAGCATCATGAGAAAATTTGTATATACCGCCCTCCTGGCCCTCTCAGCAGGCGTCATGTCCTGTGATGATTTCCTGGACACTACCCCCACAGACTTTGTAAGCCCGGCCAACTACTTCAAAACCGAGAGTGATATCAACACCGCCCTTACCGGGGTTTATGATATTCTGGGCAAAGCCTACAGCCGCACCATCTGGTTTGAGCTGGACGTAGCTGATCAGTTTTTTGACTTCCGGTCTTACGCCAACATAGACCTGTCTTTCCACAACTTTGATGCCTCAGACCCCAAGCTGTCAGCGTTATGGTCTAACCTGTACCAGGGCATTGACCGCGCCAACGTGGTGCTGGCCAACATAGACAAAGCCGACATGGACCCTGCTAAAAAAGAGGTAGCCCGGGGCGAAGCCAAATTCCTGCGCGCATACTACTACTTCCTGCTGGTGAACTACTGGGGTGATGTGCCCCTGCGCCTGGAGCCCACCAAGTCTGTAAATGACGTGAACGTGCCCAGAACGCCGGCCGCGCAGATTTACTCGTTTCTGGTAAAGGAAATGGAAGAGGCAGAGGCGCTGGTCAACCCTATTTCGGCGTACGCCTACAATAGCCGGGTAACCAAATCTACCGTGCAAGGCATTCTGGCCCGGGTCTACCTGAAAATGGCCGGTGCCCCCCTCAATGACAAGAGCAAATACGCAGACGCCCTCAAATGGGCCTTGAAAGTAAAAGCAAGTGGTTTCCATTCGCTCAACCCCAGCTACGCGCAGATCTTCATCAACCATTCCAAAGACATCTATGACAAACAGGAATCTATCTGGGAGGTGGAATTCAACAAGGCAGGCAACTTAACTTTTGAGGAAGGTAACCTGGGGGCCACCAACGGTATCTCCAGCACCAGCCTGGACATAGGCTACAGCTATGCCGTGGTGAACGTACTGGAAAAGCAGTTCAGCCTGTACCAACCGGCTGTGCTGCGTGACAGCCTCAGTACCACTGGCGCTCCGGTGGGCACGCTCAAAATCTCTACCTCGCCAGATACCCGCCGCGACTGGAACATCTCCCCGTGGTACTATCAAACCACCGCACCCGGCGGTAAGCGCTCCTATACTTCCACCCAGATTTACAACCGTAAGAATGCCAAATGGCGCCGGGAATATGAAGTGGCGCTGCCGAAGGCCCAAAACACCACTCCCGCCAACTTCCCGGTGCTGCGCTATGCAGATGTGCTGCTCATGATTGCCGAGGCGGAGAATGAACTGAACGGCCCTGCCAGCGCCTTTGAACCCCTCAACCAGGTACGGCGCCGGGCCTTTGGCAAACTGCTTCCGGGCGCCACCAACCCCAGTGAATATGACGTGACCGGCCTGGATAAAGATGACTTCAGGATTGCCGTGCAGGAGGAGCGAAGCCGCGAACTTTTCTCTGAAGGCCTGCGGAAGTTTGACCTGATCCGGTGGGGCGAATACCTGGTGGTGATGAATGACTTGAAAAGCCGCATCACTCAAACCGCGCCCGCAGACTATGCCTACGCCGCCAAGGCCGCCCTCAATACCACGGAACGCCACCTGTTGCTGCCTATTCCGCTGGCAGAGACTACCTTGAACAGCGCCATCACCAGAAACAACCCGGGTTGGTAATTCTATTAAGATCTAGAATATGAAATCAAAATATCTTCTCCCGCTGCTCTTGTCTGGCTTTTTGTTTTCCTGCCTGGATGACAATGTAGAGGCCCCCGCCTTTCACGTGACGACAGACAAGCCCACCTACGCCGTAGGCGACTCTGTTGCGTTCCAGTTAGACGGCAATCCAGATGTGATCACCTTTTACTCGGGCCAAACCGGAAAGGAATACCAGAACCGCGAGCGCACCGAACTCATTGGTGGCAAACTGGAACTGGAATTTGAAAGCCAGGTGCTCTACGGCAGCCAGACCAACAACCTCCGGCTCATGGCCTCCACTGACTTCTCAGGCATTTACACCCCGGAAGAGGTTTCCAAAGCCACCTGGCAGGACATCAGCAGCCGCTTTACCTTTGCCACCGCCGCAGCCGGCGCGCTGGGTACCCGCACCAAATCTGGCAAGGTGGACGTCACGGGCCTGTTGGCGCCGGGCAAGCCTATCTTCTTCGCCTTCCGGTACGTGGGCGAAAAGCCGCCGGGCACCACCCCTACGCAAAGAACCTGGCGCCTGTACACGTTTGACCTGTCCAACTCCTTCCCGAATGGTACCAGCTCCAGCGTCGCCAACCTGGTGTCTACCGGCTGGACCAGCGTGGACTTCACCAACCCGGCCAGCAAATGGGTCTACACCTCCACGCTGGTGTACTTCAACCCGGCTTCCACCCTGGAGGCCTCAGAGGAATGGGCTATCTCCAAGGCCTTGAACCCTAACAAGGTTAGCCCAGACCGGGGAACGCCTATCAAGGAATACTCCCTGAGCAAGCCTTCCTTTAAATATGCCTACACCACCCCCGGCGAATATACCGCCACCTTTGTGGCTTCCAACGCCACCATCTCCGGCCAGAAAACCGTGGTAAAAGAGGTAAAAGTGGTAGTGACCGGCAGATAGAAAACTACTCCACCACACGGTAAAAGCCCGGGTATCCTATTTACAGGATGGCCGGGCTTTTTTTGTCATGGCCCATATAAGCTTGGGCTGAAACTCTTTGCCACCCATCGGGTGCGGAGCTTCACCTCCCGCGCATCTGTGCCAGCTCTTTTTCTTCATCCAAGGGAGCTACAGTTTTAAGCCCGTTTTCGGGAAATCCGGCCCAAACCAGGTTTATCACAAGACACCGCGCAGGCCCCGGACTAGCCACTCGTTGAACCTGGAAAGAGAGGACAATAAAAGCCTCCCCTGAAAGTCGGGCGTTTTAAGCCTGTTTTCCGGAAAACGGGCCTAAAACAGACGGCCGCCGGCCCTGGCAATTTACCAGGACCGGCGGCCGTCTCCTTTCAGCTATAAAGGTTTACTTCTTGCCTACAATGTCAATCTTCTCGCCGCCCCGTTTGGCGTTGGCCGTGGCAGTGACCACAATGTGTTGGGCGTTGTCGCAGCGCATGTCGGTGAAGCGGCCGGGGTGCATGGGCACTTGCAGGTCGCCGCGGTGCAGGGTGGTGTAGAGCCACTCAGAGCCTTTCACGTGCGCGGTGGTGGGCTGCACGGGCTTGCCTTCGTTGCGTACTTGGTCAATGGCGTTCACGCGCTTAAACTGGCGCGCGGTCTCGGGGGTGAAGCCTTCGGCCTCAAAATCCACCTCGAAGCGTTTCTTGGGGTGTTTTCCGGCATCGGCAATGACCATGCGCAGTTTCTGGGGCGCCACCATTACCACCGACATCTGGATGGTGTCTCCGGGGTACCAGGTATACTGCTCCACGTTGGGCGGGTTGTTCCAGACCTTGGTGCGCCAGAAGGGGCGCCAGGCAATGCGCTGGGCGCTAGTCTTGCCGGTGGATTTGTCCACGGAGAAGGTCCAGGTCATGCCCGCGTCCACCTCATAGTGCCCGCCGGCGTTGCCGCCCATGTAGATGGAGAAGTTGTCCAGGGGAAGGTTGTTTCTGCGGTCATCCAGGCGGTTGGGGTCGGTGGTGGGGTGGCCCAGGACCGCTACGCCGGTAATGCCCGTCCAGGTGTCAAAGCTGCTCACCACCTTGCGGTAATAGGCTCCCGGGAAACAAGGAATAGAGGCGGCCGGCGGCACTTCGCCGGCAATCTTCTGGTCCTTGGCTCCGCCGTTAGACGCCGTGGAGGAAGTGGTGCTTTTGCAGCCCAGGAAAGAGAGCACGGCCAGGCCCAGGGCCGCCGTTTGGAGAGATAGAAAACGCTTACGCATGGTGGTATAAGGATAGATAAATAATTACTGCAGACGGGTTGGCTTCCCGGACCATAGAGCAGGGACGAATTCTTGTTTTGGGCCCGTTTTCCCAATAACAGGCCCAAAACGCAAACCGCTCTATTTCTTCACCCGTTTCTCCACCTCAGTGAGAGGCAGGTTGATTTCGCGGCCCACGGTTTTTCCGTGCCGGTAACTGATGGCCCGGATATGGTGAGCCCCTTTGGGCACGTCCAGCGGTTTGCCCTGGTACTTGGGGTAGAACTTGTCTGGGTTGGAGTCGTCAAAGGTGTAGTACATTTCCACGCCTTTTACCTCAGAGGACAGCACCACTTTCATGACGCCGGCGCTGTCTTTCACCGCTGAGATGATGGGCTCGTAGAAATGGGTGGCGTAGTTCACGTGGGCAGCCTCCAGCCGGGGCAGATGGGCCTCCAGGCGTGGCACGAAGGCGTCCCATTCGCGCTTAGCCTGGGGCGTCCAGAAAACCTCGGCCAATGATAAGCCGCGGGGCCAGGTCATGAACTGGAGTTTGCGCTCATGGGCCACCTGCTCGGTCCAGAGGCTGCCCTGCCCGCCCAGCACGTTGGCCGGGTTGGCCTCGGCGGGCAGCGGGTCAAAATTGTAGGTGGCCGAAAGGCGGGTCACGGTGAAAGGGCCGTTCTCTAGGAAAGGGTCGCCCTGGTAAAAATCCAGGTAGGTGTTGAAGGCGGGGGTCATGACCACCTTGTGGCCCAGATTGGAGGCGAGAATGCCGCCTTTCATGTCTTTCCAGCTCATCACGGCCAGGTTGGAGGCCAGGCCGCCTTCCAGCTTCTCGTACCAGCCCATCACTTTCTTGCCTTTGCCTTCAATAATGCGGGCCATGCGTTTCAGGAAATAAGTCTGCAGCTCCTCCGCGTTTTTGAGGCCCTCGTCCTGGATGCGCTTCTGGCATTTGGCACAGTTGTCCCAGTAGGTGCGGGTCACCTCGTCGCCGCCCATGTGCAGGTACTCGCCAGGGAAGAGCTGGGCCAGCTCTGTGAACACCTTTTCCAGCTCGGTGAAGGTAGAATCGTTGCCGATGCAGAGCACGTTGGTGCGTTTGGGGTTCCAGGGGTCGCCGGCCAGCACCTGCTGGGGCGTCTGGGTACAGGACAGATGGGGATACGCCGCGATGAGCGCGAGGCTGTGGCCCGGCACGTCCACCTCAGGCACAATGGTCACGAACCGCTCGGCGGCGTAGGCAATGATTTCTTTGATGTCTTCCTGCGAGTAAAAGCCGCCGTCGGTGGCGGCCTCGCCGGGTTCGGGGGCAGGGAAGCCTTTCCAGTAGCCGGTGCGCGGCACCCGCCAGGCGCCAACCTCGGTGAGTTTGGGCAGGCTCTTGATTTCCATGCGCCAACCCTGGTTATCGGTGAGGTGCCAGTGGAAGGTATTGAGTTTGTACCGGGCCATCTGGTCCAGGTAAGATTTGATGACCTCTTTGGGGAAGAAATGGCGGCTGACGTCCACCATGAGGCCCCGCCAGGCAAACCGCGGGTAATCCTCCACGCGTATCGCCGGCACTGCCCAGGCGGTGCCCGGCACTTTCTTCACGCTTTCCGCCGCAGGGGGCAGCAGTTGCATGAATGTCTGGATGGCGTAGAACCACCCGGCGGGGGCGTTGGCGGTGATGAGCACCTGCTGCGGGCTCACCTCCAGGGTGTACCCTTCCTGGCCCAACCGGGCCACGGGCCTAGCGTTCAAAGCCAGACGGATGGCCCCGGCGTTGCCCTTGGTTTTCACCACCGGCACGGGGTAGCCGGTAGGCACCCGCAGGCGCTGGGCCAGCAGCCGGGCCACGCCTATATGGGCGGCATCCCGGGCGGCCACCTCCACCACGGTCTTGGAAGTAACCCTGAAAGTGCCCGTTTTGGCCTGCCAGGACACGGGCTCCGGGATAAGCGCAATACGCGGCCTGGCTTTCTCCTGGGCCGCCAGCGGCAGCCAGAGCACCAACCAAAAACAGACTACAAACAAGGACCTTTTCATACGCAGGGGGAGTAACCAGGCCTTCTAAAGAGACCCGACAGAGAGGGAAGGACGGCGGAAAATATAAGATAAGCGGCCGCTCCGTTTCGGGGCCGTTTTCAGAAAAACGGCCCCGAAACGGGAAACAGCCCACCAAATGTTCTTATTTGACCAGTTGCACGGCCGGGGTCCGCTTGCCTTTAGCCACCTTCACCAGCGTGAAGGCCAGCAGCGCCAGCGCCACCGAGAACCCAACGGCGTAGGCCACTTCAACGGGCAGTTGGAACCCTTCGGGGGCCACCAGGATGTAGGAGGTAGCCACGGCGGTCATGAACACGGCCGGCACCAGCGTCACCCAATATTGCTTTTTCTCCTGAATGAGGTAGGCCGTCACCACCCACAGCACCACCGTGGCCAGGGACTGGTTCGTCCAGGCGAAATAGCGCCACACCACCCCAAAATCAATTAAGGTAAGGGCGTAGCCGGCGGCAAATAATGGGACGCTGATGAGGATGCGGTTCTTGAAAGGCCCCTGGTCAGACTTCATGAAATCAGCGATGATGAGGCGGGCGCTCCTAAAGGCGGTGTCACCCGAGGTGATGGGCGCCGCCACCACGCCTAGCAAAGCCAGCACGCCGCCTACTTCGCCCAGCAGGGAATTGGAAATCTTGCTTACCACCCAGGCCGCGTTGCCGTTCTGCAGCGCCATGGTCTCGTTGAGTTCGCGCACGCCGCCAAAGAAACTCATGCTAATGGCCGCCCAGATAAGAGCCACCACGCCTTCGGTAATCATGGCGCCGTAGAAGATGCTTCGGCCCTGCCGTTCATTGGTCATGCACCTCGCCATCAACGGCGATTGCGAGGCATGAAACCCCGAGATGGCCCCGCAGGCCACCGTCACAAACAGCATGGGGAACAGTGGGAATTTCTCTGGGCTGCTGTGCTGGTTGTAGAGGCTGTCAAACGTGACTTCCGGCACGTGCAAGCCGTCCTGGAACATGATAAAGGAAATACCCACCGCCATGAACAGCATGGCCACCCCAAACAAAGGGTAGAGCCGCCCGATAATCTGGTCAATGGGCAAAATGGTGGACAGGAAATAGTAGATGAAGATAACCCAGACCCACATGGTTACCCCGCCGCCGGCGCCGTTGAAAATATCATCCAGGATTTTGGCCGGGCCCATGATGAACACCGCGCCCAGCATAACCATAAGGATGATGGTGAATACCCGCATGAACTGCTTCATGCCGTTGCCCAGGTAGCGGCCCGTGGTCTCGGTGATGCTCTCGCCCCCGTGCCGCAAAGACAGCATGCCCGAGAAATAGTCATGCACGCCGCCGGCGAAGATAGAGCCCAGCACAATCCAGACGAACGCGGAAGGTCCCCACATGGCCCCGGCCACCGCCCCAAAGATGGGCCCCAGGCCGGCGATGTTAAGGAACTGGATGAGGAAGATTTTCCACTGCGGCAGGGCCACATAGTCTACCCCGTCTTCCATGGTGATGGCGGGCGTAGGCCGGTCTGGGTCCATGCCGAAGATACGCTCCACTACTCTGGAGTACAGCCAGTACCCCACAAGAAGGGCCAGCACAGCTACGAAAAACGAAATCATACAGGTTGTTGGTTAGGTTTGGGAGTAAGGGGCGCGGCAGGGTGGCTGTTTTGGGCCTGTTTTGGCCAAAACGGCCTTAAAACGGAAAGCAGGAAAAAGAAACACCGGCGGCCGCCCCGCAGAAAGGGAACGGGCGCCGGCGTCCTGGCCTACCGGGAAGATAGGGTAATTTCGGGGGTTACGCCAACCGGGGCGTTCTCCAGCGTTTTGTAGACTTGGTAGAGGCCGCGCGGAATATGGAAACAGCCTTTCCACTTGCCGCCTTTTAAAGGAAGCAGCACCTCGTTGCGGCGGTTCAGGTACCCGAACCACTCGCCGTATTGCTCATCCCGGAAACTGTTCCAGGTGTAGTCATGCAGTTTGTCAAACCAGTTTTTGCAGCGCTCATCGCCGGTGGCGGCGTAGGCCTTGGCCATGCACACCAGGGCCTCCACGTGCGGCCACCAAAGCTTCTGGTCCCACTCCAGCTGCTGCAGCGGGTGGCCTTTGATGTCCTTGAAGTAGAACAGGCCACCAAACTCCTGGTCCCAGCCGTAGTCCAGGGCGTTGAGGGCAATCTCAATGGTCTTGTTCACCAGGGCCTTATCACCTTGGCGCAGGGCCAGGTCCATGATAAACCACATGGCCTCAATGATGTGGCCGGGGTTGATGACGCGGCCCTCGTAGCAGTCGGCGAAGGAGCCGTCCTGGTAGACATTCTCCAGGATAAGGCCGCTCTCCTCATGGTAGAACACGTTCATCACCTCATGGATGATTTCCTGGCTCAGCGACTCAATCAGGCTCTTGTCCAGCAGGTGCTCCATCTCCAGGGAGAGGTTGCTCAGAATCATGGGCAGGGAGAAGTTGCGCAGGTTGCGGGTGCCGGGGTAGGCCTTGCTGTACTTGCCCTTGGGGTTCTCGCGGCGGTCCAGAATGTTCTGGAAGGTCTTACGCGCGATATCGGCGTACTCGTCCTCGGGCTTTACCTTGTAGAGGGCGCCAAAGCCCATGGCCGCAAAGCAGTCTGAGAAAATGTTATAGGGTTGCACCAGCGGCTGGCCGCTCTGGGTGAGGGAGAAATAGAAGTTGCCCTCGGTGTCACGGCCGTGTTTCTTGAGGAAATCGGCGCCGTGCACGGCCATGTCCAGCCACTCGGGCCGCTGCTCCACTTTGTCATAGAGCATGGAGAACATCCAGGTCTCGCGGCCTTGCAGCCAGATGAATTTATCTGTGTCGTATACTTTCCCGAATTGGTCTAAACAAGTAAAAAAACCGCCGTGTTTCTCATCCTTAGAATGTTTCATCCAGAAAGGGATAACGTTCTCCAACAGCTCCTGCTTGTACAGCGTAGAATAGTGATTCATATAATATTTGATTAGCGTAAACTCTGTAAGTACTCTTTGTATCTGTTATAAAGGTGGCCCGCCTGCAGGTACGCGCTCTGCGGACTCATGAAATGGGAAAACTCAAAGGTGATGGCCTTGTCATAGCCGGCCTTGCGGGCGGCCTCCAGCTTGAGGCGAAGTTTCTCAAACTTGATGGGCAGGAACTTGATGGGCATGTCGCGGTCAAAGCTCTCGGCGTTGGTCCAGCACTGCAGCCCGAAGGTGTCGGCCATTTTCTTGTTGATGGCGAAGAAATCCTCCAGCTCATGGTAGTCAATGTGCCCATCCTGGAAAGCCACCGCGTCTACCGAGCCCTGCAGGCCCGAGAAAATCTCGCTCCACTCCTCCTCGTGCTGGCGCAGAGACACCGCGTCTTCTTTTGACAGCTGGGACGTGGCCGCCATCACCGCTTTCTTGCCGTCAATCCAGGGCGAGATGAAGGTGGGCAGGCCGCCGCTCACGTCTTTGCACTGCTGGCCCAGGGTCCTAAACGCCTCGGTGGCGCCCTTGGTCTTGCGGCTGATTTCCATGCTCAGATACCAGCCCCCGAAGCTCTTGAAGTGGCCGTACTGTTTCCAGACCTCGTCAATTACGTAGCGGTTGGCGTCAATCTCAGACTGCAGGTTGCCCGTGTCCCAGTAATGCCCGCTGTCATACAGCCCGAAGTAGAATTTCATGCCGTGCTTCTCGGCGAGCTCCAAAAACATCTGCACCTGGTCCACGGGCGGCGCGTAGCACCCGAAGTTCTGCTGCAGGTACTGCGACGGATAGGTGATGAATCGGCGGTAGCCGCTTCTTATCATAATGACCGTGTCAATGCCCACGGCTTTCATATAGGCAAAATCGCGGTCCCACTCCTCCCGGCCCCAGTTCTGGTGCGGAATGTCATGGGAGATTTCGTCTATAAAGGTTCCTGTTATTTTCATTTTATCTCTTCAATGGGGGGGTGATGCGGGTTCTTGTTACAGGTATTTCTTTGCTTTCAGGTACTGCACCCACACCGGGTAGGCGCTGTCCGTGACGTGGATGCCGTCCAGGGAGTACTCTTTTTTGAGTTGGCCGCTGGCATCTGCGAAAAACGGGTGCAGGTTGATGTAAGGCAGCTTGTGTTTTTTAGCCAGGGCCTGGAGCTGCGTGTTCAGGCTGGTCACCGCCGGGTTAAGGCCTTTGAGGTAATCGGGCTTCAGCATCTCATCGCGCAGCGGTAACACGCTCTGCACGTACAGCTTCGTTTTGGGCGACTGCTGTTTCACGCGCCGCACCAGCCGCTCATAGTTCTGCAGGATGAGTGCCTCCGGGAACCGGCGCGACAAGTCGTTGATACCAATGAGCAGGAAAAGCTTCTTGGGTTTGGCCGCCAGAATCGTGTCTAGCCGGGCCAATACGCCATGCGTGATGTCGCCGCCAATACCGCGGTTAGCCACTGGCAGGCCCGGCAGCAGTTGGGCCCAGTTGCCGCGCGCCGTAATGCTGTTGCCCAGGAACACAATGGCGTTCTTAGGAACAGGCTGCGCCCGGAATTCCTTTTGGCGCAACTCAAAATGCGGATTGACATAGTTGCTGTCAATCTTGGCTGCCTGGCCAAAAACCCCCAACGGCCCTAGAAGGCAGAACGCCGCTGCGCCTAGCCTCCCTAAAATTTTAAACCGCCTGGAGTTTGTCTTCATCTTTTTCCGTTTTGCGGCCGTTTTTCCCAAAACAGGCCTGAAACACTTTTAAAATCAGGGTTGGTTACTGAAAGCATTTCCACCCTGGCCAATGGGCCTTTCTTCCAATTGCCGTTTTGGCCCTGTTTTCGCAAAAACAGGCTTAAAACGGCTATAGCGCTTTTTCCTTCTTGAGTTGCTCCACCCACTTGGTGTAGGCCACCAGTTTCAGGTGCAGGCCGTCGGTGCTTAGGTTTTTGTCCAGTTGACCGGTGGCGTCTACCAGGGCCGGGTGGATGTTGACGTAGGTGTAGCGGTACTCTTTGGCTAGGGCCTGCAACTGCGTGTTGAGGTCCTGGATGCGGGCGTTGGTGATGTTCTTGTAGATATCGGCCAGCATGCCTTCGTTCACGGGCAGCACGCTCTGCACGTATACCTTGGTCTTGGGGCTCTCCTGTTTAATGCGCTGCAGAATACGGCGGTAGGCACCAGCAATGGCGGCGGTAGGCACGCCCCGCTTGATGTCGTTCACGCCAATGGCGATGAAGATTTTGGCCGGTTTGGAGGCCGTTACCTCGTCCAGGCGGGCCAGCACGCCCCAGACCACATCGCCGCTAATGCCGCGGTTCACCACCGGTTTGCCCGGAAGCAGCTCCTGCCACTCCCCCACCTCGGTGATGCTATTGCCCAGGAACACAATCTCCTTTTTCTGGTTGGGCATGCTGCGGTAAAAATCCAGGCGCATGTTGTAATGGCCGCCGCCGTAGCTACTGTCTATCTTGGCCGGCTCCTGCTGGGCCTGCGCTGGGATAGAGAAAAACCCGGCCGCCAAAAGCAGGCCCATTGCTAGAATCTTCTTCATCTGCTTAGCTGACTTTTACCAGTTCCTTTTCTTCCATGGGCTTGTTCACGAAGTCCTCATCGGCCTCCTTGAGTTTGTCCCACCAGTTCTTTTTCAGGAACACGCTGGTGATAATGAGCACCACCACCCACGCGGCCGTGTAGTAATTCTCCCTAATCATGAAGTAGATAGGAATGAGCACCTGTGACATCTGCCAGACAATACCCACCAGAATGTTCACAGCATCGCGGCCGCCTTCTCTGTTGGGCACAAAGGTTGGGTCCTCGGCCATCACCTCGCGCTTGATAGGTCCCCAGAAGCCCCACGGGCGTGTCTCACGGTAGTAGTTCTTCACGGCCTCGCGGTTAGGCAGCGGCGACATGTAGGTGCCCACCAGACAGCCAATGAGGGAAAACAGCAAGATGACAGGGAACACGTAGATGTCCACAATCTCGGGGAACACGAACAGCTTGATGGTAGAGGCAATCAACCCGAAGAGCATGCCGTAGAAGTAGCCGTAGCCCGTAAAGCGCCACCACACCCACTTAAGTAGGTTAGCCGCCACGTAGCCGCCGTACAGCGCAGAGGTAATCCAAAGCGTGAGTTTGTTCAGAGACCCGGCGTTGAAACCGAACACAATGCCCACCATCACCAGCACAATAGAGGAGATGATGCTCAGGCGCACGTACTTTTTATCACTGGCGTTGGGGTTGATGTATTTGCGGTAGATGTCATTCACAATATAGGCCGGGGCCGAGTTCACGAAGGCCGAGAAGGTACCCATGAAGGCGGCCAGCAGACCCGCCAAAAGCAAGCCCCGGAATCCGTCGGGCACGAACTTGTTGATGGCGAAGGGCAGGATTTTTTCAAAGTCCATGTTGGCACCCATGCCGTTGAGTTCGGGCACCAGGTACACCAGCGCCAGCACCGCAAACCCAGCCACCATCAAATAGCGTGGAATGTACATGACCCAAATAGTGGTGAAGCTCATTTTGGCGGCCTCTGAGGGCGTACGGGCCGAAAGCACGCGCTGCATGTCATAAGACGGCACAGGACCAGCAATAGAGGCGAAGATTCCCTTGAACAACATCATCATGAACAGGAGCCCGAAGAGGTCAAAGCCATCGGTGGCCAGTTTCTGGTTCACCGATGGGAACGGCGTATTGCTCCAGTCCAGGTCCAGGTTCCAGCCAAAGGTGAGGTCCTTCCAGCCGGCCGGAATGGCCGCGTTGATTTGCTCGGCGCTCACCGAGGTGTAGGCCACGTAGCCAATCACGAAGCACGAGATGGTCATGATGATGAACTGCAGAATCTCGGTGGCCACCACGCTGTACATGCCGCCTTTCACGGTGTAGAGGGTGGTGATGGCGCAGATAATCAAGGCGTACGAACGCTCCGAAGAAACAAACCACTCGCCCAGCATGAAGCTCATGTCCCAGGGCAGGATGATGACGCAGAGTTTACCGATGCCTTCAAAAAAGTAGGCAATGAACCCCAGCACGCTAATCACGGCAAAGGCCACGATGATGATGTGCGAAAGCTTGGCACCCTTGCCGTCCCCGAAGCGGAAGGTAATCCACTGCGCGCCGGTCATCACCTTGGAGCGGCGCATCCAGATGGCCAAAAACACGAACACGAACACCTGGTTCCAGACCGGCCAGAGCCAGGGAATCCAGGCGCTTTTGAGGCCGTAGACAAACAGAATCATCACGGTCCACATGGTGCCCGAGACGTCAAACATACCCGAAGCATTGCTCAGCCCCAGGTAGTACCACTTCATGGTGTTGCCGCCCAGAAAGTAGCTCTGCATGTCAGTAGAGGCCTTTTTGGAGATGTAGAACCCTACGCCCAAGATGCCCACGATGTAAGCAAAGATGATGGCAATATCTAGTACACTTAAATTCATTCTATTCTAATGTTGGGCGGTTTGTTTATTTGTTTGGTTTGTCAGTTTTCAAGGAATAGCTAGGTGCGCCAGAACCAGCCTTTGCGGGTGGTGAAAGCCGTCACGGCCACCACGGCGCCGGTAATCACAAAGGTCTTCACCACACCCAGGTACACGTTGGCTTCGCGCAGCGCTTCCAGCCCTTCAGAAAGGTGGGTGAGCGCCAGCAACGGAGACACTAGGAACGCCGCAGCCACGTAGGCCACCATGGGGTTTTGGCCCGATTGGATAATGGATTTCCAGAGCAGGTTACGGTGGAGGGACTGCGAGAGCACCTCGCAGAGAATATAGGCGAAAAATGCCAGGCCGCTGGTCAGAAACCAGAAGCTGTACGAAGACGGGTCTTTCTTGATGCCACCCTCATAGGGTTCAAAGGTGAGGCCCAGAAACAGGAAGAACACGCCCCAGCCGAAGAGCTTTTGGAACAGCTGTTCCTGCACATTGGCCGGTTTGCGCAGCAGCCACAGGCCAGCCGCACTTAAGGCCGCATCCAGGGCCAGCGTCAATCCTAGCTGGCGGGTGTAGAGGCCATAGAGGTTCCCCAGGATAAAGGCGAAGCAAACCACCGCCAGCAGGCCCTTGGAGACGCCTTTTTCAGAAGAAGCCGCCGTGCTGCGGTACTTCACCAGCAAATCGCCCAGCACCGAGCCGGGCAGCACAATGCACAGGTATTTGAGGAACATGAACTGGTACATCCACTTCACTGACGGGTGAAAATCCCAGATGGCGCTGGTCCAGCTGCCTTCAATATCGTGCGTAAGCCGGATGGCGGCAAAGAAGGCCAGCGCGCCCATGCGTAGCAGCAGGTTGTGGCGGGTCAGCACCCAGATAAGCGACCCGAACACGGCCATGTTGGCCAGCACCACAATGATGATGTCGTTGCGGGTATGGTCAAAAGTAAAATCGGTGAAAGTGACGTGCGCCCACAGCAGGGCGGCGATAAGGCCAAAGCCGGCCAGTTTGAGGCCGGTGGCCTGGCCGCTGCCCATCTTCGGGAACCGCATGAACACCAGGAAAAAGCACCCGAAAGTAAGCAGGGAGGTCAATTGGTTCACCCAGGCCGGCCCCTGCAAGCCAAACCAGCTCAGATGCCGGATGATAATGGCAAAGAACAGCAGCAGCGCTCCACGCTTAAGCACGTTCAGGAACACCTCGCGTCCCTGCCCCTGGTCCAGTTTTTTGCCCATGGCCAGCGGGAACGCCGCGCCCATGGAGAACAAAAAGAACGGGAACACCAGGTCTACCCACGTAATGCCGGGCACCTCGGGCGTATAGGTGAAAGCCGGCGGGCCTACCTGCGCGTGGAACATCCAGCCCGGCCAGGGCAGCTCATGCGGAAACACCCCGGAGAACACCATGCCAATGATGGCCAGGCCGCGCAACGCATCAATCCCTAGCGCGCGCGCTGCCACCGGCCGACTGGCGACGAGGGGAGCTTCAGCTACCAGTGGTGATTTTACGGCGGGGGTGGCAAGTAGGGCCATGGCTGCGTTGGTTAAGGCGTTGGTCTTGGATCTGGTAGGCTACTGGTTACTTTTGGTATTTACTTATAGTAGATGCTTTTTTATTTTAATTGCCCTCCTGCCCGGCCCTGGCTAACATGGCGCTGTGTGGAAGCGCCCGTTGTTGGCCAGTAGCTCTTGGCAGGAGTAGCAATTAATGAGGTGGCAACAGCCAGAGCCGTTGCCGTTTTAGGCCTGTTTTTGTAAAAACAGGCCTAAAACAGATATTCTATTCGGTGAGGCCGCGTTTCAGTTCTTTCCACCAGCCCTCGTTGATGACGTGCACAATGTCAAAGACCATGGCCCCATCAGATTTGGCGCGGCACATTTTCAGGGCTTTCACAAACTGCTCGGGGTGGCCTTTGTACTGGTCCACGTACAGGCCGGCGTACACGGGGGTCTTGCCCTTGACAATGTTCATGGCCATCTCGGCGGAGCCCTCCACGGTGTACCAGTCCTCGGTGCCTTTGCCCTGGCCCGCCTCTGAGCGGTTCACGGTGGACACGTTGATGTTTTGGGCCTCTTTCTTCTCTACCTCAAAGTAGTAGCTGCCGGTGGTGTAGAGGTCCAGGGCCTCGGCGTAGCCGAAATTCTTGTAGTTGGGCGTGGCCCAACTGTAGGTCTGTGACGGGTCATATTCCTTGCTAGCCCAGTTCACGCCTACCTCATAGTAAGTAGGGTACCAGGAGCCGGTGTAGTCCCCGAAGATGAGTTTGGGGTTGATTTTCTTCAGCTCGGCGCGGGCCTCGTAGATGAAGTCATGAATTACCTTGGCGCGCCACTCAATCCACTGCTTGTAGAGCGGCCCGGGCACGCGCTCAGGCTTGCCGTCCTTGGTCTTGGCGTCCTTGGAGTAGGTGTAGATATCAGCGGGGAAATTGGCCACAGGTTTGCCCAGGTGCTTCTCAAACAGCTTACGGGAGGCATCTGAGAAATCGGCCTCTATGCCGTCATAGCGCACGCGGTCCAGGATGATGCCGTCCAGCTTGGGGTACTTGCTGACGAGCTCCTTCAGGATGGACATCTCATATTTCTGCACCTCGGGCAGGGCCGGGTTCACCATGGCCGAGTACTTGTGGGTGAGCGAGGTGATGGGCTTCATGCCCTCAGACGTGTAGTTGAGCGAGGCCCAGGGTTTCTTGGAAGGGTCTGTGAACACGGGGCCGCGGCTGAAGTGGTTATGGCCCGCCACGAAGA
Source organism: Rufibacter soli (assembly GCF_054781795.1). Classification (NCBI taxonomy): domain Bacteria; kingdom Pseudomonadati; phylum Bacteroidota; class Cytophagia; order Cytophagales; family Hymenobacteraceae; genus Rufibacter; species Rufibacter soli. Next base: position 233,337 of record NZ_BAAGTS010000005.1, on the reverse strand, counting down.
TGTTGGTGGAGGCGTGCACGGTCATGCCCAGCTTGTGCGCCTCGTCAATGAAGGCGGTGAGCAGGTCAAACTTCTCGGTTTTGGTGAACCCGGCCCACTCGTTCATGACCGGCGCAATCTTGCTGGGAAAGAGCACCTCGCCGGAGATAGGCTTCACGTCCACCACCACATCGGTCACGCCAGCGTCTTTGGATTTGGCCAGGTAGTATTTGATGGAATCCTGGAAGGAGAACCGCTTGAAGTTGGCCGTGGCGTCAAAATACAGCAGGTTGCGGCCTTTCATGCCCTTCACGGCCGGGGCCGAAGGCGTGGATGCGGTCTGGGGGGAACCGCAGCTGCCGGCCAGCAGCAGCAGGGAAAAAGCAAAGGGGAAATATTTTTTCATCATACTCATCAATAACTAAGCAAGCGGTGACCGGGCGTTGGCCCAGAGGTCAGCATTCCTGTTTTGGGCCTGTTTTCGGGAAAACGGGCCCAAAACGCGGCCCTTTCCTTTTTCAGGTAATATTGGTCTTCAGCTTCTACTCGGTCTTCAGGGAAACTCCCTGCGCCTGCACCTGCCCGTTGAAATCTACCGGCAGGCTGAACGGATTCAGGAACTTGTCCACGATTACCGCGGCCTGCCGCCGGTTCAGTTCAGTCTCTGGGGCAGCGGTGGCTTTCAGGCCTAAGGCAGCCCACTGGGCCACTACCTTCTCGTAGGTCACGGCAGGGCTCACGGTGCCCAGCATTTCCACCAGGGCTTTCAAAGTCAGGTTGGCGCCCGAGGCCTGGAACGTTTTCAATGGCTCAGGGTAATAGGTCCTTAGGCCGGTCACCAGCTCATACTCGCTGATGGGGCGCTCTGGGTAGAACCAGGTCTGGTTGGCCCACTTGTAGGCCAGCCCCGTCCCTTTCAGGATACCGGTGGACCCGATGCGTTGCAGGGCGGCAAAATGCGGATCCTGCGGCTTCACGTCAATGTAAGGCATGAGGTAGGCTTTGGAGTCCAGCAGGGCCTGCTGCACCTCTCTAATGCGCACCTCGCGCGGCTGCACCTTGTTCTTGAGCGAGACCGCGGCCAGCGCGCCGGCCGCCTGCCCAATCCCCAGCACCACTGGCTGAAGGCGGGTGGCGCCGTTCACGATGTTGGTCACCCCAATGCTTTTCTCGGCCACGATAAGCCCGTCTACCCCCTGCGGGATGAGGGAGCCTAGCGGCACGTTGTAGGAAGGCACCTTGATTTTAACGAAGTCAATGTTAGGCGCTGCCGGGTTTTTCAGGTGATGGTGGTCAATGGTATAATCGCCCACGGCAACGCCTGTGCGGTAGTAGGCCTCTTTCTGGTCAAAGGGCTGGGCCACGTGCTGCAGCGCAAACCGGGCCAGTCCCTTCACCCGTCTGGACTCACGGTGGTAAGGAATCATAGGCAGCTTATCGGCGGTGGGGAACTCGTCCTGGGCAATCCCGAAGCTCTTGAACCCGAGCTCGGTCTGCAGGTAATACAGGAAGCGCAGGGTATGTAGTTTGGCTTCCTTCAGGGCCTCGGTGCGTTGGGCGGGGGTTTTCTCAATGATGTTCATGTAGATATCATTGCCGCACTTGGGCCAGTTAATCATGTACTTGTCATTGGGCAACTTGCCGTAGCCAATCATCTGGAGGCAGTCTTTGTTAGGCCCTCCGTCGGCCGCGGGGTCAGACACGTCACAGGCGCAGTCAAACTCCTTGGGGTTATAGCCGGCCGGCTTCTTAATGGTTTTATCAGTACCTTTTCCGTAGTCCTTGAGCACCACCACGTAGGTAAGGTCCTGCACAATGTCGTTGGCTTTCTCAGGGGCATAGGCCTCGCCGGTTTCAGAGCGGCTGTCCATGCCTATATCATATTTGGCGCCGGCCTTGGCCATCACGTCTCCCAGCTCGGTGGCGTCTATCACCAGGCGGGCTTCAATAACCTGTTTCTTCTTTCCTTTCTTCACGGTCACCTTCCAGCCCTCGCCGTGTTTCTGCAGGTCTTGCCAGGCGGTAGTGTACCAAATGGTTAGGTTCTTTTCCTGGGCCAGTTCCTTGAGCATGCGGTTCCCGATGCTGGGTTCAAACAAGGTGTTGCTTACCCAACCGGTCTCCACCGCGGCCGGACCGCCGTAGTAGTTATAGAGTTTCTGGCGGAACTCGCCCCACAACCCTGAGGGCATCTGGTGATTTCCGTCAATGGCCGAAACCCCGGCCGAGGTGAGCATACCGCCCAGCCACTCGGTTTCCTCAATGATGAGCACCTTGGTGCCCATGCGGGCCGCCTGCACGCCAGCCGTGGTACCGCTGGCGCCGCCGCCTATAATCAAAAGGTCGGTTTTAACAGTTTGCGCCTGGCCTTGGAAGGCTCCGGCCCCTGCACTCAGAAAAAGGATAATGAAAAAAGAGAATACGTGACGCATAAGGGGATTCTTATTTACCTCTAAATTATCTACATTTTTAAAAACTACAAAGCATTTTTAATTTTATTTATTAAGTTTCTCTGTCTAGGCTCTGCTTCTTGCGTTCTATTTACAAGGCGCGGCATTATAAACAGACCCAGAGAATCAGGCTGGATAGGCGCCCTGAAAGCCGAAATAGACCTTCGGCTGCCTTTCCTATCCTGCAGGAGGAAAACCGGCACCCAGGCAAAAAACCAGACGCTGTTTTGGGCCCGTTTTCTTAAAAACAGGCCCAAAACAGCGTCCGCCTAATTGATACCTACCGCCAAAGATGTTTACCGCGCCGTTACCGAAGGCGGGTTCTGGCCGGCAGTAGTGGCCCACTGGCGGTTAGGCGACGGCCCCATGTCAAAGGTCAGCTTCCCCCCCTGCATCACTTCCTGGTGGGTAATGTAGGAACGCTCCAAAGCCTTGCCGTTGAGGCGCACGCCCTGCACATATTTATGCTGGACGCTGTTGTTTTCGGCTTCCACCTCAAAGTACTTGCCGGGGCCTACCTCAATCTTGGCCTGGGTTACCAAAGGGCTGCCCAATACATAGTTTCCGTCGGCGGGATTGACTGGGTAGAAACCCAGCGCGCTGAACACGTACCAGGCGCTCATCTGCCCGCAGTCTTCGTTGCCAGCCAAGCCGTCTGGCTTACTGCTGTACATGGTAGTCATAATCTGGCGCACCTTCTCCTGGGTTTTCCAGGGTTGGCCGGCGTAGTTGTAGAGGTAGGCGATGTGGTGGCTAGGCTCGTTTCCGTGGGCGTACTGGCCAATGAGCCCCGAGATGTCGGGCGACACGTTGGGCCCGGTCATCTTGGAGGTGACATTAAACGTGGAGTCCAGGTGCTGGACAAAGCTGGCGTCTGACCCGAACAGGTTAATGAGACCCTGCACGTCGTGGGGCACAAACCAGCTATGCTGCCAGGCAGTGCCTTCAATGTAGATGCCGTCAAAGCCGTGCTCAGAGTGGAATGGGTCAAAGGGAGTCACCCAGCTGCCGTTGGCGTTTTTACCGCGCATGAACTTGGTTTCCTTGTCAAACAGGGCCTTGTAGGAGGCTGCGCGCTTCATGTATTTCTGGTAGTCCTGGGCTTTGTTCAGTTTTTTGGCTACCTGGGCAATGCACCAGTCATCGTAGGCGTACTCCAGGGTCTTGGTCACCGACCAGCCGTCCTTGTCGGCCGGGATGTAGCCGTAGGTGCGGTAGAAATCGGTGCCGCGCACGTTCTGGGCCGCGCTGGCCTCCATGGCCGCATAGATTTCCTCGGCCTTTTCGGGCAGGAAACCTTTCAGAAGGGCATCGGCTAGCACCGGCACGGCGTGGTAACCGGTCATGGTGTTGGCCTCGTTGCCCGATAGTTCCCACACCGGCAGAAGCCCGTGCTCTTTGTAGCCCTGCAACAGGGTATGCATCATATCGGGCACCCGCTCCGGCTGCGTGATGGTGAACAGCGGGTGGGTGGCCCTAAAGGTGTCCCAGAGGGAAAAGACGGTGTAGCGCTGGAACGGCACCGTGGCCACCGTATCCCGGAAACCTTTGTACTGGCCCTTTACGTCTGAGAACAGGCTGGGCGCCAACGCGGTGTGGTAGAGGGCCGTGTAGAAAATGGTATCCATACCGGGGGCAATGAACGAGGCCTGAATCTTGCCTGTTTCCTTGGCCCACTGGTCTTTGGCCTGCCGGGCTACCCGGTTGAAGTCCCAGCCTGGCAGTTCCTGCCGGATATTCTGCAAAGCCCCCTCCACGCTGGCGCTGGAGATGCCCACTTTGATAAGCATCGGCTTAGCCCCTTTGCCGAAGGTGAGCAGGGCTTTGGCTTTCCTGCCGCGCACCTCTTTGCCGGCCACGCTTTTCACGCTATCCAGCAGCTGCGCCATCTGCACGGGCTCAGAGAGAACGGCCGCGAAATAGACCCACTGCTTCCGAGCCCAGCCCGTAGACTTGCGAAACCCCGTCACCAGCGTGTCGTTCACCAGCGTAATCTGGGTCTCGGTGGGTTTGTCCCAATTGATTCTAAAGCCCAGGTCCAGCACCACCCCTTTCACCGAGTCGGCGGGGAACTGGTACTGGTGCAGGCCTACCCGCTCGGTGGCGGTAAGCGCCACGTTGATTTTATTGTTTAGCGTAACGGTGTAAAAGCCGGGCACCGCCGATTCCCGGTCGTGGCTGAACTTCTGGCGCGGGTTGTTGCCCAGGTCAGCGGGATACTGCGGCATAAGGGAGACGTCGCAAAGGTCGCCAATGCCGGTGCCGCTCAAATGGGTCTGGCTGAAGCCCGCGATAAGGCTGTCTGAGTAATGGTAGCCTGAGCACCAGTCCCAGCCTTCCGTGCCGTTGTCCGGGCTTACCTGCACCATCCCGAAGGGCACCACCGCCCCGGGGTAGGTATGCCCGTGGCCGCCGGTGCCTATGAACGGGTCTACCTTGTCAACCCCGGCCATCAGCTTTCCTGAATCCTCTTGGTTTTGGAGGGCACAGCCTACCAGTAAACTCAGGGGCAACAATACCCCAAACGCACCTTTTATTATCTTCATCTGCCACTAATTTATTTACGCCAGGAGCCTCGCCCGCTGGCCATACAAACCTCGTTTTGAGCCCGTTTTCAGGAAAACACCCTGAAACGGAAATTCCCTTTTCTCAGTGCCGGGAAAGGCTAAGGCCTTTTCTTCCTGAAATCCGGGAACCGCACCGGCTCTTTGTAGAGGGCCTTGAAAAACGCCTTGCGTTTCTTGAGGCCTTCGTAGAAGAAGTACACCTCGCCGTTGATGCTGTGGGCGCGGTTGTAGTTCACCATCTGCGTGAGCAACTCCTCTGAGGCTGTGTAGTCATCCACCTGCAGCAAAATGCCCGGGTAGAACCCCTCTGGGTTGAAGTTGCCCAGCTGCTGGCTCAGGACTTTGTTCATCTCGTTTTGGTAAGGGCGGGAATCATAGCGGTACACCTGCGGAATCACCAAATCCACCAGGCCCATGTTGAGCCAGGCCGGCCAGTCCTGCAGGTAATTCTCCTCGGCCCAAGGGTAGATACTGGGCGCCATGGAGATAATCATCTCCGGCTTGGCCTTGCGTACCTCGGTCACCAGGTCTTTGAGGAAGAGGTTCAGCTTGCCCGAGCGCCATTTCACCCACTCATAGTCATTCTCATAGGTGGGGGGCGCCTTGCCGCTGTGCTCAGATTTGTAGAGGTTCACGGTGTAGGGGTCGTAGCCGCCGTTGCTGGGCAGGGCGGGTAGCCGATCATCGCCCTGGATACCGTCTACTTCATATTTGCGCACCACCTCCAGCACCAGGTCCTTCACAAAGCCCTGCACCTCGGGGTGAAAAGCATTCATCCACTGAAAGTTGTTCTTGGCGGTAATGTTGCCATCCTTGTCCCTGGAGGCCCACTCCGGCTTTTTCTGCAGCAGCACCCCGCCGGTGTGGTCATTAATGGAGGCCGCAAAGCCAAACTCGAACCAGGCAAAGACCTTGATATCCTTCTTTTTGGCCTCTTCTATCAGTTCCTGCAAGGGGTCACGGCCGGCAAAGACCGGGGCAATGGACTGGCCAGTGATTTTCTGCATCACCTCGCTCTGGTACATGGTCTGGGCGTCATTCAGGGTAACCACAAAGATGGCATTGAAGCCCAGCTCACTGCACAGTTCCACCGCCTCTTTGATGTTGGCTCGGGAATTGAGCGCGTCACTGACCACATTGGTGAGCCAGACGCCCCGTATGCCGGTTTTCGCTGTTTTTTCAGGACCGGGTCTGGAGACCGTGCACCCTGCCGCCGTTAGCAAGCCACCCAAAAACAGGAGCACTACCCAAAGCTTCTTGATTGACAGATAAGACATAGATAGTGGATTGTGATTCATAATTTAGTAAAGGACCTGTGGCTGCTAGTCATGACGCCCAAGCGCCGCACAGCATTCGATCCTCCTTAAGGGTGCTATTTCCTTGGTAAAGAAGAATTAGGAACAGGCCTAAAGTAAGGCTTATATTTCTAAACTAAAATTTGTTTTTAAATGTTTTTATAAAGTCAAAGCTAGTTCCTTAACCCGCTAAGCATATAAATAAAATGCAGAATATGTGTAAACACTACACCATAGATTGCAATAATTGAATAAATTTGAATTATAGGGAGCATAAGCTCGCCAGGAAGGCCTCCTTATGAGACAAGATTCACTGAAATGACCAAAAACTTTTTCGCCGATATAAGCAGTGATACCCCTACTGGTGTTGCCTACCGCAATGTAAACCAGAAGAAGAAACTGATTTCCTACTTCGCCAACACTGGCAACGCCACCATTGCCGAACTGGGCAAAGAACTTAACCTAAGCGTGCCCAAGATAACCAGCCTACTCAATGACCTTATGCAGGACGGCCTGGTGAAAGACTACGGCAAGGTGGATTCTACCGGGGGCCGCCGCCCCAACCTCTATGGCCTGGCTCCAGACTCAGGCTTCTTCCTGGGCATTGACGTGAAGAAGTTCCACATTAACATTGGCCTCACAGATTTCCAGAAAAACCTGGTCAGCAGTTTTGACAAGTACCCCTACCGCTTAACCAACAACCTGGAGTCACTGGAGGAGCTGTGCCAGATCATTAATAAATTCATTGATGATCTGCCTATTCCAAGGGAGAAAATTCTGGGGATTGGCATTAACCTCTCTGGCCGCATCAACAACCAGAAAGGCTACAGCTATAGCTTCTTCCACTTCCATGAAGACCCCCTGAGCAAGATCATAGAGAAAGAGGTGGGCATCAACGTGTTTCTTGAAAACGATTCCCGGGCCATGGCTTTCGGCGAGTTTTGCTCTGGCGTTGTGAAAGACGAGAAAGACGTCTTGTTCCTGAACCTGGATTACGGGATTGGGATGGGCATCATGATCAACAGCCAGCTGTACTACGGTAAGTCTGGGTACTCTGGGGAGTTTGGGCACATTCCTATTTTCCAGAACGAGATCATCTGTAAATGCGGCAAGAAGGGCTGTCTGGAAACTGAAGGTTCTGGGTGGGCTTTGATTGAAATGTTCAAGGAGCAACTGCAGGCGGGCGCCTCTACCCTGGTTACCCGCGAGAACATTCAGGTAGAAGACCTCAAACTAGAGGACATCATCAAAGCTATCCACAATGATGACGTGCTGGCCATTGAACTAATCTCCAGAATAGGCGAAAACATTGGCAAAGGCATTGCCCTGCTCATTAACATCTTCAACCCTGAACTGGTGATCCTGGGCGGCAGCCTGGCCTCTACCGGCGAGTACATTCTCCTGCCCATCAAGAGCGCCATCAAGAAATACTCCCTTAGCCTGGTGAACAATGACACGCAACTGAAAATATCCATCTTGGGTGAACAAGCCGGTGTAATAGGGGCCTGCCTATTGGCGCGCAACCGGGTGTTGGCCTTAGAAGACATTTAACCAAACTCAGAGATAAGGATAAAAAGGATGATGCCTGTTTTGGGGCTGTTTTCATAAAAACAGCCCCAAAACAGGCACCATCCTTTTTCAGGTAAAGCGTTCTTGCTATTGCTTGATCACCCGCTTCACCACTCTGCCTTCCGGTGACTCCAGCATGATCAAGTACATGCCGGCTGGCTCCTGGGCTAGATTCAGTTCCACCAGGCCGCCAGAAAGGTTAGAGGCGCGCAGAACGGTTTTCCCCGTAAGGGTGGTTATCTGCACACTGCTTTTCTTCCGGAAAGCCTCTGGCAGTTCCAGATACAGTTTCCCGTTTGTGGGCACCGGATACACCCGTACCTGATTGGCCAGCACCGCGTCTTTGCCTGAGGAGGCCAGCGTCCCTATCTTCTGCAGTCTAATGGCGTCTATGGTCACATAGGTAGTGGCTTGGCCTGGAGTAGGGGTAGCCAGGTTGGTCACTACCAATGAGTCGTTGGCCCTTAGGTCATAAGTACCCACCAAGTTGAATTTAGATCCGTTAATGGATTGGTCCATGGGCACGGTTGGCTGGGCTACTCCGCCATGATAAATGGTATAAGGGGTATCTTTGGCTCTGTTGGTGGAGTTGACCCACCAGGCGCTCACCTCATAGCGGCCAGGCTCAAGGTCTTTGAAAGTGTAACTGGCAATGCGGTTTCCTGTACCAGTGGCTACAATACGAGCCTTAGAAGTACCATAATAGCCGGCATTGCTGGTTTCGGTCCAGCCGTTGCGGGCTTGGAACACGCCTGCCATCTCCGTGTCATAGATGACAGGTTCCGGGGCACGCTGCTTTAGAATAAAGGAAGATGGCATGGCCCTCTCCTTGCCATCAGTATCTGAGGGCCGGATGGTAGTGGCGCCTTTTACCACCATGGTAGAAGAACCACCCCCGTCCAGGTTCAGGGCCTCCACGGCACCAAGGGCAACCATCATATCAGCTAACTCACTTAAGGTAGCGCCCTCAGAAACGCCTGCGTTACCGCCTTCCACTACCAGCATGATCACCTTTTTGTCTGCGGTGTAGCCAATGGCCGTACGCGCGCGGCGTGCATTATTGTCAATCACAATCAGTTCTTCTGCATCTGTGACCATTTTTGCCCCGTTCTGCACCAGCACCGGAGAGCCGCCAATGCCCACTGAAGGTTTCCAGACCGTACCCCCGGCCGGAAACGTGGCAGTAGGTACCGGTTGCGGGGTTTCACCTAGCCGGTTAGGGCTGGGCGCGGTATAGCTATATGTATTGTTAGAGGCATCTACGCTATAGATCCAGGCCACGTCTGGAGTGTTGTTGTCTAAGATACCAAATGCGCCGCGGGTAGGGTAATAGGGCGTAGACGTGCCGTTCACATCACGGTTCAGGACTTTTATGTTAGGAACCAGTACCGCAGAACTCTGTGCCAGGTAACTGTAAGAGATATTACCCCCGAAGAAGCCGCCGTTAATGGCCACATACGCCGGCTCGCGCTGCTCTTCGGCAAAGAACTGCGTGGTGGTTTTGGAGGAAGAGCCACCGCCGTAAGCCGCCTTCAGTTCCAGGTTGGAGTCCTTCAGGTCTGCCAGGGTATAGTACGCCTTGGTGGGTACCCCAGCAGCAATGGGCGAGGTGGACATGAAGACCTCTACAGAGGCGGGCAAGCCCGAATTGAGGCTGGCAGGTTTGGTCCAGGTCATTTGGGCAAAGCCCGGCTGCATCAGGAGCAGCAGCGCTCCCGTGCCCAGGAGCTTTTTAACAGAAAGTAAAGTTTTGTTCATATGTAACGTTGGTTAAGTTTCAATCTGATGTACAAAACCGCGCAGGGCGGCAAAATTAGAACTAGAAGCATTCCTCAGCGTTAGCCAACAACGCTTCACAACTGCCTGGCTCCCTCTTTGCAAGGTTTAAAACACCACTATCTTTTGCCGGGAAAGTGACTTCCCCTGCCGCACCTGTAAAGCGTAAATTCCCGGTTTTAATCCTTTGAGAGAGTAAGTCAAAGGAGTTGCCAATGGCTCTGGCTCCTGAACCAGCATTCCCTTTGCATCTAGCAGCTGTACCTGGTCCACCTTTTTACCACCCGCTGGCAACACCAACCGGAAGATGCCAGAAGTAGGATTAGGGTATACCCTTATTTGGCCTTGGCCCATGTTGGGTAATGCATACCTAGAACCAAGCGGCGGCGGTACGGGGGCATTGTCCAGGCGGCGGTTCCGGATGATCATCACTGCATCGGCACTTAGAAGCTTGCCGGCCTCCACGCTCTCACTGGATAACCTGATCAGTTGTTTCCGACCGGCGGTCAGGTAAAAGTCACCCAATTTGTTCCACCCGGGAGCCCCGGCGGAGGTCTGGTTCAGGGTTTTGATAGTAGGCTGGCCGGTGTAATCAAACACCTGGTATTCGGCGCGGGGAGTTCTGTTGGCGGCAGGCACGTTGTAGACATACACTTCATAGAAAGCATTGGCCGGCACCGTTACAAAATAGTTAATGGCCGCCGCGCCATTGCCGCCTCCGTACAGGCTTTTGCCGCTATATCCCTCCATGCTGCTCAACGCCCAGGTACCGGTCTGTACTGCGTCCTGCGTATTCCCAACAGTGGTAATGGCCTTATGCTCCCGCCAGTCTGAGGTGGCGTAAGGTGGGTGCGCTGGGGTGGCAAAACGAGTTTGTTTCAGGTAGCTGAACTTACCTACCAAGTCATCATAGAACCAAAGAGCCGCCCCTTTGAAACCCAGGGAGGAGTTCACATTCAGGTAGTCCACCACCTGGGGTCCGGTAAGGTTAGCGGTGCCAGGGTTCACGGCAAAAGAAGGGTAAATGCGCTCATAGGCAATCACCGCATTTTTGGTGTAGGCCAGCCAGTTCTGATAAGTGGAAATGTTAGACGAATAGCTCTGCATCTGCAGGTTATCCACCTTGTTGTTCGTGATCCACCATTTCCAGTCCTGCAGGAGACCCTCATAGGCCGTATAGGTAGAGGAACCCATCTGGCTAGGCGCACTGGAGACATTCACGCGAGGGTTTACCGCCTTCAGGCTATCATAGAGCAGGGCCACAAATTGGTTCAGTTTATCGGCGCGCCAGCGCATCCAGGCGGTATCATTCCCGTCCGTAGGAGGTGCTGTTCCATTATGCTCGCTTTTGTACAGGTTAACGGTGAAGGGATCATAGCCATACTCTTTGCTGGAATACCTGATGCGGTCCATCTCAATGCCGTCTACATCATACTTGCGCGCTATCTCTGTTGACAGACTGATAAGGAACTGGTGTACCTCTGGGTTGCTGTGCACCATCCAGTAGAAGTTGCTCCCGTCTTTCTCCACCCCATCCTGCGTGCGGGCCAGCCACTGCGGGTGCGTCTCAAAGATGGGGCCTTTGGAAGTGATGCCGGCAGGAGCGTAGCCGCCCACAAACCCGTACTCAAACCAGGCTTCCACGTGTAGCCCTACCCTATGGCCTTCGGCAATGGCTTCGGCCAGAATATCCCGGCCGGCATAGGCGGGATCAATGGAAACTCCCGTATGTTTCTTGAACACGTCACTCTGCCACAAAGGATAACCCCGGCTCCAGACGTTCACATATACCACATTGAAGTTAGCCGCGGCCAGGCTGTCCATTTGGGCGGCTATTCTGGCTTGGCTGGTAAAGGAAGTGCGCGCCATCCAGGTGCCCCGCAGTTCCTGTGCCTGCACATTAGCCAGTAGTACCAAAATCAGCAGCAGGAATACCAGGACCCCTATTTTTCTCATATGCTTCACGCCAACGCTCATTGCACTATTATTTCATCGGTCATCAAGAAGGCTGCCCCACCGGCGCCCGGGTGGCCAGGCGGGCAAATGCCCACATTTTTGGCTTTGATCTGGAGATAGCGAACCGGTTGCCCAGCCAGGCTCTTTGTAAAGGACTTGATGAGGGGTTTCTCCTGCTCCGTAGCCACCGGAAAGCCGCCCTTGGCCACAGTCCGGAACTGCCGGTCCTCGCCTGCCACTAAAAGCTCAACCTGGGTAGGCAAAAAGACCCAGGAATTAAGGTCCTGTAGAAACCGAATGCTCACCTCCTTAAGTGGGCGCTCCTTTTCTAAATCAAGGATGAGCTCCAGGTCTTCTTTCTCAAACCCTTGCCAGAAGCCCTCCTGAAACTGCTCTCCTCCTAAAATTCCGTCTGTAAGTGCCTGGTCTCCCCCTCCCGGATAAGAAGGATGGAAAGCATGTTGCAGCACAGGCGTTTGCCCCAGGGCCAGGTGTTTTACAAAAGAGGCCCGTACCGGTTCATGCCAGGCGCGCTGCCCCAGAAAAGGCACCACCTGCAAAGTAGCCGTAGAGGCAAATTGAATGGGCGCGCCCGTGTACTGGGGAGAATCTAAGCCAGGCACTGAGCCGTCTAAGGTATAGCGAAGGTCCAGGCCGGGGAGCCCGGGTTGCAACAAAACGGAAAACGCTCCAGAGGAAGGGCTATAGGAAGGCTGCACTTTTACTGGCCAGGTTTCAAACCCGTACATCACTCCCTGGCGTTGCAGATAAGGATAATGCCCCCGGATTCGTCCCAGAAAAGCATCCTCGGTTTCTGCCGCGCCGTTGCGCCAGACATTATCTGCAAAGGCCAGCAGCCTAGGAAAAACAAAGGCGTCTACCTTTTCCTGCGGAATGGTTTCAGTCCAGAGGGCAGCTTCTGCGCCCAGCACTTGCGCCTGTTGGCTAACCGGCACCCCTTGGGGAATAAGGGGCGTACGTACAACCTTAGCCACGCTGGTGAGGCCGCTGTTCAAATCAAGGTAGAAACTGCTGCGCGGCGACACGATCACCTTGGCGCCTTTGCCCAGGGCTTCCTTTACCGCTCCTGGCCCGTGCCAGGCCTGGATGACCGTCTCTGGCCCAATCCCGCCCTTCAGGACCTCATCCCAGGCAATGACTTGTTTCTGTTGTTGCCGTGCCAGGGCCAGCACCCTTCTGGTAAAATAACCTTGCAATGCCTCTTCATTGGGGAGGCCTTCGGCTTGCATGCGTTGCTGGCACCGGGGGCAGGCTTTCCAGCGGTCTTTGGGGGCCTCATCCCCGCCCAGGTGCAGGTACTGGCCGGGGAACAACGCCGCCACCTCTGTCAGCACCGCCGCGGCAAAGGCATAGGTTTTCTCATTGCCGGCGCATAGGATATCGGGGTGCACGCCCGCTTTCCCCGAAACGGCAAAGGGCCCGCCCGTGCAGGAAAGTTCAGGGTAAGAAGCCAGCGCCGCCTGCACATGGCCCGGCATATCAATCTCCGGGACTATGGTCACGTGCCGTAGTTTGGCATAAGCCACCAATTCTTTGATGTCCTGGCCCGTGTAGAACCCGCCGTGCCGGCTCCCGTCTGGTTGTTGCCGCCAGGCCCCTACTTGGGTGAGTTTAGGGTAGCCCGGAATCTCCAGTCGCCAGCCCTGATCATCCGTTAGGTGCAGGTGGAGCGTGTTCAGCTTGTAGAAAGAAACCAGGTCTATGTAACGTTTCAGAAAATCCTTGTCCATGAAATGCCGGCTCACGTCCAGCATCAGGCCCCGCCAGCCAAAAGCCGGCTCGTCCTGGATTTCCACCGTAGGCAGGAACCGGGTTGCGGTACGCGCGTTAGGGGTACCAGACACCGGAAGTTCCAGCATCTGGCGAAGGGTTTGCACCGCCCAGAAAAGTCCCTGGTTGGTTTTGCCTTCCAGGACCACCCCCTCAGGCTGTACCGATATCCGGTAGCCCTCTGGCCCCAAGGGCAAGGCAGGATTTACCTTCAGAAGAATAGATCGCCCCCCGGGCGTCTTGCCGGGATTGGTTTGCAAGGGAATTCCGGTGGTATTGGAAAGATATTGGGCAGTTTGGGCCAGGTCAGGCGTACTGTCTGCTACCCAGATGCGGGTTTGCTGGTTTACCTTGAAGTGGCCCTGCCCAGGCTGCATTTTGTGCGGAAGCGGAAGCAGAGCAACGGGCGCGGTCTGGCGGGAAGGCACAGGCACAGAGGTACATCTCAGCACCAGGGCCATCAACCCCAATACCAGGCCTATCCATTGCCCATATGTACACTGCCACCTCCTTTGCATCTGGTTACTTCTGAAGGTGTGGTTTCACGATCTTGCCCCAGAGCACGTAGCCCGCGGGAGTCATGTGCAATCCGTCACCAATGAAAAGCTCGGGCCGGGGTTTGCCGTCAGTGCCTAGCATGGGGGTTCCCACGTCCACAAATTTCACGTTGCGGTGCCAGAAGGAGTACCGCTTTATTTTTTTGTTGGCCTCCTGCATGGTAGGGTACATCTCCCAGCGTGACAGGCTAGGCTTGATGGAAAGGTAAACCAACTCTGCCTTAGGCAATTCTTCCTTCATCTTCTTGGCGAAAGCCTTGAACTGGGCAAAGGTCATCTCCGCGTTTTTCCCGCTGGCAATGTCATTGTCGCCGGAGTACAGGAACACCTGCTTGGGCTGGTATTTTTTCACAATGCGGTCAAAATAATAGGTGGCGTCGCCAATGCGCGACCCGCCAAACCCGCGCAGGATGATGGGGTAGTCCGGAAAATCTGTGGGCAGCGTGCGCCAGCCCCTAATGGAAGAACTGCCGGTAAACACGATGCCGCCGGGCGCGGGCATTTGCAGGCTGTCACTTTTCTCAAAGGCTTTTATTTCTTTTTCCCAGAGGAAAGGTGTGTCTGGTTTCTGGGCCAACCCGGGAGATACGCTGAACCAAAGGGCGCAAAGCAGGACGGCAAGGAAAGAAGGTGCTTTCATAAGGGGTAACTGAAAAAGAAAAATGAAGGTAAAGGGAGGGTAAAGGGCGCTTTCCTGTTTTGGGCACGTTTTTCTAAAAACAGGCCCAAAACAGGAAAGGCATCTACCTTACGGGACCCTTGATTTCTTGGTAATGGCTTTGATCTCCGGGCTCAGGGCGTTGGCCAGGTGGGCGAAACCCAGATCAGTGAGGTGCACCCCGTCTACGCTGCCTTCCCCGTTGGTGGGCACCAGGTTCTTGTTGCTGCGGTAATAGAGGTGTTTCACCCCCTGGTCTTTCAGTTGGGTATAGGCTGCGCGCAGGTTCTGGTTTTTCTTCTGCACCAGGTCAGAAACGCGCAGGTCTATCCAGGTGTGGGCGTAGTCTATGTTCTCTACCAGCAGAATAGGCGTAGCCGGGCGGGCGGCCCGCAGAAGTTTCACTACCTCCAATGTTCTGGGCAGCACTTCTTCGGGCTTCATGTTGGGCAGGCAGTCCAGCACGTACAGGGCAGGGTCCAGTTCGGCCAACAGCTGGGCCATGGGCAGGTCCATTTTACCGTTGCCGGAAAAGCCCAGGTTAATGGTCTCACGGTCCAGTTGTCGCCCGATGATGGCGGGATAGGCCATACCGGGCCGGGTGGCGCAGGCGCCCTGGGTAATGGAGGTGCCGTAGAATACGATTGGCTTCTGAGCCGGTGCCGCGACTTTCTGAAGCGAAGCCCCTTTTTCCACGCCAATCGCCACAGAGTCCACGCCGTCATACAGGGGCAGGTACAGCAGGAATTCCTTTTCGCCGGCGGCCATGTTGGTCACCACCTCGGCCTCGTTCCGCTTGCCAGAAGGTTTGCCCACGCCTACCCACTTCCAGCCTTTGGGGCCGCGGGCATACAGGTCTATCCCCTTCACGCCCGTGGGGGCCATGTGGTTGAGGTTGTTATTGCCGCGCAGACTCCATTTCACCTTGATGCTGGGCGAATTGGAGGTAAAGCGCACGTGTATTCCCGCCGAATTCTGGCCCAGTTTCCAGACCTCGTCCGTGACCAGGCCTTTAGCCTTGGCGGGCAGGCGGGTAAAGGTGCTTTCCAGTTCGGACCATCCTATACCCCCTACGCCCAACGTCTGCACCGTGTGCCATTCAATAGCGGCCGGGGCCTTCTCCGAGGGACGGGCATGCGCGTTCTGCTTTCCGTGGGTAGCAAAATACGTGAGCAGCAACAGAGCCAGCAAGGGCGAGAGTAAAGGAGATGGTTTCATAGAATCTGCTTTTGGAGAATCACAATTGCGGGGATTAATTACTTCATGTCAACGGGCACAAAGATCAGGGGCGTGGGCAGGCAGGAGGCCCCGGGCGGCGAGTACGTAAACCGGATGGTTTGCTCTTCGCCGTTGGCCGCCGGCGGGAAAACCTGGATTAAAATGGCTTCTGGGTCTTTTTTAGTATTAAGGCGATCACTGGGCAGTTGAATGATGCCGGCGTCAAATTTCCCCTTGCTTACAATCATGGTCGCGGCCATGCCGCCGCACCACTGGTTATCGTCGGCGCGGGAGTTCCAGGTAACCAGGGCCAGCCCTTTGCCGTCGGTGCTTTTCCATTTCATTTCCACCTCATACATTACCCCGTAGTTTCCGGCCAGCGTGGCCACCTCGCCCCGGCTACTTTCGTGGCCCTGTACCCAGGGGTCTTTCTTACCGTCGGCGATGATGATTTCTGAGGGTCCGTTTTTGGTGTCTACCACGCCTTGGGTGATAACCCGGTAATTGCTCACGCCAAACACGCCACGCCCGGCGCCGCTTTTACTTTTAGGGGGCAACACCGTGGTGATTCTGGCCAAGGCCGCGGGCCCAGAGGTTTTCAGATCGGTCTGGATCACGCTTACTTCACCGGGCTGGTCTACCACAAACTCATAGAAGCCGTGCACCAACTCGTCATACTTCACTACATTTTTCTCCAGTTTCTCATCAATGGCCACAGACTGACCCGGCTTGATGGTTCTAATCTTGTTTTCTGGTTTAGAGGCGAAGTAGTCTGCCAGACCTTCTTTACCTGCTTTAAAGTAGTTGGTGGTTGGGGCCTGGGAGGAGTACTTGAGCATGCGCAGGTGCATGTCTGCTGTACCGGTGTTTTTAATGACCGCAGTGATCTTACGCTCTATCTGCTTGGGTTCTTTTACCCCGTTCACATTATAGACATACAGTCTTACCGCCCCGGGTTGCACCGGCTCCTTAAACGCGATGGCCTCTGGCACCCTTATGTATTCTGGGTCATCAGAGATAAGGTACTGCGGCCCGGGCTGCACTATTTTCTGGTACTCAATGGGAGAAAACTTCTGCTTAAGAAAACCGGGCAACTCTACCACGGTTCCTTGCTTGGCCTGTAAGACAGCCTGGTTAAGTTTGGGGTCTAAGGTTTGGGCCTTTACCAACCCAGAGAGACAGACCAGAAAAAGCAGATGCGAAAATCTTTTCATAAAGCGGTAAGAATTGGAGGAGAATAACTTTGGTTTGGCAAGGTTCAGACACTGCCATTACCCGGACTAAATATAAGATTACTTTTTAATTATTAAAAAATTTTAAAATCTATTCTATACTTAAAAAAAGATCTCGAATCAAGTAAACCCAATAACTCACCCAAGCCTTAAAAGGACAAGCCTCCCGCTGTTTTGAGCCTGTTTTCTGAAAAACAGGCTCAAAACAGCGGGAGGCTTGTAGGAGAAGATAAACTACTTAAAGCGTAGGCCTTTACTTACTTCTAATAAAAGGTCTTCTGTCACCAGTTATTTCTTGTAGGTCTCAAAAAACTGCGGAAACTTCTTTACGCCTTCAAAGAACCAGAAGCTTTCGCCGTTAATTCCTTGCCTGCGGTTTTCTTCTACCATCTGTTTCAGGAACTCAGATGAAGGGTTGTAGTCTGCGTTTTGGATCAGGAGCCCCGGAAAGAACTTGGATCTGTGCTGCGGTTTCAGGTAGTCCAGCTGTTGTTTCAGCACGGCCTGGTAGGCGGCAAAATCATAACGGTAATGCTGGGGCAGCACCATGTCTGTATACCCTTTGTCTAACCAGGTTGGCCAGTCCTGCAGGTACTCATCTTTGGCCCACGGGTGGATACTAGGAGCGGTAGAAACAATCACGCCAGGCTTTACCTCTTTCACCGCTTTGTACATTCTGCCCAAAAACTCGGTAAGCAGGTTGGCTCGCCAGTTTACCCAGTTGGCGTCTTTGTAATTGGAGGGGGGTACAGCACCGTTATGCTGGTTTTTATACAAATTTACGGTATAGTCATCATACCCTCCGGTAGAAGGAAGCGCCGGCAAACGGTCATCGCCCTGCACCCCATCTACGTTGTAGTTTCTTACCACCTCCAGCACCAGGGAAATCATAAAATCCTGCACCTCGGGTTTGAAGGCGTTCATCCACTCAAAGCCATTTTTCTTGAGCAGCGCCCCGCTGGCGTCTTTGGCGGCCCACTCAGGTTTGGTCTGCAGAATAAGGCCCCCATTCTCGTTATTGGCGGCCGCAAAACCGTACTCAAACCAGGCGTGCACCTTTATGTTTTTCTTGTGGGCCTCCTCTATCATCTCAGCCAAAGGGTCACGGCCCTTGAACTTGTCGGCAATTTTCACCCCAAATTGGGTTTCCATAATCTGGCTAGGGTACAGCGTGCGCCCCCGGTTCCAGACCACCACAAAAATATTGTTGATTCCAGACTTCTCGCAGACGGCCACGGCCTCCTGGATGGTGGCGCGCGAGTCCAGCGCAGTGCTGGCCACGTTGGTAATCCATACCCCGGAGAACCGTTCCTTTACCACCGGATCAACCGGTTTCACCTCTTCTTTGCCGGAGCAGCTGGTCACTGAGAAAAATAGCAAGAACAGGCAAAGAACGGTAGAAAGGTTATTTTTTATAAAAATCATCCCTAAGGTATTAATAGCCTGCGCCGTTTATGCTAATGGTTTCTGCGCCTACTTTGCGTTCCTCTTCAGAGGCCACTACTTTAAAGTAGTTCACGCTGGGGCAACGCATGTCTGTAAACCTCTTCTGGTGCATGGGTACCTTGATCACATTTCCCTCCCACTGCCGGAACAGGTTGGTTTCTTTCCAGATCGCGTCTTCTACTTTGGTCTTGGTGGCCTGCACCGGTTTGCCTTCATTGGCTATCTGGTCTATGGCATTTACGCGTTTGAAATCACCCTGACCGCCTGGTCTGTAGCCGGCCGCGTCAAAATCTCTTTCAAATCGTTTTCCTGCTCCCTCCACTACCAATCTGAGTTTTCCTTCTGCCACCACCTGCACAGACATAGACACCTCTTCACCAGGGTACCAGTAATAGGCGCTTTCTGCCGGAGCGTTTTCATAGCTGGCCACCTGACCACTTACGTGCGAGGTACGGCGCAGAAAAGGCCTGAACGCGCGTCTGTCTGGGGTCACGTTCCCCTGGGCGTCTCTGATCACTTCCCAGGTGAGGCCAATGTCTGTCTCCTGCCCACCCATGTTGCCGCCCATGTACACTGAAGGGTTGTCCAGGTACTGCTGCGGCTTGGCCGGATTCACACGGGCCGGGTCAAACGTGATGGTAGGAAGCACTACTTTCCCCTGAATTCCCAACCACAGGTCTTTGCTGGACACTACTTTCCTGTAATAGGCCCCATTAAAGCAAATGGCGCTGAGGGGTGGTTTCACCTCATTAGTGAAAAACGTGGTGATGGGATCTTCAACGGTTGGCGTGACCGCTGGCTCTGAGTCTGTATTGCTACAGCCGCCTAAGCATAAACCCACCACAGTCAGGAGACTAAGTAAAACTCTCATAATAGAAAATTAAAACCGCTCCGGGCGGCTACCGCAATTTAGCAGTAACCGCCCGAAGCGGAAAAACATTACTTCTCTAACTTGTAGAGGCGCATTCCAATGTTGGTGCACACAAAGGCCGCATGTAGCTTTCCATTCACTACCGCCATGTCTGCGTCCATGGTATTGTTGGCGTTGGCCGCGGTAGAAGGCATCAAGAGATTCATGATAGGGTTCTGGAAAGAGGCTACCTGTCCGTCTGTGATATCACACACCCTGAAGTAAGCACCTTTACCAGAGGCATATGCCGTGTAAGCCAGGTACGTGCGTCCTTTGTGGGCTAGCACGCGAGCGTCGGTGGCTGTGATGCCCGTCTGCTTGTGCAGTTCGGCCATGGTGCTGTTCAGGGAGATGATGCCGTTGAAGTTAGTACCCGTGGCGGCTCCTACGTACCCTGGTGTTCCAATAGGCATTGGCTCTATGGCCCAGTAGAAACCGTTACCGGTATAAGGGAAAGTCTGCCGGGTTGGCGTAGGGTTCAGAACGCCTCCGGTCACGGTCCAGACAAACACATCTGCTTTCTGGGCCATGCCTATGGTGATAATGGCATTGCCATCTAAGCTACCCGCAATGTTGATACCAGAAGAACGAGGCGTGTAGTCTACCCCCAAAGAAGCCTTAGAGTATTTGATGTAAGGCACTGGTGCCGCGGTTACGTTATCCCACTTGTAGATGGTCTGCTCAGCGTCTGTAAGGCCCAGCGGCACTACCAGGATAGCTCCTTTGTCATCGGTGGCCAGCTTACGGAGGCTATGCGCGATCACCACCCCTGTTTTGTTCAGCACGCCAACCTGCTTGCCGGTGAAATCATAATAGTTAGGCCCTACCACCACGGGGGCCACGGCAGAATAGTTAGGCACCACCAGGTAATTCCCGCTGAAACCCACACTGTTCAAGTCATTGGCGCCATACCCAAAGCTGGCGTAGTCTTTAGAGAACACCGGTGTCAAAGACAACTGCGGACGGGCGATGGTGAATTCTTTGACAATGCCATCTGTTCCCGTAACCTTCACTTTCACGTTTCCTGCCAGCAGGTTCAGGTTCTGCCCGGTGAACGCAGGGTCTACGCGGTTCCCGAAACCTGTTTCCAGAACAACGGTAGAACTTGTAAAGTCTGTGAGGCCGGTAACGTAAGGGATAAGGGTAGTACCGCCCTGCACTACTACAGAATCTGTAGGAAGTCCGTTGATCTGCATTGCTTTCACAGAGGCGGGGCCTACTTGCTCAGTGGTAATAACTAGATCATACGGATAAATGGTCTCCTCATCCACCCCCTTAAGTTTGAAGGTTTTTTGGTTAGTGTAGTTCGCGGCCACCCCATTGGTAAACTCCTGCAAGGTGCCGTTCACAAACTCCATGGTCACTTTCAACTGCGTCAGGTTGGTTCCTTTAGGCACCTGCACAATAAGGGTGTTGGCACCAAAATAGATATCCTTTTTCTCCACGGGTACTCCTTCAATGATGAAGGAAGAAAGTGCGGGGGGTGACTGTACTTTCAGGGTTACCTCTTTCTGCTCGCCGTTTGCCCCTTTCAGGCTTAGCTTGATTGGCTTTCTGGCATCATACTTCTCATTGTTTTCAAAGTTGAGCGCCTCGCCGTTCGCCACCAATAACTGTAGCTTCACATTTGACAAATCGCGGCCATTGGGGAGGGTAATGCGCACTACATCACCAGAGGTTTCTGGGGTGTACAGATCATTGTTCACTTTTATCCCCACCACCTTTACGGCCTCATAGTCTCTTGATAGTTCATCTACGCTACAGGCGCTTACCACCAAAAACAGCAGGAGGGCCAGAACGCCATGCCATTTAGTTTTATAAATTCTTTTCATATGATTCTGTTGTATTGCTGTTACAGGGCCTGGGCCCTCTACTTAAACCAAATCAGTTTTATTGGCCGTAGCCGTCATTCTGCGTGAGCCAGGGTGCTTTGTTGCGCTCTGTCTGCGGAATTGGCCATAGGTAGAATTTGTCATCCCATTGGCGGCTCCGGTCACGGGTCCTGAGTTTGCTGGCGTAGGCCTGGTAACTGGCAATGTCATTGAGATCCCGGGCTGAGCCAGGCGCGCCGTAAGAAGGAACCATGTCTGCCGTAGCCTGCTCATAACCGTCTGGGTAAATACCTTGTGCAGCATTCACTCCGGTAGCCAATGGATAGCCGTAGGTTGGCTCAGCATTCTGAAGGGCTCCAATTCTCCAACGGCGCATGTCAAACAGGTGAAGGGATTCCTTGGCCAGTTCCACCTTTCTTTCACGGCGTACAATCTGGCGCATTTTGTCCTGGTTGCCCGCCCGGCCTGGATCTGCCTGCAGAATACCTGGCATACCTACCCGGGCTCTTACCTGGTCAATGGCATTCACCACGGTAGCATCCATTTCGCCTAGCTCAATCTTGGCCTCAGCGTAGGTAAGCAGAAGCTCGGCGTAGCGCATGATAATGATGTTATAGGTAGGCAGGGCGCTGCTCTCATCATCAAAGTGGTTATACTTTCTCCAGGCAAAACCAACCCCGCTCTGTACATACCCAAAAGGAGCCACCGCACCGGTGTAGTCTTTGTTATCAATCATTTTCAGGTTACCGGCCTCATCCCATGACTTGGTCTGGGGCTTGTAAACCTCCATGAGGAACTTAAGCTTGTTGCTGCCGGTATTGCCTATTATAGTGTCATGGTGGGTGTAGATGGTGTACTTAAGGCGAGGGTCTCTGCTGGAAAACGGATCTTTGGGATTGTAACCAGCCCCTGCCTCATCAATGCGTTTGCCGTTGGCCATTTCATAGGTATCTACCAACTGCTGCGTAGGGAACCGGCCGCTTTGGCCAATCATACGCACCTGCTCCCCCAAAGACATGTAATGGGAGTTTTTATCGCCAAAGTCTGAGAACATCATAAAGAACAGGTTCTCGCGCTTTACATCTGCCTTCATCTGCCCCGTGCGGGTAAACAGGTCATTGTAGTTAACGGCCAACCCGCGGCCGCTCTCATCCATCACTTTCTTGGCTGCCGCCGCTGAAATCCTAAAATACTTCTCTGCCATCGCAGGGTTCTTTATGCCGCTCATGCCATACCCAAATTTATGCCATGAACCGGCATAAAGGGCTATGCGGGCTTTCAACCCCTGCGCCACAGACTTATCTACCCTGCCCCATTCCGTGGCAGTCCAGGGAAGGTTGACAGAGGCATCATCCAGATCCGCTATCACGGCGTCTACCACCTCGTTCCAGGGGGTACGGTTCACTCCTTGTAACTGCTCAGCGGTCACAGAGGTAGGAAAGTAAGGCACGTCACCGAACAGGGAAACCAACTGAATGTAGAAATGGGCTCTCAGCACCTTTACCTCGGCCAGGTACCGCTTGGCGTTGTCGTTCAACTCGCCGTAGTAAGGAGCCGCGCCGTCCAACACCGTGTTGGCCCGGGCCACTGAGGTGTAGAGGGTAGACCATAATAGTTCCTGGGTAAAGTTGGTTCTCAGATCAACGTTACCTACCCCCACAGAGCTATTGTCGGCCCGCTCAATCCCGAAGGGGGTGTACATATCCCATAAGATGGAGAAAGGAATATTGCTGGTGGAGCCATGGTTCATTTTCAACCGCTGGTATACCCCGTTGGCGCCTTGCTTGATTGCGCCTTCATTGTTATAGAAGTTAGAGGACAGGTAATCACTTTGAGGCTCCCGGTCCAGGAAATTCTCGCAACCGGATAGAGCGACCAAGCCTACCGCGCAAAGGAACACCTTTGCGGCGAACAGTTTTCTGAAAGTATTTTTCATTTTCATGCCGATTTCAAGATTAGAATTTCAAGTCAACGCCCAGGGTGTAGGTCTGCATAATGGGGTAGAACTCCCCGCCAACGCCGCCGCCGTAGCTTACCTCTGGGTCATATCCTTCAAAGAAATTACTTCTGGTGAACAGGTTTTGCCCGCTCACATATACCCTAAAGCTTTCCACCTTCACTTTCTGGGAAAGGGCCTTAGGAATAGTGTAGCCCAATACCACGTTCTTCAACCTGGTATAAGAACCGTCACGCACCCATTTATCTGACCGTACAAAGTTGTCTGATGAGTTGGCCTCAGGCACCAGCAAAGGATATTCGGCATTAGGGTTTTCTGGGGTCCAGGAGTCTAACTGGTGCTCAAACAGGTTACTGCCGTTAGCGAAAGGTTTAAGACCCACACCGCTCATGAACGTGGAACGCTTACCCACACCTTGGATATAGGCGGTCAGGTCAAAGCCTTTCCAACCGGCGTTCAGGTTAAGGCTATACTCAAAGTGCGGGAAGGGATCTCCCAGGTACACCAGGTCACGGGAATCTATCAAAAGAGGGTTCACGCCATCTGCCTGATAGACCTTCTTGTACTTCACAAAGCCAGGCCGGGCCGAAGTACCCAATTTAGGCGAGGCAGCCACATCATCCCAGTCGCGGTAGTAGCCATCTGTCAGGTACCCCCAGATACCCTGGTTAGGGTAACCTTCCACCATGGTTCTGTCCTGAGAGTTCAAGCCATTGAGGTTGGTGATTTCATTCTGGTTATCGCTCAAGGTGAAGGTAGCGCCGTAAGAGAAACCGTTTATCTCGTTGCGGTGGGTTAGGCTTACTTCCCAGCCTTTGTTTTTCATATCACCTGCGTTGGTGAAAGCCGGGCTAATGCCTGCATAATAAGGCAGCGGGAATTTCATAAGCATGTCATACACGCTCTTGATGTAGTAGTCTGCGGTTAAAGACAATTTGCCTCTCCAAAGACTGGCATCTACCCCCACGTTGAATTGTTTTGATTGCTCCCAACCAATGTTGCTGTTTTCCAGTTCTGTCTGGGCCACACCAGGCACCAATTCTTTGTTGTCGCCCAGGTAGTAACCGTAACCAGGGTTAATGGTAGCGGTATAAGGATAATTGCCTATGTTCTGGTTACCCAGCAAGCCGTAAGAAGCCCTTACTTTTAACAGGTCTATCTTAGTAAGATTCTCCATAAAGGTTTCTCTGGATACTACCCAGCCAGATGACACGGAAGGGAAGAAACCCCATCTGTTTTTAGGCACGAACCTGGACGAACCGTCATAGCGGCCGTTTACCTCCAGAAGGTATTTGTCATCAAAGGTGTAGTTAACGCGGGCATAACCTGACATAAGGGCCCAGCTGCTGGCTCCTCCACCAGAGGTGGCAGTGGCACCGTCGCCGTTTCCTAAGTAATACCGGCCCAGCTCAAAGCCTTGCTTGGCACCAAAAAAGGAAGAGAAGTCACTTTCCTCGGTCTGGAAACCAGCCAGTACCTTGGTGTAATGCTTGCCTAAATCTTTCTCATAAGAAGCCTGGGTTCTAAAGTTATTCTGGATAGTCTGGGACCATCCTTCATTAAGGCCGTCTTCTGCCGGGTAAATACCCAGTACCTGACCTTTCAGGGAAGTAGTATAAGGCGTTACCAGACTTCTGCTTCGGCCGGTCACGTTGCGGCGGGAATATTGCGCCACCAGTTCCAGACCAGCCAGCGGAGTGGCCGTTAAGGTACCGTTCAGCAAAATCTCAGAGCTTTTGTTTTTGTTTTCCCCGCTGGCGTAGGCCTGCGCGGTTGGGTTATCGCCGTTTTTACCGTAGCCCCAATTACCGTCCAATTCACGGGCGGCAGAAAGGGTAGGCAGCATGTAGAGCGCCTTGTTGATAATCCCTTTAGGGGTGCTGACGCCAGGCGCCAGAGTATTGGATTCACGTACCCCGGTAATCAGGCCGGCCTTCAGCCAGGACGTTACCTTGGCATCTGTGTTCACCTGAATGTTGGTACGGTTAAAACTGTTGTTAGGGATCAAACCATCCTGGGTCAGGTAAGAGCCAGAGCCAAACATTCTCAGTTTCTCAGTTCCTCCGCCCACAGACACATTGTGTTGGTGCAGCAAGGCATAGTCTTTCAGGGTTTCTTCTTTCCAGTCTGTGTCATAGCGGTTCCAGTTGTCTGGCTTCAGATTCTTCTGGTCTTCAATAAGCTTTGTCTGCTGCTCTCGCTGGGCTGGAGACACGCTTACTCCTGCGTTATCAAAAGACTGCAGTTCCGCCTGAAGGTATTGCCAGGCTCTTACCACTTTTGGCATGTTGGTGGGGCGCTGCACGGTGGCAGACCCGCTGTAAGAGGTAGTGATGCTGCCCTCTTTCCCGCGCTTGGTGGTGATCAGGATTACCCCGTTGGCCGCCCTTGACCCATAAATAGAAGCAGAAGCCGCATCTTTCAAAACAGACACGCTTTCTACTATGTTAGGATCTACCTGGTTAATGTCCATCTCCACGCCATCTACCAATACCAATGGATAGGTGCTGGAGTTAATGGAGCCAATCCCCCTGATTCTAATGTTAGAACCGTCTGCTCCAGGCTGACCAGAGGTCTGCTGCACCGTAACGCCAGGCATGGTGCCTTGTAGAGCCGTTGATAAAGAAGCCACTTTTCTTTGGTTCAACACTTCGCCGCTTACGGAAGATACCGCGCCGGTTAAGGTGGCTTTTTTCTGGGTGGCATACCCAACTACTACCGTCTCCTGCAGCTCAAAGGCATTAGGCTCCAGATTTACGCTCAGTTGCTTTTGGTTGGTATAAGGAACCGTCTGTGTTTTATACCCAATGAAAGAGAACACTAATTCATCCCCTGGCTTTACATTCAGGCTGAACTTGCCGTTCACATCTGTGGCGGTGCCTTTGGTAGTGCCTTTCACCACAACGCTTACGCCCGGTAAGGACTCAGCCTTATCAGAAACTGTCCCGGTTAAGGTAACATCCTGCGCAAACAGACTGGCAGACCTTATCAATAAGAATAAAATCAAAGTAAAAACTCTTTTCATGTTTTTAACATTTTAGTAAAGCTTGGGCTGAAAATCTATTTTTAACCTTGACTGGCACCAGTCAAAGAGGGTAATGCTTTATATAGGGCTGCACCTAAGGTGATTCAACAAAAACGGAAGGTACCTAGGCGGCTACTGGCCCTCCTCGGTCCTGAGCTTCTGCGGCTCTTGCACCTTTAGAGAGGGGATAAAAAAAGGTCCTTTGAAGGTCTTTGTTTCTGATAGCTAGCCATCTACCCACCCCTTCAGTAAAGTATTTGAGCTTTATTTTTTCTGCTGTATAACCTATCAAATATAACAAAACCAAAAAGTAGGAACCAAATTAATAATGATTAAATTTTAAAAGGTCAATACAATAGTAGTTAAGGTTAAAATGATTGCAATCCTTATTAAATAAATTTAATTACTAATTCATAATACCTTTTCCATTCCATTGAAAGATTGGTCACAAAACCCATGGTTGGCTCTAATTTTAGTATTCAGTCTAGTTAAGATTAAATACTGGGGTTGTCCCTTAACTCAGGGGGATAATCTTCCTCTCAAACTTCCTTACTTGCATCCTTAGCTAAAGGAGTACATGCAGGGTTGTATGCTTTCTACTCTGTCTACTTTCAAGGGCAATCGCACAAATTAGGTTCTTGGAAGGCTATACTTTTGCCATTCTTTTCGCAGATTATCCCAAGTGCGTTAAATAAAATTAAAAAGCAGGTCTCAGTTATTGCATCCTCTGGATGAAAGAATTACTTTAACAAGGATATTCATGAGCTATTGGCAAAAAGCCCATAGCTCTAAAAAATGCTTCTTCTTCCATCATTGCCCCTATGAACAAACTTCTACCCCTATTCTCTTTCTTATTCCTTTGTCTTGGCGGGGCCGCCGCTGCCCAGGGCCTTAACCCGGTTAGGGACACCACGATGACTGTGCAACCGGGCCAAACCTATGTGCTCCCCTTGCAAAAGGCCGGGGCCATTGCCGTGAAGTGTGACACCTGCCCTTTGCCCGGCAGCTATTTCCTGCACGGCCAAGACACCCTTAAAGTAGTACCAGATCCGCACCAGGACCAATCAGCGTTGGTTTCTTTGGAGAACCCGGGGCAGACCATCACCTTTTACAGCGGCAAGATTACCGGTGAGCTTCGGTTGCTGTTTATTTCATCCGGCACGGTAAAAGCCAGCCCTAACAACAAGGTGGCCCAGCGCGAAGGCAACGGCGAGTGCGCCTTTGAGGTAGTGCCTACCTCTGTATGGCGCGCCGGCCTGGAGGCTCCTACCTATACGCGCTCCTATACTGCCACTAAGCACGTGGCCGTGCACCACGCCGCGGGCTCTAACACCGCTACAGACCACGTAAAAGTGGTACGCGACATTTACCTCTACCATCGTAATTCCAACGGCTGGTCAGACATTGGCTACAACTACCTCATCGCCCCAGACGGCACCATTTTCCAGGGCCGCGACAACCCTGCGGGAAACTTTGACCATGACTATGTGCTGGGCGCCCACCTGTGCAGCAACAATTCCAACGCCATGGGCATCTGTCTGCTAGGCGATTTCACCAACACACTGCCTACCCAGAAAGCCATGGAGTCACTCTATAAAGTGATTAAGTGGAAGATCAAAAAAGACAACATAGACGTGTTTGGCAGCACTTCCCACACTATAGGGCCCTCAACTTACATGGCCACTGCCATGATGCCCAACGTCCTGGGCCACCGCGACGGCTGCCAGACCGGGTACACCGCCTGCCCCGGCAACATGCTCTATACCCAAATGGCCGACATCCGGAACCAGGTGAACAACGTCTGCCCCACCCCGTTAAGCGTCTCTGAGCCCGGTGAGGCGTCTTTGGCGGTGGTTTACCCCAACCCAACCGAGGGTGGCGTGGTTCAAACCCAGTTCTCCTGGACTTCAGCTGACATCTATACCCTGGGTGGCCGGTTAGTGCAACGCATTTCCGAAAAACCTGCCCAGCCACTCAAAGTAGATCACCTGGCCGCTGGCGTGTACCTTTTCCATTTCCAGACCCCTGAGTTTGGGAAAGTGGTTAGAAGAGTTGTAGTACAATAGCCTTACAGATTTGCGTTCACTAGATAAGCGGCATTATCCAGGTCTGGCCCTAAGCCAAATAGAAACCGCATCCTGAAAATAAAGCCCATCCTGAAATTCCAGCTCCTAAAACAAAACAGCCCCAAACCGGATTTCCAGTTTGGGGCTGTTTTCATAAAAACGGGCTTAAAACGCTTAGATAGCTCCTTCTTTGGCGCTACCTGACTGCAGGAACGGGTAGCGGTAATCAACCGGCGGCACAAACGTCTCTTTGATGGTACGGGCCGTGGTCCAGCGCAGCAGGTTCAGCATGGAACCGGCCTTATCATTGGTACCTGAGGCGCGTGACCCGCCAAACGGCTGCTGGCCTACAACGGCCCCAGTAGGCTTGTCATTGATGTAGAAGTTACCGGCCGCGTGGGTCAGCTTTTTGGTAGCAGTCTCCACGGCGTAGCGGTCATTAGAGAAGATGGCACCGGTCAGGGCGTACGGAGAGGTGGTGTCTACTAGTTCCAGGGTCTCCTCAAATTCATTCTCATCATACACATATAGCGTCAACACCGGCCCGAAGAGCTCTTCGCACATGGTCACGTATTTAGGATCCTGGGCCACAATGATGGTAGGCTCAATAAAGTACCCTTTGCTCTTGTCATAGTTGCCTCCGGCAATGATCTCCACCCCCTTGTCTTTCTTGGCGGCATCCAGGTACTTGGCCAGCTTGTCAAAGGACTTCTCATCAATCACGGCGTTGACGAAGTTCCCGAAGTCCTGCGGATCTCCCATTTTCAGGGTGCTCAGGTCTTCTATCACGTGGGCTTTCACGTCTTCCCACAGGTTGCTGGGGATATAGGCACGCGAGGCCGCCGAGCATTTCTGCCCCTGGTACTCAAACGCGCCGCGGGTAATGGCCACAGCCACTTCTTTGGCGTTCGCCGATTTATGGGCCACAATAAAGTCCTTGCCGCCGGTCTCGCCCACAATGCGTGGGTAGTTGCGGTAGTTGCCTACGTTCTCGCCAATGGTTTTCCAGATGTTGTTGAACACCCCGGTGCTACCGGTGAAGTGGATACCAGAGAAATCACGGTGCTTGAAGATCACGTCTCCGGCGGTAGGTCCGTCTACATAGACCAGGTTGATTACGCCATCGGGCACGCCCGCGGCCTGGAACAACTCCATGATCACGTTAGCCGAGTACACCTGCGTGTTGGCTGGTTTCCATACCACCACGTTACCCATCATGGCCGGGGCGGCAGGCAGGTTGGCGGCAATGGAGGTGAAGTTGAACGGGGTCAAGGCAAACACGAATCCTTCCAGCGGACGGTGCTCCAGGCGGTTCCACATGCCGGGCAATGACTCGGGCTGCATCTTGTAGATCTCGGTCATGTACTTCACGTTGAACCGGAAGAAGTCAATCAGCTCGCAGGCGGCATCAATCTCAGCTTGGAAGGCGTTTTTGGATTGACCCAGCATGGTGGCGGCGTTCATACGGGCCCTGAAAGGTCCGGCCAGCAGATCGGCGGCTTTGAGGAAGATGGCAGCGCGGCTTTCCCAAGGCATGGCGGCCCATTTCTCGCGGGCGGCCAGGGCGGCGTCAATGGCTTGGGTTACGTGTTTCGCGTTGCCTTCATGGAACTGGCCAATCACGCGCTTATGGTCATGCGGCGGCGCAATGTTCACCGTCTTGCCGGTGCGCACCTCTTCACCCCCAATGTACATAGGGATATCCAGTTGCTGCTCGCGCAGCGAATTATAGGCGGTAAGAAGTTCTTCTCTTTCTTTGCTGCCGGGCGCGTAGCTCTTCACGGGCTCGTTTACCGGAATAGGAACATTGAAAAATCCGTTAGACATATGGGTATCAGGTTAAATTCAACAAATAGATAAACAAAGGTAAGGCTTATAAGTAAAAAAGGCTAACGCGCGTCAGGGAAGCGGGCCCGCGTTAACCTGATTGTCCCTCACCTTACATACGTCCCTTTTATGGCACCAAAAGACAATTTTTCCACCCAGGCCCATCTGTATAAAAAGTTCAGGCCCACCTACCCTGCGGCCTTGTATGAGCACCTGCACAAGCTGGTGCCTGACACCCAACTGGCCTGGGACTGCGGAACCGGCAACGGACAGATTGCCCTGGAGTTGGCCCGTTTCTTCACCCACGTACACGCCACCGACATCAGTGAAAAGCAGTTGGCGCAGGCCCCCGCTTCTGACCGCATCACCTACTACCAAATGCCGGCAGAGCAGACCACCTTCCCAGAAAATTCCTTTGATTTAATAACCGTGGGCCAGGCGGTGCACTGGTTTGAGTTGGACAAGTTTTACCAGGAGGTGATCCGGGTAGCCAAACCCGAGGCTATTCTGGCGCTCTGGGGCTATGGGCTACTTTCCATCTCTCCGGAAATAGACGCGCCCTTCAACCATTTCTACACCAAGACCGTGGGCCCGTACTGGGATTTTGAGCGCCGCTACATTGACGAGGCTTATGCCAGCCTTCCGTTCCCATTCCAGGAGGAGCCGTCTTTCACCGGAGCCATTGTCACGCATTGGGCTTTCTCTGATTTTGAAGGCTACCTTAATTCCTGGTCCAGCGTGCAGACTTATATCAAACAGAAATGGGAAAACCCAGTGGAGCAACTTATGAAAGAGATAAGGCCACTCTGGCCCCAGGGCGAGGAATTGGAAGTGCGTTTCCCCATCTTCAGCCGCATTGGCCGGATTAAAAAGTAACCCTGTTTTGGGGGCGTTTTCTCAAAAACAGGGTTAAAACAGGGTGAGCGTGCTTTATGTTGAGAATGTCTACTTTCACCAAGCAGTACTCTTGCCAACAACAGGAAAAGAAGGGTTATTAGCGCGTTAGTCGCATTGAATCAAAATATTTCCGCAGCTTTTCCTGACTGGTTTTTGTAGCCGGGGTGAGAAACATATGCTCCACCTGATACACCCGTCCCTCTACAAAAATGACTCTTTTAGTACGGGTAATCTGTTTAGTGCCCTTTGGGGGAATGGCTGTAAAGGAAAACTGTAGGCCTTTAAATCCATCTAATTCAAAGGAAGAAGAGTCTATCAAGGTTCCTTTGGTATCCTTAATGTGTGAGTTCATCATGTTCACATAATAGGCATAAGGCTTAGTGATGGGCTTAAGGCCAGGTTGGCTGTTGTAATTAATAGCTACAGCCATATAAGATGCTTCTGGGGTTATGGTATAAAAGATGTTGGAGCCTGGGCCACCATTCAAAGTAGGTTGGCTGGGGAACTCCACGGACATTCTTGGGTCTATATTTAACCGGAGCCAATCAGTGGCAGGTATTGCTCCCAAAAGTAGGGGCACTATGCCACCCGTTGCCAGGAAAAGGGAAAGCTTTTTAATTATACTATTGTTTTTCATTATAGAATTCAGGATCTATTTTGAGTGAGAATTTGCAGATCAAAGTCTTAAATTACTCATTCTTATTTACTTGCCGGCAAAAGGGTAGATAAAAGAAACTTCCGTTGCAGGCTGTTTCCTGCCCTCCGCTGTGGGGCAAGGGAATAATCACTATTTCAAGCAAATGCGTTTGGGGGCTACTTTTGCAAAAACAGGCTTAAAACCCATTTCCCACCTAATTCTTTAAGCAAACCAAAAAATTGGGTAGTCAAGTAATTGGCTGGGGTCTGTTGCTGCTGCTGCTGCTGAACCTAGCATTATTACACACAAAAAAGGGCGCCAATGGCACCCTTCTCCTTCATCTATTATTGCCTTTCCCTCAATTACTGGTGTTCACACAGACCCAAACCAACTAAAAGGGCAACCACAAGGGATTGCCCCTACTTTACCTACCAAGCCTCTTAGAAATTACACATCAAACAGGAAAAACGGCATGGCGAATCCGGCTTTCTGCAAAATAGGTTTAGCCACGTTGAATACCTTTACGCCGTGCGAGGTCTCCCCTTCCAGGGTGCCTATGTGGGCGTGGCCATGGAAACAGGCCAGCACGTTTTGGCGGTTTAGGGGTTCAGCCAGGCGGGAGCAGCCCAGGAACGGGTGGATGGCCTCGGGCTCCCCTTCTACGGTGGCTTTGATGGGCGAATAATGCAGAAGGGCTATCTTTTTTATATCGGGGTATTCAGTATCCAGGCGCGAGAGGCCAGCCTCCAGTTTGAGGGCTTCGTCTACTGCTTCCTGCACGAAGGCTTTGTTGGCCACTTCCCCAAACATAGACAGCATGTGCTGGTCAAAACCACCCCCGAATCCTTTCACGCCGGTAAAGCCCACGTTCTTGATTACCACGGCATCCCCGTCCAGGAAATGGACATTGTCCCGGATCAGGCAAGACCTGATTTCCTCGTGCTGGTTTTTGTCATGGTCATGGTTGCCTAGCACGCAGACCACCGGAATAGTACAGGCCCACATTTCCTCGGCCAGCACCTCGGCTTCCTTGGCGTAGCCGTGATCGGTGAGGTCGCCGCAGAGAAGCAGCACATCTGCCTGGTCTGAGGCCGCCTTAAAGAACTCCACCCATTTTCCTTTGTCGGTTTCGCGCACGTGAATGTCGCCAACGGCCGCAATCCTTACCGGCGGGGTCGCTTGTTGGGGCGGTTGTTCAGGCTGGCCCTGGGGTAGTTGGTTTACAGCTTGTAAAGGCTGAACTGGCTGTGGCGTGACAAAAGGTTGGGGCTGTTGTTCCATTTTAAAAATTGCTGGTTGTTCATTGTTGGTTGTTTAAAAGAAGCTCGTCTTACAACGAACAACTACTAACGATCAACTAAAAACTAGATAGTCATGATGGTCATGGCTTTGAAGCCCCACTCAGTGACGGCCGGGGCGTATTGGGTTTGGTCAATGAGCAGGCCACGGCATACCTTCTCTGTGGGCGGCGGCATGTCAAACTGTTCTTTGGCGCGCAGAATCAATTCATCAAAAAGGTCACGCGGAATAATGTCCCGTTCTGAGGGGTACACAAACTGGAAGGACAGCAGTTGCATGAGCAATAGTTGCCAGTGCTGCTCCAGGGTCTGCAGAATACGCTCCCAGTCCATTTTATCGCCGTGGCGCAGGATGAGGTGGTTGAGGTCTGAGCCATCATAGCGCTCACGGTTCTGCACATAGATTTTGCATTTGAACAGGTCTTCAGCGGAGATGTACTTGACGGGAACGCCAAACTCCGTGCCTTCTGGGGCCCTCCTGAACCAGCCGTCGTTCACGGGCATGTTACTGGCGGGGTTGTTGAAGATGAAATCTACGTACTTGCCGTCTTTGAACGCCTTGGCCAGCCAGCGGGCATCTACCAGTTCGGTTTTGAAGCCTTCGTCTGAGAAGATCTTGAGCAGGCGCGGGCAATCGCCGGCCTTGCAGAACACGTCCATGTCTTTCATGTCGCGCTGCATGCCGGTGTACTGCCTTAGGGCGAAGCCACCGCCCATTAAGAAGGGCAAGCCACTTTCATGCAGCATTTGCAGGGCCTGCGGGTAAAATTCTTTGGCCACTTCGGGGGCCATATCGTCCAGTTCCATAATTGTCTGTTGTTGCTTGTGCTGTTAGGTAAAAGAGGTGTGCCCTGCTAAGGCTAAGCGCCTTTGCCGCCGCTGGCAGGTACGCCCAAAAGCGTTTCCGGCAGGTTGGCGGCAGGTATTGCATTTACTGAATCCTTGGAAAAATGTTATCCTGAAGCGCCATTTCAGGCGCAGAAACCGGTAAAATTCTGTTTTAGGCCTGTTTTCTTAAAAACGGCCTCTAAACAGAAAAACTAGATTTACGGGTTGGGCCAGAATTGCCTAAGTTTGCCACAGTACCTTTCTCTTGTTTCTATGACTGGCAAAAAGTTAAAATATGTACTGCTGGCGGTGGTTGCCGCTATGATTATATGGTTTGTGAAAGACGCCTTCACCCAGCCCGGGGTAGATGACCTTTCCGGCGATTTCACGGAGATAGTCATGTACCGCAACGAGAACAACACCGGGCCTATCCAACGCATTTACGCCGTTACGCTCTCAGATACGCTCTGGGACCAGATGCAGCAGTACGGCGACTTCATGCCCCACACCAAATACGGCACCACCACCGTGTACTTTTTCCTGAAAGGCCAGCCTGCGCCCCAGAAAGTGTACCCAGGCACAGAGAATTTTGAGCCGCAGTTTCAAAAGCAATGTGTGGCGAAATATGAGAAGGACGCTATGGGACAGGTGAGTCTAGTGAAGTGGCCGTTTAGGTAGGAGAAGAAAAGATTTAACTCTTTTATAAGGCAACAGACGCAGAAAAAAAGAACCATTACCGCCCAATAAACGCAGACTCTCCCCTTGAGTGGAGCGCAGAGGGGTGTTTACACAGGAGAACCGCTTTTGCCTTCCTTATACTCCTCAATCCACAAATAGATCTCCTGCATTACATAGGCCATTCGCCTTTTCACGCCAATGTCCTCAAACCGCAGAACGGTGATCCCATACGCCTCCAACTCCTGCTCCCATTGCTGGTCATACTCTACTTTGTCATTGTGGCTGTCGCCGTCTACTTCGATTGCTAAACGCAACTCATGGCTATAGAAGTCCACGATGTAGTTCAGCATGGGCACCTGCCGGTGGAACTGGTAGCCTAGCCTCTTGTCTTTGAACTCCTCCCACAGGAGGATCTCCGCTAGGGTGCTGTTCTTGCGTAGCTGCCTGGCCTTCTCCTTGAGGTCTGGACGGTAGGGGATTATCCTATTGGGCATAAAAGCATTTTACGGGAACGTGTGCTCGCAGGTGTAAACACCCCTCTGCAGAGCTTCGCTCGCTGCCTCAAACTCTCGTTTGGGCAATCCTCAAGGGGAGAGTCTGCGGTGATTGGAAGCCATTGGATCTTTTAGCTAGATACAATCACATTTGAGGAAGGCTTTAACACAAAGGCCAATTCGAAATTAACTCCACTTTTCCCTTTCTGCCCCAGCCTTCCCAAAACAGCCTCCAGCCGCCCTCTCCTTTGCACTAAACTAAGAACCTATAAATCTTGGTTCGATTCCTGGCGGAGTCGAATCAAAATCGATTAACTTTGTAGAGCGATGGAGAATTTTGTTGTATCGGCCCGTAAGTATCGTCCTACCACCTTTGACAGCGTGGTGGGGCAGCACCATATTACCACTACTTTAAAGAACGCAATCAGCAGTAACCACCTGGCGCAGGCGTTCCTGTTCTGCGGACCTAGGGGCGTGGGCAAGACCACCTGTGCGCGTATTCTGGCCAAGACGATTAACTGCCAGAACCTTACCCCAGAGATAGAGGCCTGCAACGTTTGTGACTCCTGCAAGAGCTTCAACAACAACAGCTCGTTCAACGTGCATGAGCTGGATGCGGCGTCCAATAACTCCGTAGATGATATCAGAAACCTGGTGGAGCAGGTGCGCTATGCGCCCCAGGCGGGCAAGTACAAGATCTATATCATAGATGAGGTGCACATGCTCTCCAACTCGGCGTTTAACGCGTTTCTGAAGACTCTAGAAGAGCCGCCGTCCTACGCCATTTTCATTCTGGCTACCACTGAGCGCCACAAGATCATCCCCACCATTTTATCACGGTGCCAGATTTTTGACTTCAACCGCATTCAGATTGAAGACATGGTACGGCACCTAGACAGCATTGCCGGCAAAGAGGAAATCAAAGCCGATGCCGATGCCCTGCACCTGATTGCCCAGAAAGCCGACGGCGCTCTGCGTGATGCCCTCTCCATCTTTGACCAGATGGTGACCTTCTCGGGCAACCACCTCACCTACAAGGCCACCGTGCAGAACTTGCACATCCTGGACTATGACTATTACTTCAGGCTTACCGACTTCCTACTCACGCAGAACCTGAGCGGCGCGTTGCTTTTATATGATGAGATCCTGAAGAACGGCTTTGACTCACACAACTTCGTGCTGGGCATTGGCGAGCATTTCAGGAGCCTTTTGGTGTGCAAAGACCAGGTAACCATTCAGTTACTGCAGGTGTCTGAGAACATAAAGGCGCAGTATGCGGTGCAGGCCCAGGAAGCGTCGCTAAGTTTCCTGCTTTCAGGCTTGAACCTGGTAGGCACTTGTGACCAGAACTTCAAATCTGCCAAGAACCAACGGCTGCACGTAGAACTGCTGCTCATGAAACTGGCGCACCTGCCGCACGCCCTGCAACTGGCCCAAGACGTCTCTGTAACCGGAGAGGTTAAAAAAAAAACTAATGGAAGTTCCGGCGTAGCCGCGCCAGCCCCTGCGAGTTCGACTCCTGCTCTGGGTACGCCACAACCGGCACCTTCGGCTACGCCGAAAATGCCGATTCCCACGTTGGCGTCCGCCGCCCCGGTTGAGGCAGGTTCTGCCAAAAACAGCCCCGAAACGCACCACAACACTGCTCCGGCAGATATGGACGCGGGCGAAGACCCCATGTTTGACACCTACCCGGCCGAGGCTCCTTCACCGGTACCTGCAGCAGAGAAACCGGCTCCCGCCATGGCGGCCCCGGCGGCTCCCTTGCGGACGGTTGCTTCCCCGCTGGCCAGCCGCAAGGTCTCCAAACTACCCAGCCTGAAAAACATTGAGGAACGGGTGGCAGCCTCGGCGGCGCCTATGGTAGAGGTACTAGAAGAGGAAACCGAAGCCTACGTGCCCGGCTCTTTACCCACCATCAACCAGCACAAACTACAGCAGCTCTGGCAACTGTACGTAGACCGCGTCAAGCACACAGACCGCACCCTGGAATACACCATCCTGAACCGTGAGTGGTATTTTGATGCTGAGAAAGCCGAAGTGCACCTGCAGGTAGAAAACGAGGTACAGGTAGCGGAATTCAATAGCTTCAAGCCGGAGTTTCTGCTGTACCTGCGCCAGGGCCTGGGGCACAACCGCCTGCAGGTGACCATAGACGTGGTGCAGCAGGAAAACGGCCGCAACCTTTACACTTCCCAGGACAAGTACAATTACCTGGCAGATATTTACCCGGCCCTCAAAGACCTGAAAACCCGCCTCGGGCTAGACACCGATTTCTAATTCCTTCGTAAACCTGTGAGACCTCACCCGTTTCACAGGTTTTTCTTTTCCCCCTTGCATGAGCCACCTCTTTGACCGTAAAACCGACAATTTCTTTGGGAGCCTGAGTTATCTGGGCTATGTCTTGCTTCTGGTTGGGTTAGCCACGGCCAGCAGTCCCTGGTGGTGGGGCGAGGGTGCCGACCAGACCCAGATGCTGGCAGTAGGTGGTTTGCTGGTAGTGCTGGGGTTCCTGTTCAAATTCACCTACCACGGCTTCCAGCTAGATCTGCAGCACCGGCGCGTGCGCGAGTACCTGAGCATGTTCGGGTTCAAGACCGGCAAATGGGCGCCATTGCCTGCGTTCCAGCGCATAACCCTTACCTCTTTGCAGGCGGCACATGACTATGATCACGGGCATTCGCACGGCGAGGAGTCAGCGCCTCTGGTGACCTGGTACACCATCGGGCTTTACTCCCAATCCCCCTCGGCAGACTATGAACTGCGCACTGATAACCAAGAGGATGCCCGTCAGACCCTGAAGCTCCTGGCGGAGAAACTGGGCATTGCAGCCGAAGACCATACGCTAGCGTCGAGTCGCGAGTCCTGAGTCACGAGTCCTGAGTCGGAAATGCGTGTATCATCCCCTTACCCCCTTCAAAGGGGGACGAGGAAGAGGGCAACAGTTTAATCAGCAACGCAGTCTCTCCTGTGTAAACTCCCCCTTCGCCCCCCTCAAGGGGGGAGTCAGCGTTGAAGTGACGGGGTTGTTTTTGGAGAGCGGTGATGCGTTTTAAGCCTGTTTTCAGAAAATCGTACCCAAAACACCTTTTGCTACAAATGCCTTATTGAAGGATACAACCACGCATTTCCCCTTTTCCAGCCTTTCGGCTGAGCGCCTAGCACTCGACCCGGAGCCGCGGCAGCGGCAGGCCCTGCGGGGCCAGGCGAGGGCACAGCGCGAGGGCGGAAGGCGGGGCCCCGCGGCCGTGAGCGCTCGGAGGGAGAAGATGCAACATGAAAGCCCATGAATACATAGAAAAGCGGTCAATCCTAGGCTTAAGCGGAATGGGTTAGGGGACAAGGCACTTGTCAAAGGAGAGGCAGTTGAAGTTCTCGGTAACAACACCAACAACGGCGGAAACGGCAGAAGGAAAACGCATTTCCCAAAGAAGCTACTTTTCTATTCCCCAAAACCATCCATCATTTAGAAAAACCAAAACCCATTCACTCCTATTTTGAGTCTGTTTTCTCAAAAACAGGCTCAAAACGCCATACACTACTCCTTGTTTAAAAGCGTTAGGACCTATAAAAGGGAATGCATTCCTTTTCCTATATTTGATCATCCTCAACTCACCTTATATCCGTGAAGAAACAACTTCTTTCCCTCTCCATACTAGGCGCCTTGCTCTTGACCCAGTGTAAGACCAGCACGCCTACCCAAGCTACCCAGGGCACCGCCGCCACCGCTAGCACGGTAGTAGAAGCACCCAAGGAGTCCTTCCCGTACAAGACCGTTCCCAATGACCCCCTCAAGGCGCGTATCTACACCCTGGACAATGGCCTGACGGTGTACCTCACGCAGTACAAAGACGCGCCTCGTATCCAGACCTACATCGCGGTACGCGCGGGCAGCAAGAACGATCCGGCCAACGCCACGGGCCTGGCGCATTACCTGGAGCACATGGCTTTTAAGGGCTCTACCCGCCTGGGAACCATCAACTGGGCCAAGGAGCAGGAAGAACTAGCCAAGATTGAGGCGCTGTATGAGACGTACCGCACCCAGAAAGACCCGGCGTTGCGCAAGAAAACCTACCACCAAATTGACTCCATCTCGGGGGTGGCCGCCAAGTACGCGGTACCCAATGAGTATGACAAGCTGGTGGCGGCTATGGGTATGAAGAACTCCAACGCCAGTACCTGGGTAGAGCAGACCATCTATTACGGAGATATCCCCAGCAACCAGATAGCCAAGTGGGCCATGTTGGAATCGGAGCGGTTGGGCGTGATGATCCCCAGGCTGTTCCACACCGAGCTGGAGGCCGTGTACGAGGAGAAGAACCGGTCGCTGGACAATGACAACAACAAGGCCTTTGAGGCGGCCTTTGCGGCGCTGTTCCCTACGCACCAGTACGGCGCTCAGACCACCATTGGCACCGTGGAGCACCTCAAGAACCCGTCTATCACCGAGATCAAGAAGTACTTTGACCAGTACTACGTACCCAACAACATGGCCATTGCCATGAGCGGCGACCTGGACTTTGACCAGACCATCAAAACCATCAACGAGCATTTCGGGCGTTGGAAGAACAAGGAAGTGCCCGCCTATACTCCTCCGCAGGAAAAGCCCATTACCACCCCGGTGGTGAAGGAAATTCTGGGTCCGGAATCTGAAATGGTCTTAATGGCCTACCGGTTCCGGGGCATAAAATCTAAGGACGCGTTGGTGCTGCGCATGATCAACCAGATTCTGAGCAACGGGCAGGCCGGCCTGATTGACCTCAACATCAACCAGAAGCAGGCGGCTTTGGGCGCAGGGTCTTTCTCTGAGATTTACAATGACTACAGCGCGCATTTTCTGAGCGGTAATCCGCGCCAGGGCCAGACCCTGGACCAGGTGAAGAACCTGCTCTTGCAGCAGATTGAGCTGGTGAAGAAAGGGCAGTTTGAAGACTGGCTTATTCCGGCCATCGTGAACAAGAACAAGATCAGTAAGATGCAGGCCTATGAAAGCAACGCCGCCCGCGCCACCGCCTTCGTAGACGCCTTTATTGCCCGCCAGGATTGGGCCGATTACCTGAAGCAGGAAGACGCGTTTGAGAAGATCACCAAGCAGGACGTGGTGGACGTGGCCAACCGCTATTACGGCAACAACTACGCCCTCATCTACAAGCGCACCGGTCAGGACCCTAACGCCCAAAAGGTAGAAAAACCCACCATTACCCCGGTGCCCGCCAACCGCGAGGCCCAATCAGACTACTACAAACAGGTGGCGGCTATGCCGGTGTCTGACCTGCAGCCGCAGTTCGTGGATTATCAGAAAGACATCCAGCAGGGCACGTTGAAAGGCAACATTCCGGTGTACTTCACCAAGAACCAGGAGAACGGCCTCTTCAGCCTTTATTACATCCTGGACATGGGCACCAACAATGACTTGAAGCTGGGGCTGGCCGTGGATTACCTGCAATACCTGGGCACCGACAAATACTCCGCCGAGGAACTGCAGAAGGAGTTCTTCAAGATCGGTTGCTCGTTTAACGTGTCTTCGGGGCAGGACCAGGTGTATGTTTCTTTGACTGGTCTGGACGAGAACCTGGAGAAAGGCCTGCAGCTGTTTGAAAGCCTCCTGCAGAACCCCCAGCCCGACCAGAAAGCCTTGAACGACCTGGTAGCCGGTATTCTCAAAGACCGCAAAGACGCCAAGCTCAACAAGAACATCATCCACAGCGTGGCCATGGTCAACTACGCCAAGTACGGTCCTAAGAACCCGTTCACGCATATCTTGTCAGAACAGGAACTGAAGAAGGTGAAGCCCGCCGAGCTGATCTCCCGCATCAAGAGCATTCCTACCTACCAGCACCGCGTGCTGTACTATGGGCCACGTGAGGTGCCCGCCATTACCGCTACCCTGAACACCGGCCATATTGTACCCGCCACGTTGCAACCAGTGCCGGCAGAGAAATCCTTCAAGGAGCTGGACATTAACAAGCGCCAGGTGTACTGGACCAACTATGACATGGTGCAGGCGGAGCTGTTATTTCTGACCAAGTCTCTAAACTATGACCCTAAGCTGGTGCCCACCATCCGGCTTTATAATGAGTACTTTGACGGTGGCATGGGCGCCATTGTGTTCCAGGAGTTGCGTGAGTCCAGGGCCTTGGCGTACTCAGCCAGCTCTCGGTTTGCTAACGCCAGCCGGAAAGACCGCGCCAACTACATCATGTCCTACATCGGTACGCAGTCTGATAAGCTCCCCGAGGCCATGGCTGGCATGCAGGAACTGTTAAATGACCTGCCGGTAGCCGAGACCAACTTCACCAACGCCAAGGCCTCGGTGCGCAACAGCATCGCCACAGAGCGCATTAATAAGGTGGGCATCTTGATGAACTATGAGCAGGCCCGTAAGCTGGGCATTGACCATGATATCCGGAAGGATATCTACCAGAGCCTGGATGCCCTGACCCTGGACCAGATCAAGGCGTTCCAGCAGCAGTTTGTGAAAGGCCAGAACCAGACCATTCTG
Organism: Rufibacter soli; assembly: GCF_054781795.1. Lineage (NCBI taxonomy): Bacteria > Pseudomonadati > Bacteroidota > Cytophagia > Cytophagales > Hymenobacteraceae > Rufibacter > Rufibacter soli. The sequence continues at coordinate 191,892 of NZ_BAAGTS010000005.1, read as the reverse complement.
GTGATAGGCTCCAAAAACCGACTCAACTTCAAGGAACTGGCCAAGTACGGCACCGTGAAGCAACTAAGCTTGAAAGAGCTGTTCGGGTATTAGTTTTTAGTTGTCAGTTGTCAGTTGTTAGTTATCAGAAGGAAGGAGCAGCCATGGTGGTTGCTCCTTCTTTGTTTTAGGGCTACTTTTAAAAAACGGGCTAGGAAACGGAAATTGTACCAGACCTTATACCCTTCTTTTGAGCCTCTACTATACAACAGTTTCACTTTATGAAAAGCGTACACCTTTGCCTGCTTCTTTGCCTTGGGTCCTTTCTTTGCCGGGCGCAGAAATCCGTCTCGCTGGAAAGCAAAATTGGACAAATGCTAATGATTGGGTTGCCCTCTAATATGGTGGATACCACCAATATCTTTTACCAGGATATTGCCAAAGGCAGGATTGGGGGCATCACCATGTATGAACGGCACCTCACGCCCACCAACGCGGCTGAGAATCTAAAAAACCTGATTAGCACCTATCAGAATGCTGCCCCCACGCCGCTGTTCGTTTCTATTACCCAAGAGGGCGGAATAGTGAATAGACTCAAACCCCAATACGGGTTTCCGGCCATGGTCTCAGCACAGTACCTGGGCCAACTGGACATCCTGGACAGCACCAAATTTTATGCTGACAACACGGCCTATACCCTTTCCAGGTTAGGCATTAACATCAATTTTGCGCCGGTGCTGGATGTCTTCTCCCCTACCAATCCGGTGCTGGGTACGCGGCAGCGCACCTATTCCACAGACCCGGCCATCATTGCCAAACACGCGGCCCAGGTAATAGCCGCCCACAATTACTTTAAGGTGCACACGGTGGTAAAACATTTCCCGGGCCACGGCAGCTCCACGGAAGATTCACACCTGGGCCTCACCGATGTGAGCCGAACCTGGCAGCCAAACGAACTGGACCCGTACCGGCGCCTGATCAAACAAGGCCTGGTACAGGGGGTCATGACGGCGCATATTGTGAATACCAGGTTAGATGACAGTAAATTACCCGCCACGCTGTCTAAGAAAGTGATGACGACTCTGCTTCGTAAAAACCTGAAATTTGATGGGGTCATTTTTTCTGATGACATGCACATGAAAGCCATCAGCACCGAATACGGTCTCAAAGAAGCAGTGGAACGCGCCATCAACGCGGGCGTAGACGTGTTGCTATTCTCGGGCAACATTGCCGGTCAACCTCCTGTGTCGGGCTCCGCTTTGGTAGCGCTTATTCTGGAATTGGTGCAGGAAAAGAAAATTCCGGAAAGCAGGATCAATGACGCGTACACCCGCATTATGAAAATGAAGAACAGATGGAAGTAAGAGAATCCAGAATTAGCACCAGGCAGACAAAGAGGCTTCTAATCAAACAGGCAAAACTCTACTCTGGCAGTACCTTGCTCTAAGGACTTAAAGATGTTAGTAGCTAGACGCTAGATATTAGATTTTGCAGCAGGAGCGGCCGTTGGTCGCTCCTGCTGCGTTTTAGGGGCGTTTTTACCAAAACAGGCCCAAAACGAATGAACTGCTTCAAAAATCTGAGGCTTGACCAGTGGGTAAATGGAAGAATAAATGTTAAGTAATAAGTGAACCCAATTAGCGACTCATGATCAAAAGACTAGCACCAACTTTTTTAAAGAATTGACATATGAACAAGGCATCGTTTTTTAAGGTAAGGATTTGGTTTACGGCGCTGGTAGCCATTGCCATCTGGGCGCTGTTGAGTTATCAGCATTACCATGGGGGCGTGCCCATCCATCATATCCTGGCAGATGAAAACCTTCCTAGCTTTTCTAATTGGTGGGGAGCGCTTCTGCTTCCGGTGCTGACCTGGGTGCTTCTATTTCGCATAGAAAAAAGAGCCGACAGCTCAAATGAATCTGGGTATTCTGGTGCGCCTACATCTCTGAAATATGTAGTCATTGGCTTTGCCGGTGCCTTATTATTTGGCAGCCTCCTCTCCATCTTCTTCTCGCTAGGGTACCAAGACCTGCCCGGCTATATGCTATTAGGTTTATTTGCCCTGGCATTGTTTGTCCCTGTTTACCGCGCCCAGTGCCTGCTGGGCTTTGTGCTGGGCATGACCATTACCTTTGGCGCCATTCTGCCCACGGGCGTAGGGCTTATTCTGTCTATGATTACCGCGGTGATATACCTTGTCATAAGGCCTTCGTTCTTATTTGTATTTGCCAGACTGGCGGGTAAGCAGAGAACCCAGGTGTAAAACGTCACCTAAAAATATTTTCAGAAAGCTTGCGTCTTTTCGGGTGGTAGGGCGTCTTCAGGGCAGAACATTAAAAACGGTAAAGCCATGAAAAGATTTCACGTACACGTAAGAGTAGAAAACCTTCAGGAAAGCATTGACTTCTATAACGCCTTGTTTAACGCCCCTCCTACGGTGGTAAAGCCCGACTATGCCAAATGGATGTTGGAAGACCCCAGAATCAATTATGCTATTTCTACCGGGCACAGTGAAACCGGCATTGAGCACCTGGGCCTGGAAGTGACCAGCGAGGAAGAACTGCACGACGTGTACGCCCACATGCAAAACGCCAAAGGCACCATCAGAGCCGAAGGCGAATGTACCTGCTGCTATTCTAAATCGCAGAAAAGCTGGATCACAGATCCGCAGGGCGTTGACTGGGAGGCCTTTTACACCCACGGCACCGCCACCGTCTACGGAGAAGGCATCAATGCCAGACCGGCCCCCGAAGCCATGGAACAATGGACCGGCAACGACGGTAAAAACGCCCCGGTTCCAGCTTTGGCGTAGCCGAGATTCATCGCCTATAAAACCTGACAAGCTGTAATCGCCCGCATTAAGGCTACCAGAAAGAAGGTTCGGAGATTGGCGGTTATTGATAGAAATAGCGCAGAGGGAGTAGCCACCGGTTACTCCCTCTGCGTTTTGGGGCTGTTTTCTTGAAAACAGGCGTAAAACAGCCAGGCACTACACCTACTATTCCCTCTTACAAATCACAAAGACTTTTGACGGGTGTTCTGGCTTTCTCCTCCACCTGCTCTTACAGAACCCGCAATAGGATTACTTCCTCCTTGGCCTGTCCCCTGACAGGCCAACGTAGTTAAATTGCTTTCTGCTTCTCCTTGTAAAGGAGCTACCACTTATATCCTCCGGAAAAACGAGACAAGGTTTCCTTCACCACGGAACCCAGAAAAATAAACCGCCTCTTTTCCTCGCTTCAGAATAAATTCTAAACAATACCGGGGCAGGCTAGTTTACCTTTTGATTATCAATCTACTACAAAAACCAAAACGTATGAAAAAGTTAACCATTTTCCTGTTTTCAGCCGCTGTTCTCTTTGGCTGTAACACCAATGAAAAAGCCACCGAAACCACAGACACCACCACTACCAGTACGGAGACCGTGACCACCGATGACACCATGACTACCGATGCCACGCCCACTACCGGAACGAAAGACATTGTAGCCCTGGCTTCTGAAACCCCATCGCTCTCTACCCTGGTGCAGGCCCTGAAAGCCGCTGACCTGGTGGGCGCCTTACAAGGAGCCGGTCCTTTCACCGTGTTCGCTCCTACCAATGAGGCCTTCGCGGCGTTACCCGCGGGGACCCTGGAAAGCCTGCTGAAGCCTGAGAACAAACAAAAGCTGATAGATATTTTAACCTACCACGTGGTAGAAGGCAATGTGCGGTCTACTGACTTAACCAACAACATGATGCCCAAAACCCTGAATGGCGCTACCTTAAAAGTGATGCTTCACACCAATAGCGTGATGATCAATGACGCCACCGTGACCATGCCCAACATAGCCGCCACCAACGGCGTAGTGCACGTGATTGACAAAGTAATGTTGCCGCCAAGCAAGTAATATCCTTACAGGAATAATTGAAAACGGGCTGGTGCTTTTAAAAGCACCGGCCCGTTTTGTTTTTACGCAGAAATGATAAGAAACCAGCGCAGAGTAAAGAAATGCTTTGGTGAGGGAAACTTGTGCAGCATCCTTAAAACCACGCCTAATTGGGTGATACAAGTTCCCAGGCTGCTACAGGGCAGCGAAAGCAAAGCGGTTAAATAAGATCAGGTCCAAACCATTTCCCAGGTTGCCTTATACTATCCCTTCCGCGTGGCCAACACTTCCTGCACGGTGGTCCATTTTATTTCCGGGTAACGGGCATTGTCCAGGGGTTCCAGTTTTACCTTGCCGGCAAACATGTCCCGCATGTACTGCATGCCCTGCCAGGCCGGGAACACTTCGCCTTTGCCAGGTGCCAGCGTTTTAGTAACAGAGATCAGGGCATTGAGGACTCCCAGCCCTCCTACCCGCATGGGCTTGAATTGTTCGCCGGTAGCGGCACTGGCGGCCTGCACCAACCCCTGCACCGAAAGCACATCGCCGGCAATGCGCAGATAGCGGGGCGTAGTGGGATCCAGCGCGGCCAGTGCCGTGTACTCTGCGGTATTGGCAATGGTGGTGAAATCTAGCAACTGGTTGGCGTTGCCATAGTACATGACCCGCTTAATAGGGAAAAGCACGATGGGCGCCTGCCCGGTGAGCAGATCTGTGAACATGCCGTTGAGAATGGAAGTGGCCTGAATGGGCGCCTGGTCCAGAATGGCTTTAAACTCCAGCCGGAAGTCCAGGTTGCGGTTATGGCCGGGCGTGAGCTTGGTAAAATCAATGGCGAAGTCTGAGGGAATAAACCGGGGCACGCCTGCCGCTACGGCTGCGTTCAGAAGCTGGGTCTGGGTGTCTACCATCACATCCCGCAAACCCGACAAGGCACTCACCACGCAGGTCCCACCCTGGCAGGCTCGGGTCAAGGCCGGTGCGTTTTGAAAGTCCACCTCCACCACCTCGGCACCCAGGGCTTGCAAGGCAGAACGTTTGGCCGCCTCGGTTCCTGGCCGCACCAAGGCCCGCACGTGCGCGCCTTTTTTGCGTAACTCTATAGTCATGAGGCCTCCTAAGTGGCCGGTGGCTCCTGCGAGGATGATGGTTGGGTTAGTGGGTGAGGTGGGATTGGTCATGGTAAAGATTATTCTTTTTATACTTACAGGGTTGTGTCCAAATTGTTATTATGCATTTCTCATCAACTGGAAGCCAAAGCTTTAGGAATTCACTTTTTGTAATTTATGTAAGAATCTGAATAACAATTGTTTGATTTATTTTGAGTCTTTAAGGGTATGAATCAATCATCAATATATAATATACTATAAACAATATATTGTATATTGATGATTGATTCATATATGTATAGCAAGTAATTGGAGGGGCAAATTTTATTTGTTACAAATTTGAGCCAAATAGATAAGTAAGACTTTATAATTATAGAAAAATAAAATAATGAAAAACGAAGTGTTTTATAGTGTTATTGATAAAGAGATTGACGAGTTAGCTGATATTTTTAAGGAGAACGAACATCTTAAAAAGCAAGATGTTAATGGAAAGAAATCTTTTTCTTTTCTTTTATGGTTTTTAGATAGGTATTTGCCAAATAATGATTTGTCCGAATTTGAAGGTTTAATAACTGAAGGGAATGATGATTCTTCTTGTGATTTGATATTTACGAACAAGGATCAGCTTGGAAAAGAAATTTATTATGTCGTTCAAGCTAAATGGTTTGCAAAAAATAATATTAATAAATCAAAAGATATTACGAAAGAAATAAAAGCTTGTTTAAGTGATTTTAGGCTGATATTATCTGGAAAAAAAATTTCTAACTCTAATAAGAATTTTAATTCTCAATACGAAAAATTTTTAGCACATAAGAGGAGTAATGGGAAGGTCAAATTTGTGTTTCTTGCACTTTGCAATGGAGATGTAGATATTGAAGAGCATATCGCTGATTTTAAATCGCCTTTAATTTCATTTGAATTTATTGATTTTTTTAAGCTTAAACAACAATTTATTGAAATAGAGTATAAAGGTGTTAAAACGCATAATCCTATTGAAACACCCTATATTCCTAAATCTGAGTTTGATTTAGAATTTGAAAAAGAGCAGGTTATTTCAATTAAAAGTCCATTTCCTTCTAATATATTTTTAGTAAAACCGAGAGAGATATATAATCTATTTGAAAAGTATGGTCACTCATTGTTCTATAAAAATATTAGAAACCCGTTGCCAAATTCATTTTTCAATGAAGAAATAAGAAATACTATTTTAAATAATTCTATTAACTTCTGGTACTTCAATAATGGCATTACGGCTATTACAGATAAAATAGATCATTTTCATTCGGATTCAACAAGTGTAAAAATTAAAGGAATTCAGGTAATTAATGGTGCTCAAACTGTTTTTAGTATTTATGAGGCATATAAAAACGCTAAAGATGAAGAAAGGCATAAAATGGATGAGTTTGGGCTGATTACTTTAAGAACAGTTACTACTGGTGGTGATGACTTTGACTTAAAAGTTACAAGGTATACAAATTCGCAAAACCCAATTAGTGAAAGAGACTTTCATTCAAATGATGAAGTCCAGAAAAGGTTGCAATTTGATTTTTTAAAGAACACAAATATATGGTATGAAACTAGGCGGGGTGAGTTTAGGAAGAAGGTTTCAGGAATTGCTGTGATTACCAATGAAATTTTAGGTCAAAATTATCTGGCCTATTATGTTAATGACCCTTTTAATGCTAAGCAAAGTAAAAAGTTAATCTTTGTGTCTAGCCAACTGAATTCAAATGGTCTGTACGAAGTTATATTTAATTCAGATACAAAATCTGATGATATGTTGGTTTCATATCATTTAAATCAATTAGTAGACCGAAAAAGGAAAGCAATAAAGTCAAGAATTAGTTCAATAGATACAACCAAATCGACTAAGGAGGAGAAAAAATTATTAGAGTACGATTTTATTCAATATTCAAATTTTGAGATAATGGCGTTATTCAAAGTTTTGTTTTTAAAAACAAACGGTGATAATGTTAAATCTATTAGTGGAAAGGTGATTTCATATTTTGAAAAAGGGACCATCGAAAAAATTGAGGCAGGCTATGTTTACATTTCAGACTTTATTTTAAGTGATTTAACTAATAGAAGAAAACTTAATTCTAAAATTGTTAATTCTGTAATATTTAAAAGCAAAGATTATTATCCAGAATTGAGAGGTTTATTTATTGAGAAAATAAATTCTGAGAATGATGTTATTAAGGCTTTTAAGTTATGATGATTAGAGTGGTGCATATGTATTGCAAATACTTTGAAATTATTCTATAAAAAAACCCAAAGAAAGAAGCTGTTAAGGTAAGCTAAGTAAAGAGGAAAGGCCGCTTGGTGTAAACGCTCTTTCAAATCAATAAAGTCCTAATCATCTCCATAGCAAAAGAGTCTAAAAATGAGTGCATTGCACAATTTCATATCAAAATACTATCCTATTTCCTCAGAAGCTTGGGAAGCCCTTTCCAGAGCTTTAACCCAGATTAATATTCCAAGAAATTACTATCTAGTAAAAGAAGGGACTGTTTGCAACAACTTATATTTTCTTGAAAAAGGGTGTTTGCGTGGATATTATAACTTAGATGGAAAGGAAATTACCTATTGGTTTGGCTTCGAGGATAATTTTGTTACTTCTTTTTACAGCTTTATTTCCCGAAAACCGGCGGTAGAAAACATACAGGCTTTGGAGGAATCTACCTTGTGGAGCATTAGTTATGAAGCTTTGCACCAGTTGTTTGATGCCCATAAGGATCTAGAGCGGCTTGTGCGCATTATAAATGAACAGTACTACATACGGCTGGAAGAGCGGTTTATGGCCATGCAGTTCAAAACGGCTAAAGAGCGCTATGAACAGTTACTAGAAAACTCGCCACACATCCTTCACAGAATCTCGCTTGGGCAAACGGCTTCTTATTTAGGCATTAGTCAAGAAACGCTGAGCAGAATAAGAAGCCAAGTATAGCATTTCGCTTTTTGACAAATGTCAAAAGAAAGGATTGGGGCCTGCTCTACCTTTGATTCATCATTTAACGAAAAACAAAGATGAATCAGAAACCATCAAACGTATTTGCCGCGGCCTCTTATTTTGTTCTACTTACTGGTATCAGCGCCTATGTAATCGGGCTATGGAACGCCGACATGATGCTGAACGAAAAGGGATATTACTTTACCATACTCATGTATGGCTTGTTCTCAGCTATCTCCCTCCAAAAAAGCGTGCGTGACCAATTAGATGGTATTCCTGTTTCCAATATGTATTATGGGCTTAGCTGGTTTTCTACCATTACAGCATTGGTGTTGCTTACTGTTGGGCTTTGGAATGCAGATTTATTCCTTAGTGAGAAAGGCTTTTACGCAATGTCGTTTCTATTAAGCCTCTTTGCGGCTATTACGGTCCAGAAAAATACCAGAGACAGTCTGGCTAATGAAATGCCTGCTACTAACAAGACTGAGGTATATTAACTGTCTACCAGAAAGAGCATTGCAAAAAGGCCGCTTGAGGTTCCTCTCAAACGGCCTTTCCATTTTTACAACTTACTCCCTCCTATAACTGCTCTAGGAACGTGTTCAACAAAGCGCATTGCACATTGCCTACTCGGCTTGGGTCTAATAAAGCGCCAGGTAGAAATGGCTTCCTTGGTTATCAGTGCCTCTTTCCTTTCTAGGAACAAGCACGGGTTTTATAGAAATTAAAAGACCATTTCAGCTAATTGGTCTTTTTTTTAATATCTTAATGCCAACGTTGGCACACATCCATAGCAATAGTGCTACAAGGCATTCCAAACGGTAACAAAATTGAAGTAGTCAGAATAAAACATAAGCAGGTATGAAATATAAATTGAGCTTTTCCTTGTTGACGGTCATGTTGGTCATGCACGTGACGGCCTTCGCCCAGGACCCTAACTTTTACATATTCCTGTGCTTTGGGCAGTCCAACATGGAGGGTCACACCAAATTTGAGCCGCAGGACACCACCGCCAATAAACGGTTCATGGTGTTAGAGGCCGTAGATTGCCCTAACCTGGGCAGGAAGAAAGGCGAGTGGTACCCTGCTGTGCCCCCTTTGACCAGATGCAACACCGGCCTTACCCCCGCAGATTACTTCGGCCGCACCCTGCTGGCTACCCTCCCAGACAGTATTAAAGTAGGCGTCATTAATGTATCGGTGGGAGGCTGCAAAATTGAGCTGTTTGAAAAAGGCAGTTACCAATCGTATGTCGCCACCGCCCCCTCCTGGATGACGGCCGCCTTGGAACCCTATGATAAAAATCCCTATGGTCGCCTGGTGGAGATGGCCAAACTGGCGCAGAAAGATGGGGTCATCAAAGGCATTCTGTTACACCAGGGAGAATCCAACACCGGTGATACCGCCTGGCCCACTAAGGTGAAAGGCGTCTATGACAACCTGTTAAAAGACCTGAACCTCAGCCCTACCGCCGTGCCCTTGCTGGCCGGAGAAATGGTGAGCAAAGAGCAGGGAGGTAAATGCGCCAGCATGAATGCCATCATTGCTAAACTGCCCCAGATGATTCCTAACGCGCACGTCATTTCCTCTGAAGGCTGCACCGCGCTGGAGGACCAACTTCATTTCACCGCCGAAGGGTACCGGAAACTAGGCAGACGCTACGGGGCCAAAATGCTGTCTTTATTGGGGTATGAAAATGCCCAGGCGGAGTAATAGAAAGCTCCAGGGAAGAAATACGCCGCCTATTAAAAGCGGTAAATTTTAAAACAACTTAAAGTAAGATTTCAGCTCATGCTAAAGGTAAAAATTGCCGGGTGTCTTTTTCTGGTGTTGTGTGCCCTTCAAGGCATTCAGGCCCAGAACCCCATCATCCAGACGGCCTATACCGCAGACCCAGCCCCCATGGTGTATAATAACAAACTGTACCTGTACACCAGTCATGATGAAGACGGTTCTACCTGGTTTACCATGAATGACTGGAAGCTCTATACCACGGAGGATATGGTGAACTGGACAGATCATGGCACCATCCTGTCCTACTCAGATTTCACCTGGGCCAGAATAAATGCGTGGGCCCCGCAATGCATTGAGCGGGGCGGTAAGTTTTACCTATATGTTCCCTTAACCACCCATGATAACAAAGGGGCTATTGGGGTAGCGGTGGCCAACAGTCCGTACGGGCCTTTCACAGACCCACTGGGCAAGCCCTTGATCCAAAGCGGAGGTGGAGACATTGACCCCTCGGTTTTTATAGATGACAATGGGCAGGCCTATTTGTATTGGGGCAACCCCAAGTGTTACTACGTCAAACTGAACGAAGACATGATCTCCTACCAGGGAGAAGTGGTGGCCGTGCCCAATACCGTAGAAGCCTTCGGTAAGCGCGAGGGCAACCCTGAAAGACCCACCACCTACGAGGAAGGCCCCTGGCTCTATAAACGCAAAGGATTTTACTACCTGCTCTTTGCCGCTGGCCCCCTCCCCGAGCACATTGGCTATTCCACCAGCTCCAGCCCCACCGGTCCCTGGAAATACCAGGGCGTTTTAATGCCCACTGAAGGCGGCAGTTTCACCAACCACCCGGGCCTGGTAGATTTTAAAGGGAAGACCTATTTCTTCTACCACAACGGGGCCTTGCCCGGCGGCGGCGGTTTTACCCGCTCCGTTTCAGTAGAGGAAGCGGCGTTCAAAAAAGACGGCACCCTGCAGCCCCTGAAAATGACCGTAGGAATCACCAAAGGCCTGGCTCCTTTAAATCCCTTTGTGAAGAACGAGGCGGAGACCATGGCCTGGTCTCAAGAAGTGAAAGCCATGCAGAATGAAAAAGTGGGCGTGTTCGTGACGGCCCTCCGGACCGGCGCCTACACCAAAGTAAAAGACGTTGATTTCCGGGAAACGGGCGCTACCAGATTTACCGCCCGGTTGGGCACTACGCAAAACACCGAGGTAACCCTAGAAGTCAGGTTGGGAAGTATAGACGGTGAATTATTGGGCACAGTGAAAGCACCCCTCACCGGCGGCAATGACCGCTGGGCCCTGGTCTCTACGGAGGTTAAAAAAGTAACCGGCGTCCATGATGTCTACTTTGTCTTTAAAGGAAAAGAAAAAAGCAATATCCTGTTTTTTGACTACTGGAGGTTTTCTCAATAGTCATGGCATCTATTAACTAATGAGTAGCGCCGCCTTTGTTGGTATTCACAGGGGCCAACAAACCCAATGGCTGGAGTATTTATGCTTGTTGTGGATAGCACCAACAAGGTCTAAAAGGACAGGATACCGCCTTCTTTTTTTGTCATCCTGGAAGGATCTTGGTAGCGAACTGTAATGGCGGGCCAAAAGAGTCTTTCTAGTTCGCCCACAAGATCCTTTCAGGATGACAAAAAGGGGTAATACATAAAAGGGGAAACCCTGAAATACAGTCAGCATATCAAATCTTATAACGACCATATCTAAATCATCTCCCCATGACCTATTCTCCATTAAAACTGGCTAAACGATTTCTACTGGCCGCCTTATTATTCTCTTCCGCCACCGCCATGGCCCAGGACGGCACTATCTATCCGCTCAAAGCCCCTGCTGAGCCCAAAGCCATTCCGCTGGGCACGGGTGGTGTGGAGGGCCAGAAAGCCCCCGAAACCTGGTTCAAGCAATGGGGGGACCCCATGGCCAGGAATATCTCCAAGGCCACCCTCACGCCATTCCTGCCTGCCCCGGGCAAGGCGAATGGCACGGCCGTGATTGTGGCACCCGGTGGTGGCTACAGATGGCTTTCCATGGGCAATGAGGGCTGGGAAGTTGCCCAGGCACTCGCCGACAAAGGAATCACCGCCTTCGTGCTGAAGTACCGCCTCCACCCTACCCCAGAATCACTGGAGGACTTTACCGCCTCCATGACCCAACCCCGTCCGGCGCCGGCTGCGTCTACCAACGCATCGGCCAGTGCTACCCCACCCCGCATGCCGCAAGTAGACCTCTCTAATCAACTCCAAGACGCCGAGGCTGCCTATGCCATGATTCTCAAAAGAGCCAAGGAATGGGGCGTTGATACGGATAGAATAGGGATGATCGGTTTCTCGGCGGGTGCCGGCCTCACCATGCACGCCACCCTTAATTCCAAGACCATGAAACTGGCTTTCATCGGGCCAATCTATGGCGGCATGGGTCCGGTGGAAGTGCCTAAGAACGCGCCGCCTATGTTCAATGTGATCGCTACGGATGATTTTCTTTTCAAGGGCCAGTTTGGGGTGGTAGATTCCTGGTACAAAGCTGGCATACCGGTTGAGTTTCACCTTTACCAGAATGGTGGCCACGGCTTCGGGTTGGGCAATCCAGACCGAACCAGTAACCGCTGGTTTGACGCCTTCCTGCACTGGCTAGATGTCAATAAATTTCTCAAGCCTTTGGCTAAGAAGTAAGCAAGCGATCATTTAAAGAAAGCCACCTTTGGCCATTCATAGATTAAGTAATTACTTAAAATTTAAGATGAAGAGAATTGAATTTGCATCTGCTACTCAGGGGAAAAGACAGGTAACAATACTCTGTGTTTTGGTAGCCTTGTTTTCTTTGATGGGGGTAAGCGGCAACAGCCAGAATGTAAGAATGCCTAAAAACGCCCCGGTGTTTTCTAACTCGGTCTACGAAGGCCAAGACAAAGTTTATAAGGATAATCCCCTGAAACCCGGCGAGTTTTACAACCCCATTATTCAGGGTGCTTATCCAGATCCGGCCATCACCCGCAAGGGCGGAGATTACTACATGGTGCACTCCTCTTTCGCCATTTTTCCCGGGGTCCCTGTCTTCCACTCTAAGGACCTGGTAAACTGGACGCAGATCGGGCATGCGCTGGACCGCACGTCGCAGTTAAATGTACATGATACCGGAATAAGTCAAGGGGTTTATGCCCCAGACATAGAGTACAACCCCAACAATGACACCTTTTACATGATCGTGACGGCCTTTGCCGGAGGGGCCGGAAACATTGTGGTGAAGTCAAAAGACCCGGCCAAAGGCTGGAGCGAGCCCTTCAAGCTGAACTTTGGAGGAATAGATCCTTCGCTGTTTTTTGATGACAACGGGAAAGCCTATGTAGTCCACAATGATGCTCCAGACAAAGGAAAAGAACTGTATGAAGGGCACCGGGTGATCAAGGTCTGGGACTATGACCTGCAGAAAGACCAGGTTATTGCCGGCACCGACAAGATTATTGTAGACGGCGGAGTGGACCTCTCCAAGAAACCCATCTGGATTGAAGCGCCGCATATCTACAAAAAGAACGGCCGCTTTTACCTCATGTGTGCCGAAGGCGGTACCGGCGGAAACCACAGCGAAGTAGTGTTTGTGAGCGATAATGCCAAAGGACCTTATACCCCGGCTCCTAATAACCCTATTCTCTCGCAAAGACACCTGAACCCCAACCGCCCCAACAAAGTAGACTGGGCCGGCCACGCCGATTTAGTAGAAGGGCCCGATGGCAAGCACTACGGCGTGTTCCTGGGCATCCGCCCGAACGAGAAAAACCGCGTCAACATTGGCCGCGAAACTTTTATCCTGCCGGTTGATTGGTCCGGTGAATTCCCGGTTTTCGTCAACGGCCTCATTCCCATGGAACCTAAGCTGAAAATGCCGGCCGGCGTAGAAAACAAAACCGGCAAAGAGAGCTTCTTCCCCAACGGCAACTTCACGTTCGCAGACAACTTCACTTCCAAGAAATTAGATTACCGGTGGGTGGGCTTGAGAGGCCCCCGCGAGGCATTTATTTCCCAGACCAAGAAAGGGTTACAGATCAATCCGTTCCCGGTCAACATCAAAGAGGTGAAGCCTACCTCCACCCTCTTCCTGCGTCAGCAGCACAACAGTTTTTCTTATACCACCACTCTTGATTACAAGCCTTCCTCAGAAAAGGATCTGGCGGGCATGGTGCTGCTACAAAGCGAAAAATTCAATTACGTGTTTGGCTTAACCAGAAAAGGAAAAGACACTTACCTGGTGCTGGAAAGAACAGAAAAAGGAGCCTCCAAACTCATCGCCAGCCAAAAAATAGAGGCCAAGAAGCCGGTGCAACTGAGAGTGAAGGCTGAGGGAGATGCCTACCAGTTTAGCTACTCCACCAATGGAAAAAACTTTGTGGACTTGGGCGGCCCTGCTTCGGGTGACATTCTCTCCACCAATGTGGCGGGAGGGTTCACAGGCACTTTGATAGGCTTGTACGCCACCTCGGCCAATGATATCCAGCCGCAGTAAGAGGGCCTAGTTGCAGTCAGTCATTCTGGACATAAAAAGACGAAATAGAGGAACATGAGAAAACGGAAACTATACACAGTGGCAGGCCTGCTCCTGACGGCATTTACCTATGCAACAGGCCAGGACCTGAAACTGAATGACCGGGAATATTTTGAACAGCAAGGCGTCAATGTTCTGGTATACAACAACCTGTTTACCGGCGGGTTTAACGATGAGAAGAACGCCGGCATAGAGCTGATTCACCATGGCGTAAGAACAGCGCAAGGTGGTGCAGTCCGGCTCTCCAACACGCCAGAGCAGTGGGACCTGGTGCCTGACATCCTGAACCGAAAGGTAGACCTGGCGGCAAAGACCATTGAGGCTACGTTACGGTACAAAGAGTACAACTTTGATTCAAGGGTAGTAGTCACGGCCAAGGGCAAAGGCGTGGAAATAGCCGTTTACCTGGACAAACCCCTGCCAAAGGCGCTGGAAGGAAGTGCCGGCTTTAACCTGGAGTTCCTACCCTCGCAATACTGGGCGAAGAACTACCTGGTAGATGGTCGCCCAGGTCTGTTCCCCCGCTATGTGGTAGGTAACACCGTGACCCGGCCCAATAGCCTAAAACCGAAGCAATACAAAGGTTATGTCACGGCAGATGACCGGGGTACCGGCAAATTCATAGATCCCCTTCCGCTGGAAACCGGCCGCACCTTTTTGTTTGCCCCTGATGCCCCGGAACGGATGGTGAAAATCACCTCGCCAGATGCTGATCTGATGCTGTTTGACGGCCGCATGCTGGCCCAGAACGGCTGGTTTGTGGTGCGCAGTTTGCTACCCGCGGGCAAAACGGGCAAGGTCTTGACCTGGACCGTGGAGCCCAACGCCATCAAAGGCTGGGTAAGGGAGCCCAACATTGGTTTCTCCCAGGTAGGCTACCTCCCGGCACAATCCAAAGTGGCAGTCATTGAATTAGACAAGAAAGACAAACCTGCTAAAAGCGCCTCTATCTTTAAAGTAGGCGACGACGGAAAACCGACCAAAGTATTTACCGGCGATATCAAATCCTGGGGTGACTACTTCAAGTACCATTATGTGAAATTCGATTTCTCGTCGGTGAAGACGCCCGGCATCTACTACATCCAATACGGAGATACCAAGACGAATAATTTCCTGATTGGCGAGCATGTCTACAGCAAGATCACAGACGCTACCAGCGACATCTGGATTCCCATCCACATGAACCACATGTTTGTGAACGAAGCCTACCGCGTGTGGCACGGCGAGCCGTTTAAGGAAGGGTATCGTCAGGCCCCGCCCAACACAGATCACTTCGATCTTCACAGCCAAGGCCCCAACACCGATACCAAGTACAAAGCGCTGGAAGTAATTCCAGGCCTGAACGTGGGCGGTTTCTTTGATGCCGGAGATTTTGACATTGAGACGGGGTCTAACATTAGCGTGGTGCAGAACTTTGTCAAGACCTGGGAAAGTTTCAAACCCCAGCGCGACCAAACGTTCATTGACCAGAAGCAGCGCTACGTAGACCTCCACCGCCCCGATGGGACCCCAGACGTATTACAGTTCATTGAGCACGGCACCCTAAACCTGGTAGCCCAGGCAGAGATCCTGGGTCACATGGCGCAAACGCTTTCCAACTCGGTGCTGGATAATTACCACCACCTGGGTGACGCTGCCTCCTTAACAGATGGCCTTCCCTATAACCCAAAGCTGGGGCCTTATGAAATAGCCCAGGATGGCCAATCCAGTGGCGTGAGAGATGATCTGTGGGCCTTCACCAGCCGCGAACCCGAATTAGATCTCAGGGCCGCCACCATGTTTGCCGCCGCCAGCCGGGCCTTGAAGGGCTATAACGATGACCTTTCCGCCAGAGCGTTGACCCAGTCCAAAAGACTCCTGAAAGAGGCCACCGCCTTACTGGCCAACCAGAAACAGGATACCAGTGGCCGGGGCAACGCCGCCAACATGGCCACCAACCTGCAACTGTACATTGCCACCAGTGAGAAACAATACCTCAATAGATTCCAGGAGCTCTTGTGGCCTGCCCTGGAGCGTAACGTGAGTGGCAACCTGTTAACGGCCCTGGATGCTATCCCGCACCTAGACGCCGGTTATAAAGAAAAGCTGCGCCCGTATGTGCAGAAGTACAAAGAATACATTGCTGGGCTAGAAAAGAATAATCCGTACGGTGTGCCTATTGGGCTTACCAACTGGGCCGGTAGCGGAGACGTCACGAGCTTTGGTACCACCGTTTGCTTTGCCCACAAATACTTCCCTGAGATCATAGACGCCAGCCATGCGTTCAAGGCCACCAACTATTTGTTTGGTGCGCACCCGTACCACAACTATTCCTTAGTGGCCACTGTGGGTGCTACGCGGCCCAAAGCGGTATTCTATGGTAATAACCGGGCAGATTTCTCCTTTATTCCGGGCAACGTGGCTCCTGGTATCTTATTCAGAAAACCAGACCACTTTGAGAACTATGACGACTGGCCTTTCCTGTGGGGACAAAACGAGGGCACCATTGGTGGCAATACCGCTTATTTGATTTTCGGGTCAGCGTTTAAGAATTTGATTAAATAAAAATGCCCTCCTGAAAAGTGGTAAACCCACTAGCAATGCAAAGGAGAACTTGCCCGGTATTTCCTGGAAGAAGTAATTTTTCAAACCAATACCGTTAAGTCAGTATTAAACAAAAAGGCCGCTTGAGATCTCTCTCAAGCGGCCTTTCTTTTTCTAACTATTATTCTTCTAGAACTGGTCCAGGAAAGAGTTCAACGTTGCACTTGGGCGCATGGCTTTTTCTACCTTGGCCGTGTCTGGGTGGAAGTAACCGCCCATATCAACCGGCTTGCCTTGCTCAGCAATCTGCTCCTGTACAATCTTCTCTTCGTTCTCTGTTAAGTTCTTGGCCAGGTCCGCAAACTGGGCTCTCAGTTCCTCGTTCTTGGTTTGCTCAGCCAGGGCCTGGGCCCAGTACAGCGCCAGGTAGAAGTGGCTGCCACGGTTGTCAATACCACCTACTTTTCTAGCCGGCGACTTGTCTTTCTCCAGGAACTCGGCGTTGGCCGTGTTCAAGGCTTCGGCTAGCACGGCGGCTTTGTCATTCTTGGTTTTGTAGGCCAGGTCTTCCAGGGAAACCGCCAGGGCCAGGAACTCACCCAGGGAATCCCAACGCAGATAGTTTTCTTCCTGGAACTGCTGTACGTGCTTAGGCGCAGACCCGCCGGCACCGGTCTCAAACAGTCCGCCGCCGTCCAGCAGAGGCACAATGGAAAGCATCTTGGCGCTGGTGCCTAACTCAATAATCGGGAACAAATCCGTTAAGTAGTCACGCAGTACGTTACCGGTCACCGAGATGGTGTCTTTCCCGGCCTTGGCGCGCTCGCAGGTATATTTCATGGCCTCTACTGGCGACATGATCTTCACCTCCAGACCGTTGGTGTCATGGTCTTGCAGGTACTTCTCTACTTTTTTGATCAGGTTGGCGTCATGCGCGCGCTGCGGGTCTAACCAGAAAATGGCAGGGGCACCGGTAATGCGGGCACGGGTTACTGCCAGTTTCACCCAGTCCTGAATAGGCAGGTCTTTGGTCTGGCACATTCTAAAGATATCGCCTTCCTCTACCTTCTGCTCCATCAGGGCCTTGCCGTTAGCGTCTACTACACGTACGGTACCAGCCTCGGTCATCTGGAAGGTTTTGTCATGCGAACCGTATTCCTCGGCTTTCTGGGCCATTAAGCCAATGTTGGGCACGGTACCCATCGTCTTAGGGTCAAAGGCGCCGTTCTCTTTGCAGAACTCAATCACAGCCTCATAAATGCCGGCGTAAGAACGGTCCGGAATCATGAACTTGGTATCATGCGGCTTGCCATCGGCACCCCACATCTTGCCAGAGGTTCTAATAGCGGCTGGCATAGACGCGTCAATGATCACATCATTGGGGAAGTGCAGGTTGGTGATGCCTTTGTCAGAATCAACCATGGCCAGGGCCGGTCCGTTCTCGATGGCTGCTTTCAAATCTGCCTCAATGGCTTCTCTTTTGTCGGAAGGCAGGTTCTGGATTTTGCTGTACACATCGCCTAAACCATTGTTAGGGTCTACACCGGCTTCTTTCAGGGCCTCTGCGTGCTTGGCAAAAACATCTTTGAAGAACACGGTTACGGCATGCCCGAACATGATAGGGTCAGAGACCTTCATCATGGTGGCTTTCAGGTGCAAGGACAATAGAATGCCAGATGCCTTAGCCTCCGCAATCTCTTTCTCAAAGAACGCGCGCAACGCCTTTTTGCTCATAACCGACGAGTCAATCACTTCACCCGCTTTGAGCGCAATGTTTTCCTTCAAAGTTTTGGCAGTACCGTTAGCGCCTACAAATTCAATCTTCACGCTAGTGGCATTGTCTACTACTACAGACTGCTCGGTGCCATAGAAATCGCCGCCGTCCATGTGGGCCACGTGCGATTTAGAGTCAGAAGACCAGGCCCCCATGGAGTGTGGGTTCTTACGGGCGTACTGCTTCACGGCATCGGCCACGCGGCGGTCAGAGTTCCCTTCGCGCAATACCGGGTTCACGGCGCTACCCAGCACTTTGCCGTAGCGGGTTTTGATTTCCTGATCCGCATCGTTTTGCGGGTTGGCGGGGTAATCTGGAATGTTATAGCCCTGGCCCTGCAGTTCTTTAATGGCTTGGGTCAACTGCGGAACCGAGGCAGAAATGTTAGGAAGTTTAATGATGTTGGCTTCCGGCGTTTTGGCCAGGTCACCCAGTTCAGCCAGGTCATCGGCCTGCTTTTGCTCGGCGGTCAGGTTCTCCGGGAAAGTAGCCAGAATACGGCCGGCCAGGGAGATGTCTCTGGTTTCTACGGCTATGTCAGCGGCCTTGGTGAAGGCCTTTACAATAGGCAGGAACGAGTGCGTGGCCAGGGCCGGCGCCTCATCTGTGATGGTATAGATAATCTTAGCGGTATTTTTCGTCATAGCGTTCTTTGGTTTAAGGTATAGGCCCCGGGCGTGCAGCTAACCGGCAGGAAACCCCTGCGCGGCCTCCTTATACGCACCGGACAATGAATGGCAAATATAAGTGTCTTTTCTTTACAGGCTACCCCGACACCCGCCTTTCCTACCAATCAAATAGACATAAAAAATAGCAGCCACTTCCTAGGCTCCAAAAGGCGTTTTGAGCCTGTTTTTGGGAAAACGGGCCTAAAACAGAAACCAGGTGTGCTCACTGGAATTGTTAGGGAAGGGGCAATACCTGATGGTTCCGCCATTACGGTTGCTCTTGTAGAAGGGCAACCGCCATAGATTGGCGCCACCTTTACTTTTACCTGCCTTCTCCGTATATAGCGTTATGAAGATATACCTTCCCCTGTTGGGCCTTGGTTTGCTGTTAGGCTGTCAAAGCAATTCCACCACCCAAACCCCGGAAAAACCCAGCCCCGCCACTGCTACCCAGGCCAAATCTGAGGCCCGTCGGCAAGCCGATGTCCTGCAAAAAGACACGCTCAACGCAGTGCAGGAAGAAGTGGTGCGCAAACCTTCGCCCAAGGCCGAAGACGATTTTGAGAAGTTCTTCAAGCGCTTTGAGAAGATCATCAAGGAGCAGGACCGCGTTGCCTTCAACCAACTCATTGACCCCGAACTGGGCCTGTACCTCATTGACACCCCCGGCGCCATGCCCCAATTCACTCGCGTCACAGACATTGCCACCTTCAAGCGCGCCGACCAGCAGCAACGGCCCTTCTTTACCATTAGCGAGACCTTCAAAGACTGTCGGCTTAAAGAAGTAAAGACCCTACCCAAGGTCACCTGCGAAGGCGATGCAGAACCCTACTCAGACCATGGCTGTTTTGTAGCCGACGCCACTGCCTTTCGCAAAAACGAAGCCTACAAATACGCCAGCCTCTCCCCAGAAGAGGAGAAAACCGTAGGTCAAACCCAACTCCTCGTCCAGAAAACCGTGCTGCATACCGCCTCTGGCTTCAAATTCCATTTCGGGCAGATCAAAGGCCAATGGAAAGTGCTGTTTATTGATTTAATGAGGCCGTGTAGCGCTTGAGTTTGGGTATCACGTAGCGCGTATCACATAGCACGAGCCCTAGCATTTCCTGTAGGGGCAGGGCTTGACCTGTCCGCACGCATTGCCCTCTTCTGCGCATCTTTGGTTTCGTAGGGGCAATCCCTTGTGGTTGCCCTGTGCGCTTAACCATCGTTTAGGGCAACCACAAGGGATTGCCCCTACTTCTGGAACACCATTTCAGCACGAGCAATCATCCCCCTACCCCCTTCAAAGGGGGACGAAATGCGTGTATAAATCTTGGGAGCAATGTAACAGCCCTGGCCCAGAAAAGTATCCAAAGAGCTAAGCCACCGTAAGAGAAAAGGCAATTCCTGTTTTAAGCCTATTTTCCAGAAAACAGCCCCGAAACAGGATTGACGCAAGACTCAGAACTTAAGACACAGAACTCCCTCCTATGGCCTGGCCCAACCATCTTCCGCCCCCAGATCCTAAGATTGTCAAAGAATTAACCGAGAAGCAGGAGCAACTTAGGCAGCAGGTTATTATACAGAAACCAGACTTTGACCTGAAGTTGCTGGCCGGTTGTGACTCATCGTTCATTGGCGAGAATATCCTGTCTGTGTTTGTGGTCTTGACGTACCCGGAACTGGAACTGGTGGAAAAAGTGTACCATTATGGGCCGGTGGAGTTACCCTACATTCCGGGTTTTCTGGCGTTCAGGGAGGCGCCTAACCTGGTGAAGGCATATGAGAAACTGCAGCATAAACCAGACCTGATCATGGTAGACGGCCACGGCATCGCGCACCCGCGCCGCCTGGGTATTGCCAGCCAATTGGGGGTGCTTCTGAACAAGCCCACCATGGGCGTGGCCAAGAAAGTACTCACGGGCAAGCACGAAGAACCGGCCCTGGAAAAGGGCAGCATCATGCCCCTCACCCACCGCGGCGAACTTATTGGCGAGGTGATCAGGACCAAAGACAAGGTGAAGCCGGTGTTTGTGTCGCCGGGGCATTTAATGGACCAGGAAACGGCCACCGCCATCGCCCTGAAAACCGCCATAAAGCATAAGCTCCCGGAGCCCACCCGGCTAGCAGATCATTACGCTGAGGTGTTTAAGGCCGAGGTGCGGTAAAGCCCAAATAATCTTTAAAAAGGAGGAAAGCATGTAAGTACAAAGGCCCGGCTACCAGTTATAGCCGGGCCTTTGTGGCATACCCAAGAAACTCTTTCAGATTCACCGCCCAACAATAGCCTTCTCTATTAAGATTGTTTAATATTGGTTTCTGAAACTGCTTGCCGGCCAAACCCATGAAACCCAAACAATTGCTTTTGCTGCTACTGCTCATTCCGGTAGACTTTCTTTCTTACACCCAAATTACCCAATTGCTGCGTCAGCCTTCAGACAGCTCGGTTATGTTTGGCGCTTTTTTCCTATTGGCCTTACTTATAGGCAATTTCATTATCATCAGGTACCTCATCTTTAAATTTAAACGCCCATGACCCGCCCCTTACTTACCGGAATTATTTCCGGGCTTCTCATTATTGTATTTGCCATTACCGCCACCCAGTCATGCACCCGTATAGATGCCGGGCATGAAGGCATTTTGGTAAAAATGTACGGCACCGAGAAAGGCGTGCAGGATGTGTCGCTGGTGACGGGCCGCGTGTGGTTCAACCCTTTCACCGAGGATGTGTATGAGTTTCCTACGTTTATCCAGACCCAGGACTACACCGCTTTCACGGTCAATGCCCGGGACGGCTCTGTGTTCACCGTAGACCCCACCATTTCTTTCTTCGTGAAGCCGGGGGCCTCACCTCAGATTTTCAAGAAATACCGCAAACCCATAGACGTTATTGCCCAGACCACGCTGCTCAACTACGTGAAAGATGCCTTCAGAATCAGGTTGAACCAATACAGCACAGAGGAGATCATCTCCAAACGCCAGCAGTTTGAAGCGCAGGTTCAATCCACCCTGGACTCGGCGCTGCAGAAAGACGGCTTCAAGCTGGAACAGATGACCAGCGGCCTTTCTTACCCAGAGGAGATTGTGCGGGCCGTCAACCTGAAAAACCGCGCCGTGCAACAGGCCATGCAGGTAGAAAACGAGTTAAAGGTAGCCGAAGCCCAGGCCCGTAAAAAGATAGTAGAGGCCCAAGCCGAAGCAGACGCCAACCGTCTGCGCCAACAAACGCTTACCCCGCTCCTCATCCAGCAACAGTTCATTGAAAAATGGAACGGCGCCACGCCTTTGTACGGAAACTCGCCAGTGTTCTTCAAAAACATGGAATAGTGGCGCTGCGCGCAGTTCTGAGTTCTGAGTCTTGAGTTCTGAGTCTCCTTTGTTTTGAGGCCGTTTTTAAGAAAACAGGCTTAAAACAGATAGGAGCATTTGGCACTGAAATGTTACTTCTTAACCAAATAGCCCGGCGGCACGTCTAATGAAGTGCCGTCGGGCTATTATTTTTTAGAGACCAGGCTGCCCTAACCCAACGCACCCACCCTATGGAAACCATCAAGACTTTTACCGCTAACACTGAAGAGGAACTCTGGCAACAGGTAGCCACTGACATGGCCCGGCACCAGGACCTCCTGCAATACTCCGCTCAACTCAACCAGGGCGACCAGACCATTTACTTTGATATTGACATTGACCTGGGCGGCGGGTTTGAAGGCGGTTTCTCCAGTACCAGTTTCCTGGCGCCCGTTCCCGGCAACACCTCCCTTCGGTTCCACCTACACGAGCAGGACTGGGTAAATGAGCTCGGCACGGTCTTCGGCCTGGAAGACATTAAACTAGGTGATCCCGAGGTAGACGAAGCCTTCATCATCAAAACCAACCAACCTGACACCCTCAAGGCCCTGTTCGCAGACCCAGACCTCCGCTCCTTCCTCCTCACCCACCGTGACTGCGAACTGGAACTGAAACACGAAGACGACGAAGGCGGCCTACAACTCACCTTCTCCAAAGATGACGCTATACTAGATCCCGCAGAATTGCAACAGGTGTACCATTGGATGCGGGTAGTGCTGGCAAGGGTGAGTGGGGAGTAAGGGAAAGGCGTTTTAAGTGTGTTTTGCGGAAAACGGGCTGGAAACGGATTTGATTGGAAGGAGTAGTCATCCCCTACCCCCTTCAAGGGGGACAAGGAAGAGGGCAATTCTATAAATCTGCAAAAAGTACTCCCCTGTGTACCCCCCCTCAAGGGGGGAGTCTGCGCTTAGCAAGCGGTTCAGTCATCTTTTAGCGTTATTGTGTTTTGAGCCTGTCTTCTGAAAAACATGCCTAAAACGCCAATGACCTCTGCTTACCTTCCCATTCATTCCCCCGATTCCAGTCTTTCCCTCGAGCGCCTCGCTTGTGGCCCTGCAGGGGCTTTACTAAGGGCAGACTACAACTCGGCCGCAAGGGCAGTGCGAGGGGGAAAGACGGGGCCCCGCGGCCGTGAGCGCTCGGAGGGAAACCATGAAACAATACAGCATAAGGGCGTAAGGCGACAGCAGACACTACGCCAGCAGCAGGCAGAAAGGCGTGCACAAAAAGATTCAGATGGAGCCGCAAACTAACGGATGAGAAAGCAAAAGCAGTTCCAAATAAAGACTTTTTGTCTCATTTTAATAAATAAACCCCTTTTAATCCTGTCATTATTTCCGAAAACCACCCTTCTTCCACATCGGTACCTCATTTGCTATTATCGTCGTAGAAACTACAGACAAGACGATAAAAGGCTATGAACTTTAACAATTATACCATCAAATCGCAGGAGGCGGTGCAGAAGGCAACCGAGATTGCCGGCGGCAACCAGCAGCAGGCCATTGAGACGGGTCACCTGCTTAAGGGCATCCTGCAAACCGACGAGAACGTCTCCAACTTCTACTTCAAGAAGCTGGGCGTAAACGTGAACCAACTCAATACCCGCCTGGACGAGATTGTGAACGGTTACCCCAAGGTAAGCGGCGGCAGCCCCTACCTGGGCAACGATGCGGCGGCAGCCCTGCAGAAGGCTACCTCGTACCTGAAGGAGTTCGGGGATGAGTATGTGGCTATTGAACATCTGCTCCTGGGCTTGTTGGGAGGGAAAGACAAAGTAGCCACGCTGCTCAAAGACTCAGGGGTTACCGAGAAAGGCCTTAAAGCCGCCATCAAGGAGCTTCGCGGCGACTCCAAAGTCACTGACCAGAACGCTGAGGCGAAATATAACTCGCTGAAGCGCTACGCTATTGACCTCAACGAGCAGGCTCGCCAGGGCAAGATTGACCCCGTGATTGGGCGTGACGAGGAAATCAGACGCGTGCTCCAGATTTTGAGCCGCCGTACCAAGAACAACCCAATCCTTTTAGGGGAACCCGGCGTGGGGAAAACCGCCATTGTGGAGGGCCTGGCCCAGCGCATCGTATCCGGCGACGTGCCCGAGAACCTCAAGACCAAAACCATCATGAGCCTGGACATGGGGTTGCTGGTGGCGGGTGCCAAATACAAAGGTGAGTTTGAAGAGCGCCTCAAAGCCGTGATCAAGGAAGTGGTAGACGCCGAAGGCGAAATCGTGCTTTTCATTGATGAGATCCACACCCTCATTGGCGCGGGGGGCGGCGGTGAAAGCGCCATGGACGCAGCCAACCTGTTGAAGCCGGCCCTGGCCCGTGGTGAGCTGCACGCCATTGGCGCCACCACACTCAAGGAATACCAAAAGTACTTTGAGAAAGACAAAGCCATGGAGCGCCGGTTCCAGGCCGTGACCGTAGATGAGCCCAGCATTCCAGATGCTATCTCTATCCTGCGGGGTATCAAAGACAAATACGAGCTGCACCATGGGGTGCGCATCAAGGACGACGCCATCATTGCCGCCGTGGAACTCTCCAGCCGCTACATTACCGACCGGTTCCTGCCCGACAAGGCGATTGACCTCATTGACGAAGCAGCGTCTAAGCTGCGTATTGAGATGGACTCTCTGCCGGTAGAACTGGACGAGGTGCAGCGCAAGATCATGCAACTGGAGATTGAGCGCGAGGCCATCCGGCGGGAAAACGACAAGGAAAAAGAAAACCAGCTTTCCAAAGAGATTGCTGACCTGAGCGAGACCCGCGATGCCCTGAAAGCCAAGTGGCAAAGCGAGAAACAGGTCATTGAAGGCATCCAGAAAGAGAAAGAGGCCATTGACCACTACAAGCTGGAAGCCGAGCAGGCCGAACGTGCCGGCGACTACGGCCGCGTGGCCGAGCTGCGATACGGTAAAATACAAGAGTCTGAGGCCAAGCTAAAAGAGCTGCAGGACCAGGTGAAAGCCCAGCAGGACGGAGATCACATGTTGCAGGAAGAGGTTACCTCTGAGGACATTGCCGAGGTAGTGGCCAAGTGGACCGGCGTACCGGTGAACAAGATGCTGCAGAGTGACCGCGAGAAACTCCTGCACCTGGAAGAGGAACTGGGTCGCCGCGTAGCTGGTCAGGAAGAAGCCATTGCGGCCATCTCTGACGCCGTTCGCCGCAGCCGCGCCGGGTTGCAGGACCCTAAGCGGCCTATCGGGTCCTTTATCTTTCTGGGTACTACCGGGGTGGGTAAAACCGAGCTGGCCAAGGCTCTGGCTGACTTCCTGTTCAATGACGAGAACGCCATGGTGCGTATAGATATGAGTGAGTACCAGGAGCGACACGCCGTAAGCCGTTTGATTGGGGCGCCTCCAGGATATGTGGGCTACGATGAAGGCGGTCAGCTGACTGAGGCCGTGCGCCGCAAGCCGTACTCCGTGATTCTGCTGGACGAGATTGAGAAAGCGCACCCAGACGTGTTCAACATCCTGCTGCAGGTACTAGATGACGGTAGGCTCACCGACAACAAAGGCCGCGTAGCCAACTTCAAGAACACCATTATCATCATGACCTCCAACATTGGGGCGCACATCATCCAGGAGAACTTCCAGGATCTGGATGAAAAGAACCCTGAGCCTACCATTGAGCGGACCAAGGAAGAAGTGTTGGAGCTTCTGAAGAAAACGCTGCGGCCGGAGTTCCTCAACAGAATTGATGAGCTGATCATGTTCCGTCCGTTGAGCTCCAGAGAGATCCGGAAGATTGTGGAGATTCAGTTCCGCCACATTCAGGAGCGTCTGGAAGACAGCGGCATCCGCTTGGAAGCTACCGATGAGGTACTGGACTTCCTGAGCCGCGAAGGCTACGACCCGCAGTTTGGGGCCCGCCCATTGAAACGCGTGCTGCAACGCCGCATCCTCAATGAGCTGTCCAAAGCTATCCTCTCCGGCGACATCCGGAAGGACGCCGTGGTAGAAGCAGTACTGGACCGCGACCAGATCAGGTTTGTGAACATAGACATTGATCTGCCGGTAGACCGATAAGTTTTAAATGCTTCCTTTGCAAAAGGGGCAGGAGAAATCTCCTGCCCCTTTTTTATTTTTTATCCTAGAAGCTAGGTATCTCATTCTGGAAAAGAAAACACTTTTGACGCTATTTGAACCTTTGTCTTCGGTAAGCTTCTTAAGCGCCGGCTTTCGTCCGCGCGCATGACTGATTACTACCCTACCTGCTCTATACTATATTATTACTTTTTGTTACCTGAAAGGGGCTTGTGGGCGAACGGCGGCAGCGGGTATTCATTGTCATTACCATTCGCTACCAAGATCCTTCCAGGATGACAGAGAGAAAGAAGAAAAACCAAAGAAGAATGGCCAAAATGAAAAAGAAGCCAAACCAGAAACAACCTTATGCACTGACACCAATTAATGCTTGCCCCAGTAACCTTAACCATCGCGACAACCAATTACGGTAGAAACGCCAAACTGCCTTCCTTTCATAGCTATTAGCTGGCTGTTCCGTTTTAAGGGTGTTTTTAAGAAAACAGTGCAAAAACAGCAGTAGATAAAAGCCTCTCGCATTCAACTTCCAGGCTAGTTAAGTTGCAAATTACCCTACCTTGATCAAGCCTAAACTGCAAAATACATGAATATCACTTTCGGGCACTACTCATTATTTAAGTAGCTTTAAAGAAGCACCAAAACTACGCACCAACCAGACTCCTATTAGATTAAACCATGAACCTGGCACAATTCAAAGACCTGACAGTCTTATGCTTTCCGTTAGCTTTTCACAGAATTATTCAACTCCTCTTCCTTCGGCTTGCCTAATCAGGCAATTTTTATAATTTTGTTTGTTCCTGTTCACTAAAAAGTTGATATAGTGTCTTCCGTCTTCTTCACGTACCTACAACTAGGGTTTGAGCATATTTCAGATTGGCGGGCGTATGACCATATGGTGTTTGTGCTGGCCATGTGCGCTGTGTATTCCGGCAGTGAGTGGCGCCGTATTCTGGCTTTAGTCACTAGTTTCACCATTGGGCACTCCATCACGCTGGCGTTGTCCACCCTGGAAATCATCAAATTCAACACCGCCCTCATAGAGCTACTGATCCCCATTACCATTTTACTCACCTGTATCTATAATTTCACGCAGTTGGCTACCTGCCAGCGCCGCAACACCACGGCCTGGGCCCTGAACAACGTGTTGGCCGTAGGGTTTGGCCTGGTGCATGGCATGGGGTTTTCCAATTACCTGAAATCGCTGCTAGGCCAGGGACAGAACATTGTGCTGGAGCTTTTCGCATTTAATGTGGGCATTGAGCTGGGCCAATTGCTGGTGGTAGTACTGGTGCTGGCGCTCAATTTTGTGCTTACCCGCATGCTGCCCGTTAAAAAACGGGATTGGGTATTGGGGGTGAGCAGTGCCGCCGGGGCTATTGCACTTATGCTTATTTTGAAGCAGGATTTTACGGCTATTTTTTAGAAAACTACCGTAAAACAAAAAAACAAGATCCCTTATTTTAGCTGCCTTTCCTCATGTTGGCCGAGTCTTACCGTGTGCTGCAAGTACCTTTTGGCACAGACATGCCCCAGGTAAGGCGTAAGTACCGCCAACTGGTACTCCAATTCCACCCAGACCGCAACCATGACGCCGGAGCCCAGGAAGCTTTCCTGAAGGTGCAGGCGGCCTATGAGTACCTGCAGCGTTTCCATGGCATCACGCCCGCTCCCGCCTATGCAACCGCTGCCGGCCCTGCTTCCCCAGGCCCTAAACCACAGCCTGTCTCTGACTGGGACCGCTACCAGTATGTGTATGACCCGCCCGCAGACCCCAAGGAATACCCTGCCTGGGCGGCTGTAGCCCGGGAACGCGCCCGCAAACAAAAGGAAAAAGACTATGCGGCCTATGTGCGCACCACTCTGGCCATGAAAAAGAAATGGTGGTACCCCGTGGCCCGGTACGGCAGCTACAGCGTTTTACTGCTGGGCATTCTGGTGGGCGCCACGTTTATCTCCATTCCGGTTTTCTTTCTGGTAAATGGCTATTTCAAGCCTAGTCTCATGGGCATCATTCTGGTCCCCATGGGCCTGAAAATAGTGCAGGTGATGGTGGCGTTTCGGCAAGACATCAGAAAACATTTCGGGGAAGATCTGCCCGAAGCCATTTCCTGAGACCAGGTATTTTTTTCTTTGGCCAGATTTCGCCAATTTGCTTCATTAGAGCTTGCTTAAATTTTGATCTCACAAGCGAGAAACGTTAGTGCAGGGTTCTGCCGAAGCGATTTATGAGCAGCGTAGCAGCGCTGCGCTGCGAGAAAAACGCAGGCACAGGGTCTTACAATCACGTTTTGCAGCGCAAAAGATAGTTTTAAACAAGCTCTTATTTAAACAAGCTCTTACCTCTACAACAAACTGCACAAAAAACTTAATGAAACACTTTTTATCCGCGGCTGGGCTTCTCTTGAGTCTGGCAGCACCGGCCCTGGCGCAGGAAAACATTGATAAATCCAAATTCAGGCAACTGGCCCAGGAACTGCCCACCCCCAACACCTACCGCACCGCTTCAGGCGCGCCTGGCCATGAATACTGGCAACAGCGTGCCGACTACAACATCAAAGCCGAGCTGAACGATGACAACCAAAGCCTCACCGGCTCTGAGACCATCACCTATACCAACCTCTCGCCAGATGTTTTAACGTACCTGTGGGTACAGTTGGACCAGAACATCTTTGAGAAGAACTCTATGACCAGCCTCACCCGGAGCACCAAGATTCCGGAGAAGCCTACGTTTGGTGTAGCCGAGGCCCTGGCCGAGCAAACCTTTGACGGTGGCTACAAAATCAAGTCGGTGAAAGACGCCAACAGCAAAGCGCTGCCCTACACCATCAACTTCACCATGATGCGTATTGATCTGCCCCAGCCCTTAAAGCCCAAGCAGAGCGTGAAGTTCTCCATTGACTGGACCAACCTTATCAATGACCAACGGAAGCAGGGCGGCCGCGGCGGCTATGAGTTCTTCCCCGAGGACGGCAACTATGAATACCAAATGGCCCAGTGGTTTCCACGCATGGCCGTCTATGATGACGTGAACGGCTGGCAGCACAAGCAGTTCCTGGGTACCGGCGAGTTTGCGTTGCCTTTTGGTGACTACAAAGTAAGCCTGACCGTGCCCGCAGACCATATTGTGGCCTCTACCGGCGAGCTGCAGAACGAAGACATCTTAACCAGCGCCCAGCGCAATCGCCTGGCCCAGGCCCAGAAAGCCAACAAACCGGTCTTGATCGTGACCCCAGAGGAAGCCTTGAAAGCCGAGAAAAACAAAGCCAAAGGCAAGAAAACCTGGACATTTGTGGCCAAAGACGTGCGTGACTTTGCGTGGGCCTCTAGCCGCAAGTTCATCTGGGATGCCATGAACGTGAAAGTTGCCGGCAAGAATACGCTGGCCATGAGCTTCTACCCCAAAGAAGGCAACCCACTGTGGGGCCAGTACTCTACAGAGGTAGTAGCCCATACCTTGAAGACCTACTCTAAATTCACCATTGACTACCCGTATCCGGTTGCTATCTCTGTGCACGGCGCGGTAGGCGGCATGGAATACCCTATGATCTCGTTCAATGGCGGCCGCCCCGAGAAAGACGGTTCTTACACCGAGCGTACCAAGTACGGCATGATCTCCGTGATCATCCATGAGGTAGGCCACAACTTCTTCCCGATGATCATTAACTCAGATGAGCGCCAGTGGACCTGGATGGACGAAGGCCTTAACACCTTTGTACAGTACCTCACCGAGCAGGAATGGCAGCGTGACTACCCGTCTAGCCGTGGTGAGCCCCGCAACATGGTCTCTTACATGAAAATGGACAAGAGCCTGCAGCAGCCTATCATGACCAACTCTGAGTCTGTGACGCAGCTGGGTAACAACGCCTATGGTAAGCCGGCCACCGCCCTGAATATCCTGCGTGAAACCGTACTGGGCCGTAAACTGTTTGACTACGCCTTTAAGGAATACGCGCGTCGTTGGGCCTTTAAACACCCTATGCCGGCAGACTTCTTCCGGACCATGGAAGACGCCTCTGGCACTGACCTAGACTGGTTCTGGAGAGGCTGGTTCTACACCACTGACCACGTGGAACAAGAACTAACCGGCGTGAAATGGTACGCAGTAGACACCAAGAACCCTGAGGTAGAGAATGCCCGCCGCCGCTCTGAGATCAACGCTGAGCCCAAGAGCCTGTCGCAGCAGCGTAACCTGCAGGACATCCCTAAAACCCTGCTAGACGCCAAGCCTGAGCTGAAGGACTTCTACAACACCTATGACCCGCTGGCGGTAACCGCCGAAAGCAAGGCCCAGTACCAGCAGTACCTGAAAAGCCTGAAACCAGAGGAGCGTGCCCTGCTGGAGAAAGGCCTGAACTTCTATGAGGTGAGCATTAAAAACAACGGCGGTCTGGTGATGCCAGTAGTGGTGCAGATGACTTTCCGGGACGGTTCTAACCAGATCGTGCGCATACCGGCAGAGATCTGGCGCTACAACGACCAGGAGATCACCAAGGTGTTTGTGACCGAGAAACCGGTGGTGAGTTTCCTGCTAGACCCGTTCCAGGAAACCGCCGACATCAACATGGACAACAACGCCTGGCCGCAACGCGCACAGCCCAGCCGATTTGAGTTGTTCAAGCAGCAGCCCCAGGCCATTACGCCTAACCCGCTGCAACGCCAACAGCAACAAACTCCACCTACCTCTAGCAGCAACTGGTAATCCTGTTTTGGGCATGTTTTTCTAAAAACGGCCTCAAAACAACACAAACAAAAGGCCGCTCTTTAGAAAGAGCGGCCTTTTTACGTTCTAATTTTTTTTACTCTTGAAGATGTGCAGATGGTAATTCCGGAGAAACGTTTAATTGTAGGGGCAATCCCTTGTGGTTGCCCTAAAACGTTTTCCACTGCATATGGGCAACCACAAGGGATTGCCCCTACAATTCAGATTCATTAATCTTTCTGCCATCCTGCCATTACTTCTGCCCTCTTCCTCGTCCCCCTTTGAAGGGGGTAGGGGGATGACAAAGGCGGTTGAAGAACCATAAGCTCCAAAAATAAAACACGTAAAGGTTGATTCTCGGAAATGCTATCCTCTGCACAAGTACATCATCCCCCTACCCCCTTCAAAGGGGGACGGAATGCGTATTCCAACTCTTACCTTTCAACCATAGGAAGCGAAATCCCACCCTTGCGTTTTAAGCCTGTTTTCCCAAAAACACCCTTAAAACAGAAAACGGCAAGGCCCTGTTTTCCAGGTTTGCCTTGCCGTTTCTTATAACTAGATTTATAAAAGTTATTCTTTCTTCTTGAAGTCTCCGCGCTTTATGCCTTTGATCACTTCATACCAGGCAAAAGGGTTTAGGAGTGGGTTGGTAGCCCCGGGGTTGTAGCCTCCTCGGCGCATATTCTGCTGGTTTTGCAGGCCCATGTAGGTGCGGTGGTTAGAGGTGGCGTCCATGGGCGTATTCCGGAACATCTGGTCCAGAATCTGTTGGCTCATGGCATTCTCACGGTCAATATCCCCGATGGGTGATTTCATGGCCAATACAGCCTGGGTAAGATCCCGGAAAGTAGCGTACGGGAAAACCCGCACCTCGGGCAGCATGTTGGGGTCTTCCAACATTTCAATAATGATGGAATAACTGTCTTTGGCAAAGTTCTCCGGGATTACCAGAGACTGTTTGGCATAACCCAATGAGCTGAACACCACGCTGTCGCCGGTTAAGACGGGTAAGGAGAAGTAGCCGTATTCATTGGTATTGGTGCCCCGCCCGGCCTTGGGTATGTACACGCTGGCACCCGGTAACCCGAACAAGCTGTCGCCGGCGGTGATGACCCCGGTGAGCTGCACTATCTTCCGCCCGCCTTGGGCCTGGGCATCAGAGAGGCTAATGAGCGATAAAAACAGGAGCCCCAGGGAAAAGCGCATCAAAAGCGGCCACTTGCGTGAGAACGAACGGGAAAGGAGAAAATATAGCGTAGTCATGGGTAAGATCGTTTACAAGTATAGGCTTTTTATGCTACTTTGTGCCGTAGAGCTTTAAATAATTTACGAAGAGATACCCCATGCGGCTCAAAAATTTTAACGTCAGTTTTGGGGAACAAGTATTCAAGGCCCTGAGTGACACCTCCAGAATACGGGTTCTTTACCTGCTGTTGCGCAACAAGGAACTTTGCATTGCCGACCTGGAACTGGTCCTGGACTTTACCCAAACCAAGACCTCGCGCCACCTTATCTACCTGAAGAACACGGGCCTGGTGTCTTACCGTAAACAGGACCAATGGGCGTTTTATTATATCAAAGATGAAATGATGGACTTTTTGCAGCAAATGTTTGGCTACATGGAGAAAGACCAGCAACTGCTCAAAGACCAGCAAGTGTACCAGACCCTGTTCTCTAACCGTGAGTTGGCCGTGAACCGGCTGCAGCAGCGCCATTTTACGGGCATATAAACCCGCGTGTCCTTGACCTCAGAGAAAGCCTATTTCCCGGCCCTTACCGGCCTGCGCGCGGTGGCTGCGTTTCTGGTATTCGCGCACCATGCGCTTATCCCGTCTATTGGTAAATCACCAGGAGGGTTTCTGGCCCAGGAAGGACATTTGGGCGTGAGTATCTTCTTTGTGTTGAGCGGCTTCCTGATTGGTACGCGCTACAGCACCTCCTTTTCAACTTTACGTGGCACTGAGATCAGGCGGTTTTTCCTGCATCGTTTTGCCCGCTTGTACCCCATGTACCTGCTGTGCACGGTAGTCGCCCTGTTTTTCAGGCAGGATTTCAGGCCTGTGAGTTGGCTGGCTAACCTGGTCATGGCGCAGGGCTTTTTCTCAGACCTGGCCTTCAGTGGCATAGGCATTGGGTGGTCGCTCACCGCCGAGGTCTGCTTTTACCTGGCAGCCCCGCTCCTTCTCTTTTACTGGCCCAGGCTGCGTTTGGCGGGCAGTGTGGTAGCCATTGTATTGGTGGGGGTTGTTATTGCCGTGGCAGGTAATGCTTTCCTGACGTACGGTTTTCTCCCGGACTGGCATTATTTCCTGAGAGTGACCTTTTTTGGCCGCTGCTTGGAGTTTTGCCTAGGCATCTGGCTGGCCCGCCACCTGGGGCGCACCTCGGCTAATCCAACCTTCGCAAAACCTACCCTTGGGTTCTGGACTTACGGTAGTGCTTTGGCCCTGCTGGCCGGCATGGTTTTCCTGAATGTCTTGCCTATCCTGTTCTCGCCTTCCAGCCAGAATTGGCTTTTTCATGGCACCTATCATCTGTTGCTACCGCTGGTGATAACAGGGCTGCTGTGGGGTCTATGCCAGGAAAACACGCTGCTTTCCAAGGCGCTGGGCTCTCGGTTGGGGCAGGAACTGGGCAAGGGCTCCTATATTTTTTACCTGGTGCATTACACCTTCGGGTTTGATCTGTTGTACTTTCATGTGTGGCCCAACCGGGGCGGCGTTATGCTGCTGCTGGCTTTTTTCTCGGTGGTGGGGTACTACCTTCTGGAGGCCCCGTTGCATAAAATGATCCTGCGCGCGGGTTCCTTTTCCCCTTCCCTCAAAACAAAACGGCCCGAAGTTCATTAAGAATGAAGAACTTTGCCTTGGCCTGGCTCGTTCCAGAGAAGCCTTGCCCTTTACCTTATGAGAAAGCCTAAAACATACCGTCACCTGTTCTTTGACCTGGACCACACCCTCTGGGACTTTGAAAAGAACTCTGAGGAGACGCTTTATTACCTCTATGACTATTTCAAGCTAGGGGAACTGGGAAACTTCTCCCGCGACTCTTTCTACAAGAAATACAGCTTTGTGAACCAACGCATGTGGGACCAATACCACAAGGGCAAGATCACGCAGCAGCAACTCCGCGAAAACCGGTTCACCAAAAGCCTTACCGGCCTGGGCATGGCCGAAGCAGATATTCCGGCGGGCCTAAGCAAAGCCTTCACTGATATCTGCCCCACCAAGACGGCCGTTTTCCCCTTCACCCATGAGGTGCTGGACTACCTGCAGCAGAAGTACACCTTGCACATCATCACCAACGGGTTTAAAGACGTACAGTACATCAAAATGAAGTCGGCAGGGCTGGACTCTTACTTTTCTGAGGTGGTTACCTCTGAATGCATTAACTGCACCAAACCTGACAAACGCATTTTCCAGCATGCCCTGGAACGCGCCGGGGTCACCGCCCAGGACAGCCTCATGATTGGCGACAGCCTGGACGCTGATATTCTAGGGGCCATGAACGCCGGTATTGACCAGGTGCTGTTCAACCCCGAGAAAAAGCGCCCCCGGCTCAAGCCCACCTATGAGGTGCATTGCCTGAGCCAACTTAAGGAGTTCTTGTAAAAAGCCGTTTTAAGCCTGTTTTAGCCAAAACGTGCTTAAAACAGGGGAACCAGAAAAGACTGGTTTTTGTCTAGTATTTGGTTACTTTTGCAGGCATCGGCCGTATTGTAACCGAGATAGTTCTTTCACAATTGGGGATGACCGGAATTGACAGCTTGTGTAGGCTGGGTGTAAGCATGTCGGGAGTTGGCAGTTTTCCCGTAAATCAGAATTGACCGACGATTATCTGGCGAGTCTAACTACGCCATGGCTGCCTAGTCTAGGTACTAAGCATTTTGCCATTGTCCTGCAGCTCCTCGGTTCGGTGGGGGTTGGTCACAGGGCATCGTAATGCCGATCTAGTGTAGTCCAAGGTGCGGGGACTGCATGAAACTAAAGCATCTAAGGTGACTTCAAAGGCCAGGCTTGGGCCTGGAGGCACACGAAAACCCAACCAAGACTAAACATGTAGAAAGCGCTCAAGTTTCCTTGTCTGGACCAGGGTTCGAATCCCTGCATCTCCACCAGTTTTTATTCAAAAGCCCTGTAAGACAATCACTTACAGGGCTTTTTGCTTTGCTTCGGACAAATATCGGACAGAGGATACGAATTTCACTAATGACAAAGTTTTCTAAAGCCGCTTTAAACCATGCATTTTTTGGAGACCTTAAATTAGCGGGTAAGCCTTAAGCGCCTAACAATTGTGGCTAAAACATTCATAATTCCTTTCAACCGTTGACCTCTCCTAATCATTTCTAAAAAGTGACCCATAGTGATTAAAGGATTACTGTTTTCGCCTGTTTTAAAGCCCGTAGCGGCCCTTTAGCTATAAAATGGTCCAGGGGGATTCTTTGGATGAAGAACGGCAACAATGTCTTAAAAACATGCTTTAAGCTAATACGCAAAGTTTATGTGCGTATCTCTATAACAAGCCCTGAGTTTTGGCATTATTCTTTTTCACGGTAGCTATAATTAATATTAAAGTTGTCTAGGAAGTTTATAGCAGTGTCAAAATCACTGTCCTTTTTTGCCAGAAAGTAGGGCAGGATTTTCTTAACCTTGACTTGACCTTGCAAAATAGCATCAACGAAGGCGGCGAAACTGTGTTCTATTTGATCTTCTGTAAATTCAAAAGACATTTCAAAGAGCAGATCAAGTGACTTTTTAGTGAAAGATAGGGGCGCATAAGGCTTTTTATTGGCGCTGTTCTGATTAAAAACGCGGACTCGCTCTTCATGCGTGGCGATAATTAAGTGCTTCAAATTTTCTATGGTTTCGGCCTTGCGTTTTTTTTCTGCGTCTCTTCTGAATTTTTCCTCCTCCATTTGCTTTGCCCATTCTTGCTGTGAATTGCTGCCCACGTCCCAGACATATTCGTTCATAAGCCAATCCCAATCCTCCTGTTCCTCATCTATATTGTTGTTAAGGTATAACAGAGCTTCCATTTCTGGCAGCTGAGGTTCAGAAGATGGGGCATCAACTGACGAAACGAAGTTGCAGTCAGACAAATACTCCTTTCCTTTCTCTTCTTTTAATACTTCTTTACTATTCTTATTTGTATATTCTTTATGCTTGCTGCTTTCAGCAATAAATTCTCTGAAAAAAGACTCAAGTTGGCTATAATTAGTATACTTATAAATTTTAGGAAGTAACTCGATTACTCTTGGTTTTAAAATAGTAAAATGAGTTGTTTTGGGCATGCCCTTAGTAGTTGTGTGAATAATGCCCTCTTGTAAAAATCGTTTTATAATAGTTGTGATTCTATCCTCTTTAATATGGGTTTCTGCTGAAATCCTTCTTTTAGAATAAAAGAACTCATCAAGGTTGCGTGATTTAGCAAAGGCTCTAGCTTTTACTATAAGCCATTCAAATAAGATAATTTCTGTTAGGTCGAAGAATGAGGTGTACTCCTGCAACTTTATTATGTTGGTGGAGAGGGGATGAAACTTATTAGGTTTATTCCATTCCCCAGAATTAGTTTGGCTTTGTGAGTTGACAGACATTTATTCCTTCTAGCTTTTGCGCGGTAATGAATGGTTATTGATCTATGAGCATTTAGGCAGATTGCACATTGAATTCAGTGTGCTACTTGCCAAGGGAATTAAATTTTAACACTTCATTCTTCTTGAAAAAAATACGGCGGCTTATTCTGTAAAAGGGGATCAATCCTTTTGATTTCCAGTTGTGAATCGTAACCTCAGACACATTGAGCAATTTAGCCGCCTCTTTGACTGTTAAAACTGTATTATCTGGTTGCATAAATACCTTTGTTAAAATATTTGTGTGAATAGCCTCTTTTACCGCCTGCACAAGTAAGGGTCTCAGTAAATCTCCTATAGTTTTAATTGCTGATTGCAAAGCCCCTTCAAGTGAATTGGCATTGATTACATGCCCACATTCTTCACTCAATACATCGCTATTATCTTCTAATACTGGCTTAAAACTACTTCTCGAACACTTAAATTGTCTTTTACTTAAATTGTAATAATGAGCTTTATTCCACCTTCTCATAACGATGTAATGTTATTAATTTTTCCAAATAACAAAGTATGCTTATGGTGTGGAAAACGAATATAAAAGCATATAGTTTTAGTGGGCATCCATCATAGAATGGAGCAAATAAAATAATTTTAAGATTATATTATTTAATCAAAGGGAAATAGCTTATTAAAATATTTATTTTAATTTTTAGTAATATTACATTTATTTTATGCATTTGTGAATAATAAACCCATAAGCATTTAATTTAAATTATGCAATTGTGAAGAGGCTTAATTCGCTTTCTCGTTTGTTCTTTTGCATATAAGGGTTAAAAAAATATTTTAATTTTTTTAACCCTTAAGTAATGAAGGATTCAGCTTGGGGATATAGTCCGCGCCTCTTTGAAAAATTGATTTTCAGAGGATTATAGAAATGGGCTTTGTGATAAACGTGTGGGGGATGTAATGGCCGATTGGAACGCTTTGGGTCAGACCGGGTGGGTCTATTTTCGGGTCATCCCTTTTTAAAATAGTCTCCGTTAACGTGATTTGACTGGCAGCTAGTGGAAAATAGGGAGATAGCCATTTCCTTAAGAATATCTCACATTTACAGTGAAAAGCCCGCATAGAGCCATGCCTTCATTCTCCCAAGGCTCATTGGCTGAAAGGGACCGTCAAAGCAGGAATGAACATGGGCAGGGATATTTCCTGCTTACTCTCTGCTCCAGGCGGGATAGGGTGTTCATAAACTGATCCCCGGTGGACTCTATCTCCCCGAACTTCTGCCGGGCCTCGTTTTCCTGCCCGCCGTTCCACAGCATTATCAGCTTGTCCGTCTTGTCGGCAAGTCCAGTATGTAGGTAGTTGGCCTCAATTTCCTCCTCCGCCTCAAGGTGGAAATTGGTGGTTAGTGCCTCCACCAAGTCTCATAATCGGTGTGCTTGAGCAGGGTTTGCAGGCAAACAAGAATCTGAACCTCTTATTTATCACGGGGTTTTGTGGGGACTTTACTACCTTCAGTACTTTCTCTTCCGAGAACCTGGCTCTTCTCCAGAGCAATAATCACTTGACTGCACTACTTTAAATAGGGCTGAGTATCCTATTAAGATTGCTTGTGGTCTGGCTTGGCTTAACTACAACAATGCAGTTTTAAACAAGTTTAAGATACCCATACAAACATCTCTGTAATGGATATAGTAAAATCATTAGTCATTTTTTTCCTAGCGGGGCTTTGCGAGATTGGGGGTGGCTACCTAGTGTGGCTTTGGTTAAAGGAGGACAAGCCCCTGTGGTATGGCTTACTAGGCGCTATTATCCTAGCGATGTATGGTGTTGTGGCCACCTGGCAGACCGCCAGCTTTGGGAGGGTGTATGCTGCCTACGGCGGTGTTTTCATCGTGATGGCTCTGGTATGGGCCTGGAAAGTAGATGGTTTTAAGCCTGACAGATACGATGTGATGGGCGCTATTATAGCTTTGCTTGGGGTATGCATAATACTGTATATGCCCAGAAAATGAGGACATATACAGTATTGATATTTATCAAAAGCGCATTCTCTGAATTCTGACTGCATTCAGGATAGCCAGAAACGCCACCCCTACATCTGCAAATACTGCCTCCCACATAGAGGCGACACCAAAGGCACCGAAAGCCAGTACTAATGCCTTCACCCCGAAAGCCAAGCCAATGTTCTGCCAGACTACCCGGTTTGTGCTCTTCCCGATATTGATAGCCGTGGCAATTTTGGAGGGCTGGTCATTCTGGATAACCACATCTGCGGTTTCGATGGCCGCATCAGAACCAAGACCACCCATGGCAATACCCACATCTGCCAGCGCGATTACCGGTGCATCGTTGATACCATCCCCAACGAAGGCTACATTTTTTCCTTCTTTTTTCAATGCTTCCACCTTGGTCACTTTGTCCTGTGGCAGCAAACCACCGAAAGCCTGGTCAATATTTAGGGACGTGGCTACTTTCTGCACAATACTATCTTTATCACCAGACAGCATGACAATGTTTTTGACACCCAATCTGTGTAGCTGCTCAATAGCTGACTTGGAATCTTCTTTTATCTTGTCTGCTATAGTGATATACCCTGCGTACTGCCCATTGATGGCCACTAGTACAATACTCTCCACAATGGCATCTACCTCGGCCGGGTACGCCACGTTGAATTTCTTCAACAACTTTCCATTTCCTACTAAGAGGGCTTTGCCATCAACTGTCCCTTTCAGGCCGTGGCCGGAAATCTCTTCCACATCTGCTATGCTTTTCTGCTGATAGCTGTTTCCGGCATGGGCCACCACCGCCAAGGCGATGGGGTGTGTGGACTTGCTTTCCAAGGCCGCCGTAAGGTTAAGAAACTCAGTTTCGTCCCAACCGTTGACCTCCACCTCTTGCACCTTGAACACGCCCTCGGTCATGGTGCCGGTCTTGTCCATCACCACCGTATCCACCTTGGTCATTAAATCTAGGTAATTGGAGCCTTTGAAAAGGATTCCGTTTTTGGAGGCAGCCCCTATTCCCCCGAAATAACCTAGGGGAATAGAGATAACGAGCGCACAGGGGCAAGAAATCACTAGAAAAATCAAGGCCCGGTAAAGCCAGTCGTTGAACTCATAGTCCGCCACAAAGAAGTATGGAACAACAGCAAGCGCAATTGCCATGAAAACTACTACCGGCGTATAGACTTTGGCAAAGCGGGTTATGAATTGCTGGGTTTTGGCTTTGCGGCTGCTGGCCTGTTCCACCAATTGCAGAATCTTGGAGAGGGCGCTGTCCTCGTACTTGGAGGTTACTTGTAGCTGGATGACCTGGTCCAGGTTAATCATGCCCGCCAGCACCTTTTCGCCTTTGGATTTGGTGTCTGGCTTGGATTCACCGGTAAGCGCCGCCGTGTTGAAAGAAGAGCGGTCGGTGAGCAGGGTGCCATCCAAGGCTACTTTCTCGCCGGGTTTTATCTCTATGATATCCCCGATTCCAACCTGCTGCGGATTAATGGGAGTTACCTGGCCCTGCTGCACCAAACCTACTATCTCTGGCCGGTTATCTATCAACGCCTTGATGGAATTGCGGGACCTGGCCACGGCTGCTTCCTGAAAATGTTCCCCTATTACATAGAATAGCATCACCGCCACCCCCTCTGCATATTCACCTATATAAAACGCGCCCAGCGTAGCGATTCCCATCAAAAAGAACTCGTTAAAGACTTCGCCTCTCCTTATGTTTCTAGCAGCATGTACAAGGACTTTACCCCCTACCAATAAATACGCGACGCCATAAACTACTATCCGGATATAATCTGTAAACCAGGCTACTTTGAAATAGTCCAAGGCAATTCCGGTTAAAAGCAGCACCAGGCTGATGATAGTTGGAGCATAAGATGCCCCCTCGTGCTCTTCGTGCTCATCCTGAGTTCTGGTTTTACCGGAAGTCTCCTCAGTTTTAGTTGGCCCTGGTTGTTCAGCGGTCCGGGGAGAGGTTATCTCCATTGGTTTCAATGGAGCGCTAGGGGTATTTTCGACATTTTCCTTCATAATTCTACGCTTAAATGTTAGATTTTGCCTGCCGTATTATTGCTTGCAAATCATATGGAATAGGCAATGGTTTCAAAGGGGGTACATTGGCCCCGCCGGTATTACCCACCGGTATTTTTCCTGCCCAGGATTTTATGCCACCCACCAATAGCCGGGGAATCTGCCCCACTATCTCCTTCACATTCCGCGTTCGCACCCCAAACAGGAGCATCTGGAAGTGTACGGCGGTATGCTCCAAGGGATAGGGCTGCCCCAGAATATGGGCCCGTTCCAGATGAACCCAAGCCACTTGCAGGTCCCCCTTCAGCATACCTTCATGGTAGGCGTTTATCTCTTGCCTGTAAAAAGGCCGTAGCTTTTTTGGCATGTTCGAGTTGAGTTTCATGGTAACTTCTTCCTTTAAAACAAAGATAGAGCTGCGCCCCTGCAATTGCATTGCAAATCAGCCGCCGCATGTACTACAGATGCCTTTCACCACCAAGTTGACTTCCTCAGTTTTGAAACCGGACGGCAAGGCAATTTCGGGGATACGGGTAGACGGAAGGCATAATGTCTCCTGGCATTGGTTACAGAAAAAATGCACGTGCAAGTCGTCATGTTCCTGTGGATTGCAACTGTCTGGGCAAAGGGCGTATTTTACAGCCCCGCTGCCATCGTCTATGCTATGCACCAAGCCTTTCTCCTCAAACGTTTTCAGGGAGCGGTAAAGGGTTATCCGGTCTGCCCGGTGAAAAAAAGTTTCCAGGTCACTAAGGCTGACCGCGGCCGATTGTTTTAATAGGTAGTCCAGCACCAATAATCGCATGGCGGTAGGCCTTATTCCCTTTTGATGCAAAGTTTTATCCAGATCCTGAAGCATTTCGGTAGAAATTAATGGCCGCCTTCATGTTCTGAGTTCCGCATCTTAGCCAGCAGGGAATAGGCCCCTTTGGTCACAAAGTTTGCGCTAGTGGTATCTATGCCTGAGGGAAGCGCCACCTGCACAAAGTTCTCGACCTCCGAGCCTTTTTCAATTGGGACCATGCGAAACTTCTTCATGACCGCTTCGCCCTCCTTCTCCTGGCCGGTATATATAAAAACAAAGTTTTGCCCGTTCTCCTGAACCACCGCTTCCTCCGGAAGTGCCAATACCTCGCGCCCACCCAATGCTACCTGGGCCTGCACATAAAGTCCCGGTACCAGGTTTTTGTCTTCCTCCTCCATGTGGGCATGAACCCGGACGGTGCGCTCTTCACTGATTTCCTTGCCTATCAGATAGATAGTGGCTTCGTGCTGTGCTACCGTCTCGTTGGGAAGGGAATAACGCACCTTCTGCCCTTTCTTGAGGGAGGCCACATCTTTCTCAAACACCGTCAGCTCCACGTGTAGATGGTCGGTATCGGCTATCCGGAACAACACATCCGTCGGATTCACGAATTGTCCGACATTAGCATTGATATAGGTGACGTACCCGTCTATGGGAGCATAGAGGGGAAGGATACGCCTGATTCTGCCCTGCCGCAGCGAAGAAGGGACAATGCCGATAATCCTGAGCCGCTCGCCCAACGCCTCTACCTGTGACTTGGCAGCCCTGTACTCAGCCGTGGCCTTTTGGTAGGCTTTGGCGGAGGTAACCTGCTCCCGGGACAGTTCCTTCTGCCTCTGGTAGTCCTGCTCAAGAAAAGTGAGGCTGCTTTTAGCCTCCAGGTATTCCTGCTGCAACATCACGAACTCGGGGTTTTCGATACTAGCGATTTGCTGCCCTTTCCGGACACGCATCCCCTCCAGCAGCTCCGTGCTTTTCACATAACCGCCCAAAGGCGCACTCACGGAGGCCATGTTCTGCGGCGGCAGGTCCAGTTTTCCGGTTAAAGTCAGAATATTGCCCAAGTTGCGCATCTGTGGCTTTCCCAATGTGATGCCCGCGACACGGTATTGCTCCTGGGTTAGCTCTGCCGCCTGCGGGTCTTCCTCGTGCTGTTCTTCCGCCTTTGCCTCCCCGGTTTCATGTGCCGGTTCGGATTCTTTCCCGCAGGAGGAGAAAAGCAGAAGGCTTAGGATGGAAA
Source organism: Rufibacter soli (assembly GCF_054781795.1). Taxonomy (NCBI): domain Bacteria; kingdom Pseudomonadati; phylum Bacteroidota; class Cytophagia; order Cytophagales; family Hymenobacteraceae; genus Rufibacter; species Rufibacter soli. Next base: position 149,000 of record NZ_BAAGTS010000005.1, on the reverse strand, counting down.
GCAGGTATATAGGGTTTATTCTTTTCATGGAATTTAGATAAAGCCTAAGAAGGCTACAGTTTGTTATCTGTGATGAATTGTAGTTCAATGACTGCCTGGTCATAATTATAGAGTGCCTCCAGGTAATTTACCCGTATGGCCAAGGCCCTTTGCAGGTTCAGGAGATACTCCTGGTAGTTTATCTCGCCTGCCCTGTAGGCCTTGGTGGCTTGGGCAATGATGAGTTGCGCCTGGGGCAAGGCGGTTTGCTCAAAGTACCTGACGCTCGCCTGAAATTTAAGGGCCTGCTGATGGGCCTCCGCCACTTGGGCCTCCAATTCGTTCCGGAGGTATAGCAGGTTCTGCTGGGCTATTTGCGTCTGCAAGTTTGCCGCCTCAATGCGTTTTCTCTGTGGCCTCGCCCAAAGCGGGATGCCTACGCCCACCATCACTTCGTGGGCTGCCTCCATGTCTACGCCTCCACCTATTTCACTACTTCCCCCTCCCAAAGTCCGGCTGGTGTAGCCCAGCCTTAGGTCAGGAAGCAGTTTTGCCCGCTCCAGACCGACCTCTGCCTCGCGTACCGTTACTTGTTGCCTTGCCAGTAGCACTCCCGGATTCTGTTCAAGTAATTGTCCGGAGTTCAAGGGCATGGGCAATCGGTTCAGGATGGTGTCAGCCGGGGCCACTAAACTGTCGGTTACCAGCAAGGCCCGCAGACGGGCCTGAAATACAGCCCAGTCGGCTTTTGCCTGAAATACATTGTTCTCTGTCTCTGCCAGCTGGGTTTCTGCCGTCACTTTTTCCAGCAGATTGGTTTCACCGGTTCTGAGGCGTACCTGGGCGGCCCTGAGAAACTGGGAATACAGACTATCCTGATAGGCGAGCAATTGCAATTGGGAGAGCGTATATACCAATCCGTAGTAATTCAACCTTACATCCCGGATAATTTCCCGCTGGCGCTGGGTCAGGTTTATTTTGCTTACCTCTACCTGTGCTTCCGCCAGTTTTGCCTGCCTGGCATAGACCGTCGGAAAGGGCAGGGACTGCGTGACGGACACCTCATTGTCGTACTTCCCTGATTCCAGTTTACCGGTGGAAAATTGCAGCTGGGTTTTCTCAATATCATAGGCAGACCCTTGGAGGCTCTGGCTCCGCCTGATACCGAGTCTAACCGCCTCCACGGAAGGGTTCATTTCAAGGGCCCGGTTCACCGCCTCTTGCAGGGTGTATACTTGAACAGGACCCTGCTGTGCCTGTGCTGCGGGAACAGCACCCAGAGAAAGGGTGGCTACAATAAAAAAGATTATTGAAAAAGAAGCAGATAACCCGCCGCCTTCCTTGTTATTTCTTTTCCTCCTCATAATGTAGTTTTCTATCAGAATGTAAAGCACCGGTAGCACCACTAAGGTGAGCAAAGTGGACGTCACCAACCCGCCTATCACTACTGTGGCCAAAGGTTTCTGAACCTCGGCACCCGCCGAGTTGGAGAGGGCCATGGGCAGAAAGCCCAGCGAAGCCACGGTTGCCGTCATCAGCACCGGGCGCAACCGCACGGCGGTGCCGTTCAGCACTACCTGTTTCAGGTCCTGAATCCCCTCTTCCTTCCGTTGCCGGTTAAACTCGGCAATCAAGACAATCCCGTTTAATACTGCTACCCCGAACAAGGCGATGAACCCGACACCGGCTGAGATGCTGAAGGGCATCCCACGCAGCCACAGCGCCAGCACTCCCCCAATGGCGGACAGCGGGATGGCGGTGAAGATGAGCAAGGAGTGCCGGACAGAGCCGAAGGTGAAGAACAGCAAAAGGAAAATAAGCGCAAGGGCGGCCGGTACGGCCACCGAAAGACGCTTGTTGGCTTCCTGCAAATTCTCGAACTGCCCCCCGTAGGTAATGAAATAGCCTGCGGGAAGTTGTACCTGCTGGTCAATTTTCTGCTGAACTTCCTTCACCACACTGGCAATGTCGCGGCCCCGCACGTTAAAGCCCACGATAATACGTCGTTGGGCATCCTCTCGCTGAATCTGGTTTGGACCCTGCCTGTACTCGATATCTGCCAACTGCTCCAACGGGACTTGCACGCCATTAGGGGCCGTGACATACAGCTGCCGGACACTAGCAATATCTTTTCTTTGCTCTTGCAGGAGGCGCACAACCAACTCAAAGCGGCGGTCTCCCTCATACACCATCCCCGCGCTTTGCCCAGCAAAGGCGGCGTTAAGGGCTTGGTTCACCGTCTCTACATCCAACCCGAACTTAGCAATCTGACTGCGGTTGATATCCACCACAATCTGTGGCAGGCCCGAAACCTGCTCCAGGTACAGGTCCTCTGCCCCCTCCACGGTAGTCACTGCCATTCCCACCTCCTTTGAGAGCTGCGTCAGCTGCTCCAGATCCTCCCCGAAAATCTTGATGCCCACATCCTGGCGCACCCCCGAAATTAGTTCATTGGACCTGAGCTGAATGGGCTGCGAAACCCCGAACGTAATCCCTGGGATGGTTTCAAGGGCCTCGGTCATTCTCTCGGCCAACTCCTCCCGCGTATCGGCACTGGTCCATTCATCTTTGTCCTTCAATAGAATAGTGACATCGGCAGATTCCATGGGCATAGGGTCAGTGGGGATCTCAGCCGCCCCTATTTTACTGATAACCTCTTCCACCTCCGGAAATCGCTCCTGCAATATTTTTGAAGCAAGCGATACTTTCTCTATGGTTTCAGATAGGGAACTTCCAGTAAGAAGCCTTGTCTCCAGGGCAAAGTCTCCCTCTTCCAACGTGGGAATAAACTCGCTGCCCATGCGCGAAAAGAGGACTAAGCTAAGGCTGAAAAGCACCATAGCTGAGATAATAACCAATGCTTTAAATCTCAAAGCACCCTTGATAACCGGATTGTACACCCGCTGGAAAAAGTCCATCATTCGGTCAGAGATATTCCGCTTATGGGCAATGTTCTTGCTCAGAATCAGGGCCGACATCATGGGGACGTAGGTAAGGGAGAGCAGGAAAGCGCCCAGAATGGCGAAGGAAACAGTTATCGCCATCGGGCGGAACATCTTGCCCTCAATGCCCACCAGAACAAGAATTGGCAGGTATACAATCAGGATGATGATTTCCCCGAAGGCGGCGGATGTCCTGATTTTGCGGGCTGACTCGTATACCTCTTCGTTCATCTGGGCTTGGGTCAGGCGCCCCCCGCCCCGGAAAACCAGGTGGTGCATGGTGGCCTCCACAATGATAACTGCGCCGTCCACAATGAGGCCAAAGTCAATAGCCCCTAGGCTCATGAGATTGCCCGTCACCCCGAAGAGGTTCATCATGATAATGGCGAATAGCATGGCTAGCGGAATAACGGAAGCCACCACAAGACCTGCCCTTAGGTTGCCAAGAAATAGCACCAAGACAAAAATCACGATCAGCGCTCCTTCTATCAGGTTTTTGGTGACGGTATTCATAGAGCGGCCTATCAACTCGCTCCGGTCCAGAAAGGCTTCGATTTCCACCCCTTCCGGAAGCGATTTCCGGATTTGCTCCATGCGGCTTTTCACGCGTTCCACTACTTGGTTGGTGTTCTCACCCTTGAGCAGCATCACAATGCCACCTACCGCTTCCCCTTGCATGTTGGTGAGCGCGCCATAGCGGTTGGCACTCCCGAACTGGACCTCGGCAATATCGCTGATGAGGACCGGAGTGCCGTTGGAAGTACTCTTGACTACAACTTTTTCTATCTCCTCCAGGCTTTCTATCAAACCCTCGCTCCGTACGAAATAGGCATTGGGCTTTTTGTCGATGTAAGCCCCCCCGGTATTCCCGTTATTCCGCTCCAAGGCCTCCAGCACATCGGTAATGCTCAGGTTGTGGGCTTTCAACCTATCCGGGTCAAGGGCTACTTCGTACTGCTTTAAAAACCCACCGAAACTGTTTACTTCCGCCACACCGGGCGTACCGAGCAGTTGCCGCCGCACTATCCAGTCCTGAATGGTGCGCAGTTCCATGGCGGAATACTTTTTCTCGTAGCCTGGCTTTGGGTGAACCACGTACTGATATATCTCCCCCAGGCCGGTGGAGATGGGGGACATTTCAGGACTTCCCACCCCTGGGGGGATTTGGCCACTGGCTTCCGCCAGCCGCTCACTCACCTGCTGGCGCGCCCAATAGATATCAACATCCTCTTTGAAAACGATGGTCACCACGGAAAGGCCGAAACGGGAAATGGAACGAACCTCATCCACCTCAGAAATAGTGGCCATGGTCTGCTCTACCGGGTAACTTATAAGCCTTTCCACCTCCTGGGCAGCCAGCGACGGGCTTGTGGTGATAACCTGCACTTGGTTGTTGGTAATGTCAGGCACGGCATCAATGGGTAGTTGCCTAAGGGAATAGACGCCCCAAATGACAAGTGCAAAGGTGAAAATCCCAATTATGAGCTTATTATAGATTGAAAAATGGATAATGCGGTCAAGCATAGAGGAAGACTTTAAATCACAACCAATTATTCTTCTGCGATCCCAACCTATATTTCCCTAACAGGCAACGTACCCTGTAGGCATAGGTATGGCTATAAAGTTTCCTTACTGGAACTTTACATAGCAGGCGGTAGATTTGATTTAAAGTCTTGGCGGTTGCCAAATAGAAAAAGTAGGCGTGCGCGCAGCAACTTCCTGATAAATTGGCTCCTGAATTGTTATTTTAACAACGAGAGAGTTGGTTTTGAGGTTGGCGGTCAGCAAGGTAAAACCGGCGCAGCAATTGCAGATACACAGTGGGGAGCATAAGTCGGTCACCGGGGAATGGGCATCCGAGTCCTGGTTGGAGCTGATGTTGGTCTGTGCGAGCGTGTCCTCCCCTTGTGCTGCATCAGCACAGGGTACACATGACATAACTATCATGAATACGCTTAAAAGGACGGCAAACCATTTCATCTGCTGCAAAACTAACCTAAATGATATGCAATTGTATTGCATTTTTTAAAATCTAAACGTAATACTTGACCTTTTGGCTTAATCGGTGATAGGTTTTATAAAGAAAAATCTGACTAATCTTAAATACACTACTATTTCAGTGGCGCCTCATTCTTTAAACTACAAACTTCATTCAACAATATTTGGAGTCAAATAATATTACAGAGTAGCACTTGCTAGGCTAGAAGTTTAAAGGCCGGTAGCTTGCACATAATGGGTGGGAGGTATGCCCGCTTGATGGAAAGGCTTTGGGTCAGACCGGGTGGGCTTGTTTTATCCGTCTTGTATTTCCGCGGAGCAAGGGGGAAAGTATCTGCCAAGTATAGTTCCAGGGAAAGATGGAAATAGAATTCTGCAGCCTCACTATGCATTACACTATGCCAGGTATTCCTATCCACAGTCGCAGTGGAAAAGATTGGCTTACCCTTCAGCCAGCGCCTTCTTCACCCTGGAGATGGTAAAGGGGGCGGCGCCCGTCAGCTTGGTGATCTCCTGATAGGATTTACCTAGTTTCAGGTACTGGATCACCTCTTTGTGCTTTCCCAGTAACTTCTCCCTGAACTCTGCCCAGCCAACTTTCCTGCCGGTATGAAGCCCCTGCGCCTTCCGGTTCTGGATGCCGGACTTAATCCTCAGGCTCAGTTGCTCGCCCTCATCACTTATGCCGCCGCAATAAAACCGTTGTAGGAAAGCAGGCAGCGTATTGGCGCTGACAAAAAGCATTCCTCTCACAATTTTTACTAGGTTACCAGATTGTCAATCTAACTTTTTATATTGCAGTGCGATATAATAAACAAAACCCCACCAAATGGCGGGGTTCTGAATCATCCTAAAATTTGTATTAGTATTAGTCTCAATCTATCCCAGGAACTGCAATTCCTGAGTAGAAGCCAAGGCGAAACGACGGGCCTACCACTATGGTAGGCTTTGTTGTTATTTATCGCGTCTTCTCCAGAGCCACCGGATCAGGAGATAGAAACGCCAAATACCAACTACCGACGCTGCAACACTCCCAATTGTAATAAATGTGGGCAGTGCTACGGTTTGTAGAAAAGTAAGCATTACTATTTGTCAATGCCTGGTACCGCCAGGCGTCGGTTAAGTGTTTTGTATTTTGTTATCTATAGAATAACCTTCTCTTCCTCCGATCCAGGATTAAAACACGCACTGGAGGCATAATTGCGCGTTTATATGGTCTTCCTAAATGACTACTTAAAGGTAGGGCCAAACGAAGCCCGTTGTTTACCATTTGAAAAAAAGGATATCTCTTTTTTTATCTTTTTTATCGCTATAGGACCTAAAGTTAAACTTGAACGGGGCCAAACGATCATCACCCCAAAGAAAGACGTATCTGTTTTTTTTCCAGGCGCTGTAGATCCCCTTTAATTTACGCAGCATGCCATGGTGCGGCATGACGTGGGGCTATAATTCCATTTGTCTATAGCGGTATTCCCTCCTTACTACTATAGGGAAAAATCATAATCAGTAGTCTAGGAGGGTACCAAAAAAGCACCTTCGTTCTTATACAAAGGTGCTTCTATAGCGAAAAGGAAAAAAGACAACGTTTTCCATCGTCTGGAGCGGGTTTTACATTGATCGTGTAACTATTATATCCATAGCCCCCCCGTTTGTTACAGGGCTTGGTAAGTTTATTTTTGCCGACCTTAGTTTCCAAAGTTTACCGGCAGGAAACTGATTTATATGGCCATATACGATTTGGCCCAGCAATCCGTGACTCTTTCAGCTTTTGCCCTTGGTTATCTTCTCAAGCCTATCTTTAAACTTCTGCAGCTTTGGGTCAGCTTCCTGCCTTACCCCCTTCTTGGTCTTACCAAAGACAGCGACCGCAGACTCTAAGACCCTGATCTCATCCTCTAATCTACCCTGCTTCTTATAGATCACCGCTAACCTGGTGTAGGGATGGGAGCCGTCAAACCCCTCTCTGAGGTTCTCCTCATACAAGGTGGCAGCTGCAGCGACCTTGCTGGCTTTCTCCAGTTCAATCCCCCTCAGATTACGTTCTACCTGTGTCTGCTCAAGTTTGCTCATTGTCCTATCATTAATTTATAGTTACTGCCTCACCAATATAACCACATTGCCTTTAAATACCACTAGATGGGCCTTGTACAGAAAGGGCGGGGGTATGCATTCGGAATGGAAATCGCCTGCGCTCGACCGGGTACCCCAGCATTCACCCGGTGGCCGTGCCTCCCCTTAACGATAGGCAGCGGCAAAACTACCCTTTGAGATCGAAAACGTCCTGAAGGGCCTGAAACAGGGTAACAACGGCCTATTCGCAACCAGGTAACAGGCGGGGAACCTCCCATATATTTTGGCTCTTCCACCCTACCCTTGTTATATGCACAAAAGGTACCGTCTATTACACCCTAAAACGTATATTACATCATCGCGCGCAAATCTATAAACCAATCATATCCAATAATGTATGAAAAGAATGTATTTATTGCTCCTACCAGCACTGCTGCTGTTCTCTCTATCTGCCTGCGAAGATGACGACGGCCTGCCAGACCCCACCCAGACCGGGGCTATGATGATGGCCGCCAATATCAACGGGAAGGCGTGGCAACACAATTTCGGAGGAGGAACCTTAACATCAGGCCCCATACGTGTAAGTTCTACCCCGTGGATATATTTTCAGTTGATGGGAAGACGGGTGGATAAAGAGTTTAATCATTCGGTTACCATAGAAATGGAGAAAGTTGACCGAGTGGGGACATACGAATTGCGAGAGAAAGCATCGAAGGGCTTTGGCAAGGTGTTAGAAACTATAGGTACAACTAAAGATTATTATACAACAGAGACTAGCACCGGCACACTCACTATAACCAAGTTAGACCGCAGCCACAGGATTATCTCCGGCACTTTCTCGTTTCGGGCGCAGAACAGGTACAACCTCTCGGAATTTGTGGACGTGACCGACGGCCGGTTCGACGTGAAATACTAACCATGTTTGGATTTCCCATTCCTCTTTCTAGCTTTGTAACATTACTACAACGAACGTAGTAGACTTGTTACAATATCAGCCATGGGAGAAAATAAGCCAGTCGTCGTCTATTACCGCGTGTCCACGAAGAAACAAGGAGAGTCCGGCCTGGGCCTGGAGGCGCAGCGCACCTACGTCCAGCACTTCTACCCGGGTGAGCCGCTGGGCGAGTTCACCGAGAGAATGAGCGGCAAGGACGTGGCCAACCGGCCGCAGCTGCAAGAGGCCATCGCCCTCTGCAAGAAACACAGGGCCACGCTGGTGGTGGCGAAGATTGACCGCCTGAGCCGCAACACCGAGCAGGCCCTACGCATCTACTCCGACCTGGAGGGACGCCTGGAGTCCTGCGACATACCCAACCTGGACAAGTTCACCCTCACGCTGTTTATGGCCATCGCTGACCGTGAGCGGGAACTCATCAGCCTCCGCACCAAGGCGGCCCTGGATGAGAAGATAAAGCAGCGGGGCGAGTGGCGCAAGGCATCAGAGCCATTTAAAGAGGGAAAGGCCTCTCAGCTGGGAATAGCTGCCAACAAACAAAAAGCACTGACCAACGAGAACAACAAACGGGCAGCGGCGCTAATCAAAAGGCTGAGGAGAGAGATGGTCGACAAGACCAACAAAAAAGGAGAGATAACAGGACAGCAACCGAAAACATGGCGGCAAATCGCCGAAGAACTAAATAGGGAAGGGTACCGGACCAGCCATGGTGGCCTCTTCCAGGCGATGCAGGTACAGCGCTTATACGATTCAGATTAACTTTTCGGGACACACTATAAGAAGCAATACCTTTAGCTGGATTGGCTTCTTATATTGACCCAATAACTGGAGTTATCTAGATTGGTAACGCCAATAAGAACAGCCACAACGCATGTCACCTCTTCTAAAACGCCTAAAATTGGGAATAAGGAAATACTACCATTTGGTCATTCTGTATACTTTAGCAGGTATTTAACTTTATCCTGTAATAGCCTATATCCTAATGTATGACTTTGGTTTTTTGAAAGAACGATTACCAAATGACCCGCTCTGGGTTTTTGTCCGAATCTTACTTAGTGGGCCAGGACTAGTTATTCTTGGAATTTCACTTTATGTAAAATACTCTTACAGAATAATTAATAAGATCTCGGGTGTGCTTCTAATTTTGATAGGTTTTTATTGCCTGTATCGATTAATTGCCGCCTTAAACGCAGAGCCGGGGTAATTTATTAAAGCCCTACGACCCAGATTAGCCGCAAGGGACACGCAAACGTACCATGTATTGCACTCATTCCCTATACCCCAATTTATACCGCAAGCAAATCCATAAAAACAGCCTTTACGTGTTCTTGGTGCGTATTTTAACCTGTCTCTATTTGACTACAGATTAAAAGGGGTTGAGTATATATTAGCGTCATGGACATAAGACCGATATACAGTGTGCAGGTACGCAGAGAAGGCTCTGAGAAGGTGCTTATCTACATAGACGGGTTGAATGAGAAGGAGGCTGACAAGGTCTTCCGGCAGCTTAGGTTCAACACCAGGGGGGAGGGCTATGAGAAGTTGCTCTTGTTTGAGAGCGGGGAGGATTTGATGATGACCAGGAAGATGTCGCTAAAATAGCTATAGCTTATCAAGGTACAAATATTGGTCGCTATAAAGTGCCAAAACCAAGCCTTAGTCACCCTTGGGCTGCCTATACTTTTATTTGATACAGCTAAAGTAGGAAAACTATTTTTTTTACCAATGAGGTTTAATAAAAAGGCAACTACCCAGAAGATCTATGACCAGGTACCAATGCTAGCGAAAGGTTTCCTGGTGCGGATATCGTAGATATGGGTGTAATATACTTCCGTCAGATGGCCCAAGGCCCTGAAGAATTCCTCGTTGAACTTGGCCACCTCTGCTTCCCCCATCACCTCCCCCTCCGCGTTTTGGTTCTTCTTGAAGGTCACGCCATCGGGATCAATCATCGTCCACTGCGCGTGGGCCATGGTGTTCCTTACCCTGAAAACGTGGCCCAAGGAATTGGCGACTTTCTGGACCACGTTCTCCTTGTCTGTCAAAGGCAGCTGCCGTAAGACCTTCTTTAGCACCTCCTGCTTCTTGGACACGGTCAAGTCCTTTATGAGGGCATCGTATAACACCTGGTATTTCACCCTGTCCCCACCTGCGAAGAAGTAAAGGATGATCTTGTCCATAAACCCCTCTATGGAAATAGCCTTTGATATGATGACTCCCCTAAGCTCCACCAGCATGGGATTGGTGTTCGTTTCTTTTTCGGAAAAGTATTTCATGTGTAATCCTAGGTTATCCATATAGGAAATTGTCTGAGGAAGCAAGCTGCCAGTTGACCGCTTCAAACCACAATATTCGAAATCATCAATCTGCCAAATCTGCTAAACCATGGCGGGTAGGTGGGGCATACTCATTCTTAGCCAATCTCAGGATCAACGCGACCAGCAGCAGCATGTATTGAAAACCGTACCCGTCCACATCTCTGATCAAGGTGTGCGCAACCCTGTTCCTAAGGTTCAGCCCTACCTTGTCCACCAGCAGGAACTGGAGCAGCATAAAATCGTCTTGGCTAAGGGTATCCTTTATCTCAGGCTCCCTAAGCAGGACATTGATGTCCTTCTCCCTCATGATTGGTCTCCCAAGGCTGTCCTCCGTTTGAAAGAAGGTTATACCGCCCCTAAGGTCACACATATCGCGGAGTATGCCCTCTATCTTCAGGCTCAGGCTGTCAATCGCTAAAACGAAGTTAGGGACATTGATTGGGTTAAGAGAATGGAAATAGAGCTGGCTGAAGAAGTCATTGATGCCAGGGGCGAGCAGGTCCAACCAATTATAGCGCTTCGTCTCGCCCTGCTTGTGCCTCACGGTTATATCCTGGCCGAGCCAAGAGGACCTGTTCAGAAACTTGAGGAATAAGACTGGTGATAGCTTACCCGAATCTACTGACTTTAGCACTATCTCCCTCAGTAAAACCTGGGAGATCATCCTAGTGCTTTGGAGAAGCGTCTCCATAATGGAGAAGTGAATCTTCTCACTTTCCTCGTTATAGTGGGCGGAGGGATGCCCGAACCCATCAATCACAGTTTTCCCCATCAGGGACTGGAAACTATTTTCCTTCTGGCTTTTTACTGCCTCGCCATATAGGTATTCATAAGAAGGGAAAATCTCATTAGAATACATCAGGAACTGCAAAATGTGGTCGGAGTTTCCTTTTAGCAATTCATTTGCCGCGGCCCGTATATCCTTATAGGCCTCGGTCATGTCAACCTCATACCCAATCGATCCCATTATCATTTCCTGCTTAAGCAGCTTGTATCTCTCCTCAAGTTCTCTCACCTTGGCGGGGTTCCTCGCGAGCTTGTAATGGTCTATTGCTTCCTGGCAGAACTTTATTGCCGAAAGCTTGGTATCATCCTCTCTTAGATGGCACAGTGCCTCATAAGCTTTGGCAATCTCACCCGAGAAAACACGCATGTCTCGGCCCAACTTCTGAGTGACCTTCTGCCCCATTTCGAGGATTTTGATCTTGGTGTGCTGTGAAGCCTGGGTTTCCGCTAGTGTGAGGCATAGTCCGTCAACTTCGGCAAAGTCAACCTGCTTGAAAACCTTTGGATTACTTAGCATGGTTTCATTCAGCCCGATGATCACGAAAACTGCCTCAGGATGCAATCGGCACCTCTGCAAAGTATTTAAAAAAATAGCCTTCACCTGCTCGATTTCACCCTTATTGCCTGTAGAGACCGCCAGTTTGAAAGCATTAGAAAGAAAGTTCATGAACCTATAGGTGTCTTCAATCCCTCCCGCCTCTAGGCTGCTAATGATCTCCGTATAGGCCGATAGGGCATCCAAGGCAACCCTCAGGTGCTTTTTGGGTGACAGCCAGAGGATATGGGAATAGGTGGCTTTAAGGTACGGGTTCAATGTCTGCCCCTGCCTTTCGATTAAATACCTATAGTCCTCATCCGTCCAACCTTTAAGGGAGGGGTACTCATGGCAAACCCCTAGGTTATCAGTGGTGGTGAACACCGGCAATAACTTATTGCCGTTTATACCGAAACTCTGTATATCTATCTCTATCTGTGCAGCCTTGGCTAGGGCGGGTTGGATCTCAAGTAAGCCTCCATCCCTAAAATCTTTAAACAGGGGAATTATTTTATTTTGATACCCCTCAAATGGAATATAATCTGGCTTATCTATAATTTGGTATATCTCTGCTATGGTCATCTGGATATAATTTTGAATAGGTTTTATCTAAAACAACATATTTACACTCCTTGTACAAGGTAGGAAAAGGGGGGAATTTCTGATTGCTTTACCAGTTAATAAACGTCACCATTTTAAAAACCCCGGCATAGGAAGTAGGGTGCGTCGTTACAAAAGAATTCCATACTAGTTACTTGGTCAACTATCAACCAAAACCACCCTAAAAATTTCGTAAATTGAGTTAAGACAGAAAATAAGCAATCCGGGATTATAAATGCTAGGAGCTATACATTTGCAAGTACCAGCTACCCCTAGATCCAATCCTTTTATATCCCATACAACGCATGAACCTCCCCTTACCGGATCTATCTGGCCTTATGGCTGTCCAGCACCGTATTTTGAAGGACCTGAAGAAGAAAGCTGGGCTTAGGCAAAGGGATTGGGAGGTGCTGTGCGCCTGCCAGAGGCTCTCCCTTGCTAAGTATCCCTTCACGGCCGCAAAGGTGGATGCTTACCTCTCGGGGGCCTACTTCCTACCCTGTCTCTATGACTCAATCCAAATGCTGCTGGGGAAAGGGTATGTCAGGGTAGTGGTGCCAGGTAAGCCATTCAGGCCTGAGTCCTACGAGATGACTTACAGTGGGCGAACCCTTGTTCAGAAATCACTGGAAAGCATGCGCTCCCTCTACGAGAAAAAGGACTTGGACTTGATTGGTAAAATCTCCGGAAGGCTATGGTAGTTAATTGTTACTGGGCCTACAAAAGACTCACGGTTAGGCTTGACACAGCAATGCCCTGGCAATCCCTAGTAATGAGGCGCTCATATGGTGGAATAGCGGCTTTTAACTAGAATCGACCTTTCGCTGGCTTGCCCGATAACTGACCTGACGGCATAGAGGTATTTGGTGAATAGGCTAATAAGCCTTTTATACCATAAAGGGTCACCGTAAAGCTTCTTTACATGATCTCTGGACAAGGCAGCCCTCATGGAGCAGGTGATGGCAAAGGTTCCATCTCCATTATCCTGCACTTCCTTTACTAAGTCCAAATGGTAAGAGGGGTGGACCCAAAGAAGCATAAGCTTGCGGACGTGTAGGAATGCTGCCCCATCACATTCTATGGTGAAATCCTCATAATCCCTCATTGAGATGGAGAAAACTCCCTCTGTCCGGTATACGAAGCTATTGGCGGGGTCCTTTAGCCAATGCAACAGGTTGAATATGCTTCCATGGAGGGAATCGTACCAGATATGCTCATTGGTGACCTTTTTCCGGAAAGAGGCGCCACCCCCCTTTGGAAAGCTAAGTGGAATGCCTTTCGTTATTGTGGCGCCGCTTCCTTGTTCAGATAGTTTCTTAGTGATCTCTCCTAGGACATCCTGCAAGCAATCAATAGAGCGGAGTTCAGTATATCCATGAGGAGATAAATAGGCGATGCCTAGCCTGTACTTTACCTTGAAAGCCTCATCAACGGGGAAACCCTCGAACTTCAAGAGCAGGTGTTTCTCCAAAGACTTAAGGATATATCTTTCCTCGCTACTTACATAGTATGAGTTGGCCAGATTCAAAGGCAGGTAGCCCCCCAGGGCCTTAATTCTTTTGAAGTTGCTGCACACCCCAATCTTTAAGACTGGTTCATTTTTTAGAACTGCGATGTATAAGTACATGTTTCCCTGTTTGCAACCTTCCCTAGATATGAGGTATGGGAAGTGTCCTTCTGCGAATTTAAGGAAAATGACGAAATGGTGTCGTATCCGATACCAAATAAAAATGGGAGCCGTGCCACCTTTGATGGTGCGCCACTTGGAGAAGACAAAAAGGTTCGGCCTTCACCTTAAAAGGCTGAGGGAGGGTAAGGGGCTATCCCAGCAGGCATTGGCTGATATTGCCAACATCGGGAAAACTACCGTGCTGCGTATTGAGAACGGGAGGCAGTCACCAACGTTGGAGATGCTCTTCTCAATTTCTGAGGCCTTAGAGATTCCTTTTGCCAGAATGATGGATTTTAAACAAGAGACTTCTTGATTATCACAGAATATGATAAAAATCCAGACATCTGACTAGGGTCCTTTCGACAATACCTATTATCTCTTTACTTCACGGGTTTGTATTTGCCCACCACAGCTTAACCTCAAGTAGGGTCCGACGTTTCTCAGGAAGATCTAAAGTAATCCAGAGTGCAATAATTCTTGCTCGGCCACCACCATTCCTTTCCCACCCTTATTTTAGACTGAAAGTAATTAGAGCCAATGTCAGGCGAGCAACAGCTTGACAGCAGGGTGGGAATAAGCCAATATTTAATCTACAGAATAAGAAATAGATCTAAAAGCTATTTACTCCAGATTCTATTCATCTCGTTTTCAGTCACTTTAGAAGTAAGATCAATGTACTTTTTGAAAGTTCTGTAGTCAGAATGACCTGTTATTTTCATCGCGGTCTCAGGCCTCATTCCTTTTTCAAGTGAGAGAGTCACGAAAGTCCTACGGGCTGTGTGTGTACCAATGAACATGTACTTGGGATGTAACTTCTGGATTTTCTCTACCCCTCTATATCTAGTGACAGTGATGGGGTCGATAATCCCAGCAAGTTTACCTAACTCCTTAAGATGCTCATTAGTCTTCTGGTTGGAAATGGAAGGAAGTTTTTGGCCTCGGTTTATATATTTCTCCAAAATCTCCCATGCAAAGTCATTCAAAGGTATTGCCAGTATATCCTTTGTCTTTTGAGTGTGCAAGTGCCAGACTTTCCCCTTAATGTGGTCAGGATGGAGACCAGAGACATCTGAGAATCTTTGGCCTGTGAAGCACCCAAAGCAGAATACATCCCGCACCCTTTCTAATGCAGGTTTCTTATCCAAGTCAAGCGAATAGATCGCCATCAACTCTTCATTTGTCAGGGTGATAATATCAACCTTGTTTAAAGCGTACTTAAATTTATTGTAGGCTAGGTTGTTGTTGTACCCCCTTTCTGTAGCCCAGTGCATAAAGGTTTTGAAGAGGCTGATTTTCTTAGCGATGGTATTATTGGTCAACCTTGCTTCTTTGATGAGATAAGTAGTCCAACCCTCACTGAACTTCAAATCAATTAGAGCAAAAGACAGCCTGATCCTTTTATGGGCTGCAAAGCCCTGAAGGTGACTAAGAATGGTCTGATACTTTGCAACGGTCGTTTTATTTCGGGTTGCCTTATAAGTCTCTAAGAATAGGCCATAAGCCTCCAGGAAGTCCACTTTATCCTCTTTGAACCCTCTACCTGCTACAAGCGAGGCAATGATGTCTCTGATCTCCTCTAGTGAACTGGAGCCACTAGACGCAATTACCATTATTTCCTTTTGGACCTCCGCTTTTAGGGTGCTCAGGTAAAGGTTGAATTCAGGGCTTCCAGTGTAATTTTTCTTCACCTGCTTGTTCTTGCAGTCCCAGTACTTCGGATGTACAGAGTGTCCTGTATTAAACTTGAGCGTTTTGCCTCCGCTTCGCAGGAAAAGGTAGATGGCAGTTTCTCTCGCCGCCGTAGGCTTGTCTAGATAAAAGTTAATAGTCATGGTCTTACCTTTATTAGGATAAAGGTAGGAAATGCTTCCGAAATATCGGACACATTCCGGACACATTCGCTTTATCACAGTTTATAACAGTTATCTTCACTGTACAAACTGAATAAGGAAAGCCCCTTTTTAGACCAATAGAAGCATCATTTAATATTGGTGAGTAACAATCAAAACAAAGAGTTCGAATCCCTGCATCTCCACCAAATGATAAAAAAGCCCTGTAACTAGCTGTTATGGGGCTTTTTTATTTACCAAGGCTCATCCCCCAATTGATTAAAAAGGTCCAGACACTACTGACTTAATCTTTTGATTCCTATAAAATCCTCTCGTTCTATATTCGCCCTTCTAGATCTGAATAGAACACCGCATGAAGGATTTTTATAAAGTTATCCTCTTAAATGAGTCCTCTCAAGATAAGTGCCGCACATGAGGCAGACTAATTGTCTGAAACAATCACCCTTCATCCTAAATATTCTTATTTTTTTCTTAGTATTTTTATTATACCCTCGTAATCTCATCCTAGGGTTATATAGAAATCAGATGGAAAAGAAGGAAACCTGTTATTCTGTTCAGCTAGGGAGAGAGATAGTAAAATGGGCAAAGGTCCTTTGCTTGCTTACCGGAGTGTTTCTCTTTTCCTGCCAGGACTCTCCAGTACCTGACCCTGATCCGCCGGTTCCACAGCCGCCTATGATTGCGGAAGCTAAAAGTTATTACCTAAGCAAAGATGGCGATGATACCAACCCCGGAACAAAAGAGAAGCCCTGGCGCACCCTGGCAAAACTGAATACTGCCGACCTGGAGCCCGGCGAAACGGTGTATCTGGAGGGAGGCACCACGTTCCCAGGTACTCTGGTCCTGGATTCTCTGGATAGCGGCGCGGCAGGTAAACTTGTCACCATCACCAGTTACGGCACCGGAGTGGCCACCCTGGACGGCGGAAACAAGGAAGCCGCTCTGATCTCAAGCAACTACTTTCATATAAAAGCAATAAATGCCAAAGGCGCCGGCCGGAAGGAAGGCAACAGCGCCAACGGTATAGAGGTGCGCAAAAGCAACCAGGGCACCTTAGAGCAGGTAGTAATAGAGGGTTTCCAGCACTCAGGATTGCTGCTCTATAGTTGCCACAACATGAAAGCCATAAAAGTAACAGCCCGAAACAACGGGTATAGTGGCCTATTCATTACCGGCGACCATACCATACGCAATGGCGTCTACCAGTTTCCTGACCAGGACAAAGACCGCTCCCGCAACATTACCCTAAAGGATTGTATAGCGGAGAATAACCCGGGAGACCCCTCTGTGCTGGACAACCACAGCGGTAACGGTATTTTGGTGGAATTTACTAAAGGCATCTTGATAGACCACTGTATTGCCACCAACAACGGCTGGGACATGCCCCGCCCTGCCAACGGGCCCATTGGCATCTGGGCAGCCTCCAGCGACAGCGTCATCATTCAGAACAGCATCAGTTACCGCAATAAAATACCTAATGGAGCCCATGACGGCGGCGGGTTTGCCTTTGACGGAGGCACCACCAATTCCATCTTGCAGTATTGCCTCTCCTATGAGAACGAAGGACCTGGCTTCGGGCTTTACCAGTGGGCTGGGGCCAGGGAGTGGAATAACAATATTATTCGGTACTCTATTTCCATAAATGACGTGGTAAACGGCCAAACACCGGAAAACCCCATCAAATACGGCAGTATATCCACCTGGAATGGGGGCGCAGGTAGCACGCAATTCAAAAACGGCCAAGTGTATCATAATCTAATCGTCAACAGCACCTCGCCTACCCTCTACTTTATACCATCAAGTGACAAAGAGAATTTTGGCTTTTATAACAACATCTTCATCGGCAAAAACGAGCTTATAGACGGCTCTGCCGAAGGGAGTAGGTTCTTGGGCAACACCTATTGGAACCTCAACGGGAGCGCCGTCACTTTTCAAGGATATAGTAGCCTGAAGGAGTGGGCAGAGGCCACCGGGCAGGAGAAACTGGAGGGCAAGCTGGTGGGCCTGTTTGTGGATCCACAACTTACCGGGCCCCTTACTGCCACCCTTACAGACCCTTACCAACTAGGCACCCTTGCCGGGTTTAGGTTGCAGCCTAACTCACCCTTAAAAGACAAAGGCTTAGACCTGCAAAGGCTCTTCAAACTCACGGTACCTTCCCTAGATTTCTATGGTAACCCCGCTTTTAAAGGACTTGCCCCTGAACCCGGTGTGCATGAATTAGACTGATTTATAAAAGAGAGGCGAGGGAGATATTTAAAAGCGTAGGCAAGGCCCTTTTGCCTCTTTTTTTGGTAAGGTAGAATCAATAGATCCTCCATCTTGGCCTTGCAAAACAAGTTATTGTGACGTAACAGAACTTGCCAGGTTTGACTTATGCTGCCTCGGGTAGAATCTACTTTCCTTCAGGCACATAAAGGACCCATTGACTTTCTGCACGAGACTTCTCTATTCTTAGAGAAATACAAAAAAATACCACGTTCAGTTTGTTATTTCCTGGCTTTTTCTTAAAATTGCGCTAACCTTGAAAGCACTCTGTCCCCCAGATTATTTGGCTTTAACTACAGACAGGAATGCCCAACCGCTTGCCCTTCCAGGAAATTCCACCACCGGCGTTTGAAAATGATTTTGTTTCTATCATCATCTTTGAAGCCTATTCGCTGCTTTTGTTGAAATGGAAACGGCAAATCACCCTGCCCGAACGCAAGATTGGCTTCCTGAAAGGCCTGGAATTCACCAAACAGCACAAAATACGGTTCTGGCTCATTGATGACCTGGAGATCTACCTTATCAGTGAGGAGGAAAAGGCTTGGATTCTTACAGATTGGGTGGAGGCCTCTTCTAAGTCTTCCATTCTTAAATTAGCGGTTGTCTCCCCAGATTACTATCCTTCCCTGGTGGCTAACACAGAATTCACGGGCCAGGGAAAAGAACAGTACCAGGCCACCGGCGAAATCAGGCATGAGGTGTTCACAGATTACACCAGTGCCCTCCATTGGTTTTACCCTGCCGGTTTCGCTGGCGTTTCATAAAGACGTTTTCATGGGTACCCAATGAAGTTGGCTGTCATTTGCCCAACTCCTGTTTTAAGCCTGTTTTTCAGAAAACAGGCTTAAAACAGGTTCCCAAACCCAAGTCTAGCTTATACTATAGCTCCTAAAAAATGGAGGGCTCTGTTATTAAACAGAACCCTCCATTTTTTTTATCCAAGATACTAGCCTAAGATTATTTGCGTGTCTGTCGCTAAATAGGACGTACCTGGACCAGTCCCCTATTTCTTGCCCTTAGTCACTTCAGTAAAACTGATGGCGTACCCGCCGCCGGGGGCTACAAACTGCGTTAGCTTGGTTTTATTCGTTACCTCTACCTTTTTGATGGTGTAAGCCTGTGGGTTGGTCTTGTAGTGGGCGTCTTTGGCATCGGCGTAAATGGTGGCCTCGTATTTCTTGCCTTTGTCCAGGAAGTCTAGTTTAATGGTAGAGGTGCGGGCGTTGTTGCCGCCCACGCTGCCCAGAAACCACTGGCCAGTACCTTTAGCCTTGCGGGCCACGGTAATGTACTCGCCTGGTTCTGCCTCCAGGTATTTGCTGTCATCCCAATCCAGGGCCACGTCTTTGATGAACTGGAAGGCATCCAGGAAGCGCTCATAGTTCTCCGGAAAATCGGCGGCCATCTGCAGGGGGCTGTACATGGTCAGGTAGAGTGCCAACTGGTTGGTCAGGGTGCTGTTCACGTGAGATTTATTGGTCAGGTCCATCTCAAAGATGCCCGGGGTGTAGTCCATGGGGCCACCCATCAGCCTGGTAAAGGGAAGCACGGCCACGTGGTTGGGCTTGGAGCCGCCAAAGGCCTGGTACTCGGTGCCGCGCGCAGACTCATTACTAATCAGGTTGGGCCAGGTGCGGGCCACTCCGGTTGGCCGAACGGCCTCATGCGCATTCACCATGATCTTGTATTGGGCCGCTTTCTCAATGGCGTATTGGTAGTGGTTCACCAGCCATTGGCTGTAGTGGTTTTCGCCGCGCGGAATGATGCTGCCCACGTACCCGCTTTTCACGGCGTCATAGCCGTTGTCTTTCATAAACTGGTACGCCTGGTCCATGTGGCGCTCATAGTTGCGCACCGAGGAAGAGGTTTCATGGTGCATGATCATTTTCACGCCCTTCGCTTTGGCGTACTCCCTAATGCCCACCAAATCAAAATCTGGGTAGGGGGTCACAAAATCAAACACGTAGTCTTTGGAGTTGCCGAACCAGTCTTCCCAGCCTATGTTCCAGCCTTCCACCAATACGGCGTCAAACCCATGCTTGGCGGCAAAGTCTATGTAGCGTTTCACGTTGGCGGTGTTGGCCCCGTGCTTGCCGTTAGGTTTAGCCTTGGTGTAATCCGTGATGCCCAATTGCACAGTGGGGTAGTCATCTGTGTAGGACCAGGTGCTCTTCCCCGAGATCATCTCCCACCAAACGCCAATGTACTTGACCGGCTTTATCCAGGAGGTTTCTTTTATCTTGCTGGGCTCGTTGAGGTTGTAGGTTAACTTGGAGGCCAGAATCTCGCGGGCGTCATCACTCACCATGACGGTGCGCCAGGGAGTGCTGCGCGGCGCCTGCATGTAGCCTTTGTCACCAATGGCATCAGGCGTGAGCCAGGATTCAAACACTAGGTTCTTGTCATCCAGGTTCAGGTGCATGGCCGGGTAGTCTACCAGGGCAGCCTCATGCAGGTTGATATACAGGCCGTCAGCAGATTTCATCATGAGGGAGGTTTGCACGCCGGTAGGCGAGAATGGCGTCTGCGACAGGTTACTGGTCACGGCTTTGGCCATAATGCCTCTGATTTCTGTCAGTTTGGAAGTGGTGTAGTCATACTCCTGCGTGTCATAGTCGCCGGCAATCCAGAAGGCGGTGTGGTCACCGGCCATGGCAAACTGCGTCTTTTCTTCCTTGATCACAAAGTAGGTGAGGTTCTTCTGGGTAGGGAACTCATACCGAAAGCCCAGCCCGTCATCAAACAGCCGGAACCGGACAACCATCTGCCGGTCAATTCCTTTCTGGTTCAAGGTTACTGCCAGCTCATTGTAGTGGTTCCGGATGGTCTTTACCTCACCCCAAACCGGGTTCCAGGTCTCATTCACGGTAGCGGTTTTGGTACCCGTGATCGTGAAGTTGT
Organism: Rufibacter soli; assembly: GCF_054781795.1. NCBI lineage: Bacteria > Pseudomonadati > Bacteroidota > Cytophagia > Cytophagales > Hymenobacteraceae > Rufibacter > Rufibacter soli. The sequence continues at coordinate 128,126 of NZ_BAAGTS010000005.1, read as the reverse complement.
TGTGTAGGGAGCTTTGCAGGTTGATGGCCTTCTGGTCCATGTTGGCATCTGACCCGCCCGAGGCCATGGTGGCGGGCTTGGTCTTCAGTTCCAACCCCAGCTTACTAGGCTTGATGACCGGCTTGCCTTTAAAGGAAAGGGTGTAACTAGGAGTACCGTCTTGCAGAAGAGAGAACCGCATGACCAGTTCCCCGTTGGGGGATTTCAGGTCCTGGGCTTGGCCAATACTCAGGAAACCCAGCAAAATAAGGGCTACTATGAAAAATTTATCCATGTGGGGTATGCTAAAGGTAAAAAGATGCTGCCTGCGTTTTGAGCCCGTTTTCAGGAAAACAGGCTCAAACCAGACCAAACTCCCAAAAGTAGGAAAAAGCAGCCACTATGTAGCCCTGCCCTTCGCAGGCCAAAGCCTTCCAACGCTTTCCTGGCATCTTCTTCCATGGCTTTGGAAGCCCAACTACTTCTACCTTAACTTCCTCACTAGTAATATATTCAGAGAGATTCACATTACCCTAAAAGCTTTTCGACAAACTTCTCTTCTGGTAATGGCCTGGTACGGCTTAGTACGTCAATCCCTCTTCCACAGACTTGCCGGGCGTAGAACCGAAGAAGCCGTAGTAGACAATAAACAGGTAGCAGGCCAGGGGCACCAGAAAGGAAAGTTGCAGCGAGGTAACGTCTGCCACGTAGCCCTGCAACGGCGGAATGACGGCGCCGCCCACAATGGCCATTACCAGCAAAGAAGAGCCCTGGCTGGTGTGCGCGCCCAGGCCCTTAATGGCCAGGTCAAAGATGGTAGGAAACATGATGGAGTTGAACAGGCCTATGGCAATCACCGCCCACATGGCCATGTGCCCCTCGCCAAAAATAGTGACCAGCAACAGGCCAATCACACTGGCAGCATAAAGACCCAGAGTTCGGCTGGGAATAAACCTTCCCAGAAACAGCACCACCATGTTCAGCACAATCAGGCTCACCGCGGTAAGGGCCAGGTTAAGCCCGTAAATACTGTAAATCACCAAAAAGGCCACTAAGGCTACCCCGCCAATGGCCAGGTACTTATAGCTGTTGTTCCTGAACTGGGCCAAGCCAATAGCCCCAAAGAAGCGGCCCACCATGGCACCGCCCCAGAAAAAGGCCAGATAATACTTGGCTTCAGACTCGGCAAGGCCAGCTATCTGCGGAAGCTCCAGAAACCCGATCAGGGTACTCCCGATAGAGACTTCACCGCCCACGTACATGAAAATACAGATAATGCCCAGCACCAGGTGCCGGTGTTTCAGGGCACCAGCATCGGCCACAATTCTTCCTTCGCCGGTGATATGCGGTAAACGGGCAATTTTGATGATGACGGCAATCACCAGCAAGGCCCCAGCCAGCGCCAGGTACGGCATTTTCACAGAATCTGCGCCAGTTTCTCCCACGCCCTGGACCGTGTCAAAGATCAGGTAACCGCCTAATACCGGGGCCACCGTAGTTCCCAGGGAGTTGAGTGCTTGCGTCATGTTCATGCGGCTGGAAGACCCTTCGGGCGGACCAAGGGCCGCCACGTAGGGATTGGCCGCAATCTGCAGAATGGTAATGCCCGAGGCCAGCACGAAGAGCGCCATCAGGAAAAACCCATAGCTCAGCAGGCTGGCCGCCGGCAGAAACAAGACACAGCCCACCGCAGCCACTACCAAGCCTACAATGATGCCGTTTTTGTACCCGATCTTCATAATGGGATCGCCTTTGGTGATTGAGAACAGGAAATAGGCCAGGGAGATAATAAAGTAGGCCCCAAAGAACGCCGTCTGGATGAGCATGGCCTGCCAGTGCTGCAAGGCAAACACCCCTTTCAGTTTGGGGATAAGGATATCATTGAGGCACGTGATAAAGCCCCACATAAAAAACAAGGAGGTCACGACCACCAATGGCCCCAGGAATTTATTGTTTCCGGGGTCTACCCCTGTACTGGGCGTGCTTGCCGCCGTGTTTGCCGTGTTGATTATTCCAGCCATTGTATGGGACTCTAGTTTGAAGTTGAGACAGGGTTATGAAGATAGGTTTCAGGGCAAGGAACCCACATCAGGGTTTTGGGGCTGGTTTCAGCTAAGCGCATCAAGCCTACCGTTTCCGTTTTGGGCCCCTTTTTCAAAAAACGGGCTCAGAATGAAAAAATCTTTTCCTGTGCCTTGTTCTTCTGTGCCACCAACCTCCTCCAATTATAGGGTTTCCTCTCCAAAACTCAGAGGAAAAACCACAATTATTAACTTGTCAAAAGGACATTTCAGGTTCCTTCCCCGTCTACAAAAAGGTTAATAACATGACCAAGAAGCCATTCCATCTTACCAGAAGAATTTGGTTGGCTTTTGCTCTCTACCTGCTGCCATTAGCGGCCAGGCCTGCTTTCTGCTGAAGCGCTTCCAGGGCACCGGCCAGGTAGACCAGCGGCGCATTCCAGTTAATGGCTATTTCATTTGAGGCATAGGAGCAGTCATGGTCCAGGTACATCTCATCTGGCGAAGTGGCGGTATAGCCCTCGCATTTATCCTGCTTGGGGGCCTGGGCGTTGGTCCCGCCAGAGAGTAACCCTGGCACGGGCTCTGCTATGCCATCTGCCACCGATGGCCGGTGATGCGGGTGCCTGGTGGCTTTGGACCCGAACCCCGTCACAAAGGAGTAGCCCACGGCGTTGCGGCCCAGGAGGTAATCCAGGTTGGAGAGGGCGGCCTGCAGGTACTTCTGGTCTTTGGTGAGTTGGTACGCCTGTACCAACAAAATGCCCTGGTTAGCCGCCACGGATGAACTTCCCCAGCTATAATCTGCCTGGGTTCTGCCCATCACCGTCTGGTAGGCCCCGCCGCGGCCTCCTTTTTCCATCTCATTGGCTACTTGCACCAATTGCGTTTTAAGCAGGTCTATCTCTTTTTTAGAAACCGAAGGCAAAGAAGCGCTGTGCCGAAGGAGTGTATAGTACCCCAATAAACGAACTTGTGGCCAACCAGGCAAGGGCATAGCCGCATCTGGCAGCAGTGGAACAGCCTTGTAATAGCTTCCTTGCCTGGTGGTGGTATAGAGTTCGGCGGCAGCCCAGATCCATTCATCAGTGAAATTTTTATCACCGTAGGCCCCGGTGGTGATGTCTGGGTCAAAGGCTTTGTTCAGAGCATCCTGGTTGTATTCTACGCTGGGGTTCTGCTGCGCCCAAGCCCAGGCGGTGGTGGCCGCCGTAAGGCAGGAGTCTGCCAGACCAGGAAAATCTTTCCCGAAGTTCCGGTACACCCGGCTGGCCTGGGCCATAACGGCCGCAAAATCAAGGGTGGCCGCTGTTCCTTTCTGCACTACGTACCGGGGCGCCGTGGCCTGGTGCGGCATGACCATGGCGTCAAAGTCGGCGTTGGTGAGTTTGTGGTACACACCGCCGTCATAGGGGTCTTGCATGGCCAGCATCCAGCGCAGGTTATACAGAGATTCGTCCAGGAGATCAGGCACGGCGTTTTTGCTTTCGGGGATGTTGAGGTTCTGCCGCTGGTAGTACTCCGGAAAATCTTCATACGCTGACAGCAGGGTGCCCATGGTGATGCCGCTGGTCACGATGTACTTGTTATAGTCGCCGGCATCATACCAGCCCCCCGGGGCCGAAATGACCGTGCCTGCCGGGCGCTGCGCCGAGGCTGCCGACGGGTGCACTAGCACCTGCGTATCTGGGTGCCCCGCGGGTCGGTGCCATTTGCCGGCAAACGCCTGCGGCAAATCCACAGACACCCGCTGGTAGTAAAAGCCCTTCAGCGCCGCCGCCGCTACCGCCTCATGGACCTTGGGCTTTATCTCAAACGCATAGGACTCTCCCACCCCAGGCACCGCCAGCACATACACCCCCGGCGTAGTGAAGCCGCTGAAATCTGCCACCCGGGTAGGCTTACCGGAAAGCTCAGCAGGCTTGGCAGCCGACAGTTTCCCTTTAAAAACCACTTTTGAAGCACCTTTTGCTTTGATGGTAAAGCCATCTCCGGTAGCCTTGCCTACCACCACGGCCACTTTGCCGGCATTCGGGTAGAAGCCTAACTGGTTCAACCTGATTTGCTCTTGCCTCGCCTTGCTGGCGGGTAGGGAAGGCTGTCCTTGGGCTAAGGAGATACAAAGGCTTAACACAAGCACCCCTAGCGCTTTTGGTAAATATTGCATAGGAAATAATATAAGCTCAGTTGTAGTTAGCGGTATAGCCATAGGTTCTAAAGTCGATAATAGCACCACTCTGGATCACAGGCTAAAGGTAAAAACAAGAACATCTTCGGTAGGGTACCATTTGTTTCAGATGCACGCCTTTCTGGTTAAAAGCCTCTTGCAGGTAGGTTGATGCCCCTAGCCCGTGGACATCCGTGACCCCCCAAAAGACAAAACCCTAAGAACCATAGGCTTGGAAATGGATGCTCTCAGCAGAAGGTTCGCCTGCTCCCCTAAGCTTCCTTTTCCCAAAACAGCACGTTTTTTCAACAACAGGCCTAAACCACAGAATTCGTGCTGTCCCTGAAAGAACCTTTCCTTTAGAATTACTCCCTAGATTTTGGGAAGCTTACCTTTCTTCCACCTGTGCCCTTTGCTCTGCATACACCGACGGCAACATCTGGTACTCCTCCTTAAAGTACTTGGTGAAATACTTCCGGTTGTTGAACCCTACTTTATAGGCCACCTCGGCCACGGTCAGTTGGCTCTTGCCCAGCAGTTGCGCGGCATGCTGCAACCGTATCTTCCTGATAAACTCCACCGGCGACTGTCCTGTGATGGCCACCATTTTCTTGTAAAGGTGCACCCGGCTCACGCCCAGTTCGCGGCTCATTTCCTCTACGGTAAGGTCTGCGTTAGACAGGTTTTCCTCCACGTACTTAATGGCCTTCTGGATTAACTTGTCATCCAGAGACACAATCTTCTCCTGACTGGTTTGCACGCTTATTTTCTTCTCCAATACTTTCTGCAACTGCTCCCGCTGGGTGATCAGGTTCTTGATTCTGGAAAGCAGCAACTCAAAGTTGAAGGGCTTGGTGAGGTAATCGTTAGCCCCCACATGCAGGCCGGTCAGGTGCTTCTCTTCAGAGGCGTGGGCCGTTAAGAGCACAAACGGAATGTGGGAGGTGCGAGGATCCTGTTTGATCTTTTTACAGAAGTCTACCCCGTTCAGCTCCGGCATCATGACATCGCTCACAATCAGGGCGGGCAGCAGCGCCAATGCCTTCTGCCAACCTTCTTTTCCGTTACGGGCCTCCACCACCTGGTAATGGCCTTGCAAATTGTCTTTGAGGTAAAACCGGAAGTCATCATTATCCTCTACCACCAGCACCAGCGGCTTCTGGCCCACAATCGTTTCTTGAGGCCCAATTTCCACGGGCGAGTGTTCAGGGGCAGGGGCCAAGGAACTTGCTTGCTGCATCTGCTCCTCAGGGCTGGCAGCCGGTGGGTTAAGTTCTTTTACGGGCAGGCTCACGGTGAAGCAACTACCCTGTCCGGGGGCACTTTCCACTGACAGGAAGCCTCCATGCAGGTGCACAAACTCACTGGCCAGCGCCAGGCCAATGCCGCTGCCCTGGTTCATCATCCCTTCAGGCACCGCATCCCTAAAAAACCGTTCAAAGATTCGGGTCTGGTTTTCTTTGGCAATCCCTATTCCGGTGTCGCGCACTTGTATCTCCAGCATTTTAAAGCCCTCCGCCAGCGATTTTTGCTCCTGGCATTGGAGTACCACTTCAATTCGGCCCTGGGCTGGGGTGAACTTAAAGGCATTGGAGAGCAGGTTGAGCAATACCTTCTCCAGCTTATCATGGTCAAAAGCAATGTAAAGCGAATGTATACCGGACTGAAAGGTGAGAGATATCTCCTTTTTATCTGACAACTCCAGAAAGGATTGCACGGTCTCCTCCACAAACGCCACCACGTTGCCCTCCGTCAGGGATAGCCGCATCTCTTCCACGCCCATCTTCTTGAAATCCAGAAGCTGGTTAACCATGTGCAGCAGACTCCGGGCGTTCTTTTGGATCATCAGGAACTGTTGCTGCTGCGCTGGTTCTGGGTTGGCCCTCAGCAATTTTTCAATAGGCGCCAAGATCAAAGAGAGCGGGGTCCTGAACTCATGGCTTACGTTAGTAAAGAACTTAATCTTCAAACGGTCCAGCTCATGCAGTTGCTGGGCCTCCCGCCTTTCCTGCTCCAGCAGAAATCTGGATTGGGCTTTCCTTAGCTCCAGCCGCCGCACCAGCACCAAGGCCCCAAGGAGCAAGGCCACATAGCACACATAGGCTACCGGGGTTTGCCAGAACGGGGCCAGCACCACAATCTGCATGCTGGCGCCTTGCCGGTTCCAAACCCCATCATTGTTGGCCGCCAAGACGGTAAAAGTGTATTTCCCCGGGTCCAGGTTGGTGTAGGAGACTTTGCGGTTGTTGCTGTCTACCGTGTGCCACTCGTGGTCAAACCTCTCCAGCTTGTACCGGTAGCGGTTTTTTTCCGGGTGAATGTAGTTGAGGGCGGCAAACTCAATTGAAAAGGCGTTCTCATCATGCTCCAGGGTAATCTTCCGGGTATCTGCAATAGTCTCAGGCAATATCACCCGCCCATTCACATACTGGTTGGGCACCAGACTTTTATTGAACAACTGAAAATCTGTGAGTACCACATGCGGGGCCATGTTATTCTTCTCAATGCGGTCTGGGTGGAAGAGGTTGAACCCGTTAGGTCCGCCAAAAACCACCTCGCCACTTCTTAAGCGAAGGCCGGCTCGTTCATTAAAGGATTTCCCCTGGAGGCCATCAAACTCGTCAAAAGTCCTGATGGCGTACAGGTCAGGGCCCTGGCCTGATTTCTGGCGGGCCATCTGGAAGACGCCGTTCTGTGTGCTTACCCATAGATTTCCGTGGCGGTCTTCAGTTAAAGCACTGATGGCGCTGTTGGGCACGCCGCTTTCTGGAATGAAGTGCCGGAAAGTCCCGGTTTCTTCCTGATACAGGTCTAACCCTTCTGCGGTGCCCACCCACATGTTTTGGCGCGAATCTTTGAAAATAGCCGTGATCTGGTTGCTCACCAGGCTCTGGGGGTTCTTAGGGTCATGGAGCAAAAGGGAGCTTTTACCGGTTTCCTGGTGAAAGATATCAATGCCGTAGCCTCCCGCTACCCACAGGTTTCCGTGCCGATCTTCAGCAATAGAAGAGATGTAGTCACAGTGCACCGGGTACTGCCCCCCCTTTAGAGCAGAATGTGTGAATTTCTTTCTGGCCGGGTCCAACATTTCCAGCCCACCCCGCAGGGTGCCTATCCAGAGGTTGCCCCGGCGGTCTTCATACAGCTCCCAGATGCTGTTATCTGAGAGGGTGGCCGGGTTGCCGGGTTGGTTTTTATAATGAAGAAAGGCTTTCCCGTCAAATCTGTCTAACCCGCCCAGATAGGTACCCACCCATAATTGCTTGTTTCTGTCAATGAGCAGGTTGACCACGACATCTGCCGCCAGGCTGGAGGCATCCTGGGGGTTGTGGCGGTACCGCGTATACACACCGGTTCCCCTATCAAGGTACAAGAGCCCGCCGCCATTGGTGCCCAGCCAGAGGTTGCCTTTGTCATCTTCAGCGAAGGCATTGATGTCTTCATAGGGCAAGCTCCCGGGCACGGTACTCAGGTGCTTGACCGACGGAAACCGGAGAATGTTTTTATGGTAATAGTTCACCCCTTTCTTAAAGGTGCCCACCCAAACAATACCTTCGTTGTCTTTATAAAGGGTGTTTATGCTGTTGTGGGCCAGCCCGTTCTCTACCTCACCGTTGTACCTGATGGCCTGCACCGCCCACGTGCGTTTGTCCAGCACATTAATACCGCCGTGGTCTGCCCCAATCCATATTTTACCTTTTTCCCCTTCCACAATACCGCGGGTCAGGTTACTGCTCAGGGGCAGGCGCGGAGAGGTTTTAAGGAAGCGCTGTAAGGTTTTAAGGCGGTAGTCATAGAAAAACACGCCTCCCTCCTTTTCCCGCAGGTACAGCCAGAGGTCATTATCATTGTCAACGGTGAGGGCATAGTCCAGTTGCTGTTGGCTGTTGGTGCGGTAGATAGCCTCAATCCGTTCTTCAATTTTCAGCGTCTGGGGGTTCAGTTTTTCCAAAAGGCCGTTGCGGTGGACTAGCCAGATGTTGCCGTGGGTGGTTTGGCCTATGGCCGAAATGGTATTTGTGCTGAGCCCTCCCTTTTCTGCCAGCGAGTGCTGGAGCAGGACAGAGCGGTGGGTACGCGGGTTGTACCGGGCCAACCCCTTGCTTTCCAGCACAAACCAGAAGTTACCGCTTCTGTCTTGCAAGATATCCTCGACCCGGGCGTCTGCCGGCAGACCCATTTGTCGCATCAGTCCGCCCTGTTGACGGATGAACTGCTCGGTGTCTGGGTCATAGACGCATATGCCTTGCGATGTCTTGACCCATATCTTGCCAGCGGGGCCTTCCCGTAATTGAAGCACGTCGTTATTGGACAGGGAGGTAGGGTCATTGGAATGGTACCTGAACACCTTGCACCGGTACCCGTCATAGCGGTTCAGGCCCGCTGCCGTGCCTACCCATACGTACCCCCGGCTATCTTTCAGGACACATTTCACCTGGTTGCTGGACAACCCACTGTTCAGGTCCAGCAACGAAAACCTGAAAGGATCGGGCACTTCGGCCCAGGCCAGTGACATGCCTCCTACCCAACACCACAAAAGCAAAACCCATTTTTGAAAACGCATATCCCCTATAGGCCTAAAAGCAACCCTGCCCCTTGGGGCGAACGCTTGCCGGTAACAAAAAGGACCCCTTAGCCTTGGTGCCTTGGTTCCCCGATGGAATTTACTTTCATTTTATAGATTTTACAAAACTACCCCTCTTCTTCACCCGGCATCCGGGCCGTTTTTCCGTTTTAAGCCCGTTTTTTTGAAAAGATGCCAAAACTGGAAAGCCAGCCGGCAAAAGAACTACCACAGAAAAGGAGGTTTCCCTGCCTTCCTGCAACCCCGAAGGGACCAAATGTTTCAATCTGTGGTATCATTTGTTAAGTAGCGCCATTTAAGGCCATTTTCCTGGGTGGGTTGATTTTTTAATTTCTAATTTCAGTGCAACGTCAGGCTTACAGCTAAAGCTATTCTATAGTTCATGGCACCATTCACTTCATCCATGCGTCATTTCTCACCTTACTTTTTGGGCCTCGCCCTGCTGTTCCAGTCCTGCGGCGCCAGCCAGTCGGTGCCGTCTTCTGCTCCAGGGGTGGCTAAGGCTGTGGCTTCGGTTCCTTCGGTGGCTGCCCCCAGAGATAAATTCATTGAGGACCTGCTGGCCCAAATGACCCTGGAGGAAAAAGTGGGCCAAATGACCCAACTCACCATTGACGTGATCCTGCAGGGGAATGAGGCCACGGTGATAGACACGGCCAAGCTCCGCCGGGTAATTTCAGATTATCACATAGGCTCGCTTTTAAACGTGCGTAACCGCGCCTATACCATAGACGAGTGGCACCGGTTGCTTACCGCTATTCAGAACGCCGCGGCCACTACCCGGCTGCGCATACCAGTTATCTATGGCATTGACGCCATTCATGGGGCTAACTACATTGCCGGTTCCACCTTGTTCCCGCATAATATTGGCATGGCCGCCACCCGTAACCCAGACCTGGTGAACCAACTGGCGCGCATTACGGCCCTGGAAACCCGGGCCGCCGGCATTCCCTGGAACTTTGACCCGGTACTGGATGTGGGTCGTCAGCCGCTGTGGCCCCGCTTTGAAGAAACCTTCGGGGAAGACGTGTATATGGTGAAGACCATGGGCGCTGCCGCTATCAAAGGCTACGAGCAGAATGGCCAGGGGCCCGATTTTACGGTAGCCTCCTGCATGAAACATTACCTGGGCTACTCCTATCCGTCTACCGGCAAAGACCGCACCCCTTCTTATATACCAGAGCAGATGCTGCGCGAGATCTTCCTACCCCCGTTCAAGGCGGCGGTAGACGCGGGGGCCTCCACGGTCATGATTAACTCCGGGGAAATCAACGGCGTACCCGTGCATGGCAGCAAGTATTTCCTTACCCAGATCCTGCGCGAGGAACTGGGTTTTGAGGGTGTGGCCGTCTCAGACTGGGAAGACGTGATCAGGTTGCACACCCGCCATAAGGTGGCCGCCACGCCTAAAGAGGCCGTAAGAATGGCCGTGGAGGCCGGCCTGGACATGAGCATGGTGCCCTATGACTTCACCTTCTATGATCATTTGGTGGCGCTGGTGAAAGAAGGCGCCATCTCAGAAGAGCGCATCAACGTGTCAGTGCGGCGTATTCTGGCTCTCAAGAAAAAGGTAGGCTTGTTTGAGCACTCTTTGCCAAAAACGGCTTTAAAAAGCACCATTCAGCAGCCTGAGTTTGACCAAGTCTCATTGCAGGCCGCCCTGGAAAGCCTGACCCTGCTCAAAAACGAGAAACAAGTGTTGCCCCTTCGCAAGGGCGCTAAAATACTGGTAGCCGGGCCGGTGGCCAATTCATTGAGCGCCCTACACGGCAGCTGGTCTTACGTGTGGCAGGGCAATGATGAAACGAAATACCCAGCCAAAGCGAAAACCGCCCTTCAGGCGCTGGCAGAAAAAGTGGGCAAAGACAATATCATCTCCCGCTCCGTGGCAGATTTTGGCGCCGCCGCCAATTACAACGTGGCCCAATTGAAGAAAGACGCCGCCCAGGCGCAGGCCATTGTGCTGTTCCTGGGTGAGAAAGCCTATGCCGAAAGCCCGGGTGTGATAGACAACCTGGATCTGGAGGAAAACCAGCTGGCCCTGGTAAGGGCCGCCAAAGAAACCGGCAAACCCGTGGTGCTGGTACTGCTGGAGGGCCGGCCACGCGTTGTTTCAGCTATAGAACCTTTGGCAGATGCCATTATGTTGGCGTACCGCCCAGCCACTTTTGGGGGCACCGCCATCGCGCAGGTACTGTTTGGCGACTACAACCCAGACGGTATTCTGCCCTTCACCTATCCGCGGCACGCAGGCGACGTGCTCACCTATGACCACAAAGGCACCGAGGTAGTAAGGGAAGACATACCTAACGCGGCCGGTAACCGGGGCTTTAACCCGCAGTGGGAGTTTGGGCACGGGTTAAGCTATACCACCTTTGCCTTTTCAGACCTGCGCACCAGCAAAACCACATTCAGTGACAATGACAACCTGCAGGTAACGGTGAAGGTGAAAAACACGGGTAGCCGGGCCGGCAAGAAAGCCGTGGAATTATACAGCCATGACCAATATGCCAGCATCACCCCCAGCGCCAGAAGGCTTAGGGCTTTCACCAAGGTCGCCTTGAACCCTGGTCAGGAAAAGGAAGTGAGCTTTACCCTGTCAGCCAAGGACCTGGCGTTTGTGAACGAGGCCGGCAAGTGGGTAACCGAACCGGGTGCTTTTGACTTAATGGTAGGCAACCTGAAAACCACCGTCACGCTGCAGCAGGCCGTTACCAGGCAGTAATCCTGAATTTCTGTTTTGAGGCTATTTTTTGAAAAACAGGCTCAAAACAGGAAAGGAGAAAAGGGTAAATGCCTTTTTATTATACAAAGACCCGGGAGCCGGAATAGTTCTGGCGGAATTCTTTGGGGGTACACCCATTCTTCCGCTTGAAAACCCGGTTGAAGTAAGACAGGTTATTGAACCCGCATTTAAAAGACACCTCAGACACAGTCTCGGTGGTGTCAATGAGCAGGCGGGAGGCGTGGCCTAACCTTATTTCATTGAGGCTTTCAATAAAGGTTTTACCCGTGCGCTTTTTAATGAACCGGCTGAAGGAGACTTCCGGCATATTGACTACCTGGGACACATCTGCTAAAGAGACGGCTTTGTCATAGTTGGCGTGCATGTATTCAAAGGCCTTTTCCACGCGCCGGCTATAGTAATTGAACTGGCCCGAGGTGAAGGTGGCATTGGAGAGAGTGCGCATGTTGTGCGAGACAGACAGGTCATGGAGGATAGAGATGAGTTCCAGCACAGAGTCAAAGTCACCTTTTTGGGTGAGTTTCTCTAGCCGGGGCCTGAACGCCTCCTTTACTTCCCGGGAAAAGGAGATGCCTTTTCCCGCCTGCTCCAGCAAGGTTCTGATAAAACTAAGCTGGTTACGGCGCAGAAATTTTTCATCCAGCAGGTCACGGTGAAACTGGATGGTGATTTCCACTATTTCCTGGCTCTGGCATTGGTGCGTGAACCAACCATGCGGTAGGTTGCTGCCCACCAGCACCAGTTCCAGGTCGTCTATCACCTCTACATGGTCGCCTACCACGCGCTTGGCACCGGCCGCATTGTAGATGAAGTTGAGTTCAAAATCATCATGGTAATGGAGCGGGAAATTAAATTCCTGCTTTACCCGTGAGAACATGGTAAAACAGTCATTCTGAGTTAATGGGGTAATCTCTCTATAAATGGCATTCATATCAGGAAAAGATAGGCTTTACTGGGTAGATTGGAAATTAACACGCGCTCACGGCTAAAATAAGACTATTAAATTTTTTTTAAAAAGTCTATTCATTATTTAAAAAGGCCAACTTAACTTTTCCAGGAGGCTTGGTAAAAGTAGAATCGGTTGCTTTTATTTTTTTCAAAGAGACTTTGTTTGTTTAGGAATTCAACAAAAAAACTTATCTTTAAGACATGATTAATGAGACTTTTTTAAATCTGCTACTAAAAGCACCTCATTTTTGTAGTTTTATGCCAACGTTGGCACAATAAAAGCAATTTCCATCAAAGAATTGATAAAATAGTATTATATGCTCTTTTGGGATCCTTTTAGTTTTACATAGGCTTCTTTGCCCTGCCACCTTCCAGGCATCAGGCAAAACACCCCTGGATTTCTCTCTTAATCCCCCCTTTCAATAGAAGAGAAGCCGGTATTGTGGCCCTACCCTTTCACCATTGCACCCTACTTTCAAGTGTTACTTACTTTTTACGCTGTACCCAACTCCAGGCACACCTGGCATCCTTTACTTAACTTCTTAGTTCACCACCTAATTCAAATCATCTTATGATTAAAAACCTCTACTCAGACAGAGATTACCCCAAGCGTAATTATGTCTTTAGGCCCAAGGCTGCCTGGACCATAATGGTTATGCTCCTGGTGATCTTACTTCAGGCCCAGGCCGGTCTGGCCCAGGATGCCAGAAGGAAAATAACCGGTAAAGTAACCTCAGCAGCTGATAACTCGGCCATGCCCGGTGTGAGCGTGGTAGTGAAAGGCACCACTAACGGCTCTGCCACCGATGTAAACGGAAATTTTTCCCTGGACGTGACCGACAATGACGTGCTGGTGGTCACCTTCATTGGCTATGTTTCACAGGAAGTGCCGGTGGGCAACAAGACTTCGCTAACGGTAAGCCTTAAAGAAGATGCCCAGGCCTTAAGTGAGGTGGTGGTGACCGGCTATGGTGAGTTAAGAAGAAATGACATTACGGGCGCCCAATCCACTATCAGCTCAGTGGAGATGGAGAGAACTGTGAACACTACCATTGAGCAGGCCATTCAAGGCCGGGCAGCCGGGGTATACGTTACCCAGAACACCGGGGCACCAGGAGGTGGTATCTCTGTGAACATTAGAGGGGTAAGTACGTTGGGCGGCACCAATGAGCCACTTTACGTGATTGACGGGGTGCAGATTCAGGGTTCCAACTCTGCTTCCGGCACTAACCCTTTATCTGCTATTAACCCGGCAGACATTGAGAGCATGGAGATTCTGCAAGGGCCTTCTGCCACCGCGGTTTACGGTTCTAGAGGTACCAACGGGGTAGTATTGATCACCACTAAACGTGGTAAAGCCGGTGAGGTTAAACTGAACTACGGCTTCCTGTACAGCTTGCAGACACCCCCTAAACGCCAGAATGTGATGGACCTGCGGCAGTATGCCCAGATGGAGAATGAATATAAGGCCCTGGCCGGCGGCACTCCCAGAGAAGAGTTCCTAGACCCTTCTTTACTAGGCAACGGGACAGATTGGCAAAAGGAGTTGTTCAGCAACGCCCCTATGGTAAAGCACCAGCTTAGCGTAAGTGGCGGCAGTGAGAAAACCACCTATTACCTGTCTGGGGAACATATGACCCAGGACGGCATTGCGCTGGGCTCTGGCTTTGACCGTAACTCCGTGCGCCTGAACTTAGACAACCAGGCCAAGAAATGGCTGACCATTGGCGGTAACTTCAACTTTGCCCAGACCAATGAAAAGCTGGCTTCTACCCAGTCTAACCTGATCTCCCTGGCGCTGCAGTTGCCTCCACATATTCCGGTAAGAAACATTAACGGCACCTACGGCGGCGGAACCGAGACCCCCACCAACCAATCTGAGCGGTTTACACCGCCTAACCCTATTGGTCTGGCTAATATCGTGACCAATGAACTCACCAGAAGACAATTACTGGGCGGGGTGAACATTGGCATCAAGATTCTGGAAGGCCTGGATTTCCGGACCTCTTTCAATGGTAACGTGAACTTCTCCAATTCTCAGTTCTTCCAACCAACCTATGAGTTCGGGATCCAGAGACGTACAGAGGCCCAACTGAACAACAGCCACAACCTGGGCACTTACTGGAATTGGAACCAGATGCTCCAATACCAGAAGACCTTTGGAAAGCACAGCATCAACGCCATGGCCACCCATGAGTCACAGGAATCTCAATGGAGAAACCTTTCTGGGGAGAGACGCGGCTTCCAGACCAATGACGTGCTTGACCTGAACGCGGGCGCCATCCTTACCAGCGTAGCCGGCGGCGGACACGGAGACTGGGCCATGGAATCTTATCTGGGCCGTATCAACTACAACTTCAATGACCGCTACATCTTGCAGGCCGCTTTCCGGGCAGATGGTTCTGTATTCTTTGGTCCAGAGAATAAATGGGGTTACTTCCCGTCTGTATCTGCGGCCTGGAGAGTTTCTGAAGAACCTTTCTTTAATGTGCCAGTGGTAAGCGACCTTCGCTTACGCTATGAGATTGGCCTTACCGGAAGCCAGGCCCAAGGTGGTGGTGCAATCTATGGTACCCTCTCTGCCGGACCTTCTCCTTTTGGCGGCGGCACCAGCTTTATCCCTAACCGCTATCCTAACCCTGGCTTCCAGTGGGAAGAAACCAGAACCAACAACGTTGGTATGAACCTGGGCCTGTTTGAGAACCGCATTCAGTTAGAGGCCGATTACTACATCAAGAACACAGATAACCTGATCTTGCAGGCCAGCTTGCCTTTCTATATGGGTACCAGCGGTAGCGGCTCTGTTTCTGCCCCAACCGTGAACATTGGTTCCCTCCAGAACAAAGGCTGGAACTTCGCCCTTAACACCATCAATATTGACAACGGCGCTTTCAAATGGTCTTCTAACTTCAACATTTCCCACTTTAAGACTACGGTAAAAAGCCTTTCTACTGAAAGCAGCATCTTGAACAGAACCACTAGAGAGTGGAACCTTTGGTCACAACGCACAGTGGTTGGTCAGTCGCCTTGGTTGTTCTATGGTTATATGGAAGACGGCATCTTCGGGAGCGTGGAAGAAGTGGAGAAAAGTGCCCGTCCCGCCGACAACAATGGCGTTCTCTTCCCGGTGGCACCCAACAGCGTTTGGATTGGTGACGTGAAGTACCGCGACTTGAGCGGCCCTGAAGGCAAGCCAGACGGCATCATTGACAGCTATGACCAGACGTTTATTGGCAACCCATGGCCTAAGTATTCTTTAGGTTTTACCAACAACTTCTCATACAAAGGCTTTGACCTGAGCATGCTCATCACCAGCACCGTTGGCAATGACATCTACAACTGGGTACGCAATGAGAACTCCAACCCTAACAACATCAACTTAGGCCGCAACCTGTTCACAGACGCCTTGGACTATGCCCGCGTAGGCGTTAACGCCCAAGGCAACCCTACGTTGCTGAACCCCGGCACCACCGTGGCCAGAATGTCTGGCGGTAACAGAAACAACAACTTCGGACGCCACACAGACAAGTATGTAGAAGACGGTTCCTTTGTACGCCTGAAGAACGTGAGCCTGACCTACAACCTTCCTGGCAGCCTGGTAAGCCGTCTCAAATACATTGGCGGGGCCAGAATTGGCGCCAGTGCGCAGAACGTCTGGACCATTACCGGTTACTCTGGCTATGACCCTGAAGTTGGCTCCCACGTGGGTGGCCTGGAGAACCCTAACAACGCCGCTATTGGAGTTGACTACGGCCGCTACCCGCTTACACCTATGTACTCTGTGAACATTGGTATTGATTTTTAACGTAACTCTTCCTTCAAAATGAAAAATAAATATTTATACCTGGCAGCCATTACCGCTTTGTCTGTCTTCTCAGGTTGTGAGAAAGAATTCCTGGACAGGCCGCCGCAAGACACGTTGGTTGATGCCAACTTCTTCAAGACCAATGACCAGATCTTAGCCGCTTCTGCGCCCTTATATACCGTGGTCTGGAAAGATTACGTGGACAAGAGTTACTGGGCCCTTGGCGATGTAAGAGGCGGCACCCTGCAGCGCGGTTTCTATGACGTGTTCAAGAATGACGTGATGTTCCGCACCACGGGGATTGACGTCTCTAACGTAGAGGCTTACCGGTCTTTTTATGTGGTGGTAGGCCAGGCCAACACCCTTATCCAGAACGTGAACCGCTATGCGGGGGCGGCTGTTAGCCCAGAGATTAAAAACCACGCCATTGCCGAGGCCCGGTTCATGCGCGCCGTTGCCTATTACTTCCTGGTTTCTAACTATGGCCCGGTGCCAATCATTGAGAACAACCTGGAGCTGTTGAACAACGCAGACGTGACCCGTAACACGGTAGAAACCGTGTGGGAATTTATCTCCAGAGACCTTGAGTTTGCCGCCGCCAACCTTCCTGCCACCGCGGTGCAGCCTGGCCGCATCACCAAATGGTCGGCTGAAGGATTCCTGGCCAAGGTGTTCTTGACCCGGGCCGGTGTTGAGTCTAAGGGCGGTGCCCTGAAACAGGAGTTCCTGGACAAAGCCAAAACCCTTTCTGAGCGCGTGATCACCATGAGCGGAAAAGGCCTTCTACCCAAGTATGAAGACTTGTTCAAGTTCCCGTATGACAACAACAATGAGTCTTTGTTTGAGCAGCAGTGGGTGTTTACTTCAGACTACGGCTACGCCAACACTATGGTGTCACAGCTTAACTTCAGCAATGACATTGCACCGGGCTCAGACGGCTGGGGCGGTGACTTAGGAGCCTCCTGGTGGATGCTAAGCCTATATGACGGCCTCATTCAGGAGAATGGCACCAAGCCCGGTTTCACGCTGGATCAACGGTTAAAAGCCACCTTCATGCTGCCAGGCGCCAATTACCCAGAGATCACGCAGACCGTGAGAGATGCCGCCGGAAACGCCAGCAAACAAAAGCTTGTCTTCCCAGCCCCGGCTGCCGCAGACCAGTACAGCTTTGCCAATGTTAAGAAATATGTGATTGGTAACCGAGACGATGTAGGAGACCAGGTGACCCAGCAGCGCTACCCTAACAACACCTACATGCTGCGGTTAGCCGACATGTACCTGATCTACGCGGAGGCAGCCCTAGGAAGCAGTTTCTCTACGTCAGATCCTAAAGCGCTGGAGTATTTCAACAAGGTACACATGCGGGCGGGCTTACCTGTTTATACAGGCCCCCTTACCTGGGACATCATTTTCCAAGAGCGCGCCAAAGAGTTTGCCGTGGAAGGCGTGATCTGGTATGACCTGGTACGGTTGCATTACTCCAACCCACAGAAGGCCTATGACATCATCAACAGCCAGGACCGGGAAATATTTGTGATCAGACCAGACCGCATGCCAAACCCAACCGGCTGGACCTTCACCAAAACCTCTTACGTGACGGCCAGAACGGCTACCGCCAACTCTGGTAACTTCCAGCTGCCTATCCCTACGGTAGAGCAAAGCCAGGCGCCAAGTTTGAGAAATGCCCCGGTTCCTTATGTGTTCAAGTAAGCACTGTATTTAGAAAAGAAATAACCAAGCATATGAAAGTTAATTTTAAAACCCTGTTATTCCTCTTCCTCGCGTTTGCGATGAGTGGAGTGTTTACGGCCTGTTCAGAAGATGACGATCTTTCTAACGGGGGTAAACCCATGATCAGTTATATAAGGGTTACCAAGCCTACGGCCTCAGACTCACTTATTGTGAAGGCGGGCCAGGGCAAAATGGTAGCCATTGTAGGAGACAACCTGGCCAACGTGAAGGAGTTGTGGTTTAATGACCAGCCGGCCTCTTTGAACCCCTCCTACATTACCAATACCACCATTATTACCAGAATTCCTGCTCAGATTCCCACTACCATCAACAACAAGCTCCGCATGGTTTTCGCCAACGGGGAGGAACTGTTGCATGATTTCACCGTGGACATCAGTAAGCCCAGAATTGACAGAATGATGAGTGAATATGTCAATACCGGTGAAAACGCCATTATAGTAGGTGACTTTTTCTATGAGCCGCTTAAAGTAACGTTCACTGGTGGGGTACAAGGCGAGATTGTCTCTATCAAAGACTTTAAAACGCTTGAAGTGAAAGTGCCCCAGGGTGCCCAGCCTGGCCCTATCACCATCACCTCTAACTTTGGGGAGACAGAATCTGTTTTCTGGTTCAGAGATAACCGTAACCTCATTGCCACCTTTGATGCCGGCACCAGTGGCTTATGGCATGGCCCTAACTTCATCAAAGAATCTGACGCAACGGTTAAGCCAATCAATGGTAAATTCCTGAGGATTGACAACAACTTGGGCGCCTGGGCCTGGTATGAAACCTATGTAGGGGAGCAAAGCAGCGTAGCAGCCACAGAGAACAAAAACATTCCCGCCGATGCCTTTGCCAACCCTGCAAAATACAGCCTGAAGTTTGAGATCAACACGCAGGAGTCTTTGACCGGGGCCTGGTACAGAATGTATATGGGACCAGACATGGCCGGCAAAAGAGGTGATGTTTACTACAACTGGCAGCCTAACCTGCACACTGAGGGCAAGTGGCAAACCGTCACCATTCCTTGGGAAGATTTCTGGAAGGCAAACAAAGAGTTCGCCTACAATGCAAACGGGTATGGCGTATCTATGCACTTTAGCGGACCCAATGCGGTTAAGGCCAAGTTTGCCATTGATAACATGCGCGTAGTGCCTAATACTAAACTTTAATTTTAGAAAGCTCTTTATATGAAAAACCTTTATAGCATAAGAGTATTGCTGATGGCGCTGCTGGTATTCTCCCTGGGGTACCTCACGTCCTGCAATGACGAGGATGATGACCTGAAGTCTGACAAGGTGGAGCTGTTAAGCTTTGGCCCCACCGGGGCCAAACACGGCGAGAAACTCAAGTTCATTGGCAATAACCTGAATAAGGTGGAGTCAATTGTTCTGCCCGGCGTAACCGTTCCCAAAGCCAAGTTCACTTCCCAGTCTTCAGAAATGATTGAGTTGGTAATACCGGCAGAAGCTGAGCAAGGCAGAGTGGTGTTAAAAGTAACCGGCGGCGAAGAGATCACCTCTAAAACTGTCCTGAGCTTTAATGTACCTGTGGTAGTGACCTCGCTTACCGGCGAGGCAAAACCAGGTACCAACATCACCCTCAAAGGTGATTTCCTGAACTGGGTAGACAGTGTACAATTTGGGTCACTCACTAAAAGCGTGAAGACATTTGTCACTAAGTCTAAAAATGAATTGGTGCTAACCGTTCCCATGGAAGCAAAGACTGGTTCCCTTTTCCTATTCACAGGTGGCACCAAGCCCCTGAAAATGGAAACGGAACAGATTTTGACCGTCACGCTGCCCAAAGTTACTGGCCTTTCTCCGGCTTCTTTAAAGCACGGCGATAACCTAACCATTACCGGCACTGACCTTGACTTGGTGAAGGAAGTTGTCTTCACTGGGGTGGGCACGGCCAAAGCCACCACCTTCGTAAGCCAATCCGCTACGCAAATTGTAGTAACCGTACCTAACAATGCCTCCACCGGTACCCTTAAGTTGGTGGCAAAGTCTATGGTAGAGGTACCCACTACCCAGAGCATGACGGTGATTCTTCCGGCTATCACCACCATGACCCCAAACCCAGTAGACCCGGGCGCCAACCTAACCATTACCGGTACTAACCTGGACCTGGTGAAGACGGTCAACTTTACCGGTGGCGCCTCTGTTTCCACTTTCATCAGCCAGTCTGCCACCCAGCTTGTCCTGAAGATGCCTACCACTGACATCTTGAACGGTGCCGTTACTTTTATTACCCAGCGTAACTACACCGTAGCCACCGGCAAGACCCTTTCCATCAATATTGCCCGTCCGGCTTATTACATATACAATGATGTAATTCATGCAGATTGGCAGAAATGGGACGGATGGGGAACCACTTCACAAGACATAGCTAACACTGAGTTTGTAAGCCGCGGCACCAAAGCAATAAAAGTAAGCTTCAATGATGCCTATGGTGCTTTCCAGTTGCACCCCACTAACAAAGATGTCCTGGACGGCTATACCACTATTGTGTTATATGTGCGTGGCACCGTTAACAGCAGAGGCTCCATCCAGACTAAGAATATGGCCGGCACCTTCGGTAATGATGCGCCCTTTGATATTGTAGCAGGCCAGTTCAACCGCATTGAAATTCCTATCAGCTCTTTAGGCAATATTACCGGTGGTATTAATGAGTTCTACATCAAGAACTACGGTACTAACCCCAACACTTTCTATATTGATGATATAGAGTTGAAATAATTTCAATTCAAGAGTATAAAAAAAGGGATAGCCAAATGGTTATCCCTTTTTTTTATGCCCTAAAATCAGAACCTAATAACTTGAAATAAATAAGGCACCTTTGTAAATATCACGCCACCAGAGAAAGACACGAAAAGGAAAAAATTACACAGCTAAATTCAAACTTAAATCCACTCACGATTCTTCATAAACCAAACTTTCCCCACACATTCCAACGCTTCATTTCACCTTCCTTTGTTAATCAAATCGCCTTGTAACAGCAGAATCATTTTGCGTTTTGGGCCTGTTTTCATAAAAACAGGCCCAAAACAGGGATACTACATTTAAGGAAGATTATCCCACACCCATAACCTCCAGTGACAGTAATGACTACCCAAAAATAGACTAAGTTTCTCTCTTTGAATTCTAAAAGGTTTAAAGATAGAACGCAGCCCAGTTTGCCTAACATGAGCTTTTACGTTTTGAGCCCGTTTTCTGAAAAATAGACTCAAAACGCAACATAGCAGTTCCTTCTCACTCAGGGAGAAGGCTAAGATGAGGGAAGAAGTTTCCAGTTAATAGCCTGCGCCATAAATCTGCAATCCGCTTATTCTCCTCCAACAGGATGCAGCATATATAAAACTTTTAATTACTTGGTTGGGCCGGACAAGGAGTATATCCCACTAATAACTAATAGTAAAAGAGGACCCCAAACTATTAAATGGCCGGGGCCAGTTTCTCCTTCTACTTGATTGCAGATCAAGTAGAAGGAGAAACTGGCCCCGGCCCTAAGGAAAACCTTATTGGATAAATTCTTTAGTTTTTGATCAGCTTAAGGGTTTTGGTCAGGTTCTTTTGGTTAACCTTCAATAGGTACATACCCTTAGGGAGCCTTTCTCCTAACTGCACCTGCTCACTTGCTGTACCTGCCGCAACTAAGGCACCTGCGCCATTGTAGAGTTGGTACTCAAACTTGCCGGCCAGTTCAAACCGGAAGCTCTCGGTAAAGGGGTTGGGGAAAAGGACATGTTTTTGGGCGGCAATATCCGCCCCAATTCCCGTCACTACCGCCTGTTGCGTGCAGAAAGGATAGCCTACATCAGCCCTGCCGGCCAAATATTCCCTAAGCCAAGTCATGGCTGGGCGGTCAAAGCCGGAAGAAGTGAGTAGGTTGGTGTTGGTTTTCCAAGTTTTGCCAGACTCATAGCCCCACAGCGTGATTCCAGCCACGGCCGGGTGTTCCCAATACACCGGAAACAAGGTTTGGTATCTGGTGTATTGCGTGTTATCATCTCCGGAAACATCTAACTCGGTCACATAAATAGGCACCCCGGACCGGGTCATTAAATCTAGCGACGATTTTAGCTGCGTGGCAGACAGGGTATTAATGTTAAACTCATGGGCCTGGGTCCCGAATCCGTCAATCAAATTCCTGTCTCTCAACAGCTTAACAATGACCAACTGCTCATTTATGGCAGACTGATCATTCTCAAGGCCATAGTCATTCAGGATCAACTTCGAATTGGGGAAGTACTGCCTGGCTTTGGTGAACAGCCAGATGATCCAGTCATGCCCCGTAACACCCCCTCCGCCTAGACCCTGTTTAAAGGCGGGCGTGGCGGCGGCGTGGGTGCGCAGATTTTCATTCAATACATCTATCTGGTCTATTCCAGTTGGGAATTGGGCCGCTACCGCCGCCATGTATTCCTCCATTTCCTCCTGAAACTCAGCGGGGCTGATTAGTAAATTGTTGCTGGAGTTAATGGCCCAGCTTGGAAACTGGCTGCCCCAGGCAAACACGTGGTATCGGAACGGCAAGTAGTTAGTTTTGGCGTGGTTATAGGCAATATTGGCCCCTGACCAGTTCATGACATCACGGGTAGGTTCCACAGATCCCCATTTGGTATTGTTCTCAGCGGTAACTCCATTCCAAAGCGAGTTAAAATTACTGGGCACGCTTCCCGCAATAATTTGCGCCAGGTATTTGCCTTTGCAGGCGCTCAGACCTATGCTTGGCGCGGCGGCCGAGCCTACGGTCGCTACCACCCCGGCCGAGGTACTTACCATACCCAGGTTATCGGTCGCTTTGGCGGTGAGGGTGTAGGTTCCCGCAGAAAGAGGGCTCCAGACAAATGTATACACATTGTTACTGCCGGTAGTGGTTTCCCCAAGCTTAGCAGAACCATTGAAGAACTCTACTTTGGCCACCGTTCCGTCTGTATAGGTGCCACCAATATCTGCCGCATACACCTTAAGGGCCATGGCTTTCCCGGCCTCAAAATAGGAATTGTTATGCGGGGCCGTAATCACGCAGGAAGGCGGGGTATTACTTTGCGCTTGAACCTTTACAGAAAAAAAGGCTAGCACTATAAAGAACAGAAAAAGTAAAGGTTTTGCCATTTTAATCAAGTATAAATAGTAAACAGAAGCAAAGGGTATTTTAAATAGCTTATCACGAACCATTCTTAAGATTCAAAAAGATAAAAGGCCAGTTTTGTATCACAGATTGGCAATAAAGTATTAACCAAACTTCAATCCTACCATTAACAATAAAACAACCCCTTTTGAGAAAACAATTTAATAATTAACTTACCAGAACACTAATTAAATAGACACTAAATAAAGCTATTGTCTTTAATAAGTTATCACATAAAATCAACCGGCAAAATCTTTATATCCACTGAGTCTCTTGGCGATTTCTCTTTAGTTACAATTTGCTTCAGCAGAATAAAAATCGCTCTTACTTTTAGATCCTGACTTAAAAAAGTTTTAGCTTCCAAAAGAGACCGAAAGGGTTGTCTCCCCGGCTTTATGGGTAGGATTACTCCTATTGGATTGGTACCAAGGCAAAAGAATGGGT
Source organism: Rufibacter soli (assembly GCF_054781795.1). Classification (NCBI taxonomy): domain Bacteria; kingdom Pseudomonadati; phylum Bacteroidota; class Cytophagia; order Cytophagales; family Hymenobacteraceae; genus Rufibacter; species Rufibacter soli. The sequence continues at coordinate 104,564 of NZ_BAAGTS010000005.1, read as the reverse complement.
GGCTCTAGAGAAGTTTCCCATAAGATTGCGAACTGGAGGAAAGAAAGAAAACTCCGAGGTAGAAATGACTGGGCTATGGCAAGAGCGGTGGGTTATCGCCCTCCTTTAGTGTATTTGCCTACAGAAAAAGACAGCTGGTTTCCTGGCGTAGCGCATGTCCTCTTCCGCCCTGACCTTTCTGCAGCGCAGCAGATTGATGTTAAAAAAAGACCATTGGCAAACCGATCGTATTGGTCTTATTTCAATGCATCTACTCCTTACCGCAAAAATGAGGAATAGCCCATAGACAACTGATTTTGAAAGATAGGAAGGCTATCATTTTATCTAATCAGATATTTCTTGCCTACTTCTACTAGGCAGAAACCGCCAATAACAACTAGAAAGATGAATTCCATGAAACACGAACATTTTTCCTCCCCAGTTTCCCTAGCGCCGGAGCCGGCGTGGAAAGGTAGTTTTCAATCTAACATTTGCTAAAAATGTACTACATTTTCACCTGACACCTTTTTAGTTTTGTATAGGTGCTAAAGCCTTAGCAGAAACCGGAAGAAGGGAAAGATTACCAGGCTATAACCTTACAGTTTCTCCCCAAAACAAAGGAATAAAAGAGAAAGCTGGCGCTTACCTGAACACTCCTCACCAGCCTGTTTATTCACCAGTAATACCTATAGTAATCTACCCATGACGAAACCTTTGCTGGCGTGCTTCCTTCTGCTCCTCACCCATTTGGTTTCTTTTGGGCAATGGCTACCTGTCAACAAAAAAGCTACTCCTGAAACCAAAAACCTGTACGCCAACCTGAAGCGCCTCTCCCAGAAGGGCACTATGTTCGGGCACCAGGATGCGCTGGCCTACGGCATGGGCTGGAAGTATGAAAACGGTCGGTCAGATGTAAAGGGGCTGGTAGGCGAATACCCTGCCGTGGTAGGCTGGGACCTGGGTCACCTGGAACTGAAGAAACCCGTGAACCTGGACAGCGTTCCTTTTACCAAGATGCGCGCCTTTGCGCAGGAAGTGTATGCCCACGGCGGCCTCAACACCTTCAGCTGGCACCTGAACAACCCCCTAGACCCCGGTAAATCCAGCTGGGACCCCATGGACTCCACGATCCAACATCTATTTAAAGACAAAAAGGCCTTACGGCGCTATAAATCCTGGTTAGACGAGGTGGCCGATTTTATGAAAAGCCTGAAAGGACCCAAAGGTGAATTGATTCCGGTGGTATTCAGACCCTTGCATGAGCATACCGGCAGTTGGTTCTGGTGGGGGCGCAAGCATTGTTCCCCCGAAGAATACAAGCAGCTTTGGCGTTTCACGGTAGATTACCTCAGGAAAAAGAAGGCAAATAACCTGCTGTTCGCTTACTCCCCAGACCGCTTCTCTTCAAAGGCAGATTACCTGGAGCGCTACCCCGGCGATGAGTACGTGGACATCCTGGGCTTCGACATCTACCACCGCCTACCCCCAGATACCACCCTCACGGCCCAGGCCACCCTAACCTTTATCCAGGAAACCCGCCAGATGGTGGAAACCCTGCGCCAGATAGGCAAGGAGAAAAACAAAGTCTGGACCCTGAGCGAAACCGGCCTGGAAACGGTGCCCCTAGCCAACTGGTGGACCCAGGTGCTCTACCCCATTATAAAAGATGCCGGCCTGTCTTACGCGCTGGTGTGGCGCAACGGCCGGCCAGACCATTACTATGCACCTTTTAAAGGCCAGAATAGCGCGGCAGATTTCAAGGCCTTTTACAATTACCCCAATGTGTTTTTCATCAAAGACGCGGCCCGGGAGCAGCTGTATGCGCCGGTACCGGCCCAGTCTAAACAAGCCAAAAACTAATCTCGCCCTAACTTCCCAAACCTAACAGACAAACCTTCGCCTGCATGAAACTAACCGCACTTGATTTCAGCATTATCGCTTTCTACCTTTTGGCAGTAGCGGCCATTGGGCTGGTTTTGCAAAACAGAGCAAAAGCCAATAAAGAAGCCTACATGCTGGGTGGCAATACCTTGCCCTGGTATGCGCTGGGGTTGTCTAATGCATCGGGCATGTTTGACATTTCCGGCACCATGTGGATGGTGATGTTGGGATTTGTCTATGGCCTCAAAAGCATCTGGATTCCGTGGCTGTGGCCCTCGTTCAACCAGATTTTTTTGATGATGTTCCTGGCCGCCTGGTTGCGCCGCTCTAACGTGACTACCGGTGCCGAATGGATGCTCACCCGCTTTGGCCAGGGCCGAGATTCTGCCCGGTCGCACAGCATTGTGGTGGCCTTTGCCTTGCTCAGCTGCCTGGGTTTTCTGGCCTACGGCTTTATTGGTTTGGGTAAGTTTGTGGAGATCTTTGTGCCCTGGTCTTTGGTGCAGCCGTACGTGCCGTTCACCGTCTCCCCGGAGTTCGTGCCCCATTTCTATGGCATGCTGTTTACGTTCTTCGCGGTGTTTTATTCCATCCTGGGCGGCATGGCCAGCATTGTCTGGGCAGATGTGCTGCAGTACGCCATCATGACGGCAGCCTCTATTGTAGTGGCCGTGCTGGCTATCAACAACCTGGAGACCACCCCGCTCAACGTACCTGAGGAATGGAAAACCCCTTTCTTCGGGGCCACCCTGGACCTGGACTGGACCGGCATTATTGATGACGTGAACGCCAAAATAAAGTCAGACGGGTACTCGCTCTTCGGGATTTTCTTCTCGCTCATGGTCTTCAAAGGCATCCTGGCCAGCCTGGCCGGACCCACGCCTAACTATGACATGCAGAAGATCCTTTCGGCGCGATCCCCCCAGGATGCCGCCAAGATGAGCGCCTTTGTTTCCATCGTGCTAATCCCTACCCGTTACCTTATGATTATGGGGTTCACGGTGCTGGCTATCCTCAATTATGACCAACTGAACCTCACCTCTGCCAGCGGCATTGACTTTGAGCGCATACTGCCGGCCGCTATCCAGCGCTTCGCCCCTACCGGTATCCTGGGCCTTATCTTAGCTGGCTTGCTTGCCGCCTTTATTGGCACATTCGCTGGCACCCTTAACGCCGCCCAGGCCTACCTGGTCAATGACGTGTACCTGCGCTATGTGAACCCAAAGGCCAATAACAAAACCGTGAGCCGCATGAACTACGCCACCGGCATTGTGGTGGTACTGGTGAGCATGGTGCTGGGCTTTATGGCCAAAGACGTGAACAGCCTTTTGCAGTGGATTGTGGCGGGGCTTTACGGAGGCTATATCTCGGCTAACGTGTTAAAATGGTACTGGTGGCGCTTTAACGGGAGCGGCTTCTTCTGGGGCATGCTTACTGGTATTGTGCCGGCACTCATTTTCCCTTACTTCACTGATGGGCTTGATCTGTACTACTTCCCGTACCTGCTCCTCATCTCCCTGGCCGGCAGTATTGCGGGCACGTTCATGGCCCCGCCTACTGATGCCCACACCTTAAAAAGCTTCTATAGCAATGTACGCCCCTGGGGTTTCTGGGGCCCGGTGGCCGCTCAGCTAAAAGCCGAGGACCCGACATTTGAGGAAAACAAAAACTTCTGGCTGGACATGTTCAATGTCATAGTGGGCGTCATCGGGCAGATGTGCCTCACCCTCTTGCCTATTTACCTGATTCTGGGCATGTATAATGAGCTTATGGTGGTGGGTAGCATTCTGCTGGTCTGCGGCCTCATTCTCAAGAAAACCTGGTGGGACAAGCTTCCCACAGACGGCCTTTCTGTAGCAGCCTCTATCAAAAGAAAATTAGTTACCCATTCATAAGCGGCCATCCGCTATTACCACCTTTGACCCTAGTACCATGGAAAACACCTTCCAGACAAGATTGAATGCGCTCACTGCGTTTCAGGCTGATTTGATTACCAGAGCAAACGAAAAGCAGCCTTTAGGCAACGGCATCTATGACAGATACACCTTTCCGGTCCTAACCTACCAGCATGCCCCCTTGTCCTGGCGGTTTGACCTGAACCCCGAGACCAACCCGTTCTGCATGGAACGCATTGGCATTAACGCGACTTTTAACGCGGGTGCCATTAAACTAAATGGCAAATACCTGCTGGTGGCCCGGGTGGAAGGCAATGACCGCAAGTCGTTCTTCGCGGTGGCGGAAAGCCCCAACGGCATTGACAATTTCCGGTTCTGGGAAAAGCCCATCACCATGCCTGAGACCGAGGCCCCAGACATAAACGTGTATGACATGCGGGTGGTGCAGCATGAGGACGGTTGGGTTTACGGCCTGTTCTGCACCGAGCGCAAAGACCCCAACGCCAAACCCGGCGACGAGTCCTCGGCCATAGCCCAGTGCGGCATTGCCCGCACCCGCGACCTGGTTTCCTGGGAACGCCTACCCGACCTGGTCACCACCTCGCCGCAACAGCGCAACGTGGTACTGCACCCCGAGTTCATCAATGGAAAGTACGCCTTGTATACCCGCCCGCAGGACAGCTTCATTGAAGCCGGTAGCCGCGGCGGCATAGGCTGGGGCCTGACAGATTCTATGGAGCATGCGGTGGTAGGCGACGAGTTCATTATAGACCCGAAGACCTACCACACCGTGTATGAGGCGAAAAACGGCCAAGGCCCCGCTCCCATTAAAACTGAGAAAGGCTGGCTGCACCTGGCCCACGGCGTGCGCAACACTGCTGCCGGCCTACGTTATGTGCTGTACCTGTTCCTCACAGACTTGAAAGACCCCGCCAAGATACTCTACAAACCGGCCGGTCATTTTATCGCCCCAGAGGGCGAAGAACGAGTAGGCGACGTGTCTAACGTGACCTTCAGCAACGGCTGGATTCTGGACGAAGACGGCACCGTGTTCATTTACTACGCCTCGTCAGACACCCGCACCCATGTGGCTACCTCCACCGTGGACCAACTGCTGGATTACGTCATGAACACCCCGGCAGACGGGTTCCGCTCGGCAGCCTCTGTGCAGCAGATTAACCGGTTGGTGGAGAAGAACCAGGCGTATCTGGCCAGCCAAAAACAGGAAAAAGCCTATGAATTAACCGGGGCCCGTTCATGATTTCGGCCACATCGTCTGCCCGCACGCACCAGCTTACCCTGTACCAACAGGAAATGGAGCAGGAACTGGAGAGGATTCTGGCTTTCTGGGCAGAAAACACCCAAGACCACCAGCATAGCGGGTTTGTGGGGCAGATGGACGGGACCGGCATGGTCATTCCAGAAGCCCCCAAGGGCAGCATCCTGAACGCCCGCATTCTCTGGACGTTCTCGGCGGCATACCGGCACACGCAGAAAAAAGAACACCTGGAGATAGCCACTCGCGCCTTTAACTACCTGCAAACCCATTTCCTGGATTCCGCCCACGGCGGAATCTATTGGATGGTAGACGCGCAGGACCAACCGCTTAACACCCGTAAGCAGGTGTATGCCCAGGCTTTCGCGCTGTACGGGTTCAGCGAGTATTACCGGGCCACCCAGTCGCCAGCGGCCTTAAAAAGAAGCCAGGAACTGTTCACCTGGATAGAGCACTACAGCTATGACCCGGAGCACGGCGGTTACCTGGAGGCTTTTAGTCGCGAAGGGCAATTGCTGGAAGATCTGCGTTTGAGCGAGAAGGACCGCAACGACCCCAAGACCATGAACACGCACCTGCATGTGCTGGAAGCCTACGCCAACCTGTACCGCATCTGGCCAGACCCGGTGCTGGCGGAAAGGCTGAGGGATTTGGTAAACGTCTTCCTGCAGCGCATCATAGACCCGGCCACCGGGCACCTGAAACTATTCTTCAGAAGGGACTGGACGTCTACCGCCAACCTGGTTTCCTACGGGCATGACATTGAAGCCTCCTGGCTTTTGCAGGAAGCCGCCGAGGTATTGAACGACCAAGCCTTGTTAACGCAGGTGAAAGAAGCGGCCCTCAAACTGGCCCAGGTCACCGCTGAGGCCCTACTCCCGGACGGCAGCCTGTACCATGAACTCAACCTGGACCAGAACCACTATGATACCCACCGCGAATGGTGGGTGAGCGCCGAGGCGATGGTAGGCTTTTTGAATGCCTTTGAACTGACCCAGAACGAAGAGTACCTGCGCCACTCCTGGAACGCCTGGCAATTTGCCCAAAACCATCTCCTGGACCACAAGAATGGTGAATGGCTCTGGGGCGTGCACCATGACTATACGCCCATGGCCGCACAAGACAAAGTAGGTTTCTGGAAATGCCCTTACCACAATGCCCGCGCCTGCCTGGAGATCATTCACCGGTGCCACCAAAAGGTAAGGCAAGAGAACCATACGTAACTTTATATCTGTGAATTTACTTAACGCGCCTGCTCAGCACCTAGTCCACAGGAAGAGCCGAGAAAAGAAAATCGTTTTAGGCACGTTTTTCAGAAAACGGGCTCGAAACAGAAAAGCAAGCCAAGGATATTCCAACTACAGACAGTGAAAAGAATTGGGTCTTTCCTGCAAATAGACAAGTAAACTTACCTCCTGTTTTAGGGCCGTTTTCCTGAAAACAGGCCCTAAACGGAAAACACAAAAAAGAACGTATGGCACACAAGACCACCAAATGCATTGTGTTGTTTCTGCTGCTGGCGGCGGTAAACGGCTGCGCGTTCAAAAGCACCTCGTTCAAGAGCAAGCCCAGCCTTACGGAAGCCCGTGCGCTTTTGGTGGACAAAAACGCCACTGAGCAAACCGCCGCCCTTTTCTACAACCTTAAGAGAATCTCTGAGGAAAAGATCCTGTTCGGGCACCAGGAAGCCACCCGCCAGGGCTACGGCTGGAACTGGCGGACCGGTTTGCAAACCCCAGACGTAAAGGCGGTTACTGGTCAGATGCCGGCCGTCTATGGGTGGGACTTCATAGACATTGCCAGCTTCAAGCCCCAGGAAGAGGTAAAGAAAGTAGAGGTATCGGTACGGGAACAGATCCTGGAAGGCTACAAGCGCGGCGGGCTCCACACCTTCTCCTGGCACTACAGCAACCCCGTGTCAGAGGGCAGCTTTTATTGGGAAAAATCTCCAGTAGAGGCAGTCAGTCAGATTCTGCCCGGTGGCTCTGCCCATGGAAAATTCAAGAACTCGCTCCGGCAAATAGCCGATTTCTCCAAGTCACTGCAGGTAGACGGCCAATTGGTGCCGCTCATTTTCCGGCCCTGGCATGAGTTTGACGGCGAGTGGTTCTGGTGGGGCAAGGGCCACCGCAGCCCAGAGGAGTTCAAACAGCTCTACCAGTTTACCGTCACCTACCTGCGCGACAGCCTGCAGGTGCGCAATATGCTCTACGCCTGGTCCCCGGACTGCCGGTTTAGCAACGAGGAAGAATTCCTGAAAGAATACCCCGGCGATGCATACGTGGATCTGGTGGGTACCGACAACTACTGGGATTTAAAGGAAGGCAAAGACCCGGCCGTAGCCGGCGCCAAATTCAAGCTGGTGTCTGATTTCGCCAAAAGCCGGAACAAGCTGGCCGCCGTCACAGAGTCGGGGCTGTTGAACGTGAGCCAGGCAAACTGGTACTCCCAGATGCTGATGAAAGCGCTGCAACATGACAAGCTGCAACTGGCCTACGTACTGCTCTGGCACAACCGCCAGGACGAGTTCTGGACGCCGTTCAAGGGCCACCCAGCGGAGCAGGATTTTGTGCAGTTTCTGCAGCACCCCTACGTGCTCACCGAAGAGAACGTAACCGACCTGTATAAGATAAAACGCCAGCTGCCCTACAAGAAAAAACAGCTCCTCAGGCCATGACCTCGCAACCGTACTTCCCAGAAATTTCACCTCATCTCCTCCCCTTATGACACTACTTTTACCTTTAATCAGGGAGTCTTTTCTCCACGCAAGGGCACTATGGGTAGTAGTCTTTTTACTTGCTGCGTGGCCGGCGCAGGCGCAGGAGATAAAACTGGAAGCCGAGAACGCCACCCGCAACGGGGTGACGGTAGGCAACAGCCTGGCCGGGTATTCTGGCACTGGCTACGTGCAGGGCTTTGACAACTCGTTTGCCAAAAACGTGGCTTTCACGGTCAACGCGCCGGCGGCAGGTATCTATGATTTGGCCATAAGATACGCTACGCCCTCCGGCGAGAAAGGATACGCCCTGGAAATAAACGGCCAGCGCACCGAAGGCATGTTCTCTAACGTACCCAGCTTCGCCACGGCGCAGGCCGGCAAGCAGTACCTAAACGCCGGCACCAACACCCTGGTCATTGGCGGAAGTTGGGGATATTACTACATTGACTTCATTGCCCTTACCCCGGCTACAATTCCGTTGCCGGTCAAGCCCTCTAAAACCCTCACCGATGCCAACGCCACAACCTCCACCAAAAACCTGTTCAGTTACATGGTAGATCTGTACGGAACCAAGGTGCTGGCCGGGCAGCAGGAAAACAACCTGCTACAGGAAATAGACTACGTACGGACCAACACCGGCAAAGACCCTGCCATTGGTGTCTATGATTTGATTGACTATTCGCCCTCCCGGTTGCAGTACGGCGCCAACCCTAACAACCACTCAGAGAAGGCCATTGCCTGGGCCAAGAAAGACCAGGGCCGGGGCATCATCAGCCTTATGTGGCACTGGAATGCTCCCACAGATTTGATTAACCAAAGCCCCGACCAACTCTGGTGGAGTGGTTTCTATACCCGGGCCACCACCTTTGACCTGGCTACGGCGCTAGCCGATAAGAACGGGGCCAATTACCAACTTCTGCTCCGCGACATGGACGCCATTGCCGTGGAGCTGAAGAAGTTTCAGGCCCAGGATATTCCGGTGCTGTGGCGCCCGCTGCATGAGGCGGCCGGGGCCTGGTTCTGGTGGGGCGCTAAAGGCGCGGCTCCTTTCAAAGAGCTCTGGCAAATCATGCATGACCGCTTCACCAATCACCACCAGCTGCACAACCTCATATGGGTCTATACCGCCGAGCCCAACAAACAAGACTGGTACCCCGGCGATGCCTTTGTAGACATAGTAGGCATTGACATTTATGAGAACACCGCCACAGCCTCTAACCTCAGCAGCCAGTGGACCGAACTGCAATCCTATTTTGACGGTAAGAAACTGGTCACCCTGTCTGAGACCGGCAACCTGCCCAACCCAGATTACATCAAATCCTTCGGTACCTGGTGGTCCTGGTTTGCGGTCTGGACCGGCCAAGATTATATCCGGAAACAGCCTATCCCGCTGCTGCAAACGGTCTTTAACCACCCAGACGTCATCACCCTGGATGAACTCCCCAACTGGCGCACCTACGGCACCCTTACCAGCAGTGCTCTGGAAAAAAATCTGGGTGAGCTTCGTATTTTCCCTAACCCTTCGGCCAACGGCAAACTGACGGTTGAACTGAACGCCACCTCGGCCGTAGCCGCCATCTTTACTTTACTTACTACCAGCGGAGTAAAGGTGACCTCTGTAAAACAGAAGCTGCGGGAGGGGCAGAATGTGGTACAGATACCGGTGAAGCAGCTGGCGGCAGGCATGTATGTGCTCTGCATCCAGAAAGGGAAGGAGCGGTTCACGCGGCGGGTGGTTCTTCAGAAATAAAGCTTGAACACACCTTGCTGTTTTGGGGCTGTTTTTCAGAAAACAGCCCCAAAACAGGAACAAGAAATTAGTAGAAAAGCATACCAAACAGAACGCATGAAAAAACTGGTTCTCTTTTTAACTGCCTTTGCGTTATCCCTCACCGGCTTTGGCCAAGGCAACAATTATGTGCAAAACTACAAGAAGTTTGAAGGCCTGGCCCTCATGCCGCCCATGGGCTGGAATAGCTGGAACAAGTTTGCCTGCAACGTAGACGAAAAGCTCATCAAAGAAACCGCCGATGCCATGGTCAGTTCCGGCATGAAGGCAGCCGGGTACACCTATATCAACATTGACGACTGCTGGCACGGCGACCGCGACAGCCTGGGCTTCATCCATCCGGACCCCAAGCGATTCCCGTCGGGCATGAAGGCGCTGGCCGATTACGTGCATTCCAAAGGCCTGAAATTGGGCATTTACTCAGATGCCGGGTCGCAGACCTGCGGTGGAAGGCCAGGCAGCCGGGGCTTTGAGTTTCAGGATGCCAAAATGTATGCCGAGTGGGGCATTGACTACCTCAAGTATGACTGGTGCAACACTGAGGGCCTAAAGGCCGAAGGTGCCTACAAAACCATCACTGCTGCGTTGCGCAAAGCCGGTCGGCCCATCGTGTTGAGCATTTGCGAGTGGGGCAATGACAAGCCCTGGGAATGGGGCCAAGAAGTGGGCCACCTCTGGCGCACCACCGGCGATATTTACAATTGCTTTGACTGCGTGGAAGACCATGGCACCTGGAAGTCCTGGGGCGTGATGCAGATTCTGGACAAGCAGGAAGGTCTTCGGCAGTACGCCGGCCCCGGCCACTGGAACGACCCGGACATGCTGGAGGTAGGTAACGGCATGGCCATAAACGAAGACCGCGCCCACTTTACCATGTGGAGCATGCTGGCCGCCCCGCTTATTGCCGGCAATGATTTGCGCAAAATGAGCAAAGAAACTGTAGCCCTTCTCACCGACAAAGAAGCCCTTGCCATTAACCAAGACAAGCTGGGCATTCAGGGGTTCAGGTACGCCAAAAAAGACAGCCTGGAAACTTGGTTCAAACCCCTGGACAACGGCAAATGGGCAGTCGCCTTTTTGAACCGCAGCAAGAACCCGCAGAAAGTAGGGTTTGACTGGAAGAACACACCCATCACAGATGATTTCTCTAAAAAGGAATTGAACGCCAAAACCACCTACAAAATAAGGAACGTGTGGACCAAAAAAGTGCTGGGCAACACCAAAAAAGCCTTCTCCGGCACCGTTCCCGGCCATGACGTAATTCTGCTGGTATTAAGCACTTAGCCACGATTCCGTTTTGGGCCTGTTTTTCCAAAAACAGGCCCAAAACGGAGTTGAAGTAAAAGCCATTTACACTCCACTTTCCTTGACCCTCCACTATGCGCTTAAAGACATTCTACAAACTTTCAATTTTGATGATTTTCTGCGGACTTGCTCCCTCGGCGGGAGCCGTTACCTTACCCGCCATTATCGGGCCCCACATGGTACTGCAACGCAATTCAGAAGTGACCATCTGGGGCTGGGGCAAGACCGGCGAAGAAATTACCGTAACCGGCAGTTGGGACAATCAACCCGTAAAAACCAAGGCAGACAACCAGGCTAAATGGGAAGTTAAACTGCAGACTTCGGCGGCCGCCGGTCCGCACACCCTCACCGTAAAAGGCTACAACACCCTGGTGCTGGAAGACGTGCTGCTGGGCGAGGTGTGGCTGTGTTCCGGCCAGTCTAACATGGAATGGAGCGCCAGCGCCGGTATAGACAATGCGGAGCAGCACTTGGCCCAGGCCAACTACCCGTCCATCCGGTTCTTCCAGGTGGCCCACCGCACCGCAGACACGCCGCAGCTGGACCTGCAGGGTCAGTGGGTGGTCTGCACCCCCGAAACCATGAAGTACTTCAGTGCCGTGGGATACTTCTTTGGGCGGGAGATTCACCAGAAAAGGCAGGTGCCGGTGGGCTTGATCAACAGCAGCTGGGGCGGCACGCCCGCCGAGGTCTGGCTCAGCAGCCAGGTCATTGCGGCCAATCCGGTGCTGGCTCAGTCGGCGGCCAACCGCAAAGAGGTACCATGGGGACCGGTGCAGCCCGGCAAAGCCTACCATGCCATGATTGCCCCGCTCATCCCCTTCCGGCTGGCCGGCGCCCTGTGGTACCAGGGCGAGTCCAATACTGATGCTCCCGAGGTGTACGCGCAACTGCTGCCTGCCCTCATTCAGAACTGGCGCACCCAGTGGCAACAGGATTTCCCATTCTACTATGTGCAGATTGCGCCCTACAAATACGGTGGTGCCGAAGAATGGCCCCGCTTAGCCGAAGCCCAGCTGAATACCCTGAGCGTGCCCCATACCGGCATGGCCGTGATCAGTGACGTGGGCAACATAGATGACATTCACCCGCGCAACAAGCTGGACGTGGGCAAACGCCTGGCCGCCCTGGCCCTGAACCAAACCTACGGCCAGAAAGACGTGCCTTTTTCCGGACCTATCTTCCGTGAGATGAAACCTGAGGGCAACAAACTACGCCTTTCCTTTGACCATGCAGACCAAGGTCTGGTAGTGAAGGGCAAAAGCCTTACCCATTTTGAGATTGCCGGAGAAGACCAGAAGTTTGTACCCGCCACGGCTAAGGTAGATGGCAGAATCATTGTGGTAAGCGCCAAGGAAGTAAAAAAACCAGTAGCCGTACGGTATGCCTGGAGCAACTCGGCCAACCCCAACTTGTTCAACAAAGCGGGGCTACCTGCCGCCTCCTTCAGAACCGACAACTGGCCTAAGAAATAAGGATATTTTCCTGTATCCATTGAAAAGCACATGAAGAAACTATACCTCCTGCTGGCGTTGCTGTGTACCTCCTTTGCCCAGCTTCAGGCCCAAAAGAAAGCCGATTTTGTCAAGACCAACGGGCACTCCTTCTCCTTGGGCGGCAAACCCTACTACTACATTGGCACCAACTACTGGTACGGAGCATTGCTGGGCTCTACCGGCCAGGGTGGCAATCGGGCCCGGCTCACCAAGGAACTCGACCTGCTAAAGAAAGCTGGCGTCACCAACCTGCGTATTCTGGCGGGCGCCGAAGGCCCAAACAACCAACCCTACCGCGTCTCGCCGGGGCTGCTCATGGCCCCTGGCCAGTACAATGACACGCTGTTGGCGGGGCTTGATTTCCTGCTCGCGGAGATGCGCAAACGCGACATGAAGGCGGTTCTGTACCTGAACAACGCCTGGGAGTGGTCGGGTGGTTTCAGCCAATATGTAAACTGGAACACCAACGTGCCCATTCCGTATGCCTTAGCCAATAACAATGACTGGGCTAGCTTTATGCGGTACTCGGGCCAGTTTCACCAGTGTGCCCCCTGCAAGCAGCAGTTTAAAGACCACGTAACCTTCATGTTGAGCCGCACCAATCAGTTCACGAACCAGAAGTACACAGACGACCCGGTGATTATGGCCTGGCAGATTGCCAACGAGCCCCGGGCTTTCTCTATGGCCAACGTGCCAGCGTATAGTCAATGGATCAAAAACACTGCCGCCCTCATCAAATCCCTGGACAAAAACCATCTGGTGTCTACCGGTTCAGAAGGCTCACATGGCTCAGAAGGTTCTATGGACGTTTTTCAACAGGTGCATACAGACCCCAGCATTGACTATTTTACCATGCATATCTGGCCGCGCAACTGGGGCTGGCTGGACAATAAGAACCTGGGTAGCTCTCTGGATTCTGCCGTTACCAAAACCATGCAGTACATGGACCGCCACATCGCGTTTGCCCGGGAACAGAAGAAGCCAATTGTGATGGAAGAGTTCGGTTTGCAACGCGACAACAATGAGTTCTCCCCAACGGCCAAAACCGCCCACCGCGATCGATACTACCAACAGGTGTTTGAGCGGGTGCTTTCCAGCGCCCAGGCAAAAGACGCCTTAGCGGGCGCCAATTTCTGGGCTTTCAACGGTACCGCCCGCCCTAACGCCACCCGCCGCTTCTGGCAACCCGGCGATGACCTTATGGGCGACCCGCCCCAGGAAGAGCAAGGCCTATACGGCGTCTTTGACACAGACTCCACCATGCCTTTGATTAAGAAGTACAGCAAGGCCGTAAAGAAAGCCGGCAAGAAAAAGAAGCGGTAAGCAAGAGTACATGGGTATTGCTTTTCCCATTTTCATCTTCTACCACCAAACCACCATGCATCAGCGCCTTCTAACCTTTCTGCTGCTTTTTTCTTTAATCTTTACCGGGTGCAAAACCAGCAGTGGCAACACGCAGGAAGCGGTGCTTTTTGAAGCTGACCATCCCCTAATCCAATACACCGGCCGCATTGATTTCTCTGACCCCAAGCAGCCACGTTTCTGGGCTCCGGGGGTGTATATCACCTTCCGGTTCAAAGGCACCACTTGTGAAGTTATTTTAAACGATGAGGAGTACGGTAATAAGCACAACTATCTGCAGATAGCTATTGACAACACCTCCCCCTATCGCATCCAGACCACCGGCAAAACCAACACCATTACCATTGGCGAGAACCTGACCCCGGGAGAGCATACGGTCACCATCTGCAAAAACACCGAAGCGAATGTGGGGTACCTGGAGCTAGTGGGAATAAAGGCGCAGGCCTTGTTGCCGCCGCCCGCCAAACCCACCCGCAAGATTGAATTTATTGGCAACTCCATTACCTGCGGCACCGGGGCAGACCTTTCGGGTGTGCCCTGCGGAAAAGGGCAGTGGCATGACCAGCACAACGCGTACCTAGCCTATGGCCCCAGAACAGCCCGGGAACTGAACGCCCAATGGCATCTGACCGCCGTCTCAGGTATTGGCCTTATGCGCAGCTGCTGCAACATGCCGGTGGTCATGCCGCAGGTGTTTGACAAAATCAATTTACGCGAAAATGAGTTGCCCTGGAATTTCAGCCGCTATGTGCCAGATGCCGTGACCGTTTGCCTAGGCCAGAACGACGGCATTCAGGACTCCACTGCGTTTACCAGAAATTACCTGCAGTTCCTGCAAACCATCAGGAGCAACTATCCGCAGGCGGAAATCATCTGCCTCACCAGCCCCATGGCCAACGCCAAACTAGCCGCCGCGCAGAAAAACTATCTCACCGGCATTGTAGCTGCGGCTAATAAAGCCGGTGATAGAAAGGTGCATAAATTCTTCTTCTCCCGCTCCTACACCAACGGCTGCGATGACCATCCAAGTCTGGAGGAGCATGGTTTTATTGCCGCTGAGCTTACTGCTTTCTTGAAGGAGATATTGAATTGGTGAATCTAGGAATTTAAAAAAGAGCTAGTAAATATTACTATTACTTTGAAATTAAATTCAACCAGAAATCAAACATTTTATTTTGCACCTGGCTTACATCTTAGTTACCTGTTTAATTATTGGAAGCATAAATTTTCAATAACTCTGTCACATACCTTTCTACTCTATAATCCTGAGCTTTCATAAATGCTTCTTTTGCGTTACTCAATAGTGCATTCTTATAAGAGCTTATTTCATTAAGAATACTCACCAATGCTCTTGCATCAGCTAAGTCAAAGAAAACTGCTTTACCATCAGAAACTTCCCTAAAGGTATTTATATCAGACAAAATACACGGCAAGCCAATTGCCATAGCCTCCGCCACAGCAATACAGAAACCTTCATTTTCTGAGGACATGACAAATACGTCATAATCTCCCAACAGCTCCGCTATATTTGTTTTCGCACCTAATAATTGGATATTATCTACTTTATAATCCATTAACATCCCTTCCAATTCATGGCGGCAATTACCCTCACCATAGATATCTAAAGAAAACTCATTACCCTTTAATTCCTTGAAAACCTTAATTAAAAAATTATAGTTTTTGGCACTTTTTAAATTTCCAACAGAAACCAACCGTAAGGGTCTATGAAAATCAACCTGAAAGCCAAGTTTATTTTTTAAAAAAAATGACTCCTCTACAAAATTATATAAAACATAATTATGGCCCTTTATGCGAACATGTTTGTGATAATCACTCTTTACAGTATTTGAAACAAAAATGGGGGTTTGGTTTTTTTTATAAGTAAGCTTCTCTATCAAAAGCAATGCTCTATTAGATTGGAAAACATCTAAACTAAATATACTGTGAACGCTAAAATAAAATTTCACATTAGCAGGGCAAGCCATTCTAGAAATTATAGTGGAATAATAAAGGTGGGCATGAACAATATTTACCTTATGGGCCATTATTATAGAACGAAGCTTTAGAGCCGCACTAAAAATATTTAATGCACCAGTATAGCCCAGGCAAATAACATCAACACCTATTAATGCGGGAAGCAAACTGGTAGAACCATTCAGATACACCACGGTGCATTTAACATCTGCAGGCAATTTCAATATAGTATTGACTACTATCTTCTCAGCCCCTCCCATTCCTAAAGAATCAATCACATATAATATTTTCATATTGACACCCTTTAAGAAATCTCATCCACGCAATTGTTACTCAAAAAGAGACCTAAGCAGATATTTAAAATATCTTTATCTAACTATATTAAATTATAGAGCCGTTTCAACTAAAATAAAGCTCAAACTCACTATTCTATTATTTGAATAAAACAAGGAATCGTTTATTAAATACACTCATTTAAAAAACGATTTAACCCATTTCCAGATTTTTGCTTTAAGGTATTGCAAGTACATAGGCTTGCTATATTTCCATAGCAATATCTTTTCCTCTCTATTATTTTGCCGGCTATTTTCAATCAATGCCTTAAATAGGATTTCAAGGGATTGCTTAGCGTAAAAGTTTTTCCAAAATGCCACTCCTCTTACCCAAGCTATTTTCTCAGTTTTAGAATTTAAAAAGCATTTTTGTTTGTATAAGGCAGTTAAGGCTCCTATTAACATTTCTTTAAAACGATAAGAAATGTTTTTTTCGTGAAAACGATAAACGGCAATGAATTCCTGATGATGTAAAACAGGATGCTTTCTGGCAATTCTTAAGTATAAATCGTAATCCTCACAGGTCCGTAAGGAGACATCGAAACGGTAATGCTCTAATACCCTTCTTCTAAACATCACCGCTGCTACCATACTAATATAATTACGCTCTAGAAGGTGTATATAGTGGGTGGTTTCAATGGATGTTTGAAAGGGAACAAATTGGTTCCGGCTCTCATAAAAATTCATGTAAGCCCCAGATACAAAGGCAAGAAGTTTGTTTTGCTGTAGAAAGCCAGCGTTTACAGATAACGCGCCTTCCACAAGCCAATCATCTGCGTCAAGAAACACCACAAACTCACCACTGCAATAATATATTCCTGCATTACGTGCGGCAGAAAGCCCTTGGTTTTCTTGATAAAGATACTTCACTTGTGGAAAGCCTTGTGCGACCACCCTACTATTATCTGTGGACCCATCATCTATGATCACCACCTCTACCTGGACATTCTGCTGGGACAAGACGCTTTCAATGGCAGTAGCCAAATAGTGTCCTTGGTTATAGCACGGGATAACCACTGAAACCAGATTAGGTATAAAGGGCTGTCTCAAGGTTCTTGCTGTTGCAAATACTGAGTAGATACTTCAACCGAAAGCGGCGTGAGATTAACAGGGAAATTAGGCCTAACCCAACCCCACCATTTTTCATACCAGTTAATACCTTCCCTAAAATCCTCAACGTCAAAGAATAAGCACTTTTCAAAATAAAATAGCGCTTGCGAGGTATTCTTGGTGAAATGTAGAGAAATGTAATAACTGCCATCATTTAAGAAATCACCAGGCACCGTACATTCCCCTTCTATTACTCCTGCTCTATAAATGGAAGCCTTACTAGCCACATCAAAAACACATTCCCCAGATGAGCTAAAAAGAATAATGTCTGTATTAAGCTCTATGTTGTCACAAAAATTGTAAAACCTGAATCTAACGGTTATAGCTGTTCTTATGTCTATGCTTGCATAGGGGTCACTTAAATGGGGGATTAATTCTACTGCTAAAACTTTAATGAATTCATTACCTGGTGCGTCTTCCAGAGAACTCCACTTTTGGAACCATACCTTATCCTGCGAAACGTATAAGTAATTATTCACCAACTGCTTACTATCCCCACTTGCATGCAGACAACCATTCTGTAGCCAGATGGACGTGGGGCAAAGGTTAGTGATTGCCTGCATATTATGACTGACAAAAAGAATAGTTCGGCCCTCTCCCGTCACTTGCCCCATCTTCCCTAAGCATTTCTTTTGGAAGTCAGCATCCCCTACAGCCAGCACTTCATCTATGATTAGGATCTCTGGTTCCAGATGAGCAGCCACCGCGAAGGCGAGGCGAACAGACATGCCGCTACTATACCGTTTAACGGGGGTATCAATATGCTGTTCTACGCCAGAGAAGGAAATGATTTCATCCAACTTGCTCCTAATCTCCCGGGTAGTCATACCTAGGATGGCACCATTCAAAAAGACATTTTCCCTCCCGGTAAGTTCTGGATGGAAGCCCGTTCCCACCTCCAATAAGCTGGCAATTCTTCCCTTGATTCTTACTTCCCCGGTGGTGGGGCTCGTAATCCTGGAAAGGATTTTCAACAGGGTAGACTTACCGGCCCCATTCCTTCCTATAATGCCAACTGCTTCGCCTTGCTTGATTTCAAAGTTTATATCCTTTAGGGCCCAAAAATCGCTTTTATTAGCAACTGGGTCATTTCCAACCAAAGCATAGGGGTTCTCTTTACCTCTTACAGATGCCCACCATTGGTTTAAGTCTCCCCTGAGTGTTCCGGTCCCAAAACTCCCTAGTCTGTATTTCTTCCCAAGCCCCTTTACCTGTATGGCTACATTTCCCATAACTACTTAGATAACATCTATGAAGCTTTTCTCTACCCTGTTAAAAAGCAGTATTCCTAGGGCCAATATAACCGACGTTAACAAAACACTGTACCCCAAAAACCAGGCATTCCATTCTCCTACTCCTAAGAGAGAGTACCTGAAAACCTCTACAAAACTGGATAGAGGATTAAAAAGCACCAATGGTTTGTATTTACCGCTTAAAAAGGAAAGGGGATAGATAATAGGCGTAGCGTACATCAATAGTTGCACGCCAAAGGAAACCAAGTAGCTAAGGTCACGGTATTTGGCGGTTAATGAGGAAACTATGATCCCTAATCCCAATCCCAGTGCGGCCACCAATAACAGTAGTCCAGGAATGAATAGTAACCTCCAGGAAACCTGGAAAGGATAATCGAAGACCAAAAAATAGAATAGGATCACCACCACAAGCAAAGTAAACTGAATGGCGAAGCTTATTAACGCCGATACAGTGCTTGCCACTGGAACAATCAATCGTGGGAAATAGACCTTCCCAAACAAACCTGCATTCGCAGAAAAAGTAACTGAAATGTTATTAATACAGGCCGAAAAGAAATTCCATAAAACTAATCCTGATAAATAAAAGACGGCAGGGGGCACGCCATCTGTAGGAATACCTGCCATCTTTCCGAAAACCAAAATAAACATTGCAGTGGTTAGGGCAGGGTGCAGGATATACCAAAGCGGGCCTAAAATGGTTTGTTTGTAAATAGCTACAAAATCCCGTTTCACAAACATCAGGATCAGGTCACGGTACCGCCAGATCTCCTGTAGATCAAGAGCAAACCAAGAGGCCTGGGGTTTAATGATCAAAGTCCATTTCTCTTCTGAATCCTGGCTTGATGGATATTCCATTCTTAGGTTTGAAATTCTGGCAAAACACCTGCAGTCAACGGTGACCATTGCCAAGAAGTCTGGCTAGGTCAAAACCAAGTATTTAAGATACCCAATTTAAAAGTGACAAATACCTTTATACATCATTTTTAATTTCAGCATAAAAGAGACAGAATCATACCTACTTAAATCTTGGGCAAAGTATTCTTGCAGGCTTTTCAGTTTTTTTTGCGGGTAATGATAACAGGCATAAAACCAGCGAGAAGCTAAAGAGCGTTTTAAGGCTATTTCAGGAAAGACGTTTACCTCCCTATTCATCAAAAGAATTTTTTTGAATAATTTGGCTACATCTTTCAGGGTATAAGGCTGCAAGGGCTGATCTAGATTATAGAGTACATCAAGCAATTTAAATTCAGCCTCATTCAAGGCAAACCCATGGGTTGCCAAAAATTGCCTTCTAATGCCGTCTACCTGTCTTTTTCTCTCCTTTACAATACATTCCCTACTCGTTTGATCAAAGATGCGGTACCTTAGCAGCGGCTCGGGCAAAACATAGAGGTGCAGCTTCTCTCTGTACCTGGCAAAGAAATCATAATCTTCCGCCTGCCGGAGGGAGGCATCATACCGCATTCCGCCGTCAAAGAACAACTCGCTTCTCAACATAACAGAGGGATTGCCTATCGGCATGCCAAATAGGGTCCTGCACATTACCTGATCCGAATCAAGGGAATATTGGTGCAAGTAAGTACTGTGCCCAAAGCATTGAATCCAGCTACCTACCACATTGATTGCAGGATGTTGTTCCAGAAAAGCGACTTGTTTCTCTAACCGTTGCGGATGGCAAATATCATCACCATCCATTTTAGCAATATACTTCCCTTGTACAAAAGGCAACGCATTGTTATCAGAACCGGCGCGTCCAATATTTTTCTGATTTTCCAGCAACTTAATGCGGGAATCAGTGAATTGTTTAATTATGCCAACAGTGTTATCAGTAGATTTGTCATCCACTACAATCAACTCAAAATCAGCAAAAGACTGCTTAAGCACACTATCTATTGCTTCGTAGATATAATGCTCACAGTTATAAACCGGCAAAACAACTGATACCATTGGCCTCATACTACTGCCCTTCTATTGTTTATTTCTCCTTGCCAACCAAGTTATACTGGATATTCCTTCTGAAGCTTGTTATATTATTAAAAGCGAAAAAGGCCGTTTTACGGTTCTTAAAGGAGGATAGTAAGTTTGCTACATTCCTATTCACCTCTATCACATTCCAATCTTGGGTACCGTATTTATTAAACATAAACCGATAGAAACTCACGGGACTTTTCATTACCTGCCCCAAAAGCCAAACCAAGCGTTTGTAGTACAAGTATTTGAATCTTGTATCATTTAGATCTGAATTTCTAAAGATGAAATAAAATACAGCACCTGAAATATCAGATTCCCCACTGCCTTTGGTAGACCTTAAGATAAAATCCCAGTTCAGTCTTTCTTTGGGAATGAAATGCTGAAAAACTAACCTTTCATCATACCACAGTTTATAGCCGGCTAATCGCATGGCATTTTCCAGTTCCACATCCCCACCGCATAGTAAATCACTGCCCCTGCGGTCCGTTAGAATACTCTGAAAACCAGCCTTGAGCACCTCTAACCAGGCAGACTTTCTAATTACTGCTCCGGCTCCATATAAAAATCCATAGTCTTTAATCTCTCCACTCTGATTGGCCTGCTTTCCTGCTGCATATGCTAGCTGGTATTTCTCAAACCAGGCAGGTGCAGTTACCTCCAACACGGGAATACCAATGCCCCCCAAAACTCCTATCTGGTTATTACCCTCCATGATATGGTAAGCATTCTCTACATAATCAGATTGAAGCCAGTTATCGTCATCCACCCAAATCATATATTCATAAGCTGATGCCTGCAAGCCTGCGATTCTGGCAAAATTCAAGCCTGGCTGGTGCTCATTAATGACCCTAAATGGAATAGCTGACTGACTACTAGCATACAGGTCTTGGGCTATATCTTCTGTATTGTCTGCTGATGCGTTATTTACTACTATTATTTCCCAAAGTATTCCTTGCGGTACCACTTGAGAAAATAGGTGACCTAACGTTTTGGGAAGTCTGGTTGCACTGTTATAGCAGCAGATGATTAGGGAAACTCCTCTTATATATTCTTCCATGGGGGGGGGGGTGAACACCGTTATGCATCCTCAGCTTTTTACAACAACATAAATATAGTATTATAATATATGATTATAACATAATAACACAAAAATAATTCATCCATTTACCATGAATACCTACTAATAGGTAGTCAAACTTTCTATGATTACAGGTACTTGAATGTTTTTTTTAGAAAAGGACAATAGAAATAATATGATAGTATAAATACTATCTGCAAATTTGGCGGCAGGTTGTAATATTACCTTTTGCCCCTTCATAATAATTAGCATTAGTTCACTAATAGAAATCGGCTAAATGCAGTATGTCTTTGCCTATACCTTATTCCTATTCTACTAAGATTGGCTTAAGTATGGACATTTTGCAAGTCATGAACGCCATAAGGAAAAACATGTTTGAAATCACCCGCAGATAAAAATGACAGGAGCCTAAAGATTGCAGTACCTTATATTCTAATTACTTAACATGAACAAAAATTCACTTAAGAAATAGCAAGGTTATGGAAAACCCACTTATTACGACCAAAGATTACACAAAGATTGAAAAAGCTATCCAGTGTACCCCTCCTCCACTAATACTCTTCCCTGGGTCTTAATCCAGCCTATACTCACCTTTAAATAAATATTAAATAAACAATATATAAAGCTCACTAAAACATATCTTAAATATTTTTGATTTTTGTACTTAACAAACAAACAACCTAATACAAAAGAAAATATATTTGCATCAAATACTGGACAATTAAGCTTCAAAACAACTTAAATAACGTTTTATCAAGATTTTTATATAATTATTTCAACTAAACAAGAATATATTGGTATAAACTAACCCCTCTTTCCATCTATAATTTTACAAGTTCACATTTCCACTAATGCATTTTTTATAAAAACGCATTCGCTACCCTATGGCCCTTTATAATTGCTATTGCTCAATCTTTATTCATGCCAAAAATTTACTCATCACAAAGGTTCTTTAATCAAAAAACCGGCATAAAAGCCTTCCTTTTTATTATACCTCTCTCTCTTATATTTTCCTGTACCTCCACGCCAGATCTTGAGGTGGATCAGCCAACTCCTTCTGTTATTGTACCAGTTGTAGGGAAAAGCTATTTTCTTAGTAAGACAGGAAATGATGCAAACCCCGGGTCAAAAGAATTGCCGTGGCGTACGCTAGAAAAACTCAACACCATTAATCTTGAGCCTGGTGAAACAGTTTACCTGGAGGGTGGGTCTATTTTCCAGGGCACTCTTCTGCTAGATGCGGAGGACAGTGGCACCAAGCAGCAGCCCGTCACCGTTACCAGCTATGGCGTAGGAGTGGCTACCTTGGAGGGTGGTAACAAAGAAGCCGCCATTATCAAAAGCAATTACTTCAAATTCAAATCTATCAATGCCAAAGGCTCGGGCCGAAAAGAAGGCAACACCACCGATGGTATTAAAGTGGAAAAAGCATCTAACGGCGTTATAGAGGAGGTGACTACTGAAGGCTTCCAAAAATCTGGCTTGTTGCTTTATAGCTGCAAAAACATGGAAGCCATTAAGGTAGTGGCTAAAAACAACGGGTATAGCGGCATTTTTGTAACCGGAGATTATAGCCTGCGCAACGGCAAATACATGTACCCTGAAAAAGAAGAAGACTGCTCCAGAAACATAACGCTTAGAGGATGCACTGCTGATAATAACCCTGGTGACCCAACGGTATTAGACAACCACAGCGGCAACGGCATTCTGGTAGAGTATACCAAAGTTGCTTTGGTAGATTATTGCTCTGCCACCAACAATGGCTGGGATATGCCCCGCACCGGAAACGGACCCATTGGCATCTGGGCAGCCTCCAGCGATAGTGTTATCATTCAAAATTGCATCAGTTACCGCAATAAAACGGCTCCTGGGGCCCATGACGGCGGCGGATTCGATTTTGACGGCGGGGTTACCAATTCCATTATCCAATACTGCCTATCTTATGAGAACCAGGGTGCGGGCTATGGCCTGTACCAATGGAGCGGCGCCATGGACTGGGACAACAACACCGTACGTTATTCCATCAGTATAAATGATGGCATTAATAGCTACGGGGGCTTTAACCTGTGGAACGAGAGCAATGACAGCCGGGAATTTAAAAATGCCCATATCTACAATAACGTGGTGTACAACAGCACTTCCCCAGCCGTGGTTTTCCTGGGCGCTAGCAAGAATGAAGATTTCGGTTTTTACAACAACATCCTTATAGGAAAAGGGCAGATTGTAACAGGTCCCTCCTCCGGAGAAAAGTTCTTGGGCAATGCCTACTGGCCTATAGAAGGCAGTTCGCTTTCTTTTAGAGGCTACAACAGTCTATCTGATTGGGCTGGGGCTACCGGTCAGGAAAAACTGGACGGGAAGCTGTTAGGCCTGTTTACTGACCCCAAACTTTCTGGCCCGTTTACCACTACCCTTACAAACCCTTATCAGTTGGCTAACATGGAGGGGTACAAGTTAAAAAGCGACTCTCCCCTACACAATTCAGGTTTGAATCTTCAAAACCTCATGAAACTCAAAGTTCCTTCTAAGGATTTCTTCGGCAATTCCATCTATCAGGGAATGGCCCCTGAACCTGGCGTGCATGAGTTGAATTAAGAACGACAGGAATTTTTAAGCAGACTGCCACCTTTGTAAAAAGGGTGGCAGTCTGCTTTTTAAGGTAGCCATAACTATTCTATCACCGAGAGAAACCAATCTTTAAAACCATTCCCCAGCGCTACTCATAGCTAACAATTGGCATAAAGTAAGGTTTGTGGTAGGATGGTTTATAAAACCAGTTTTTAATAGGGCAATTTCCATGAGGAATTTGGCCGTTCCTCTTTCCGTTTTCCTACTTTAAGCTAATGAAAATAGCGAAAGCAGGTAAATAAACAGGGAGTTCTCTAAAGCAGGATGAGCATTAAAAAATTAAAAGACGAAGTGTCTACCAAGTAAAAACACCTTTTAATTATCGCCTTGACCCTCAATTATTTCCCCTCTTAAGTAATCATTTTAAAAAGTTTACTATCTTGTTATAGTATATTAAATCTACAATATATTTCAAGTCACTTTCTTCACCCTAATGTTCCCCGCATGAAAAAAATTCTACTCAGTTTCCTAATTCTTATTTCTTTGCATGCCTTTGCCCAGGCGCAGGCTCCCAAACGCGAATTCAGGGGAGCCTGGATTGCCACCTATGCCAACATTGACTGGCCCAGCCGCACCCAGACTCCTGCTCAGCAACGGGCGGCCCTCATCACCATCTTGGATCACCACAAGGCCACTGGCATCAACGCCATTTTCCTGCAGGTCAGGAGCCAGAGTGATGCATTGTACGCCAGCACCCTGGAGCCTTGGTCCGCTGATTTGACCGGTACCCAGGGAAAGGCGCCTAGCCCCCTGTGGGACCCGCTGCAGTTTGCCCTGGAAGAATGCCACAAGCGCGGCATGGAACTTCACGCCTGGCTGAACCCTTACCGGGCAATAGCCAATGTGACCGGGCTTACCGCTTTCGCGCCTAACCACGTGGCCAAGCAGCACCCTGAGTGGCTCCTGGCTTCTGGCAATCTCCGCAACCTAGACCCCGGCCTTCCGCAGGTGCGCAATTACATTATGACCGTGATTGCCGATGTGGTAGAGCGCTACGACCTTGATGGCCTTCACTTTGACGACTACTTCTACCCCAACACAGCCTTCAACGACGATGTCACTTTCAACGCCTACCCCAGAGGGTTCACCAACCGGGCCGACTGGCGCCGCGATAACGTGAACCTGCTCATCAAGCGGGTGCACGATACCCTGGACGTACTCAAGCCGTGGGTGAAATTCGGGGTGTCGCCGTCAGGTATATACCGCAACAGCACCAACCCCGCCATTGGCACCAACACCAGTGGCCTGGAACATTACACCACCCTGTATGCCGACTCTAAGAAATGGATCCAACAGGGGTGGGTGGATTACCTGGCCCCTCAGGTGTACTGGTACATTGGCCAGCCGGGCGCCAATTACGGCGTGATAGTGCCCTGGTGGAACAACCAGGCCAACGGCCGGCACATTTACATAGGCATGGCCGGTTATAAGGTAAATGACCCAGCCATGGGAACCGCCTGGGCCAACCCTTCTGAAATCCCTAACCAGGTGCGGCTGAACCGTTCTCTGGCTAACATATACGGGCAAGCCGTGTACAACACCAGCAGCCTGCGCAGCACCACTAAGCTGGGCTTTCGGGATTCTCTGCGCACCAACTTCTACCAGAAACCGGCCCTGCTCCCCAGCATGCCCTGGCGCGACGCCACCCCGCCGGCTGTGCCGTCTACACTGGTAGCCAACCGCCACAACGCCGACTCCGTGCTGCTCACCTGGGATGCTTCGCCCACCGGGCTGGGGCCATTTGACCAGGTGGTCCGCTACGTGGTGTATCGCTCAGAGAGCCCAGCCCTGGATATCACTAACACAAGTCAGCTGCTGGCCATCACGCCTACCGCGGGCAACACGTTCAGAGACCGCGTGCCAGATGCGGCCAAGACCTATTACTACACCATCACGGCCGTTGACCGCTTCCACAATGAAAGCGCCCCGTCTAACGTCACCGACTACACCGCCCCGGTACTGGCCTGCCTAGAAAGCCAGACCCTCACCCTGGCCACGCAGTGCGCCGCCGCCCTGCCTGACTACCGGAGCCTGGTGACCGTCACCGATGATGTGTCCAACGGCAGCGCAATCACCCTTACCCAGAGCCCTGCCGCGGGAACCCTGGTGTCTGGAGTAGGGTCAACCATGGTGACTATCACCGCCACCGATGCCTCTGGCAAGTCAGCTTCTTGCTCGTTTGCAGTAGAGAAACTAGATACCACGCCGCCGGTGCTGCTGGCCCAGAACCTTACCCGTACGCTTAGCAACGGCACCGTGACTGTGCAGCCCTCTGAGGTGAACAACGGTTCTTATGACAACTGTACCTTGGATATTAGCAGCCTCACCCTGTCAGAGACCACCTTCACTTGCGCCAACATTGGCCCCAACACCGTCACCCTCACCGGCAAAGACGCCAGCGGCAATGAGGCCTCTGTGACGGCTACCGTTACCATTGTAGGCGCTCTTCCGGCCCCGGCTATTGCCGTGAGCCGCCAGGACCCCACCTACACCGGCCTGCCTGATAACACCCTTGCCTTGGGCTACGGGGCGCAGCAGCTAACGCTCACCGCCAGCAACCCCACCTCGGCCCCGGGCCAAACTAACTATACCTGGAGCCCAGCCGCTGGCTTGAGCACCACCACCTCCGGCACCACGGTCTTCACGCCTACCACGGCCGGCACCTACACCTTCACGGTAGAGGCCACCAATGAATATGGCTGCTCTCAAAGCGCCCAGGTGACTCTGCAGGTGATAGACGTGCGTTGCGGAGAGAAAGGCGACAAGGTTCTGGTGTGCCACGCCACCCGAAGCACCAGGAACCCGTCTAACCCGCTTTGCCTGGATGCCAGCGCCGTGTCCGCGCACCTGCAAAAAGGCGGTTCTTTGGGTAGCTGCACCTCAGGGGCCTTGGCCAGCGCCAAAGCTTCATCGGCAGTTATACTCAGCACGCCTGTGCTAGCGGCCTTCCCTAACCCATTTGCTGACCAACTCACGGTTAACTTCACGTTAGAAAAAGCAGAGGAAAAGGTGACCCTGGAGATCTATGACCTGTATGGCCAAAAAGTGACGCAGGTATATGCCGGCCCCGCCGAAGCCAACAGAACCTACAGCTTTGAGGTGAACGGCTCTACCCTTGCTGGAAGATTCTTCTACGTGCGTCTCATCACGCCAGGTAAGGTCCACACCTTCAAGCTTAGCCGGCAATAGGTATTACAGCCTTTAGCCTTTAATAAACAGCAGCGCCTCCTGAGATCTCAGGAGGCGCTGCTGTTTTAGGGGAAGTAGGAAACAAGACAAAGCAAATACTCTTCCTTCCTTAAATCCTGTTTTGAGGCTGTTTTCTGAAAAACAGGCTTAAAACGGAGTTCAGACTGGTGAACTAGAATTCTGTTTCATCGGCGCTAGGGCCGTAGCTGCCCGGGATGGGGACATGGAGAAGCCTCAGGTACACGCCTAACTGCGCGCGGTGGTGAATGATCTGGCTCATGGTATTGCGCAGCATGTCAAACTTAGTGCCAGTGGTATAGATAATGTCCCCGTTTCTGAGCGTCCACTCCTCGGTTAACTGCTCTTCCTGGGCTTGGGCCAGTTCGGCTTTTCCTTCTGCCAGGTTTTGCTCAAAGAAGGCCAACAGTTCCTCGGTATTGTTGATCTGAACTGGGGCATAAGGGCTGGTGGCGAAGTCCAGTTCTGGAGCGTTCATGACCATACCAATCCAGGAGGGCAACTCGGCCACGTGCGTGGCCAAGGTTCTCAGGGTCATGCTCTTTTCATGGGGTTGCCAGTCATATTTATCATTGGGGATGCGCGCCAGCATGTTGCGGGTGGTTTGGCCTTCGGCTTCCAGTTCTTTCTGGAGCACGTCTAGCACGGACAGGATTTGTACTTCTGACATAGTTTTCTTTTGGTTAGATGATACCCCAAAGAAACACCCACCCACTGACAACCCTATGGCAGCGCACTTTTGGCAACTGAAAATATTTTGGCTTGATCCGTCTGGCGGGCGCCGCGCTGAAAGTTGGTTGGAAGAAGGATCGCGCTTGGAAACACCCGCCACCGCAGATCACCTAGTTTCCACGGAGTTGCCCGTAGCCCAGCCTGTTTTGGGCCTGTTTTTGGAAAAACACCCGTTAAACGCAAAATCTAATAAGCCACCGGAAGCTGCTTCATGTAGTCCCCGATGGCCATGTGATCAGCCTTCAGGAATGGCAGGCCCGTGTTCTTGAGGGTGAGAATGCGCGACACCCTGAAATCGCGGTAGTCCTGGCGGTGGTGGCACCACCCGATCAGATGCCAGTTGAAGGCGTAGAAAATCAGCCCGATGGGTTCTGCCCGCCGTTGGCTCACCTCCTCTTTGTTGTTCTTGTAGCCTAATTCCAGCAGGCATTTGTTGGAAATTGCTTCCTGGATAATGGACAGGTACTCATAGTCATTGTTGAGGCAGGCCGGCAGCTGCAGCTTGATGTGGTTATGCAGGAAATCCAGCTTTTCTTTCTGGGTAGTGCGCAACACGGCTTTCACCTTGCTCAGCGCCGAGGCATAGTGCGTGTGGATGGATTTATCGGTGAACCCGAAGACCATGGCCTCCATGAGCAACAGCGCGTTGGCTTCCTCAGAGGTGAAGGCCACTGGCGGCAGGAAATAGCCCTGCACCACAAAATACCCCTTGTGCGGCTCAAAGCCCACGGGCACGCCCTGCTCGCCCAACGCCTTCACGTCACGGTATACAGTGCGCACGCTAATGTTGAAAGCTTCGGCAATCTTCTCGGCGGTCACGTATTTCCTGGACTGCAGCAGGGTCAGAATTCCGAAAAGCCGGTCTACTCGGTTCATAGGCACGTACGGTTTTAAACGGTTAGGGAGAGTTGGCGGGGCCAGGGAAGAGGTCGGGAAGCTGGTGCCTGCAAGCCAGTTTGGGGCTGTTTTCCCAAAAACGGGCCCAAAACGGGTAATACCTTAAAAGACTACTCCTTAGACAGCCTTTACTTTTAGCGGGTGCCGGAACGTGATTAACCCAAACAGGGCCGTAAACAAACCATATATCGCCAGCAACACCAGAATAGGAACCGTTGTTTGGCCCGCCGCCTTCACTCCGTTCAGCAAGGCCATGGTTCCAATAAAGAAATGCGCGAAGTTCCCCATCGCCAGAGGCCGAGCGTACACTCCACCCATCAAAACCCCTTTCGCCATCCAATTCAACTGAGCAAAGCCCAGAAACAGCGCCCCCAGCAACTGCACCAACAAAGCGGGAGCCTCACCGGGCAGCACACCCAAAAAAGAAAGGGTTTCCTGCGGGAAAAATGAAAAGACAATGCCTATCAGAGCCATTACTAGTGCGCTTGCCTGCATCACTAACTTAGTGTTCATGGGTAGAGGGTAAGAGGTAGAGGAAGCGCTAAAGCTACAGAATAAAAAGAGGCTAAAAAAGGCGGTGGCCCGTAGAAACCAGTTTCTACGGGCCACCGCCTTTTAGGCGTTTCGGGGCTGGTTTTCAAAAAACGGGCTTAAAACGCATTTTCGCAAATCACCTTTTAAAAGGGTGTTTGTTGTCTATTTCCCTAAGGGCGCACCTACCGGCACGGCGCAATCATGTCCCGGTTGGCCATGGGGCGGGTTTAAGCCTTTTGCCGTGGAGATAGGGGGCGCGGAGGGTAGAACCGGGGCCTGCGGCATTGGCGCGGGCGTACCCGAGGTGATGGTTGGGGCCTGGGCCGGCGCAGAGGAAAGGGGGGCGCCCACCTGGATATCACAGCGGTGACCAGGCTGCCCGTGCGCCGGGTTCAGGCCCGCAGTAGCACCAGTGGCAGCCGGTTGTGCTGGTCTCTCCCAGGGCTGGGCTTGAGGGGTTGCAACGGCGTTTGCCGGCACGGCGGCTCCTGGTTGCGAAGCGCCTTGGTTGGTTTTATTGTCTCTTGGTCCGGAGCAGCTTGCCAGGCAGAAAAGAGAGGCCGCTAGTACTAAAAAAGTATTCTTCATAATGTTTCTATGGCGTAAAAAAGGAAGTAGGGGATTTGGGGGCTTCCGATGATAAAGATAAGAGAAACAGTTGGAAACGCCGCTTTCATTCCCTGCCCGGGGCTGGGCCAATACACTATTAGCAGATACCCTTCCACCCAAAACAGGTTCCTACCAAAAGGCTGGCGGCCCCAGATGGCGCACCGTCCAGAAAGCCCTTGGGGAGCACAACCTTATAATTCAGTTGAGCATGGCTTTCTGCTTGAACTTGGGAATGGCAGACTTGGAGGCGAAAACCAGCATCAAAATCATCACGCCAATACAAATAAGGAGGGCTACCTCAAACTGGGTAAGAATAGTAGAACCAGCGATAATCCGTTTGGACTGGTCCCGCAAGCGCTTGCCTTCTTCTACCTGAATATGCGACAACTGGCTTAGATACCCGGCGGCCAGGTGGTGGTGACTTTCTAGTTGAGACGGGGCGGCAGAAGCAGCCTTTCCTTCGCCCAATCTGGCCAGGTAGCTGTATTCAAGAGCCTGTATAGCCGCCACGCTTTGCTTCAGGGCCCCAAAATGCCTGGCTTCGGCTGGGGTTAGCTGGGTCTTCTCATAGTCCTGGAGCAGGGTAGCAATGGCCTCATTGCTAGTGGTTAGGTTATCCCGAAGCAGGGCAAAATCCTCTGCCAGGTGGTACTTGTCCAGGGTCATCTTTTTCTGATACAGGTGCCCAGACAATTGGAAAATGTAACTTTCCACCAGCAGCCGGTCTTCATACACCGCCGCAAACGAAGAACCTAACTGGCGCACGTAACGGCTGTCTACTATATTTTTCACTACCACCAACCCCAGCACCAGGGCCAGTAACAGGGCGGCTTTCCCTTTCTGTTTAATACTATATACCCATTTCATCTTACCGCGGCTTAAAGGAAGTTGAACAAAGCCCAGGCATGCAAAGAAGGTGGCTGGGCGGCTGCTATAGGGCAACCTTGCTAGGAAGATACCACTTTTTTCAACTAAAAGCCAGTAGCTTACAAGACGCTCCGGTCCCTTTCGTCCTTATTGTCAGGGTAACCCAGGGCCTTAAAACCTTTATAAACTCAAGTATCGGCCCTTATCCAAACTCTTCCCCAGAGGGCTTTGGGAAAGGCGTCAGGGGAACTCCTCAATTTTTCAGGGTTCAAATTTGTATAGTAAAAATTTAATCCTTCTATTTGTCTACTACTTCTATAGACATTAAGATTTTATATAATATGCTTTCTAAATCCTTGCTCTCAGAAAGAGCCGGCGCCCTTAGGTAGGCTTTACAGAAGGCACAGGACTTAAAACAAATTCACCTTTCACTACCCAAAACGGAAGAACCCTTGCCCCTGCTTGCTCCCTTACTTCCGTGAAGAAACCGTCACCCTTAATTACAAGTCATATGAAACCACATGCCTTTCAGAAAAGAACCGAGAACCAAATGCAACGCTACGCTGCGGGCTTTGGGTGTTGTTGTTGCCGCTAGCAACCGCAGTCCTTTTTCTCATTCCTTTCTAAAGACATTTATATGAAAACAAGATTCCTACTCCTTCTCTCTTTTCTTTTCATTCCATTTTTACGCCTTCAGGCCCAGGAAACCAACTTTGTGGAGATTAACGGACGGGTAACCGAACAGGGTACCAAAGATCCGCTGCCTGGCGTGAGCGTGTACGTGCGCGGCACCGTTACCGGCACCACCACCAATGGTTCCGGAGATTTCAGCCTCAAGACCAAACTGAAGTTCCCGTTCCACCTGGTCATTTCCATGGTGGGGTACCAGCCCCAGGAATTTGAGATCACCCAACCCGGCTCCCGTTTGGATATTGCCCTGGTCACGCAAACCTTGCTGGGCAAGGAAGTGGTGGTGAGTGCTTCCCGAATAGAGGAAAGTATCCTTAAGTCGCCGGTGGCCATTGAGAAGCTGGACATCAGGGCCATTAAGGAAACGGCCGCACCCAGTTTCTATGACGCCCTGGAAAACGTGAAAGGCGTGCAGATGCTCACCTCCAGCCTTACGTTCAAGGTGCCTAACACCCGCGGCTTCAACGTGCCCAACAACTTCCGGTTCATGCAGCTGGTAGATGGCGTAGACATGCAGGCCGCCACGCTGGGGGTACCGCTGGGCAATGCTATTGGCGCTACCGAACTGGACATTGAGAGCGTGGAGATCACGCCAGGGGCGGCCTCGGCACTGTATGGCATGAACGCTATCAACGGCATGGCCAACCTCACTACCAAAAGTCCCTTTCTGTATCAGGGGTTAAGCATCTACCAGAAAGTGGGGGTGAACCACGTTGACGGAAAAGACCGGGACCCTAGCCTCCTCACTGAGACCGCCGTGCGGTATGCCAAAGCCATCAATGACAGATTCGCGTTCAAGGTCAACTTCAGCACGCTTAAAGGCACCGACTGGGTAGCCAACGGCCTAGTGGACCAGAACCCCCAGAACCTGCCCAGCGCCAACCCTAAATTCCCGGAGCTGGCGGGGGAGAACAACCCCGCGCTGGACCAGTGGAGCCGCTACGGCGATGACCGTCAGGCCCGCCAGGCCATCACCATCAACTATGGCGGCGTGAATCAGACGTTCAACGTGGCCAGAACCGGTTACCTGGAGAAAGATCTTATCTACCCATCGGTGCGGAACCTGAAACTGGACGGAAGCCTCTTCTATAGGCTCAACGAGAAGCTGGAGCTGTCTTACGGGTACCGTTACGGCATTATGGACGGTATTTTTCAGCGCGGAAACCGCATTCAGTTAAAGGATGTGACCGTGCAGAACCATAAAATAGAATTGAAGGGAGCAGATTTACTGGTACGGGCCTATGTGCTGAAGGAAAATACGGGAAACTCCTACAACCTCAACCCTCTGGCCTATAACCTGGACCTTAGCCATGCCACCAACGCCCAGTGGGGAGGAGTGTTTAAGAACGCCCTGCAAACCCAGGTGAACAACGGCGTTGATTTGGCCACGGCCATGAAAATAGCCCGGGCCGCCGCAGATGCCGGACGGGCCGAACCCGGAACCCAGGAATTCAACACCCTCAAAAACACCATCATCAACTCCAACAACTGGGATATCGCCTCGGTGGTGCCGGGGGGAGCGCCCAACGGAGGGGCCGCACTTTGGCAGTACAGCAACACCTACCACGCCGATTTTCAGTATAATGTAAGCAAATTCAAATGGGCCAATGTGTTACTGGGCGCCGATTACCGCCGGTACGCCGTCATCCCAGATGGAAATACCTTTGTAGACCTTTCCAGGCCGCTGGAAACCAGAACGGTACCAGATGCCAACGGTTCCTTTGGAGGCAATCAGTACTACACCAAGTATGGCGGCTTTGTGCAGGTGAGCAAATTGTTTCTGCAGGACAAACTAAAGTTAACAGTCTCTACCCGCCTGGACAACAACCCCGAGTTCAGCCCTAAATTCAACCCGCGGGTGGCCGCCGTGTACACCGCCGCAGAGAAGCATAACTTCAGGGCCTCCTTCCAGAACGGCTACCGGTTCCCGGCCTTGTTTGAGGCGTTCTCCTTTCTGAACAATGCCAGCGTGCGCCGGGTAGGCGGCCTGGCCCGCGTGAATGAAGGCATCGGGTTCCTGGAGAATTCCTACACCTTGTCTTCCTTTGATAAGTTTACGGCAGCGGTGAATGCAGACGTGGCCACGGGAATGAACCGGAACGAAGCGGCGCTAAAAAACCGGGACGTATTGCAGGTGGCCAACCTGCCGGTAATGAAACCAGAAAGCATCAACTCCTTTGAGGTGGGCTACAAAAGCGTTTTGTTTGACAATACCCTGACCATAGATTTTGATGCGTACCATAACTCTTACAAAGGGTTCTTAGGCCAGGTAGAGGTGGCGGTACCCAGCTCAGGGCCGGTGGGGTCAGACGCGGCCGTGCTGGACATGCTCACCAGAGCCAAGCAAAACCGGTACCGGGTATACACCAATGCCAAAAACAGCTACAACAGCTACGGCACGTCTTTGGGGCTGACGTATATCTTCTACAAGAAATTCACCCTTTCTGGAAACGCCAACTACAACGCCCTTTCCAAAAACCCGAACCCAGATATTTTCCTGACCAGTTTCAACACGCCTGAATGGGTGACCAACCTTTCCCTCAGTAACCGCGAAGTCTTCAAAAACATCGGCTTCAACGTGGTGTGGCGCTACCAGGACAAAGTGTATTGGGAAAGCACCCTGGCTAATGGTCTGGTTCCGGCCTTCTCTACCATTGATGCCCAGGTAACCGCCAAACTTCCGCAGCTCAAGTCCTCGGTAAAGGTGGGCGCTACCAACCTGTTCAATAAACGCTATTACCAGTTTGCCGCTGGCCCCACCATTGGCGGGCTCTACTACGTAGCGGTTACCTTAGATGGCCTTTTAACCAAATAAAGCGCCTCGCCGGGGGCGGAATTCTCTTCTGCCCCCGGCCATGCCTTACCCCTTTTCCGTTTTGGGCCCGTTTTCAGGAAAACGGGCCCAAAACGGAAATTCTTCTTCCTCCTTGGTTTCCACCAGATATCCTTCTTTAAAAACACGCCCTATGTGCCCTTTCACCCAGACTACCCTCTATGAAACAATATTTACGCTTCTTCTCCCTTCCGCTTCTGCTGTTGCCTTCCCTCCTTTACTCCCAAACCCCAGAGAAGCAAGTCACAGACCGGTCACAGGTCTGGCTGGGCTATTTCAACCAAACCAGGGTGTCTGACAAGTTCTCCCTGTGGCTGGACCTGCACGCGCGCCGTACTGATTTTCTGGACCGGTGGGCCACCACCATTGTGCGGCCGGGTCTCACCTACCATATCTCTGACCACACCCGCTTTACGGCCGGCTACGCCTACGCCTCGCACTGGCCCGCCAGCAAAAACGAGGAAACCGTGCGGCCCGAGCACCGGCTGTGGCAACAGATCAACTGGTCTGGGAAAAGCAAGCGGCTGCAGACCAACCAGTGGGTGCGGCTGGAGGAGCGCTTTAACCGCAACATCACCAATGACCAGCTGCAGGAAGGCCACCACTTCAACTTCAGGGCGCGGTATATGGTTGCCCTCATGGTGCCCCTCACCGCCGATGCCATCGCACCCGGCGTTCCGTTTCTGGTGCTCAATGATGAGGTACACGTCAACTTCGGAAAAGAGATTGTCTACAATTACTTTGACCAGAACCGTCTCTTTGGCGGTGTAGGCTACCAGTTCAGCAAAAGCTTCAACGCCCAGTTGGGCTACATGAACGTGTTCCAGCAAACGGCGGCCGGCAACAAGTTCTTCAATACCCATGCCCTTAGGCTGTTCCTGTTCCATACCTTTGACCTGCGCAAACCCAAGGAAACCCCTCCTCTAACCCAGTAAACCTGTTTTGGGGCTGTTTTAGCCAAAACAGCCCCAAAACAGGAATGGCCTGAACCAGCCGCTGGCAATACGCCAGGAATACCTGCATCTTTAGAAAGGCAAATCACTCACCCAACCGCCGCTTTCTATGAAATGGATTACCCATGAACACCCCAAGATTGACCGCCTTGCCTGCCCAACCTTTTGCTCTTTGATAAGCCTAGCCATACTATTTTAACTTCACCTTGTTCTATCTTTCCCTGGCCTACTTGCGTAGTATTGCCGTGGAACTCACCACACGCCTATGACTCAGAAAACAATGGTAAGCCCAGAGCCCGTACAAGCCCTGTTGCCCCCAGAAAAGCCGTCCTTCAAAGAGGCGTTTCTGTTCTGGCTGAAGCTGGGTTTTATCTCCTTTGGCGGCCCGGCCGGGCAGATTGGCATTATGCACCATTTTCTGGTAGACCAGAAACGCTGGGTTTCAGACTCAAGGTTTCTGCACGCCCTCAACTACTGCATGCTGTTGCCGGGCCCTGAGGCTCAGCAGCTGGCAACTTACCTGGGTTGGTTAATGCACGGGGTAAGGGGCGGCCTGGTGGCGGGCATCTTGTTTGTGTTGCCCTCGGTGTTTCTGCTGCTGGGTTTGAGCATGGTGTATGTTTCGTTTGGGCAGATTCCGTGGGTGTCGGCGCTTTTTTATGGGTTGAAACCGGCGGTGGTGGCCATTGTGGTGCTGGCCCTGTTCAAGATTGCCGGCAAGTCCTTGAATAGTTGGTTCCATTACACCGTGGCCGCCGCCAGCTTTGTGGCTATCTTCTTTTTGCACGTCCCTTTCCCGCTTATCATCCTGGTCACGCTGGTCATGGCTTTTGCCCTACACAAGTTGTACCCCGCCCTGCTGGCCGAAAAGGCGGGCGCCGCCGCCGCGGCCCACACCAATGAGCAGGCGTATTACCTCAATGCTCATAGCCAGGTGAAAGGCGCAGGCTTCAATCTGGTGCAAAGTCTTTCCCGGGTGGCGGTCACCTTGGTCCTTTGGGCACTTCCGCTGGGGTTATTCTATTTAGGTACCCGCCAATTCTCCTTTTGGGGCACGTTGGTCTCCTTCTTCACTAAGGCCGCCCTTATTACCTTTGGCGGCGCCTACGCCGTGCTGCCGTACCTGGCGCAGGTAACGGTAGAAAAACTGGGCTGGCTTACCAAATATGAGATGATTGACGGTCTGGCGCTGGGCGAGACCACGCCCGGACCGCTTATTATGGTGCTGGCCTTTGTGGGGTTCATGGCAGGTTTTCACCACTACGGTGGCTCTTTGGCCATGGGCGCGTTGGGACTTTTCACCACTACCTTCTACACGTTTCTGCCCTGCTTTTTATTTATTCTGGCAGGCGCCCCCCTCATTGAAAAGACCCGCGACAACGGCACCGTGAAATCAGTTTTAGGGGTGGTGACAGCGGCCGTGGTGGGCGTCATCCTTAACCTGACGGTTTACTTCGGGAAGGCAGTTTTGTTTCCTGAGCAGGTGTCCTTGGCCAGACTGGATGTGTTCAGCCTGGTCTGGATCATTATTTCCTTTGTAGCCATGTACCGCTTTAAGATTGGCATGATCACCTGGATTGCCGTCAGTGCCCTGGCTGGCCTGGGGTATTACCTGGTCACGGGAAGCATGGCCTGAGAAACAGCATTAGCCTAACCGGGCATTCATCTGGGCCGAGAAGGCGTCATTCTCAGCGCGGGAGGCGTTTCTTCTTTCCTCTGAGGAGCCAAACCCAACCTCCAACTCGCCCTGGTCTACGCGCTGCATCACGGCGTCTGCGAACTCATTCAAGTCAGCCCCGAAGGTGTGCAGGCCCACCCCGCCCAGATCTGTGTTAACGGCCGGCGGCACAATCTCCACTACCTCTACTTGGGTCTTGGCCAGCAGGTGCCGCAAAGACATGGTATAGGAATGCAGGGCGGCTTTGGTGGCGCAATAGATGGGCGCAAAAGTCGCCGGGGTAAAGGCCAGCCCAGACGTCACGTTCACAATAGCCGCCGAAGGTTGCTGCTTCAAATGCGGGATAAAGAGGTGACACAGGTGGATGGGCGCCTCCAGATTAATAGCTATTTCCTGCTGCGTTTCTTGCCAGTCTTCCTGCTGCACCACGGGGTTGAGGCGCCGCTGGATACCGGCGTTGTTGACCAGCACGTTCAACTGAGGGAAAGAGGCGGTAGCCCATTCCAGCAAGGCCACGCGGTCTGCCTCATTAGCCACGTCACACACGCGGGTGTGCAGCGCAGGGTGTTTTTGTTGGGCTTCCTGCAGTTTGTCCGGGCGGCGGCCGCAGATAATGACAGTGCTACCGGCTTTTAAAAAACGTTCGGCTATGGCCAGTCCTATTCCAGAGGCGCCCCCGGTCACCAACACGGTGTTTCCAGCTAGTTTCATAGTGTTAAGGGAAAGAAAGTAAGAGCAATGCGCTTGGTATGCTTTACTGCCGGTCGGCGCTGGAGGTTCCGCTAAATAAGGCTTATCCATTTCCCAAACCCGGGCAAGCCTGTGTTTCCGTTTTGAGCCTGTTTTTCAGAAAACGGCCCCAAAACGGAAACAAAAAAGCGGAGACCGTTTGCACCGTCTCCG
Organism: Rufibacter soli; assembly: GCF_054781795.1. Lineage (NCBI taxonomy): Bacteria > Pseudomonadati > Bacteroidota > Cytophagia > Cytophagales > Hymenobacteraceae > Rufibacter > Rufibacter soli. Next base: position 66,613 of record NZ_BAAGTS010000005.1, on the reverse strand, counting down.
CTTTTTGCTATTCCTCCAAAAAGGGTTTTTACATCAACGTTTTTGGATCATTGTCTGTATCCAGAATTTCGCTCTGGCGCAGGTGCACCGGCTCGGTTTTCTTGCGGAGCTTCATGTTCAGGAACTCTACCAACAAAGAGAAGAACATAGCAAAGTAGATGTAGCCTTTCGGGATTTCGCCGTGGAAGGCTTCTACTACCAGCATTACCCCAATCAGGATCAGGAAGGAAAGCGCCAGCATCTTCACGGTAGGGTGGTTGTTCACGAAGTCACTGATCACTTTGGCAAATGCCAGCATGATGCCCATGGAAAGGATTACGGCAATGATCATTACTTCAACGTGTTTTACCATACCCACGGCCGTTAAGATAGAGTCAAAGGAGAAGACAATGTCCACCAGGATAATCTGGACCAGGATCTTGCCCATGGTGGTGGAGCCGCCGCTCGGGCCGTGGGTCTCTTCTTCCCCCTCCAGTTTGTTGTGGATCTCCGTGGTGCTCTTGGCCAGCAAAAACAAGCCACCGCCAAACAGGATAATGTCCCGCCATGACACATGGAAAGGCTCATCCATCCAGAAAGGCTCTATGGTGAACAGGGGTTGGTTGGCGTTGACAATGGTACTGATGAACATCAAGAGGATAATCCGGAACACCAGGGCCAGGATAAGGCCTATGGTACGGCCGCGGCCCTGCTGGTCTTTGGGCAGGCGCGCCACTACAATAGAGATAAAGACAATATTGTCAATGCCCAGCACCACTTCCATGAAGGTAAGGGTGAGCAGACTTAGCCAGACATCTGGGCTGGAGAATATTTCAAACATAGTTTTTCAGGTATGGGGGATTTATAGGTGTATAACCCGCAAGATAGCAGAATTTACCGCAGCCTTCGGCAATAAGCAAAAACGGAACCGGCCGTCTTTCCAGGGGCGGGCTTAGGACTTCATGTTTACGAACTGCAGCGGAATGCCTAGTTCAGCGCGGCGCAAAAGGGCAATCACGTCTTGCAGATCATCAATCTTTTTGGCGGTCACGCGCACCTGGTCATCCATGATGGCGGGGGTCACCTTCAGCTTGCTGTCTTTGATGAGCTTTACAATTTTCTTGGCGTCCTCTTTGTCAATACCGGCGCGCACTTTCACGTCTTTCTTGATCATGGCGCCGCTGGCCACGTGCTCATTGGTGAAGTCCAGGGCGGTGGCGTCAATCTGCTGCTTTACAATCTTGCTCAGGATGATGTCTTCAATCTGGCGCAGGCGCATGTCATTTTCCGTGACCACGTGCAGGATGTTGGTTTTCTTGTCCAGTTCCACGCTGCCCTTGGTATCCCTGAAGTCAAACCGGGTCTGAATCTCTTTCTTTACAGTGTTGATGGCATTTTCCAGGGTCTGCGGATCAACTTTGCTCACAATATCAAATGAAGGCATAACAGGATTATAAGTAGAAAATTTATTTAAATACGGGCTTCTTTCACACGAAGCCGATCAAAGTTACTAGTTTAGCGGGATTTTACGGAAAAGAGCTTAAAAACGCAGTTATGCAAATTATTCAGCCCTCTACCTTCCATGAGTTTGAACAGTATTACCGTTTACGCTATGAAATGTTACGTAAGCCCTGGCACCAGCCACACGGCAGCGAACGCATGGAAGATGATGACATCGCAGTACATTTAATGGCCATCAATGATGATTCTGGGGAGATTATGGGTGGGTGCCGCGTGCACATGGAAACTGACACCGAAGCCCAGCTTCGCTTTCTGGCCGTTGGGCCGCAGTACCAGAACAAACAGGTAGGCCGCCGGTTGCTGCAGGCCGTGGAAGAGGAAGCCCGCAGAATGGGCGCCAAGGAACTGATTGTACAGGCCCGCGAGTACGCCAGAAACTTCTACAAACGGAACGGCTTCACAGAGGAATACCCCACCCATCTGCTATTTGGCGAGGTGCAGCATTACCAGATGCGCAAACCCCTTTACTAAATACGCCCGTATACCCGGTTACCGCTTCAGGTAACCGGTGGTCAGCTAATGGCCGCCTTGCCCTGAGCAGGTTCACGCCTTTAGCCTGCATGAAAACGTCTAAACTTCTTCTGGGCCTTGGTGCCGGATTTCTAGCTTCTGGGGCATTGTATGCCGCGTTCAGGCCCCAACCTGCGCCTTTGGCAACGGTGCCCTCCGTAGACATGGCCCGGTACGGTGGCACCTGGTATGAGATTGCGTCCTTCCCGCAGCGGTTCCAGCGCGGCTGCCAGTGCACCCAGGCGCAATACACCTTAAAGGAAGGGTATGTAGAGGTAAAGAACACCTGCCATAAAAACGGCCGGTTGACAGGCATCACCGGCAAGGCATTTCCGGTGGCGGGCAGCCATAACACCAAACTCAAGGTGCAGTTCTTCTGGCCCCTGCGCGGCGACTACTGGATTCTGGACCTGGACCCAGACTACGCCCACGTGCTGGTAGGCACCCCAGACCGCAAATCGCTCTGGATTCTGGCCCGCGCCACCACTCTGCCTGCCCCGGTGTTTCAGCAATTGGTGCAACGCGCGCAACAACTGGGCTTTGACACCACCATGCTCCAGAAAACCGACCAAAGCTGCGCAGAGAAACAGTAAAACCCTCTGGTATTGACTTCTCCCCCTTTTCTCCTGAATGAGCCTTATAGGCGAACTAGAAAAGCCTTGGCGCATTGCTAGCAAACGCCATGTACTAGGTTTAGACACGCCTGACAGAAGGCAACCAACCAAAATCTCTCCTTAAGGCCAAAGGAATCATCTTCCGTTTTAAGGCTGTTTTTCTAAAAATGGGCCCAAAACGCCCACAAAACAAATTAGTTATATCCTGCGCTTTCAGAAGACACCCCTACTGGGAAAGCAGATGCCAAAGGAGTGGCCTTTCTTCTGGCAAACAGACAGATTTTATACGGTTTATTATGCCGGTTTGCCTCTTCTGCTGTAACCACATCTATCTGTCTTGAGTACAAGTAGCATCTCACAAAACTGCTACTCTATTCAACTTGTCTACGCAGAACGTTAAGAAATATACGCTTAAGACGCTGGCCGTGCTCCTATGGATCATTGGGGGCTTGCTGGTATTGGTGGTGGTCCTGTTGTTGGCGCTGCAATTGCCCAAAGTGCAGGATTTCGCCGCCCGTAAGGCCGAAGGCTATCTTCAGAATAAACTGGGCACCGAGGTCCGCATTGGCAAGTTCCGGAGCGACTTCCGGAAGGATATTCTGCTAGAGAACGTGTACCTGGAAGACCAGAAAGGTGACACGCTCTGGTACTCGCAGCGCCTGGCCGCCAACCTGGACATTCTGGGCCTACTCAAATCTAAGGTGGGCCTTAACTCCCTGGATCTGGAAAACGCCACCGTGCATCTCTCCCGTACCTTGCCAGACAGCGTCTCCAACTTTGACTTCATCATAGACGCCTTCACCACCCCCGTTGACACCACCGTCACAGACTCTACGGCGGGCTTCACCTATGACATTGGCAGCGTTGATCTAAAGAATATTTACCTCACCTACAAAGACGAGGTGAACGGCCAGAACGTGCGCACCCGCGTAGGCAACCTCACCCTGGACATGGACGAACTGGACCTTGAGAAAGAGATCTACCGCATAGGGGACATTGCGCTGCGCGATACCTGGGTAGACATGGTGCAGACCAAAGTACCGCCCGAGGGCGAGTCAGAGCCTTTAACCATGCAGTTTGGGCTCAAGACCGTGGCCCTGGACAATGTCAAGTTCAAGTACCGCAATGGCGTGGCCAAGCAGTACATAGACGCCAACCTGGGCCAGGCCCGATTAGCCTCAGATAAGATTGACCTGGTCAACACCCGCATAGATCTCTCCAACTTGGAACTGCATAACAGCACGCTGGCCTACTCCCAGAACGCCGAAATGCCCGCCGAGTATCGCGTGGTGAACCCCGCCGAGGCCATAGAAGCCATTGAAGAGGCCGTCTCCAAAACTACCGGCGAGCCCGTGAACTGGATAGTGACCCTGGACAAACTCAACGTCACCGAGGTGGACGCCGCCTTTGACAACTATGACGCACCCAAGCAGGCCCGCGGGGTAGACTATAACCATATACAGGCCCGCAACCTCAACCTGCAGCTTCAGGATTTGTACTTCAGCACCAACCACACCACCGCCCAACTGGAGCAACTAAGTTTCCAGGAGAAAAGCGGCTTTGAGGTAAAGAACTTCACCGCCGGCATCCTGTTTGACTCCGTGCAGACCGAACTCACTGACCTGGTGCTGGAAACCGGCCACAGCCGCATTGCCCGTCGCATAAAAGTTGGCTACCCTTCTTTAGAAACGGCTGCCGACGACCTGAGCAAGCTCACCCTTTCCGCTGATTTGAAAGACACCCACATCGGGTTTAGAGACATTGCGTTATTGCAGCCATCACTTACCAGTCAGCCGCCGCTGGCCGGTAACCTCAAAGAGACCGTGTACCTGAGCGGGTTAGTGAATGGCCGGATGGACAACCTGCTCTTAAGCAACGTACGCGTGAGTGGCTGGCGCAACACCCAACTGGCCCTGAGCGGTCGCATCAAAGGCTTGCCTAACCCAGATAACCTGGCCGCCAACCTTCAGATCAACCGCCTGCATACCACCGCCTCTGATGTAAAATCATTACTCCCCGCCGGTACCTTGCCCCCTAACATTACTTTGCCCCCGGTCATGGACATAGAAGGTTCCTTTAGTGGCACCATGACCGCCTTTGACCTGGACGCCACGGCGCGAACCTCCTTCGGGAATGCCGTGGCCAAGATTGATATGAGTCCGGGCCGGGCTGCTGGGCAGGAACGCGTGCAGGGCAACGTGCGGCTGCAGCGCTTTGACCTGGGCAAACTCATGCAAGACCCCGCGTTGGGCAGAGCCACAATGGTGGCCAACATCAACGGCACGGGCATTACCCCAGAGAACATGGTGGCCAAAATAGACGGTACCGTGCAGAGCTTGGAGTACGGCGGGTATAACTACCGCAACATAGGTTTCAATGTAGACGCCAACCGCAACCGCTATGACATCAAGGCCAACAGCGCCTCAGATGAGAATCTGGCCTTTAACCTGAACGGCATGGTGAACCTACGCGGCGCGCAGCCCAGCTACAATTTTACCACAGATATCAAATCCATTGACTTCCAAGCGCTCAAACTGTACTCAGAAGACCTGCGCATGCGCGGTAACATCACGGCCAACCTGAGCGGCAGTGACGCCAACAGCCTTAACGGAACCATTATTGCCAGTGATGCCGCCATTACTAGCAACAACCAGGTTCTGCCCTTTGACACCCTGCACCTCACCCTTACCCAACGCCCCGGCGAGACCCGCGTGCGCCTTTTCTCTGACGTGCTTACTGCCAACCTGGATGGCAACGTGGCCCTGGGAGACATTGGCCCCGAGTTGATGAACCACATCAGCCGGTACTATGACCTGGGCAATGGTCCGTATAAACCTAGGTCTACGCCCCGGCAGTTCACCTTTGCCGCAGCCCTGCACAAACCCCGTTTGGTGGCAGCGTTTATACCCGGCGTTACTCGCCTGGCCTTAGACACGTTGCACGGTTCTTACAATAGCCAGACGGCCAACCTACAGGTGGTGGCGCGGCTGCCCCGGTTACGCTACAATGGCATTAGGCTAGACTCATTATCATTAGATGTTTCCTCAGACCCCAACAAACTAACCTACGCCACCCGCGCCGAGCGCATCCGGCAGGATACTACTTTCAGGTTCAATAATATTGTGATGGCCGGCAACGTGCAGAACAATACCGTAGGCCTGCGGGCAGCCAACCAAAGCGCCGCCGGCGAGGAAGAATCGGCTATAGGCCTTCTGGTGCGCCAGATGACCGGTGGCTTTGAGGTGAACGTAACCCCAGACCTGCTCATTAACCGTGACCGTTGGGAAGTGGGCCCCAACAACTACCTGCGCTACTACACTCAATCTGGGGCAGTCACAGCCAACAACCTGCGCCTATCACACGGGGCCATGGCCATACTACTGCAGAGCCAGAACCCCAATGCCCAGAACTCGCCGCTCAACGTGAACCTCACAGATGTGGACCTGGGGTACCTGGCCCGGGCCGTTGCCCAGCAAGACAGCCTGGTAGCCGGCACGCTTAACGGCCAGGCAACCGTGAACAACCTCACCGGCAACATGAGCTTCACCGCCGACATGAACCTGACTGGCTTGCGCTACCTTTCTAACCCTGTGGGAGACATAGCGCTACAGGCCAGAAACTCCACCGCTAACCGCTATGACGTAACGGCCCGGCTTACCGGCAACGGCAACAATGTGACTCTGGGCGGCTATTATCTCACCACCGCCGGCCAACCCATGTCCTTTGACCTGAATTTTGATCAATTGAACCTGGCCAGCCTGCAGCCTTTCACGCAGGGGCTGCTCAAGAATATGGGAGGCGGCTTGCTGGGAACGGTAGCCATTAGGGGCAACATGGACAACCCCCAAGTAGCCGGTGACCTGCAGTTCCAGAACGCTAGCTTCAATGTGGCTCAACTCAACTCTACTTACCGCATTCCAGATGAGCGCCTGAGCGTGACCAACCAGGGCATCAGGTTTGATGATTTTGAGCTATTGGACTCCCTCAACAACCGTGCAGTGGTCAATGGTAATATCCTTACCTCTAATTTCCTGGACTACCGGTTTGACCTGCGGGCTACCACCAATGATTTTATGGTCATGAATAGCACTGCCAAGGACAACCCTCTATACTTTGGAAAAGTGTTCGTGGATAGTGATACCCGTATTACCGGCGACCTGAACGTGCCCATTATCAACACCAATGTAACGGTAGCGCCTAATTCTAATTTCACTTATGTGATACCAGAGGAAGAGGTGAGCGTGAACCGCGAGGGCATTGTGCTCTTTGTGGACGTGGACAGTACCCGCAACCGCCGTATCTCCCGGCAGAAACAGCTGGATACCGTAGACGCCGAGGTGCAGGGCATAGAAATGGCCATGGTCCTGAACCTGACGGATGACACGCCTATCACCGTGATTGTGGACCAGGAATCTGGCGACAACCTTACTTTCAAAGGCGAAGCCAACATGAACGTGGGCTATGACGTCACCGAGAACATTACCTTATCAGGACGCTTTGACGTGACGGAGGGTATGTACACCCTGAACCTGTATGAACTGGTGAAGCGCGAGTTTGAATTGGACCCGGCCAGCTACGTAGTCTGGAACGGTGACCCTTTTGACGCAGATGTTAACGTCACGGCCATCTACAACGTTGACGCGGCCCCGCTGGAACTCATCCAGAGCCAGACTGCCGGGGTAGATGCGGGTAGCGCCGGCCAATACCGCCAAAAGCTGCCCTTTGACGTGCGCCTGAACCTGGAAGGTGAGATCATGAAGCCTACCGTTTCCTTTAATATTGAGTTGGATGAAAAAGCCAAAGGCGCTTTTGGAGGAGAGGTAGACGCCCGGTTGGAGCAACTAAGCCAACCCACGCAGGAATCTGAGCGCACCAAGCAGGTCTTTTCTTTGCTGGTGCTGGGTAGGTTCATGGCGCAGGATCCGTTGGCTTCCTCGGCGGGCGGGGGTATCAACAGTGCTATCAGGGGCAGTGCCAGCCAGGTGCTCACTGACCAGCTCAACGCGCTAACCGGTCAATACCTGGGTGGTCTGGGGCTGGAACTGGGGCTCAACAGTTATGATGATTACTCCTCGGGCGAGGCCCGTACCCGCACAGACCTAAACGTGGCCATGCAGAAACAACTCATGAATGACCGCCTTACCGTGCGTTTTGGTACTGACATCAACCTAGAAGGCAGTGACCAAAGCACAGTAATGGGCAATAGCAGCGCCGGCGGTTTCGCTGGTGACGTGTCTGTAGAATATTCTATCACCAAAGACGGCCGCCTGCGGTTACGGGCCTTCCGGCAAAATGCCTATGAAGGCTTCCTGGACGGCCAGCTGCAACGCACCGGTTTGTCCCTCATTTTTGTGCGCGAGTATGACAGCCTCGCCGAACTTTTCAAAAACACAGGCAAAGCAAAATAATGACATCCTTGTTCTCCCCGTTACGCGTTTTACCTTCTAGCTGCCTGCGGTTGCTGCTACCGGTGTTATGCCTGGGCCTGTTGGCCAGTTGCAGCAGTACCAAAAGCGTTCCCCAGGGCGATTATCTCTACATAGGCGGCGCTATCAAAGTGACCTCCACAGACCAGAACACCAAAACCAAAGACCTGGAGTCTGAGCTCAACGCCGCCATCAGGCCACAGCCTAACACGTCTTTTCTGGGGTTAAGACCCAAGCTCTGGATCTACAACGCCATGGGCGGAAACAAAAAAACCAAGGGCATTGCCAACTGGGTCAAAACCCGCCTGGGTGAGCCGCCGGTGCTCCTGAGCGAGGCCCACCCAGACCGCGTGCAGGGCCAGATGGTAAATCGTCTCTACAACAATGGCTACTTCTCCCCCACGCTGGAGTTTAAGGTAGACACCACCAGCAAAAAGAAAATGGCCACGGTGAACTACAGCGCCACCGTAGGCCGCCAGTACATGATCCAGCAGGTGCAGTTCCCCCAGGGCAATGACAGCCTGGCCATAGCCATCCGGGAAACGGAACCAAATAGCCTGTTAAAGGTCAACGACCCTTATAACCTGCAGACCATGATTGCTGAGCGGCTGCGTATCAATGAAACCCTCAAAGAGAAGGGCTTCTTTTTCTTTGATGAAGACTACCTCATTTTCCATGTAGACAGTACCCTCAACAATAAAGTGAATGTGTATGTGCGCATTAAAGACTCCGCCCCCAGAAAGGCTTTGATCCCATACCGTTACCAGCAAGTGAGCGTGTTTACAGACTACTCCCTCACAGATTCTATTGGGGATTCTTCCATTCCGCCGGTGCAGTACAAAGACTACAAGTACTACCCCGATGAGAAGACCTTTAAAGCCAGGACTATCCTCAATGCGGTCTTCATAGAGAACAATGACCTCTACAGCCGCAAACGCCACTTGCAGACCATTAACCGCCTTATGGACTTGGGCACCTTTAAGTTTGCCGAGGTGCGGTTTACCCCCCTGGATTCTATTGGCCTCAACGGCCGCCTGAAAGCCGACATCTTACTGACCCAGGCCAAGAAAAAATCTGTGCGGGCCGAGGTGCAAACGGTGCAGAAATCAAATGGCTATGCCGGCCCGGCCCTTACCGTGGGGTTCAGGAACCGGAACGCCCTGCGGGGTGCCGAGCTGCTGCTGATTAATCTGGTGGGTTCTTTTGAGTCACAAATCAGCGGCGACTCCACCAGTTCTGGCCTTTCTTCTTTTGAGGTAGGCGCAGATGCTGAAATGAACGTACCGCGTATCATCTCGCCCTTTGATATCAGAATCTCCAGCAGCATGTACCAGCCCCGGACCCGCTTCAAGTTAGGGTTCAGGTTCATAGACCGGCAGGCGTTCTTTCAACAGAACTCCTTCAACTTTGAGTACGGCTACAGCTGGAAACAGCGCACCACCACAGAAATAGTGCTTAATCCGGTGCAGGTGCTGTACGCCCGTCTTATGAGTACCACGCCAGCCTTTGATGCCGCCATTCAGGAGCGTCCCTTTCTGGCTCGCGCCTTTGACCAACAGTTGATTATAGGGGGCAATTACCGCCTTATTTTCAACACCCAGAACATACCCGGCAAAACCCATCAGTTCTACATTAGCCCCGGCCTAGACTTTTCTGGCGGATTGTGGGGCCTTTTTTACCGCGTCAAGAACAAGCGGCCCGCAGACCCAGACAATCCTAACCAGTTTAGGGGGCAGACGCTTTCACAGTACGCCAAGGTAGACCTGGAGACCCGTTATTACTTTAACATCACAGAAAAACTGGTGCTAGCCACCCGGTTGTTGGGGGGCTATGGCTTGCCGTATGGCAACTCCCGGGTGCTTCCCTACATAAAGCAGTACGGAATTGGCGGCCCCAACAGCATACGCGCCTTTCCGGCCCGCGGCCTGGGCCCGGGCGTGTATAACCCCACCTTGCTTACCCAAGGCGGAGACCCGGCAAAACGCAGCTTCTCCTACTTTGACCAGACCGGCGACATCCGGATAGAGGGGAACGCCGAGTTCCGGTTCCCGCTGCTAGACCCCTACCTCAAAGGCGCATTTTTTGTAGATGCCGGTAACATCTGGCTGGTAAATGAAGACCCCACCCGCCCCGGCGGAAAATTCAATGGCAACTTTATGAGCCAGCTGGCTATTGGCGCCGGGGCAGGCCTAAGAATTGACGTGCAGTTCTTTGTGGTAAGGTTTGACCTGGCCTATCCGTTGCGTGACCCGTCATACCCTAACGGCGGCCGGCCTACCTCTGGTCTTTTTGGCAGTGGGGTCTTGAACCTAGCCATTGGGTATCCTTTCTAAGCTCCTTTAGGCAGGTGTTTCGGTTTTAGAGCCGTTTTTAAGAAAACAGCCCTAAAACAGAAATTTTCTATGACCCGGCCAACCATGGTATCTGCTTTTTAAGTAACATTACCCACCTTAAAAAGAAGCTATGAAAACGAAATACAAGATCCTTTTGGCGCTGCTAGTGCTGCTGGTTTTAATTCAGTTCATTAAGGTAGATACCACCAACCCGCCGGTAGACAAGGCCAAAGACTTTATCACGTTAAAGAACCCGCCACAGCAGGTAACAGGTATTCTCAAAGCGTCTTGCTATGACTGCCACTCCAATGAGACCACCTACCCCTGGTATACCAGCGTAGCGCCTTTTTCCTGGTGGATCAAAGATCATATAAACGAAGGGCGCCGTAAACTCAACTTCTCAGAATACGGAGATTTGCCGGCCAAAAGAGCCAAGCACAAGCTGGATGAGTCTTATGAGATGGTAGCCGAAGGCGAAATGCCCTTGACCTCCTATACCCTCCTGCACCGGGATGCCGCCTTGAGTGACACCCAAAAACAGGAACTACTGTCCTGGCTGCAGTCTATTGGCGCAAAGGCCACCCCGGAGGTTAAATAAAAACCAATGCCAATACTCAGCACGGCATCTGAGATAGTTTACCAAGCCGGCCTTGCGTAACAACTGGTAAGCCTGTTTCCTGGCTAGCAAGGCAATTACTAATGCGGTGAAGTGAACAGGCTATTGTTATATGGGTAACCAGGACCGGCCCTCGCTGTTTCCTATTTAGACCTCATTTCAAGCACCGGGTCATGCTGTTTTGCCCCCTCGTTTACGGTGACGTTTTCACCGGCCGTCAGTAGCCATTTCCCTTTCCGTTTCACATACACCAGCGTGGCGAGGTCCTCGGTGTTACCCATTTTCTGGCCGCTAGGAGTGGTGAATTCTCCATAGTAAGTAGTGATATGGGCAACCGCCACCTCTTTAGTGATAAACCGGATATCAGAGGACTTCAATTCTACGGGCACGTTCTTGAACATGGTTTTGTGGAAGGCCTCATGGGCATATTGCACCTGATCGCGGCCTTTCCACCACATGCCCACTATGTTCACCCAGTCTACATCTTCAGTGGTGTAGTTTTTCATGTCACTGAAGTCATGCTGATTCCAGCTGTGGATCAGGGCCTCAATTTGGGCGTGCACCGCTTGCCGGTCTTTGGTAGTTTGGGCAAACAGATTGGAGGTACAGCAGATGGCAATAGTTACAATGGCTAAAAGACGTTTCATGGCAGCTTTTTTTTTAATAAAAGTACCAAGTCATAAAACGGCCCGATAGTACAAACCCGACAACTTAAAAAAACACTCTGTTCTGGAGGTTAATGGCGGTTTCACGCAGGGAGGCTTCAATAAGAGAGGGATTGGCACCGGCAAACTCCTTGAAGTCCCGGATAAGGTGCATTTGGTCATAGTACCCGCAGGCGTGCGCTATTTCGGTCCAGTTGGCATTAGGGGAAGCTTCTTTCTGCACCCAGGCATTGGCGAACCGCACCAACCGCGAGAAAAACTTAGGCGATACCCCCACCCGATCTTTAAAGGTCCTCTCAAACTGTCGGGTGCTTAAACAGGCCAAACCGGCTAACTGGTCTACCGGTAATAGGCCGCCGTGTTTTATTAAAAGCGGCAAAACCTGGTCTATGGGCAGGAGCTGCTTCAGGGCTTTTTGCTTTTTCAGTAAAAACCGCTCCACAATAGATTGCATCTGGCTATAAGTAGTTGCCTCCCTTAGCTGCTCATTGATCAGGTAGACTTCCGGGCCAAGCAACTCGCCTGCGTCAAAGGCTTCAGGGCGCAATAAATGGTGCATGGGTATACCTAGCAAGCGGTGCAGGCCACCGGGTTGGAAACCAACTTTTATGACCAGATGCTCATGGCCCATGGTTATGTGCAACGGGGCCGTTTGCGGCCCCACGATGGCACAAGGAGCAAGCTTTTCTGTACCCCCGGCCGCGTACTGCACGTCCATGCGGTCATAAGGATAAAAGAAAAGGCATTGCTCAGGCAGCGGCGGAAACAGGAAACTAGGTTTGGGCGCTAAGGGGTTGAATGAGACCTTACTGATCATGATGTTGTTCACCATCTCTTCCAAAGCGGGGCCGGGCTTGAAAAATTGAAGGAACATAAGATCAGCTGGATTGCGGTTTCTACATAAAATTAAGGACTACCACCACCAAGGAAAGGGCACAAAAGGAAAATTGGCCAGGTTTCATTTACTTACTAGTACGCAGGGGTGTTTAACACGGTGACCAGTAATGCACCTTTACCAGATAGCCAGACTTAAAGCTGAACACTAGCCCATCATCAGCGTTCTTAAAATACAACATCACTTTTGTAACGCCGAGGTCATCAGCTTTCTCCCTGGTAGTTTTCCCAAAGATTTTCTCAAACTCCTTTAACGTAAGGGTATGGTTGAGTTTGAATTTGCCGTAATCTAAGGTGAGGTTACTTTTTGGGTTAAAATCAATATATTCTATCCCGTACTTTTCCGTTTCGTTTCCTACAAAGGCCAGGTGGTCATAGGCTAACTGGTAGTATTTTTTGCCTTGCTCTGCCTCTGAGCGGAACCCACACTCATGCTTTGGTTCAAACACCTTTTTAGGCTTCCCGAACTTGGCTACTATAGCTTCTTTCTTTGAGTCTAAAGGCAAGCCTTTCAGGCGAAATAGCGTTGGTTCCAGGCTGCTGGTCTGGGCAAAGGTACTTCCTACATACAGGAAAAAGCTTAGAAAGATGGTTACTACTGTTTTCATGATTTAATGTTTAATAGAATAGTTATTTAATGGCAATGAAGGCGGTAGGCCTGGGCTAAAAAGCGTTTTGATGTTGTTTAGTTGTTGTAGCTTGTATTTTTAAGAGGAACTCCAAGTAGATAAACTTTTTTTGCTTTCCCTGAAATTATACCTTTCTCCCATTTATAGTCTTCTGTTTCCAAACCCATAAGTAAGATATCTAAATCTTTTAAGGTATAGGTTCTAGCGTTAGAAACAGCTCCATCCCAGGCAAAGAAAATTGGAATAACAGGAATAAAATAAGTAAATAAAATCTGTTTCAGGGTCAAAGGCCTTACAAAAGGGGTGATTAGGAAAGCCATGATGAAATTTAGAGGTAACGCCACCCACCACAGAAGTATTGGCAGACGGTTATCGCTTATCTCATAGATACAAATTGGCTGTCTCCTTTCTTTTGCATCGATCAAAATGTTTCTTGCTGTGTCAGGTTTCATATGATGGAAACTGCACACCATTGTTCTCACACCACTTAGATTGGATGGTACGTTTGCGGCGTCTACGGAATTAGTCACATAAGATACATCAGCACTTCCTTGTCTGTTGATTTTACTGGCTAAATCTGTATTGGGGTATAAATCTGTTAAAGTAAGGGTTAGGTCCCTTATTTGGTATTCTCCCTTCAAAGTCTGAGCCACTGCTAACATAGGCCCTCCACTCCCTGAACATAAATCGATGATGGATGGCTTAGAGGAATACCCCATGATTTTGTTCACCAAAGCTGCTATTTCCTTAGTGGTGCCTAATAAGCGATGCATCACAACTATAAGTCTGGTCAAACTTATCCTAAGCCAGTTCGGAAACCATGGCAAGTCTTCAAATTCAAACAGGTGGATTCTTTTCATAGAGATATTTGCTACAACAGACTGGCCTATGGGGCGTTTATGCACTATAGGCATTGTTGAGAGTTGTCGTTTATAGTTCTCCTTGCCGCTTCACAAAAAACTTATCTAACTCTTTGTAGAAGACCCCGGAAAAGGTTGTGACGTACACCTTGTTCTTGAATTTACTGATCGATGTGATGCCTTTACCTGCTAAACCATCGTTATCGAGCTCCCTGAATTCGACTTTGGCAAGAGAAGGAGTTATCTCGAAAATCTGGGAGTTTTTGTACCCGATAATTTTACCGTTAACTTCTGTGTATGTTAGCCATGTCCAGGCCTCCGGGAATTCAAAGTTCTTTAACCACGTCCGCCCCCATCTTCCGAGACATACCCTGTGCCCGCCGAGCCGATGGCATACAGCACCTGCTTTGCCTCAAAAATGGCATGCAGCCTGTCGTTGAGCACCTTTTCCACATCCCCCTTTGAACTAACCCGGTAAGTTTCCTCGTAGTTGGGGCTTATAAAAAAGTTGTCATCCACGCTCTGTACAAAGGCCAGAAACCCATCATAGGTACTGTTAAAGTCAAGCTGCTTGGTCCTAATCGTGTCGATGATGGCCGTGGTGATGTCCAAAGGTTTGGATACAACATCCAGGAGCATAGCCCTCAGCCGCAGCGGGGAACCTTCCCTAAAGCTTTGGTAAGTTACCAGGGCCTGCCCTTTGCTGTTGATCGCAAAGCTTTCCCCGGAACTGAAGGATACTAAACCAAACCGGTGGAAGGTGCTGTCCAGCTCATGTAAAGGGATTGTAAGCGCCGCTGGCCTGGACGCGGTGTAAGCGCTGGGGTTCAGGGTTGGCGAGAGTTTCAACTTGGCTGGTTCTTTCTCCGAAAAGCTGATAAAATAATCGGCATTGATGGGAAATTTGTATGAAATGAGCTGTTGGTTAAAGAGGGTGTAGTGGGTCCAGTTAGCCCCATACCTGTTTTTAACTGAGTCTGGCAGCATTGCTGTCATCGTATTAATCCCAAGGGTAAACAAGTGTTCATCCGTTGCAAAACTATTCAGCTGGGTGGCGTATTCATATTCGAAACCGGGACGGCTTTTCCAACTGAACTCTCTTTCTACCTCCTTCACGATGATCACTTCATCTTTGTCACAGCTGCTCAAGGCTAAAACCGACAAGGCAAACAGTAAAGCTTTCTTCATTTATATTTATTTATTACTCTCGACACCTGAATAAACGCACCGGTGCGATTATTTTAGGAAAATTTAGCTTAACAGTTTATAGGTCAACCAATTTCAAAATTTTTTAATTTAATCCTCTTAAAAATTAATCCTCTTAAAAAGGCATTTTCTAAATGACCAAGGGGGCTTTAATTTCCCCATCCCTTTTTCTGACAATTATTGATAAACGTACTACCTAAGGTTTCTAAACTTCTTACACTTCCAAATTACGTTTTATTGCACAACATAACGGGGACCCCTAAGTGAATGATTGAATTTACTACTTAGATTCATCGTCTCAAAACCGCAGCTCCCTCGGTTATAAAATCCCACTTATACCTGGCATTGTGGACAAAAGTAGGTGGCCCTGCCGCCCACGTATTTCTTCTGAATGAGCGTTTGGCAGCGGGGGCAGTTCAAATGGGTGCCCTGCGGACCTTTGGCAGGCGCCTCGTCCCACTCGCGGGCATGGATCAGGTAGTGTGACGGGAAATCACGGTAGACGGCCTCAGCAGCCACGGCGGTTTCCAGTACTTCTCTAATGGCGGTGGCCAGGCGGTCTACCTCAGCGGGCAATAAGGAATCGGCGGTCCGCTCAGGCTCCAGCTGGGCCTGGAACAGCACTTCATCGGCTATCCAGTTGCCTACGCCGGGTGCTATGCGTTGGTCCAGGAGCAATGGTTTAATAGCCGATTTCTTTTTGGCCAGGCCTTGGGTCAGTTGCTCAGTGGAAAGGGTAAGGGCATCGGGCCCTAGTTTCTTCTGCTTCCGGAAGGCTTCCACACTCTGCGTGAGGCCCAGCCGGCCAAACTTACGGGAGTCCAGGAACGCGAACTGAAAACCATTCTCAAAGTGGAAGACGGCCCGGGCAAAGCGCGGGGTGTCTGCAGCATCACGGCAATAGGCCACATCGCCGGTCATCCCGAAGTGCATGGTCACAATTGGTCCCTGGGCAGTAAGTAGGAAAAGCTGCTTGCCAATGCGGTGGGTGCCCGTGAACTGATTGCCCATTAAGGCCTTCCTGAAATCATCCAGGTCTACCTGCAACTGGCGTTTGGGGTCCTGCACCTCCACATCCCGAATGGGTTGGTACAGGCTGGTTTCCTCTATGAACTTTCTATAGGTTTCTACCTCTGGTAATTCGGGCATGGTTCTTGGTTTACGTTTTGAGCCTGTTTTTAGGAAAACGGCCCTAAAACAGTACGTATTCTATAACCGTCCCGATGGCACATGGTTGCGTTAGGGCCTACCTTTTGCGCATTGGCACAGCCTTTTAAATGGTCTTGTCCAGAGGCATTTTCTGGGGCAGGATACAGGCAACCGGAACTGGATAGTACAAGTACGCTCTCTTTAAAATTAGAAGGTAAAAACGCAGCAAAGAAATCTGTAATACGTTAGATTTGTCAAAGACCTATTTCTGCCATGGAAACGACCACCCTCCCCCTGGAAATACTCCGCTACCCTGTTGGCCGGTTTACAGTGCCGCCCCTTTACAGATCTGCTTTGGTAAAACAGGCCTTGGCCAAGTTAGAAGCCTTACCCGCCCAATTACGGGCTCAAGTAACTTCCCTGTCAGATGAACAACTGGATACCCCATACCGGCCCGGCGGCTGGACCCTCAGGCAGGTAGTGCACCACCTGGCAGACAGCCACATGAACAGCTATACCCGTTTCCGGCTGGCCCTCACAGAGGAGCAACCTACCATTAAGCCGTATGAGGAGTCTTCCTGGGCATATCTTCATGATGCCCGCTGGGCCGACCCAGAAATATCCTTGCGCCTGCTGGAGGCTTTGCATTACCGGTGGGTGCTGCTGTTGCGTTCCCTTTCCATGGAAGAATGGCACCGCACCTTCCTTCACCCCCAAAACGGGGAGACGTATTTGTTCCAGGCTGTAGAGATGTATGCCTGGCACGGAGAGCACCACTTGGGGCATATCACCTCGCTTAAAGAGCGAATGGCCTGGTAAATACCGTTTAAAGCATATATTTCTGAAAACAAGGTCGAAACAAGCACTTGGCTCCTCCGTTTTCTCATAAAAATTAGCTTAATTTAGTCAGAAGTTTTGTTTTACCACGATGCTGCTGACTGCTACCCTGTTCATTGTCTCTACGTATTGGTCGCTCCTGCTTCAGTTCCTGGGCAGTACCCCTGCGCCTGCGCCGGTAGCCACAGTTACTGTGGCGCCTGCCGCGAAGGCTTCCGCCCTGGCAGACACCCGCACGCTGGAGTTTGTGGAGAACAAAGGACAATGGCCCCACCAGGTAGCTTACGCCGCAGACGTGCCCAGCGGCAAGCTGTTTCTGGAGCCTACAGGGTTTCTATACGTGCTGCGCGACCCTTCCCAAATGTCCAGCCATGGCCACGGCACTAATGAGCCTACTACCACACGCCGTAACATCTTGCCGGACGGCACCACCCGCAACCACGCTTATTCCGTCACTTTTGAAAACGCCAACCCAAAGGCGGCCCTGCAGGGCGATGAAGTAACCGAAGGCACTCGCAACTACTACCTGGGCAAAGACCAGAGCAAATGGGGCACGGGGGCCCGCGGGTTTAGAAAGGTGCAATACAAAGCGCTGTACCAAGGGGTAGATCTGGCGCTTTACGAGCAGGCAGGTAAGCTTAAGTATGACCTGTATGTAGCCGCCGGCACCTCGCCTTCGCAAATCAAACTTACCTATACCGGTGTAACCAGCCTGTCATTGCAAGAGGGCAACCTGCAGATTGAGACATCGGTGGGCCGGGTAACAGAGCACAAACCCATTGCCTATCAATGGGCCCAGAACAAGCGGGTACCTGTAGCCTGCGCCTATCAACTGACCGGCAACACGCTACAATTCACCTTCCCCCAAGGGTATGATGCTACACTACCGCTGGTCATTGACCCCGTGGTGGAGTTCTCTTCTTTCACCGGTTCATTTGCTGATAACTGGGGCTTTACCGCCACCTATGACAGCCATGGCAATATGTATTCCGGGGGCATTGCCTCAGGAGTAGGGTACCCTGCGTCAACTGGCGCGTTTGACACCTCTTTCAACGGCGCCTGGGACATGGCCATTATCAAGTACAACACCAAAGTGCTGGGGCCGGCCGCCAGGCTTTATGCCACCTATGTAGGCGGCGACGAGACGGACGTTCCGCACAGCCTGGTGGTAAACGCCGCTGATGAGCTCCTTATTCTGGGCACTACCAGCTCGCTTAACTACCCTACCTCCAGTAACGCTCTTAAAAGAACCTTCAATGGGGGGGCCTTCATTGCGCCGCTGGGCACCGGCGGAAACCCAACCTATGCCAACGGTTCTGACCTGGTGATCACCCGCCTCAGCGCTACCGGCGACAAGCTTCTGGCCTCTACGTTTCTGGGCGGCAGCGGCAATGACGGCCTGGTGAGCAGAACACCTTCCAACGTGCCAGGGCTGGTGCAGAACTACGGAGACCAGTTCAGGGGAGACATTATCACAGACCCAGACGGCAACGTGTACCTGGCCAGCAACACCGCCTCTGCAGACTTTCCGGTCCGCAACGGGTTCCGGTCCCAGGCCTATGGCTCCAATGACGCCATTGTCTGCAAACTCTCGCCAGACCTGAGCCAGGTGATCTGGGGCAGTTACTACGGTGGCCCAGACCTGGACGCCGCCTACTCCATTCAACTTGACCCAGACCGGCAGGTGTATGTGTGCGGGGGTACTACCAGCACTTCCCTTCCCGGCACTGCCAACGGGCTGCACTCGGCCTCGGCGGGCAATACAGACGGCTTTGCGCTCAAGATCAACAATACCGGTAGCACGTTATTGGCCGCCACGTTCCTGGGCACTTCGGCCTACGACCAGACCTATTTTCTGCAGCTGGACGCCAGCAACAGCGTGTATGTACTGGGTCAGACCTTGGGCAATTATCCTGTTACTACCGGCACCTACCGCAACACCAACGGCCGCCAGTTCATCCATAAACTAAACAACACCCTCTCGGCCACGGAGTTTTCTACCATATTTGGCTCCGGAAGAAGCACCCTGGATATTTCACCCACGGCCTTTATGGTAGATGAGTGCCAGCGCATCTACGTGGCAGGATGGGGTGGCAATTCCAACGCGTCTTACGGCAACGGCTCCACCACTGGCCTGCCGGTAACCCCGGGGGCAGCCCAGACCACCACAGACGGCGGCGATTTCTACCTCATGCAGTTAGGCACCAACGCCAGCCAACTACTGTACGCCACGTTCTACGGCGGCAACCAGAACCTTACAGGCGGCAGCTATGAACACGTAGACGGCGGCACCAGCCGGTATGACAAAAAAGGCTATGTGTACCAGGCGGTATGCGGCGGGTGCGGGGGCCGTAGCAACTTCCCTATTCCGCCGGGCGCCAACTTCTACTCCCCTATCAACAACAGCACTAACTGCAACAACGCCTCCTTTAAATTTGACTTCGCTGAAGAACTGCGCGCCGAGGCCGGCAAAGACAGCACTGTTTGCGCCGACGCTCTGAACGTTATTCTGCAGGGTTCCCCTACCGGGGGCGTCTGGACCGGAACGGGCGTAACCAGGGTCAATGGCATCTACCAGTTTGATCCCACGCCGGCCCTTATCGGGAAGCACACCCTCACTTACACCGTGACCGGAACCGGATCCTGCGCCGTCTCCAACACCATGGACATGACCGTGTCTGAACCTCTGCCCCACACCATTACGCTGCCGGCCACCCAGTTCTGCGCCAACTCCACAGAGGCGGTGGCGTTGGTGGCTTCTCCTGCTGGGGGAAAATTCTCGGGCACCGGGGTGACGGGCACTACTTTTAGTCCGGCCAAGGCCGGGGTGGGCCGTCACGTGATCACCTACCGCAGTGACGGCTCTAACGGCATCTGCGGCGTGGCTACCCAGGAAGTATCCGTTATTTTACCCGTCCTCAACATTGGCCCAGATACCACCCTTTGCCCGGGCAGCGTAACCCCGTTCCAGCTAAAGGCCAACCTTGCCGGCGGCACCTGGAATGGCACCGGGGTCTCGGCCAGCGGCCTATTCACACCACCTGCCGGCTTTACCGGCACCCTGGAGGTGACCTATTCCATCACAACTCCTTGCCCGGTCTCTATCAAGAAACGTATCCTTCTGCCGCCCCGCCCTTCCATGGTGGCCGCCCTGGCCAATGCCTGCCTGGATAACGTGAAGGTTTCGGGCTATGCCCCTTACAATGCCGCTTTTAACAACACCACCGCCAACGCCGCAGGCTTTACCTGGCACTTTGGGGACGGCAGCCAATCTAATGAACGCACGCCCCGGCACATGTACCAAAACCCCGGCAGCTACAAAGTCACGCTGGTGGCCACCTACGGCAACGGTTGCCAGGACCAGATGGAAGTAGGCACCGTAGTAGTGGAACCCGCTTTTATCCCCAACATCTTTACGCCTAACGGCGATGACGTGAATGAGACTTTTGTGCAACGCTTCAGTTGTTTCCCCACAGAATTGACCGTCTATAACCGTTGGGGCAAGCAGGTGCACCAGGAAAAAGTCTATCAGCAGAAATGGAACGGCGGCAACCTCTCAGACGGCACGTATTTCTATATTCTAAAAGACACGGAAGGCAGCACCGCCAAGGGCTGGGTGGAAATTATCAGGTAGGGCTGGGTTCCCGCTGAGCTTAGAATTCAGCATAAGGTATTCATCGGTTTTCAGACCACAAACCTACTGATCTTTCCCTGGTTAGAGACTTGGCAGAAATAGGCTTTCCGGCAAACACTTCTATTCCCGCCATTGTTTTAGTACTTTTAACCCTCTCTTACTTCTATACCATGGCAAGACGCGGAAGACGCACGTTGGGCATGCCGTTGCCTATCTCTGGCAGGTTTTTGCCCGCCACTATGTTGATTATTCTGGGCCTGGGGCTCATGATTTATATTGGCTTCACTAAAGAGGTGCGGGGCACGCAGGATCTGGTGGTGAAAGAAGGCACCCTCTCTAATTACTCCTTCAAGAAAACCAAGGAAGGTGAACGCGACTACGGCCTCTGGCTCAAGGAATTCCCGGAACGCTTTGTCATGACCGACCGTGACGAGGCCTCTTTTGACACTGCTGCCTTTAAAGCGGCCATCCAGCCTGGCCAGCGCCTTCGGGTGGAATACAGCACCCGCGAGAACCTGATGGAAAACGGGGGCCTCCGGAAACTGTACGGCCTAGCCATTCCCTCCAAAAACATCACCTATTTTGAAGGCCGCAGCACGGTGCAACACGAGAACAACGGGATCATCAATTATGTGATGTATGCCTTGTTGGCTGCCGGCGTAGGGCTGTATGCTTGGCAACTTGTACAGATGCAGCGCGAAAAAAGAGAGTACCGGTCATAGCGCGGGTGGCCTTTCTGTTTTGGGCCTGTTTTAAGAAAACGGCTCTGAAACGGAAAGCGCCAAGTCTGGGGCCTATCTTAAATTTCATAGCCTAAGGCAGCCAATATAAGCACCGGCCGTACAACCACAAGAAAAAGGCACCAAACCAATTATGAGTAAAACAATCCATTTCCCCCTCCAGGTGATTTACGCCTGCTCCGGCAGCAAATGCCAGAAGCGTGGCGGCAAGGACATCCGGAAGGTAATGCGGGAAGAACTGAAAATGGCCGGCCTCAAAGACCAGGTGGAAATTGTGAAGACCGAGTGCACTGATCGTTGTAAACACGGCCCCATCTTCTGCCTGCAACCGCAGAATACCTGGCTGCATGACATGAGCGAGAGCCAGATCCTGCAGGTGTTCCGGGAAAAAGTGCTAGGCAAGTAGGGCCGGCATAGGCAAATAAAAAACCCCTCAGGCTTACGGGCTTGAGGGGTCTTTCTTTTTATACGGCTAGGCTGGCAAGATGTTATTCGCCGGTACTGCCGCCGTATTCTATTTTACGCACCTGCTTGTCAATTTCCCAACGGCCGGTGCCTTCCTCGCCAATCACGTCAAAGAGCTCAAGGGCGCGGCGGGCTACATATTCTTCTTCTACCTGCTCTTTCAGGAACCACTGCAGGAACTGGAAGGTCATGAAGTCCTTGGCCTTAAAGCAGCGGTCTGCCAGGCGGTTGAATTGCTGGGTCACAAAGATCTCCTGCTGCAGGGCCTTCTCAAACACATCTCTAAAGGAGTCAAACTCCTGCGGCACATTGGTCACCTCCGGCGACACGGCATGGCCGCCCAGGTCCAGCACAAAGTTAAATAGCTTAAGCATATGCTCCCGCTCCTCATGTGATTGCTTCAGGAAGTAATCGGCGCTGTAGTCAAAACCCTGGCGGTTGCACCAGCTGGACATGGCCAGATAGATAGCCGATGAGTGAGCCTCTACTTTTATCTGTTCGTTCAAGAGCGTTTCTATTTCTTCTGAAAGAGAGGTACGCAGTCTCAATAAGTCTTTCATGGTAAGGTATATCTGTTCTAAAAAGGCAACACTTGCTGTAAGCGACCTAACTCAAATATACCGGCAAAACCCATTGATAGTTATCTTAAACGCTTGATTTACAGTAATACATATTCAGTCTAAATACACTCTCTGACCTCCCCCATGCCAAACCACCTGAACAATAGCCGCTTCCGTTTTGGGCCCGTTTTTCCAAAAACGGGCCCAAAACGGAAAACCCCTCTGAATGAGTAATCATCCCCCTACCGCCTTCAAAGGGGGACGAAATGCGTAGCCCTTAGCGCAGACACTCGTAGGGGCTGCGCACACTACGAGGTCTTTTGAGCTGAAGCTTATCTAATCTCAGACAGCTTTCCCCCTCCGCCCAGAGGGCGATGCAGACGTTGCAGCCGATCAAGCAGCAATAGGCTCATGTGCCTTGGACCTTGCGGAGGGCCGCCACTGCGTAGCCCGGAGCATGGGCAGGGGTATAGCAATTGGCAACGGCGTAAGCTCCCTACACAGCAGAAGGCCTTTGCCCGGTGGTACTGAAAGGAAGCCCCGCCTGTCTGAGCGGCAGCGAGTTCGGGGCTTCTTGATTCTTTTGGTTACTTTTCTCATCAAGGAGAAAAGTGACAGACGCGGGCAAAACACCACTTCAGCCTTGAGGCTTGGCAGTTAGGAAATGGACAGTAAAAGCTTAAAAGAATATGGAGAGGCAGTCTAGGTCGTTGCTGAGCCTATCAACAACGACAAGAGAAACTAAAGCAGATAAAGTCTTAGCTAAAAACCGCCGGAGCGTACAGGCACTCATAAATCATGCTATTCAACGCCATCATGGCCCTAGCTCCCTGCAACAACTCCTGAAAGTGCAGCACATCGGTGAGGGTCAAAACAAAGCAACGCTCAGAGCGATAAGGCATAAACACGTGCACATCTGAGGCCCTATCAGGGTTCTTGGCCATTTCGGCCACATTGATAGCCTCTACGTGTTGTTTCAGGTCCAGGAAGTCAGACACTTTGAAAGGAGAAACGCTGCCGGCAAACTCTACAAAATAGCAGTGGTACCGGTTACACTGGTACACTGCACCGTGGGCGGTGCGGAAAAGCTCATGCAGGTTGGGAGGGGTAGGCATACGCGTAATTCTAAAGGACTCTGTACTAAGAACACAACAAAAATAGAGACAGTTTAGAATTAGTCCAAATAATTAGAGATGATATTCCTCAATATTTCGTTTGATGCTCATCAGTTACCTTTATCCTTTAACCAGACCTGGATGAGGCATATAACTGAAAAATCTCCTCCAAAGGGCGCAAGCCATAGGTTATAGAAACAAATCTGCTCTTCTTGCTGTTTCAGAAATAGGCCTCTTATGGGTCTACCAATCCTATGAAACATACCCTATTTGCCTTTATATTGCTCCTTGGGTTCACCTCCTGCGCCCAGAGCCAGGACAAGAAACCAACGGCCTCTGCCCAGAAACAAACCCAGAAGACAACGGCCGTCAGCCATGCCGGACTGGCGGTGGCCACCTTCGCCGGGGGCTGCTTCTGGTGCACCGAAGAATCTGCCGAGAAACTGAAAGGCGTGCAAGACGTGGTTTCCGGGTACACCGGCGGCACCACCAAAAACCCTACCTATGACGAGGTAAGCTCCGGCACCACCGGCCACGCCGAGGCCATCCAGATTTACTATGACCCCAAGGTAGTCTCCTACCAAACCCTGCTGGAGGCGTTTTTTGCGGCGCATGACCCCACTACCCTCAACCGCCAGGGCCCCGATGAAGGCACCCAGTACCGCTCGGCTATCTTCTACCGCACCCCAGAAGAAAAAGCCCTGATAGACGCCTACATCAAAAAACTGAACGCCGCCCGGGCCTTCCGGGCCCCCATTGTGACCCAGGTAGTGGCCTTCAAGGAATTCTATCCCGCTGAGGAAGAGCACCAGGACTTTTACCGTCACAACCCTAACAACCCCTACATGCGCGCCGTCTCTAAACCCAAGCTGGAGAAGTTTGAGCAGAAGATGAAAGGCAAGCTGAAGGAAAACGAATAATAGGCTAATTTTCTAAGGTGCGGATTCCTCCTCACCTTAGAGGAACGCCTTTCCTGTTTTGAGCCTGTTTTCCAGAAAACAGGCTCAAAACAGGAAAGGCGTTCCGTATTCAAATAAAGGCAACTAAGCCTACATTACACGCGTTTCTCTGAGACGGCAGGAATGGCTAGCTTTGCCGGAAGTATCTAAGGAAAACGTACCCCTTGAAAGCAACGCAATTTTTGGACCTGTACCGGCAAGACCCCGTGGTGCAAACCGTGGCCCAGCGCCTGCAGGCTCCTGAACCTCAACATATTCAATTAAAAGGCCTGGTAGGCAGCCTGGACGCCGTGGTGGCCTCGGCCCTGCAGATCATGCACCCGGGCACCCACCTGTTCATTCTACATGACCGCGAGGAAGCCGCCTACTTCTACTCTGATCTCTCCCACCTGCTGGAAGAGAGCCATGACGTGCTGCTGTTCCCCAGCTCCTACAAGCGCGCCTACCAGTTTGACGCAACTGAGAACGCGAACATCCTGCTGCGCGCCGAGGTACTCAACCGCCTCAACAACCGCGGCGCGGGCGGCACGCTCATCATCACCTACCCCGAGGCCCTCACCGAGAAAGTAATCAACAAACGCTCTCTGGTGGCCAATACCCTGGGCGCCAAGGTAGGCGAGAAACTGGACGTGAACTTCCTCACCGAGATGCTTTCCAGCTATGACTTTGAGCGCACAGACTTTGTGTACGAGGCCGGCCAGTTTGCCGTGCGCGGGGGCATCGTGGACGTGTACTCCTACGCCAATGAGTTGCCGTTCCGCCTAGAGATGTTCGGCGATGAGATTGAAAGCATCAGGACCTTTGACCCCAACACGCAGCTATCTGTAGAGCAGAAAAAGCAGATTTCCATCATCCCCAACGTGCAGACCAAGCTCCTGCAGGAAACCCGCGAATCATTCCTGGACTTCATTCCCCAAGACAGCAAAATCTGGCTCAAGGATTACCGGCAAACCGTGGAAGTGGTGTCTGAGTCCTTTGAGAAAGCCGAGCAGGCCTTCCATGAAATGCTGGAGCACAGTGCCGGCGTGCAGGTTGTCTCCAAACCCGAAGATTTGTTTGAGTCTGGCAAAGCCTTCAAGAAAGGATTAGACAAATTCACGCTGGTGGAGTTTGGCAAGCGCTTCAACTTCAAGAACGCTGAGATCATCCAATTCCAGGCGCACCCGCAGCCCTCGTTCAACAAGGATTTCCAACGGCTAGTGAGCAACCTGCACGAGAACCAAAGCAACGGCTACGTGAACGTGATCGCCGCCGAATCGCCGCGCCAGGCCGACCGCCTCACCACCATCTTTGATGAGCTGGACCAGGACGTGCGGTTCCATCACCTCATGCTGGCCCTGCGCGAAGGCTTCGTGGATGACCAAGTGAAATTGGTTGCCTACACAGACCATCAGTTGTTTGAGCGTTTCTATAAGCACAAAACCAAAGAAGGTTATTCCAAATCAAAGGCCCTTACCCTAAAGGAACTCCGTACCCTCAAGCCCGGTGACTACATCACGCACATGGACTACGGCATCGGGCGGTTCGCCGGCTTGGAGAAAGTAGAAGTGGGCGGCCGTTTGCAGGAAGCCATCAGATTGGTCTACCGCGATGATGATTTGCTGTACGTAAGCATTCACTCGCTGCACAAGATCTCCAAATACACCGGCAAGGAAGGTACGCCACCCACCATGAGCAAGCTGGGCTCGCCGGAGTGGGAAAACAAGAAAAAGAAGGTCAAGAGCAAGGTCAAAGACATTGCCGCCGAGCTCATCAAGCTCTACGCCAAGCGCAAGAAAGCCCCCGGATACGCCTTCACCAGAGATGGGTTCCTGCAGGCTGAGTTAGAGTCTTCCTTTATCTATGAAGATACCCCAGACCAGGGCAAGGCCACCGAAGACGTCAAAAACGACATGGAGCTACCCCACCCCATGGACCGGCTGGTCTGCGGCGACGTGGGCTTCGGGAAGACCGAGGTAGCCATACGGGCGGCCTTCAAAGCCGCCTGTGACGGCAAGCAGGTGGCCGTGCTGGTGCCTACCACCATCCTGGCCATGCAGCACTACAAAACGTTCCGGGACCGCCTGGAGGCGTTCCCGGTGCACGTGGAGTACATTAACCGCTTCAAGACTACCAAACAAATTAAAGAAACCCTGGGCCGCGTGGCCGAAGGCAAAACCGATATCTTGATCGGCACCCATAGACTGGCCAGCAAGGACGTCAAGTTCAAGAACCTGGGCCTGCTCATCATTGACGAGGAGCAGAAGTTCGGGGTAAAGACCAAGGACCGCCTCAAGGAGATAAAGGTGAACGTAGACACGCTTACCCTCACCGCCACGCCAATTCCGCGCACGCTGCATTTCTCACTCATGGGTGCCCGGGATTTGTCCGTTATTGCCACGCCGCCGCCCAACCGCCAGCCGGTGCAAACGGAGCTGCACGTGTTTGAGGACACCCTCATCCGGGACGCCGTGGCGAATGAATTGAAAAGAAAGGGCCAGGTCTTCTTCGTGCACAACCGCATTGCCGACATTGAGGAGATGGCTAACCTGATCCTAAGGCTGGTGCCCGATGCCAAGGTGACTTATGCTCACGGCCAGATGGACCCCGAAGAACTAGAGAAACGCATGATGCGCTTCGTGGAGGGCGAGTATGACGTGCTGGTCTCTACCAACATCATTGAAAGCGGGCTGGACATTCCTAACGCCAACACCATCATCATCAACCGGGCGCACATGTTCGGGCTTTCAGATCTGCACCAGATGCGCGGGCGCGTGGGCCGGTCCAACAAGAAAGCCTACTGCTATTTGTTAACGCCGCCGGTGTCTGGACTGCCGTCCGATGCCCGTAAGCGCCTGAGCACCCTGGAGGAGTTCTCCGACCTGGGCGAGGGCTTCAAGATAGCCATGCGCGACCTGGACATCCGCGGCGCGGGCAACATGCTGGGCGGCGAGCAGAGCGGCTTCATCAATGACCTGGGCTTTGAGGCCTACCACCAGATTCTGGACGAGGCAGTGCAGGAGCTCAAGGAAACCGAGTTCAAGGACCTGTTCTTCAAAGAGCTGGAAGCCGACAAACTGCTGGACCCCGTGCGCGAGTGCTCCATTGAGACCGACCTGGAGGTACTCATCCCGGACTCCTACATCAGTAACATCTCTGAGCGCCTGCAGATGTACAGCAAGCTGGACCGCGTCAAAGATCTACCTGAGCTGGAGAAGATGGTGGAGGGCATGGTAGACCGTTTCGGGCCCATGCCGCCCGAGGTGGAGCAACTCGTGAACATCGTGAAGATGCGCTGGGAGGCCTGCCACCTGGGCTTTGAGAAGCTTACCCTCAAGAAAGACACGCTTAAAGGCTACATTCCTAGTGTAGACAATGAGGCATTTTTCCAGTCAGAGACCTTCAGCCGCATTCTTACTTACGTGCAGCAGCACTCGCGCCAGAGCCGCCTGAAAGAAGCCAAAGACAAGCTGATTGTGATTGTGGAGAACGTGTCTTCACTGGAGAAAGCCAAGAACATATTTGCTGACATGCAGGCTTAAGCTGTTTTGGGCCCGTTTTTTCAAAAACGGGCCCAAAACAAAGTAAGGGCTTTTTGCTTTCTATTTTTTACCTTCCCTACTGGAACGGCCTGAACCATTGCCCCGGCACTTTAATTGTTAAGTATGAAGTCCCCTCAAGTCCCTGCTCCCGCCCTGGACCTTTCTTCCCTTGTGCGCGCCTTACCGGGGCTGCACGTTTTCCTATCGCCGGAGTTGACGGTACTAGAAGCCACTGATGACTACCTGGCCGCCACTTTATCTACCCGGGAGCAATTGCTGGGCAGGAACCTGTTTGAGGCTTTCCCCGCCAACCCAGCCTCTGCCCTGGCCAATTCCACCAAGCTCATAAAAGAGTCTTTAAATTACGTGGTGGCGCACGCCCAGCCGCATACCATCGCAGAGGTGCAGCGCCATGATGTTCAGCGGCCTGGCGGTGGGTACCAGGAAAAATACTGGTCGCTGCAAAGCAAACCGGTCTTAACTCCGCAGGGTCAGGTGCGCTACATCATCCACAGCGTGGTGGACGTAACTGAGACTTACAAACAGCACCAGGAGCAGGAAATTACCAAAGGTAGCATGCGGGCCTTTGTGGAAGCCTCTGGCGGCACCTCCTGGGATTATGATATCAAACACAGACGGTTCTACTGGAGCAAGAATTTTGAGCAGATTTTCGGGTACCCCGTCTCAGAAGAAGGCGAGTCGCCCGAAGAATGGGATACCCGTGTGCACCCGGCAGAATATGAAACCCTGCGCGAAAGCCTGAACCAGGCCGTGCAAAATAAAGAGAAAGCCTGGACCGGCAAATACCGTTTTCTCAAGGCAGACGGCACCTATACCCATGTCATGGACCATGGCTACATTCTCTATAATGAAGAAGGGCAGCCTTACCGCATGCTGGGCACCCTGGTAGACATAAGCCGCCAACTGGAGGCCGAAATACTGGCCAAGGAGAACCTGGAACGCTTTGAGTTAATGGCCAAAGCCACCAATGACGTGATCTGGGACTGGAACCTGGAGACGAATTACGTCTGGTGGAATGATGGCTTTAAAGTTACGTTTGGGTACAAAGAAGAAGACATTGAGCATGATGTCAACTCCTGGTATGGCCGCCTGCACCCAGAAGACGCCGAGCGGGTAGTAGCCGGTATCCATGAAGTGATTGACCATGACGGCACCAACTGGCAGGATGAATACCGCTTTCTCAAGGCAGACGGCACCTACGCCGACATTCTGGACCGGGGCATTGTGGCCCGCAATGAGGCGGGGCAACCCATGCGAATGATTGGGGCCATGATGGACATTACGGAGAAGAACCGGGTGGCCGCAGAACTGAAGGAGAGTGAGCAGCATGTGCGGGCCCTGCTGGAAGGTATACCAGAAATTGCCTGGGTGGGTCGCGCCGATGGCTATATCCATTACTATAACAAAGCCTGGTATGCGTACACAGGCAATTCAGGCCCAGAGGAAGGCTGGGACCGGGTAGTGCACCCAGATGACCTTTCCTCTACCATTGCCAACTGGACTGAGGCCCTAGCCACAGGAAACGAGTATGTGAACGAGGCCCGCCTTAAACGGGCCCTTGACGGGCAGTACCGGTGGTTTACCATGCGGGCCACGCCGCTCCATGATAGCCAGGGCACTATCAGGGCCTGGATTGGGGTAGACACAGACATTCAGGAACAGAAAGACATTCAGCAGGAACTAAGGGCCCGCGATGAGTACGTGCAACGCATGTTGGCCCAGGCACCCGTGCAATTTGCCGTTTTGAAAGGACCAGATTGGTTGGTAGACTTTACCACGCCTCAGTTCACGCAACTGGTGGGCGGCCGTGACACCGTGGGCAAACCCTTCAAACAAGCCTTACCAGAGCTGGAAGAGCAGGGTTTCTTTGCCATCATTGAGAACGTGTACGCCACTGGCAAACTGTACCGTGGCAATGAGGCACCCGCCTACCTTGACCGCAGCGGCACCGGTACCCTGGAGCTAGGGTATTTTGACTTTGCCTACCAGCCCCTGCTCAATGAACAGAACACCGTAGAGGGGGTCATGATTCTGATAGTGGAGGTTACTGAACGGGTCGAAGCCAAACAGCAGGCGCAGCAACTAGACCGGGCCCTCAAAGCCTCCCATGACCGCCTTACGCAAATCCTGGACGCACTACCTCACATGACCTTCACCTCACGCCCAGATGGGTTTGTGGAATATTACAGCCAGCAATGGTATGATTTTCTGGGCACCAACCATGACACGCTCCTGCAACTGGGCTGGGAAAACTTTATGCACCCCGAGGACGTGCGCACTACCTTGCGGGAGTGGCGGCATGCTCTGGACACGGGCGAGCCCCTTATGGTGGAGAACCGCTGGCGCGCTAATAACACCGGTGAGTACCGCTGGTTTCTGGTACGGGCGGTCCCGGTGCGCGATGACCAGGGCACCATCACCCTCTGGGTGGGTTCACACACAGACATCCATGAGCAGAAACAGTCGCAGTTGGCCCTGCAGGAAAGCACCCAGAACTTCCAGTTTCTGGCAGACAGCATGCCCCAACTGGTCTGGACCACCGATGCCCAGGGTTACCATGACTACTTCAACCAGAAATGGGTGGAGTACACCGGCTATGACCTGGAGGCCAGCAAAGGAACCCAGATGTGGAACAACCTACTGCACCCAGATGACCGGGACCGGTCCGCGCGGCGCTGGAAAGAATCGTTGGAAACGGGAAAACCTTACCAGATGGAATACCGCTTCCGGCGCGCGGCAGACGGGGAGTGGCGCTGGTTTCTGGCCCGGGCCCTGCCCCTGCGGGACCATAACGGTCACATTGTGCGCTGGTTTGGCACCTGTACAGACATAGAGGAGCAAAAACGGGCCGAAGAGCGCATGGAACAGACCAACCAGGAACTGCTCAGCATCAACGAGGACCTGGACAGCTTTGTCTACACCGCTTCTCATGACCTCAAGCTGCCCATCATCAATATGGCCGGTATTTTCAAGGAGCTGACCCAGAACGCCACCTTCACAGACCCAGACGCGCAACTACTCATTGGCATGTTCAATAAGTCCCTGAAGCAGATCAACGCCACCATTTCAGACTTGTCTGAGATTGTAAAGGTGCAGAAAGACATTGATGCCCACCAGGAGCAGATAGACCTGGCTGACCTCACCGAAGAGGTGAAATTCAGCATCAAGGACTTGATTGAGCAAACCAGCGCCCGTATTCAGACAGATTTCAGCCTGGCGCCTTCGCTCTATTTCTCCCGGGTCAACCTCAAAAGCATTGTCTACAACCTGGTCAGCAATGCCGTTAAATACCATGCGCCGGGCCGCCAACCCCAGGTGCACCTGCAAACGCACCTGACAGAAGAGTACCTGGTGCTCACCATCCAGGACAACGGCCTGGGGCTGGACCTGGACCGCCACGGCGCCAAACTGTTCCAGATGTTCAAGCGTTTCCATGACCACGTAGAAGGTTCTGGCCTAGGTTTGTACATTTTAAACCGAATTGTGCAGAAAAACGGCGGTCGCATAGACGTTACCAGCCAAGTGAACGTAGGTACTACATTCACTATTTATTTCAGGAACCTGGCCCAATAGCCATACCCCCTGTCTATATTTGCTTTATGAAAAGGTTAAACCTGATATTATTGGTAGATGATGATGAAACCACCAATTACTTAAACAAGCGGCTTTTAACCCGTATGGACATGGCAGACCGCATTGAGGTGGCCGCCAACGGCGAGGAAGCCCTGCAGTTTCTCAAGAACGCCATTACCCAGAAAGAGCCTTTGCCGGAACTCATGTTCTTGGATATCAAAATGCCGGTCATGGACGGGTTTGAGTTTCTGGACCAATATCACCAACTACCCCAGGAGGCCCAAAAATGCATGGTGGTCATGATGCTCACCTCCTCAGCCAGCTTCTATGACCTGGAACGGCTCAAGAAGTACCAGGCCGTGCAACGCCATATCTCCAAACCCCTGGAAGAGGCGCACGTGCGGGAAATCATGGAAGATAACTTTCACATAGACTAATACGGGGTATTTAAAAACAACCCCATAAAAGACACCTGTGAAAAGGGAGGCCCGTTTTATGCAGGCCTCCCTTTTTATTTAGGCGCGGGGAAGGCAAGATGGTCTTTTATGATAAAGCGGGCCCTGTTCTGGGCGGCTGCTTTTACAGCCCGCGCCTAACACAATTAACGGTTGGGCAACACCATAGAGGCCGTTGCCTCCTGGCTTACGGGAAAGCTCGGCCCCAGAGAAGTGACGGGTTTCGCCTGACCGTGCGCAAACCCAGATATCACCAGAAAAAACAGCAAGAAAACGCCCAACAAAGGTAGATACCGTTTCATAAGACAAAGCAGAAAGAGTGGTTTCCTCCCTTTACTATTTTGCCGGTGAAAGGTTATGGGGTCCTGGCGTTTTAGGCCCGTTTTTCTAAAAACGCCCCCAAACCAGCATCGCTGCCGCGGCCATTAGCTTAACCCTCTGCGGGTACCCTCGTACATATTCTGGCGGACTTTGAGAAAACAGGGTCCAGAAACAAGACCAACTAACTTGACAGAACTATGCAAGATACACCAAGAAACACGTTCTCTCCAGACCAGCATGGTGACGCAGGGAACCACCAGAAAGGACGGGAATTATATAACCGCGATCAGCAACGCCATACGCAGAACTCCTCCCTGCAACACGGCCAGGATGCCCACTGGGATGCCGGCAACCAGTTCCATACTGGGTACAGCCACCAGACGCGCAGCCATTTCCCCGAAGACAGCCATCAACGCACCACCAACGCAGACCGCGGCGGCAGTCTACACCAGCAGCAGTACGGTAACCAGGAGCATAGCTCCTACCGCAACTCCCAGAACCTGAGTCAGGGAAACAGCCGCAGCACCCAGGGGCGGCCCGCTTTTGAGCACGGCAACAGCCATTTTGCCCCCTATGGTGATGCCCGGGAGACCTACACCTCTAGCCAGCGGAGCTACGGACAGGGCCAAGGTAACGTGCACCCAGAAAACAGAATCAGTGAGCAGCGCCGCCGCGATGACTCCAATGAGAACTATTACCAGGGCGGCTACATGGCCTCCCGCGGAGACCACAGGGATCCGCCTCTGCCAGAGCGCAACCCCTATAATGACTACCCAGGCGGCCGCAGCCGTTACAAAGACGATGACTACCGCTACGGCAGTGGCCACCACACCTGGTACCAGGAGCAGCGCTATACCGCAGATGACGGCCGCGTGATGGACCGGGACAAAGGCAGCATTATCAATGACATGGGCGAAGGGCTGCGCGAAGCCTGGCATGACGTGTCGCACGGGGTCACCAACCTGTGGAACCGAAACACGCCAGACCGCCATCATCCAGAGCAGCATAGATCAGAGCACCACCGCACTGAGGACAACCGGCATAGATATGAGTACCGCTCTGCCCATGACCGAGGCCTTGAAAGAGGCCCTCGGTGGTCTGATGAGACAGACAACGGCGATGATTCCTTTTTCTACGGCAGCGGCAACAGCCCCCGTTATTACTAACCAGTAAACCAAAACCGTATGAAACCCATCATCATAGCCATTGTGCTCACCAGCGTAGCCGCCTCCTGGCTGCTATTGAAGGCCTTTCCGCAGGATGAGGTCTCTGCTGACGGATATTTAGACGAATAAAGGCGTTTCGCGTCTTACCTTTTGGAGAAGCCGGCCCACCCATGGACCGGCTTCTTTCTTTTCTTTTGGGTCTATTCCCGTTTCTGGCCCGTTTCCCCGAAATTTGCCCTAAACCAGAATCTCTTTTCTTTCCTGATTCCTTATGCTGGAAGAACTTCTCACCCAGATACGGGCCTGTCAACTCTGCACCGCCCATTTACCCCACGGCCCTCGGCCGGTGGTGCGCGCCTCTGCTACATCCCGGCTTCTGGTAGTGGGCCAGGCGCCGGGTTCCAAAGTGCATGCTTCCGGGGTTCCCTGGGATGACCAGAGCGGCAAACGGCTACGGCAATGGCTGGGCCTCAGCCCTGATCAATTCTATGACGAGGCGCATGTGGCCATTGTGCCCATGGGCTTCTGCTACCCCGGCACCGGAAAGTCCGGGGACCTACCGCCCCGCCCTGAGTGCGCCGCCCACTGGCACCCGCAACTGTTGCCCCGCCTGCCCCAGGTGCAGCTTACCCTGCTGATAGGCAACTATGCGCAGAAGGCGTTTCTGGGTTCCAGGGCCAAACCTACCCTCACCCAGACCGTGGAGGCCTGGCAGGAATATTTACCGCAGTACCTGCCCTTGCCCCATCCCTCGCCCCGCAACATTGCCTGGTTTAAGCGCCACCCTTGGTTTGAGCGCGAGGTAGTGCCTACCCTGCAGCAAATAGTACAATCAACCTTGCCCCGCTAACTTGCCCCGAGCTGTTTTTTGCCTATTTTCACAAAAACAGGCTTAAAACGCATGAGCTTCTCCTTGCAAAGTAAACTACCCCGCGTGGGCACTACCATATTCAGTACCATGAGCCAGCTGGCGCAGCAGCACGGCGCTATCAACCTTTCCCAGGGCTTCCCAGATTTCAACTGCCCTCAGGAACTGATGGACCTGGTCACTCAAGCCATGCACGCGGGCCACAACCAATATGCCCCCAGCCCAGGCCTGCCGCTGCTCCGCCAGAAAATAAGCGAGAAAACCCAGTTGCTTTACGGGCACCTGCCCCACCCAGACACAGAGATAACCGTCACCTCCGGCGCTACGGAAGCCCTATTCGCCGCCATTGCCGCCGTGGTACACCCCGGTGATGAAGTGCTGGTGCTGGAGCCCTGCTATGATTCCTATGTGCCGGCCATTGAGCTGAGCGGCGGCGTGCCGGTTTTTGTCCCTCTGCGCTTCCCAGATTATAGCATAGACTGGCAGCAGGTAGAAGACAAGCTCACGGAGAAAACCCGCCTCCTTATCATTAACTCACCACACAACCCCAGCGGTGCCGTTTTGCAGCCCCAGGATCTGGCAGCCCTCACCCGCCTTACCCAGAAATTCCCGTTTCTGATTCTCAGCGACGAGGTCTACGAACACATGGTCTTTGAAGGGCAGCCGCACCTGAGCCTGCTCACCGTTCCGGCCCTGGCCCAGCGCGCCTTCTTGGTATCCTCCTTCGGGAAGACCTACCACACCACCGGCTGGAAAGTAGGTTACTGTATTGCCCCGCCCGCCCTTACCGCTGAGTTCAGGAAAGTGCACCAATACCTCACCTTCAGTACCGCCACGCCCTTCCAACACGCCTTGGCCACCTTCCTGGACAACCAGGAGCACTACCGCACCCTGCCCCAGTTCTACCAACAGAAGCGCGACCTGTTCACCCAACTGCTACAGCCCTCCAAATTTGAGCTGCTCCCTTGCCCCGGCACCTATTTCCAGCTGGCCCGCTACTCCCAGATCTCAAACGCCCCAGACGTAGAATTCTCCCAATGGCTCACCAAAGAAGCCGGCGTAGCGGTAATCCCCGTCTCCGTCTTCCACCACGACGGCCTTGACCACCGCGTCATTCGGTTCTGCTTCGCGAAAAAGGAAGAGACTCTGCGCGCGGCGGCTGAGAGATTGTGCAAGTTGTAATTGTAGAGTTCTGAGTCTTGGGTGCAGGAGGTGTTACAGGCCAGTTATCAAGGAACAGGCCACTAGCAGCTTGAAACACGGACAGGTCAAGCCCTGTCCCTACACCTCCTTGCCTTATTATCTTACCGCGAGGGACAGCCATTGGCATAGACCCTCGTAGGAGCTGCGCATAGTACGAGGTCTTTGGAGCCAAAGCAGTTCAGCCAGAAAGCAAACAGGCTTCCCCTCCGCCCGGAGGGCGATGCCGGCCTTGCAACGGAACCATCAGCAATAGGCTTATCTGCCCTGAACCTTGCGGAGGGCCGCCACGCGTAGCCCGAAGCATGGAGAGGGGTAAGCAGTGGCTGATCAAGTGGCAGTGTCGTAAGCTCCCTACGCAGCAGAAGGCCTTTGCCCGGTGGTACCAAGGTGAAGTCCCGCCTGTCTGAGCGGCAGCGAGTTCGGGGCTTCTTGATTCTTTTGGTTACTTTTCTCATCAAGGAGAAAAGTAACGAACGCGGGCAGACCGCCACTTCCGCCCGGAGGCTTGGCAGGAAAGGGAGTGGACAGTAACGGCTTAAAATCGAATAGATAGGAAGGGAATGCTCTATAGCAAATCGAAAAGGCATTCTTGGTCGTTGCCTCCTGAACACCAACAACGGCGAACAACGATTCTATACTTATTACTCAGCAGGCGTCCATCATCCCCTACCCCTTCAAAGGGGGACGAAATGCGTGAGTTTCACACTCAGTGCTGAAGACTTCTGTTTTAAGCCCATTTTCCCAAAAATAGACCCAAAACAAAAATCTCTCCTACAAAAGCTTCTCCGCTACTTCCTGCCACGTACTCACCCGCTCAAACTCCACCAAATTCACATTATGCGGCGAAGTGAACAGCAGCTTACGCTCCCCAGAGAAAGTACGCAGGTTCTTGGGCCGGTCATCAATCATGATATCAGCACCAATGATGCTTTTGTCGCCGCAGAGCACGTAGTTTTTCCAGCTGATGAAGGGGAAATGGTCCTGGAGCCAGTCAAACTTATCAATGAGCGAGTTCCGGAACTCCATGCCCGCGCTCACAAT
This sequence comes from Rufibacter soli, assembly GCF_054781795.1. Taxonomy (NCBI): domain Bacteria; kingdom Pseudomonadati; phylum Bacteroidota; class Cytophagia; order Cytophagales; family Hymenobacteraceae; genus Rufibacter; species Rufibacter soli. Next base: position 29,732 of record NZ_BAAGTS010000005.1, on the reverse strand, counting down.
AAAGACCTCGTATTTTTCGGTGAGCGCTTTGATCACTTCCTGGCTTCCCGGAATCACGGTAAGGTCCCGGAAGAAGCCCTCGGCGTTAATGTACTCCCACACTTTATGGGAGTGCTCCTGGGGTACGGCCTCAAAAATCTCTTTCCCGTGCAGGGCTTCCAGCTTCAGGTCCAGCGCGAAGTCTTGGTTGTACAGGTTGATGAATTTCTCAATGGGGTCAGCCATGACCTCATCCATATCTATGGCAATCTTTTTCTTTTGAATCTCCATGCAGGGTATTGGGTGTAATGAGAAGTAACGCTATATTTAGCGTACCAGAGAGCGGCAAGTTACCGGTTCTAGGTAAAAAATAGTCCTATTTGTTGATTCTACTTCCCTTACATGTCTGACCTGCACGTTTCCCTTATCCAAGCGGACCTTCACTGGCATAACCCTGTTGCCAACCGAGCCATGTTCCAGCACAAGATGGAACAACTGCCTTTCACAGATTTGATTGTTCTCCCGGAGATGTTCACCACCGGGTTCAGCATGGATGCCGCCCACCTAGCCGAACGGATGGACGGGGATTCTGTGGCCTGGATGGCGCAAATGGCCTTTCGGTTTAATACGGTAGTGACCGGAAGCCTTATTATTGAGGAGAACGGCCGGTACTTTAACCGCCTCATCTGGATGCGCCCAGACGGCACGTTTGCCCACTATGACAAACGCCATCTCTTTAGAATGGCCGGTGAGACCGAGGTGTACACCCCCGGCAAGAAACGGCTGATAGTGGAGTTGAAAGGCTGGCGCATCTGCCCCATGATCTGCTATGACCTGCGGTTCCCGGTGTGGTCCAGAAACACGCCAATCAATTATGATGTGCTACTGTACGTGGCCAGCTGGCCTAACAAACGGCGCCTGGCCTGGCAAACGCTGCTCCGGGCCCGGGCCATTGAAAACCTGGCGTACTGCGTGGGCGTGAACCGCGTAGGCATTGATGACCGCGGCCACTCATACGCCGGTGACACCGCCGCCTACAACCTGCTGGGCGAGGAACTGGTGCACCACCAGTATGATGAAGCCGTGAGTACCGTCACCCTTTCCCATGACCACCTGCAGGAAACTCGCCACCACCTCCCGTGGCACCTGGACGCCGACGCGTTTTTCCTGAGCTAAAAAACCGACAGGAAAGCCTCAAATGAGATTTTCCTTGGTGCCAATAACAGATCTGCCCTAATTCCTTGCGCCTTGTAGATGGCGTATAGGATTAGGGCAGGTCTGTTTTTTATATCAGAATAGATTCTCTGGCTATAATTCACTCAGAAATGTTCTGGTCTGTTTTGAGGCTGTTTTCCAGAAAACGGGCCAGAAACGGCTGCCAGTCGTTTTCCTGGGTGCTGTGGTGAAAAGCAATGGCCGGCCGGGCCCTGAAGATGGAGGCTATCTGGGGTTGTTCCCCTTCCAGGCAAACCGCTCCCGCAGCCCCTTTCCGAAGAATACCTTCCACCAAGCCGGTAACTGGGCCAAGCGGCTGTTTTGAGCCTGTTTTTAGAAAAAGAGCACAAAAGCGTGCTTCCTGCAATAGTTTCTGGGCATACCCTAGCAAAGCGGGGGCAGAAGCGGCGTCTACATCCAGGGTCACCACCAAGGGGAAATGTTCCTTTACCCAAGCCACCACCGGCTGCTGGTAGGTGAAGGAGGCTCCTTCGAAAAGGTCTATTACCACTACCGCTACCATGTTAATGCCGCACTATAAGTTTGCGGCTGGTCACTTGGCCGTCTGCCCAAAGCACGCGCAAGAGGTACACACCAGACGGCAGGCCCTGCGTGGAAATGGAATGGGCCGTGTTTGCCTTGGTAAGTCCTTGGCCCACCTGGACGCCCATAAGGTTAAGTAAGGTATAAGAGGCTGCTTTACCGGTTATTAATTGCGTGGTTGCCTGGGCAGGGTTAGGGTAAAGTTGCAGGGCTTCCGGGGCCAGCGAAGGATTCTCCTCTATGCCTAAGGGTTCGGTGATGGCTCTCAGGAAACGGATGCCGCCGGCCAGTGTTCCTACCAAGACTTCGGGCAGCTGGGAGCCGTCATTGGCTAAATCAGCAGCCGTTAGCACCATTCCCGCCCCAAACGTAGCCTTGGCATATTCCTGCCGAAGGGGTTGCCAAAGCACATTCTCCTCTAACGGGAAGGTACCAGTCAAATGCGTTTTAAAAGCCGGGTAAACCCGAAGTTGCCCGCTGTCATCCGTGGTGAGCAGGTCTGGTTGTCCGCCGCGGTTCAGGTCGGCTACAGTTACCTGCAGGCGACGCCTTTCCACGTTGGGACTAATTCCGCCCAGGGCCTCAGAGGCCAGCACCCAGGTGGGCGCGGTGCTGGTGCCGGTGTTACGGTAGTAGGTTAAGGCCCCCGAAGATTTTCCAATCAGCACGTCCAGGGTTCCGTCTCCATCAAGGTCATGGAGGTAAGGCGCATCGCCTTTGAAGAGCAACAGCCCCGGTACCGGCACCGCCTGGGCCAATGAGAACTGCGCCGATTGCCCGGCAGCGGCTTGGTTGAGCAGGTACTTGAATTCTACGGCAGCGGTACTTGGGTTATAGGCACTCCAGGCTATGTCTATTTTACCATCAGCATTAATATCCAGCAGTTGCGGCTTAAGTGATTGCAGGTTGAGGGCAGAAAAGCCAAGGTAATCTGTGTCTAGGGTTTCAAATAGGGCCTGTTGGGTAGTGCCTTTGTTTTGCCACAGGGTCAGGGAGGCGGCGTAACGGCCATTCTCCAGGGCCGCGGTATTGCCCACCAGCAGATCCAGCGCGGTGTTGCCCGTTAAATCTCCCAGCGCCGGGGCAGCCCCTTCCCCAACCTCCAGCATCTGTTGTTGCAGGAATGGCTGCCTGGTATTCTGGAAACGGGGCTTTGCGGCGGTTCCCGTGTTGGCATACACCCACACCGAGTTCTTCAGGTCTACGTTCTGGTGCGAGTTGCTGGTCATGTTGGGCGCTACCACCAGATCCGGAAGTCCGTCAAAAGTAACATCCAGGTAATAGGCCGCCGGAAAGACGCTGAACTGCTTGCCCGCAATGTCTGGCCCGAAGTTATAGCCGGCGCTGGTGATCTTTGGTTGCTGGTTGGTACCGGTGTTGAGGAGGCTGGCTAAATCTGGGCAATCGTCATGGCCGCTGAGCAGGTCCAAAACGCCGTCTTCGTTTAAATCCAGGGGCAGCACACTAGAGCCTCCAATATGGTGGATTGACGGGCACTCGGTGCCAAAGGCATAGCTGTTACAGGTGCCTATGCAGCGGCTCACCTGTCCCCACCAGGAACTGGCGCGGGTGAGCTTGAACGTACCGCAAGGCAGCCCCTGCTCCACTTGGTCGTTCCGGAAATACTCCAGCTTGGCGCCGCCAGACCATTCCCAGGCCAGAATATCCAGGTCACCGTCGCCGTCCAGGTCCATGATGGCAGGCAGGTCCTCAGAGCCAATGACCAGGTTGGCGTTAGCGTCATACAGTAGCACTGGGTGGGTAAGGTTAAAGGTCAGGCCTGAACTGGTGGTGGAGGTATTCTTATACACGGCCACGCCCTGGCTGGAGACGGTAAAAATGTCTGGCTTGCCGTCACAGTTGAAATCTCGCAGCAGGGCAAAATACCGTAGTTCTTTGGGGAACGCCTCTGCGTATTGCGGTGCCGGTTGGTAGCCCCAGGCCTCATTGGTACGCACGGCCAGAAAGGTAGAAACCTTCTGGGAACTTCGGTCAAAGACGAAAAGATCCAGTTGCCCGTCCTGGTTCAGGTCAATAGAGGAGAACTGCGGACTGTTCATGCCTCCCGCCCAGGCCAGCGGCAAGGCGTTGCCCTGGGCGGTCTGCACCACCGGCCCGGCAGCTTCCTGCAACCGGATGGGGGTTTGGCTAAGCGCAGATTGCCCCTGGCCCAGTACCCAACATAAAGAAAAGGCTAGTACCTTTAATGCACGATTCATTTATTTGTAGCACGTAACGTGAGAAAGCAAGTTAAGCTATGGCGCAGCAACTAGAGCAAATTTACCAAAAATACCTGGAGTGCCGGAAAGTAAGCACAGATTCCCGGGCCCCACAAGACAATACGCTTTTTTTCGCCCTGGATGGGCCTAACTTCAAAGGCAGCCAGTTTGCGCAGGCCGCCCTGGACAAAGGCGCCCGTTATGCCGTGGTACAGGACCAAAGCATCACCGGCCCTAATATCATCCTGGTGGAAGACTCGCTCAAAGCCCTGCAGGAGCTGGCTTTGCACCACCGGCTGCAGCTGAGCATCCCAATTATTGGCATCACTGGCTCCAACGGCAAAACCACCACTAAAGAATTGATCAATGCCGTGCTTAGCCAGAAGTTCAACGTGCTCTGCACGAAGGGCAACCTGAACAACCACATTGGGGTACCGCTTACTCTGTTGAGCATCCAACCCGAGCATGAGTTGGCCATCATAGAGATGGGCGCCAACCACCCCGGCGACATTGCCGAACTCTGCTCTTATGCCCTGCCCACCCACGGCCTCATCACCAACATTGGCAAGGCGCATTTAGAAGGCTTCGGGAGCCTGGAAGGCGTAGCCCGCACCAAAAGCGAGCTCTACCTGCACCTGGACAAAGCCAACGGTATCGTCTTCGTGAATACCTCTAACGACCATCTCATGCGCATGGTACGCCGGCTGGCTAATAAAGTCACCTATTACAACGAGCAGGATGATTACCACGCCACCCTGCTGCAGGCCGCCCCACAGGTAATTTACCGTGCCGCCAATGGCGAAGAAGTGCATACCCACCTGATGGGTTCCTATAACTTTGAGAACATGATGGCGGCCGCCTGCATTGGTCAGTTCTTTGGGGTGCCGCATGAAAAGATAAATGCCGCCATTGCCAGCTATGCGCCTACCAATAACCGCTCCCAGATAGTAAAGAAAGACACCAACACTATCCTTCTGGATGCCTACAACGCCAACCCCAGCTCCATGGCTTTATCCGTGGCCAGTTTCGCAGAGATGGCCGGTGAGCCCAAAGTGGTCATTCTGGGCGACATGCTGGAACTAGGCCAGGAGAGCGAAGCCGAGCATAGGCTATTAGGCGAGCAACTGAACCGCCAGAACTTCAGCCAGGTGTTTATCTGCGGCAAGGAGATGCGCTACGCCGCTGAGGTGAACCCCGACTTCTTTTACTTCGCAGAGAAAAGCGCCCTGATGCAATGGCTAACGGACCACCCTATTAGAAACAGCAACGTGCTCATCAAAGGGTCCCGCGGCATTGGTCTGGAGACCATAGTAGATTTGCTTTAATTCTGTTTTGGGCCTGTTTTTGGAAAAACAGGCCCAAAACAGAATTACATATAAAAAGAGAAGCCTCTGCCATATGGCAGAGGCTTCTCTTTTTATATGTAATTACTTCTCCTTTAGAACGGCGACTCAAAATTGGCCAGCGTAGGGAGAATCTCATCCTTATCTGAAATCAACGGGTTTTCCACGCCCCAGTCAATCCCTAAGGCCGGGTCATTCCAAAGCAGACCTCCTTCAGATTCTTTGTGGTAATAATTGCTGCACTTGTATTGGAAAACGGTTCCTTCCTCCAGAGCCACAAAGCCATGGGCAAACCCAATAGGCACAAACAATTGGTTATGCTTTTCAGCATCCAATAAACAAGTCAAATGCTGGCCATAGGTAGGGGATTCTGTGCGTAAATCCACAATCACATCCAGAGCCTTGCCCACTACCACGCTCACCAACTTTGCCTGCGCAAAAGGTGGTCTCTGAAAATGAAGACCGCGTAACACTCCCTTCTTGGAAATGGATTTGTTGTCTTGCACAAATACGTCCTGCACGCCCGCTTCCGCAAACAATTTGGCACTGAAGGTTTCCAGGAAAGCCCCCCGGTCATCGGCAAACACGCGCGGTGTGATCTCAACTACCCCCTCTATGGGGAATTTCTTTATCTCCATGTATTTTATATTGAGTGATTGAAGGATTGAATGAATGTGAGAAGGACAGAAACCACCTCCACATTTTCACCCCTTCAAATTTTCAAATTTACTTTCTAGCCACTTTTCCGGTAGCTCCCTCTATGGCCGCAAAGTAGCGATCTATCACGTATTTTTCGTCAAATTTCTCCTCTGCTAAGCGGCGGCTGTTCTGTCCCATGGTCTGTAGGTTTTCTTCTGAAAGCAGGTACATCTGCTCCATCTTAGCGGCCAGGTCGGTACCGTTGCGTACGTCGCAGAGGTAGCCGTTGTAGCCATCTATTACGGTTTCTTTACAGCCAGGTACGTTGGTGGTCACTATGGGTTTGCCTAAGGCAGCGGCTTCCAGTAGGGTACGTGGGGTGCCCTCACGGTAAGAAGGCAATACCACGCAGTCGGCGCGGTGCATGACGCCGGCCACGTCATCAGAAGTGCCCAGGTATTCCAACCATCCCTCGTTGGCCCATTGCTCCACCTGGGTGCGCTTAATGCCTATGTTGCCTTCCTCATCAATGCCGCCCAGCAGCTGCACCCGTACCTGGGGATATTTGGCTTTCAATATTTTACTGGCCTCCACGTATTCCACCAGCCCTTTTTCATACAGGGCCCGGGAAACCATCAAAAACACAAAGGGATCCTGCCGTTTAAATTCGGCCGCCGGCTGAAACCGGGAAGTGTCAATACCGGAGCCGGGCAGCACCTCTGTGATAGATTCACGCACCAGTTTGCGTTCCAGGAACAGGGCTTTGTCATCGTTGTTCTGGAAAAACACCTTGGCCGGAAACTGGAAAGAGAAACGGTAAAGCGCCATGGCCACCTTTGAAACCAGATTCTCCACAATGAAGACCGTGCCTAAGCCAGACACGTTGTTAATGGTGGGAATACCCGCCAATTTAGCGGCTATGGAACCGTATATATTGGGTTTGATGGTGTACTGCAGAATTACATCGGGCTTTACAGCTTTGTAGGCCTTCAGAAACTTGCCCACCAGCAGCAGGTCTTTGACGGGGTTGGTGCCTTTGCTTTCCATAGGCAAATCCACGAACCGGCAGCCGGCCGCTACCAACTTAGCCGAATAGGCGTCCTCGGGGGCAATGGCCACCACCTCATGCCCCGCCGCCAGCAAGGCTTTCACCAGACTGAGCCGGAAATTAAAGATGTTCCAGGACTTATTGATAACTATGGCAATGCGCATGGCGGGAAAATAAAAGACAAAGATAAGAGCAGATTCGGCAGTTAACCCTTCAAACCCGTAGAATCTGGTTTTGGTTGTGTACAGTTCAGCCTCATTGTGCTTACTTTGCAGTGAACCTACCACCGCTTACTCCTTTTCAGATATGATTACCGCCATTTCACATACGCACATTCTGGTTGTAGTACTGTTTCTACTGCTGTTGCTGGTGAAGGCGTTTCTCTTGTTTTTCAACCGGCATGACACCCTGAATAAGGTAAGGTCTTCTACCAAAATGCTGGATGTGGTGTTTGGCTTGCTTATTTTCATAACTGGCATTTTTCTGGCCCTGAACTATCACGGCCAATTACCCAACTGGCTTCTCATAAAAGTGGGGCTGGTGCTGGCGGCGGTTCCGGTGGCCGTGGTGGGCATCAAAAAACACAACAAGGTTTTAACGGCCGTGGGCATCCTGCTCTTTTTGTATGTGTACGGCGTGGCCGAAACCAAAAGCCTGAAAATGCGTCCTGACAAAGGCGGGTTGGCGGCAACCTCCCCAAAAGAGGAAATGCAGAGGGAAACACCTCCTCCAGCCAAGGCCAACCACCCTATTATCACCGAGTTGCAAGGAACCCAGTTGGAGAACACCAAGGCCATTTACACCAACCTCTGCGCCGCCTGCCATGGCCAGGACGGCCAGAAAGGAACCGGCGGGGCCACCAACCTGCAAACCAGTACGCTTACTCCCGCCAGCCGGCAGCAAGTAATTGCCAACGGGCGGGGCCTGATGCCGGGCTTCGGGTCCCAGTTAACAGAACAGGAAATAGAGGCGCTGGCCCTTTATTCCACATTGCTTAAAAAGTAAAAAGACTACATGAAGAAATCGCTCCATATAACTGCCAAAGACCAGGAAACCGCTGTCTTGGTGGCCGTGCCTGCCTACAAGCAGACCGATGAAAAGACCAAGGAATATTTAGACGAACTGGCCTTCCTGACCGAGACCGTGGGCGCCAAAACGCTCAAGCGGTTTGTGCAGAAACTAGACAAGCCTGATATGCGCACCTACGTGGGCAAGGGCAAGCTGGAGGAAATCCAGGCGTTTGTCAAAGAACACAAGGTAGACATGGTTATTTTCGATGATGACCTGTCCCCCTCTCAGGTGCGTAACCTGGAGCGCGAGCTGGAGGTGAAGATCATTGACCGCAGTTTGCTCATCCTGGACATCTTCGCGCTGCGCGCCCAGACCGCCACCGCCCGCGCCCAGGTAGAACTTGCCCAGTACCGTTATCTGCTGCCCCGCCTGACCAACATGTGGACCCACTTAAGCCGCCAGAAAGGTGGGGGCGTGGCCATGCGTGGACCAGGGGAAACTGAGATTGAGACCGACAGACGGATTGTGCGCGAAAAGATCACCTTGCTCAAGGAAAAACTGGAGAAGTTTGAGAAGCAGAACTTTGAGCAGCGCAAGTCCCGGTCCGGCATTGTGCGCGTGTCTCTGGTGGGGTATACCAACGTGGGCAAGTCTACGCTCATGAACCTGCTCACCAAGGCAGACGTGTTTGCCGAGAATAAACTGTTTGCCACCGTAGACGCCACCGTGCGCAAAATGGTGATTGACAACATCCCGTTCCTGCTCTCAGACACGGTAGGGTTTATAAGAAAGTTGCCTACCAAGCTTATTGAAAGCTTCAAGACCACCCTGGACGAGATCAGGGAGTCTGACCTGCTGCTGCACGTGGTAGATGTATCGCACCCGTCCTTTGAGGAGCACATCAACGTGGTGAACGAAACCCTGAAAGACATTCACTCAGCAGACAAGCCGGTCATTCTGGTGTTCAACAAAACCGATTTGTACCTGGAGGAGCGCGAACGCGAGATGCAGGAGCATAACCCGGAGGCCCGTCCAGACATCAATGAACTGAAGTCTACCTACATGGCCAAGCAGCACACGCCCGCCATCTTCATCTCGGCCACCAACCGCATCAATATTGATGAGCTGCGCGAGGTACTGCTCCAGCAGGTGTCCAGGCTCCACTATGAGCGTTACCCCAATAACGCGCCTCAGCAGGAGGAAGCGTAACCCTTTTCCTGTTTTAGGCCCGTTTTTCTAAAAACGGGCCTAAAACAGGAAAACAATCTTACCAAAGAAGGGAGCCTAGAAGAGGGTTCCCTTTTTCATTGAAAATCCTTTTTGGTCATCCTAAAGAAACGTGGCCGGAACAACACTTTGGGGCATAGATTTGAGAGGTTTCTGTTTTGGGCCTGTTTTCCTAAAAGCAGGCCTAAAACAGAAACGACCTGCAAGGTACTTGAAGTGCTAGACCAAAAAAGGACCAAGGACCAAGGCCCCAAGCTTCAGGATTGAGAGCGGTTCATGACTGAGTAATCCTAAGGTTTACGGTCCTTAGGCATAGGTCAAGGCCACTACCACAACTATTTCACGGCGGTTTCAGTAAAGACAGTAGCCATAATTGTGTGTTTTACGCAGGACTATGGCTATTCATGTTATAGAAGCCCAATGAAGACGCTATATCTGTTACGCCACGCAAAATCCAGCTGGAAATTTGAAGAGCTCAGTGACCATGACCGCCCCTTGGCCAAGCGGGGTCGCAATGACGCCAAATTAATTGGCCAGGAGCTGCTGGAGCGCAAAACCAAGCTAGACCTGATCATTTCAAGTTCAGCGGTAAGGGCTATTTCAACGGCCACGCTTATTGCCAAGGAACTGGACTATGATCCCGAGAAGATTGCGGTGCAGGAAGAGCTTTACCAAATTACGGCTGAGGACCTGCTAGACTTTATCCAGGTGCTGCCCGAGGAATATGACCACGTCATGCTGGTAGGGCATAACCCGGTCTTTACGGAGCTGTCCAACCACATCACCCCAGAAAAAAGCATTGCCAACGTACCTACCGCGGGCGTGGTGGCCATCAGCTTTGACTGCGGCTACTGGGGCGAGATCTCCAAAGAGAATGCCAAGCTGCTCTTCTTTGACTTCCCTAAAAACTACCGGTAAGCCCTCCCGTCGCTTTCCAGAACTCCCCCTTTTACTTTTATTCCAGAATGGCTGCAATTGAAAATTCAGACCCAACCCAACAGATTACATCCGGGGCCTCCCCTTCAGAAACTCCGCTTCTAAGCCGTGAACTCAGCTGGCTGGCGTTTAACTACCGGGTGCTGCAAGAGGCCAAAGACCCGCGGGTTCCGCTGCTGGAACGCCTCAACTTCATGGCCATTTTCTCCTCTAACCTGGACGAGTATTTCAAAGTGCGCGTGGCCACCATGCGCCGCCTGGTGAAGCTGAAGAAGAAAACCCGTGAAAAGCTGGAGGAAGACCCCTCAGCCGAACTGGACGAGATTCTGCAGGAGGTATCACGGCAACAGAAGGAGTTTGGCAAGATCTTCAGGAATGAGCTGCTGCCCGAGTTGCGCAAAGAGCACATCTGCCTGATAGATGAGACCGAGTGCACCGCCAGCCAGCGCGAAATGGCACTGGACTACTTCAAAAAAACCGTGAAGCCGCTGCTGGTGCCCATTATCTTCAGCTCTAACCCCAGCCCTTTGTTCCTGAAAGACCAGACCGTCTACCTGATGGTGCAGCTAACGCCCACCCCAGACCAGGAAACCACCCACGACCAATACGCTATCTTAGAGATACCCACCCAGAAGCACGGCAGCCGGTTTGTGCAGCTGCCCGCTGAAGACGGAAAGCATTTTGTGATGATGCTGGATGACGTGATCAGGATAGGCCTGCAAGACCTTTTCCCTGGCTTCGCCCACGTTGAGGCCTTTGCCGTGAAACTCTCCCGCGACGCCGAACTGGACATTGAGGAAGAGGTATCTGGTAACCTCATGGCCAAGATCAAGAAAAGCCTTAAAAAGCGGGAGACCGGGCACCCCAGCCGGCTCCTGTATGACCCCAAAACCCCTGAAGCCCTGCTCAATGCCCTGCTGGACCGCACCGGCCTCACCTCTGAGGAACTGGTGGTGGGCAGCCGCTACCATAATTTCAGGGACTTCTTCGGGTTTCCTAAGTTTGACATGGCCCCGCTCTACTATGAAGCGGCGCCACCCTTGCCCCACCCTGAGCTGGAAAACGCGCCCAGCCTGCTGGATGCCATGAAGAAAAAGGAATACATGGTGCATTACCCCTACCAGAAGTTTGACTACGCGCTTCGGTTTTTTGAAGAGGCCGCCGATGACCCGCAGGTGACCAGCATCAGCATTACCCTATACCGCGTAGCCGAGAAATCTAAAATCGCCAAGGCCCTGATCAGGGCAGCCGAGCATGGCAAGCTGGTAACGGTGGTGGTGGAATTGAAGGCCCGTTTTGATGAGGAGTCTAACATCTTCTGGGGTAACAAGATGGAGAAGGCAGGCGCCAACGTGATCTATGGCGTGCCAGACCTCAAAGTACACAGCAAGATCGGCCTGGTCACCCGCCAGGAAGACGGGCAGGCCATGCATTACGCCTATTTGAGCACCGGTAACTATAATGAGAAGACCTCGCTGGTGTATACAGACCACGCCCTCTTCACCACAGATGAACGCCTTACCAGTGAGTTGGCCCAGGTGTTCAATTTCCTGGTAGACGGTAACAAAAACCAAACCTTTGAGCACTTGCTGGTCTCGCCGTTCAACCTGCGCGAAGGATTTACAGAACTCATCCAGAACGAGATGCGCCTGGCCCAGGAAGGAAAGCCGGCCTACATGATTTTGAAGATGAATGCCCTGCAAGACAGCCGCATGGTCCAGCAATTGTATGAGGCCAGCCAGGCCGGCGTGAAGATAGAATTGCTGGTGCGGGGTATCTGCACCCTTATACCCGGCGTACGGGGCCTGAGCGAGAATATTATTGTGCGCAGCATTGTAGACCGGTACCTGGAACACGGCCGTATTTACGTGTTCGGTAACGGCGGCGAAGAGAAAATCTACGTGGCCTCCGCTGACTGGATGAACCGCAACCTGAGCCGGCGGGTAGAAGTGGCCTTCCCTATCTACAACCCAGACCTGCGCAAGGAACTCCGGCACTTGCTGGACATCCAGCGCCAGGACAACCAGAAGGCCCGCACCGCAGACAACCAGTACTGGATCTCCAGTGACCCTACGGCCTCTATACGGGCCCAGTATGACATCTACCACTTCCTGAAAAAGAAGGCGGCCCGCTAGGCGTCTTCAGGAAGCACACCCACCAGAAAAGCCCCGGCCCTGACAGATGATTTTGTCAGGGCCGGGGCTTTTCAGTTTTAAATAAGAATAGAGCTTGTTTCTGTTTTGGGCCTGTTTTCTGAAAAATAGGCCCAAAACAGAAATCTATTGTTTTAAGAAGCGGCGTGGGGGCACCAGGAACAGCTCCACGTTGAAGAACACCGCGTCTTTGATATGGTTTTCTATGAGGGGATTAGCCGTTTTGTTGCGGCCGTCATACACGTTAAAGCGGTGATTATAGCGATAACCCGTCTCTAACCCAAACCACAGAAAATCATAGATCTCCCGGTCCCACCTTAGCCGGCCTTTCACCTCAGACTTTCTAATCTCTACGGTCTCATATTGGGTAAAGGGCTCGGTGTCAATGTTGATGTTGTAGGTGGCCCCTTCAATCTTATAGCCCAGGTATAGCAAAGACTTTTCTGAGAAGTTACGCCGCAAGGTCACGTTAGCCGGGAAGATGGCCTCCACCCCCCACTTTTCATTGAAGGTGCGGTTGTATAGAAAGGCTGGGTAAATGGTTTGCCGCCCGAAGGCATAGCCTAGCTGGGCTCCTATCCCGTAAGACAGGTAAGGGCTTTTCTTCCAGCCGTAAATGGCCTCCATAGAGGTTCTGAAATACCGCTTGAGGCTTACGTTGGAATGCTTGCCGTAGTCCCCGTTCAGTTCGCCCTTCACCCTGAACACAATGTAGTTTTTGTTGTTGAGGGGTTTGAGCATGATCAGCTGTCCGTCCAGGGAGCGTAGGTTCTTGTCTTCCAGCCGTTGGTACAAGGGGTATTTCTGGTCCTCGGGGTTACTGAAATTGAATTCCTCTATAAAATAGCTTCCGCCCAGTACCATCTTAAAATGGGGATTGTTCACCAGCGGGGCATAGGCCTTGAACTCAAACCGATTGCTCTTGAGCACCTTGGCCTCAGCGTCTCTTACACCCTCTTGCTTGCCCTCTGACCACATGCCAAAGCGGGGCAGGCGTTCATACCTAATGACCACGCCCTTGCTTTTACCCATACCCACCACAGACGGGTTGGCCAATTCCTCGGGGTCTTCGGTGGCCCGTAATGAGTCTGAGAAAAAGCCCTGTGCATTTGCCTGCGACCCCAACGTCAGAAGCGCCAGGACCCCAAAAAAGAAATAAAAGTGTTTCATGCCAATGGTGTTAGATACTTTTAGTACTACGTAGTTACTTTTTAAAACAGGAACCCAAAATTGAGATTCACCAGTTTATCTTCCTCGCCCACAGAGTAGGTGGCATTAACCACGGCTTGCTTGAGCACGTCTACCCAGATGCCGCCGCCTACGCCCCTATGTATTTTGTTGGATTTGTCGCCGTCTGCCCAAACCCGGCCATGGTCTATCAGGCCCATAACCCCAAACTTGCCCGGGAAAAGGTAGACATTGAATTTAAACAGCTGCACGCGCAGTTCTGTGTTCTGGTATAGCGAGCTGCGGCCAGCAAACCGGGTGCGGCGGTATCCCCTTAGGTTAGAAAGGCCACCCAAGGTATTTGCCTGGTAAAACGGAAAATCCCCGAAATTGTGCGCCCCTCCAAACCGGGCGGCCAGCGTCACCTGGAATGGCAGGCGCGGCCCAATATAGAAGATGAACTCAGAATCTATGTGCCCGAAGTTCTTGCCCTGGCCCTTTAACTGGCGGCTGTAGGAGAACTCGTTTAACCACTTCAACCCAATACGCGGGTTTACCGGGGTGCTGACCGCCTGCGCCCGCATAAAGCCTCTGACCCCAATAAACTGATCTACCCCAAATACCTCTTCAGAGAAGGTCTCATCTACAAAACGGCCAGGGTAATGCTGCAGCTCATACCGGTCATAGATAGGGCCAATGCCCATGCGTATAAAGCTGGTGAAGTTGGTATTGATGGTAGGCGATGCCATCATACGCGCTATTCTTACGCGGTAATAGTCAATCTCGCGGGTCTGCTTGGTTTCATTGCCCAAGCCAAAGAAGTTGATCTGGTATTGTGGGCCATTGATGGCAGCCTTCACCCCTAAGTCCAGCTCGTCATTGAAGATTTGTTTGAACTCACTGTCATACCTGATGTTATAGGCGCCCGTAGCAAAGGCATAGTTGGCCAGCAGGGTGTGCTCTGAAGCATAGGGCTTCTTCCGGAATTTATGGTTCCTGTACAGGACTCCCCCACCCAAGAACAGACCGTCATCTACGTTATACTCCAAAGACAGACGCGGCCCCAGGTACGGGATTTTATAGTTGTCGCGGTCATAGACGTTCACGTCTTCATAGTCTTCCGTTTTGTCTTCAGACTCTGGTCCCAGCGCCAGCACGTTTTCCTCTTTGGTGTAATCATAGACCTTGGTCTTGCGCACAAAGCCTTTTACCATGGACTTATCCGTGATGGAATCTTTCCCCTCGCCGCCTATGATCCGGACCATGGGCCCTTGTTTCACGTTGCCAGTTATCTCAAACACATCATCTCCGCCAAGGCCATAAAGCCTGATTTCCTCGGTTTCTTTGTGTAGGAACTTGCGCTGGTACAACACCCGGCTTATTTCGCCTTCCTTGTTGATTTTGCGCACGGTCACTTCCGTCTCATTGTCGTTGAGGCGGCGCACTTCAAACTTCTCCCGCTTGTCACTGCCGGCAATGTCTACGTCTTCGGCCAGGTGCAGGTAGTACTTGTCTGCCACCTGTGGCAGCAGGTCTCTCCTGGACTTGAGCTTGGCAATGATCTCTGGCCCAGACATTGGGAACACCTCTTTGGGCATCTGCCGGACGGCCTCCTCTATGGCGGCATCGGTGAGCACGTTCTTCATCTCTTTGGCAATTGCCTGCCACTGGTCTCTGGTCACGCTAGACAGGAAGGTACGGTCAACGGTAAGGGCCGTGAGGTTAAGGCCTTTGTAATCTCCGTAGTCTTTGCCAAAGTGCTGGAAGTTACGGACAGCCCACCGGCGGCTAACCAGCCAGGGAATAATCCCGTCGGCCTTGAAAAGGGCCACGTCGCGGTCCTCTGGTACGGGCCTAAAAGAACGGGAATCATCCCCAAATTTGGTTTCCACCCAGCGCCATTGCCCTTCATGCCGGTCCCAGTCCCCCAGGAGCATGTCTAGCAGGCGGGCGCGGGCATATTCCTGCTCGTCTACCCGGTTATCATGGTCATTTTTCTTTCGTTCCAGCACCTTCTCGGTGCCTACAATATTAGTGGCGTTGCCCAGGCTGGCCACGTCTGAGTGGTCTTCATTGGGGTCTTCCTCCAGAAAGGCCATGGTATTGCTGAACTCATCAATGTACTGGCGCAAGTGGGGGTCACTAGGCACGTACACCAGTTTAGGGTTGGTATGGTACACCCCGGTCACATCTGCCAGCTGCGCTGAAATCAATGCCCCGTACGGATGCTGCGCAGAGATCTGGTCTTGCAATAAGTCACGGGCAAAGGTTTCCTGCAGGGCCACAGGCAGTACGCTGGTGGGGTCTTTATTTACAGAACGCAAAGTGTAGAGCCGACCTTCTTCATTGCGGAGTTTCAGGGAAGCCGTTTGCTTGCCGCCCCCTTTTTTATAGGGAATCAATCCTCCCTTTTCATTTTGCAGATCTAGCAAAGGAAGGGTAACCGGAGTAAGCCATTCCTGTCTGTAGTGGGCGCCCAGCAACCCGGTCTTCACGCCGCCGGCGGCATAGGCGGGGTTAGCCGGCACGGTGATGGTGCTGTCTTTGTAATTGACGGGATTAGCGGCTATGCGGCTGGGCTCAGTTACAGATTTAGCGTACATAGGGGTCCTAAACGCCATGGCAGGCGGCTCTTTCCCGCTTTCATCGGTGGTCCAGAACTCTACCCAGGCCTCGCCGTTGCGGTAGTAGTTTACCCGCGCAAAACCCTTTGATTTGTGGGCGTAAAAGGCGTCTCCACCATTCTTTACGTGCTGGGTTTTACAGCCAGATCCACTAATGATATGGGGCAGCTTGCCCGCCTTGTAATATTGCAGGTTGTGCTCATGCCCGGCGGCGTAGACTATGTTATCATATTTCTCAAACACGCCCATCAAGCCTTTAATGTAGGCCTGGTAGGTGGGGTGCGGAATATCCTGGGCAATACCGCCGTACTTCCGGGACAGAGGGTAGATTGACCCAATAATAGGAAGCGGCAACACCCAGCCTTTTCTTACAATGGTAAGGGGGAACAAATGGTCTGTAAGGGTAAAATACCCCCCGTGAATACCATTACTGAAAAGGGGGTGGTGCCCCACCACCATGATATTTTTGCCTTTGTTCTTGTCAATGATGTCTTCCAGTTGCACCAGCATGTCTACCTCATTGACTACCCCGCAGGGGCTATCATTGCCGTATGGCCGCTCATATGGGTGTAGCCACCACTGTGAGTTCAGCGCAATCAGAACAATATCATCTTCCACCAATACCTCAAAGGGGCCTGGGCAGCCCCCGCCCGGTACAAAGAAGTCTGTGCCCACCACAATGCTGCTGTCTGTGAGGTATTCTTCCACAAAGCGCTCTTCCCTGACCACGGCGTCCCACCCGTCTGGGCTGCCGCTGCCACCGCCCCAGTCATGGTTGCCCGGGATCATGTATTTCTCGCCGGGGTACCCTTTCAAGATATCCAGCTGCGCCTTCATGCGGGCCTCTGCCGTTTTACGGTCATAAGCTCCCGGCTCTGGCAAGCCGTTCTGGTAAATATTGTCACCCAGGTACACCACGGTACTGCGGGCACCGGCAGCCATGATCTGGGATCTGAGTAGCATCAGGTTGGGATCGGGCCGGTCTGTGATGGGGGCTCCGGCATCCCCGATCAGGAATACAGAGTAAATGATCTCTGAGGAGTCTTTGGGCGTGTTGCTTTTCCAGTCTGTGACTGAACGAGCGTAATAAGGTTTTGCGGTAGTACAAGCCTGCAACAGGCAGAACAAGGCCACCGGCAGGAAAAGAAGAATGTATTTATTTTTCATGAACAATACGGGCAAGGCTTTCTGTTCGGCCGGAGATTAAGGTAAAAGGGTACCTTCTACGTAAAAGCTGCTCTTTATACGGAGTATCGCCTATCGCGATGGTTCACCCACTTTTAAAATAGATTCAGTACAATATTTGACCCTATGACGTAAGCAAGCGGTGTAGGGTTAGCAAGAACTGGAAACGTCTATATGTAAAGCATACGCTGGAGAACCAAAAGGCTTTCTGCATGTGGCTTTCCTTAGAAAGGCAACTCCTTTTGCGTAAGGTAGTTTGGCATAAAAACGCAGCCCGAAGAACGCCTTCTATGGGTTATAAACCCAAGGTCTGAAAACCTTCTGCTTGACTGCTTGCCGCCACCACATTCCCCTCCATTTCAGCCTGGCAGCTACGGCCGGTTGCCAGGAAGCAGCAGGTCTGGCACCCGTCTTTCTTTTTACGGGAAGGCAAATTTCTAACCTTACAGAAGGAAATAGCGTTGTAGACCTTTGGATTCAACCTCCAAAGAGGAAGCTCTCATGCTTCCTCAGCGCAAGTGCCAGGGCAATACCGCTCCAATCTATTTTATGGAAAAAGAAGATCTCATCCGGAAAGCAGGCAATTTTGTTTTTGCCCTTTTTAAGGAGAAACTATCTAAGAAGCTGGTTTATCACAACTACAAACACACGTTTGAAGTGGTGAAAGAAGCCCGTCACTTAGCTGAGACATTACAACTATCTGATGAAGAACTTGAGATTCTGCTACTGGCAGCCTGGTTCCATGACACCGGCTATATTACCACTTATGAGAACCATGAGGATGAAAGCGTTGAAATAGCCACCCATTTTCTGCGCGAAGAAAAATACCCAGAGGACAAAATTACTCAGGTGAACCGTTGTATCATGGCCACTAAGCAAGGCCAGCTCACGCACCACCTGCTGGAAGACATTCTTGTTGATGCAGACATTGCCAACATTGGAAAAGATACCTTCTTTGCCACCGCAGAACTGCTGCGCGTGGAGTGGGAAATCTTTTTGGACCGCACCTTCACAGACCTGGAATGGTCTCAGTATCAACTAGACTTCCTGCTTTCTGTCTCCTTCAGGACCCAACCGGCGCAGGCCAAGTTCTCCAAACAGCTCAGCAAAAACATTCAGGCGCAGCGCACGCACCAGCAGGAACTGGCTAAGAAGAAAAAGAAAAAGGAGAAGAAGAACCGGGAAACCATGGCGCAGCCTAAGCGTGGCATTGAGACCATGTTTAAAAGCACCTATGACAACCATATAAGCCTAAGTGCCATTGCAGATAATAAGGCCAACATGATGATCAGCCTCAATGCCATCATCATGTCTATTATCATCACGTATCTGGGTACCAAGTCTTCTATTATTGGCGCGGAGTTTACCCGTAACCCAGTTTTAATGATACCGGTGGGCATTCTGCTGGCCACTACGCTGGCTTCTGTTATCTCCGCTATTATCTCGGCGCAGCCAGAGGTTACCAGTTTCCGGCTTAGGCCAGATAAACTTACCAGCCGCCGTATCAACCTGCTGTTCTTCGGGAATTTCACCAAAATTCCGTTAGAAGACTTTCAGGCCGGCATGCATGATATCATGCGCGACAAAAACGCCCTCTACAACAACATGATCACTGATATTTATTACTTGGGTGATGTGCTGAAGAGCAAGTACCGTCTGCTGCGCATCTCATATACCATCTTCATGATAGGGATTATCCTTACGGTGCTTTCCTTTGTGATTGCCATTGCCCAATAGTTTTTACGGGATCCATACCAACAGAAAGGGCCGCCATTCTTATGGCGGCCCTTTCTGTTACAGGCGTGTCTAAAATTATTAGGGCTGCTTCCTGGCGGCTTGTAGCTGCTCACACAGCATTTTCAACTGCACCAGCGAGGCCTTCATAAACGCTTTGATCTGGCTACGGCCAAAATAGTCATAGAAGTAATCTCCTACTGACACTCTACTGTAATGGAACTCCAGTGTGAGAAAGGTGCCACCTTCTTCCTCATACAGGTAGTAGAAGATAAGCGAGTTGGGAAACATTTTAAAATTGGCCATTTTCTCAATTACCTCTGTTTTTTCTGGGGTAACCCGGCTTTGCAGCGTCTGCATTTCAATAAGCCCGCCTTTTTCCATTTCACACAGATAGTTGGTGCCAATGCGGTTTATTTTCTTTGTGTCAAACCTAGCCGATTTGACCCGATGCATCCATTTAGGTTTAAGCCGGTAATTCTGGATAACGCGCCACACCAAATTCACAGGAGCTTTTATGTGGCTCTTGAGAGAAAAGGTATTGGGGTACTGTTTGTGCGTATGCTCAACCTCAGGGTCGGTTACGAGCAGGCGCAAAGGCGTAAGAAACGCATATTTATAGCGTACCAGGCCCATGTGTTCATACTCGTTCTCCCCTTCCTTTAGCTGAGACCACTCAAAGTTTTGTTTAACGGCTTCTGGGTCCTGGGTATTCAGGTATCCTTCTGTTAAGAGCACATATTCAGACCCTTCAATGCTGTTTTTAAGCAACCGGTGCGCCATAATCACATCGGTGCCCATCAGTTTGGTATAATCCCTGATCTGGGTGACGCTAATGCGCCCATAATGCACTACTATTTTAAGGGTAAGTTTCGTCTCTGATAACTGCGCGCTGGGCAAAAACTTGTCCCGCTCCATAATACGGAGGTAATTCTGAAAATCAAGGAAGATTTGCTTGCACTGGCTTACTATCTGGTCAATGGCCGGCGGATCGCCCAGTTTATAGAATAAAATAGCGTCTCCCTGTATTTCGCACAACTCCATATTAAGGATATTGCCCTCAATAATGGTTTCAAGTAAATCGGCAATGAGGTTGCGGCTATAGCGTACTCCATTCTCATGCATGAAGCGCGTAAAGCCACTTATATCTGGGATGAAAAGCAACGCCGGTTGCGAATCATCTGATTCATGGGGCTCTAAAGATATGTTAGTCACTTGTGACTCCATGGAATATATTTAAGTATCAGAAGTCAGGTTACACCCAGGCAGCCTCCTTCTTCTTATTTGGCTTACGTGCCAACGCCACATATACGTGAATTCCCTCCTTTTCTTTGCCTTTCAGGCATACTAGTTTAAAATTTTAGGCCTTGGCTCCTGCCCGCACCCACCCTTGTCAATAAGAACGGGAGAAAATCCTTTACCAGATCAACTGAAAGCCAATGACTTACCCAACATACTTCAATGAATTACCCTGAAATTCAAAAGAAAGTAGGGGTTTCCTAATCGGCCTGGAAAGGCAGCTTAAAAAATAAATTACTCCTTGAAAATTCTTAAATGGCTTACTGAGTACTTTTTTAAAATGAAAATGGGTGAAGGGAACCTGCTTGCAAGTCTCCTTCACCCATTTAAGGCAATTGTTAAAATATAACCTTATGAATTAGCTTCTGCGTTTTTTGGCTTACGGCCTCTTTTTGCACCTTTAGGCTTGTTCATTGAATCAGGAATTTGGTTTAACGCCTCATTCATCTGGCTGAAAATACCTAACATTAATTGAACGTCTTCAACATTCTGGCAATCACGGATTACTTCCATCTGCATTTTGTCAAGCTTGCCTTTGAGTTGTTCTCTCATAGTTTTATAGATTTAAATGTTTGTTTTTATTTAATAGAGCACAAATATAAAAATAAGGCGCAATAATCAAACCGTTACAGCCCAGGAATTAAATTACGTTATTCCAATTAATAAAAGCCAATCTAATAAAATTGCTTTGTTTGTTTTTATCCTAATCCTTTCGCCTATTTACTTCTCATTTTAAAATTGACTGCCATACGCGTGCCTGATCCTCCTTTTTTCTATTCTTCCTAATTCCCTTTTCTCTTGGCTCCGCTTTGTGAAACCAGATAAAAATGTGGGGCTTTAGTTGGCATTGAGTTTCCTGGCTCCTAATTTTACCTTACTTTTACAGCAGACGCCCGTAGCCGGCTTTTAAATGGCCCCGTAGTTCAACGGATAGAATAGAAGTTTCCTAAACTTTAGATTCAGGTTCGATTCCTGACGGGGCCACTCTTTTTTCCCACCTCTTTTTTAAGTGAAGCCTGACCATTTTACCGGACCTGTTCTGGCCATCCGGGAAATATCTATCTGTCCAGGTTTTCCTTTATCTTTTGGCAGATACCCAAATTATTCACGGCTAAATACTACCTGTTATTTGGCAAGGCCAGAGACCTATAACGCTTAGTTTCCAAATCCGAGAGCAGAATTTAATACAGAAGTTAAACTATGCTGTACTTTGCTTTTTAATGAAAGTGCGATTGCCATTACTTCCTGCCGCACATAATAAACTTTTGCCAAACCCTTTCTCTTGCAGTGTTATTTGCCTGGTTAGATTCTTGAGCCGCTATACAGCAAGACATTCATTTCCTGCGTCTTTTGTATTAACTTAAATTCCCATAATTCAATCATAAAATACCCAGCATAAAACCATGAAAGGAAAATATGTCTTCAACAGATAAAAGTAAACGCGTCTATTAGCATCCATTTGGAAACCACTAACCAATAACAAAAAAGGCAAGACCCGGGGGCCTTGCCTTTTTCAACAGAAATCTGAAAGTTACCTCAGAATTACTTTTCTTACCTCACTATAATTAGCGGCCTCAATTTTAACGTAGTACAAGCCTTTGGCCAGTTTGGTTAAGTCAAGGGTTTTGGCAAAATGGGCGCTGGGATCCTGCACCACTTCCCGGTACACCACGTTCCCAATCACGTTCATTATACGTAAGTCTGTTTTCTTTCCTTCATAGCCTTCCAGAGAGATGGTCACTATGCCGCTGGAGGGATTGGGGTAGACTGAAAGGCCAGGATCTTCCTGACTTGCTTTTGCCTCGCTCTTCTGTTCTGCTGGCATGGCGCGTACCCGCACCTGAGCCGACAAATCCCCGAAGGTGAGGCAAATAAATAATAAAAGTATAAAGTGTTTCATGGGGCATTTTTGTTTAGCTTGAATTACAACAACTTACGGCTGTCTGCACATAATATTAACGCATCCTAATCAAACTTAGTTTTGGATTTTTACGCCTACTACAGACATTAAAATGAATTATACGTTACTGCTATTGCACTTAAATTATAATACCATATCACCAGCATGAACAGCCGTAAAACCATTATCATTGGCGGAGGATTGGCGGGCCTGGTTAGTGCTTTGCAATTATCGGGCCAAGGGATAGAGGTGACAGTTATCGAGAAAAAGCAGTACCCCTTCCACAAGGTATGCGGCGAATATATTTCTAATGAGGTACTGCCCTACCTACAGGCACTTCAAATACGGATTGATAACCTGGAGCCCGCCCGCTTAACCAAGTTTATGTTGTCCTCGCCTAAAGGGAAAATGCTGCAGACTCCCCTTGATTTGGGCGGCACAGGCGTGAGCCGGTACCGGTTAGACCATTACCTCTATGAGATGGCACTTAGGCAGGGGGTTGCCTTCCGGCAGCAGGCTACCGCCACAGACGTTTCTTTTGAAGAAAACCTGTTCACCGTCACGCTTTCCTCTGGAGAAACGCTGCAGGCCCAGGTGGTCATTGGCGCCTACGGCAAACGCAGTGGCCTAGACCGTCGGCTCAACCGGGAGTTCTTTGAGGAACGCTCCCCGTACATGGCCGTTAAGTACCATGTGCGCACCCAAATGCCTAAGCACCTGATAGCCCTGCACAATTTTACAGACGGGTACGCGGGCATTTCAGCCATTGAGCAGGACCGCTACTGCTTCTGTTACCTTACCACCCGGCAGAACCTCAAAAGGTACGGCACTATTGCCGAAATGGAAGCCCAGGAACTCAGCAAGAATCCTTTCCTGCGGGATATCTTCGCCAACAGTGACTTTCTTTATCCACAACCCCTGGTCATTAATGAAATCTCCTTCGCCCCTAAAACCTGCCTGGAAGAACGGGTGCTAATGGCCGGGGATGCCGCCGGATTGATCACGCCCCTCTGCGGCAACGGCATGGCCATGGCCATTCACTCCGGTAAGCTGCTCTCTGACCAGGTGCTGCTGTTTCTACAAGGCAAACAAACCCGCCAGCAAATGGAGACCGCCTACGCTGGTAATTGGAAAAGACAGTTTGGCGCCAGGCTACAGACCGGCAGGCTGGTGCAGCGGCTGTTTGGGCACCCGGTTCTGTCTGAACTGGCGGTGGCAGGGCTAAAAGGGCTTCCTTTTATAACCCAGGCCATTATGCGGCGCACCCACGGGCAGCCCTTTTAATCTCTTTAAACCCAAAACCAAGGCACCAGATTCTGAGTATGTGAAAAGCGGGCCGCACCGATTCCCTTTCTCCCGCAGCAATATAGATTTTAAACATCTCAGCGCTTTTTTGCTTATACACTTTATATGAAGAGTTACCTCTGCGCCATAGGAACGGCTAATCCCCCGCATGTGCTCCCGCAGCAACAGATCGCGGACTTTATGGCAGAGGCCCTTCAACTGGATGCCCAGAACACCCGCAAGCTGAAAGCCCTGTACCGGGTCTCGGGCATTGACCAGCGCCACACCGTGCTCCCAGACTATGGCCGGCAGAACGGCAGCTATGAATTTTACCCCAACACCCCCGGCCTGGAGCCTTTCCCTACGGTAGGCGCCCGCATGAGCCAATTCCAGAAAGGGGCGCTCCCGCTGTCGGTGGCCGCGGTGCAGGACTGCCTGGCCCAGGTACCGCACCTGGCCATACAGGAAATCACCCATTTAATCACGGTAAGTTGCACGGGTATGTACGCGCCGGGGCTGGATATTGAATTGGTAGACGCCCTTGGGTTATCGCCGCAGGTGCAGCGTACCTGCGTATATTTCATGGGCTGCTACGCGGCCTTCAACGCTTTAAAGCTCGCAGACACCATTTGCCGCGCCGATGCCCAAGCCCGCGTGCTCATTGTCTGCACCGAACTCTGCACCCTCCATTTCCAAAAGCACGCTGAGAGTGACCACCTGGTCTCCAATGCCCTTTTCGCCGATGGTGCGGCCGCCGTAGTAGTCAGTCCGCAGCCCTTGGGCCCGCTTTCTTTGGGCGTGGAGGCTTTCCATTGTGACCTGGCTCCGTCCGGACAGAAAGAGATGGCCTGGCACATTCAGGACTTCGGGTTTGAGATGACGCTTTCTTCTTACGTTCCCGCTCTTATCAAGCAGGGCATTGGTCAGCTGACCCAGTCACTGCTGCAAAAACTCAACCTGCAACTAGACCAGATAGACCTGTTTGCCATTCACCCGGGCGGCCGCAAGATTCTGGAAGTCATAGAGCAGGCACTGGGGTTAACCGCCCAAGACAACCAATATGCCTACCAGGTGCTGCGCAAATACGGCAACATGTCGTCGGCTACGGTGCTGTTTGTGCTGCGGGCGCTGTGGGGAGACCTACAACCAACCCAACAACAGGCTCCAATCCTCAGCTTCGCCTTCGGCCCGGGCCTTACCCTGGAGTCTATGCTCTTATCTGTGCACTATGTTTAACCAGCGGTCCACCACGCTGGAACTTATGGATGACCTCTCGCTGGCCAGCGATGACCTGCGCCAGAACCTGAAGGAACTGGAGTTCATCAACGTGTGGCTGGGTGGACATGACGTGGTGCGCAACGGCTTAGATAAAATTGTTGGAAACCCGTTTTGGGCACGTTTTTCAAAAAACAGGCTCAAAATAGCCGACCTGGGCAGCGGCGGCGGCGACACCCTGCGCATGGTGGCCCTGTGGGCACGCAAACGACAACTGCCAGTAGAGTTGGTGGGCATAGATGCCAACCCTTTCATGCTGGAGTACAGTGCTTCTCTCAGCCAGAGTTTCCCAGAGATTTCTTACCGCCAGGCCGATGTGTTTTCACAAGCCTTTTCCCAGCAGGAGTTTGACATTGTGATCTGCAGTTTGTTTCTGCACCATTTCCCAGATAAGGACTTAGCGCGATTACTCGCCCAACTGCAGAGGCAGGTGCGGGGGGCGGTTTTGATCAATGACCTGCACCGGCACCCGCTGGCCTATTATTCCATTAAGGGCCTTACCCGGCTTTTCTCTAGATCTCATCTGGTAAAGAATGACGCGCCCCTTTCTGTGCTAAGGGCTTTTAGCCGGGAAGACTGGCAACGCGTGCTGGCGCAGGCCGGCGTAGACCGTTACCAGATAACCTGGAAATGGGCCTTTAGATGGCAGGTTGTTTTCGGGCCGATTTTGGAAAAACCACGTAAAACTGGAAAATAATTTGTAACTTAATAAAACAGAGCCCCTTTCGCACTTTTGCCGGGCGGTATCCGTTCTTCAAAAACAAAAGGATCTCTACAGGGTTAAGCTGCCCCAGCATGACTTAGCCTTATTGTTTCACTAATTTTTTATCCATGGGCCGAAGTTCCTCAAAGCAAACCATTCAATTCTGGCTACTCTTGACAGCCTCTATTCTATTGGCCGCTATGGTCATCAGCCTATTCCTGAGTGTCATGAAGGTGATGATTTACCTTCTGCTGGTGCTCTTATTGGTGCCCTTCATTTACCTGGCACTCAAACGCTCTCTCTACCTGTTCCGGAGCCCCGCTACCAAGCTGAAAACCCGGGACTGATTTATAGTATCACATAGTAAGACCACATTTCGTTTCGGGCCTGTTTTTTGAAAAACAGGCCCGAAACGGTTTTTTTATCGTGCTACGTGACACCCGCTACTTAATATAAGTGCCTAAAAGAAGATCTGCTGCGCCAGCCTAAAGGTATTGGCGTGTGCCTCCACGATATCTGCAATGCGGGTAGAATAGCCGCCGCCCATACTGGCGCAGACCGGCACCCCATGCCGGTGACACAACTCCAGCACCGTTAAATCCCGCTCCTTGCAGCCCGCGTGCGTAAGCCCCAGTTTGCCTAGCTTGTCAGTGGCCAGCACGTCTACCCCACTCTGGAAGAACACAAAATCTGGCTTTACCTGGTCAAACAGGGCCGGCAGGTGACGGTTCAGCAAGGAAAGGTACGCTTTGTCTTCAATGCCGTCTGGCAGCGGCACGTCCAGGTCTGAGCGTTCTTTCTGCAGGGGGTAATTGTTGCCGCCATGCATACTAAAGGTGAAGACGCGGGGCTCATGTTCAAAGATCTGGGCGGTGCCGTTGCCCTGGTGCACATCTAAATCCACAATCAGAATCTGGGTGGCCTTTCCTTCGTCCAGCAGGTATTGCGCGGCCAGGGCGTTGTCATTGAGCAGGCAAAACCCTTCGCCGCGGTCAGTGAAGGCGTGGTGGGTGCCGCCGGCAATGTTCATGGCCACCCCATACTGTAACGCGTATTGAGCGGCTTCTACCGTACCGCCCATGATCACCACCTCACGGTCCACCAGTTCCTTAGACAGCGGGAAGCCCGTCTTCCTGATCTCAGCGGGCGTGAGGGCCAGCGTGCGCAGCCGGTGCCAGTAATCAGCATCGTGCACGCGCAGAATTCGGTCTTCGGCCAGGGCCGAGGGCTGGAAGAAGTTCTCCTGGGTGACCGTGCCTTCATACAAAAGCTGTTCGGGCAGCAGTTCATACTTGAGCATAGGAAACCGGTGCGCCTCTGGCAACGGGTGGGCATATTCTGGAGACCAGGCAATCTTTAACATATCCTTCTTAGGTTCAATTTTGGGCCTTCTGCCGTACAAGGGTTAACAGGGGCGCCGGTTACCTTGTTTTGGCCTAAATACCTGCTTCTTCCTTTTGCAACATTATGGGCAGTACGCAGTATAAGAGGAAAGCTTATGTAAAGACATAGGCCTCTTTATTACCATACTACAATTCCAAAAATACTACCTGCTATGAAAAAACTCACTTTACTTTTAATAGCCTCCCTTTTCTTTGGAGCTGCCCAAGCCCAGGAACGCGTACTGAACAGAGGTATCATTAACCATAACGAAGGCGCCGAGGGCTCTCCCAGAGGTAACAGTGGCTTCGGGGTGAAAGGGGGCGTTTTATTCAACTCCCTGCACGGTGACGGGGAAGATCAGATCAGAGGCCTGAAAACCTCTACCAACTGGCACGCCGGTTTCTACTCCCAGTTCAGCATTGGCAGCGTGTTCTCCATTCAGCCAGAGGCACTTTATACCCGCCGCGAGGTGAAGTCTGATGACGGTGACCTGCGTTTTGACTACATTGACGTGCCGGTACTGGCCGTAGCCAATATCACTGAGAACATCAGCATTCATGCCGGCCCACAGGTAGGCGTGATGCTCACCGCCAAACGCGATGACAAGGAGATAGACAAAGAAGGCCTGAATACCTTTGACTACGGTGCCGCCGCAGGCGTTGAAGCCAAGGTGTCCATGTTCCGGTTAGGGGGCAGGTACTACCGCAGCTTCGCAGATATTGGCAAGTTTGACGCCGGCCTGCTGAACACTTCTCTGAATGATGTGAAGGCGGGAATGTTCCAGGTTTACCTGGGCGTAGGCTTCTAAAAGACCGCACCGCCCAACTTTAAAAGGGATGCTTCTGCAAAGAGGCATCCCTTCTTTTTTTACGCTTGGTTGTCTTGCTGTTTTAAGCCTCATTTCAGGAAAACAGGCCCAAAACGAAGAGAGCCGCTCAAGGTCATGAGCGGCTCTCTTTCGTTTTAAAGAGTCAATAACCTAGCCTCTGTTGTGAATGCCTTCAGCGAATTCCTCTATCATTTTCTTGTTGAAGGCCGGAATATCTTCGGGTTTACGGCTGGTCACCAGGCCCTTGTCTGTGACTACCTCCTGGTCTACCCAGTTGGCGCCAGCGTTGGTGAGGTCTGTTTTAAGGGAGGGCCAACTGGTCATCTGGCGGCCTTTTACGGCGCCGGCCTCAATAAGGGTCCAAGGGCCGTGGCAGATGGCCGCAATGGGCTTGCCGCTTTCAGCAAAGGCCCGCACAAAGGCCACCGCCTGTTCATTGGCCCGCAGGTAATCTGGGTTCATGACACCGCCGGGCAGTAAAAGACCGTCATAGTCGGCTGCCACGGCATCCTTCAGGTTTTTGTCCACGTCTACTTCTTTGCCCCAGTCAGTCATGTCCCAGCCTTTCACCGTGCCTTTCTGAGGGGAGATAAGATGGGTTTCGGCGCCAGCGTCCTGCAGGGCTTTGCGGGGTTTCTCTAACTCTACCTGTTCAAATCCTTTTTCCACTAATATGGCTATTTTCTTGCCTGCTAACTTCTCACTCATGCTGCTGTTCTTAAATGGTAGTTAAAAATGTTTCTTAGGTGTACCCCGGTACTAAAAGAATCGTTACATTAACAAGGAAATACGGCCCGAGTATGCAGTACCAGCGACTTCTCTTTCTTTTCCTTTCCTTGCTAGGTATGTGCCTGGCTGGCAGCGCCGTGGCTCAAACCCCACCAGTGCCGCTGGCCAAGCTGCCGCAGCTGCAGAAATATCTTTCCTCCAAATCAGACACCACGTACGTGCTTAACTTCTGGGCCACCTGGTGCCAGCCCTGCGTAGAGGAGCTGCCCCATTTTGAGGCCCTGCAGCAGCAATACAAAAACAAGCCCCTTAAAGTGGTTTTAGTGAGCATGGACTTTGCCAAGGACCTGGAGAAAAAGGTGATTCCTTTTGTGAACCGCCGTCAATTGAAAAGCACCGTCTTTGTGCTGGATGAGCCTGACCAGAATGCCTGGATTGATCTGGTGGACCCCAGTTGGAGTGGGGCCATTCCGGCTACCCTTATCCTCAACAACGCCCGCCACCAGCGGTTTTTCATTGAGAAGCCCCTTACCCTGCCCCAACTGCAAGACTTTATCTCCTCTAAATTCAACTAAACCTCCCGCCGCACCCATGAAGAGAATTAACCTTTACCTGGCAGTTTTGAGCACCTTGCTGCTGCTGGCCTCCGCCTTTAAGGCCCCTGAGAACGGCTACCAGTTAGGCGACACCGTCTCTGACTTCCGGCTGAAAAATGTAGATGGCCAATTGGTAAGCCTTAAGAATCAGAAAGACACCAAAGGATTTATCATTGCCTTTACCTGTAACACCTGCCCTTACGCCAAGTTGTACGAGGAACGCCTGATCCAGCTACACCAGAAATATGCCCCCAAAGGGTACCCGGTTATCGCCATCAACCCCAATGATGCGGCACTCTCCCCGGGAGATGCCTTTCCGGAGATGCAGAAGCGCGCCCGCGAGAAAAATTACCCGTTTGTGTACCTGCAAGATGAGAGCCAGGAAATTGCCCGCCGGTACGGCGCCACCCGCACCCCACAGCTCTACGTCTTAACCCGCCAGGGGCAGGACCTGAAAATAACCTACATAGGCGCCATTGACGATAACTCCGGTGACCCGGCCAAAGTGGAGAAACGGTACGCTGAGGCGGCCCTGGATCATTTGCTCACCAATAAACCGGTACCCCAGCCTACCACCAAGGCCATTGGCTGCAGTATTAAATGGCGTAATAGCTAAGGGCAAGCAGTTATGCCAGGAGCCGCCGCGTTTTGGGCCTGTTTTTCTGAAAACAGGCCCAAAACGCGGCGGCTCCTTTTAAAGACCTCTAACTG